>CAVWZE010000002.1:0-1830808 GCA_963759485.1 uncultured Acidobacteriota bacterium | reverse complement strand
ATACCCAGACGCCGAAGAAACCGAACTCTGCGCTGAGAAAAGTGGCGCGCGCGCGTTTGACTAACCACGCCGAAGTGACCACATACATTCCCGGGATCGGGCACAACTTGCAAGAACACTCGATCGTCCTGATTCGCGGCGGACGCGTGAAGGATTTGCCGGGCGTGCGTTATCACGTGATTCGCGGAACGCTCGATGCGGCGGGCGTCGATAACCGCAAGCAATCGCGCTCCAAATACGGCGCGAAACGGCCCAAAGCGGCACAGAAGTAGGAGAACGGAACGATGCCACGAAAAGGATGGGTTCTTCGGCGAAAGATTCCGGGCGATCCGGTGTACGGGAGCGACCTCGTGCAAAAGTTCATTTCGAGCATGATGTACGACGGCAAACGCTCGACCGCGCAAACGATTTTCTACGACGCAATGGACCAAGTGGCGAAGAAGACGAACGACGACGCGTTCAAGCTTTTCAAAAAGGCCATCGAAAATTGCAAGCCGCTGCTGGAGGTAAAGTCGCGGCGCGTCGGCGGAGCGAACTACCAGGTGCCGGTGGAAGTGAATCCGTTCCGGAAGCAGTCGCTCGCGATTCACTGGCTGGTGCTTTACTCGCGGACGCGGTCGGGCAAGTCGATGACAGACAAGCTGGCTGAAGAAATCATGGACGCCGCAAACGGCCGCGGCGGGGCGGTAAAGAAGAAAGAGGACGTTCATCGTATGGCGGATGCGAATAAGGCCTTCGCCCATTATCGGTGGTAGTGAATCGACTTTAATCATGGCGCGACAAGTACAACTCGGGCAGATTCGCAACATCGGGATCATGGCGCACATCGATGCTGGGAAGACCACCTGCACCGAGCGCATCCTGTTTTACACGGGTGTGACTTACAAGATCGGCGAAGTGCACGAAGGCACCACGGTAATGGACTGGATGGATCAGGAGCGCGAGCGCGGGATTACCATCACGTCTGCGGCGACTACGGCTTCCTGGAAGCGCTTCGACAAGACCTATCGCATTAACATCATTGATACGCCGGGCCACGTGGATTTCACCGTGGAAGTGGAGCGTTCGCTGCGCGTGCTGGATGGCGCAGTTGCGGTGTTTGACGCGGTAGCGGGGGTGCAGCCGCAATCGGAAACGGTGTGGCGGCAGGCGGACAAGTATCGCGTGCCGCGCATCGCATTCATTAACAAAATGGACCGCATCGGCGCCGACTTCGATCATTCCATCCGCTCGATGCGGCAAAGGCTCTCTGCGCATCCCGTTCCCGTCACGTATCCCATTGGCCGCGAAGACAATTTCGTCGGCATTATCGATTTTATCGAGGAGCGCGCCATCGTCTGGAGGGACGAAACACTGGGGGCGGAATACGAAGTTTTACCGCTGGAAAAATTGTGGGATGCAGCCTACTTGAAGACCCGTCCAGCGCTGGAAACCGCGGTAAAAGCGACGGCGCTAAGTCCCGAATTTTACAAAGAGCATCGCGAGAAAGTGGTGGAGTACATCGCCGAGCATGACGATGCGATCCTTGCGAAATATCTCGAACAGCATAAGCTAGAGCCGGCCGAGTTGAGGGCTTCGCTGCGCCGTTCCACGATCGCGCTGAAGCTCGTGCCAGTAATCGCCGGGTCAGCGTTCAAGAACAAGGGTGTTCAGCCGCTGCTCGATGCGGTCGTCGATTATCTGCCTTCGCCGATGGATGTGCCGCCGGTGGAAGGCACTACAACTGATGGAACTGAGCCGGAGCTTCGCCGCGCCTCGGACGATCAGCCATTTGCGGCGCTGGCGTTCAAGATTATGACCGACCCGTTCGTCGGCCACCTCACTTACATCCGTGTTTACTCTGGTGTCCTTAAGACGGGGCAATCGGTTTACAACTCGACGCGAAAAACTCGCGAGCGCATGGGGCGCTTGCTGCGAATGCATGCGAATAAGCGCGAGGAAATCGAATCGGTTGAAGCAGGCGACATCGCCGCTTGCGTAGGGCTAAAGAACGCGACGACAGGCGATACGCTCTGCGATGAGGAGAAACCGATCCTCCTCGAAAACATCGATTTTCCCACCCCAGTTATTTCTGTAGCAATCGAACCCAAGACCAAAGCCGACCAAGAGAAGATGGGCACCGCGTTGGGCAAGCTCGCGCAAGAAGATCCCACATTCCGGGTCCACACCGATCACGATACCGGTCAGACTCTGATCTCGGGCATGGGCGAACTGCATTTGGAAATTATCGTGGATCGCATGATGCGCGAATTCAACGTGCAGGCCAATGTCGGCCGGCCGCAGGTGGCGTACCGCGAAACAATTCTGAAGGTAGCCACGGGTGAAGGGAAATACATTCGCCAAACGGGTGGCCGCGGCCAGTACGGTCACGCAAAGCTCTCCGTGCATCCGCTGCCCAGCTCCGGCCACGAGGATATGCACGAAATGTCAGTGGATGAAATCGACGAACTGGCAAAAAGCGTCGCAGGCAAGGGCGGCAAGTGGCATTTCGACAAGGAACATCGCCTGTTGTTCGTCGATAAGATTATCGGAGGGGCGATTCCGAGAGAATTCATTGCACCGATCGAAAACGGCGTGCGGGAAGCGATGGAAACCGGAGTTTTGGCGGGTTACGAAATGGTCGATGTCGCAGTGGTGCTGGAAGACGGCAGCTACCATGACGTGGATAGCTCGGAAATGGCTTTCAAAATTGCGGGATCGATGGCGTTCAAGGACGCATGCAAGAAGGCCAATCCCAAGCTGCTTGAACCTATCATGCGCGTGGAAGTGGTTGTGCCCGAAGATTACATGGGGCCCGTAATCGCCGATCTGAATTCACGGCGCGGGCAGTTGCAGGGCCGCGAATCGCGAGCGGGAAGCGAAATTATTAACGTGCAGGTTCCGCTGGCCGAGATGTTCGGCTACGCCACGGAGATTCGCAGCCGCACCCAGGGTCGCGGCAGCTTTACGATGCACTTTTCACACTACGAGCAAGCGCCGGGTTCGGTGTCCGAGGAAGTAATCGGGCGCGCGACCGGTAAGGTATTGAAATCGTAATCCAGGTTCCGATTAAGGCGCGCTGAGCCGGAGGATGACAGATGGCGAAGGAGAAATTCGAGAGGGTTAAGCCGCACGTAAACGTGGGGACGATCGGGCACATCGACCACGGGAAGACGACGTTGACGGCGGCGATCACCAAGGTGCTATCGAAGAACAACCCGAAGGTATCGTTTCGGGCGTTTGATTCGATTGACAACGCGCCGGAAGAGCGAGAGCGCGGGATCACCATAGCGGTGTCGCACGTGGAGTATGAGACGGCGAACCGGCATTACGCGCACATCGACTGCCCGGGTCACGCGGATTATGTGAAGAACATGATCACGGGCGCGGCGCAGATGGATGGAGCGATCCTGGTGGTGGCGGCGACGGATGGACCGATGCCGCAGACGCGGGAACACATTTTGCTGGCGCGGCAGGTAGGAGTGCCGGCGATTGTGGTGTTTCTGAACAAGTGCGACATGGTGGATGATCCGGAGCTACTGGAACTGGTGGAGCTTGAGGTGCGCGAGCTATTGAAGTCGTACGGATTTCCCGGGGACACGATACCGGTGATCAAGGGATCGGCGTTGAAGGCTTTGGAAGGGGATGCGAAGTGGGAGAAGTCGATTTTGGAGCTGATGGAAGCGGTGGATAAGAGCATCCCATTGCCGCCGCGGGACGTGGACAAGCCGTTTGCGATGCCGATCGAGGATATTTTCTCTATTTCGGGGCGCGGAACGGTCGTTACGGGAAGAATCGAGCGAGGGAAGGTGAAGGTGGGAGAAGAAGTGGAGATTGTGGGCTTCCGTCCGACGATGAAGAAGACGGTGACGGGCGTGGAAATGTTCAGGAAGCTTTTGGACGAAGGGATGGCGGGAGACAACGTGGGCTTGCTGCTGCGCGGGACGGAGAAGGATGAAGTGGAGCGCGGGCAAGTGTTGTCGAAGCCGGGATCGATCACGCCGCACACGAAGTTCAAGGCGGAGGCGTACGTGCTGACGAAGGAAGAGGGCGGGAGGCACACGCCGTTTTTCACCGGGTACCGGCCGCAGTTTTATTTCCGGACGACGGACGTGACGGGAGACGTGAAGCTGCCGACGGGAGTGGAGATGGTGATGCCGGGAGACAACGTGAGTGCGGAGATTACGTTGATCACGCCGGTGGCGTTGGAGAAGGGATTGCGGTTCGCGATTCGCGAAGGCGGCCACACAGTGGGCGCCGGCGCCGTTGCCGAGATCGTCGAGTAAACCATGCCTAACGGAGAAAAAATTCGAATTCGTCTGAAGGCCTACGATCACCGCATCCTCGATCAATCCACCAAGGAAATTGTGGACACCGCTAAACGGACCGGCGCGGACGTTGCCGGCCCGATTCCGCTGCCCACGGTGATTAACCGCTGGACGGTGTTGCGATCGCCGCACGTGGACAAGAAATCGCGCGAGCAGTTCGAAATGCGCACGCACAAGCGGCTGATTGACATTTTGGAACCGACGCCGGACACGGTCGACGCATTGATGAAGCTCGATCTGCCGCCGGGCGTGGACGTGGAAATCAAAGCCTTCGGGCGCGAGCACGCGTCGAAGTGACGACCCGATCAGGGTCGTCATCCCGAGAGAGCCGCGCGCGCGAGGGATCTCTCGGGCGATGCGAATGAGGTAAAGGAAGAAGCGAAATGGCGGTCAACGGCATACTCGGAATCAAACTTGGGATGACGCAAGTCTTCGCCGACGATGGAACGGCTGTGCCCTGCACTGTTTTGCAAGCGGGGCCGTGCGTGGTCGTGCAGCGGCGGACGAAGGACAAGGACGGCTACGACGCCGTGCAGCTTGGCCTGGTCGAATTCATCAAGCCGCAGCGCGTGACAAAGGCTTTGACGGGGCATTTCAAGAAGGCTGGCGTCGCGCCCATGCGTTATCTCGGCGAAATGCAGATTGAGGATTCGAAGGACGAGACGAAGCCCGGCGACCGCGTCCTCGTCGACGGATTCAAAATCGGCGAGTACGTGGATGTGAGCGGCGTCAGCAAGGGCAAAGGCTTTCAGGGCGGTGTGAAGCGCTGGCATTATCGCGGCGGCGACGCGTCGCACGGTTCCATGTTCCATCGCGCGCCCGGTGGCATCGGCGCCAGTTCATTCCCGTCGCGCGTGTGGAAGGGCCAGCATTTTCCCGGGCACATGGGAAACGAACGCAAAACGTCAAAGAGCCTGCGCGTGGTAAAGATTGACGCCGACGAAAATTTACTGCTTGTGCGCGGCGCAGTGCCCGGCCCAGCCGGCAGTTATATTGAGATTCGCAAGGCCAAGACGGCCCGATAGAGATAGGACAGAGAGACGACCATGCCCGTTGTGGACGTGAAAAATCTCGAAGGCAAGAAGGTCGGCACGATCGATCTGGCCGACGATGTGTTCTCGGCCAAGGTCAACCAGAATTTGCTGCACGAGACGGTGCGGCACCATCTGGCCGGCCAGCGCGCGGGAACGCACAAGACCAAGGACAAGAGCGAAGTGAGCGGCGCAGGCCGGAAGCTTTGGAAGCAGAAGGGAACGGGCCGCGCGCGAATCGGCTCCATCCGTTCGCCGCTCTGGCGTCATGGCGGCACGGTCCATGGCCCGGTGCCGCGAAGCTACGAATATGCGCTGCCAAGAAAGATGATTTTGGGTGCGTTGCGCTCGGCGTTGTCGGCAAAGCTGGCGCAGGAAAAATTGACAATTGTAGAGGGCTGGGAACTCGAGTCCCACAAGACCAAAGCATTTCGGCAAACGCTATCGAAGCTGGACGCCGAGACGAAAACGATTTTGCTGGTGGAATCGGGCGCGAACGTGAACCTCGAGCGCGCGAGTCGCAATCTTGAGGGCGTCACGCTCATCGCGCCGGCATCGCTTGGCGCATATGACCTGATGCGGCACGACCATCTGATGCTCTCAAAAGAGGCGGCGGGACGGTTGAGCCATGCGCTCTCTGCCGTGAAGACGGAAGAGGCAGGTTCGGGCGAGCCGGGCGCTTCATCTCCCGCGGAGAAAGCTGCAAGCGAACAAACGAAAAAGCCTGCTTCGCTAAGGGCGGCTGCGAAGAAGAAATCATCTCCCAAGGCTGCGAAAAAGTCCGCGGCGGGCGCAAAAGAAAAGCCCAAGTCCAAGCCCAAGGCGAAAAAGGACTAGTCCGATGGCGACGAATTTCTATCAAGTGATCCGGCGGCCGATCATCACTGAAAAGGGTCTCGGCGTGAAGGAGACGCAGCACACCGTGGTGTTCGAAGTTGCGCACGCCGCCACAAAAACGGAAATCAAGGAAGCGGTGCAGCGAATTTTCAAGGTCAAGGTCGATCACGTACGCACCGCGATCTATCACGGAAAATTTCGCCGCAGGGGTCGCGCGGAGGGATTTCGGAGCGATTGGAAGAAGGCGTACGTAAGACTGGCACCCGGCGAAAAAATGATCGAATACGCCGAGAACCTGTAGTTTTCGGCAAGGACAGTGCGGAGGCGTTCTATCCGCGGCACGAGGCGACGATGGCACTAAAAACTTTTAAACCGTACACACCGGCGCGGCGATTCCTGACCATGCTCGATAAGAGCGAAATCACCAAGGAAACGCCGGAGAAGTCTCTGACCGAGGCGAAAAAGCGCACGGGCGGACGCAACGCCCATGGCGAAGTGACGTCGTGGCACCGCGGCGGGGGCCATGCTCGCCGATTTCGGTCAATCGATTTCCGTCGCGAAAAGATGGGAATCCCGGCCAAGGTGGCGGCCATCGAATACGATCCGAATCGCTCGGCGCGAATTGCTCTGCTGCATTATGCCGACGGCGAGAAGCGTTACATCCTGCAGCCCGTTGGGCTCGAAGTTGGGATGACGGTGCAGAACGGCGAGGGCGCGGACATTCTTCCCGGAAATGCGCTGACGATCCGGCACATTCCGCCCGGCACCATGGTCCATAACCTTGAGCTTTTTCCGGGCAAAGGTGCGCAGGTTGTGCGCGCGGCCGGCGGGGCGGCGCAGCTTCTGAGCAAAGAAGGGGATTTCGCGCTGGTCAAGCTGCCTTCGGGAGAAGTAAGGAAATTCAGCGTGGATTGCATGGCCACGGTTGGCCAGTTGGGGAATCTGGATCACGAGAATGTAACGTATGGAAAAGCGGGCCGCACGCGGTGGCACGGCAAGCGTCCCACGGTTCGCGGAGTTGCGATGAATCCGGTGGATCATCCGCACGGCGGCGGTGAAGGCCGCGTGAAGGGTAATCACCCGCAAACCCCGTGGGGTTTCCCGACCCTGGGCGCGAAGACGCGAAAAAAGCGTAAGAGCGATCGAATGATTGTCGAGCGGCGCAAGCCGTAGGCAAGAGAAAGATTTTTTGGTGGAGCAGTAAAAATGCAGCCGGCGCGGCGGGGAATTGAGAGCACCTTTATGACAGCCACACGAACGTCTCGGCGTGCACCACGGCGAGCGGCGCGAGCGCGAAAAGCAGTTTCGCGACGCGCTACGAAGCCCGTGGCCAAGCCCGTAGGAAAAGTATCGAAGCTCGGTCCCGCGCCGCAGGTTCTGTTCCGGCTCTGCCGCGCGGGATGGGCCGTGATCGTGGACAAGATACCCAACGCGCAAGGGACTCGGTTTGTGTGTCCCTTCTGCCCGCTTTCACACCGCGTTTCCGGTCCCGTGCGCGGATTTCGAAAGATGCGCCGGGCGCAGTGGGTAAAGCTTCGCCGGGTGGAGGAGTAGGAGAGCTATGCCGCGTTCGCTAAAGAAGGGTCCGTTCGTCGATAGCCACCTGCAGGAAAAGGTTGGGGCGCTGAACACCCGCAACGAAAAGAAAGTCGTGAAGACGTGGTCGCGCCGCTCAACGATCCTGCCGGAAATGGTGGGTCATACGATCGCGGTTCACAATGGGAAGAAGTTCATTCCGGTGTACATCACCGAGCAGATGGTGGGACACAAGCTGGGCGAATTTTCCCCTACGCGTACGTTCAAGGGTCACGGCGTGAAGGTTGCGCTCGAAAGGGCTGCTGCCGCAGCGGCTGGTCCCGGCGGGGCTGCGGCTCCCGGTGGCGGCGCGCCTCCGGCAGGCAAGTCGTAGGCGAAGGGATAGATGATGGCAACGCAAGCGCAAAGTCAGATTGAAGGCATGGCAAATACGCGGTTCGTTCGCGTGTCGCCACAGAAAGCCCGGCTCGTTATCGATTTGATCCGGGGACGGCGCGCTGAAGAAGCCTTGCAAACGCTGCGCTTTACGAAGAAGCGCGTGGCCAAGGAAATCGAGAAGACGCTGCGCAGCGCCATCGCCAACGCCGAGCGCAAGGCTGACGACGCCGGCGAGTCGCTCGACGTGGATGCGCTGTACGTTACCAGTTGCTGCGTCAATGAAGGCCCGCGTTGGAAGCGCATGCGCCCTGCGCCGATGGGGCGAGGTTTCCGTTACCAAAAGCGTACCAGCCACATTGTGGTCGAGGTAGCTGAGCATCACCGCGCCGCAGCGGACCGCGCAGCAGCGGCTGTTGCCGAGGCCGAGGCGTCCAAGGGCGTGCGAGGGGCGGTTCGAAAGGCTCGGAAGGCCATCGAGAAACGCGCGAAGGAAGCGCAGAAGAGAAAGTAAGAGCGGAGGCAAGTTTGGGCCAGAAAACACATCCGTACGGATTTCGCCTGGGCTACAACAAGGGCTGGAGGTCTCGCTGGTTCGCGAAAAAGGACTACGCCGACCTGTTGCATGAGGACGTCAAGTTGCGCACTCAGCTGAAGGACCGGCTGCGTTCGGCGGGCATCAACGGGATCGATATCGAGCGAGCGGCCAACAAGCTGGTGGTCCGCATTTACACGGCTCGCCCCGGAATCATCATCGGCCGAAAGGGTTCGGAAATTGACAAGCTGAAGGCCGAAGTGCAAAAGCGAACCAAGCGCGAGGTGCACATCGACATTCAGGAAGTGCATCGCCCGGAGCTCGATGCCACGCTGGTGGCGGAATCGATCGCGCTGCAACTTGAAAAGCGTGTCGCGTTTCGCCGCGCGATGCGCAAGGCGGTGGACTCGGCGCTGCGATTCGGCTGCAAGGGGATCAAGGTCCGCGTGGCCGGACGCCTGAACGGCGCGGAAATCGCAAGGAAAGAATGGTATCTGCAAGGGCGGCTCCCCCTGCAGACTCTTCGAGCGGACATCGATTTCGGCACCGCCGAAGCGCACACCACATACGGTCTGATCGGCGTGAAGTGCTGGGTGTATCAGGGCGAAAAAGTCCCGCTACGCTCCAAACCAGCCGCCGCCGGATCGCAAATTTAAGAGAACGGGCGAAAAATTATGTTGATGCCAAAAAAAGTTAAGTTCCGCAAGCAGCAGCGCGGTCGGCGGACGGGAAAAGCGTGGCGCGGAGGATCGCTCGCTTTCGGCGAGTATGGATTGAAGGCGCTTGAGCCTGCATGGATTACGGACAGACAAATCGAAGCGGCCCGTGTGGCCATTACCAGATTCATAAAGCGCGGGGGAAAGTTGTGGATCCGCATCTTTCCGGACAAGCCTTTCACCAAAAAGCCGGCCGAAACGCGGATGGGCAAAGGTAAAGGTCCACCGGAACATTGGGTAGCCGTAGTCAAGCCGGGGCGGATCATGTTTGAAATGGCGGGCGTCGATTTGGCGGCCGCCACGGAAGCCATGGAACTTGCGGCCCATAAACTGCCGATCGCGACGAAGTTCGTCACTCGGTCGGAGGAACTCTAGTGGCGCGCAGCGTCGAGAAATATCGCGAAATGAATTCCGACGAGCTTCGGCTCCAGGAGAGCGAGCTGGCGGAGCAGATTTTCCGGCTGCGCTTTCAAATCGCGGCTGGCCAAGCGGAGGGTTTGAAGAAACTCCGGGAAGCGAAGAAAGATTTCGCGCGAGTGAAAACCTTATTGCGCGAAGTCGAATTGAGGAAGGCGTGATGGCAAACGAAACGATGGCCCCCGACACATCGAAGTCTGGGCAGGGTGTCCGCGAGCGCGGAATCAGGCAGGAGCTGGTGGGCGTGGTAACCAGCGCAAAGATGCAGAAAACGATCGTTGTGAAGGTTACTCGCACAACTCAGCATCCGCTCTATCAACGCGTCGTGCGATCGGGGAAAAAATACTACGCCCATGACGAGACGGGTGAAGCCCGCGTCGGCGACATCGTTCGGATTGCCGCTACGCGTCCGCTTTCGAGACTGAAACGCTGGCGGCTGAAAGAAGTCATACAACGTTCAACTCGCGCCGCCTAGGCGCTTGCGAAGAATAAAGGCAAGGGAGCGCGACGATGGTTCAGATGCGGACATGGCTGACGGTGGCCGATAATTCCGGCGCCCGGCAGATAACCTGCATTCTTCCGATTGGCGGAGACGCGGGGCTGACGGCCGGCTTGGGCGATGTGATCACCGCCGCCGTCAAGGAAGCCACGCCGGATGGCCAGGTTAAGAAGGGCAAAGTGGTTCGGGCAGTGGTGGTGCGCACTAGAAAAGAGCAGCGCCGGAAGGATGGCACGTACATCCGGTTTGACGACAATGCAGCCGTGCTAATCAATGATGCGAACGAGCCGATTGGAACGCGCGTCTTTGGACCGGTCGCGCGAGAACTGCGTGACAAGAAGTTCACCAAAATCGTCTCGCTCGCTCCGGAAGTCTGGTAGGCCATGAGAAAAATAGAGGAAAAGCCGGCTCCCCTGGGCATACGCCACGGCGACACGGTGAAGGTGATGGCGGGCCGCTCAAAGGGTATGACGGGCAAAGTGCTTTCGGTGAACCTTGAAAAGGCTCGCGTCACCGTCGAGCACGCCAACATTATCAAGAAGCATACGCGGCCCAATCCGTCCAAAAATATTCGGGGCGGCATTCTCGATAAAGAGGGTCCGATCCACATTTCCAACGTAATGCTGGTCTGCCCCGGATGCGGCAAGCATACGCGCGCGGGCCATACGGTGCTGCCCGACGGCACGAAAGTACGGGTTTGCCGCCGGTGCAACACCACTTTTGAGAATTAGTCGAGGCAGAGAAGAATGAGCAGCCGCTTACACGAAAAATATCGCAAGGACGCTGTTCCAGCGCTCACGAAGCGGTTCGGCTATAAGAACACCATGGCCGTCCCGCGCGTCTCCAAGGTCACGCTCAATATCGGCCTGGGCGAGGCCAGCCAGAACGTGAAGCTGCTCGATACCGCCGCCGCCGAACTGGGTCAGATTGCCGGTCAAAAGCCGGTGATTACCCGCGCGAAGAAGTCCATTGCGAATTTCAAAATCCGCAAGGGCATGCCCATCGGATGCATGGTTACCTTGCGGGGAGAGCGCATGTACGAATTTCTCGACCGGCTCTCCGCCATCGTTTTTCCCCGCGTGCGCGATTTCAAGGGACTGGCGCCGAATTCGTTCGATGGTCGCGGAAATTACACTTTGGGTTTGAAAGACCAGCTGGTGTTCCCGGAAATCGATTACACCCGCGTGGACAAAATTAAAGGCATGAACATCACCATCACCACAACGGCCCGGAGCGATGAAGAAGGACGCGAGCTGCTCAAGCTGCTCGGCGTGCCATTCCGCGCTCAGGGACAGGCCTAACGAGTAAGGAGAGCGACCCAGAATGGCTCGAACCAGTCAGATTGCCAAGACTCAGCGGAAGCTGAAGTACAAAATTCGCCAGCGCAACCGCTGCCGGATCTGCGGCCGCGCGCGCGGCACGCTTCGGAAGTTCCAGATGTGCCGCATCTGTTTTCGCGGCCTCGCCCTCAAGGGAGAGATTCCCGGCGTTGTGAAAGCCAGCTGGTAAGGACTGAAGAATGACAACCGATCCCATTGCCGATCTTTTGACGCGAATACGAAATGGCTCGCGGGCCAGGCACTCGCGCGTAGATATGCCTTCGTCGAAGCTGAAAATTGAAGTCGCCCGCATTCTCAAGGACGAAGGTTACGTCGTCAATTTCAAAGTTGTCGAGGAAAAAGGCAAGAAGACACTGCGTGTTTTCTTGCGCTATACGCCGGAGCGCCAAAGCGTGATCACCGATCTAAAGCGCGTGTCCCGCCCTGGCTCCAGGCGTTATGTCGGGAAATCTGAAATTCGCCAGGTTGTCGGTGGGATGGGTATCGCCATTGTTTCAACGCCCCGCGGGCTGATGACCGGACAAGCCGCTCGCAAGGAAGGCGTTGGCGGCGAGTTGTTGTGCGAAGTATGGTAACCGAGGTTTACAAAAGCCATGTCGCGAATCGGAAATAAGCTGATTGCCGTTCCGTCCGGGGTCAAGATCCAGATCAAAGCCGGCGCGGTCGAAGTGCAGGGCCCCAAAGGCAAGATGACGGTTGGCGTGCCCCGCGGAATTCAGTTCGAGCAAAAGGATGGCACTCTTGTCGCCAAGCGCGAGGCGGAAGAATTCCGCGCCCTTCATGGTCTGGCGCGCGCGCTCGTCGCCAATGCGGTCACCGGCGTCACGCAAGGTTTCAAGAAGGATCTCGACATTGTCGGTGTTGGCTACCGCGCCGAAGTGAAGGGCAAGAACGTGGTCCTGGCACTGGGCTACTCGCATCCCATCGAGTTTCCGATTCCGGAAGGAATTCAAATCGCGGTGGAAAAGCAGACCCACCTCACCGTAACGGGGGCGGACAAGAATCAAGTGGGCCAGGTCGCCGCAAATTTGCGCGGTTTGCGTCCTCCCGACCCATACAAGCAGAAAGGCGTTCGCATCACGGGAGAGCGCCTCAAGAAGAAGGCTGGCAAGGCTGGAGCGAAGACCGCCGCGTAGAGCAGCTCGAAAAGGAGAGCGACATTGGCAGCACCTGTCCACAAACTTTCACGCGAGGCGCATCGCCGGCGAATTCACGTGCGCACCCGCAAACGCCTCGAGGGCACCACGGAGCGGCCCCGCCTTTGCGTTCACCGTTCGAGCCGCCATATTCGCGCGCAGGTTGTCGACGATGGCGCCGGGCGCACGCTGGTCTCCGCTAGTTCGCTCGATAAGGAAGTTCGCGCTGCGATCAAGAGCGGCGGCAACATCGCAGCTTCCAAGGTTGTCGGAAAAATCGTCGCCGACCGTGCCCGCGCAAAGGGCATTGAGCAAGTGGTATTCGATCGCGGTGGTTACCAATATCACGGCCGCGTCCAGGCGCTCGCCGAAGCGGCCCGTGAGGCGGGCCTGAAGTTCTGAAAACTATGCCGAAACAAGAGCTCAAAGACACGCTTTCTATCCGCCGCACCGTTCAGACCAATCAGGCCAACCTGAAGGACCAGGTGGTTTCGATCAACCGAGTTACAAAAGTCGTGAAAGGCGGCAAGAACCTGAGCTTTTCAGCGCTCGTTGTAGTCGGCGACCAGGGCGGACATGCAGGCTTCGGCATGGGCAAGGCCCGCGAAGTTCCCATGGCCATTCGCAAGGCCATCGAGCAAGCCAAGAAGAACATGGTGAAGCTGAACTTGAAGGGATCGAGCATTCCGCATCAAGTGCTTGGCTCCTACGGTTCGGGCCAGGTTCTTTTGAAGCCTGCGCCGGAAGGAACCGGCGTGATTGCCGGCGGCCCCGTTCGAGCGGTGATGGAGGTTGCGGGAATTCAAAACGTGCTCACCAAGTCGCTCGGAACCTCGAATCCGCACAATGTGATCAAGGCTACTTTTGACGCGCTTCTCCATTTGAAAGACGCGGCCAGAGTTGCCGAATCGCGCGGCAAGAACGCCGAGGAAGCGCCGGTCGCGACCTAAGCGGCAGCCAATTAAAGGGTCCAAGTTTATGGCGACAAAGAAAAAAGAATCGGGAACGCTGAAAATCAAATGGGTGCGCAGCTTTATTGGCTGCCCGCGCGGCATGCGCCAAACCATTCGCGGGCTCGGATTCCGCCGCATGCAGCAGGTTGTAGTCCGCCAGGACACCCCAGAAACTCGCGGCATGATAGCGAAGGTTCATCATCTGGTTGAAATTGAGGACTAGCGAACATGGCTAACGTGCCGACACTCTCCAATCTGAAGCCGCCCCGCGGATCGCGCCATCGAAAGGTGCGCGTCGGGCGGGGAATGGGCTCGAAGCTCGGCAAAACGTCGGGTGCTGGCAATAAGGGACAGCAGTCCCGCCGCGGGTATTCTCGCCGTCCGGGTTTCGAAGGTGGCCAGATGCCTCTTCATCGCCGCTTGCCGAAGCGCGGCTTCTCTGCGCCCTTTTCGAAGACTTTTGCGGTGGTGAACGTCGAAAATCTCAATGCCTTTGCGGCCGGTGACACCGTCACGCCCGAGGCGCTCACCGAGCGCGGAATCGTGCGCGCCAGCCGCTCTGGCGTCAAGGTATTGGGCAATGGCGAATTGAAAGTTGCGCTAACGGTGCGGGCCCACGCGTTCAGCAAATCCGCGCAGGAAAAGATCGCGGGCGCCGGAGGGAAGACCGAAGTCTTGTCATGAGGAAGCTGGTCGAGGCTTTTCGCAATATCTTCAGCACGCCGGACCTCCGTAAACGTGTGTTGTTTACGCTGGGGGTGCTCGGGGTGTACCGCCTCGGCGCCTTCATTCCTACGCCGGGGATCAATACCGACCTCCTCCAGCAGCTTTTTGAGCAGAACAAGGGTTCGGTGCTGGGCATTATCGACCTGTTTAGCGGCGGTAATTTCCGAAGGCTCACGATTTTCGCGCTCGGCATCATGCCGTACATTACCGCCTCGATCATTTTGCAGTTGCTGGTCGTGGTGTGGCCGTATCTGGAGCGCTTGCAGAAGGAAGGCGAGCTCGGCCGCCGCAAGATTACGCAATACACGCGCTATCTCACCATCATTCTCAGCGCGTTTCAGTCTTTCGCGATCGCCCGCACCCTCACGGCCCAAGGCCTTGCCGGACAGTCGCTTGTCTATCATCCCGGGCCCAGGTTTATCCTGATGACCATGCTGACCCTTACGACGGGTTCGGCCTTCATCATGTGGCTCGGCGAGCAGATCAGCGATCGCGGAATCGGAAACGGCATGTCGCTCATCATATTTGCAGGGATCGTCGTCGGTCTGCCGCGCGCCGTCCAGGACTTGTGGCAAAAGGTTCAGACCGAGCAATGGGGCTCGTTTACGCCCATCACCATCATTGCCTTGCTCTTTTTCATGATTGTGGTCGTCGCTTTTATTGTCTTTGTCGAGGGCGGCCAGCGACGCATTCCCGTGCAGTACGCCAAACGTGTGATGGGGCGCAAGGTCATGGGCGGCCAGATGACCTATCTGCCGCTGCGCGTGAATTCAGGGGGCGTGATTCCGCCGATTTTTGCGAGCTCTTTGCTCACTTTTCCGCAAACCTTGGCGCTGATTTTCCAGAGCCGGTCGCCGACCATACAGGCACTCGGCAAAATGATTGGCTGGGGTGAGCCGCTTTATACCCTTCTGTACGTGGTGCTGATCATCTTTTTCGCCTTCTTCTATGTGGGCATCATTTTCAATCCCACGGAACTGGCGGACAACATGCGAAAGTACGGCGGGTTCGTGCCGGGAATCCGTCCGGGACGAAACACGTCCGAATACATCAATCGAATTCTTTCGCGGCTCACGCTCGTTGGCGGCGTCTATCTCGCTGTCGTTTGCCTTCTGCCGGAATGGATGATTTCAGGCATCCACTTGCAGCACTTGCCCAGTTGGCTCGGAGGCAATTGGTTTGATACGCATATGTGGCGCTTCGTTCTCGATGGGCTCGGCGTGCAATTTTATTTCGGAGGCACGTCGCTCCTGATTGTGGTTGGCGTAGCGATGGATACGGTGCAGCAGTTGGAAGCGCAGCTCGTGATGCGCAATTACGAAGGTTTCGTGCGCAAGGGCCGGGTACGGAGTAGGCGCGGTTAATAAGATGGCCATGGTTTCGGCGGTGAGGATGCCTCTGAATCGGCCGTTGATTTTTCTGGGCCCACCCGGAGCGGGGAAGGGCACACAGTCGAAACGAATCGCGCAACGCTACGGCGTGCCGCATCTTTCTACCGGCGACATGCTTCGCGACGCCATTAGCCGAGGCACACCGCTCGGCCAAGTCGTCCGGCCGATCATGGAGCGCGGCGATCTCGTGCCGGACGATCTGGTAATGAGAATGGTCGAAGAGCGGTTGTCGCAGCCGGACTCGGCCAAAGGGTTTGTGTTCGATGGTTTTCCGCGGACGCTGCCGCAAGCCGAACAGCTCGAGCGCATCCTTGAGCGCAAGGGGTTCGGCAAGCCGATCGTCGTTGATTTCAGGGTAGACGACGATGAGCTTTTTCGGCGGCTGTCTGGTCGGTGGACATGCAGCGTGGGAGGCGAGATTTACAATGTCTACCTCGCGCCCCCTAAGGTGCAAGGCATCTGCGACGCGGATGGCGGAGTCCTGGTGCAACGGCCGGACGATCGCCCCGAAGTGGTGAAAGAGCGGTTGGCCGCCTACGAGCGCCAGACGAAGCCTCTTGCGGATTATTACCGGCGCCAGGGCTTGCTCGATACCGTGAACGCCGCGGCAAACGTGGAAGATGTGGGCCGTGCGCTCGGTGAGATTTTCAGGCGCGCGGAAGGACGTGATGGTCATCTGTAAATCGCCGGCTGAGCTCGAAAAGATGCATCAGGCAGGCCTGCTCGTGTGGGGCGCGCTCAAAAAAATGCGCGAAATGGTCCGGCCCGGCCTTTCCACCAAGGAATTGGACGAGTTTGCGGAGACCTACACAGCCGAACACCATGCGCGCCCGGCGTTTAAAGGTTATCGTGGATATCCGGGTTCGGTCTGCACCTCCATCAATCAGGAGGTCGTCCACGGAATCCCGTCGCCCTCTCGCCGCGTGCGCGAGGGAGACATTCTTTCGATGGATTTTGGCGTCGAGCTCAGCGGCTATTTTGCAGACGCCGCGCTTACTGTGCCGGTCGGAAAGATTCCGCCGCAGCGGGAAAAGCTGATGCGAGTCACGCGAGAGTCTCTCGATCGCGCGATCAGCAAAGTCCGCCTCGGCAATCGCCTCGGCGACGTTTCGGCGGCTGTCCAGGAATGGGTTGAGGAGAATGGCTTTTCGGTGGTCCGCGAATTCGTGGGTCACGGCATAGGAACCCACATGCACGAGGAACCGCAGGTCCCGAATTACGGTGCAGCGGGTCACGGGCCGCGGCTTCAGGAAGGCATGGTCATCGCCATCGAGCCCATGGTGAATTCGGGCGGCCCGGGTGTCCGCGTCCTTGACGACGACTGGACCGCGGTCACCGCCGATGGCAGCGATTCCGCTCACTTCGAGCATACCGTCGCCGTAACGAACAACGGGCCGTGGATCTTGACGCGCCCGAAAGACGCAACTGGGCCTTGCTGGTAACGATCTAGGATTCAAAGGGAGCGCATGGCAAGAAAGCCGCTGCAAGAAAAGAAGAAGCCGGGCGAGGGAAGTGGCAAGGAAGACGCGATCGAGGTAATGGCGACGGTGATCGAGCCGCTCCCTAATGCCATGTTTCGGGTCGAGCTCGAGAACAAGCATCAGGTGCTCGCCCATATCTCCGGCAAGATGCGCAAGAATTTTATCCGCATTCTCGCCGGCGATCGCGTCGCAGTCGAGCTTTCGCCCTATGACTTGACGCGTGGCCGCATCGTCTACCGCTACAAGTAGCCAATGAAGCCGGCGGTGGTTGGATTTAAGCGTAGCCCCGGGGCTTTAGCCCCGGAAGTAGAAATCGGAGCCAGAGAAAATGAAAGTTCGTGCATCGGTTAAAAAAATTTGCATGAAGTGCAAAGTGGTTCATCGCCGCGGCGTGGTGCGCGTAATTTGCGTGAATCCCAAGCATCGCCAGCGCCAAGGTTAAGGGGAGGAAAGCCAAATGGCACGCATTGCAGGTGTTGATCTGCCGCCCAACAAGCGCCTGTGGGTCGGATTGACCGCAATTTACGGCATCGGGCAGCAGCGCGCGCGTTCGCTCGCGGAAAAAGCCAAAGTGGACGCCGTCAAAAAAATTAAAGACCTCACCGAGGACGAAGTCAGCCAGATTCGCGCCGCGATTGAATCGGAAGGCCGGGTCGAGGGCGATCTCCGCAAGGAGACGCAAATGAACATCCGGCGGCTCATCGAAATTCAGTGCTATCGCGGGCTTCGCCATCGCCGCAATCTTCCCGTGCGCGGCCAGCGGACGCACACCAACGCCCGCACCCGCAAGGGTCCGCGAAAGGGCGCCGTCGCCGCGAAGAAGAAAACCATGGCCCGCAAGTAAATCGGCCATCGAGCTTTAGACGCAAACGAAAAGAGGAACTGGCGTGGCAAAAGAACCGAAGGATGCAGCGGGCGCTCCGGCAGCGGTCGCGAAGCCGACGAAACGTAAGAAGGAATTTCGCAAGAAGAAAGAAAAGCGTGTGGTTCCTCATGGCTTGGTGTGCATCCAGGCCACGTTCAACAACACGATCGTCACGCTCACCGATCCCGATGGACGCGCGGTCAGTTGGGCCTCCGCCGGCTCGGTCGGATTCAAAGGCTCGCGCAAGGGCACGCCCTACGCTGCGCAACAGGCGGCCGTCACCGCCGCTGGAGTGGCGCGCGATCAGTACGGCATGAAATCGGTCGAGGTGCGCGTGAAAGGTCCCGGAGCTGGGCGCGAATCCGCTGTTCGCGCGCTGGCTTCCTCGGGCTTGCACATCAACGCTATTAAGGACGTCACGCCGGTCCCGCACAACGGCTGCCGTCCACCGAAGCGGCGTCGCGTCTGAGTTGGCAGTGGAATTTGTGTAGCTCAGGTCCATTTTGTGGGCCTGAGGGTTTTCGGAACCGAAGAT
The DNA here is from genome assembly GCA_963759485.1 of uncultured Acidobacteriota bacterium. Taxonomy (GTDB): domain Bacteria; phylum Acidobacteriota; class Terriglobia; order Acidiferrales; family UBA7541; genus Palsa-295. The sequence goes on along the minus strand of CAVWZE010000002.1, from coordinate 1,812,128 downwards.
TTTCAGGTGGAAGGGCGGGGTTTCAACCCCGCCGGAAATGTTGGTCAAATCGAAAGGGCCTTTAGGCCCTGAAGCACGGTTTAGAAGGAGAAAAGCACTTGGCAAGACATCGTGAAGCGGTTTGCCGGTTGTGCCGCCGGGAAGGGCAGAAGCTCTTCCTGAAAGGCCTCCGGTGTTTTACGGAAAAATGCGCCATCGAGAAGCGCAACTTCGTTCCCGGCCAGCATGGCCAGGCCCGGCGGCCCAAGATGGTCGGTTACGGCGTGCAGTTGCGTGAAAAACAAAAGGTGAAGCGCACCTACGGGCTTCTGGAGCGCCAGTTCCGCAGCTATTTCGAAAAGGCCGAGCGCACCAAGGGGCCTACTGGCTCGAATCTGATGGTTATGCTCGAGCGGCGCCTCGACAACGTTGTCTATCGCGCCGGACTCGCCGGCTCCCGCGCCCAGGCTCGCCAGCTTGTGCTCCACGGCCACATTCGGGTGCAGGGACACAAAGTGAATATTCCCAGCTACCTCGTGAAGGTTGGCGACGACGTGGTCTTGAAGGAAAAGATGCACCAGAACGCCATGGTCCTTGAGGCGCGCAATCTCGCGCAAAGCCAAGGCGTCGCTCCCTGGCTCGATATTGACCGCGAAGGCTGCAAAGCGCGCGTGGTGGCGTTGCCGCGCCGCGAAGACGTGCAAACGCCTCCGATGAACGAGCAGTTGATCGTCGAGTTGTATTCGAAGTAGCGGATAAAATTTCTCGGTTGGTTTGATTGGCCGGCATTCATGCCGTCCGAAAGGAAGGTCTAATATGTGGAAGGGTTTTCAGAAGCCAAAGCGGTTGGCGGCCGAACCGGAGTCGCTCACTGACAAATTCGGAAGATTTTCGGCGCAGCCGTTTGAACGCGGATGGGGCACCACCGTCGGTAACGCCCTCCGGCGCGCTCTCTTGAGCTCGATCGAAGGCGCGGCCATTACGGCAGTGCGCATCGAAGGCGTTCTGCACGAATTCTCGCCCATTCCGGGCGTAGTGGAAGACGCCACCGACATCATCCTCAATCTCAAGCAGATCCCTCTGAAGCTGAATACCGATCAGCCCAAGACGGTCACGCTCAATGTCGATGTGCCCGGCCCGGTCACGTCCGCGAAAATTGAGGAAGATGCGGATATCGCCGTGCTCGATAAGAATGTTTATATCGCCACGGTCAGCGAAGGCGGCAAGCTCGAAATGGAATTGCGCGTCAAGAATGGCCGCGGCTATGTGGCCGCCGACCGCAATTTCGATGAGGATCTGCCCATCGGCTACATCCCCATCGATTCGGTCCACTCGCCGGTTCGCAAGGTGAACTACGCCGTCGAAGCCGCTCGCTTGGGCCAGATGACCGATTACGAAAAACTTACTCTGGAAGTTTGGACCAACGCCGCCATCACACCGCAGGATTCCATCGGCCTCGCGTCCAAGCTCATCAAGGACCACATGAGCATCTTCATCAATTTCGAGGAGCAGCCGGAGCTTCCCGAAGAGGCTGTCGAGAACTATGCCGATCCTCGGCTGGAATTTCTCGATCGCTCCGTCGAGGAACTCGAGCTCTCCGTGCGTTCCTATAATTGCTTGAAGAACGCGAATATCCAGAACCTTCGCGAGCTCGTCCAGAAGACCGAGTCCGAAATGCTGAAGACCAAAAATTTCGGGCGCAAGTCTCTCAACGAGATTAAAGACATCCTGCACAAGATGGGCTTGAGCCTGGGGATGAAGTTTGACGAGCACGGCCGCGTCATTTGGCCGCCGCTCCCCAGCCAGACGGCTCCTCCGCCCGCGGAGGAAACCACAGCCCTCTGAGTTGTTTCAGAAGCTGGAATGAAACATGAGACACCTTAGATCAGGATCAAAACTCGGGAAGCAGCCTGCGCATCGTCGTGCGGTGCTTCGTAATCTGGTCACCAATCTGATCGAGAAGGAGCGCATCCATACCACGCTCCTTCGCGCCAAAACCGCGCGTCCGCTTGCCGAACGCATGATCACGCTCGGCAAGCGCGATTCGCTTCACACCAGGCGCCAAGCTGCCGCTTTCTTGATGACTCCCGGTGCCACCAAGAAGCTCTTCGCCGATTTGGCGCCGCGCTTTGCTGATCGCCCGGGCGGTTACACCAGAATCGTCCGTACCGGTTGGCGAATCGGAGACGGCGCCGAGCTGGCTATCCTCGAATTCATCGGCTCCGAGCTGAAGAAAAAAGAAAAGAAGGGCAAAAAAGCTGCGGCCAAAGAGCAGCCCGAAGAAAAAGAGGAAGCCGCAGCCGAAAAGTAAATTCCAAAAGTAAACGCATCACGCATCAGCAGAATCCAAGAGGCCAGCGCTGCCATTACAGCGCGGGCCTTTTTGCTTTTGTAGGGGCGCAGCATGCTGTGCCCGGCAAACATACTTGGCGCTACGTCAGCAATCCGCCTCGGTGAATCTGTCGTCATTCTGAGCGAAGTGTCCCGCGCTTTTGGTTTTGCGCGAAGCGCCGGGACAGGCAGTCGAAGAACCTCTCTTCGATCTCGCCACACCGAAGCGTCGCAATGGGGTCGGTGAGCGCCACCCATTGGCTGAAAACCACCACCTCGCTTGATAACCACCAACCAGACGAAGCCCATCGAACCTGGCTGCCTCAATCCATACCTTAAGTTACTGTATCCGCATAACTTACGATGTCACCCAAACGCCCGGTTTGGAACGCGGCCTGCATACTCACCGTCGGAATCATACCTGTGAGTGCCGCAGGGAGAGGGGCCAATGAAAAAATATCTCGCAAGTCTGGCGGTGATCCTGATGTTGCTCGCAGTTGTGCCGGCGCTTGCGCAGGATCAGGCGCCGCCTCCGCCGAACGACCAGCAGGGTCAAGCGCCGCCACCGCCCGACGATCAAGAATATGGGCCGTACTCGGCGCAGGGTTCACCGCGGTCAGAACCCGGTCCTGGGCAGCCTGACCAGTCGCAAGCCGACCAGAATCAGCCGGGAATGGCGCGCCTTAGCTATCTTCGCGGCGACGTCTCGTCCCAGCGCGGCGACAATGGAGACTGGGTCGCGGCAACTGTCAACACCCCAATCGCTGTAAACGATCGCGTCTCCACCGGCAACAACGCTCGCGCCGAAATCCAGCTCGATTATGCCGACGTCCTGCGCATGTCCGGCAGCGCCACCGCGAAAATCGCGAATCTCACTCGCACTGGCATCACAGTCCAGATCGGACAGGGGCTGGTCACCTATTCCGTGCTGAAAGGCAGCGAAGCGAATTCGGAAATCGATACGCCGAACTCCGCGGTTCATCCAAGCGGTCCCGGCGAATATCGCATCCTGGTGAATTCCGATGCCGAGACGGACGTGATCGTCCGCGGCGGCTCGGCCGACGTTTCTACGCCGCAGGGAAGCACGCATGTTGATGCAGGTCAGATGATCACGGTTGCCGGAACTGACAATCCTCAATACAAAACCGCGGCCGCGCCAGGGCGCGACGATTGGGATTCGTGGAACAACGATCGCGACCGCACCATCGAATCCGCTAAGAGCTGGAACCACACGGATCGCTACTACACTGGTTCGCAGGATCTGGATCCCTACGGCGTCTGGTCCGAAGTTCCCGACTACGGCCCAGTGTGGATTCCCCAGCAGGGACCTGATTGGGCTCCCTATCGCGACGGCCGCTGGGTTTACGAACCGTATTACGGCTGGACGTGGGTTTCCTACGAGCCCTGGGGTTGGGCGCCGTATCACTACGGCCGTTGGTTCGTTTACGGCGGCAGTTGGGCTTGGTGGCCCGGCCCCGTTTACGCCGATCCCTTCTACTATCCGGTTTGGTCGCCGGCCTATGTCTCCTTCTTTGGGTTCGGCGGTGGCTGGGGAGTTGGCGTTGGATTCGGATTCGGTGGCCGGGTTGGCTGGCTGCCGTGCGGCCCCGGCGATTGGTATCACCCCTGGTATGGACGATGGGGCGGCCGGTTCAACACCGTAAATATTCACAACACCACGATCATCAATCGCGGAGGTTTTCGTCCGCTCGCCGGTCAGGGATTCCGGGGGCGCCAATTCTCGAACCTGGCCATGGCCGATCGGAACGACCGCGTGCGTGGCGGCATCTCTTCGATGCAGGGTGATCGGTTCGGTCGTGCGGCCGTGTCTCCTCACCAAGAGCGAATCAGTTCTGCATCGTTCCAGCGGGCCAGCCTGATGACCGGCAAGATGCCGGTTTCTCCGGCGCGCGATAGTTTTAGCCCATCGGGCCGCGCGGCAAATCCAGCGTCGTTCCGCAACGCTCCTTCGGCGTCTCAACATTTCTTCAACGGTGGTGCTCGGGCGAATGCCGGCATCAGCAGCAGGCAATCGTCGTCATTTGCAAACAACCGTGCAGGATCGTCCTTCGGGGGCGGACGGAGTGCATCCGTTCAATCAAGCCGTCCGGGATGGCGGACATTCAGTCCACCGTCGGGCAGCTCGAACACCCGCGCCCCAGCGATGAATTCGGCGCGCGGCAACTTCGGGCAGTCTGAGTCGCGTGGTTCCAATCAAAGCAGGCCTTCGCTGGGAGCGGAGAATCAGAATCGAGGTTCGTGGCAGCACTTCACTCCTCCCTCGCATCAGTCGCAGGCGCAAGGGCAGGCATATGGCCGAGGCTATGCGCAATCAAATGGCTCCGAGCGTGGGTATCGGCCCTCCGAGCAGACGTATCGAGGAGGCTATTCCAACTCCAATTCCCGCCCACCGCTTAACATGAGGCAGCCCATTGTGACGCCTCGAGCCTCCGAATCTCGCGGCGGATATTATGGCGGCCGCAGCTACAGTGCCCCGCGCGGTGGCTATTCCGGTGGATACAGCGCGCCGCGCCCAAGTTACAGCGCGCCCCGCGGCGAATCCTCAGGCGGTGGCGGCTACCGAGGCGGCGGAGGTGGAGGCGGCTATCATGGTGGCGGCGGTGGATCCCACGGCGGCGGCTCCCATGGCGGCGGAGGTCACTCTGGCGGACATGGGCGATAACAGGCAGACTGACCCAGCGTGACGCCGTTGAGATTTTGGAGACGGCAATGCATCTAAGAAAACGGCCCTGTGGAGACGCTCTTTGGCTATGATGTGGCACACTCGGACGAGAGGAGCACACCATGCGAAAGATAGGCACACTGCTCACACTGACGCTCTTCGGCGCTTTAGTATTTCCTGCTTTTTCCCGCCCCGCCGCTGCGCAAGATGATCCACCCGACCGGGTGGCGCGCCTGAATTACATCCAGGGCTCCGTCTCCTACCAGGTTTCAGGCGATCAAGACTGGGTGCAAGCCGATCCCAACCGCCCGCTCACTACCGGCGACAATCTTTGGGCTGACAAGGATTCGCGCGGCGAAGTGCATATCGGCAGCACCGCCATTCGCCTTTCGAGCGAAACGGGTATCTCTTTTCTGACGCTGGATGACCGCACCGTGCAGCTCCAGCTCGCCCAAGGGACCATCGAAGTTCATCTTCGAAATCAGTCGCCCGATGACGCATTCGAAATCGACACTCCGAATCTGGCATTCACCCTCACGCAATCCGGGGAATATCGAATCCAAACCGACCCCAATGGAAGCTCCACAATCATCGTAGTGCGCGAAGGAATGGGTCAAGTGACCGGCGGCGGAGGGGATTCATGGGATCTACGGCCGGGGCAGCAATACATATTTAACGGAACCGATCAGATTGCTTACGATGCAGTCGCTGCCCCGCCCTTCGATGATTTCGAGGATTGGTGCCAGTCCCGCGACCAGCGCGAAAATGCCGCGGTTTCGGCTCGCTACGTTTCGCGCGATGTTGATGGCTACTACGATCTCGATGAATACGGCAACTGGCATGCCGATCCCGATTACGGAGAAGTGTGGGTTCCCAGGGATATGCCTGCGGGTTGGGCGCCCTACCACGAGGGCCACTGGGTATACGTGGAACCGTGGGGATGGACATGGGTTGACGACGAGCCTTGGGGTTTCGCGCCCTTTCATTACGGCCGCTGGGCGCTCGTAGGCGGCGGTTGGGCTTGGGTCCCCGGTCCAATTGTTGTTCGACCTGTATACGCGCCTGCGCTCGTTGCTTTCGTGGGCGGAGGCGGCGCGAGTCTGAGCGTCTCATTCGGCGGTGGATTTTCAGGAGTGGCGTGGTTCCCGTTGGGCCCGCGTGACGTCTACGTTCCGGGCTATCGCTGCAGCCCGCGCTACGTGGAGAACATCAACATAACGAACACGCGCGTGGTGAATGTCACGCAGGTAACCAGGGTGTACAACACAGTTTACGTCCAGCACGATACGCGCATCGTGAACAATTACACCTACGCGCACAACAATGTCGCGGTGACCGCCGTCTCGCGGGACACTTTCGTGAATGCCCGGCCCGTTGGTCGCGCGTCCGTTCGCGTCACGCCAAGACCAAATTCAGCGAGCACGAGTCGTCGACTCCGCTCCCGTGGCCCCTGTGCGAACGAGCTACATCTCCTCGACCGCCAAGATTTCGACTGCGCGTCCAGCCACAAGTTTTGCGCAGCGTCCGGTGGTTGCACGCATGACGCCCGCGGTTTCGCGTCCCGCTCCGGCCTATACGAATCAGGGCCGTTTCAATGGCGCTCAGCCGGCCACGCGTCCAAACAATCCACCACAACAATCGCGGGAAGGCTTCCAACCATTTCAGCCGCCGGCCAGCAACTCACAGCAGCCCTACAGGGGCACCAATGTTCAGCCTAACAACCAACAGCAGCGACAGCCACAATCGGAAGTACGGCCGCAGCAACAGCAGCTTCAGCAAGAGCAGCAATCGCAACAGCAGCGCGAGTACCGCTACACTTCGCCGCAAAAGGCGCGCGACGGGATGTACGACGTGCATCCTCCTCTGAACCATGGGCAAGAACAGACCGCGCATCCGCAGCACGAAACAAGAGACACAAGCGCCGAAGCGGGAAGAGCGCCACGAAGACACAAAGAAGGACAAGAAAGACAAATAGCACTAGAATTGCTTCTAGTTTGCCGCATTAGAAGCATCTAGTTTGAAGCGCGGAACCTTCTAACTAGAAACATTAACGGGGCAGAAACGGTCGCTTTATGCGACCCTCAGGGCGTTTCGCGGAACAAAAAGGAACGCGGACTCCCGCCGTTCAGGACACGACGGAAGCGGACGCGGTGGGCTGAAAGCTGGACCAAGGAGTGGCGGCTTTGAGGCGATGGTTCACGTTCTCGATGTTCTTTACGCCCTGGTCCGCCAGCCAATCTTCCAGCGCCTTCACTCCCTGTTTGGCGTAAATCGGAATCGCATCTTTCCAGGTAGCCCGGCCGCAGAGAACCCCGGAGAATTTCACGCCTGACTCGGCAGCAAGCTCCAGCGTTTCCGTGAAGACGTCGTTGCTCACGCCGGCTGAGAGATAGATGAAGGGTTTCTTGGCGGCGGCCGCGGCGCGAAGGAAATGTTCCTTGGCCTGTTCGCGCGTATAGGCTGCGTCCCCTTTGCAAGCCTTGGCGCCGGCCACGAAAGCCATATTCACGGGAACCTCGACTTTCAAACACGTCCACGCCATACTGCGGCTTTGAAAATTCCTGCATGCTGTGGGCAACGATTTCGGGTTTCTTTCGCGCGTAGCCGAGGCCTTTTTCGTCGGCGCCTTCTTCGTAACCGACTAATTCCAAAAAGAATGGGACGTCCGCCGCCGTGCATTCACGCACCGATGCGCTCCGTCCATGCGTGCTTGATCTCATTGATGTCGGGCGGATCGAAAGGCGTGTAGTAGAGAAGAATCTTGATGCAATCCGCGCCCGCGGCCACGAGACGCCGCACGGACCAAATGTCGAGAAGGTCGGGAAGGCGCCCGGGACGCGTATTGTCGTAGCCGCTATTTTCATAGGCCAGCAGAAGTCCCGCGTTCTTCGAACGGGCCATGGCTGCGGGCAGGCCGTACTCAGGGTCGAGCAAGATCGCGCTGGCATGCGGCGTGAGGACGCGCACCACAGCGGTTTTGAACTCCTCCAGCATGCGAGGAGGGACGGCGTTTTTGTCCACGCCTTTTTCTTTTGCGATGGCGCTTTTCAGCGAACCGCGCTGGTCCATGGCTGCGGCGGCGATCACGCCGCGCGAATCCGATACAGCCTCGAGGCCCTTTTGCTTGCCTGGCGTAATTTTCATGGCGATCCAATCTCCCGCGCAAAAGTCGTAAATTCAAGGCATTCTAGCATAGGCCGCGGCGGGACTCTGGGTTACGTCGAAGAGAGATTTCTCGACGGATAATCTCCCGGGGCGACTTGGCCGTCGACCCGGAGTTCTCGTCTTTCTTCCGGCGCTTCGCGCAAAACGAAGAACGCGGGAGGCTCCGCTCCCTTCCTCCGTCAGGGCAGGCGGAATGACGGCGCTGGAGACGCGGCAACGGAAAGAACGCCGGCGAGATGCCGGCGCTATAGGAGTGAGCAGGCGGATCGCACGACAGAAAGAGATGAAACTGCGGCGGGATCGTGAATAGTTCAGCTCTCATGTGGATTGTTTTCGGCGTGACGGTGGCGGCCGCGTTGGCGGTGGATATCGGTATTTTCCATCGCAAGGCCGCGCCCATAACGGCGAAAAACGCGCTAATCGAGACGTTCGCATGGATCGGCCTTTCGCTTATTTTCGCTGCGTTGGTCTATTTTGTGCGCGGGCGGCAAGCGGGACTGGAATTTGTTACCGGCTATGTGCTCGAGAAGTCGTTGAGCATCGACAACATCCTCGTATTCATTCTGATATTTCAGGCCCTGCGCGTGCCGAGTGAACTGCAGCACCGCGTCCTCTACAGCGGCGTGATCGGGGCGCTGGTGATGCGCGGGCTATTCGTTTTTGCCGGAGTCGCCTTGCTGCGTCATTTTCGTCCCGTGGTGTTCGTATTTGGAGGCATTTTGCTGCTGGCCGGGACGAGGATGCTGCTGGCCGGAGAGAAAGGAACGCAGGCGGAAGGGAACTGGGTTGTGCGGTGGCTGGCACGGGTGCTTCACGTGTCCGATGAATTTCACGGGAGGCACTTCTGGTTTAGGGAGCAGAACCGATGGAGGGCCACACCGCTCCTTCTGGCGCTGATCGCCGTGGAAGTGATGGACGTGGTTTTCGCGGTGGACTCGGTGCCCGCGGTGCTGGCGGTGACGCGCGACAGCTTTATTGCGTATTCCTCCAATGCCTTCGCGATCCTGGGGCTGCGGGCCATGTATTTCGCGCTGGCCAGCCTGTTGCCGAAGCTACGGTTTCTCGATGCTGGGCTCGCGGCTCTTCTCATTTTTGTGGGCACAAAAATGATCCTGCCGGAGCGGATGCAGATCCCGACGGGAATTTCGCTGGCGATTATCGCCGCGATCGTGTCGATTGCGGTGGGAGCATCGCTGCTGCGTCCCAAAGGAGGAACCTCTAAGGGAGAGCAATAATCCGTCGAACCGCGAGATACCACACGTCAACCGCAAGATGCCACCCTGAAGGGCGGCGCTACATGTGAACTGGTGGCCCTGTTACTTGCGAGGCTGGGCGGAGGGAGGCAGCAGGCCGTTGAGGCGCAGGTAGCCGGCGAGCTGCGAGTAGTGATCTTCCAGGTCACCAGTCAATTCGAGGAGCGCACGTGCTCGCGGCGCTTCGCGGCCGCCGAAAAACTTCACCGTGTCGCCCAGTTGGGAATCCTGGAGATTTGCCAGCGCCTTCGAGCAAAAATCGAAGGACGCCTGTAGCGCGGAGGCCATCTTTTCCTTCGAATCGGTTTCCGTGACTTTCTCGTTCTGCGGCGCGGGCGTGCCGGAAATCATCGAGCACACGAGGAAATCGACCGTGGCCACGTGCGAAACGATTTTTCCGAATGACCATTGATCCGGCGTGGGATGGTAGCTGTATTTGTCGGAAGGCATCTCGTCGGCGGCTGCGGCGATGAACTTCGACTGGCGTTCGAAGATCTCGCGAGCGCTCGTCACGACCGGATTCGTTGTAGTGCCCTGTGCGCGGGCGACAATCTGGCGCGGCCAGGCAAATCGCAACAACCAAGATCAGTTTCCTCGGGTTCATTTTCTCGTCTCTCCCACGGTGTTGGAGGTTCTAGATTCCATTCCTGCTCCGCGAATGATACAGCATGCGCGGCATGGCTGCGGTGAATTCGCCGAGAGCGGCAGAGTGAGAAGGACAGGGGCAGCCGCGAAGGGCAAACGTCAAGAGCAAATGCGCCCGCCTAAAAAGCGAGGCGGCCGCTACAGAGGCAACGCCAAAGGCGCGGGACGCTCGGCTCGGAATGGTAGGTGGGAACGGAAAAGCAGATCCCTCGAACTGCGGGCCGACCGCTCCCAAAAGCGGAGAGCGGAAAAAGAGGTCGGCCCCCGCTCGGGATGACAACTTAATGGCGCGGGACACTTCGCTCCCTTCCTGCGTCAGGGCAAGCAGAATGACGATGCTCGTCGGATGCGTGGAAGAATGATGGCGAGGCGGGATGGCCGATGAGACGTCAGGGGCTGACGACGTCGAGATCGTGGGCTACGATGACCGTGCCACCGTAGCCTTTCTTCAACGTGGCGATCAGGTCCGCTTGCGTTGCGCCGCTCATGAAGGCGAGATGCGTGGTGACGAGAGTTTTTGCGCGAGCGCGCGTGGCGATGTCGGCCAGTTCGGCGGCCGAGGTGTGAAATGTCTTCATGTACTGCGTCCAATGCTCCGGCGTCTTCGAGCTGTCCGGGATGGCTGGCAAACCGATATAGACTTCGTGGATCAGGAGGTCGCAGCCGTTGCAGGCTTCGACGACACTTTCCGCCGGGGCCGTGTCGCCGGAAAAGACGATGCTCTTGCCGGCGGCGTCGAACCGGTAGCCGAGCGCAAGCGGCCAGCTTCCGTGGCGCACGGCGAATGCGGTTACCTTGACGTTTTTATCCTGATAGATGACGCCCGGTTTTATTTCGTGCGCGTTGACCTTGTATCCCGTCTGGTTCGCTTCCTCTAGCCCGGTGATTCGGATGTGAATGTCTTCCGCGTAGGCCTTGAGAATGTTTTCCGCCATGGCCGAAATTCCCGGCGGGCCGTACAGCTCAAGCGGAGCGGTCCTGCCCATCACCCAGGGAGTGAGAATCAGGTCAGGCAATCCGAGCGTGTGGTCGGAGTGGAGATGAGAAACGAAAGCGATGTCGAGTTTGCGCGGATCGAGGGCGCGGACTCCATTCGCGAAAGCGGCGTCCGCCTGCCGCACCACGCCAACGCCAACATCCGCGAGGTAGGCCTTGCCTCCGGCGATAACTGCGAGGCTCGGTCCCTGGCGATTGGGCGTGGGTCCGGGAGTGCCCGTGCCGAGGAAAACAACGAAGGGGGCACTCTGCGATTCGGCGCTGGATTCTTGAGAGTGAGAAGGGGTGATGAAAAGGACGAGTGCCGTGAAACTGAGTGCAAAAACGAGTATCCAAGATTGTGCACGCAGCTTTGTTTTTTCCACGAGGTTTGACCTCCGTAGTGCTTGTACGCCGAGAGAGATCGGTTCGCAAGAGCGCATGCGAAGAATCGTCCGCCACACGGAACGGTCGAACCGGAAGACGAAGGCGAATACATGCTGCGAAAGAGGCAGCGCAGTGGTATCGCGCTTCGCGCGAGTCGTTTGTGTCAGGGCTGAAGCGCTGACCTTCCACCGGGCGCTTCGCGCCGTCATTTACGGCGGGGATGAATCCCCGCCCTTCCCATCTATGAAGTGACGTCCAGTGAGCCGCTCGAGTTCGCTGCAGCCGCAGCCTGGTGTGATCGAAGAGAGATTCCTCGACTGCGTGTCCCGGCGCTCCGCGCAGAAGCCAAAACACGGGACACTGCGCTCGGAATGACGGCGCTGCAAAAATGGCCGAGAGCGGGCGGGAAGCCAAGCATTGCCGCCGGCATCCGCCGCGGTAGACTGTCCCGACGAAGGCAAGGGCGAAGAGTTTACGTTACGCGGATTCGCTGAGGTGCGAATGAACGGTTAGGACTTCGAGAAATTCAGGGAGCGCTTGAAGCTCCCGCGCTCGGCGTCGATTTTCTTTTGAAGCTGGAAGACGGCGTAGAGGAGAGCTTCGGGGCGCGGCGGGCAGCCGGGAACGTAAACGTCAATTGGAATCACCTGGTTGACGCCTTGCACGATGGCGTAATTGTTGAAGACGCCGCCGGAGGTGGCACAGGCGCCCATCGAGATGGCCCACTTCGGTTCGGGCATCTGCGCGTAGAGCTGCTTGATGACCGGCGCCATTTTCTGAGAGACGCGTCCGGCGATAATCATCAGATCGGATTGGCGCGGCGAGCCGCGAAAAACTTCGGCGCCAAAGCGGGAAATATCGTAGCGGGAAGCGGCCATGGACATCATCTCGATGGCGCAGCAGGCCAGACCAAAAGACATCGGCCAGATGGAGCTGCGGCGCGCCCAGTTGACGACTTTGTCGAGCGAGGCGAAGAGAATGCCTTCGTCCTTGAGGAAATTTTCCTCCTCGCCGGGCTTTTCGAGAGTTACACCTTTTGCAAGTTCGACGGCCATGTTCTTATTTTGCGCCTTCGGGCGATGATTTGCAAAGAGTGATCGTGATTTGGGTGAATCTGGTGTACATCGAAGAGAGATTCCTCGACTGCGTGTGCCGGCGTCCCGCAACAACATCCGGGGTGCACAAACCGCACTTCGCGCAAGAGCAAAGGCGCGGGACACTTCGCTCGGAAGATGATGCCGACGGCGAGGGTGCCCTACGAGGGCGGACGCAGCAAGCAGCGCCCCTACGGACAACTTTTGCCGCGAACACCATGACTGATGGCGCGGCGTCGCCAAGTAAGTTTGCCGGGTACGACATGTCGTGCCTCTACAGAGGCGAAGGCCAGACCGGCGGCAAAGGCCCACGACGGGTGGAGCGTTCGTCGTGGCTGCCGGTGCAAAGTCAGCGGACTTCGATGGTGGCTTGGGCGGACTTGGTGTGGGCGGCGGCGTCGGTGGCGGTGAGGGTGTAGGTGGTGGTTTTGGAGGGCGAGACGCTGACGCAGCGCTCGTAGGAGGGCCATACGCGCACGTTCGAGGGCGGATTAAGGGTGACGCTTTTGGCGTTGGATACGCTGTAACAGAGCGAGGCTGAATCGCCGCGGCTGATGGCCGGGGGACTGGCGTAGAAAGCTAGAATTTCGAAGCTGTTGCCGCCCATGGCTTGAAAAGTCTGCTGGTCCTGGGTGCGTTTTGCGGCGGCTGCTTTTTCAGCTTTTTCGGCAATGGAACGATTTAGTTGCCAGCGTGAAAAGAAAACCCATCCGACGTAGCAGATGGCCAGGAGCAGCACGATGGCCGATCCAACCTTGTAGTAACGCATTCCACGGCGCGGCGTCGCGTGGGATTCAGGCTTCGGGGTCGATAGCATACCGAAAGCTCAGGGCCATGGAAGGCTCTAATCGGGATTGGGCCCCGGGGGCGGGAGCTTGCGGCGACGTGATAGGTCCGCCGGTGGGTTGGCCGGGCTGGCCGGGCGCAGCGCCGTTAACCGGACCGATCGGAAGACCAAACTGGCCGGACTGTTGCGGCTGTGATCCTTGGATTTGAGAAAGGCCGTTTTGCACTGCGCGGGCCTGGTCCTCGAGGGGGTTCCATATGAATTCCCAATCGATATATTTCTTGCCGCCGTTGTAAACCCTGATCGAGGGACGATCCACCTTGCTGGCGACGCCGGTTATAAATGCGCCGAGGACCGGGCCGTCGACCGGTCCGGTGGGCTTGAGCAGAAGGAGCGGATTGGTGGCCTGAGCGTCACCGGGCGCCCCATTCGGTCCAGTTCCAATCGAAGCGGCGCCGGCGCACCAGAAGGCGCTCCAGGAGCTGCCCCAGGAAGTGCGAAGGCGGAGCCAGAAGAAGGGGACTGCGAGGCGCCTGCGGCTGCGTTCCCCTGTTGTGCAGCCTGCGTGCTGGAATTGGCCGTGGCGTTCGCGTCGTCTGAGCCGGAGCTGGAAGCGAGATCGGCTGCGGGCGTGCCGGGTTGCGGGCCCGGCAGTTTACCGCCGTTCAAATCGATCAGAGCCATCTGCTGCAGGGTCGCGTAGCGCACGCTGCCGATGATCGGCTCCGCTGCCATTCACGTAGATGAAACGCCACGAACCGTCTGTGGTGTTCATCGGATCTTTGTAAGCGCAAAAGCGCAGGAAATGGAGTTCGGGCAATCCCTGTTTGCAGGTCGTCGAGCGACTGCGGATACTTGCCGGTTTTGTGATAGTAAAGGCGAATAGCGCGCGCGAACTGCTGGCCGCGCCAAATGGTGTCCGACTCGCGCTCGCGGCGGCGGAGGGTAACCACATTTCGCAAGACGACTTGGGAGCTTACAATCATGGCGACGATCAAAAACAGAGCGAGGATGAGAGCATAGCCGGAGTCCGCGCGACGGCGTCGGGTTCGCGTCGCCAGCTTGAAGAAACAAAACGGGCGGCGCGTGCGGCATCGAGTTGACGAGCGAGAAACCATCTACTGATTCGAGCTTTCTTCCGGGGGCTGAACGAGAGGAACGTTGGCGTGTCTGCCGCTGGAAATCTCCTCGACATCGGCGGAATCATTGCCGATATGGTCCAGGCGGAACCGGCCGAGGAAGGTATCGCCTTCGTGAACGATCAGGACGTCGTCTCCGCTGGTGAAAAATGCGACGCGTTTATCGGAATGAGGCCGCCACGCGTAGCCGAAGAATTCCGCCGGAACTTGCACCGGAGGGGGCGGGGGAGCGGGCCGCGGCCCCACGAAGGAAGAGGAAGCCTCCGTTGCCGGCTTCTCGACAGGAGGCGGAGTGGCGGAAAAAATATTGCGGTGCGAACCGGAATACTCCGTTTTGCGGATCCTCTCCAAGAGATCCACATGAAGGCGAGGTTCCTGGACGTCGAGAGGCTGGAATTTCATATCCGCGGCGAAGACGCCGGGAACTGTTGCGACTTGGGTATGGCTGGAGAAATAGTAGTAACCCGAGTAGGCTACCAGGACCATCAGCCCCGCGAAAATGTAAAGTTCGGTGCGCCGTGACATACGAATCAGGTCCTAAAAAACGCGTGCAGCTCAAGATCCAACCGCAGACTGTTTGTGGATACGGAATTGATCTTCATTTCATCCAGAAGATAAAAGTTCTTGGAGCGTTCAATCCCGTTGATGAACTTGACTACCGCGGGATAATCGGCGTCCAAGCTCGTGGTAATTGAAATTTGAGTAACGCCCGGTTCCTTGGTCTGTTTCTGTTTGAAGGCGAAACCGGAGGTACGGACCCCGGCCTGCGCGGCAATGGCCCCGAGATCGGATTCGATGCGGGAGTAGCCAGTGGAAACATCAAGAAACGATTCTTGATAGAAGGACTCGGCATCTTTGCCGGCCTGCGGGAGCGAGGCCCGGATTCTTTCACCGCGATCGACGTCCGCCTGAAGCAGCTTCGCTTGGGTGGCCAGACGAGTGACCTCGGCGCGAATTTCCCGAGGATTGCCGCGGCCGCCTTGCCAGAGATACACCGCCAAGCCGAGATCGAGAAGCAGGGGCACCGCCAGGGCGATCATCACCAACCTTTTCCAGTTTTGCGAAGTGTGTTCGTTGGTCATGTGGTCGAGTACCAAACGGTTAGGTTGAGGACGATGGGGTCTTGGTTTTGCACAGCGGGCACGATCGAACGCTGCTCGTCCTTCACCACCATCCCAGAAAATACGCTGGATTTCTCAATAGCCTGAAGAAACTGAATTTTGCTCTGGTCCGTGAGCGCGCCTATTTTGAGAGTGACCTCCGCACGCCCATTCATGAGGTGCGGTGAAATGCTTATTACACGAACCCCAGGAGGCAGGGTATTTTCCAAGTCGGTGAAAATTTTGGTCCATGGAAAACTGCGCTCGTCGATCAAAGAATTCAGGAACGCGGCACGCGTGAGAATCTGTTGCGCGCCCGGGCTGCGAAAATAGTTTTCCAAGGATTGTTGGCGCTGGCGGCCGGCCTCTATCGTGGCTCCCAAGCGGGCGACCTGCGCGCGAAGTTCCCGAGTGTTTCGCCAGGACGCATAGGCGGCGTGAGAGAGCATCGCGAAGGCAATGAGGCCGATGGCGCCGGTGACTACGGCGCCGGCCATAAAAGGCCGGTTATTCGGCTGAGGGGCGGTTGCGAGATTTAGACGTAGTTTCATAGTTGCTACCGAAACAAGCCGAGCCTATCAGGCCGCTCCATTCATTGCCCAACCCGCCAGGGCGTCCAAGCCGTGGGGCAGAAGGTCCTTGGCTGCGCGGTCGAGCCTGGAAGCGCCTTGCGTAGCCGACATGGGACCAACGGCAACACCCACTTCGGCGGCCAACGCCTGGCCAAAAAGCTCTTCTCTGCCGCCGAATCCCGCGAGCCGGGCGCGATCGACCGTGGCGTCCCAAGAATCCTGATAATAAGCGACTGCAGGAAAGACCTCGTCGAGCACAGCCTGTGGCTCGAGCGAGGCAGCCTCAGCACGCATTTCGCTGGAGCGATAAACGCAAAGACCGCCGCCGCGGACGATGACGGTGGTGAGCATTTTGCCGCAAAGGCGGACGAGCAGGGTGGCGCCATCGTCCTCGAGAAGAGGCAAGGTGGCCAAAGTGGAACTGAGGACAACGCTTGGCATGGGCTCCCAGCGACTCGACAAGTTCTTCGTACTCGCGGACGATGCTCTGGCGAGCGACGGAGGCGACGACTTCGAGACTGCCTTGCCGCCCTTCCTGGCGCATCCAAGAGACCACGGTTTCCTCGACGTCGAAGGGCACGCTTTTTTTGAGTCGCCAGCGCAGCAGGGGCAAGGCGTCGGCGGCGCTGCGCGGCAGATTGTCGAAGGGCAAAATGAAGACGCGCACGCAGGGATCAGGAACCAACAGGGCCACGTGCGCACCGGCAGCGGGAACGCTATTGAATACGCGGCGCAAAGCCGAGCGCACGGCATCGGGCTGCGTGATATTGGTCTCCACGGGAGAAGGCATGATGGCTCCGGCGGGGAGCAGCTGAACGGCAACTTCGTCCAAGTGCCCGCGAATTTTTCCCCATCGCGCCGCCGCCACGTGCTGGCCGGCAATCTCCACGACGAGTCCGGGGTGCGGCATTTTGTGTAGCCAGGCGTCAATACGGCGCACCAAGCCTATCTGGTAGAACCGCGCCTGCACGCCTTCCATGCCAGTGAGGTTAGTCAAGGAACGTGACCTTATTAATTTCGCGTAAGGTGGTGACGCCGGAGCGCACTTTGCGAAGACCCGACTCACGCAGGAACATCATGCCAGCCTCGCGAGCTGCGCGCTTGATTTCCGAAGTTGGGCGGCGGTCGATGATCATTTCGCGAATTCGATCGGAAAGGTCGAGGAGCTCGGTGATTGCCGTGCGCCCGCGATACCCGCTGCCGGAACATTCCAGGCAGCCAGCCCCTTCCGCAAAGGCTGCTTCTCCCCATTCCGAGGGCTCGAGGCCGGATTCCCGAAGAACTTCGGGCGAATACGTGACACGCCTCTTGCAATTCTCGCAAACCAGGCGCACCAGCCGCTGAGCCATGATGCAGTTAAGCGCCGAGACAAAATTATACGGCTCAACTCCCATGTTGATGAATCGTCCGATGACGTCTGTTACGTTATTGGCATGTACCGTGGTGAATACAAGGTGTCCGGTAAGCGCTGAGTTGATGGCGATTTGGGCAGTTTCCTGGTCGCGAATTTCGCCGACCATGATCTTATCCGGATCGTGGCGAAGGATGGATCGAAGACCGCGGGCAAATGTGAGGCCCTTTTTCTCGTTGACCGGAACCTGGGTGATGCCGCGCACCTGATATTCGACGGGGTCCTCGATGGTGATGATTTTGTCCTCGTCGTTTTTGATCTCGTTGATCGCCGCATACAGCGTGGTGGTTTTGCCCGAGCCGGTGGGGCCGGTGACGAGCACCATGCCGTACGGCTCATGAATGTAGCGGCGGAAGCGGGTGACTTCGTCATGATCGAAGCCGACTACGTCGAGGGTGAGGTTGCGGAACTTCTCGCTGAGCGTCTCCTTGTCCAGGACGCGCAGAACCGCGTCTTCCCCATGGACAGAGGGCATGATGGAGACGCGGAAATCGACGAAGCGTCCTTTGTAGCGGACACGGAACCGTCCGTCTTGAGGCGTCCGGCGCTCGGCAATGTCCAACTCGCTCATGACCTTGATGCGGGAGAGAATTGTCCCGTGCCAGTCCTTCGCGAGAGGCTGCATCGCGTATTGCAAAACGCCGTCGATGCGGTACTTCACGACCACCTCTGCGTTTCGCGTTTCAATGTGGATGTCGCTAGCCCTACGTTCAAGGGCCGTGAAAATCACGGTGTCGACCAGGCGCACGACAGGGCTCACGCCGGTGTCGCCGCGCGTGAGCTTCTCCATGGAGATATTTTCGTCGCTGTCCTCTTCTTCGCCGACTACTTGAAGGGTGAAACCTTCGGTGGCTTGGTCGAGCACTCGCTGAGATTGTTCGGTCCGTTTCAAAAGGTCGCCGATTTGCGAGGCGGTGGCGACCTTGAGGTGCAGGCGCTTCCCCAGGAGCAAAGATAATTCGTCGGTGAGATGCAGCTGACTGGGATCCGCAATGGCAACCACCAGCGTGGAGTCATGGGATTCCAGCGGCACGAAGTTATAGCGAAACATCAACTCTGCCGGGATGCTGCGAAAAAGCTCGGGATCGATACGCTGCTCACGAAGATCGACGAAGGAACAACGATATCGCTCGGCGAGACGCTTAGCCGTCTCGCGCTCGGCCCGGTCGTCCAGGACGCCAATGGGTATCGGATTGTCGCCCGCTGTTGCCATAAATTACGATCCCCCTGCGGACCCAAGCTGGAGAGAAAACATTGGGAGGTAGAGAGCGACCAGAATGAAGCCTACCACAACCGCCATAACCAGCAGAATTACGATCGGAATCCAGGTTAGCGTACGTTGCAACCGGATGCCAACTTCTTCCTCGTAGAATTCCGCAACGCTTGTCAGCATGGCGGTTAGTGCACCGGATGCCTCCCCAACCTCAATCATCTCGAGCGCGAGAGGAGGAACCAGGCGGGTTTCAGCCAAACTGACGTGCAGCGCCTTGCCCTCTTTCACTTGTCCGGCGGCCGCGTCCACAGATTTCGATATCAGGGTGCTGCCCATGGCCGAGGAGGATGTGAGCAGGGCCGGCACCAGTGGGGTTCCGCCACTGAGCAGCGTCGACAACGTCCGCACGAACTGGGCGATCTGAGTCTTGAGCCAGATGTCTCCGAGATAAGGTATCCGCGGTTTCATTCGGTCTATGGCGAGGGCGCCGGCTTTGGACCTGGTCCACACGAAGACCACGACGCCAACCACTGCGAGAATCGCGATCAGGATCAGAAAATAGGTTCGCAAAGGCAGGGCCACCGCAAGGAGAATACGCGTGGGACTCGGAAGGGGCACGTCGAGTTCGTGGTACAGGTTCGCAAATTGCGGCATTGCGTAGGTAACCACGTAGGTTACCACCAGGAGCGCGACCGCCACGAGAACCGAGGGATAAATCATCGCACTGATTAATCTGCTGCGAAATCCGGTGCTAACGCGCAAGTATGCGATGTACTGCTCGAGGACACCCGTGAGATTCCCGCTGCGTTCGCCGGCCGTTATCACCGTTACGTATACAGGCGGGAACGAACCTTGCGCGGAGAGGGCCTCCGATAAGAGAGCGCCATCCCTGACTCGCTGCCGCACCTCAACCAGGATTGGTCGAATCTGAGGCGCCGCCGCGCGCTCGGCCAGAAGGTCCAGTGCCCGCAAAATCGGCAAGCCTGCTTTTATCAGGGTGTGAAACTGCTGGTTGAAAATCAGAAAGTGGTCCGGTCGAATCCTACGCTCGGTGCGGCCGCTTCCCATCTGGGCAAGCAGGTCGAAGTGACTGCGTACCGAGAAAACGTAAAAGCCGCGTTCGGCGAGCTTTTGCCTGGCTTCGCCTTCCGACTGGGCCGTCTCAACCTGTTGGAAGATCCGTCCGGAGGTATCCCCGATTTTGCAAACAAATTCAGCCATTTTGGTCGGTCAGCGCGCGGCCGCAATCTACTAGGGCTGAGTTTAACATAGGCCTGCGATCTCGCATGGACGACGCAAGAACTGTCCGTTATTAAGATGTGACATTTTGGAAAAGGCTGTACGGGCGCCAAAAGGCCAGAAATCGTGCGTAGAATGGAAATTCCCGTTAAGTGCAAAGCGTTTGAAGGGACGCGGTCCGCGAAATAGCCGAGAGGCCCCTAAGCCACGGTAAATCAACAACGGAGGTACGGTATTATCTGGAGCCCACAGTGCACCGTGGCTTTCGGACGACGTCCAGCGTAGGAGGGCGACAGCTGTGACAATGGGGAGCCAACAGAGGTCTGCCCTGCGAGCTGTTGCCAGCCCC
This sequence comes from uncultured Acidobacteriota bacterium, assembly GCA_963759485.1. Taxonomy (GTDB): domain Bacteria; phylum Acidobacteriota; class Terriglobia; order Acidiferrales; family UBA7541; genus Palsa-295. Next base: position 1,791,806 of record CAVWZE010000002.1, on the reverse strand, counting down.
ACAGCGCCCGCCACCCCCTGGTTCGATCGGAGAGCTCTGCTGGAAGTGCTGAAGTTCTCTCCGCTGCAACGTCCGGAACAGGCGACCCCTCTAGGCGGCGAGATCGAAGAAAGGCTGCTTGCCCTTCTGACGTCGAGCGCCGTGCGAAAAGGCAGCCTTGGGAAGATGCAATTCTCGCGATGTTTTCCCGAACTGTTGGGGGCCATTCGTCGTTGCGTTCACGCCGACAAGCCAGTGCAGCTTACGCTGATGGCTTTCCCGTTCAAGGTGCCCAACATGGCGAAGGTGGGTCCGCGCCGAATGCCCGACCTCGCTGAGCTTATCGCGCTCGTACGACTGGATCACCTGAATGCCAAAGCAAAATGCGTTTATCCCCCGGGCTTGGAGATTCACCTAATCCACGACGGTTCTTATATCGGGCCCGTGTTCGGGGTCACCGTGGAAGAAGTACGCCTTTATGAGAGCTACTTCGCGCAGTTGGTCCGGGCCGTGGGTATGGACCACTTCATCCGCTTGCACGATCTTCAGGCGCTGCCGGGTGCGCGCCTCGGCGACGCCGAGCAGCAAGAAGCGCAGCTGCGTGGGTCGATACAAGATTGGCGGCGTAGCTCTCCAAATAGCGAAGAATGGAAGGATCGGTTTAGCAAGACGTTGGGTATGGTCGATCTTCGTGGCTTGGCCGTCAGCGAAGTGTGTACGCTACTGGACCGTGCTGCAAGCGGTGGACTGCCTCCCGGTTATGTCCATTTGGAGCAGCAAGTACGGATCGCCATGCTACGATATCACGCGCGCGATTCACTGCTGCACGCATGCGATCCCCGCCCCGGTTGCTTCCCCGACGCGATCCATCTGACTACGCAGTGCCGACCCCGCCGGTTAGCGATCTGGATGGTGAGGCGCGGACGGAGCCTGCTGCCGTGGCACGGGGTGGGCGTGGTCGATAGGAACGCAGGATGGCGCGTGGCGTTGGCGCGCGACGTACTCTGGGACGCGTCGTACCGGCCTGTTTTCGTGCAAGGCGAAGACACACCGTTCTTTTACGAACAGTACTGAGAGTCTGGGAAAGGGCATGGCCGACCGGGCAACAGAAAAACGGGTTTTGTTTGTCACTAGCACGAGCGACGTGTACGGCGGCGAACTGTCACTATTGCCCGTTGTCCGCAACCTGGGCGCTTCGTGGAAGGCGCACTTCGCAGTGGAGCGAGCGGGTCCGCTGGATAAGCTGCTGAGAAAGGAAGGATTTCCCGTCCATCGACTATCCGTTGATACCGTCTCGTCGCGCGCCGGCCGAGCGGGACGCGCCCTTCGCTTGATACGGTTGCTGTACCTGCTTTACTCCCTGCGAATTCAACTGGTCCACATAAACTTGCATTATCACGCTCCTTTTGTGTCAAAGGCTTGCTTCATCGCTGGGATTCCAATTGTGGTCCATGTTCGCAACATGATCGAGCGGCCGGCGGCGACCGAGTTTCGCAAATACGATGGAATTATTTGCATATCGCAGGCTGTCCAAAACGGCCTTGCGATGCAAGGAAAGGTTCCTCTGAGCGAAATTGCCGAGCGGCTTTGGATCATCCCGGATGGGCGGGAGCTCGCTCCTTTTTACGCAGGGAACAGGGAGCGAGTGCGCAAGGAATTCGGATTGGACCCTGAGACGCCGCTAGTGGGCATGGCAGCGCGGATCACTTCGATGAAGGGCCAAGACTTCTTTTTACGAATGGCTGCCCTGGTCAAGAGACGCGTCACGAACGTGCGATTCCTGCTGGCAGGGGCGACGTTTTGCAAGGACGATGAAGAATATACTCAAGGTTTGCGGAGACTCGTCGCCGAGCTAGGGCTGCAGAAGGAAGTGATTTTCGCCGGCTATCGCGACGATATGCCCGACGTTCTCGCCGCCATGGATTGTTTTGCGCATCCCAGCCGTCGCGGAGCCTTTGTCAGTGTTTTGATCGAAGCGATGGCTAGCGGACTTCCGATAGTGGCGTCCGATGTCGACGGCATTCCAGAGTGCGTCGGCCGCGAGGGTTCGGCAGTGCTGTTGCCTCCAGACGATCCAGCCGAGTGGGCAGACGCAGTGGTAAAAATCCTGCAGGAAAAAGAATTTGCCAGCCGCATGGCGGAAAACGGTAGAGAACGCGCGGCGCGTTTGTTCGAGATCGCGCCGCTTGCCTGTCTCACCGCCGAAGCTCTAGAAGCAGTGTACCAACGCTACCCGCGCAGAGAGATCTCGATGCGAGCTCGGGCCGCTCAGGATCAAACACTCACACGGTAACCGGGGTTTTTTTCGTCCGATCGCCCTTCTGGCCAATCTGGAAATGATTCGTCGCCTTTTTTTGACGCCAAACGCCTTCGAGTTCCAAGGGGTATACTGACGATCACAGGGAATCGGGCGATAGAGCGCAAATTCGGGTTGCGATGGGCGCGCGAGCCGATCGGAGGGACACGATGCGATTCAAGATGATTGCCACTTTTATTTTTGTAATGAGCTTTTCGGCATTTGCAGTCGCAGCTGCTGCTCAGGCTCCGGGGCCCAATCCGGCGGCGCAGGCTTCTACAGGGCAATCCGAGCAGGGCGAGCAACAGTCGGGTAATCAGGCGCGTCCCGTCCCGCGACCCATGCGTAGAGACATGATGGGCGGAGGCATGATGATGCGAGGCATGATGCCAGAGCGCTCTGAGCGTGTGGAAAGACGCGGTGCCGGGTTCGCGGGACCACTTGAAAGGGTAAACAGGTTGCTGGCGGCGCTGGACGACCCGCGCGTGCGGACCATGCTTAGCCTTACGGACCAGCAGGCGGACAGCCTCCGAAAGATCATCGTGGGTACGGAGACATTCACGATCAAGACAGGAGCCGAGATCGCAGTGGATTCGATCGATCTGCGTGAACTTCTTCGAGCCGACAAGCCGGACAGGGCCGCGGTGATGAGCAAAGGCGAGGAAATTTCCAAATCCACGTCGCAGCTTATCAACCACTACCTCGACGCGATGCTAGCTGCGAAGGCGGTCCTGACGCCGGCGCAACAAAAGATGATTCGGGCCTACATAGAGCGTGGTGCTCCTGCTCTCCCGGCTCCTGCCGCTCGCCCATAAGCAGGTGCGCTAAGGCACGGCGCGCTTCGATCCAAGTTCGACTACCCGGAAGACACTGTGAGCGCTGTTCTGCCGCGCTTCGACCTGCGTTTGTCTTTCATCCGCGATCGTCGTACTCATCGCACCCAACAGCGACATCTCCCAAAACTGCTGCTAGTAGGCCACAATCGATAAAGGGCGGTGAACGCGCCCTTGAATGGAGGAGCCGAATCTATGAATGCTTCGCGAAGGGGCTGGATACGCCTGTTTGGATTGCTGGTGTTGTTGGTTGCTTTCGGAGCTTTTGGAAGGTGGTTCGCGCCGCAGCTTGGCGGTGCGGGAGCGCACCTCTATCAATCTCTGACACGGCCCTTTCTCACGCTCGGGGGGCTTGAGATAACAGCCTTTTTTCTGACGAAGGTCGCGATCTTCGTCGTGTTATTGATTCTCGCCTCCCACATGACCATGAGTGTTCTTCAGAAGCGAATCCTGACATATACGCCGCTTGTCGAGGGGCAGAGATATGCGGTGGCCCGTGTCGTTTCCTACCTTGTATTCATCCTCGGGATGATTGTGGGCCTGCAATCGCTGGGGGTAAACCTGAACAGCCTGGTGGTAGTGGGCGGCGCGCTGGGAATCGGCGTCGGATTAGGGCTGCAGGCGATCGTGAGCAACTTTGTGGCGGGATTGGTCCTGCTGGTTGAGCAGCCACTCAAGCTCGGCGACCGTGTCGAAGTGGGCGGCACGTTCGGAGACGTGGTGCGACTGCGGGGCCGGAGCACGTGGATTCAAACCAACGACAATGTGGTAATCATCGTCCCCAATTCCGAGTTCATCAACCAGCGGGTGATTAATTGGACGGCGAATGATAGGCAAGTGCGAATTTCTCTGCCTGTAGGGGTGGGATACAACAGCGATCCGAAAGCGATTCGCGAGATCCTTTCGCGAATCGCGACCCAGCACCCCGATGTGCTCGCAACCCCGGCACCGGAGATCATTTTCCTGGATTTTGGGGATAGCTCGCTGGACTTCGAGCTTCGCGTATGGACAGTTCGCCAGGTACAAACGCCGCAGCGCCTGAAAAGCGATCTTTACTTCGCCATCTTCGAGACGTTTCGCGAGAAAGGAATCGAGATTCCTTTTCCGCAGCGCGATCTTCATCTCAAGTCGATTTCGCCGCAAGTTTCAGCGGTTGCGCCGGAGGTGCCAGGCCTTCTGTCCTAGAGGCGCCACGGGCGAATTACTCGCGCTTACGGTTCCTCGCGCTTCGGGACTTGGGGCAGGTCCACTCGAAAAGATCGGGGCTGATAATCCCTCGGCAAGTAGTCTCGGGGGGTCGCAGTCCGATTGCCATCGCGCACGGATGTGAAGTGCGGTGACATGATTTCCACACCGGACTCGTTGAACTTGTCCTGAATATTCTTGTGTAGCTCCGAATAAGTTCCCGCCATCAGATTCGGCTGATCGGTAAAAGCATTGATCTGGTAGCTTACGTAAAAATCGTCGAGGCTGGTCTGCAACACGAAAGGCTTGGGATTCTTCAAAATACCCTGAGTGGATTCAGCGGCGCTAATCAGCAGTTCGTGAACCTTTCGCCATGGAGCGTCGTAGCCGATGGACACGGTGGTGTGAAGGATCAGCCCGGATTGCCGCGCGGACGAACTGTAATTGATGATGTGGCTGGTGAGGACCAAGGCGTTGGGAATGGAGATGTCCACATTCTTGATGGTTTGGATGCGGGTGACCAGGAGGGTTTTCTCAATGACGTCGCCCGTGGTATCGCCAACTTTCACTCGGTCTCCCAACTGAAAGCCTCGCGTGTAAGTAAGCAGGATACCGGCAACCACATTGGAAACGGCTGAGCTGGAACCAAGAGAAACGAGGAGTCCAACGAATATCGAAATGCCCTGGAATGCGGGCGATTTCGATCCCGGCAAGTATGGGAAAACAACTATCGCTGTAAAAACAATGATCAGGAAACGCGCGATTTTATAGGTGGGTTTAGCCCAATCGGTATAAAACCCGGGCAAACTGATGCTGCCCTTTCCTATTTCAAGAAAGAAGAACTTCACAACCTTTACGGCGTAATACGCAACAACCAGAATGACGATGATGAAAAACACGTTTGGCAAATACGCTGAAAAGGCGGCCCCCACAGTCCGCAGAGGATAAAGGACATATCCAGAAAGGGCGGCCGCGTAGCCACGGGTCAGCGGGAAGAAACTGAATACGAGCGACAAATAGAAATAAAGCAATACGAGCGACAACACCACACGCAATATGCGCGCAAGCAAGGTGAGTGAGCTGGTGATTCTTTCGGCGGGAATGAGTTCGAGCTTCTGAATCCGGATCGAACGTATGTACTTTCCGTGCCAAAGTTGCAATTGCGAATAGATCTTCCGGAAGATAATTCCAATGAGCTTCAGAACTAAGATGAGCCCGAAAGTCGCCAGCACGGCCCACAAAGTTCCAAAGAGAATGGTCCGGAGGCTGTGTTCATGGCGGAAGGCTTCGATAGCGGAACGTATTTTCTGAGCATCGTCGGCCGCCAGTTGTTGGCGCGACATTCCCGCGGCCGCGGCATCGCTGCCGGTAACAGTCATGATTACCGTCTCGCCGGATACGATTGATGTGGTTGTTTCCGCGTCCACCGTCGTAATTGATTTCGTGCGGGCCCCGGAATCGTCGATGAAATCCCGTATTTTCTGGGTGACGAGATTGGCCCGGTCTTGCGGCATGAAAGAGAGATAGCCCGCGCGTATATACAAGACGGGCTTGCCCTCAAGCATGACTGGAGCCCCAGCATTCTGATTTGGCTGGGGTGCGGGCGCCTGTTGTGGGACAACCTTTCGGGCCTGCGCTTGAACGCGGCAGGTCGCAACGGGCAGAGTAAGCGCGAACAGAAGGATTACGCGGATGGTCTTGCGAAATCTATGAGCGATCATGACCGCGGCCCTCTCGCTCGCCATGGGGACTGCTTGATATTGGATGGCACACAGTCTCTCGAGTCGCAACCGAGCAGACCGCATCGGAGGCCCATGCTCGACAATACCCGAAGCCAACTGGGAGGCATTCTAGGCCTGCGGAATAGCCTTGTCCACGGATTGAGAAACGACCGGCGCTAGTCGTCTTCGGCTGTTTCTTTTGTTGCTTCTTTCATTTGCTGGTCGGTAGCGTCGATCATGCGAGCGGCGGTCTGAGGGGAAATCAAGCCGTCGTGCACCGATTGCTCGATGGAGCTTCGCTCCGCTGCGATCAAGCGCATTCTGGCGGTCTGAGTCTCCGGAGCGGCTCGCGTTTCGTCTTGAGAGTAGAGCTGCGCTACCTCAGTCTGGACCTGCTCGATGCGCGCCTCTAGATCGCGGCGGAATTTGTCGTACACCGGCGACGAGATCTGATGCGTTCGAACCAGAGTGTCGAGTTCGCTGCGGGCCGAGGAGAGAGCAATCTGGCGAACGCGTACGCGCTCGTACTCGTTCTCCTGACCTCGGCCCATTCCGAGGAGCCGCAGCAAAGGCTTGATGGTCAGGCCTTGCACGATGATAGAGAAGGCGACGACACCGAACGTCAATTGAAGAATTTGATCGCGATAGGGAAAAGAAAGCGGAAGGCTGAGGGCGAGGGCCAGCGATAAGGATCCGTGCAAACCTCCCCAAACGAGCACATGCTGCCAGCGAAGCGGAATTTTCTTGGTGATGAGATTGCTTATCGGCGTAAGGCCGTAGATGGATAAAGTACGGCCAAGCAACACGCCGACAATTCCTAGGAGTGTTGGCCGCCACTGGCGTAGTAGATCGCTGAGGTGGACTTCCATCCCGATTAAAAGAAAGACGAGAGAGTTGATCAGGAAAGTCGCATATTCCCAGAACGACCATAGCGCGAGGCGCGTGCGGGCGCTCATTCCCACGGGCGCTCCGAAATTTCCGACTGTAAGACCGGCCAACACCGTTGCGATTACGCCCGACAAATGCAGCGAATTAGCGAGCAAGTAGGAGCCGTAGGCCAGAATCGTGGTGAGGGTTATCTCGATCTGCGGATCGTCGATCCTTTCGGTCACCTTGCTCATCGCGTAACCGAGAATGAAACCGATGGCGGCTCCGCCCAGCACTTCGACGAAAAAGTTTCCGAGGCCTTGAGCCAGGCCTAGGGTGTGCGTCGCGATTGCCGCGAGAAGAATTTGAAACAGCACGACGGCGGTGCCGTCGTTGAATAGGCTTTCGGCCTCGATGATGACCGCCAAGCGCCTGGCGACGGGCATCTCCTTGAAAATCGCCAAGACAGAAATCGGATCCGTTGCAGAAATCATCGCGCCAAACACAAGGGCAACCAGCACGGGAAGTCCGACGATCCAGTGGATCGCATAGCCCGTGATCATCGTCGCAAGCAAGACTCCGATGTTTGCGAACAGAAGAATTGGGACGATATTTTGGCGAAGATGACGGACATGAATCTTCAGGCTTCCTTCGAAAAGAAGGGGAGGAAGGAAGAATATGAGAATCACATCTGGCGTGAGCCAGTTTGGCTGCCTGCCCTGGCTGAGGCTCTCCAAGAGAGGATGGTGGGTTATCCCAAGGAGCAGGCCGCCGATCACTAGCGCAACGGTGTAGGGAATTCGAAGGCGTGTGGCGAGCACGGCGATAATCGACGCTGCAATAAGGAGCCAGATCAGAAATTCAATTGTGGAGTTGGCTGTCATGGCTCGACTCGAGGACCAGCCGCAAGCTGCATCATCATACGGCATGGTGTGGGATCGTGGAACTAAAGTCGGACGCGGCTACGTCGCTTGGAAGGGAGGCGGTGTTCGACCGGCGGCGCCAGCGAATGATAAACTCAAATTGGGTTTGCGGACGATTGTGAATCGATTTGACATCCGGTGCATTCGGCGATATTAAGACCATTTGCAGCGGGGCACGTTGGAGTGGGGAGGCTGGAATGGTCATCGACGTTCACGGGCATATAACGGCGCCGGATGCGCTCTACGTCTACAAGGCGAACCTGGTTTCGCACCGCGGATCGCATGGGCGCGGCAAAGTGGAAATCAGCGACGACGAGATGATCGCGTTCCTCAACCAACCCACCTTTGGCACAGGTAAATCGCATCTCGGCTTGTTAAAGGAAGTCGGCACCGACATGCAGCTGATTTCTCCCCGCCCATTTCAGATGATGCAGGCCGAAAAGCCGCCGAGGGTTTCCCAGTGGTTCATCGAGGAATGCAACAATCTGGTCGCGCAGCAATGCCGCCTTTTCCCGGATGTGTTCAAGGGAGTTTGTGGGCTGCCGGAGACGCCGGGCGTCAGTCCGAAAAACTGCATTCCGGAGTTGGAGAGGTGCGTCAAGGGATTCGGATTTGTCGGATGTTTGATCAGTCCCGATCCGAGCGAGGCGACCGACTACGATACGCCGGGGCTGGGCGACGAATATTGGTATCCGCTCTACGAGAAGCTCGTGGAGTTGGACGTGCCAGGATATATCCATGGTGCGGGCTGCCGCTCGATCCGCCACAGCTATTCCGTGCACTTCATCAACGAGGAAACGATATCGGTAATTTCGCTGGTCGGTTCGCGCGTGTTTCAGGATTTCCCGAAGCTCAAACTTGTGTGCTCGCATGGCGGCGGCGCGGTTCCGTATCACGCGGGGCGCTTTCTGGCGCCCACTTTGAGGCGCGGGCAAAGCATGTTCATGGAAAACTTGCGGAAGCTATACTATGACACGGTGCTCTACACTCCACTGGCTTGCGAATTGCTGATCAAGACGGTCGGCGCGGATCGGTGCATTTTCGGAACCGAGCGTCCGGGTGTGGGAACGGCGAAAAATCCGCAGAGCGGAAAGTGGATGGACGACGTGAAGGTCTATATTGATGGATTCGATTGGCTCAGCGCGGCCGATAAGAAAACGATCTTCGAAGATAATGCCAGGAAACTCTTCCGCCTGAGTGTCGAAGCGAAAAGCGCCGCGTAGGATCGAGCCTGCGAGCGAAGGCAACGGAAAAGAGAAAAACTGAGAAATGTCAGCGTATAGGGCCGATCAAGTGGGGAGTTTTTTGCGGCCGCCGCAGCTATTAGAGGCGCGGCGGGCCGATCCGCCGAATCCAGAGCGGCTGCGCGCAATCGAGGACGTCGCAATCGAGCGAGTGCTCGCCAAGCAGAAAGAACTGGGATTCGATGTTTTTACCGACGGTGAATTTCGCCGGAGCAATTTCATGGGCGATTTCACCGATGCGGTAAAAGGATTTGATTTCAGCGATGGCGTGGCACGCAACTGGGATACGACGCAGCCGGGTGGATCGATGCTTGGCCGCGGCAGAGTGGCGGGCGTGGTGGTGGAAAAGCTCCACGCCGTGCGGCCACTGACGGGACACGAACTACCTTTTCTGAAGCAGCACAGCCCCGGCGCAATCAAGATGACGCTGCCGAGCGCCACACAGTTTCCCGCGATTTCGTACAAGCGGGGCAGGTCCGACAAGGCTTATCCGAGCTATTCGGCGATGCTGTGGGATATTGTCGAAATCATGAAGAAGGAAATGGCGCGACTGGCGTCGGAAGGCGTGAAATACATCCAGATCGATGCGCCGCGCTACAGCTATTTCATGGACCCGAAATGGCGCGAGTGGATTCGTACGGAGATGCAGGTAGAGCCGGATGCGTGGCTCGATGAGTCAATTCAGGCGGACAATGCCTGTTTCGAGGCGGCGCGGAAGCCGGGAGTGACGCTGGCGATTCACTTGTGCAGGGGAAACAGCCGCAGCCATTGGTATGCCGAAGGCGGCTACGACGCGATCGCGGAAAAACTGTTTGGGACACTGGCCGTGGACCGATTTCTGCTGGAATATGATGACGCGCGCTCGGGGACTTTCGAACCGCTACGGTTCGTGCCCCACACCAAGACGGCTGTGCTTGGACTGATCAGTTCAAAGCGGCCGGAGCTGGAGAGCGGCGATGAAATCATCGCGCGGATCAAAGAAGCCTCGCGGCACCTGCCGCTTGAAAACCTGGCACTGAGCCCGCAGTGCGGATTCGCCTCGACGATGGAGGGAAATTTGGTCAGCGAAGACAACCAGTGGGCTAAACTGCGGCTGGTTGTGGAGACGGCGCGGAAAGTCTGGAGCTAAAGCTCCGCGGCGCTGAAGGGAAGTCGGAGGACGATATGGCAAAAGTGGTGCTCGGCATGGGGTCGTCGCACGGGCCGATGCTTTCAACGCCGCCCGACATGTGGCATTTGCGCGGGGATGCAGACCGGAAAAATCCAAAGCACTTTTATCGCGGCGAAGCTTACGACTTCGCGAAATTGCTCGCGGCACGCCAGCCCGGATTCGCTGACAAGATCACTCTCGAGGAACGCAAGAAGCGCTACGACGCGTGCCAGCGCGCTCTCGATAAGATGGCGGCAAAATTCCGCGAGGTGAGCCCGGATGCGGTGGTGATCGTGGGTAACGATCAGCGCGAACTTTTTCGCGACGACAATACGCCGGCGTTTCTGGTTTTCACGGGAAGCAAAGTTCAGAATATTCCCGAAACGGAAGAGGCCAAAGCGAAAATGCCCCCGGGAATCGCCATCGCGGAGGCGGGGCATTGCCCTCCCGGAGGCGCTGAGTATGCGGGATCTCCCGATCTCGGCGTGCATTTGGTGAAATCGCTGATCGATCAGGAATTCGACGTCTCCGAATCGGCGCAACTGCCGAAAACCGATGGGCACGAACACGGCATCCCTCACGCGTTCGGATTTCTCTATCGCCGAATCATGGTGGATAATCCGCCACCTAATGTGCCGGTATTTTTGAATGCCGGCATTCCGAATAACCGGCCGAAAGTTGGGCGCTGCCTGAAATTTGGCAAGGCGCTGATGAAAGCGATTGAGAGTTGGAAGGAAGACGCCAAAGTAGCCGTATTTTGCTCCGGCGGGCTGACGCACTTTGTGATCGACGAAGACCTTGATCAGCGCGTGTTGAAAGCCATGAAGGATGGCGACGAAGGCGCGCTGGCGGCGGTTTCGGAATCGTATCTGCTGGGGAACACGTGCGAGATTCGGAACTGGCTGCCTCTTTCCTCGGGCATGAACGCGTTGGGAAAGAAAATGACCATTGTGGATTACGTTCCATGCTACCGGACCGAGGCTGGGACGGGTAACGCGATGGGCTTCGTTTACTGGCAATAGGCTTTTGAGAAAAAAATGAGAGCGGAAGCGGCGGCGGGCGATCTGGTCACGCGGTTGAAGCGGCTCGATACTTGCGCGGTTTCCGACGCGCTCGACAAGCTGAAACTGACTGGGGTCGTGATTGGGCTGCCGCAACTGAGCTCGTCGCGGCGCATTGCGGGCCGCGTGTTGACGGTGAAACTGGGCGTGGGCACGCTGCCTTCCGGAGTTGTGCGGCACAACGGCACGACGGCGATTATGTCCGCGCAGCCCGGAGACATTATTGTGGTCGAGCAGAGAAGCGGAGTGCATGCGGCGGCTTGGGGCGGGATTCTAGCACTCGGCGCGAAGCTGCGGGGGCTTGGCGGCGTGATTGCGGAGGGGCCCGTACGGGATATCGACGAAGCGCGCCAGCACGACTTCCCGGTATTCGGGCGCAGCGTTACCACGGTGACCGCGCGGGGACGCATCGTGGAGTTAGCGAATAATGAGCCGGTGAAAGTGGGCGACGTGGAAGTGAAAGCCGGAGACTACGTGATCGCGGATGGCAGCGGCGTGGTGTTCGCCTCCGCGGAAAATATCGAGCGGGTCCTGCAAGCGGCGGAAGAAATAGTGGCTCGCGAAGCGGCCATGGCCAAGGCGCTTTACGAGGGCAAGCCGATTACCGAAGTGATGGGTGCGAATTACGAGCACATGCTACGCAATTAGGAACATTCCTTGCCAAGCAATTCTTCTCCAAATCAAGATGGATCGGTTACCCGCGCGAGCAAGCTTGATACAGCAACGATCAGCGACGCGCTCGACAGGCTGGGCATCGCTGGGCAGTGCCTGAACATCAAGCCGCGCGACTCGAAGTTTCGTGTGACGGGGCGCGCATTCACGATGCTCTATGGTCCCGTTGGAAAACCCGCCGGCACGGTGGGTGAATTCATCGATGACGTGGCGCCGGGCTCGGTGGTGGTGATCGACAATGGCGGACGCGAGAACGCTACGGTGTGGGGAGACATCCTGACCGAAATTGCGCACCGGCGCGGGATCGCCGGGACAGTGATTGACGGCGCGTGTCGCGATACTGCGCTGTGCTTGGAACTTGGTTATCCGATCTACAGCCGGAGCTACTCGATGCGCACGGGGAAAGATCGCGTGCAACTGGATGCGACGGAAATTACGATCAACATCGGCGACGCGCGCGTGTCGCAGGGCGACATTATGCGGGGCGACGCAGACGGCGTAATCGTGATTCCCCGGCAACACGAAGAGGAAGTGCTGTCTGTCGCCGAAGGAATCGCGACGGCTGAGGATGCCATCCGGAACGCCGTGCGAGGCGGCAAGCGGCTCGACCAAGCCCGCAAGGAATTCGGATACCACCTGCTGCAGTCCAAACGTAGCTAGCTCTCGTTCCTTCAGGAACGCGCTCGGGCGCGCCGACTCCTGTCATTCGTATCGCACGACGACAAAAGCGTGTCTCATCGAACTGAAGGAACGTAGTAGCCCGGGCGCGCGCGTAGTGTCAGGTGGGGGCGCGAAACGGTGACCTTGATTTCGTTGAAGCCCGGCGGAGGGTCGGCGGTGGGCACGTAGCTGAGAACGTACTGCGCGTGCAGCTCACCGCCAATTTTATCGAGCGCCGTGCGTATGGTTTCATCATGCAGCGCCCTGTAATGGATTCCGCCGGTCGAGGCCACAGCAACTTCTAGCTGGTGATTTCTGATTTCATTTGTACCGCGGCTGAGAAGCCAGACCGCTACAGCAAGGTAATCGGAATCCGTTGAAACGGGAGGAAGGGGCTTAGGGAGCCTCAACGGAAGCGGCTGTCGTTCACCTGGCTTTTCATCCCGCCCGTAACGGAGATCGGCGCCAGTGCTGCTGGGGCCGACAGCGTAAATGGTAATGTCCGCAAGCTGCGCGTCCCGGATGATCTGGCCAAGCTTCGCTTGACTGCCATAGTCCTGGGATTCCCCGACTACGAGCATGATGCGGCGGTACGGTGGCGGCTGAGTTTTCAAAAGTTCCACCGCTTTTGCCATTCCATCGTAGAGCTTCTTCTCCGGCATTTGAAATTCAACTCCGGCGATGGCGTTTTCTACAGCGTCGTGATCCTGCGTGAAAGGTTGGCGGACCTCCACAGCGGAGTCATAGGTGACCACTGCAGCTTTGCCGCTGAGAGCCATCACGGTTTCGGTAAAAATGGTTCCCATACCGCGAATCGTCGGCGCCACTGCTTGTATCTGCGAACTCGTTTCGATAACAAGCACGACGGCCAAGGGATCGCCAGCGAGATCAAAGCGATCTATTTTTTGCTCAACGCCGTTATCAAAAACGTGAAAATCCGTTTGCGACAAATCCAACACGAGTTCGCCCTTCTTATCGGTCACGGTAACGGGCACGATCACTTCGTTGACGTGTGTTCGGAGTGGCTTCCGTGCTTGCGACGGTTCATTCGTTTGCTGTTTTTCGTTGGCAGGTGAAGAAGAGCTTCCGTTTTGGTTCTGCGCAATAGTTGTGAGCGCCGTCACAAGCAATATCAGTGACAAGCGAGTGCAAACACACTTGGTCGATCGCCGCATCGCGGGATTCTATGTGATTCAAGTGCGCTTGGGGTCGTTGTACGGCTGTTTGGGTCACTAGGGATCCCGCCCGGAGGGCCAGCCCGCTCAAACCCTCTATTCGGGACGGAGGTGGGGTTGGTGCGCGGTGCAGAGGATGCCGGCGGAAATGATGGACGTGGCGGCACCAAATAGCAGCGCGATCCTGATGCTGTGCAGATTTACTCCGCCATGCGCGGCAAGATTGAAAATTACCGCGACGACGGATATTCCAATCGATTGACCGAGCAGCCGGGACATGGTGCTGATGCCGCCCGCAGCGCCGCTGCGCTCCCTCGGAGCCGCTGCGACCATGGCGCGATTATTGGGCGCGCCAAAAAATCCGAAGCCGAAGCCGCCGAAAAAAGCACGCCACACGATTTGGAAAACCGTGGGATGCGGGGGAAGAGTGGCGAGCAACACCAATCCACTGCTCATCGCCGCGATGCCGATGGGGCCTAGTATCCGCAAAGGGTAGCGGTCCGCCAAATACCCTGAGATGTGAGACGCGATACCGCCCGCGAGCGGCCAGGGCGTCAGCAAAATGCCGGCCATTACCTGGGAGAATCCCAGGGCATCCACGAAATAAAACGGTAGGACCACGAAGGCAAGACCCTGGCCCATGAACGTAAACAAGGACGCCGAAACCGAGAGCGCGAAAATTCGGCGTTTGAAAAGATCGATCGCCAGCATGGGAACCTGCAGCTGAAGCTGTCTCCGAATTACAAGAACCCAAAAAACGAGCGAGCCGAGCAGCTCGGCTGCCAGGATTGGAATGTGCTGGAGGTCGCCAATACCGTCGATTCCGAGCACCAGGAGCGTAACAGCTGCGGCGTTCAGGACGGCGCTCCAAACGTCAAAGCGGTGCCTGGTGCCTTCCGCGGGGGCAAGGAAACGTTCAGAGAGACTGAGCGACAAAAGTCCGAAGGGGATGTTGATCGCGAAGAGCCAATGCCACGAAGCAATCGCCAAAATCCCCGATGCGACGCTGGGCCCCGCGGCAGCGGACGTGAACACGACCATTCCGCCGAGTCCTATTCCGCGGCCGAGAAGATCGCGCGGGTAGGTGTATCGCATCGCAGCCGCGGACGTGCTCCAGATGCACGCCGCTCCGACGCCCTGGAAGGTGCGCGCGAGAATCAGCGTGCTCAGAGAATGTGGCAAGGAACAACCGAACGAAGCGAGTGTGAACAGCGCCAAGCCGATTTGGTAAACGCGCTTGTAACCGATGATGTCCACAACGGAGGACAAAGGAACTACGAAAATCACTACGGCCAGAAGGAACGCATTTACGACCCAGATGGAAACGGCCGGGCGCGCGTGGAGCTGCGTGGCAATATCCGGCAGCGCCGTGTTCGCGATGTTGCCATCGAGGACAGACATCGCCAACCCGATGCAGTAGGTGAACATCGCCAAGCCGCGGCGTCCTGGCGGCAGGCCGTCGGAGGCAGCGATTGCGCTCGGAAATTCGATGCTCAGTTCTGACACTGGCGAAGTCCTAGTTTAAGGCAAACGCGCAACAAGCACTTTGTCCGTTTCAAAAGATCGCTGAAAGTAAGGAGCCGAAGAAGTAACGCTCAAGTCCTTCGTTCGCGAATCATGCGGATCGCATCCGGGAGCATCGAATCCTTCGGGCCATTGGAACCCTGCTGGGCGCCCGCTTGGATCTCTTCCGGCTCGGCATCTCCCTCACCTGGAGCGAGAAACAGGTTCGTTTCGATGCCGTGCTGCTTGGTATAGAGGTCGTAGTAGCGGCCTCCGGCGGCGTAAAGCTCCGAATGCGTGCCGCGCTCGATGATACGCCCCGCTTCGACGACAAGAATCTGATCCGACCGACGGATTGTGGAGAGACGGTGGGCGATGACGAACGTGGTCCGTCCATGCATCAGATAGCGCAGGCCTTCCTGAATTAAGGCTTCGGATTCGGAATCCAGGCTGGATGTGGCTTCGTCGAGAATCAGGATGCGCGGGTCAGCCAGAATTGCGCGGGCGATTGATACGCGCTGCTTTTGGCCTCCTGAAAGCTTTACGCCGCGTTCGCCAACCAGCGTGTCGTACTTGTCGTTGAAATTTTCGGCGAATTCGTCCACGCGTGCGATGCGGCAGGCAGCAAGAATTTGGTCGTCGGTGGCGTCCGGGCGGGCAAAGCCGACATTTTCGCGAATTGTGCCGTCGAAGAGAAACGTCTCCTGAAGAACTACTCCGAGTTGGGTGCGATAGGAATCGAGCCGCACTTGGGAGAGATCGACGCCGTCGACGAGAACGCGGCCCGCCGTAGGCACGTAAAAGGCGGCGATCAGCCCGATGATTGTGGACTTGCCGGCGCCGGAGGGACCGACAAAGGCGCTCATCGTGCCGGGCGCGGATTCAAAATTGATACCGTGGAGGACCTGTTTGCCGGATTCATAGGCGAAATCCACATTTTCGAACACTACGTGTCCATCGATTCGGTCCAGGCGAATGGTCCGGCGAGGATCTTGATCCTCGATTTGTTCGTTGAGAACTTCGCGAGTGCGCTCCAGGCCGGCCATAGCTTCGGACATCTGCGGGCCAATCGCCGCAATTTGAGCGACGGGCGCGATCATCATGGCCAGAAGAGCGATGTAGGAAACGAGATCGCCGGGCGTCATCGTGCCCGCGAGAATATTTCGCGCGCCGAGATACATCATGGACGCTGTGACAATTCCCATCAGCGCGGTAGCGGAGAAACTCATGAGGGAGGTGGCGGTGAGCGTTTGAAGAACGTTATCGAGCAGTTTCTGGACACCGACGCCGAAGACTTTCTCTTCGCGTTCCTCCGCGTGGTAGCCCTTGACGACGCGCACGCCGCCGAGCGACTCGGTGAGCCTGCCGGTGACTTCGGCATTTAGTTTTGGGCGGGCGCGATACATGGGCCGGATTTTTTTGAGTGCCTGGCCGAGGCCGAGCCCAAAGATCAGGACCGCGACGAAGGCGGCCACCGTCATTGAGACGCTCACGCGAAGCAGGTAGGCGAGGGCGATGATCGCGGTCATGATGCCGCCGATAAAATCCACCAGACCTGTGCCGACGAGGTTCCTAATGCCTTCGACGTCACTCATGATTCGAGAGACGAGGACTCCGGTTTTATTCGCGTCGTAGAACGCCACGGGCAGGCGTCCGATGTGCGCCTGCACCTTGACGCGCAATTCGGTGATCATTCGCTGCGAGGATTTTGAGAGCAGCTGCGTGAGCGAATAGGAAGTTAATCCCTGCACAATGGTGGCGCCTAAAACGACGAGAACGATCAGCGGGAGGAGGCGTCCCTGATGTTTGGCGATTACGTTATCGAACAAATATTTTGACGAAATCGGAGCGACCAGCCCCGAGACCCGGTTCACGGCCATCAGGGCGAGCCCGACGGCAAGGATGGCGCGGCGCGGTTTGATGAGCGCCCAGACGTCTGGAAGCATCGCCCAGATGGGCTGCTTTTTGGCGGCACCGGCTGGGCCAGGGCCTGAGGAACGCGCGGATCGTTCGGCCATCCGCGCGTGGTTGCCCGATGGACTTCCTGGGAGTGGTGGCATGCTAGCTATTCAGGATCGGGGCAGAGCTGCATCGTGTGTTCGCGCGCCAAATCGTCCTAGTGAATTCGAATGAAGATGCGAATGGGCTGCCGAGCATATTCAATTATAGCGGAAGGACGCCGACAGCGCGATGGGGCGATTCTTCGGCATGCTCAGGGGAGCACGGGAGGTGGTGTTGGAGATTCGGCTTGTTGCGCGATTGGAGTTAAAGGCGAGCGGTTGCCGGATCGTGGAGGCGAAAATGCGCTACACGGATGCGCTTGAACTTGTCGTTTTCCAGAGTATAGATGCACCAATTGGTAGTGATGTAGACGTCGCCGGCTTTCATGGAGCGGCCGGAAAAATCGGGATGGTCCTTGAAAAAGTGAAACTCAGTGTACATCTCCGCGGCCATCAGGTTTCCAGCGATCAAAAAATCACCGACTTCCAGAGCCTCCCGGCAGTGCTGGTGGAGGACGACGTATTGCTGGAGAAAACCGGCGCGTCCTTTGCGGGTGACGGGCGCCGCCTTCGGGTTGGCGAGCATGGTGGGATATTCGATCACCACTTCGGGATCGTAGTACTCCATGACTTGCTCGTAGCGCTTGTGATTGAAGTGATCGATGTAATCGAGAAACTTCTGTTTATCCATTTGCCATTTCCTTCCGCGCCTAACTTTCCAATCCTCGTCCACAGGCCTAGGCGCCGATCGTTTATGACAGGATATACAACGATGTGCACTCTTTCGAAAGCAAACAATCGTTACGACCCGCTGCAGGTCACTTGACACCCAACCCTTCGGCCCGCTATAGAAGGTATATGGCCGAATCCATTTTGTCTTTTGACTTTGGAACGAACGAAGAAGGCGCTCAGCAAGCTCGCCATAAGATCGAGGGATGGAAACAGGGCTTCAGGCTTGGCAGCAAAATGATATTGAAATTCGAGCGCGTCAACGGGACAGAGCAGACCGCGCAGCCTGACGGGGCATCCGCCAAGGAAGAGTCCTCAAAGAAAAAGCCAGCCGCGAAGAAACGAGCTGCAAAGGAGGGTAGCCAGGATGTGACGGAGCCCTCCGGGCGCGTGCGTCTGCTGCTGCGGCTGAATTTCTCGGACCATGAAAAATTGTCGCACCAGCGCTGGCTCGATAGAATTCCCGCGGAAGAACCGTTCAAGTCGGTGAAAACGGAAACCGTGCGCACCGGCGATCCAGAATTTCCCGCCATTGCCGAACTTTTCGATTCACTCGATTGAATTTGTAGGTTGGGTAGGCCGACCCTGCCGCTTCCCTAAATAGTTCGCTGTATCGACGTTCGCCCTCGCTGCTGCTCGAATGGTTGGGGCGGCCAAGGTTGCCGCTCGGGGAGGAACCATGAGCAAATCCGTGGTTGGATTTTTTGATACGTACGGCGAAGCCGAGGAGGTTGTCCGCGACCTCGAGGTGGCGGGAATTGTGGGCGAGCAAGTAGAGCTGGTGAGCGCAGTGGATGAAGAAGTACCGTTTGCCGGCGAGGAGGAGAAAAAAAGCTCCGCTACGCGAAAGGGAAAAGGGACGGCGCATGATTACTACGTGGAGGACCCGGAATTCTTTGCCGGCAAGTCACGCGGAGGGCGCGCCGCGGTGATCGTCAGACCGGTTAACTCCTAGGTGGCGGAGACGGCCGCTGCACTGCTCCGAAGCCACGGCGCACAAAGCCCGAGAGGACGTTCCGGCCCGACCGTGGAAGACGACGAGGCGCGTCCAGAAACTATCGAGTCGCGAAGCGTAGCGCAGAAAACGCCAGGAATCGGTGCGAATGCCGGCACAACAGGTGGTGCGCGGCACGATCTCGAAGCACGGGGGCAGCAGCCACGTAAGAAAACGTAGCGCCTTTGGAGGGTGGGTGGGGCATCGAATGCTTGCTGACGGTTCGAGGCTTTGCGGCGCCGCTAATTTGGCTATAATATCTCGAAGCTAAGAGCCCGGCGAAACTCCCCTGCGTCGGAGGCGTTAAGCGTGCCCTCTGAACTCAAGACAGTGCGGTTTGACGCGTCAAAATATGGCGGCCTCGATCGGGATACGCTCGTGCGAATGTATCGCACGATGTTTCTTTCGAGGCGCTTGGATGATCGCGAAATCCAATTAAAGCGGCAGAACAAGATTTTCTTTCAAATCAGCGGCGCGGGGCACGAAGCGGTGCTGGTTGCCGCGGGGCTGCTGCTGAAACCCAGTTATGATTGGTTTTTCCCCTATTACCGCGATCGGGCCCTCGTGTTGATGCTGGGTGTGACGCCCTACGAAATTTTGCTCCAAGCGGTGGGCGCGAAGGATGATCCGTCGTCCGGCGGGCGCCAGATGCCGTCCCATTGGGGTAGCGAGCGGCTTAATATCGTCCCGGGCGCTTCGGCAACGGGCATGCAATTTCTGCACGCCGTGGGCGCGGCGGAGGCCTCGCTTTACTACGATAAATTCCCGAGTGCGCTCGAACAAGCGCGGCAGCAGCCCAAGGATAACTCGCTAACCCATGAACGCGACGAGATTGCATACGTCTCGGGTGGCGATGGCTCAACAAGCGAAGGAGAATTTTTCGAGGCGGTGAATGCGGCCTGTCTGCGGCAGGCACCCGTCCTTTTCTTGATTGAGGACAATGGCTATGCCATCTCCGTGCCTGTGGAGGCGCAGACGGCGGGCGGGAGCATCTCGAAGCTGGTCGCGAATTTTCCGCATCTTGTCGTCGAAGAGTGCGATGGAACCGATCCTCTCGCGAGCTATGCGTCGCTCGGCCGAGCCGTGAACCATTGCCGCGCGCGGCGCGGCCCCGCGCTGGTTCACGCGCATGTCACGCGTCCCTATTCGCACTCGCTTTCCGACGACGAAAAGCTCTACAAGACGCCGGACGAGCGAGAGACGGAAGCTCATCGCGACCCGATACCGAAATTCGGACTTTTTCTAGTGCGCGAAGGCGTGCTTGATGAGCGCGAAATCGGCGCGATAGAAGCGGAAGTGGAGCGCGAAGTTCTGGATGCTACCGATCGCGCGCTTTCGGCGGAGCTCGCCCACGCGGATTCCATTTACGAGTGCGTGTATTCGCCCGATGTGGATGCGACCGGAAAGAATTTCGAGGCCGTGCCGAATTTCGCAGAACACGCTGGCGCGAAAGCTGCGCCGAAAACCATGGTCGAAATCATTTCCATGACGCTGGCGGATGAAATGGCGCGCGACGACCGGATTGTGGTCTTCGGCGAGGACGTGGCGGATTGCACCCGCGAGGACTACCTCGATAGTGTTAAAGGAAAGGGTGGCGTTTTCAAAGCGACCATGGGATTGCAGCGTCGATTCGGTTCGGCGCGCGTTTTCAATACGCCGATTGCGGAAGCCGGCATCGTGGGGCGGGGCATTGGGATGGCCCTTCGCGGATTGAAGCCCGTGACCGAGATTCAATTCTTCGACTACATTTGGCCCGCGATGATGCAGCTTCGAAACGAACTCTCGAATATACGCTGGCGGTCGGTGGGACACTTCAAAGCTCCGGTAGTGGTGCGAGTGGCGATCGGCGGCTACCTGACGGGCGGTGGAATTTATCACAGCCAGAGCGGCGAAGTGACATTCGCTCACATTCCGGGTTTGCGCGTGGTGATGCCTTCGACGGCGCTGGATCTTTGCGGGCTGTTGCGCACGGCACTGCGCGCGGACGATCCAGTGATGGTGCTGGAGCACAAGCATCTCTACCGGCAGCCGTACAACAGGTCGCCCTATCCGGGCGCCGATTTCACGATTCCGTTCGGGAAGGCCCGCGTGGCCCGTGAAGGAACGGACCTAAGCATCATCACCTACGGCGCCGTGGTGCATCGCTCCGAAGTGGCAGCGGCAGAGCTGGCCCGCGAAGGCATATCGGCCGAAATTATCGATCTCCGGTCGCTGAGCCCTTATGACTGGGACGCAATCGCGGCGAGTGTGTCGAAGACCAATCGGGCGATCGTCGCCTACGAGGATTCGCGCTCGTGGGGCTATGGGGCGGAAATAGCGGCCCGCATTGCGGATGAGCTATTCGACGAACTGGACGCTCCGGTTCGGCGCATCGCCGCTACGGACACTTTCTGCGCGTACCATCCGAGCCTTGAGGACGCGATACTGCCTCAAAGCGGCGACATTGCGCGGGCAGTGCGCGATCTTGCTGCATATTGAGAGGGCGGTGAAACTTTCAGGGGAGGGAAGCCGTACTTGAGTATGTGCGGGCGAGTCTCGGCGAGCGAGGAGGTCTTATGCATTGCGGAAATTGCCAAAGAGAGATCGCGGAATACTCAAATTTCTGTTACTTCTGCGGCGCGCGGCAGCACACGCGATACGCCGAACCACCGGGAATGTCTAAACGGCTGATGCGGTCTTCCGTCGACCGCAAAATCGGCGGGGTTTGCGGCGGGCTCGCTGAATATTTTGAGATTGATTCGACGGTGGTGCGAATTATCTGGGTGCTGCTGGTATTGATGCCCGTACCGATCGTCCCGGCATTTGTTGGATATTTCGTAGCCTGGATAGTGATGCCCCTGGCACCGTGGCCCGTCTATCAGCCCGAGCCTCCGGCGGCGGCGCCGAATACCACGCAGCCCGCTTAGCGCAGATCCAGCGCCCTTAGCTATTCTTCTTCGCTTTCCCCGAAGAGGAGCGGCCCTCGCGGAATAGGGCGTGATCGAAGGAAATCAGTCCCGCGCCCAGCGATGCGATTGCAAAGGAGCTGACGGCGAGCACCAGCGGAAATTCGTAATGGCCGACCGCCCTCGGGTCCGAAAGAATGCCGTGGACTCTCCAAAGCGCGATCGCCATTTCTCCTGCCAATAACAAGCCTGCGATCCGAGCAAAAAGACCCAAAACGAGCATGCATCCGCCGAAAAATTCAATAACACCGGCGATATAGGCAAAATATCCTGGAAATCCCATGTGAGCGAAAGCTTGCATGGTTTCACGAGTGTGTCCGAACAGTTTCGGATAGCCGTGGTAGATGAAAATAATTCCAACGGCGACCCGCAGAAGCAACAGCGCGAGAGGCTTCAGCTTTTCGAGGCTCCGCATTAGCACTCCCTTCTAGATTATTTGGGGAACGACAGCTACGACTCGGCGGATTGTAGCAGACTCGTGCCGGTTCATTTTCGACACACCGATTTATTTTCCTGGAAGCAGTGGCAAGGTGCGCCCTTCCGCGGGTGTAGAATCGCTCGTTACCTCGAAAATTGTAATCGGGCGCCGCCGCTGATGCGAAAATTGCTGGTTGGTTTTGTGTTGGTGATTCTTATAACCGCTGCTGCGTATTTTCGTTTCCATCACTCAAGAGGCCCGCGAGAAATGGCCTATGTTGGGAGCCGGCAAGTGATCCTGTGGAGCACAACCGCCCAGGTACGCGAGCAGGTCGGGACTGTGAGCTACGGCGAACCCCTGGAGATTCTCGACCGATTTCAAGATCAGCTACACGTCCGCACGACAAACGGTTTGACCGGCTGGATCACCGAGAGCGACCTGTTAACTTCGGACATGTGGCAAAAAGCCAAAGATCTGGAATCCGAAACCGGTACTCTTCCGGTCGAGGCGCGGGGCCACACCAGGGCGCTCGTCAATTTGCATATCGCGGCCGCCCGGGAAAGTCCACGAATCCGGCAGCTCGATAAAATGGTTGCGGTGGATCTCTTCGAAAGAAAAGTTGCCGAAGTTCCCTTGGCGCCAACCACTGTGAGCACGAACGGGGCGTCGCCAGCGAAAAAGGAAGACTGGTGGCTGGTTCGCGCGCACCTGTCCGACCAGACGACGGCGTCTGGATGGCTGCTGGGAAGGTTCGTTGATTTGGATGTTCCTGCGCCACTGCCCGACTACGCGAACTCGGCCGGAATGCGCATCGTGGCGTGGTTTGAATTGAACCGAACGACCGACACTTCCGGTCAACTAAAGCCTCAATACCTTCTCGTGGGCAGCCGGGATGCGGAAGGTCAGCCTTGCGATTTCACTTTGCTGCGCGTGTATACCTGGGGAAAAAAAAGACAGCGGTACGAAACCGCGTTCGTCGAAAGCGATATTTGCGGAAAGCTGCCCGTGAAACTGACGGAACCAAAGGCGCCTGACGCCGATGCGACATTTTCCTTTGAAGATTGGACTGCCGGCGCGGTGGAGCAGCGAACGTACGTGATGCGCCAGACAATTGTGAAGCGACTTAGACAAGATGGCGCCGCGCCAAAGCGAAAACATGCCCGGAGATGAAGTGAAGGTCGATGGCGGCGGGCCTTGTCCCAGCGGTGAGTACAGCTTTGGTTGGCGCGAGTTTTGCGCGCGACGCCAAACGACAATTCTTGCGGCGGTGGCGGTTCTATCGCTCTATGGGATTGTTGGATGTTCGCGAACCGCGACCCAGGCTCAGTCCCAGAGACCTATTGCACCGGCGATTTCCTACATCGGCAGTTGGGGCATGCGCGGCGACGGACCGGGCCAACTCGATCAGCCGGTGTCCATTGCGACCGATCGGGTGGGTGACGTTTACATACCGGATGCAGGGAGCTATTTCGTTCACAAGTTCGACTGGCGGGGCACTCCGCTGCTTTCCTTTCAGGATCCGTTGCTTAGGAATCCACAGTCAATTGCAATCGATAGCGGCGGGGCAGTTTACGTCACCGATTCGCATCGCGGCAGCGCGTTCATCTTTCTTCCGGGCGGCGAGCGCTATCGGGAGTTGCGCCTGAGTACACGCCCGAAGCCCGATGATGAGCTGGGTGTGGCCGTCGGCGACGATGGCGTAGTGCACGTGTCGGATCCGGATAAAGCGCGCATCTTTACTTATAACTCCCACTTTAGGTTGGCGCGATCTTGGTCGCCGGTGGCAAGTTCCCCGAATGGAAAGGTCGGAGCGGGTTCGATCGCAGTCGGTCCTGACGGCTACTTGTACATGGTTGATCCCGAGGAGAATCGCGTCCTGCGCTTTACCGAAGACGGCCATTTCGCCGGTGAGTTCAACGGTGGTGCGAATCGCAGGCTCAGCGACCGATTCGCAGTGACTCGTGGATTCATCTTCGCGATGGATGCCGATGGACGCAAACTGCACGTTTGGTCCACAGACGGGCAACCCAAGGTGGATGTGGATCTCGCTCCCGAGCTCGGGCAGGCAAATCGGCCTGCGCCTCCTATTGCCGTAAGCTCGCGCAAGGAGCTCTTGGTTCTGGATGCTCCGCAGGCGCGGGTCCTTCGCTATCAAATCAATTTCTGATATTTTCTTTCATCCACTTTCGATTCGACAAAACTTGAGGGGGTCCCACGCAATGGCGCTGCTTCTGACCGAAGAGGATGTGAAGTCAATTCTGACGATGCCGCTCGCGCTCGAAGCTGTCGAAACTTCCTTCCGCCGGCTCGCTGATGGCAGCGCCATCTCGCATTCGCGGCAGAGACTGCGCATGGCGGGAAAGGGCTTTTTGCACTACATGGCGGCGGCGGATAGCGCAGGCGGCTATATGGGCCTGAAAATCTACTCGGTGTCGCCAAGCGGTGCGCGGTTTCTAGTGCCGCTCATGAACGGCCAATCCGGTGAAGTGCTCGCGCTCATTGAGGCAAATTATTTGGGCCAGGTGCGCACGGGTGCGGCGAGCGGCTTAGCTACTCGATTAATGGCGCGAGAAGACGCCCGCACGGCTGGAATCGTCGGCACAGGCTTGCAGGCGCGAACGCAGCTCGAAGCTGTTGCGCTCGCGCGGAAGCTCGCGCGGGTGCAAGCATTCAGCCGGGATGCCGCGCGGCGCGAGAAATTTGCGAGCGAAATGACGGCGCGATTAGGTTTGCCGGTGATCGCCGTCGCGACAGCGGAAGAAGCCGCGCGCGGCGCCGACATTCTGATTACATCGACTACCTCCACGAAGCCCGTCGTCGAAGGGCGGTGGCTCGAGCCGGGTGTCCACATCAATGCTATAGGCGTGAATTTCGCCGAGAAGCGAGAGCTAGATGGCGAGGTTGTTGCTCGATGCGATGTAATCGCGGCCGATTCGGTAGAGCAATCGAAAATCGAAGCGGGCGATCTGATTCAAGCGTTTGGAAACGACGCGTCCCGCTGGGCCGCCGTTCGCGAGCTTTCGCAAATTGTTTCGGGCGAGCTTTCGGGCCGCGCAAACAGCTCTCAAATCACACTCTTCAAATCAAACGGAATAGCGATTGAGGACATTGTAGTCGCGGGTCGAATTTACGAGCTGGCGCGCCAGCGGGGAATTGGACGCGAAATACCTCTATTCGAAAAAATAGTTGAAGCGGAATAGCCCAGAGAAGCGGAGGTAAGAACGGCAGGCAGACGCGGGAGAGGTGCTATCCGAGAATTGTTCGCGGATCAGGCGCGAATGTGACGAAGATGCTTGGCGAGCGCTTCATGCAGTCGCTGGCGAGTGGTTAGCGGGAGCGGTGCGGGTTCGGAGTTGCAGAAAATCTCGATAGTTTGCTTTGTGGTGTCCACAACGACGCGGCAATCCTTGCAGTTTCCAAGGTGCTCTTCGATCGACGAGCGCAAGATTGGATCCAGCGATTCGTCGAGGTAATCCGCCAATTCGTTAATGATTTTTTTGCACTTCACGGCTTTCCCCCTGCTTAAAATATTGATTCAACTTCTGGCGCAATTTCAGTCGGGCTCGCAGAAGCCTTGACTTGACTGCTGGAACGGAAAGCCCCAAAGCCTCGGCCGTTTCCTCGGTGGACATTTCCTCGATATCGCGCAGCTGAAACACGATTCGGAACGGCGAATCGAGTTCTCCGATCACCTTCCCGAGAATCTCCGAAAGTTCGGTCTGTTCGTAGCGCTGCTGCGGAGACGGACCCCAATCCTCGACGTCGCGCGGCATCATATCCTCGCCCGTATCTATTTCTTCGTCGAGCGATACCACGTTCGGGCGGCGCTTGCGCAGTTTCATCAGCGCCTGATTCACAGCAATTCGCACCAGCCACGTATAGAATCTCGAATTGCCCTGAAATTCACCGAGGTGCTGGAAGGCCTTCAGGAACGCTTCCTGCATCGCGTCCTCGGCATCTTCGCGATTTTGCGTGATATTCTGCGTCAGCCGGAAAATCTTGCGCTCGTACCGGCCCACCAAGGTCTCGAAGGCGGAAATATCCCCATTTTTCGCGGCGGCGACTAGTATCGGCTCGTCAGCCTTCACCACCTGCGACGGCAGCACGTGAGATTCAACCGGATCCAATTTGGGCGAATTCATCAGGGTTTCTTTCATAGAAAAGGGTAGCACAGCTTTCGAACCCCTGTTGTTGGGAATGTATTATGATACCGCCGGTCGCGGACTGGCAGCACGTGGCTCATTTCAAGCTCGACGATAAGATCTGCTCCGGGTTCTGCCTGCTGTACGCATTAGACGCAACCGGCGCGAAATCGATGGAAGGAATTTAGGCTCTCTATGAGGACGTTGCCCGACTACCTGCGCAAGGGAATGAAAATGATCCTGGTGGGCGCCAATCCAGGGGATCGTTCCGCTCGCGTGGGACACTACTACGCGGGCCGAAACAACCAGTTCTGGCCGATGATGTACGCGTCCGGCGTAATTCCCGAGCCCCTGGGATACGAGGACGACCGGCGCATGCTCGAGTTCGGTATCGGCATGACGGATCTTGTAAAACGGCCCACCCGCGGCACCGATGAAATCGAGCGGCAGGAGTTCGCCGAGGGCAGGGTGCTGCTGGCGCAGAAACTGGAAGACATGCGCCCGCGGGTGGTCGCCTTCAATGGCAAGATGGTCTATGAAAAGTTCGCGGGCCGTCCATGCAAGCTCGGTCTGCAAAAGGAATTGCTTTACGGTGCCCGCGTTTTTGTGCTGCCATCAACAAGCGGACAAAATGGCGGCACCAGCGCCAGCGTCAAGAAGAGATACTTCAAGCAGCTGGCTGCCTTGTTGAAAGCGCTGAAAGATTAGAACGTTCGACTTCGTCGAGATGGATGATCCATGGGTGCAACGCAACAACTCGTGAGTTCGCTGGTTCTCGAAGAGCGGTCGGGCGCTGTCGTTACTCTTCGCCTGAATCGGCCTGAAAAACTAAATGCCCTTAATCCCGAAATGTGCCGCGCGCTGGTGCACGCCCTTCTTCGCGCCGCAGATGATCGATCCGTTCGCGTTGTGGTGCTCACGGGAGCCGGGCGCGGCTTCTGTTCCGGCGGCGACATCAACTACATTTGCGATGCGCGGACCCGTCGCTCCGTGCGCGACTTTGAAGCCCTGCTAACTGCCGGAAAAGAGATATGCCTCGCGATTGCTGCCATGCCCAAACTCGTGATCGCAGCCGTCAACGGTCCGGCTGCCGGCGGCGGCATGAGTCTCGCGCTAGCCTGCGACTTGCGTATAGCCTCGGAACAAGGCATGTTCAAGCAGGCGTTCGCCCAACTCGGACTGTATCCAGACCTGGGCGCCACGTTTTTCCTGCCGCGCCTAGTAGGATTGGCCCGCGCGTCGGAACTCTTCTATACCTCGGAGCGCCTCTCAGCCGAGGAAGGGCGGCGAATCGGAATTGTGTATAGCGTCTATCCTCACGAACAATTTGATGAGGAAGCGCGGAAGTTCGCCCAGCAGCTTGCCGAAGGGCCGCCTCTTGCCTACAGGGACGTAAAGCGCACCATGATCGGCGAAGCCCATCAAGCTCTTAGTCAGGCGATCGATGAAGAAAACCGCCTGCAACTTCACTGTTTCCTCTCCGAGGATTGCGGCGAGGGACTTAACGCTTTCCTGGAAAAACGCGCGCCTCGTTTTAGGGGCTACTGATTACATATTTCGACACTTAAATCACACCTTATCGCACCTGCACCTCGCGCCTGGCTCTTTCGTTTCATGCCCAGAGCCATTTGATTCCCGCGTGTCCCGCATGCTAAATTGCCGTGACAAATCAGGGCGGGGATATGGTGAACAAAACCTTAGCCACCTGTAGGGAAGCAGTTGCAAGCGTGTTCGACGGCGCCACGATCCTGTTGGGTGGCTTCGGCGATCCCGGCTTGCCCGGCCAGATGCTCGAAGCCCTTCGCGAACAGGGCGCCAAGGATCTCTGCATCGTCCACAACGGTTCTGGCGGAGGTACGCACGCTCTTGGCGGGTTGATTCACGATGGCCGCGTTCGCAAGCTGATTGCTTCGTTCCCCAACAATCCCGGCGGTAGCTCGTTCCAGGAGTTATACTTAAAAGGTCAGATCGAGCTTGAGTTGGTCCCGCAGGGAACTCTAGCGGAGCGAATTCGCGCTGCGGGTGCCGGTTTGGGCGGGTTCTTCACGCCCACTGCTGCCGGTACCGAGCTGGCCAAAGGCAAGGAAACGCGCGTGATCGACGGACGCGAATATGTTTTCGAGAAGCCTCTCCACGGCGATTTTGCTTTCGTCAGGGCCTACCGAGGCGATCGGCTGGGCAATCTGAATTACCGGATGGCCATGCGCAATTTCAACGTGCCCATGGCCACGGCCGCAAAATTTGTCGCCGCGGAAGTCGATGAACTAGTTCCCGTGGGAGATCTCGATCCGGAAGACATTCACACGCCGGGGATCTTTGTTGATCGCGTCGTTGAAGTCGTCCGCCATCCTAAATATCTCGAAATCACGACGGAGGGGAGATAGACAATGTCACTCACTCGCGAAGGCATCGCTTACCTCGTGGCCTGTGACCTTCCTGAAGGCAGCTACGTGAATCTTGGCATTGGAATTCCCACTCTTGTGTCCGGATTCGTACCCGCGGGACCGCGAAGTTTTTTTCCATAGCGAAAACGGAATACTGGGCATGGGGCCTTTGGCCGAGCCCGGACACGAAGACCCGGATCTCATCAACGCAGGCAAACAATATGTGACGCTGCTTCCCGGCGCGAGCGTGTTCGATCATCCCACGTCATTTTCCATGATTCGCGGCGGGCATATCAATTACGCCGTACTCGGCGCGCTGGAAGTTGCGGCGAATGGCGACATGGCCAACTGGCGCACTCCTGGCGAAAAAGTGCCTGGCGTGGGCGGCGCGATGGATCTCGCTTTCGGCGCGCAAAATGTGCTTGTCACCATGACCCACGTGACCAACAAAGGTAAACCGAAAATCGTGAATAAGTGCTCGCTGCCGTTGACTGCTCCGCGCTGTGTTAAGCGCATTTACACGGATATGGCCGTGATCGACGTTACGCCCGAGGGCCTCGTCCTGCGGGAATTTGCGCCGGGAACCGATCCCGCAGCAGTACAAAAACTCACGGAGCCACCTCTGCGCATCGCGCCGGATTGCAAGGAAATGAATGTCCCGGCGAAGTTCCATGCGGCCCAATTGACGCCCGTCTCCCGGTAGCCACGACGAGGACTTTTCGTCGTTGGTTCTTTCCCCAAGTTGTTCGACGGAGACCATATTGCTCAAAGCCATCGACATGCACGCCCACATCCAGACGGGCGAACGCGCCAAGCAGGGTTGGGGGCAAATCGCCAAGGCAGGTCTGCCGATGAACACCGGAAAATGGCGATCCGATCCCGATGGCATGGCGGAAATGTATCAAAGCCAGGACATGATGGCCGTGATCTTCGACGTGGATGGCGAGACGCGCAGCGGCGTGAAAATGGACAACGGCGAAACTGCGGCGTGGATGAAAAAGTATCCTGACACGTTCATCGGTTTCGGCAGCGTCGATCCGTGGAAGGGCAAAATTGCAGTCAACGAAGTGAAGCGTTGCGCGGATATGGGATTGCGTGGGATGAAATTTCAGCAGGCCGCGCAAGGCTTCAATCCCAATGATGAGCGCTTCTTCCCCATGTACGAGGAGATCGTTAAACTCAATCTGCCCGTGATTTTTCACACCGGCACCACGGCTGTCGCCGCCGGCTCGCCCGGCGGGAATGGCATCACCCTCGAATACTGCAAGCCGATTCCTTATATCGACAATCTCGCCGCCTGGTATCCCGAAATGCGCATCATCATGGCGCATCCGTCCTGGCCCTGGCATGACGATCAATTGGCGGTGTTGCGCCACAAGGGCAACACCTACATGGATCTCTCCGGTTGGGCGCCCAAATATTTCCCCGCGTCAACCGTGCACAACATAAATACTCTTGTGCAGGACAAGGCCTTCTTCGGCACCGATTTCCCGATGATGACTCCGGAACGCTGGCTGAGCGAGTTTGCCGAACTTCCGCTAAAGGATTCGGTGAGGCCCAAGATTTTGCTGCTCAATGCCGCGAAGTTTTTGGGGATCGAAGTGCCCGCCGCGCAGCCGGCAAGCTAACCGTTCGCCTTAGGCTCGCTCCGCCGCAAGCACGCGAGGAATTCCCGCAAGATCGTTGGTCACGTTTACATTCACCCAGTGGCGTTGCGTCACCAGAATGGCGCGAACATGTTGCGCCGAGTTATATCCCAGTTCGAGCACGAGCACCCCGCCTGATCGAAGCAATTCGCCCGCCTCTTGGATCAGGCGCTCGTACATTTCGATGCCCGATGGGCCGCCGAAAAGGGCGGTGTGGGGTTCATGCTCGCGAACCTCGCGCGTCAGCGTCGCCGCGTGATCCTGCGCCACATAAGGCGGATTGCTGACGATCAAATCAAATGATCCGGGTGAAGAGCGCGCAGGCCCAAGTAGATCGCCCTGAAAAAAGCGAATGCGGCTCGCTACGCCGTGTCGCGTAGCGTTGCGAAGCGCAACTTCGAGCGCCGCCGCGGAAATATCCGTCGCGAAAATCTCGGCGTGCGGTAGTTCATGTGCCAAAGCCACAGCCAGGCAGCCCGAGCCGGTACCCACATCGGCGATGCGCAGCGGCGGACTCAGTTCGCCGGTGCGCATGTTGATTTTGATTCCGCGCGCGCCGAGGCGTTCAAGCGCCACTTCGATTACGTGTTCTGTCTCCGGCCGAGGGATCAGCACCTCCGGATTCACGTCAAACTCGAGTCCCCAAAATTCTTGCTTGCCGGTGAGATATTGCGTGGGCTCTCCCGCAGCTCTTCTGGCGATCAATCCGAAATACTTTCGCGCCGCGGATGCATCAATTTCATTTTCAGGATGCGTGTAGAGCCAAGTGCGATCGCGGTCGAGCGCGTGCATCAGCAGCAGTTCGGCGGCAAGCGTGGATGAGGGAACGTTGGCCGCGCGCAACTGCGCCATCCCCTCTTTCAGCGCCTCGCGCACGTCCGTGCCAACGGACTGAGGCGAACCGTGCGGATCGATTGCCATTATCCTCGAGCGCCGCCCAAGCGCTCGCTTTCCGCTTTTTCCTGCTCCAATCGATTGCCAAGCTCTTCGCGATCCACGAACCAGCATTGGTTCCCGCGGTTTGATTCGTAGACAAAACCCCTCAGGGACTTGCTCTCCGCTATACGGCGAGAGATGTCGCCAAGAATCGCCACGCGCACCCGGTACATTGCGAACCTTTGGATCAGCTCACCCGCTACGTGCGTTTCCAACCGAAAGAAATCGTCATCCAGCCGCTCGATGGGAATCACGATGAAATTCGCACCCCGCCCGCGGGCGTCACTCATCAGGTCGACGGCATCACGATCACTACGCAGTTGGGGTCCTTCCACCGCGCATTCCAATATACGGACGCCGTGCAGCTCGTACGTTTGATTTGGCACAGCCTTGGCAACCCCCTGAGGCAGAATTCTGTAACGGCGAGGCCAAGATAATGGCCGGTTATGCTGCGTCCGCGTCCGCATCGAGTTCTTGTTTCAGACGTTCGGATTCGAAATGAGTGACCAGCGCATCGACGAGCGGGCCGAGCTTGCCATCCATCGCTTCGGTTAGTTGATGGACGGTGAAATTGATCCGGTGGTCGGTGATGCGATTCTGAGGAAAATTGTAGGTGCGGATTTTTTCGGAACGGTCGCCCGTCTTGATCTGCCCGCGACGCTCCGCCGCCAGTGCCTGATGCTGCTTCTCCTGCTCCATTTCGTACAAGCGGGTGCGCAGGACGCGCATCGCCTTGGCGCGATTCTTGATCTGCGATTTTTCGTCTTGTTGCGAAACCACCAGCCCGCTGGGAATATGCGTGATGCGCACGGCCGAATAAGTAGTGTTCACCGATTGGCCGCCGGGTCCGGACGAACAAAACGTGTCGATACGCAGATCTTTCGGTTCGATCTTGATATCAATGTCGTCGGCTTCGGGAAGCACTGCGACAGTTGCGGCCGAGGTGTGAATGCGGCCTTGTTGCTCGGTTGCGGGTACGCGCTGAACGCGATGCACGCCGCTCTCGTACTTCAGGCGCGAGTACACTTTGTTTCCCTGGATGGCGGCCACTACTTCTTTCATGCCGCCGACGGGAGAAGCGGAGCTTTCGAGAATTTCCACACGCCAGCGCTGCGATTCGGCATAGCGGGAATACATGCGAAAAAGCTCGGCGGCAAAAAGGGAGGCTTCATCTCCGCCGGTTCCGGCGCGAATTTCGAGGATCACGTTTTTTTCGTCATTGGGATCCTTGGGCACGAGCAGCAGTTTTACTTCGCGCTCCACGGTTTCGCGGCGGGATTCGAGCTCCCGCTGCTCGTCGTGCGCCATCTGTTTCATCTCGGCGTCGTCCGATTCGGCGAATAACTGCTTGGCGCCCTCGATCCCTTTTTCGATTTCCTTCCATTCGCGATATTTGGCGACGATTTCGCCCAGTTCCGAGTGGGTTTTGGCGACCTTCTGGTAGCGCGCCGAATCGGAATGTACTTCGGGCGAGGAAAGCTCGCGCGTCATCTCGTTGTAGCGCGCTTCAATTCGCTCAAGTTTCTCGAAAAGCGTCAATTTCGCCATGGAATAGCTCGATTCGGGCCTGCGACTGCCACTTATAGATGCAAAAATCGCGAAAGGGATGCGCGGGCCGCTGAACTTTGGCCCGGGAGAGAAGGAGCTAATGAAATAGAGAGTTCATGCCAACGACACCTAGTTTGAGGATAAACGGAACCAACCTTCGAGTCAAACCTCAACCCCGGAATTGCTCCAATAAGTCAGGGCGGTTGCGCAGCGTCTTTTCTAGCGCCTTTTCGGCCCGCCAGCGCCGAATTTCCTCGTGGTTCCCGCTGATCAGCACGTCGGGAACTTCCCAACCGCGAAACGATTGAGGCCGTGTGTAGTGGGGAAAATCCAGAACGCCGCGCTCCGCAATTCGCAGTTCGCTGCCGACCCCTGCGTCCCCTGCGTTCCATCGTCGAGCACTACGAGGCCGGTCCTCCACCAAGCTAATTTCGCGGCTGGACCCGCTAAATGATTCGTTCACGCTGGAATCCTCGTTTCCGAGAGCTCCGGGAATAAGGCGCGTCACGGCATCCAGAATCATCGCCGCGGGCAGTTCGCCTCCCGACAGGACGAAATCGCCAATCGAGATTTCGTCGGTGGCAAGATGCTCGGCCACGCGTTCGTCGACCCCCTCGTAGCGCCCGGAGACCAAAACGATGCGATCGAGCTTCGCCAGTCCGCGGGCCGCTTCCTGCCGGAAACACTTGCCCGCTGCCGAAAGCAACACGATTGCTGTTGCGGGAGACGCCGGGCCGGCCCCAAGCAACGACTCAACAGCCTCGAATATCGGTTCGGGTTTCATGACCATTCCCTCGCCGCCGCCAAAGGGCCTATCGTCCACGGTGCGATGGCGGTCGTGCGTGAAATCGCGCAGGTCGTGTACATGCGTCTCGATCAAGCCGGCTTCGCGCGCCCGCCGCACGATTCCATAATCGAGCGGCCCCCGAAAGAAATCGGGAAAAATCGTGACGATATCGAATCGCATGGCTGCCTATCCTACCCCAGGAACAGGTGCGTTGCTTCACAGGGGGCCTTGGCGACGCCCTTACTTTATCAGGCGGCCAGAATGACGGTTCGGAGAGGGTATGCGCCATTCCGGGCGGTATGGCGGCTTGGCGGGGATTCGACCAATAGGGCGTAGTTCGAGGATACGGATAAAATCTTTACACCGGGGCCCAGAACGATGCAAGTGGTTGTTGGTGTAAAGAAAAATCGTCCACGGTGACAAGGCCGGAACGACTTAAACGGCCATTTTCCGATGGATCGCACTGCGGGCGTTGCCGCCCGCCCGCGAGCAGTCTATGATGGCTATTCCGGCGATGTGGAGCGGGGTGAATCGGAACGAGAACTCCCGACTTTGACCGCGGCCACAGCGGATGCAAGCAACCACAGGGGGAACCGAAAACTAGGATGGCCAATCAACCCAGCGAACCGGCGCGTCCCGCAGCGACCGCGCCACGCCCACCCGAAAGAGCGCCGATCCCTGGCGTTAAGCACCTGATCGCGGTGGCCAGCGGCAAGGGTGGCGTGGGCAAGACCACCGTCGCGGTAAACCTCGCCGTCGCGCTCAAAACCCTCGGCGCCGCGGTCGGCTTGCTCGACGCTGACGTCTACGGCCCCAACGTTCCTATCATGCTCGGCTCCAGCGAGCAGCCCAAGATGCTGGACGAGAAGACCATCATTCCCGTGCAGGCTTACGGCGTGAAGATGATCTCCATGGGCCTCCTCAATCCCGGGGACAAGCCGCTCATTTGGCGTGGCCCAATGCTCCACAGCGTGATGCAGCAATTTCTTCGCAGCGTGCGCTGGGGCCAGCTCGATTACCTAATCGCGGATTTGCCGCCCGGCACCGGCGACGTGCAGTTGAGCCTGATCCAAAGCGTGGCAGTGAGCGGAGCCGTTATCGTCACCACGCCCTCGCTGGTCGCTCTCGCGGACGTGCGCAAGGCCGTCGAGATGTTCCGCCAGGTCAACGTCGAAATTCTCGGAGTGGTCGAAAACATGAGCTACTTCGCCTGCCCGCACTGCCAGGGCAAAATCGACGTGTTCGGCCACGGCGAAGGCGAGCATATGGCCAAGGTATTCGATGTCCCGTTTCTCGGTGAAATTGAAATCGATCCTCAAATTCGCGTCGGAGGCGACACTGGAAAACCGGCCGCTTCTCTTGGCGAAGATGCGCCCGGGGCAAAGAGCATTTACGCCATGGCCCGCAACGTAGCCGCCCGTGCCGGCGCAGCCGCGGATGCCGCATCAGCCCCCACCGTGCAAATCCTCTAGCCGTTTGCCGGGAGACGCAAGTTGCCCGCCGCATAACGACAAAATCCAAGCGGCACACGTAACTTCGATGTACACTCCCCGTCAGCCTTGATTGGTGCCTCCGGCTTCCTTGGGGTGGGAGTCCTAGATGAGCTTTCCGACCTGCAGCAGACGCCTTCGAATCTGTCTCGTGCTCCTATGCGGCGCTGCGTTGGCTGGAATCGCCTTCCCGCTTGGCAATCGAGTTCTGGCGCAATCCTCGCAAAACTCCGGAACGGCCAGCTCGGCGGCTGCGACACCAGCACCTGCGCGAACCGGCCAGACCCAATCACCCGCCGGCGATGCGCCCGAAATGAGCGCGCAGGATGTCCCCGTACCGTTACGCGTGCGGGTGAACCTGGTTCCCGTCCGGGTGGTCGTGCGGGATCCGCAAGGCCACGCGGTCTCGAGCCTGCACAAAGAGGACTTCCAGCTTTTCCAAGACGGCAAGCCGCAGGAAATTTCGAATTTCGCGGTCGAGACGCTGGACTCTCTCTCCCGGCACGTTGTCCAGCCTCAGACAGTATCCACGGGAGGTTCCAAACCCGCAGCTTTCCTGCCGCCCTCCCGCTTCGTGGCGTTTTTATTCGACGATCCGCACCTCAATCTACAAGACCTGATGCAAGCGCGCATCGCGGCTGGCCGCTACCTGGACGCTTCGCTCACTCCCACTGATCGCGTCGCAATATTCACCGTTTCCGGCCAGAATCAGGTGGATTTCACGGACGACCGCGTCAAGCTCCACAAAGCTCTTCTGCAGCTGCTGCCCCGCGACATTGCAGGCACGTCCCGCTCCGATCCGCTCGACTGTACGCCGATGGACTTCAACGAAGCCGACCTGATTCAAAACCAAAATGACGCGCAGGCTGTTGCTGTGGCCACACAGGATACTCTGCAATGCGATGCTGAGAACGATCCGACTTTGGCCTCGGCAATCGCCAGTGGCCAAGTGCCGCCCAGTGCAATATCCCGCGCTCAAGGTCAGGTGGCGGCGCAGGCACTTCGCATTGAGCAGCAAGGCACGCAGCAATCGCTCTCCGTCTTTCGCCGGATCGACGAAATCACTGCCCGAATGTCCGCGCTCCCGGGACAGCGCAGCATCGTGCTGATTTCTCCCGGATTCATCTATCCGACTCTGGAAATGAATTTTTCGCAGGTCGTGGACCATGCAATCCGCAGCAGCGTCTTTATCAACGCCCTGGACGCGCGCGGCCTGTATACCCCCCAACTCGGCAACGATATCAGCGAGCACACGAACGATCCCAATCCCGTCGCCGCAAGCATTCGCGTCGGTTGGGCCCTTGCCGGCCAGTCCCGCCAAGTGGACGCACTCATTTATCTCGCCTCGGATACCGGCGGATACTCATTCAAAAACAACAATGACCTCGGCGAAGGTCTGCGCCAAGTTGCTTCGGCGCCTGATGCTTACTACTATCTCGCCTTCGTCCCGCAAAATTTCAAGTTCGACGGTCATTACCACTCGCTGAAAGTAGTCCTCCGCACCAAAGATAAATTCACCATCCAGACCCGCCGCGGCTATTACGCGCCGCTACACGGAGAAACTCCCGTGGATGTCGCCAAGCGCGATATCGAAGACGCCGTTTTTTCGCAGGAAGAGCAGCACGGCTTGCCCGTCGCGCTGCAAACGCAGTTCTTCAAAACCGATGCCTCAGATGCCAAACTCGCGGTGCTCGCCCACGTGGATTTGGCGCACATGCGATTCGAGAAAACCGGCGGCCGCAACCAGAATAGTCTCACTGTGGTCGCTGCGCTTTTCGACCGCAACGGCAACTTCATCACGGGCACTGAGAGAACTGTCGAAATGAAGCTGCGCGACGAAACTCTGGAAAGGTTGAGCCGCACAGGCGTGACTGTGCGCACCAACTTCGACGTGAAGCCTGGCGACTACGTGGTTCGCCTGGTAGTGCGTGATTCCCAGGCCGCGCTGCTTTCCGCCGAAAATGGCGTGGTTGAAATTCCTTACTAGGAGGCCGCCATGAGTCTGAGCCGCGGACGAAAATTACGAATCCTCGCAGTTGCGCCGTTGCTGTTGGCCCTTATGCGGGTAGCTTCGCCCGCAATCGTTCGCGCCCAACAATCCACGCCGCCTTCTCCCACTGCGCAGGCCGCCGACCGCGACGGAAAATGTCTTGCGCGCGCAGTCGCGCGTGGTGCGCGTGGATGTGATCGTTACCGACAAAAAAGGCAAGTACGTCCACGACCTCACCGCCAAGGATTTCCACGTTTTCGACAACGACAAGGAACAAAGCATCGTCAATTTCTCCTTCGGCTCGGAAAATTCTTCCGCGCCGTCGGACCGCCACTACATGATTTTGTTTTTCGACGATGCCACTATGGGTATCTCAGACCAGCCGCGCGCCCGCCAGGCCGCTCTGAAGTTTATCGACGCCAATGCCGGCCCGGACCGTGTGATGGCCGTCGTCGATTTCACCGGCGCGCTGCGTATCGTTCAGAACTTCACTGCCGACGTTGATCGTCTGAAGAAAGCCGCCGCGACTTTCAAATCCTCGGCTCTTGCGTCGGATGGTTCGATCAGCGGGAGCGGAGGGGATGCGGGCCCAGCTTCTCCGGCCCTTTTTCAAACCGAAGACGACTTCGGCGTCCATACCTTCCTGCTGGCTATTCGCAGCCTGGCCCGAAATCTCGCCGCCGTTCCGGGACGCAAAAGTCTGGTGCTCTTCACCGAGGGTTTTCCACTCACGCCGGAAGCAGAAGCTGAAATGACCGCCGCCATATCCGCCTGCAATCAGGCTAATGTGGCGATTTATCCCCTGGACGTTCGCGGCTTGATTGCGCCTAATAGCCAAAATCTCTCGCCCTGGAATCCGGATGGCAGCCCAAAGCAGTTCGCCGCGGAGCCCAGCGCCCGGCCTCGCCTCGTTCTCGCGTCTTACCCTGCGCAGCGTAGTGGTGGAGGCGGCGGGGGGCGCGGAGTTGCCGCTCCCGTCGCCGGCGCTCCCAGCAGTGGCGGCACTCGAGGCGCTCCTCCGGCCGCTCCACCTAGCGGCGGAGCTCCTCGCGGCACGCCCGGCGGCTATCCCGGCATGTACGGCCCGCAGCCCTACGGTGGCGTCACTACGCCTCAAATGATTATTCCCACGCTGCCCGAAACGGGTTCAACAAACCAAGGCGTCCTCTACGCTCTTGCCGCCGGAACAGGGGGCTTTCCGATCTACAACACCAACGACCTGCTCGGCGGTCTCGCCAAGATTGCGGACGAACAAAACGAGTATTACCTCCTGGGCTATTCTCCCTCGGATGATCTCGATGGCTCGTGCCACACCCTGCGGGTCAAGCTCGATCGCCATGGGATGAGCGTCCGCTCCCGCACGGGATACTGCAACGCAAAAGCGAAGGATTTCCTGAAAGGAAAGCCAATCGCCAAAACACTCGAAGCCGATGCCACGAGCGCAGCGGCCGGCCCAGCGGGAGGGTCTCTCGAAGCGCCATTCATTTACACATCGCCCAACCAGGCCCGTGTGGACGTCGCCATGGAAATCCCCGCCTCCGCTGTCAGCTTCTCCAAGGAGAAAGGCAAACATCACGCTGTAATCGACATTTTGGGCATCGCTTCGCGCCCGGATGGCTCGGTGGGCGCCCGCTTCAGCGACGAGGTCGTCCTGGATTTAGAAAAAGATGAATGGAAACGCTTCACCGAAAAGCCCATGCGGTACGACAATCAATTCGAGATCGCCTCCGGAAAATACCGCCTCACCGTGGTTCTTTCCGCCGGAGGCGAGAGCTTCGGAAAGTACGAAGCTCCGCTTGCTATCGATGCGTACGACGGCAAAAGTTTCGCCCTCAGCGCCATCGCCCTCAGCGACCAGGTTCAGCCCGCCGCCGGCCTGGGTGGTGCGCTTGAAGCTGATCTGCTTTCCGATCGCATGCCGCTGCTACTGAAAAATATGGAAGTCGTCCCGTCCGCCAGCAACCATTTCAAGCGCACCGATTCTGTCGCCCTCTACGCTCAGCTCTATGATCCCGGTCTCGCCACCGCCACACCGCCGGCGCTGCGCGTCTCGTATGTCATCGTCGATATGAAAACCGGGAAACCCATCGCGGGCGGCAAGGATATCGACCCTTCCGTCTTCATGGAAAAAGGGAGTTCTGTCCTTCCAGTCGGACTCAAAATCCCTGTCGATCAACTCCCGGCTGGCTCCTACCGGATTGAGATACAGGCATCTAACGGGTCCGTCCGCACAGCCGTCCGGCAAGTGGATTTCGACGCGGAATAGAAGCCTCGCTGTTCATTGTTTGATACCATGTGTCGCCGGAATATTTCTGTCTCCGGCCGATTCGCGCAGCATCCGGCAAACGAATTTCTTGATGCGAGGTTCTCCATCGGTGGTCAAATCGCGTTCGTCAGGCGCCCGTCGCGCAAAGTCCGTCTCCCCGAAAATCGCCCGGCAAGCCGGCAAGAAACTGAAAATCGCCCTCATCGGCTTTGGCACCGTGGGCCGTTCGGTTGCGAAAATTCTGTGCAGGGACAAAAGTAGCCCGCTCCTTCTCACCCACATTTTCAATCGAAATATCGAACGGAAAAAAATCGCGGGGCTTCCTGCTCACGTTCGTTGGACTGCAAACGTCGAAGACGTTCTATCTTCCGACGCGGATGTCGTCGTCGAACTCATCGGCGGTCTCGAACCGGCAGGGGACTGGGTCCGCCGCGCGCTGCGTGCTGGAAAGTCCGTCGTCACCGCCAACAAGCTGCTCATCTCTGAGTCTGGTCCGGAACTGCTCGACCTTGCCCGAAAAATGGGCCGCCGCCTGGAGTTCGGCGCCTCCGTCGCCGGAGGCATTCCCGCCATAATCGGTATTCAGGAAGGCCTCGCGGGCGACCGTCTCCGCAAAATCGCTGGAATCCTTAACGGCACGTGCAATTTCATCCTGACGAAAATGGAGTCCACCGGCGCGACCTTCGTCGCCGCGCTCAAGGAAGCGCAATCCCTCGGCTACGCCGAGGCCGATTCCAGCGCCGATGTGGATGGAAGCGACGCGCGCGCCAAGCTCATGATTCTGATCCAGGCTGGCTGGCGCCTGCGTGTTCGCAGCGAACAGATCCCTTGCCGCTCGATCGCCTCCATCGAGGCCGCCGACTTCATGTATGCCAGCGAACTCAAGAGCGCAATCCGCCAGATTTCGATCGCGCAAAAAGAGACTTCGAAAGGCGTGCGCCTGGCCGCGGCCGTTCAGCCCGCGCTCGTTCCTGCTGCTTCGTTGATCGCTCATGCGCAGGGCAGCCAGAATTTAGTCGCCGTCACCGGAGAATTCGGCGGCCGCACCATCTTTTCGGGAAATGGAGCGGGAGGAGATCCCACGGCCGTCGCGGTGATTTCGGATCTGTGCTCAATCGCCCGCAGCGCGAGTCCGACTCCGGAATCTTTGCCGGGCTCTCCCGAAGTGCCAGACTCAGTTTCCGGCGACTTTACGGTCCCTCACTATCTGCGCTTTGTCGTTCGGGATAATCCTGGCATCGTGGCCTCCCTCGCCACCATCCTCGCGAAATATCAGATCAGCATAGACGCGCTTCTACAAAAACCCGGCTTTCCGCACTCCGCTCTGCCTTTCGTGATGACGCTTGAGGCCTGCGACAGCGCCGTCCTGAATCGCGCCCTTGCGGAAATCGCTCGCCTCGATTTCCACGTCGAGCCGCCTCTCTGCCTCCCGATATTCTTGGACTAACGCCGCCCTCATCGGCGCTCTCAATCGATTTTCGATTCGTCGCGATACATCACTTTGTGGCGCATGCTCTTCACCCACGCGTCGATCTGCTCGCTGGTCATGTAGTTTTCGGGATTGAAGCGCTCCCAATTCATGATCTGACTCAGAGTCTTCTTCCAGCGCTTGTACGACGGCTTCAGCGGTGGCCCGAAACACATCACGTCTATGATCGAAAGGTCCTTCGGGACGCCGAGAAGCGGCCCTATTTTCTCTTGAATGGATTCCTGGCCGATGGCGGTGATCCACCAAACTGCGTAGCCCAGCGCCGCTGCCGCAAGGTGTGCGGACATCGTCGATGCCGCCACGGATTGCAGCAAAATGCGCTCGGCATTTTGTCGGTACAGCTTGTCTTCGGCCGATCCGTCCATCAGAACCGGGAACGCGCGGATGAACCGGTAATCGCAGCACACCACGATCAGACCCGGCGCGGTCTTCACGCCTCTGTAGTTCGGTGTCGGGAAGCCCATTTTTAGTTGCGCGCGATGCTGCTGTTCGTCGAGGAAACACTTCGTCAGCGCTTCCCGGCCCGCGGGATCGTTCACCACGATGTAATGCCATGGCTGGGCGTTCGCGCCCGACGGACCGTGGCGCGCCGCTTCTAGGATCATTTCGAAGTGCTGTTTGGGGACTTTGTAATCCGCCACAAACTCGCGATTCGTCATCCGGTTCCGGACGACGTCCATCAAAGCGTCATAGCGAGCCACATTGTTGAACTTTTCAATATCGAGCGGCGTCGAAGTCATTTTTGGATTCTCCAATTCACTTCAGGACTGAAACTCCGACATAATAGCGCGAAGCCCGAAGAGAGCCCAAAGATATGCCGCCAGCGATGGACGCAAACGCCTTCCATCAATTCGAGCATGATGGCTGGGAACAGGCATCGGACGATTACCATCGCTACTTCGGCAGCCTCACCTCGCAGACCATTGGCCCTCTGCTGGACGCAGTTTCAACTGAACCCAAAACCAATCTCCTCGATATCGCCAGCGGCCCGGGATACGTTTCCGTCGAGGCTCAGCGCCGTGGATGGACCCCTCTCGGAATTGATTTCTCCGAGGCCATGGTCGCGTTGGCGCGGAAACTTCATCCCACGATTGATTTTCAAATTGGCGATGCCGAGGCTCTTGCGTTCGGCGATGCGCATTTTGGAACTGTCGTGATGAATTTCGGCATCTTGCATCTGGCCCAACCGGAATCCGCCATTCGCGAGGCTTATCGCGTGCTACGCCCCGGCGGTTTTTTCGCCTTCACGGTGTGGGCGAAGCCGGAAGAGGCAGTCGGATTTGCCCTCGCGCTGGACGCCATTCGCGAATTTGGCGATCCGAACATCCAACTTCCCGCCGGCCCGCCGTTTTTCCGTTTCAGCGAGGCCGCGGAATCCACGCGAGCCCTCGAAAGCCCCGGGTTCGAGCACGTCACCATCACGCAACTACCCCTGGTATGGAAACTAGATTCCCAGGCGGACGTATTCGAGGCGTTTTATCGAGGCTCGGCGCGGACGGGCGGCCTGCTGCGCGCGCAACCTGCATCAGCGCTTGCGAAAGTGCGCGAGGCTATCGAAAAGCGCGCAGCCGCCTACACCCGCGCCGGCGGCCGCCTCGAAATTCCGATGCCGGCGCTCGTAGTCTCCGCCCGTAAGCCCCGGTAGCCACCGGCTCACGAGCGACCGCTATTGTGGGTCGGCGGCCGGTTGACTGGGCTGCACATTTTCTGTGGAGAAGCGAGAATGCTGAAGGCGATACCCATCCCGCGTTCGAATGTGATATTTCGTATGCCCGTTCTTGAGTTTTACCGTGATCGTGCGCCAGCCGCGGTTGGGATTCGGCTCTGGGTAGTAGCTCAAAGAATAGAGATGAGCCAAGTCGTCCCGGATCGAGGCAAACGCGTCTTGCTCATCCTTCCAGTTATTAGCAAAATAAACTTTTCCGCCGGTGGCAGCGGTCATGCGCTGAAATACCGCATTGGAGATCGGTTCCAGGTGTGCCTGTTCGGTACTTACCATGTAGATCGTCGTGCCAGTGGACTGCGCCAACTCGGCAACTTCTTCGGGCGGCACCATGCTGGCGTTGTCGGGGCCGTTTGAGAAAACGACGATCACCTTTCTCCCGGTAAGGTGGGCCGCGTCCTTCACGGTCAACAAGAGGCAATTGTAAAGCGCTGCATCGTCTCCCGCCACCGTCGTGCGCACGCCACGCAAGACCTCCGCGCGGTCGGAGGTAAGCAGCGCGGCTCTGGAGAGGTCTCGGCTATAGGAATAGAGGGCAATTCGGTCCGCCTTTTCCAGGGAGCGAACGAAGT
The DNA here is from genome assembly GCA_963759485.1 of uncultured Acidobacteriota bacterium. Classification (GTDB taxonomy): domain Bacteria; phylum Acidobacteriota; class Terriglobia; order Acidiferrales; family UBA7541; genus Palsa-295. Next base: position 1,748,478 of record CAVWZE010000002.1, on the reverse strand, counting down.
CGGCGATGGCATCCTGCGCGAACACAAAACCGCGATACATGTAATTGCTCGTGTCGAAAAGAACGAAAACGTTTGCGCCTCCCACCAGAGCAGTCAGCTCACTCCCGGACACGCGTGCGTCGGATTCCTTTGATTGCCCTGGCGAATCTGAAGGCTTCGCGCTTGCCAAGCCGGCGCCCAGTAGTACGCGGACCGATTCGTCTCCTTCTCCAAAAGTGGCGATCTTCTCTGGAATCTTGTCTTCGGTAACGACGAAGTCTTCCGGCCGCAAGCCGGTTATATAGTTCCCTTTGTGGTCGGTCACCGCCACGTTCAATTGCACCAGGTCGACGGTGACGTTGATGGGCGGCGGGGCGCTCTCCTGAGCTAGCGCCGAGGCGGCGGAGAATAGAGGAAGTGCCACGAAGCCGAGAAACACAAAAAGTCTTTTGAGCATATAGTCCTCAGTGTCGAAGGCTGCAGCGCTTTCGTCCGGCCAGATAGGTCGGTATCCAGCTTTCGCGTACCTCAGTAGAAACTGCCTACGGCTGAGGTGGTCCGCTATTCAACCGGAGCGAGGCATACTTGCCCTGCCGAAACTCTTCTCCCGTCTCTCGCATCGCGCGGAGGATCGCCGGCCAGTCATTCAGGTCCGTGGCAAAGATCTTCGCGACCATGTGGACGGTAAGCTCAGGGACCAGCCGGTTTAGCGTCTCGGGCTGATAGCCCATTTCGTCGGCCAAGCGCGCCCAATACAGGTTCGTGGAATCCCACGTTTCGGCAAACAGCCGGCTCGAGTAGCCCGCAAACATCGGAAATAGCCTTAGGTTCAGCAATTCGCGGGAATACGTCCGCGCCAATGTGGGGTGTGGCACGCCGAAATCCTGCGACAACCGGTTCCAGTTGACTTCCGCTGGGTCCGCGCGAGCTAAAGTTTCCAATTCTCGCCCCGCCGGTCCCCAGGAGATGGTTTCCCCTGGGAATTTTTCCCGAAGCTCGGCAGTCAAATAGAATGTGTCAGCCGGAGTGATCTCAAGAGACACCTTGGCCCGCTGCCCTTCTCGCAGCATATCTTCCAGTTGCGCCAATCTCTCAGGAGACATTCTCCTGGAAAGGAGGCTCATCACTTTGCTGCGCAACTCCTCGTTTTTCTCGGAAGCTGCCAAGAATTCTTCTCCGGCGCGCTGATAGAGCGCGATCGCGTGAAGTTCCTTCCGGCTCACGCCCCACCAACGTGGCAAAACGGCGCCCGTTAAAACGGACGGCACTAAGTCCGACCAGATCAGCGCCTGCACGTTTTCGGGCGAAATGAAATCTTCTTCCATTCTTGCCAGCACATAGGGCAGGTTCGCGAGCGATCCGACTAGATGAGCGCCACCCCCTGCCGGAGATCCTGCTCCGAACAACCGCGCGCTCTGCCAAAGGGATCCTTCCATTCCCATGATCGTCTCTCCCGAGAAATCGTGGGATCGAATTACGAGAGAGTTGTTATGAAGAGCCTGAGCCTCAGGGGGCTGGTAATAGGCATAGCTGAAACCCACCAAGGTATCCCGAAGGAAAGGAGAGAGTTCGCCCCGCGCTGCTTCCAACTGTGCTCTGGAAGCAGGTGTCTTCAAAATCTTTGCAACATCGGTCCGCATTTCCAATTCGGTATGCCGGTCGTTGTAAGTTCCCGCTGTAAACTCCGTTCTCTCGCCGCGGGTGAAGATCGGCTGCGGCATTTGGAATTCTGTGAGTTGCTCGGTGAGCGGAGCGAGTTTATCGCCCGTGGTAGCCCCTCCGGCTGCTTGCGCCATCGTACTCAGCCCGTCGCCAAGTGCCAGTAGCGTATCGAGCGATACCAAGCGCTGATCGTCCAGTACCGAGCGAATCCTGTCAGCCAATTCTCTGTGGATTCGCTGACCCTCGGGGCTGGTCTGACGAGGACCCGCCAGCAAATCAACGATTTCGTCCTGGGAGCCGTCGGCTTTGCCGGTGGCAGCGCGCAGTACTTCTCCCAGCGATGCGTGTCCCGCGTCGAAAAGCTGCGTAGCCGAGGAAATATGGGCGAAAGGCCTGATCATCGCCCGCCAGGATTCGTCTTGTTCGTTTTCCGCAATCTCACCCTGGCGCGACAGGATTTGCCAGAGGCTAACATTCGCCTGGAAGATTCCCATCGCGTTCCCTCGCAGCGTGCGGTCGGGAATTTTCCCAACCGCTGAGGCTGTCCTTAAGAAAAGTTCGATCGATGCATCGCTCAGCTCAGGAAATTCGGAAAAGATCAAATACTGATCCTCGAACGCGGAGAACTTGCTGGCCATCAGCTCAACTGTTTGGGGGCTCAACTTTTGCCCCGCTGATCGCCTGCCATCCAGCCCGCTCAGCGCCAGAAAAACCTCGGTTGGCCCTCCTTCTCCACGCACCCGCGAAAAGGCAAACAAGGCTTCCAGGAGTCCTTCAGGATCACTCCAGTTTTTGGCTCGCAGGCCCCACTCACGAGAAGCTTCGGAAGCAGCCTTGTGACCAAGGACCTCTTTCCACGCCTGGAGACCTCCAGGCACGTGCGGATCGCCATTGGGTTCCCACTGAAGGCGAGTCATCAAAACCAAGAGGTCCGGGTCCGGGCGAAAGACCGACTCCATAGCGCTGGGCAAAGCCTTTTTCCCTCGAAGGGCTTCGTAGCAACGCCGCAGCCGCGGACGTTCAACAAAGTGCGATTGCTCTTCCTGAGGAATGCGCGAGAGTGAGTCGAAGTAAGCTGCTAACCAGCCGTTGTCCTTCGCAAGTAGTTGGGGAACGAATTCCCCCGGTGATTCCGGGCTTGACCCGACTAATTCTTTCCATGCAGATTCGGCATCCGAACCTCCGGGAACCACCACGCGTCCCTCTCGAACGAGAAGGTAGCTTCCATAAAAGTCCAGAGAGCCAACAAGAGGCTCCAGTCTTTTCAAACCTGGCGATCGCTGCAAGGCAACTCGAGTTTCCGGGTCCACATGTGCCCAGGCGTAGTAAAGATGAGCCAGCACCGGATCGTGCAAAAGCGCCTCAAGCAAGTCCCGGCTGCCTGCGCCATTGCCGGGCTTGTCGCTTACGGCGATCCAATCCTGCTCCGTCAACAATATAGGCACTTGAGAGCTGGGGAACGCGTAGGCGAAGGCCGTTCCCCCCGATAGTGTTCTCTCGAGCTCGGACAAAGGGAACCCGGAGTCTGTCGTGAGAAAAGCCCTCTGCGCATCCGCCGTCTCGAGAAAAGTGCTGCTTTGTCCGCAGTCCGACCGTGTCTTGTAGCCAAGAACTTGCAGTAACGGCCTCGCCTTGTCGCAACTGGAAACACGAATTACGCCGTCGGGCTTGGCTAAATCCGCCAGCTCTCTCGCCTGCTGGACGTACCGTCTTAGCAGCAGCAGGAATTCGGTCGGCTGCCCCTTTCGACCCGTACCCGTGTAACCAGTCAAAAAGACGTTGCGAGAAAGCAGCGGCATCACTTCCTCGGGAGAGACTTTCTGGCTGATCGCCGCCATCCGCAAAAACGAACGCAGGGGTCCCGGGATGGTAGCCGTCGCTTCGTGGGGTTCGACGCCGCTTTCTTCCAACGCCGGGGAACGAGGGGAAGTCGCGCCCCAAATATCAGGGGCCACGCTGACACAAATGCACACCAAAACTGCAAAAGGGGCTAGAAGGTAAAGGGGCCGTTTCATTGCCGTCGCTCGCCCCGAAACTTCGCGATGTCCCGGAGCTGGGTCGACCGGAGTCGCGAAACTCGTCTTCTCTTCGCGCCGAAAGCCTAGCCCTCCTCCCGCATTGTGTCAACCGCAAGTTGTACTCGCCGACCTCCCCGTCCCGGATCGCCTCAGGCCGCGGTTGTCTTGCCCTTGAATTGCGGCGCGAAAACCTCCTTCACAAATGTCTCGAATGAAGTTGGCGTCGTATTTTCTCGCGAGCGCTTGTCGAGTGCAGCCATGTGCCCGGAATTGAGCGCCTCGTACATTTCCAGGATCAGGCCCGCCACATTCTGAGACATTCCCATGTCCATCAAGGCCTTTCGCACCACCTCTCCTGGCAACTGCTGGTAAGCAAGGCCCGGCTTGCCGATCTCCGTGCCGATGACGGACGCAACCTCGGCCATGCTGATATCCCGCTGTCCGAGAAGCTCGTGTGTCTGTTGCCCGCTGAATCGCAGTCCAATCAGCGCCTGCGCGGCATATTCGCCGATGTCCCGCGAAGCGATCATGGGAAGCTTCAGGTCTGCGCGCAGCGGACCCGCCGCTATCCCCATGGCCTTGATGATTCCGATTTGGGCCAGCTCGTTCTCCATAAAAGATCCGGCGCGCAGGTGCAGCACATTCAACCCGGATATCGTGTTCAGCTTCCGCTCTAGATTGTGCAGCCCCACCACGGGACCCGTGCCCGCTGGCTTGTCCGCGCCGATACTGCTCAACGAAATCGCATGCTTCACTTTCGCTTCCTGCAGCGCCGCCGTCACCGAATCCGTAATGGCGTCTTGCTCCTTGCGATAATCCGAGCTGGCCGTGCTCGGAGGGATCATCACGAAGACGCCTTCCGCGCCTTCGAAACCCTTTGCCAGCGCCGTTCGCTCGCTCAGATCGCATACGAAAAGCTCCGCTCCGCGCGCCTTCACCTGCTGCAACCGCTCCGCGCTCCTCCCAATCGCCCGGACTTTCTTTCCCGCACCGAGTAGCTTCTCCGCAACTACATGCCCGCAGTGTCCGCTCGCTCCTGTGACCACATACATAGCAATTCCTCCTTTTTTGTTTTCAATCGGTCTGTTCGGATTTTGGCGAAGTCAATCCGCCGTTCGCGGCTATTTGCGTCGAAGCCGCATTTCATAAATCTGTGATCGCTTGGTATCAGGTACGTTGTAGGCAGCGCGCTGGGTACGTCGCGATGGATGTTTTGGTCAGCGGCCTTCCCAACGGCCGCAGTTGCCTTGCTGTGCGTCTCGCCGAGCAGGGTTGGAGACGAGACCCGGCCATTTTCCACCCGTTGCACGGTCGAAATCAAGTTAACAGGAGGTTAACGTCAACGCAGATCGTCCGCTAATCCGTTAGCTGGATGTTTATCGTGACGAGGCGGCGCTTTCTGTCGCAGTCCCGCCCGCCCACGCGATCGCTCTGTCGAGCTCATCATAGTGGAAGCTCTTCACCTCCGCCTGAATGAAGTGTTCGGCGATCTTGGGCGCCACGCTGGCCACTTTCGCGTCCGCGGCCAGCGCGATTCTCCTTACCTTCCGGTGATGGTCGCGCACAAATCGGAGGTGACGAATCAAGCTTCCGAGGTTCTCCCAGCCTGGAAATTCCCGCGTGTGGATCACCAGGCCTTGCAACTCGCCATGCGCTTCGATCCATGAATCCGCGGTGAATGCCAGCGCGTCGAAGTCCTGCGCTCGCAGAGCCTGTTTGACTTCCACAACGATCACTCCAGTATCGCGAAGAAGACGGTGAGAAATGGCGGCCCCTTCGGGAAGGGAGACCAGCCACTCAACGGCACTCCTACGTTCTTGATTGCTGAATACACGTACGGGGCAGGGCATTAGGAAACCGGCGACTCGCGTCAGGTCTCGGATCCAGCTCAGATCGGTCACCATGGCGCAGCCGTCGAAGATCCGCATCGATTGCAGCCCAATTCTGGCGTCCTCCCACGCTGCGCCGGGAGTGAAGTCCGCGAACTCCGGCCCAAACTGGTACAGAAATCGAACGCGACGCCCCTCTCGTCGCGCCTTTTCAAGCAGCGGTACGAGAATTTTGTCGTAATCGTCCTTCGATACCGTTCCGATGGCCCGCACGCCGTCAATTCCGGCGGGAAGGTCCTTCAGTATTTCGATCACCGGCCCTCCTTTCCATTGCGCGGACCTGAAAAGCCTGCGCGCGGATGATCGGCCGGCACGCTGTGTGAATCCGACAAAGTTTCCGGGGATCTCCGGAGCGGGCATCATACCTTTTCCCGGACTCAATGCCACGGTTTTGTGCTCCAGTCGCTCTTCGCTCACCGCATGAAGCGAGCGTCCAAGGCGCTAGCCGGAAGCCAAAATTACAGGGAATTTGGATTGCGTGATCGATCGTTCAGCGGGGGATTCTTCAGCGGATTCCGAGGAACATCATCAGCAAGTCCAGCGTGCGCTCGTCGGCCTCACGTATCGCGCCGTACGCCGATACAATCGCGCGCTTCGCCTTCAGTAATTCTTCGCTGCACACTCGGATAGTTTTTTTGAAGAGCATTCGCGCATAATACGGATGCTGTGTGTTCAGCGCAATAGCCAATTCCAATAACGTCGCGCTCTAATAACTGCCCATCCGCCAATCGTTCTGCTCTCTGTAAAAATAAAGTCCACAGGCGCGCTTGACGAAATCGAATCCTCTGCGTGGTAGCGTGAATCAGGGCCACGCACGGCCCGGCCAGGAAAGGACACCGCATGAGAAGCCGAAACGCTAGCCGCGATGCAATCCGACGTGCCTTCCACGGACGCACCCGCAGGATCTCTCTTCGGCTTTCTAATCGACACTCGAGCCGAGTAGAACACGTCCCAACCCATAGAAAACAAAAGACAGAGGCCGCATCTACTCGACACTGTCGTGGAACCTCCATCAGCGACCATTTGCTCAGGCCCTCGCATTTGACCGCCCTCCGCGCGTCCCATAGAATCGGAAGCTGCGGCGTCGCACCCGCCACTCTCGGGTGCAGCAGGAGCTACTGCATGAGCGTCAGCCAAACCGATAAAGCAAAAACATTCCGGGCGCTGCACAAGCTCCCGGCTACTTCGGGAGCGCCGGTTGAAGCGTCCGGCCCGGGCACTTTCATCATCCCGAATCCGTGGGACGCGGGCAGCGCGCGCATTCTTGCCGGACTCGGCTTCCAAGCGCTTGCGACCACCAGTTCCGGTTTTGCTTTCTCGCTCGGCCGCACGGACGGAGCGGTCACCCGCGAAGAAGTGCTCGCGCACTGCCATTCGATCGCGGACGCAGTCGATGTGCCGGTTGCGGCGGACCTCGAAAATTGTTTCGGTGACAATCCGAAGACTGTCGCTGAGACGATTCGCCTTGCGGGTGCCACGGGAATTGTCGGTGGCTCAGTGGAAGATTTTAGCGGCGACGATAGCGCGCCGATCTACGCTCAGAACCTCGCTGTGGAACGCGTTGCGGCAGCCGTCGAAGCCGCTCGCGCGCTGCCTTTTCCATTCACGCTTACGGCGCGCGCCGAAAATTTCCTTCACGGCCGTGCGGATCTCAACGACACCATTGCCCGCCTTGAGGCATTTGCCGAGGCTGGCGCCGACGTGCTCTTCGCGCCGGGCCTGCCGAATCTCGGAGCCATCAAGGCCGTCTGCGCCGCCGTCGCTCCGCATCCGGTCAACGTGCTTACCGGAATCAAGGGTCTCTCCTTTTCCGTCGCGGACCTGGGCGCTGCAGGCGTGCGGCGCATCAGCCTCGGCGGGGTATTGTCGCGATTAGCCTTCGGCGCTCTGATAGGCGCCGCGCAGGAAATGAAAGAGAAGGGAACGTTCACCTTCGTGGATCAGGCTGCGCCCAGCGCCGCGGTTGCCGGTTACATGGCCTCGAAGAAGACTCAGGCCGGGACGGCATAAGAAAACATGTTCGAAACACTCACTGAAAAGCTTCAGCGCGCTTTCAAAAATCTGCGCGGCCAGGGCAAGCTGACCGAAGAGCATCTCGACGCTGCCCTCGCTGAAATTCGCGAAGCGCTGCTCGAAGGCGACGTCAATCTCGGAGTCGCCGACGATTTCATCGCCCAGGTTCGCCAAAAGGCTCTCGGTTCCGAGGTTCTGCTCCAGCTTTCGCCCGATCAGCAAGTCGTCAAGATTGTGCGCGACGAGCTTGCTGAACTTCTCGGCCGCGAAGCACGCCCGCAATTTTCTTCGCGCCCGCCGTCGGTGTGGCTGATCTGTGGCCTGCAAGGTTCGGGCAAAACCACCTCGACCGGCAAGCTTGGAAAATGGCTCGCCGAGCACGGGCATCGTCCCATCGTCGTTTCCACTGACGTGTATCGCCCGGCGGCCCGCGAACAGCTCGCGCAAGTCGCCAAAGCCACCGGCACCCCCATCTGGCCCGGTACCGGCACCGATAAGCCGCTCGAAATCGTGCGCGGCGCCACCCGCGAAGCAAAGCTTTCCGCGTGCGACGTGATTCTGGTCGATACGGCCGGGCGTCTCCACATTGACGATGAGTTGATGAACGAGCTCTCCATGCTGAAAAAGGAGCTCAATCCCGCTGAGATTCTGTTCGTCGCGGACGCCATGATCGGACAAGATGCCGTGCGCTCGGCGGGCGAATTTCACAAGCGCCTCGGTGTTACGGGAGTGATCCTCACTAAAATGGATGGCGATGCGCGCGGCGGCGCAGCGCTTTCCATTCGAAAAGTCACGGGCGCGGCCGTGAAATTCGTCGGCGTCGGCGAAAAATACGACGCGCTCGAGCCATTCCTCCCCGACCGCGTCGTCTCGCGGATCCTCGGCATGGGCGACGTACTTGGCCTGATCGAAAAAGCCCAAAAGAATGTCGACGAGAAAAAAGCGCGCGAAATGGAGCGGAAACTCCGCGAAAACGATTTCACGCTCGCCGATTTTCGCGATCAGCTTCAGCAAATTCGCAAAATGGGCTCGATGGAACAGTTGATCGGCATGCTCCCGAAGGTTGGCCCCTTCGCGAAAATTCCGAAAGACGCTTCCATCGATGAAAAGCAGCTCAAATCCACCGAAGCCATCATCAATTCGATGACCGCCGCCGAGCGCGCCGACGACAACATCATCAACGGCAAGCGCCGCAAGCGCATCGCCCGCGGCAGCGGTACCACCGTCCAGGAAGTGAATCAGGTCCTCAAGCAGTATTCCGACATGCGCCGCATGATGAAAATGTACGGCAACACTATGCGCGGCAAAATGCGCGGCCTGAATAAGCTTCGCGGAATGGGCGGCCTAGGCGGAATCGGCGGAGCCGGCGCAGCAGAATGACCCTTCAGCAAAGATAAATCACCATGCCGATTGTGATGGACAACACGCTGAACCAGATCCGCTCCACGGCGGCGAGCGGCGGTGATCGCGTCGGACGAGCGAAGCGCCTGGCGGAGCTGATTCGCAAACTCGGCGAATATCGCTGGGTCGGTGTTTACGATGTGGGCGCGGAAAATGTCTCAATCGTCGCGTGGAGCGGCCCGAGCGCGCCAGAGCATCCGACGTTTCCAGTGAGCAAAGGGCTCACAGGCGCGGCAATCGAGCAGAAGAAAACGGTAATCTCGGGCGACGTGCGAAGCGACCCGCGATATCTGACGGCCTTTGGCAGCACGATTTCCGAAATCATCGTTCCCATTATTTCGCCGGCTGACGGCTCCGTGATTGGAACCGTGGATGTCGAGAGCGAGCGCGCCAACGCATTTTCCGCCCGCGACCAGCAAATGATCGAGCAGTGCGCGCAAGCGTCTCTGCCGCTTTGGCTCCTGCGATAGCAGCGCGGCTCACCCGATTTTCGCGGGCCGCTCGTTCCAAGACACATCCCAGTAGCGCCCGAACTTGCGTCCTACCTGCGTGAAAATCCCGATGGGTTTGAATCCAAAGCGTGCGTGCAAAGCCGCGCTCGCGGGATTCGGAAGCGTATATCCGCCGACGATGCGGTTAATGTCCTCCTCCTTCAGCGTTTCAAACAGCGCACCATACAAAAGCGAACCAACTCCTTTGCCAGTCGCTTCCTGAGCGCAATAAATCGTCGTCTCCACCGTGGTTTCGTAAGCCGCCTTGGGACGAAAGCGCGTAGTGCCTGCATAGCCCAGCACCAGGCCATTTTCCTCCGCCACCATCAGCCGGTAGCGCCCGCGCTCGCTGAATTGCTTGAACCAGCTCTCCCGCTGCTCCACCGTATAAGTCTCGATATCAAACGTAATCGGCGTGTTTACGACGTAGTGGTTGTAAATCTCCGTCAGACGAGCCAGATCGCCGCGAACCGCGGCACGCACGGAAACGGCCTCCATGTTTAGCCTCCATCCGTATGATACTGAACACACGCTTGCGCTCAACATTCCATGTTCGCAGCGGGAAGGGAACTAGAGAGCTAAAATGGCCTGGTGCAAAAAAAAGTCTTCTGGGCCACATTAACCGTCCTTGGTTTGGCGGCCGACCTGTTGTTGCCCTTCAAATGGGCCCTGGGAGCGACGATTCCAATTCTCGTCGTGAGTTGGTGGGTAGCCTTCCGCAGCAATTGGTTCTATTGAAAATTTCTTGTCAGCCAGGATAGTTTGCGATTGGTGAAATCTGCAGGGTCCGCTATACTGTTTTTGTTGAAAATCAGGAGGAATTGCTAGTGCTAACCATACGCCTTGCCAGGTTCGGCAAGAAGAAGCATCCGTTTTATCGCGTGATCGTAACCGAGAAGACGCGTCCTCGAAACGGCCGTTTTGTGGAGATTGTCGGCACGTACGACCCGCTGAAAAAGCCCGCCGCCGTTCACCTCGATAGCGAACGCGTGCAGTACTGGCTTGGTAAAGGCGCGCAGCCGAGCGATACTGTCCGCAGCTTGATACGCAACCCAAAGCCCGCCTGAAGCGTCCAACCTTACAGATGCCATGTTCATAGCTCTTGTACACGCTCGAGCGAGTTTCTCCGCTGGGCCAGGCAAGCTGTGGAGGAAACGCGATGAGGGATTTAGTCGAATCCATTGCGAAAGCACTTGTGGATCGCCCAGAAGATGTGCAGGTGAAGGCAGTGGAAGGTGAACAAGTTACCGTACTCGAATTGAGGGTTCATCCTGAAGATTTGGGCAAGGTGATTGGAAGGCAGGGGCGCACCGCGAAGTCGATTCGCACGTTGTTGGGCGCCGCCGGGATGAAACTGAAGAAGCGCTTCACTCTGGAAATTCTCGAATAGTGAGCGCCGGCGAATTGCCGCAGACCAGTATGACGGTAGCGCGCGTCCTGCGCCCGCATGGACGCCGCGGCGAAGTAGCGGCCGAAATACTCACCGATTTTCCCCAGCGCTTGAAGGCTCTCACTTCTGCGTGGTTGTGCGGCGGAAGTTCGCCCGACTCTCAAGCCGCGATTCGTTCCTGCTGGCTGAGCCAGAGCCGCGGCGGCCAGGCCATCTTTCATTTTGAAGGTTCGGATTCCATTTCCGACGCGGAAAAACTCGTCGGCCTCGAAGTCCGCATTCCGCTCGCCGAGCGCATCGAGCTCCCCGAAAGCAGCTACTACGTCACGGACTTGATTGGTTGCGAAGTTCGCGAAAAAAATGGCGCCACGATCGGTACCGTGCGCGACGTGCAACCAACCGGCGAGAACATTCCGGGGACGCCTCTCCTAGTTGTCGATTCACTCGCCGGAGAATTGCTAATTCCTCTCGCGCAGGAAATTTGCGTGCGCGTCGACACCTCCGCCCGCCTCATCGAAGTCGTCCTCCCCGAAGGTCTTCGCGAATTAAACCCCCAGCCTCGTTCCGGCTGAGAGCGTTTTTCTACTTTTTCGGCGTAACCCGCAGCAAACTCCCCGCATCGGTAAGCACGTAAAGCGCGCCATCGGGTCCTTGCCGCACATCGCGGATGCGCTGCCCGAGATCCGTGAGCAAATGTTCCTCTGAAGCCACGCGGTCCCCATTCAGCACCAGACGAATCAAGCATTTCCCCACCAGCGAGCCCACCAATAAATTTCCTTTCCACTCAGGAAACATGTCGCCGGTATAAAACATGGCGCTCGAAGGCGCGATATCGGGATACCAAAAATAAATCGGCTGATCGACGCCTTCTTCCGCGGTCAATCCTTTTCCGACCGGCACGCCGGAATACTGCCGTCCGTAGCTCACGTTGGGCCAGCCATAGAAATGGCCCGAGCGCACGATCAAAATTCTGTCGCCACCGAGCGGCCCGTGCTCGACGATCCAAAGCTCTCCGCTCGCCGGGTTGATCGCGACGCCGTCGGGGTCCCGAAATCCGTAAGCGAAAGTTTCGGGCAGCACGGTTGCCTCGCTCATGAACGGATTGTCCTTGGGAATCGTGCCGTCCGGATTGATGCGCGCCACGCGCCCCGTAAAGTTGCGAAGAATATCCGGGTCGGTAAATTCGTGCTCCACGCCATCCATATCCGAAGCGTAAAAGCGGAAACGGTCGGCGCCGCTGATGAAGAGCGTGCCATCCGGCGCAAATACGATGCGGCGATCCACGCCATCGACCAGCACCTGCACGTGCTCGAGCCGCTTATCGTCCTCGCTAAGGCGCGCGCGGGCCACGCGCTCCGTGCCGACGGATTTCATCCTGCGTTCGGCGAGCGGCAAGTTTGTCACGCGGGCATAGAAATAATCATTCGGCCAGACGGCGGGATCTTCTCCCGGCGGCGGCGCGAAATAGCTGAAATAGATCAGGCGATTCTGCGCGAAATTCGGATCCAGCTCCACGTCATGCAAGCTTTGCGCCGCCACTACTTTCACGTCGGGTACGCCCGCAATGGGCATCGAAAACACGCCGTCCATCCGGGCCGTTCGCATGGTCCCATAGCGCTCGGTGACCAGAAATTTGCCATCAGGAAGGAACGCGAACGTCCACGGCCGGTCGAGCCCCTGCACCACCGTCTCAACCTTTAGTGCCGGAGATTTCTGCTCCGGGGCCGGGGCGTTCGTTTGTCCGGGAAACGCCGGCTTCGGCGGAGGAAAATCGGTAGCTTTCACCTGCTGCGCGTTCGCCGGCAAGCATTGAAGCATTGCCAAGCCCATCGTCGCGATAAACCCCGCCCGCATAAACGCCGCCTGCCTCATAGTTGTCTCCTTGAAATAAGCCGCGCGCATAGTACCGGGGAAAGCGAGCCTTGCGCAATCACATCTCTGGCGTGGGTCGCCTAAATAATCCGCTTTCATCATTCATCGGAAATGCGATATAAGGCGGGCAGCCAGTCCTGACGGAGCCCGACGAAATGAAGCAAAGTTCAAATCGTATATTGACCACCCATGTAGGCAGCCTGCCGCGGCCCGCAAATCTCATTGAGTTGTATCGCGACCAAGCGCCGCCCGAAAAGCTCGAATCGAATCTGGCAAGCGCTGTTGCAGATGTCGTCGCGAAGCAGATCGAAGCCGGCATCGATGTGGTCAACGACGGCGAGTTTGGCAAGCCGGTGTCGGATGAAATCGACTACGGAGCATGGGCGACCTACGTTTACCACCGCGTGACCGGCTTCGAAATGCGCGATCTTCCCAAGGATTTCAGCCTCTTGAATTCGTTCATGGGTGGCAGCAAGGACCGCAGAGATTTCGCGGACTATTACAGCACGCCGGAGGCCTACGCCGGACCCTCATCGCGGCCGCTTCGTTTTCCGATCAATGTCGGACCGATCCGATACACCGGTCAGGAGGCCATCCAGCGGGACATCAGGAATTTGAAAGCCGCTCTCGTCGGCAAAAATCCCGAAGACGCGTTCATGACGGCGGTCGTCACCGGCGTGAATATTCTTCCTGGCGAATACTACAAGACTGCGGACGAACAGGCGGCGGCCGTGGTCGAAGCCATGCGCGAGGAGTACAAGGCGATCACTGACGCCGGGATCAACCTGCAGTTGGATGATCCCATCATCGTCAACGTGTACGAATGGCAGTATTCGATGAATGGAGATATGGCCGCTTTCCGAAAGTGGGCCGAGGCGCACGTGGAATTAGTCAATCACGCGATCGCAGGCATACCGGAGGAGAAAATCCGCTACCACATTTGCTGGGGTAGTTGGAAAGGCCCGCACAGCACGGACCTCCCGCTGCGAAATGTGCTCGATCTGATTCTGAAGGTAAAAGCCAGCCAGTATTCCGTCGAGGCGGCCAACCCGCAGCACGAGCACGAATGGAAGGATTGGAGAAACGTCAAAGTCCCCGCAGGCAAGGCGGTCATCCCAGGAGTCGTGAGTCACAAGACGAATGTGCTGGAGCACCCCGAGGTTGTGGCCGATCGAATTATGCGCTACGCCGAGGCCGTCGGTCGGGAGAGCGTGATCGCTGGCACCGACTGCGGCATGGGCGGCCGCATCCACCCGCAGGTTGCCTGGGCCAAGCTACGCTCGTTGTCGGCCGGTGCCGCGCTGGCGAGCAAGCGGCTCTGGGCGCAAAAGAATCACGGAAGGGCCATCGGGTACTAGAACCTTCGGAAGCAAAATATCCGGGCGGTTGGAACAAATGCGCAGTAGTTTTCTCCCCCGCCTCTTCCTTCCAGTGCAAGCCGCCTGTCATCTACCAGTTATATTCAGCGAATTGTGGCCGCGCGACTGCTCGGACTTCTGGGGAGGCGGGGGTGTCTAGGTGTGCCCCTGGTGCATCACAGTATCAAGGGGAGGGCCAGATGGAGAGCACGGGTGGGACCAAGCGGAGCCAGGACCAAGCGGCTTATCAGACGTTTTTCAGCTTTTTCGGTCTGCGGGAGAATCCTTTCAGGGCCAATCCGGATCCCCGCTATCTGTTTTTCAGCTCCAGCATTCGTCGCGCGCTGAACGAGCTTACGCTCGGATCGCAGAGTGGCAAGAGCCTGATCGTATTAACCGGTGAAGCTGGGACAGGTAAGACCAGCCTGATCAACCATTTACTGACCTCCCTGCGGAAGCAAGAAGTACCCGTCTCGTTCGTTTTCAACTCCCATCTGGATATCAACAATCTCTTTGAGTTTATCCTGTCCGATTTCGGCGTGAAGTTGGACCCTGGACACAATTCAAATTTGCGCATCCTGCTGAACCAGTGGTTGACCAAGCATTTTCAGCTGGGTAGGGCTCCCGTAATCATCCTGGATGAGGCTCAGGGCTTATCCACCGCTGTACTGGAAGAAGTCCGGATGCTCTTGAATCAGGAAATAGGGGGCGAGAGTCTGGTGCGGATTGTGCTCGCGGGGCAGCCGGAGCTGGACCTGAAGCTCCATCGTCCCGAGCTTCGTCAGCTGCGGCAGCGAATCATGGTCCGCTGCAGAACGGCGCCGCTGTCGCTGGAAGATACTTACGGATATATCCAACATCGGCTTCGAGTTGCGGGAAGTCCGGATGGTGCAGCCTTTAGCCGGGAAGCGATGGATGCGATTTATTTCTATTCGGGCGGAATTCCGCGGGTGATGAATCTCATCTGCGAGCACTCCCTGATTAACGCCTACTCGGACGGCGTCCGTCCTGTGCCGCCGCCGATTGTGGAGAGCGTCGCCTGGGAATTTCGGTTTGACGAGGTCAGACCACTTCCCGCGCGCTCCGGCGACAGGCCCGTGGCCGAAGTAATCCCTATGGACTCGAGCGCCTCTAGGATGCGCATGTCCGCGCTGCAGATGCGCGAATCGGCTCCCATTGAGGGATCCGCGGTTGACTCTGGGCTTCTTGCAGAATTGATGAAGCCGAGGTCGTTTCCGGATGCACCGACCCCGCCGGCCTCGGCCGAGCCTGTCGCGCATCGGATGGCGGCGATGCCCGAGGTTTCGCTGCCAAAAGCTACGGTCGAGTCAAGTGCGTCCGCGCCTCCAGCGCAATCGCGCGCCATTGCGAACCCAGCACCTTCACCGGAGCCGGTGCTACGAGCGCACCAGGCCGTCGCGGGCGCCACACCTTCGCCAGCGCCCCCAGTGCGATCGCCTGCCATCGCGAGCGCCGCACCTTCACCAGCGCCCCCAGTGCGACCACCTACCATCGCGAGCGCCGCACCTTCGCCGGCACCGCCAGTACGACCGCCTACCGCCGCCAGTCCCCCACCTTCACAGAAGTGGGACATGCCTAGGCCGGTCGCCAATATGTCCTGGAGCAGAAGCTCGTCCGTGAGGCCGATTAAGCTGCGGCTCCAGGCAACAACCGCGCTGCTGGAAGCGTCCGTCACGCGAATGATGCAAAAGCTCGACGAACTAAAGCCGGTTGAGAAGTTGCAGCGTCTCGCAGGGACTTCAATTCAGTGGTTGCGCCAGCCGATGCGACCGGTGGCGCATCCCCATCGAACGCCGGCTGCGCCGAGGCAGAAGCGCTGAGGTTTCCAGGTGGTGAAAATTTTCGGCGGCGCTTACAGCTTCGCGCCGTACGCGCGCTTGTACCACTCCCAGGTGAGTCTTAGGCCCCCCTCAAAGAGCACTCCGGGTTCGTAGCCGAGCACTTCCCTCGCCAGTGAAATATCGGCTTGTGAATCGCGAATATCGCCCACGCGCGGCGGCTCATAGGCTGCGTGAATCTCCCTGGCGGTGATTTTGGCCAGAAGGCTTATCACTTGGTTCAGGGTGATGCGGGCGCCGGTGCCGCCATTAAAAACTTTTCCGGAAGCGCCCGCTGCCTCGCAAGCCCGCAAAGTTTCGTCCACCACGTTTGCGACGTAAGTAAAATCGCGCGATTGCTCGCCGTCTCCGTAAATCACAGGTGGTTCATCCCGCAGGACGGCGAGCATGAAGCGCGAGAGCACTCCGGAATACTGTGAGGTCGGGTCCTGCCGCGGCCCAAAAACATTGAAATAGCGTATCGAGGCGTTTTCGAGCCCGTATACCCGGCCAAAAACTTGCGCGTAGAGCTCGCCCACGTATTTGGTCACGCCGTATGGAGAAATGGGCGCGGGAGCCATCGTCTCGATTTTCGGTTGCGTCGGAGTTTCGCCGTAAGCGGACGACGACGCCGCGAACACGAAGCGGCGCGCTCCAGCATCGCGCGCGGCTACCAGCACATTCAGGGTGCCATCGATGTTCGTGCGGTTCGTCTCGATGGGATCTTTCACGGATTTGGGAACGGAGGCTCGCGCGGCCAGGTGGACCACGTAGTCGGCTCCGCGGCATGCAGATTGAACGTCTTTCAGGTCCGTGATCGTACCCACGCGAAAATCGATTTTCTGGCGGACGCCCTCGATGTTCGCCTCCTGGCCGGTGGAGAGATCGTCCAGAACAACCACGTCGTGGCCGCGGCGGACCAGTTCATCGACTATATGGGAACCGATGAACCCCGCGCCGCCCGTTACCAGATAGCGCATCGGGCGCACTCCAGGTTGGCAATCTCAGTCATGGGGATCCACGATCAGCGCGTGACGGATGCGTCATAGTATAACCGACGTGTTATGGTGAGCAAGAATCGAAGATCGTACGCGAAATGAAAACGCATTTGGAGCAGAACGTTGCGGATTTCGAGCTATGAGATCATTCTGGGCGCCATTCAAAACTGAATTCGGAATCATTGCCATCGCGGTCATCGCCGCCGGTCTTTGGTTTTATCCGGGGCTTTTGCGATCAAGCGGTCCGGCATTCGCCGCGGGCGGTATCCCGCAATCCGGCCGGCGCCGCGCCGCCCAGCCAAAGCACGCTCCAGAAAAAGCCAAAGAGCAGCCTATGCCTTTTCACGCCGGCGAGACTCTGAATTACCGTCTGGCATGGGCCACGTTCTCAAACGCCGCTTCCCTGGAACTCAGCGTTCCGGAGAGTCGCGATCTCTATGGTTTCAAGACCTGGCACCTCCGCGCGGTCACGCACACTCTGAACCCTGTCCGGAGGCTCTTCGAGTTGGACGACCAGTTTGACTCCTACACGGACGCGGCCACGCTCGAAAGCCGCCAGTTTGAGACGCACTTGAATGAGATGGGAAAAATAAGCGACCAGGTACTGCATTTGTCGCCGAGCGGGCAGCCCGTCCATTCGCCCGGCCCGGTGGTGATCGTTTCTCCGGGAACCCGCGATCCGCTGGGAACGCTCTACGCACTGCGCGCGCAGGACTGGCACGACACGCCGGATTTCACCGCTCCCGTTTACGATGGGCGCGACCTCTTTGACATGCGCGCCCACTGCGAGGCCCTCAGCGAATACGTCAGAGTAGCGGCCGGCAGTTTTTCGGCCGCGCGTATCGCCGTTCATGTCTTTCAATACGAGAAGGAATTATCGTCGATTCGCTTCGAAATTTGGATTGCCAACGATCCGGCTCGCACGCCCGTCGTAATCGAGGCCACTTTGCCTTTTGGGAGCGTTCGCGCGGAGCTGCTATCAGCGCCAAACTAGATTAGGAGTTTTTGAGGCGCGGGACTAGCTAGTTTTCTGGAACGACCCAGTCATCGGGTGGGAAGTCGATTTGCCAGAACGAGGGAGACGGTTTTACGAATTCGATCCCCATCTGCAGTTTCCCGGATGTGGGGTTTCCAAGGTAGACGATGCGGCACGCGATCGAGCTCTGTGTCGAGCTGTTCGAGAGAGTCACCTCTTGGCCGGCGAGAACCTTTGCGCCCAGCGAAATCAACGCTCCATGGGCGTTCACGACCAGTGTGCGAGTCTCTTCGTCAAAATCCTGATTGGCCGTCGTCTTTCCGCTTACGTGGATAGGCACGCTAAGCAGAACCCGCATGCTTCGGCGTCGGCCCGTGTCGAGCACCAACTGCTGCTTGTCTGCCGTGGCTGATGTATGACCACCCATAACGTTCCTAGCCTAGAACCGGCGTACGCCCATCGCAATAGAACTAAGGTCCTACGAGTAAACAGCCTGTTTCCAGGCGCCTATGTAGCACCGGCGGATTAAGCCCGGCTCCTTCTCGCTATTCCTCCCGCCCACACCGCCCGGCGCGTGTATAATTCGCGGCGGCTTTGTCGGCCAACTACCGCCAGTGTGATCCCAGGGAATGCAGAGGCGAGGGTGAGAATGACCAAGCTGGAAGCCGTGATCCAAACATCCAAGCTGGATGCCGTAAAGGACGCCCTTCACGAGATCGGCGTCGAAGGCATGACCGTCCTCGAAGCGCGCGGACATGGCCGGCAGAAGGGACACACCGAGGTTTACCGTGGCAGGGAGTATACGGTCGACTTGATTCCCAAAATCAAGCTGGAACTGGTTCTGGCGGA
This sequence comes from uncultured Acidobacteriota bacterium, assembly GCA_963759485.1. Lineage (GTDB taxonomy): Bacteria > Acidobacteriota > Terriglobia > Acidiferrales > UBA7541 > Palsa-295. The sequence goes on along the minus strand of CAVWZE010000002.1, from coordinate 1,729,744 downwards.
TGATCTCGTGGAAAAAGCCGTGCAGACAATCGTCGCGGCCGCGCGCACCGGGAAAATCGGCGATGGCAAGATTTTCCTCACCAAGGTGGACGACGCCATCCGCATTCGCAATGAGGAACGCGGCGACAGCGCGCTCTAGGAAAATTCCACGCCGGTAAGGGCGACCCTCATTTCGTCAAAAGTGGCTGCCTCAATTTGCACCCATCTTGCCGCGTCAGTCGGCGCTCCGGCCAAAATCCGTCCCGCAATCAAGATCTGCCCGCTTCCACCTCGAGCGAACGGCTGTACGGCGTCACATGCTCGCGCACTGTATTGCTCAGCACGATCGCTAGCAACGCTGACGCTGCAAAACCTGCTGCAAAAAGCAGCAGTCCTCGCGAACTCCAGCCAATCCTCAGCAGCATACCGCCCGCCAACGGTCCTGCGATCGATCCCAACCGCCCCACTCCCAGCGCCCAGCCCACGCCCGTGGACCGCACGGACGTCGGATAGAATCGCGCCGCAAGCGCATTCAACCCTCCCTGAGCCCCGATCACGACGAGCCCCGAAGCGAATGCAAGGAACGCCACGAGCATTACGTGCCTGGGAAGCACACCCAGCGCTCCCACGAACACCGCTGCCAGCGCGTACTCGACGATTAGCATTCGGGCGGCGCCGAATCGGTTCATGAGAAACCCTTGTCCCAAACATGCTAGCACCCCTCCCAAATCGAAGAACGCGGTGGCGATCACCGCGGCGGACGCCGTCATCCCCGCCTCGTTCAGAAGAGCAGGCAGCCAGGCGCTGATGAAATAAATCAGCAGCAAGTTCACAAAGTAGGGAAACCAGAGCAGAATCGTTCCAAGCGCGCGCCCTTCCGTGAAAAGATATTTTACCGGCACGCCCCTGCGCCCCTGCTCGTCCCGGGAAACGTGAATCTCACCGCCAGAGGCTGCAAATTCGGGCGCCACTTTCGCCAAGATCTTCCGTATTTTCGCCGGGTCCTTGCCGCGCACCGCCAAAAATTGCACCGATTCCGGCAGCATCGAAATCAGCAAAATCGCGATTGCCAACGGGATGATCCCGCCAATATAAAAGACCCACTGCCATCCCCACGTGCGAATCATCTCCGCGCTCAGCAATCCGCAAATCGCTCCCCCCAGCGGCATCCCGCAGAACAATATCGTGACCACCACGGAGATCAGCCGCTTCGGCGAATATTCCGAGGCCAGCGCGACCACGTTGGGCATCGCGCCGCCCAGACCTAGCCCCGTGAGGAACCTCAAAATCAGGAGCTCGCGATAGGTGGTCGCCCGCGGCGTCAGCAGGGAAAACACTGCGAAGCTCAGGGTGGCGAAGATTACCGGCCACTTGCGCCCCACTCTGTCCGCGATCGGTCCCGTGGTCAGCGCTGCAATCATCAATCCGAGAAGGCTGGCCGAGAAAATCGGTCCAAAGCTATGAACGGGAATCCCTGTGCTGCGGGAAATCGACGTTGACAGAAAATTGACGGTGAGCGAATCGAATCCGTCCAAAGCCAGGACGATCCCGCAAAGAGCGATGGTCCAAATTTGAAATGGGCCCAGCGGACGCTGGTCGATCAGATCCCCAATTGTCACCGCCCGCGCTTCCGTGGCCATGCCAGCCTCCGCCCCTCCCTGGTAAAATCTCCGTCTCGAAATATCAGCCGGGTCGGTCCTGAGTGTACACCTCGTTAATTTTTGCCGCATTCGGAAACGAGCATCGCGTCGCGCCGTCATCCTGCTTGCTCCGGGTCGTGGTTTGCTGAGGACGGGGGAGTCTCCGGGCCTCGAAGAAGCGAAAGCTCGGCGTGCCGTCCTTTTCGAATCCTATTTACCCGTGAGCGATCCCGGAATTAGCGCCCGTCCGCCGTGGTGGAATGGGCCGGCGCCTGGAGGGCCCTTTGGCAGGCGCTTTTCGACCGTTTTGGCCCGCTAAATGTTTCTAGTTAGAAGGAACAGACGCGGCAGTCTCGGAGAAAAAAGTGTCGACTTTGTCGAGGATTTCGGCGGCTGTTTGCGAGTGATGGACCTGTTGGCGAAGCTCGCCGCCGTTGCGTACGCCGTGGGTGAACAGCGTGGCGAACTGCTTCATTTTTCCGATGGCGTCCGGCATTTCGGCGGCGATCAGGCTGCGAAAATAATCTGAGAGCAGATGGTAGCGATCGAGCTCGGTCGGTTCGTCATATCTCCCCGTGGAAATGTAATCGGCGATCTGGCTGAAAATCCATGGATTCGAGGATGCGGTACGGCCGATCATGATTGCGTCGCAGTTGGTTTCTTCGATCATGCGCACAGCGTCTTCCGGCTTGCGGATATCGCCATTGCCAATCACCGGAATGCTCACGCATTCCTTTACCGCGCGAATAATTTTCCAGTCCGCAAACCCGGCATAGCCCTGCATGCGCGTGCGCGGGTGAACGGCGATTGCTTCGACGCCAATCTGTTCCGCCATTCGCGCCACGTCCGCGGCAACGATGTTGTTTTCATCCCATCCGGAGCGGATTTTGATGGTCAGCGGAATTTTCACGGCCGCGCGAACGGCGCGCAAAAGTTTTTCGAGGTGAACCAGATCGCGCAGCAGTCCCGAGCCGCCGCACTTTACGACTTTTTTTACCGGGCAACCGAGATTGATGTCCGCGTGATCGAAACCGAGGTCTTCGATCAGGGCCGCAGCGGAAGCCATTACATTCGGGTCGGAGCCAAAAATCTGGCCGGCGATGGGATGCTCGTCCTCATCAAAATAAAGATACCGAAGAGTACGCGCGGCCTGGCGCGTGAGCCCTTCGGCGCTGGTGAATTCGGTCATGATCAGGCCGCATGCGCCGAGCGAGCGAATCACGCGACGAAACACAGTATCCGTGACGCCAGCCATGGGCGCGAGAATGGTCGCCGGCCGAATCAGCGAGTTTCGAATTTTGAGTTCCGAAGGAAACATTCAGTCAAACCTCGCCGGCGGAAGAGGCGCGGTGTCCGCGCGCACTTCGCTCTCACTCGGAACGGGGGCAGGTGCGGCGGCGAACAACCAGAGGGCGGTTATCCGGCGGGTTGCCAAGCTGCGCGAGCAGGGCTTCCTTCGAGCCCTCGAAAAAATTCTCAATTACCTGGCGCAATGCCTGCGCACGCGCGTCTTCGGCGCCCAAAACGGGGCGATATACGTAAGCGCGGCCGGTTTTACGGCGCTCGACAACGCCCTTGCGCGCAAGGCGGTCCATGATGGTCATGATGGTGGTGTAGGCGCGCGGCAGGCGTGGAGCGAGGCGCTCGCGAATCTCGCGAACGGTGGCTTCGCCGACGGGCCAGAGCGTTTTCATGCAATCGAGTTCGAGCGGCGCAAGATCGAGCAGCGAGTGCTTGGGCGAGCGCGTCTTTGCGACAGTAGCGGGATCAGTCATAGGATTTCATCTCGTGATTCATGCGAATGCTCACTTTGGCGGATCGCCATCCGCCAAAAACTGTTTCACGCGAAGCAAAGCTCTGCGAAGGGCGGGATTGCGATCGGTCCAGAGCGAAGGCTGCTCCGCATCCGGCGGGCAATCAAGGCTGACGCGCATCCCGGCCATTTTAGAATCGATATCGTCGATAAAGTTGAGGGCCACAGCCTCGGGAATCTGGGGAAGGGAAGGCGAGCCAAACTCATGCGTGCCGTGATGGCTCAAAATAAGATGCTCGACCAAAGTGGCGAGGGGCGCGGGAAATCCCTGAATGGCATTGATTTTTTCGCGCACAATGGCCGTGCCGATCATGATGTGGCCGAGCAGGCGTCCCTTCTCTGAATACTCGATGCCGCGCGCGTAGCGAAATTCCTCGATCTTGCCGATATCGTGCAACACCACGCCGGTGAGCAGCAGGTCCGCATCGAGATCGGGGTAATGGGACGACACGGCAGCCGCTAAACCGATCAAGCTCACAACGTGTTCGAGCAAGCCGCCGATATAGGCATGGTGCATCACCATCGCGGCAGGCGCGCGCTTGAACTGCGGGGCGATGGCCGGATCGCCGATGACGTTGGAAAGCAATTGCTTGAGCCAGGGATTTTTCATTCCCGCGATGGCGCTTTCGACGCAGGCGTAGAGCTTTTCCACGTCGTGTTTCGTTTGCGGCAGAAAGTCGCCGAGGTCGTAATCGCGCTCGGCGGCGGGAATGATCTGCTCGATGGTGAGTTCTTTCTGGCCGTTATAAAGCTTTACGCGGCCGCGAATCTGAATCACATCGTGACATTCGAAGGTGGGCGCGAGGAGCGTGAAGTTGTCCCACATTTTCGCGGGAATCGTGCCGGTGCGGTCGGCTAGCCTCAGCTCGAGCCAGGACTTTCCGCTGCGGACGGAGGTGCGTATCTCTTTCTCGCGAACAAGAAAGAGCGACGCGACCATTTGTCCATCGGCGAGATCAACGATGAAGTTGGACTTCATCAGCCGTTGACTTTCGGCAAAGGAACCTTCTTTTTTTCTTTTTTCTTGGATGGCGCGTCGGGCGTCGGCGCAACTTCCTGAATCACAGTCGCGCCAGGGACGGCGGCTGTGTCCGTATAACCGGGCTTCACCTGCACGTAACTTTCCTCACGCAACTGCGCCAGATAGGTGCGCAGGGCGGGATCCATTTTTTGCCGGTAGAGGATGTTGGTGATTTCGTTTTCCACCTTGCCGAGCGGCTGCAAGCCCGCCTGATAATGGTCGAGCACTTTCAGGATTTCAAAGCCGGTCTTGGTTTGAATCACGTCGGTGAACTGGCCCTTATCCAACTTGAAAACGGCATCCTCGAACTCCTTGGCGAGCTGGCCGCGCTGGAATTCGCCGAGGGCCCCATTGTCCTGGGCCGTGGAACCTTCCGAATAGCGTTTCGCGAGCACGTTGAAATCTTCCCCCTTCACCAGGCGGTTGTGGAGGTCCTCGGCGCGGGTGCGAACGGCGGAGATTTCCTCCGGGCTTTTGCCCTCGCGTGCTCAGCATGATTTCAGCAAGGGCCACTTCTTCGGGACGGACGAAATCCTGCTTGTGCGCATCGTAGTATTTCTTCACTTCGTCCGAGCCGATATCCATGCGGCCGCCCACTTCGCGCTGGATCACTTGCTGGGTCATGATGCTGTTGCGCAACTGGTTCTTGTAGTCTTCCCAGACAATGCCCTGAGATTCGACGGCCTTCTCGAGATCATCGAGTGTGGCGAGGTTGTTCTGCTTGCGAACTTCGTCGAGGCGCTTGATCAAGTCCGTCTCGACGTTGATATCCATGTCCTTGGCGCGTGCGATCAGGAGTTGCTGGTCGATCATGTCCCGCAGCAAATTCTTCTGGCGATCCTTCAGTTCGGATTGAATCTGCTCCGGCGTGCAATTCTGGCAATCCTGGTGGACTTCCTGAGAGAGTCCGGCGGAAGCCTTGTCGTAATCGGACATGGTGATGATTTGATTGTTAACCCGGGCAACGATCTGTTCGACGATGTCGCCTTTGGCCTGGGCGAGGCAGATGGACGGAGCCAAGATCAAGGCCGCGAGAATAGCGATGTGTGGAAGCCTACCGATATTTTTGATTTTCATAGTTATCACTGTGGCGATTTTATCGCTACGATTGTAGTTGCAGCAACACTTTCTTCGCAGCTTCCATCGGGGTTGTGTCCTTGCTCCTTTTCCAGTCCAGCCAGAGCGTGCCGGCGGGATCGAGACGCATATCCCGGCGCTTGCCGATGAGTTTTACCAGGCGCTCCGGGCCGAGCGGCGTGTCCTCGTAAAACTTGATGGCCAACTGATCGCCACGGCGGTCAATATTGGCCACCAGCAGCTTTTCCGCGAGCGCTTTCAGCACGGCATAGTCGAGCAGGTTCACCACGGCGGGGGGCGGGGGACCAAAGCGGTCGTCGAGTTCCTTGCGAACTTCATCGCGCATGGCCTCCGATGTGACGCCGGCGATGCGCTTGTAAATGCGCAAGCGCAGGTTTTCGTTCTCGATGTATTCCGCGGGGATGCGAATGTCCTGCCCAAGATTTAAAGTGGCGCGGCGCTCCGGCGCGACCGGCTCGCCCTTTCTTTCAGCAACGGCGCGCTCCATCATCTGGCAATACATGTCGAAACCCACGGCTTCGATGTGGCCGTGCTGTTCGCCGCCGAGAAGGTTGCCGGCGCCGCGCAACTCGAGATCGAGGGCGGCGATGCGAAAGCCCGCGCCGAGATCGCTGAACTCCTGGAGAGCGGCCAAGCGCTGGCGCGCAATTGGCGTAAGCGAGCCTTCCGGTGGAATCAAAAGGTAGGCGTAGGCGCGCTGGTTGGAGCGGCCCACGCGTCCGCGAAGCTGGTAGAGCTCGGAAAGCCCCATGCGGTCGGCGCGATTGATCAGGATGGTATTCGCGCGCGGAATATCGAGGCCGTTTTCGACGATGGTGGTGGAGACGAGGACGTCGGCTTCGTTGCGGATGAACTTCAGCATCACTTTTTCGAGCGCCGATTCGTGCATCTGGCCGTGGCCGACGACGACGCGCGCGCGAGGGACCAGGCGCTGGACCATGGAGGCAAGGGAAGCGATGGATTCGACGCGATTGTGAACGAAGAAAACCTGGCCGCCGCGCGAGAGCTCTTCCTCGATCACGCGTTGAACCAGCGTTTCGCTGAAAGGCGAGACGGTGGTTTGAATCGCAAGTCGATCGCGTGGCGGCGTTTCGATCACGCTCATATCGCGCAGGCCGACGAGCGACATGTGCAGAGTGCGAGGTATGGGAGTAGCGGACATGGTGAGCACGTCCACATTCTTGCGAATCTCCTTGAGGCGTTCTTTATGCGCGACGCCGAAGCGCTGTTCCTCATCCACGACCAGCAACCCGAGATCGTGAAATTTCACGTCCTTGGAAAGAAGGCGGTGGGTTCCGATGATCACGTCCACTTTGCCGGCTTCCAGTTCCTCGAGGGCTTTCTTCTGTTCCTTGGCGGTGCGAAAGCGGCTGAGCATTTCGATGCGCACGGGAAAGGCCGCGAAGCGCCGGCGAAAAGTTTCCAGATGCTGAAACGCAAGAACGGTGGTGGGGGCGAGGACGGCGACCTGCTTTGAGTCCGCCAGGGCTTTGAAAGCGGAGCGCATGGCGACTTCGGTCTTGCCGTAGCCGACGTCGCCGCAAAGCAGGCGGTCCATGGGCAGGGGCGATTCCATGTCGCGCTTCACGTCGTCGATGGCGCGCGCCTGGTCGGCGGTTTCCTCGAATTCGAAGGCGTCCTCGAATTCGTGCTGCCAGTTGGAGTCCTTTGGAAACGCGTGGCCCGGGGCGGTTTTGCGCTCGGCATAGAGCGCGAGGAGCTGCTCCGCCATGTCGTTTACGGATTTGCGGACGCGGGTCTTGCGAGCTTCCCAGAGCGTGGCGCCGAGGCGATCGAGCGCCGGTTCCACGCCGCCGAGCGACTGATATTTCTGAATGAGGTCGAGGCGCGCGAGCGGGACGTAGAGTTTTGCGTCGCCCGCGTATTTCAGCAGCATGAACTCGCCGGTGGCGCCTTCGACGACTACCTGGCGCAAGCCTTCGAATTGGCCGATGCCGTGATCCACGTGCACGACGAAATCGCCGGGCTTGAGGTCGGAGAAATCGCTGAAAAAGCTGGCGGTCTTGGGCCGCGAGCGCTGCAACTGCGGCGGCGTTTCAAATAAATCGGCGTTGCCATAGAAGGCAATGCGAGCTTCCGGGAAAACCACTCCTTCTGCGAGCGGCGCCTTCACGAGAACCATGGCCGGAGCGTTGCTGCCGCTGGATTCCTGCGCGAGACGCGTGACGGTGACATTTTCCTCAAGCTCGCCGACGGCTGTACGGAAGATCGTATTCGTGGCAGATATCGGCGAAACGTTCGAGTTCGCCGGTGCTGGCCGCGGAGACGACGACGTGTTCGCCTGCTTGCAAACGGGAGCGAACTTCGTCCATGAAGGCCGGGACGTTGCCGTGATGCCGCGTGGTGGGCTGAGTTTGCAGCGCGAATGTTTCGGGGCGATCGCCGGCGAGCGCCAAATGCTCGACGGAGAGCTGCGGGAAAAGCTGAAGCGCGAGCGACCACTCGTCTTCGTTGAAAATATAGCGGTCGGGCGGCTCAGCGAGAGGGCTTTCGGCTTTTTCGAAGGCTGCTTGCATGCGCGCGCGATATTTGTCGATCGCGGATTTAGAGGAGAGACGGCTCGTCCATGACGACGAGCGGCTCGGCAGCGAGATCGAAGAGAACTCCGGGGCGAGTGCTCGAGCGGGAATTTCACGAAATTCCCAACCGGGATAAAACCCCGGCAGGAGCGGCTTCGTCCGACGCGTCCCGATGCGGAGGCGACGGCCTGGTGCGCGAGGACTTCCGAGCCGCGAAGAAGCTCGGTGAGCGGCAAAAGCGCGGCGCGTTCGACCGGATTGGTGGAACGCTGCGTATTGGGATCGAATGCGCGAATGGATTCGATGGTGTCGCCAAGAAGCTCGACGCGAACGGGCTGCGGCGCTTCGGGCGAAAAAATGTCGATGATGCCGCCACGAACGGCGTATTGCCCCGGCATCTCGCAGGTGACTTGCTTCTCGTAGCCGGCGCGATTGAGGAAGCCGATCAGGTCCTCGTGGGGGATGGAATCGTCGCGCGCAATTACGCGGGCCAAATCGCGATAGAAGTCGCGGTCGCGCATGCGCCACAAAGCGGCCTGGACGGGAGCGACCACCAGATCGGCCTCGCCCGAGGCCATGCGCCAGAGAGCCACGGCGCGCGCTTCGGAAATTTCGGCGTGCGGCGAGCGATTTTCATAAGGCAGAACCTCGTAGGCCGGAAAACGTACGACACGAGCGCCGGATTTCGCGGTGGCGGCCCGATAGAACCAGCGCAGCGGCTCGAGCATTTCTTCGGCGCGCTGATTGGACTCGACGAGCAGGACGATTGGGTGGCCCAGTTCGCGAAAAATCAACGGAAGAAGGATCGATTTTGCGGAGTCCGTGAAACCGGCGAAAGTGACTTCGGCTTCCTTGCGGCGAAGTTTGTCGCAGCCTTGCCGGATGGCTTCGAGGCGCGCGATTCGCGCTACAAGTTCGGAAACGAGCGGGAGAATCATCGGCGGAGTCCGATGGCGGGGTGGAGTGGGGAATCGGAGCGCGAATGCAGGCGGTCAAATGGGCCGCGCGGGCAGACTACTCCCTTGCCGATGCGTTTCGAGGCGCCCCGGTGGAGAAGCAATTCACTTTGCGAGACTGCCTGTCCCAATCGCTTGCCTATCGGTCCGATCCCGAAGGAAGGACCGAAGAAATAATTCTACCACGCGCGGTTGAAGCGAACGATGCCGTTCAGCCCGCAGATAGCTGGATTATTCGGACTTCGGTCATTCGGATTTGGCCAAGGGCACTTGCGCGCTGACGACGGGAACCATCCATACGGCGTAGCCGAGAGGATTGCGAACATTCGCAATCATCTGATCGAAGTACGCGATGGCGGAGTCCTGCGAAATCGGCGTCAACTGGCCGATGGATTCGGAGTACCCGTCACGCCACGCCTCGAGAATGGCCGCAAATGTTTCTCGCGGGACGCGGACGGTATCGACGACAACGTAGTTGACCGAAATGTTCTCTAACTTCATGGCGGCGAGTATTCCGAAGGTGTTGCGGCCGATGAATAGGTCCGTGCTGGTCGCTTCTCCGAAGCTGGCGGCGGCCTGGTGCCAAAAATTCCGCGGGTCGAGTGCGGCTCGCTGGAAGTGAAGCATGCCGTAGTCTTCCGGAATAAGGTGGAGATAGCCACCGCGGCGGGTAACACGAACGAGTTCGGCGATCACGCGATCGGGATGCGGAATCGAATGCAAAACGTGGCGGCATACGGTGAGGTCGAAGGCGCGGTCAGGGGCAGAAAGTTCGAATACGCTCTGATGCTCGAACGCGAGGCGGGGAGCGAGGCTGGCATAGCGCGCTCGCGCGAGGTCCAGGTGATGATCGACGATGTCGATTCCCAATACATGAGACAGCGGAAGGAGTTCGGCAAGCCGGGAAGCGATTTCGCCGGTGCCGCATCCGGCATCGAGAATGCGAGCGTCCGATGGCAGAGCGTAGCGTGAAATTAACCGGGCTTCCTGCGGCCAAATTGCACGAGCCTGGGCATCCAGATTTCGCACCATCGACTCGTCGGCCATCTGTTTGGCTTGGGGGTTGAGGTCGGTCAATGCGCGCTCCTGGGGTTCGCTTTTTTGAGAGAACATACTAGCAGATTGGTGAGAGGCGGCTGCCGAACTCGGTGGACCTCGATGGTGGAGGGTCCAGTGTGACCTTAGTGGTTTCTAGGTTGACGGCCGCATTTCTTGCGTCGATTAGGTGCTAAAATCAGCCAGACCGCCCATAGAGAAGAGAAGGAGAAGGCATGGGCATTTCGGTAACAACTTCCGCTACGGCCTTCGCGCGCGCGCCGTTTCGCTTCGGCATTGCCCTCTTGGCGACGAGCCTGGCTCTGATTATCGCTCTGGCGCTGCATCCCTACGACAGTTCGGCGTCTTACGTGACTACGCTTGCCGCGGTCGCTTTTTCAACGTGGTATTGCGGCACTGCGCCCTCGATCGCGAGCATTGCGCTGTCGCTCGTGGGGATAGATTACGAGTTCACCCTGCCCACGCATTCGCTGCGAATGGAGCACCGAGCCGACTGGTCCAGCCTTCTCGTGTTCTTGCTCGCAGCGCTTTTGATCGTGCTGATCGGAGAAGCTAGCCGCCTCGAGAGGGAGCGATTGCGGGAAGCGTCAGGCGAGCTGGAAGAAAAAGTCCGGAACCGGACAGGCGAACTCGATCATGCGAATGAGAGCTTGCGACAGCTCACCGGGCGGTTACTGAATTTGCAGGATGAAGAAAGGCGGCGCATCGCGCGGGAATTGCATGACAATGCCGGACAAGCGCTGGCGGCACTGGCGATGAATCTCGGCGCAGTGGCGAAGGACCTCGACCGGCTCGTGAAGACTGCGGGGACCGTGGCGGACAGTGCGAGCCTCGTCCAAGAGATGAGCAATGATATCCGCACGATGTCTTATTTGCTGCACCCTCCGATGTTGGACGAGATGGGACTCGCGGCCGCGTTGCGATGGTACATTGACGGCTTTTCCGACCGCAGCAAGATTGCAGTGGAATTGGAGTGCAGCCAGGATTTGGGGCGGCTCTCGCGCGAGGTGGAAACAGCCGTTTTTCGACTGGTGCAGGAATGCTTGACCAATATTCATCGCCACTCGGGTAGCCCGACGGCCACAATTCGGATCTCGCGACCGGATAGCCACCTGCGGGTGGAAGTACGAGACGAAGGTAAAGGCATTTCGGCCAAGATGCGAGAGCAGATGGAATCTGGCGGCACTGTCGGAGTGGGAATTCGAGGGATGCGTGAAAGAGTTCGACAGTTAGGCGGGAGCCTTGAGATCACTTCCGACGGGATTGGGGCGGGCACGCGCATCGTCGTGCGGCTGCCTGCCGCCGAAGTCGCGCGGACGCAAAAGACCGGTGACGCAATCCTGGGAGCTCAAAGCTCGGAGGAAGGTCTCGCAACAGGCTCTCGCGAAATCGGTCGTGCGGCCGGGGGCTAGTTGTGACGGTTCCGCTGGGCCGCCGCTGGTGCGTCTCCGTACAGTTTGAAAAGTGAACCGCTGCCTTCATGGATCACTGAGCCGACGTTGGCGCGAAAGAGCATCAAAGGCCGGCGATCTGCCCGCGGCACGATGAGAGTAATCCATCCTTCAATTGAATCTCCGGGCTTCAGGGTTCCCTGCAAATCAGGCATTGGCTCGCTCCGCGATAGAAGCAGCAGCGTAGGCTGCGCCATCGGCGCTCATCGCGGTGAATTGAGTTTCATCGATTGTGTAATTGTAGTGTGACGGGGAAGTACGAGCTGAAAACTCGAAGCGGACGCGGGCGAGTAGGTATTCGAAGCCTGCTTTGGGAGGAGGATTCGAGGTGCTGATGGCTTTCAGCATCTCCCAAGCCTTCTCGCCGCGCACAACTTGCACGACAGTGATTTTCGCGTCGTAGAGCTCGTCGCCGCCGTCGTACTGGTCGCCGAATATGATGATCGTGCTCAGCGTGCGGCCGAGCGGCTGAGCCTGGTCGGCGAAGGAAGTGGCAGCGATCGCGTTCGCGACGGCCAAAGTTATCATCGCAGCAATAAAAATCGCCGCGAATTTCTGCGTGCGGCCCTCTCTCCTTACGCCCACTGATCGATCGGGACGCTCACGCGATAGCTCATGTTTGCGACCATGTGGTAGGGATTCGTTTGCCCTCCCACCACCACGAAATTGTACGAGTCGGCCTTGGCGTAGTAGGGGATTCGCGCGTCGTCGGGCGTTTGTGGATTTGGAACCCAGCGGCCGGCAAAAAGGGTTGAACGCGCGTCTTTGGCGGAAATGGTCGAATTTTTCTGGAGCCAATCTGCAAGCTGCTCTTTGGTTTTGAAGCCGAGCTCGACCAGACCTTGAGCCACCAGAGGATCCAAAACACCGAGCGCACCGAATAGCGGGCCGAAGGGAATCATGTTGTAACGGAGCGCCTCGTGAAATTGAGGAACCGGTTTCACTCCGAGTCCCACACCCGCCTGGCCTTGCGAAATGCTGAATCCGATGAACAGGCTGACGACATTTTGGTCAGGCTTAAAGCCTTTTTGCACGTGCAAGGGGGGCCACGGGCTATCTTTCTCGTTTTCAGGAATGACCAGATTGTTGTAATTCACGCTGTTTCCGAAGGTGCCGAGATATGTCTGGCCGGGGATGCCGGAATCGCCCAGGTTGCGCGAGACCATGGTCCACGCACGGCCAATGGCGGCATTGGGTTGAGCGAAAGGACCCATCGCGCCGATGCCGTAGTTCATGTTGAGCTTGTCGCGAATGGGACCGTTGATCACCGCCGCTACCGCGAAGGAATTGGTGGAGCTGGAAAGCGCGGTAACGCCGCTTGACGCGATGGCCAAAATGGTCGGCAGATACTCGGGCAGTGCGCCCGCCATGACCGCGTTGATGGCCACCTGCCGCACCGTATACGACCACTCCGGATACGAACCGCGCGCCGGGCACATTTTCCCGACCACTTCGTCGGGATGATGGCTGGTGCCTTTCAGCATCGCGTCCACTTTTTCCTGCGTGGGCAACTGGATGTACATGAAATCGGTGAGGCCATTATCGAGGTAATACTGCTGAAGATTGTCGGAGGTGTCGATGAAAGTAGGCGGCCCAACGTCAGGAGTAGTCGGTGCCGGTCTTCGATTCGTCGGCGGTAAGAGGTTGCGTGAGAGCGTCGACGACTTCCTTCATGAGCGGCTTGCCACTCACCGGATCGTTGCCTTCGAGATAGGCGTACATTTCCGCGTCGGTTTTGCCCCACACAGGGTGCGGCGTGAAGCAAATACGCTCGTGGGGCATGCCGCGCTGGGCGGCGTTGGAAAGCGCTAGATTCTTGAAAGCGATGGTGACCATGGGAGCGGTAGGGAAGCCCATCTGCTCAAACTTTATGCAGTGACCAACGGTCGCTGGGGTGCAGGTGCTTCAATGGCCAATCGCCATGATGACGGCGTTGCCGTTGGCCTTTATCTCCGCGTTCAGTTTGGGATCGTCGTCCGCGAAAGCACCAGCTTTCAGGCGGTAGATGGTCGTGACGTCAGGCATATTCTTCTTGAACCACAGGCCAACCTGAGCGAGAAAATGATCCGCGCCGGGGAATCCGTCGGACACCAGGTAGATTGTCTTGCCGTCAAGGCTCTTCAGGCGCGGCGCCATGGGGACGAGCTGGATGGGAGGAGGAATGCCCTTTGGGTTGAGCGCCTCGATTTTGCCGGCGCCGGCCATGGCCTTTCCGGTTTTCGTCTTGGTTTTTGCCGCTTCGGCTTGCGAGGCCGCCAAAAGCGCCGGCGACATTCCCAACAGGGACAACATTTTTCGTCGATTCATGAATCACCTCACCGCGTTCCGACACCTTCGGCTACTAGGACGTGCCCATAACGGACGCGGTTCCTTTATATTCCCGTAAGGGGTGAAATTGCAACGCGATCAACGGTTGCCAGTGCGTTAGCATGCCCCTATTCAGGGCGGCACTTGACAGTGCCAGCCGTGCGGCGGAAGAATAGCTGCGGTAAACCACTGAGCGTCTGACCATAAAGGTCGGATAATCCCCGACGGAAAAGTTCAAGGAGACGAATCACAATGCCAAAGAACGCCGCAGCTCCTGCAAAGGAACACCTAAACCCCGCATTGGAAGTGCCTACCGATCTGAGCGAAGAGGGCGTTGCCGAGATCACAGCTGCCCTGCGTGAAACGCTTGCCGACGTGTTCGCGCTGTACGTGAAGACTAAAAATTTCCACTGGCACATGACCGGGCGGCACTTTCGCGATTACCACCTGCTTCTGGACGAGCACTCCGACCAAATCTTCGCTATGACCGACGACATTGCCGAGCGCGCGCGCAAGATCGGCGGAGCGACGATTCGTTCCATCAGCGATATTTCGCGGCATCAACGCCTGAAGGACAACAATGCGGAAGTTGTAAGCCCGAAAGATATGCTGGCCGAGCTTTCCGCCGACAACCAGCACTTCACGCGCTCTTTGCGCTCGACGCACGAGCTGTGCGAAAAGTACAGCGACGTTGCTACGGCCAGTATGATTGAGGTTTGGATCGACCAGACGGAGCGGCGGACCTGGTTCTTGTCCGAAATCGTGCGCGATCTGTAATCCGCGCCTCTGAAGAACTTGTGCGGGAAAGTTTCCCCGTTTTGCACATCGAAGAGAGATTCTTCGACGACTGATCTCCCGGGCTCGACTAACCGTCGACCCGGGAGCCCTTTCGATCCCGGCGCTTCGCGCAAAACCAAAGCGCGGGACACTCCGCTCAGAATGACGGGACTCTGTAAGCGATGCTTCCCGTCAGGCTACGTCCATTTGTCGATGGAAACGCTTACTGTGTAGCTCAGGCTGCCGCCCTGGAAGAACGCGTTGGTCTGCCCTCCGAGCACAACCACATTGACGTCGTCGCGGTGCGGCCAGCGCGGAATGACGGCATCGTCCGGCATCGCGTACCACGTCTTGTATGGCTCCAGTCCCTTCAGCGCGCGCGGATAGTCGAATCCGTAGGCAAAGTCGCGACTCTTGTACTCCTTCACCGTTTGCGTCGTATTTTTGTAGAGCCAGTCGATCAATTTGTCCTTCGTATCGTAGCCGCGATCCTTCAAATGATTCGCGATCAGCGGGTCGGCCACTACCAGTCCGCCGAAAAAGCCGGTGAACACGCTGAAAAGATCGCTGAACTGCTCCTCATATTTCGGCGTGTCCGTGCTGGTTCCTCTTGCGCCTTGCCCCGGCACGATTCCCAGCCCGCGGAACATGCTTACGACATTTTCTTCCGCCTTAAATCCTTTTTGCACGTGCAGCGGAACCCACGGGCTTGCCGCTTCGTTCTCGGCGATGATGAGGTTGTTGTAGTTGAGGTTGTTTCCCTGCGATCCCATGTAGGTGTCGCCCGGAATTCCGCCGTTTGCTAGATTCCTTCGAGACCAGCGTCCACGCGCGCCCAATCGCTGCGTTCGGTTGCGCGAATGGGCCTAGCGCGCCGATGCCGTAGTTCATGTTCAGCTTGTCGCGGATCGGTCCGTTGATCACCGCCGCATACGCGAAACGAGTTCGTTGAGCTCAAAAGCGACGGGGTTCCCGACGACGCGATCGCCAGAATTATCGGAAAATATTCCGGCTTGCATCCGGCCATCACGGCGTTGATCGGCCACCTGCCTTACCGTGTATCCCCACGGCGGGTACGCGCCGGCTGCCATCTTGCCAACCTCTTCATCCGGCTTGTGGCTGGTGCCCTTCAGCATTTCCTCGACTTCTTCTTCCGTCGGGAACGATGACCGGGCAGGAAATCGGTCATGCCGTTATCGTGGTAAATACTGCTGCAGGTTTTTCGAGCGTGTCCGGTGCCGTACTTTTCCGGACCAACGGAAACGCTGGACGATCCCTGTCTTCTTCTCGTCCGCGCGTGAGCGGCACCGTCAGGTCGTCCACGATCTCTTTCATCATCGGCTTGCCGCTGATCGGATCGTCGCCTTCCACATAGGCACGAAGCTGCTCCGGGGTCTTGCCGGCCACAGGATGCGGAGTAAACGTGATCCGCAGATGCGGCATGCCACGCTTGGCCACGTTGAGAATCGCGAGCTCCTTGAATGCCCGCGTGACCATCGGAGTGGTCGGAACTCCCATCTTCTCGACTGTTATGCAGTGACCCACGGTCGCTGGCGTGCACGTGCTTCAATGCCCGATGGCCATGATGGCCGCGTCACCTTTCGCCTTGATCTCTTTCCATAGCGCGGGATCGTCTTCCATGTAAGGTCCGGCTTTGCGCCGGAAGACCGTATTCACCGTAGGCATGTTTTGCTTGAACCAGAGTTGAATCTGCTGGAGCAGCATTCCGCCGCCCTCGAATCCCGTGTCTACGAGCCACACGGTTTTTCCATCGAGGCTGTTGAGCCGCGGCGCCATGGGAATCAGTTGGATCGCCGGCGGGGTTCCTTTCGGATTCAGCCCTTCGAATTTCTGTGTGCCCGCCGGAGGCTTCGTGACCTTACTTTTGACCTGCGCCTCGGCGCTTGTGCCGGCCAGCAGCGCCGGAGAAATTCCCAGCAGCCCCAACATTTTTCGTCTATTCATGGAAGGAACCTCCTGCGGCGACGCATTGCAGTGGAAGGCTCGCGCGCTTGGCGCGGATGTTAGCGGCCGCTCATACCCTTGTCAATCAACTTGCCCCTTCGGCGGTGGACTCTTTCCGGACACATCGCATTCAGCGCCGTCCAGGGACCACGCAGGGCGCGTTTGAAATTAATCTCCTCTCAGACTACAATTTGCCGCGTCGCAACCGATAGAGGTGTGCATGCAGCCTGAACCGAATATGGATTTGGCTCACTTGGGCCATTTGGAACTGCTGACTCCCAAGCCCGAAGAGAGCCTGCGCTTCTTCGTCGATGTGCTGGGGATGACCGAAAGCGGCAGGGAGGGGAACTCCGTTTTCTTGCATGCGTATGACGACTACGAGCGCCATTCACTGAAACTCACGGCCTCAAAATTGCCGGGTTTGGGACACGTTGCGTATCGCACGCGCAGCCAGCAGGCGCTGGATCGTCGCGTGGCCGCGCTGAAGGGCTCCGGATTCGAGGTCGGCTGGAATGACGGCGACCTCGCGCACGGTCCCGCGTTCGTCTGCCTGGACCCGGATGGGCACAAAATCGAACTGTACTACGAGACGCAGTGGTACGAAGCGCCGCCTGAATTGCGTCCGGCGCTGAAAAATCAGGCGCAACGATTTCCCGCGCGCGGCGTCAACGTTCGCCGCCTCGACCATTGGAATGGGCTGGCCGTCGATATCAAAGCCAACCGCGAATTTTTCGAAAAATATCTCGGCTTCCGCTTGACCGAGCAAATCGTGTTGGACAACGGCAGCGAGGCCGCTTTGTGGATGACCTGCACCAACAAAAGCTACGATTTCGCTTATTCGCGCGACGATACCGGCACCAAGGGCCGCTTTCATCACGTCACCTACGCGGTCAACAGCAGGGAAGAAGTGCTGCTCGCGGCGGATATCTTCCTCGAGAACGGCGTCTACATCGAAACCGGGCCGCACAAGCACGCCATTCAGCAAACATTTTTCCTGTACGTGTACGAACCTGGCGGCAATCGCGTGGAAGTCGCGAATGCCGGAGCGCGCCTGATTCTCGCGCCGGACTGGAAGCCGATTCGCTGGACCGAGGCCGAACGCAAAAAAGGCCAAGCCTGGGGCCTCAAGACGATCGAGTCGTTCCACACTTATGGGACGCCTCCGGTGGAAGCGGTCACGAAGAAGTGACGCCGCGTTATCCGCATCTTCTGCTGCTTCCCGGATTGGTTTGCGATGATGCGGTCTGGCAACACCAGGCCAGCCACTTCTCTAAAATCACCACTGTCAAGATTCCTGACTACGGCTCGAGCGACTCGCTCGAGAAGATGGCGCAGGTCGTATTGCGTGATGCGCCGGAGCGTTTCGCTGTTGCGGGGCATTCCATGGGAGGCCGCGTCGCATTCGAAATTCTGCGGCGCGTGCCGGAGCGCGTTGCGGGAGTCGCGCTGCTCGATACCGCTTACCGGCCGCGCGCGACAGGGGAAGCGGGCGAGCGCGAGCGCGCCGACCGATTTGCGCTGCTGGATGTGGCGCGTTCGCAAGGCATGCGCGCGATGGCTCGGCAATGGATTCCAAGGATTGTCCATCCAGCGCGCCTTTCGGAGGAAGCGTTCATTACCGCTGTGGTCGAGATGATCGGGCGCAAGACTGCCGATATTTTCGCCGCGCAAATCAACGCTTTGCTCGGACGACCTGATGCCGCGCCCGTCCTTAGAAGTCTTCGTTGCCCAACAATGATTCTGTGCGGGCGCGAAGATCTCTGGAGTCCTCTCGCCGGCCACCGCGAGATCGCCGCGCTGGTGCCGCAGAGCAAGTTGGTGATCATCGAAAATTGCGCGCACATGGCCCCGATGGAACGCCCCGAAGAAGTCACCGCCGCGCTGAGCAATTGGCTCAACAGCCTCGATTAGAACCGCATAGCGTCTTAGGCGCGGTTATTCGCTTTGCGAGTACGACCACTTCGCCGGGGAAGATCCCCAGGATTCGTTCACAAAAATAGCTTGACCGTGGAATTATGGAACCGTATGGTTACATATCATGCGTAACCGTAGGGCTACATATCATGCGGAGAGCGGCTTTGCTGCCCTTGCCGACCCTACCCGTCGTGCCGTTCTGGATTTGCTGCGGCGGGGGAGCCTGCCCGCCGGGCGAATCGCCGAAGCATTTCCGGTCTCCCGTCCGGCTGTTTCGAAGCACCTGCGCTTGTTACGCCGCGCGCACCTGGTTCAAGAGCACCGTCGGGGCCGGCAACGTTTGTATGAGTTGAACGCCGGCCCGCTGCGGGCAGTCGATTCCTGGCTCAGTCATTATCGGTGCTTCTGGCAGACGAGCGTCACCAGTCTCAAGACTTTTGTCGAAAGCGAGAAGACGAAGAGGACTTTGCGCCCTAATAGAAAGAAGAAAAAGTAGATTGGAGACCCGAACATGGCGACATCAAAAGTCACGCCCGATGGAGGTGCAATTGTGAGCGAGATCCATATCGCCGCCTCACCCGATCGCGTTTTTCAAGCCCTTGTGGATCCGCAGCAAGTGCCGCAATGGTGGGGACAGGGCGGCGTGTATCGTTGTACGAAGTTTCATGCCGATCTGCGGGTAGGAGGAAAGTGGCTCTGTGGAGGGATCGGTCCGGACGGAGGCAACTTCGAAATCGTTGGTGAGTATCTGGAAATCAATCCGCCTCATCTGCTGGTCTATACGTGGGTGGCAAGCTGGACTGGCGACGTGAAAACGACTGTGCGCTGGGAATTAGAGTCAGCAAATAAGGGCACCCTGCTCAGAATCCGCCATAGCGGGCTCGCGGCGCATCCTCAGGCGGCTCGGAGCTACAGAGGCTGGCCGAGAATGCTGGGATGGCTGCAAGCCTTCCTGGACCGCGGTGAGACAGTAGCGGAACGCAAGGCTTCCCCAGCGCACTAATCGAGCATATTCCGACAATCGGGAAAAAGCTTGACACGATGATCGCGGCTGTTGTATTTAACCAGTAGGTTAAATAAGATGACGACGGCCCAAGACCATCTCAGTGCAACCTTCGCCGCTCTCGCTGATCCCACCCGTCGCGCGATCCTGGCGCGCCTGATTTCAGATGAGGCGTCGGTCACCGAACTGGCGGGGCCGTTTGAAATGAGCCTGCCCGCCGTATCCAAGCACCTAAAAGTGTTGGAGCGGGCCGGGCTGATCGAGCGCGGCCGCGAGGCGCAGTGGAGGCCTTGCCGGCTTCACGCGGCTCCGCTCAAAGACGTTGCTGATTGGGTGGAGCGGTATCGCGGCTTCTGGGAGGAAAGTTTCAATCGCCTCGACATCTATTTGAGCGAATTAAAGGAAAAGGAGAAAAGACATGGCCGCAAGCGACGCAAGAGCGAGTAAGGGATCGAACGCAACGGAGGCCGAAGTCGTCATCACGCGCGTCTTCGATGCTCCGCGGGAGGTCGTGTTCAAAGCGTGGACCGATCCAAAGCAACTTGCGAAATGGTTCGGGCCGAAGGGATTTACGAACCCGGTTTGTGAGGCGGATGCGCGTGTTGGGGGCGTCTGGCGCATCGTGATGCGCGCGCCGGATGGCACCGAGCATCCGTGCGGAGGGGTGTATCGCGAAGTCGTCGAGCCCGAGCGGCTCGTCTTCACGAATATTGCCACCGACAAAGAAGGGAATCCGATTCTCGACGGGCTTACGACCGTCATCTTCGCGGAGCACGGTGGTAAAACGAAACTTACTCTCCAAACGCGCGCCACGGCCGTTGTCGGCTACGCCATCGAGCACCTGAAGGGTATGGAAGCGGGCTGGACGCAAACCCTGGAGCGCCTCGCTGAAGAGTTGGCGAGCGTCGTAGAGCGTTTGCGAGCAGATCGAAGGATTTTCAAAAAGCGGCAGAGGAGGACGATATAAAGGCTATGCTCCAAATGCAGAAAATTGATATACAGGGTTTCAAGCAAGCCTACGATCACGCATAGCTCACTGGGTGAAAGTGCGATGCCCTGGGGTGGGAACTAATTCTGCGTTCAATTCTCGAGTGCGAAAGCGGAGGAGATGACAAATGGAAACGACTGCTCAAGCGGCTCCTGTTTCGAAAGGAATGCTTTGGACCGGATATATCATCAGCGGTCTGGTTGTATTGTTCATGATTTTTGACGGCGTGACGAAAGTGATCAAGGTGCCGCAGGTAGTGCAGGCTTCAGCCAAACTTGGGTACAGCGCCGCCGCAATTGTGGGGATTGGCGCTACGCTGCTTGTTTGCACGGCCCTGTATGTGATTCCGCGCACCTCTATTTTCGGTGCGATTCTGTTGACTGCCTATCTTGGCGGCGCAGTTGACGCCAACGTACACAGCGGCACAGCCCTTTTTAATATTACGTTCCCGATCGCTTTCGGGGTCTTGGTCTGGCTGGGAATTTATTTCCGAGATCAGCGGCTGCGCGCCTTGGTTCCGCTGCGGAGTTAGCGTGCTTGTGGGCGTCGCGCTACTCGATCCCGCCTGACGTTGCGCCCGTGCTCCACGGATTGACGCACGCTTTGTGCCCCACTAGAATCCCAACTCGGAGATACGAAAGGCAGAAGGGCGCATATCTTTGGAGAAAGGTTTCAACTAGCCGCGAACATGATTATCGACTCTCACCAGCACTTCGTTCGTCTTGCGCGTCACCCGGAAGTGGAGGGCTTTCGCCAAGCGCAACTTTCCGGAAAGAATCCCGATGTGGTTCCCAACATTTCCGATGCGGACGTTAAAAAGAGTCTGGAGCAGGTCATCAGCCTGATGGACTCGCGGGGCATCGATGTCGCATTCGCTTCTCCGCGTGCGAAAGCCATGGCGACGCACGAAGGCACTACGGAACAGAATACCGTGTGGGCCGATCTCAATAATGGGCTTATCCTTCGCGCCTGCCAGTTGAATCCCGGCCGCTTTGCGCCGGTGGGCATGCTCGGCCAACATCCTTCGTCTCCATCCGAGCGAGTGGCGAAACAGATCGAGCGTTGGGCCAAGGAGGGTTTCATCGCGTTCAATTTCGATCCCGATGGCACCGGCGGCCGCTGGCAAAACCAGCCCTTTACCGGAAAGCACAATTACCCGGTTTTCGAAGCGGCGCAGGGGCTGGATGTGCCGCTCGTGCTGCACGGTAGCGAATCGATCAACAAGAACTTTCCGCATACGGCCGTCCAGTATCTGGTCGCCGATATTACGGGCTTCGTGCAACTCATGATGGCGAAAGATCTGTTCCGGGATTTTCCGCGTCTGCGCTTTCTGATCCCGCATGCGGGCGGCGCGTTACCCTGCCAGATCGGGCGTTGGAGGGCGATCGGGAAGTACCAAACTTGGGCCAGCCCGGACGAGCTCCTGGGCAACGGCAACGTCTTCGTCGACACGTGCGTCTACAATGATCTCAACATGCAGATGCTGTTCGATGCGGTCCCGCTCGACAACATCCTGTTCGGCTCGGAATGCGACGGTGCGTTCCCCGGCGTGGTTAATGACGAGACGCACGATCATTACGACAACACGCGGCGCTATGTCGACGATTCGAAGCTGAGCGCCAGCGACAAGGCCCGCGTCTACGTCACCAACGCGCGGCGCGTTTATCCGCATGCGACCCGTTGGGTTCAAGCGGAGCGGAGCCGGGGTCTGGCGTAGAGTCCAAGTTCCTGGGCCTTCGGAGTTGGTGCAGCGATTGACGCCGCGCTTTCGCACCGTCTAGAATCCCAACCCGAGTCTCTGAGAGGCTACTTTTGTGGCTACTAGAAAGAAAACGGCGATCGAGAGAGTCCTGTATGGGGAAGCGTATCAGCCCGTGTTCTCGCATGTGATCGAGGAGCTGTCATGAGCAAACCGGTTGTCGTGAAGAACGTCGAGCAGCCGGACCAGGCTGCTGTGGCCGCGCTCGAAAAATATGGCGTATCGACGGTACACGAGGCGCAGGGGCGCAACGGCCTACTGGCGTCTTATATGCGGCCGATCTATGCCGGTGCGGCGATCGCCGGCAGTGCGGTGACGGTTTCATTGCCTCCAGGCGACAATTTAATGATCCATGTGGCGGTCGAAATGTGCACGCCCGGCAGCATTCTCGTAGTGGCTCCCACGTCGCCGTGCACCGACGGCTATTTCGGCGAACTGCTCGGCACTTCGCTTCGCGCTCACGGCGCAAAGGGTTTGGTGATCGAAGCTGGGGTGCGCGATGTTGGTCCGCTTACTCAGATGAAGTTTCCGGTCTGGAGCCGCGCGGTGCACTCGCAAGGTACTGTGAAAGCTACGCTTGGCTCGGTGAACGTTCCCATTGTTTGCGCGGGCGCTGCGATTGATCCAGGGGACGTGATTGTGGCGGATGACGATGGCGTGGTGGTCGTGAAGCGAGAGGACGCGGCGAAAGTGGCTGTCGCTTCGAAGCAACGCGTGGATAAGGAAGATCTAGTTCGCGAGCGGCTTGCGAAAGGCGAGCTGGGCCTGGATATTTACGGACTGCGCGCGAAGCTGAAAGAAATGGGGCTCGAATATCGTTAAGTATAGAGACGGCCGGATTCGACACTAGAGGGAATTGATCGCCTACTGGGCCGCCAGCATCCCGGGAGGTTACTGTGACTAAGTCCGTTGTTGCGAAACTGTTTCTGTCGGCTCTGCTATTTCTTGCCTTCACCTGCTTTTCCTTTGGGGACGCGAAGACCCCGTTACTGCTCCAGACTCCCACGATCAGCAAGAATCAGATCGCATTCGTATATGGCGGAGACATCTGGATCGTGGGCAGGGAAGGAGGCGAGGCCCAACGCCTGGTCACCGGCCGGGATTTGGAAAGCGGGCCCATCTTTTCTCCCGATGGCTCGATGGTCGCGTTCAGCGGCAACTACGACAGCAATGTAGATGTCTACGTGGTGCCCTCGACGGGCGGCGAACCGCGACGCCTCACCTATCATCCGGGCCCCGACGTTGCCGTTGGTTGGACGCCGGACGGCAAAAGCGTCCTCTTCCACTCCCATCGCAAGAGTACCAACGATCCGGATAAGCTTTTCACCGTTCCGGCAACGGGCGGGCTCCCTACGGAGCTTCCACTCGACATGGCCGAAGAAGGCTCGTACTCGCCTGATGGATCGCAGATCGCTTACGTTCCTGTCTTTCAGTGGGAGCCTGACTGGAAGGGATACCGCGGCGGGCAAACCACGCCCGTCTGGATCGCCAAGCTTGCCGATTCGAGCGTGGTCAAAGTGCCGCGCGAGGATTCGAACGATCGCAATCCAATGTGGGTCGGCAAGACCGTTTATTTTCTCTCCGACCGCGACGGCCCGACGGCTCTATTCGCCTACGACACGGAAACTCAAAAAGTCTCTCGCGTGATCGACAACAAAAACGGATTCGGCATCAGTTCCGCTTCAGCGGACGACCGGTCGATCGTATATTCGCAATTCGGCGCGCTGCACGTATACGATCTTGCGACACATCAAGACAAAGCGGTCTCCGTAACCGTTTCGGCCGACATGCCGCAACTGCTGCCGCATTGGGAAAAAGTTGCGAAGCACATTCTGAATTCCGGCATCTCGCCCACCGGCGCTCGCGCCGTTTTCGAAGCGCACGGCGAAATCCTGACCGTTCCTGGGGAGAAGGGAGACGTCCGCGACATTACCAATAGTCCTGGAGCGGCGGATCGCGATCCTGCGTGGTCGCCGGATGGAAAATCGATCGCGTACTTCTCGGACGCATGGGGAGAATACGAACTCTACATACGAGATCAGAAGGGACTCGAGTCGGCTCGGAAGATCAGCCTCAGCAGTACGCCGTCATTCTATTACTCGCCTACATGGTCGCCCGACAGCAAGAAGATTGCCTACTCGGACAAGTTTCTGGATCTCTGGTATGTGGATCTGGACCATCCAACGCCGGTAAAAGTCGATAAAAATCTGATGGAGTTTAACGAAAACGATTTTGGTCAACAGTGGTCGCCCGACAGCCAGTGGATTGTCTACACCAAGGTGCTTCCGAATTATCTGCACGCGGTGTTCGTCTACTCGCTAGCTACCGGCAAGAGCACGCAGATCACGGACGGAATGAGCGATTGCCGTTACCCCGGTTTTGACAAGGATGGGAAGTACATCTATTTCGCTGCAAGCACCAACACGGGATTGACCGCTGCGGGACTCGACATGTCGAGCGACCAGCATCCGGTGACGCTCAGTGTGTACGTCGCCGTGCTGCGGAAAGAATTGCCTTCGCCGATTCCGCCCGAGAGCGACGAGGAGAAGGGACCGGAAAGCAAGCCTTCGGGGAGTGAACCTGAGAAGGGAACGACGGAACAAAAAGCCGACGAGAAAAAAACCGGGGATGAAACGGCAAAACCGGCCGAAAAACCGAAGGAACCGCCAAAGGTCAGCATCGATTTCCCGGACATTCTGCAGCGGATTTTGTCTCTGCCAATCCCGGCCGCGAATTACGTGAGTATGTCGGTCGGGAAGGAAGGCGAGCTCTTCCTGGTGGAAGCGCCTGTTGTCCCCGGAGAACAATTCCCACCGCCATTGGCCGTTTCCAAGTTCGATATGAAGACGCGCAAGACCGATAAGCTGATCAGCGGTGTCGCGGCCTTCTCGCTCTCGGACAACGGCGAAAAAATGCTCTACAAGCAGGGCGACAACTGGTTCATCGCCGAAACGAGCAAGGCGCCGGAGGCCGGGAAGGGAAAGCTGAAGACGGAGGACATGGAAGTATCCGTCCAGCCGCGCGAAGAATGGAACCAGATGTATCGCGAGGTCTGGCGGATCGAGCGCGACTTCTTTTACGATCCGCACTATCACGGGCTCAATTTGCCTGCGGCGGAAAAACGAGTTTGCCGTTTTTCTGCCGGGCATCGCGAGCCGCGGGGACCTCAGTTACCTGTTTCGCGAAATGCTCAGCTATATGTCAGTGGGTCACATGTTTGTGCGTGGCGGCACCGAGCCGGACACTCCTCACGTGAGCGTTGGGTTGCTCGGCGCGGATTATTCGATTGAAAACGGACGCTATCGCTTCCAGAAAATCTACAACGGAGAAAACTGGAATCCCAAACTCCAAGCGCCTCTCACGCAGCCGGGCGTAAATGTGAAGGCGGGCGAGTATCTGCTTGGAGTGAATGGACGGGACATCAAATCTTCGGATGAACTCTACACTTTTTTCCAGGAAACGGCGGGCAAGCAAGTGACTCTCAAGGTCGGCCCCAATCCGGATGGAAGCGGGTCGCGCGAAGTGGACGTGGTGCCTCTGGCGGACGAAGACGATCTCCGGAATCTGGACTGGATCGAAAGCAATCGGCGCAAAGTGGATGAATTGAGCGGCGGCAAACTGGCGTACGTGTATTTGCCGGATACCGGCGCCGAAGGGTACGCGAATTTTAATCGCTACTTCTTCGCGCAGGTTGGGAAAGAGGGAGTGATTCTCGACGAGCGATTCAACCACGGCGGGCAGATTGCGGATTACATGGTCGATTACCTGCGCCGCGAGCCGATGGATATGGTAGTCACGCGCGAGGGCGTCACCACTTACGACCCGGCGCTGGCGATCTACGGTCCGAAGGTGATGATCATCAATCAGTTTGCCGGCTCCGGCGGCGATGCGCTGCCTTGGCTTTTCCACAGACAGGGAATCGGCACGCTGGTGGGAGTTCGAACGTGGGGTGGCCTGGTTGGGATTGGAGGCTATCCGCAACTGATGGATGGCGGACTGGTGACCGCGCCGCGGCTCGCGGTTGCCGGACTGAAGGGTTCGTGGGAAGTGGAGAATCACGGGATCGCGCCGGATATCGAGGTTTGGCAGGATCCGAAACTCGTGCGCGAGGGCCACGACCCGCAATTGGAGCGGGCTGTCGCCGAAGCGATGCAACAGTTGAAGGAGCATCCGCTGCCGAAATACGAACGGCCGCCCTACACTTCGCATCATCCCGAGTTGCCGTCCGTGCCGTAGGGGGCGGACGAAAGGCAAGCTAAAGGAGGACGTTATGGCGAATGCCGGGCAGGCGCCCATTGCAAGCACGTTGAGCGAAACCGAAATTCGAAATGCACAGCAGGCGTGCGAAGCGCTCGCTATCGAATATGCCGAGATCGTGGACGCGCAGGACTATGAGCGCCTTCGTGAAATTTTCGCGCAAAACGCCGCTTTCGGCCGGTCGGCAACCCCTGATGAAACGCTACATGGCGTGGAAAATATCGTCGCATCCTTCATCTCGCGTCCGCGCAACCGGCTCACGCATCACGTGATGTCCAATATTCGCGTGCGCATCGAAACGCCGAAGACTGCCAGTGGAACGTGCCGCGTGCTGCTTTTCACTTCCGATACTTCCGAGCCACAAACAGCGGAAGGAAGGAAAGTTGCGCCCAAGCAATTGATGGGAACGTATCACGACCGTTACGTTCGCACGAACGACGGCTGGCGAATTGCGGAGCGCCGCGGCAGCATTTCATTTCACACGTAGGCTTATGGGTCCCGAACCAATTCGGCGAGTGGCGATTGTCGGGTTCGGCGAAGCAGGCGGCATTCATCGGAAGCGATCTTGCGGCGCAGGGCGTCGACGTATCGGTTTTCGATATTCTGCTGCAGGCGAAAGAAACGCGCGTCGCGATGCTGGCGAAGGCTCGCGAAAGCAAGGTGCAGGCGAAAGAAAGCCTCGCCGATTGTTTGCGCGACGCGGAATTGGTGATTTCCGCGGTCACGGCATCTTCTTCGCTCGCTGTCGCGCGAGACGCCGCGAAGACCATGCGTCCCGGCCAAATTTTCATGGACATTAACTCCGTATCGCCCGGGACGAAGCGCGCCGACGCCGCGCACATCGAACGGAGCGGCGCGCATTACGTCGAGTCCGCAGTGATGGCGGCGCTCCCTCCGCAGCGGCTGAAAGTGCCGATGCTGCTCGGCGGAAGCCAGCCGCCGAACTTGCGCCGCGTCTGGCGCTGCTGGGGATGAACGCCACCGCCGTGAGCGACAAGATCGGCGTGGCGTCGGCCGTCAAGATGTGCCGCAGCGTGATGATCAAGGGAATGGAGGCGTTGGCGGTGGAGTGCCTTTTTGCGGCGCGACGTTACGGCGCGGAAGAGGCCGTGCTGGCCTCGCTCGATGCCACCTATCCGCAAATGGGATGGCGAGACAAGCTGCCGGACTATCTTGTGAGCCGCGTGGCAGAGCACGGGCGACGCCGGGCGGCTGAAATGCGCGAGGTGGCCGAATCTCTGCGCGATGTGGGAATTGACCCGCTGATGGCCGAAGCGACGGGCCGAGCGGCAAGATCGGCTGGTCGATGCAATGATGGAAGAGAATCTCAAGTACGAAAACATCACCCCGTTTTCCTGGATCGCTCTCGCGGAAATGCTGAGCACAGCCTCGGCCAAGAAAAAATAAGCCGCGTTGCCGATTCGGTTGTCGTATCGGCTCGTCACGTGGTCCGGACCGGAGTCGCGCGCAGTTTTGCCGTGCTGCGCCTTTTGCGGGCGCGAGACGAAAGTCAAAAGATCCGTCTTCGATTGATCGCGTCGCCGCGGAGTACATCCAAGAGAGATTCTTCGACTGCGTGTCCCGGCGCTTCGCGCAAAACCAAAGACGGGACACTCCGCTCAGAATGACGTAGGAGAAGTTTCCACTTAGAAGAACCAGAAGCGTTTGCGACGGCGCAGTCCTTGGGGCTCGGGACCGCTTGCTACCAGGTCCTCCGGCAGCTCGGGAACGTAGGGCAGGGGACGCCCCTCGAACGCGGCCAGCGGGTTATCCACCAGCAAAGCGCGTGCAACCTCTTCGCCGTGCGCCGCGGCGACCTGATCGAAGGTCTCCTTCAACTGCAACGGCCGCGAAGTGACGTTGTGTGCGTCGCTGGCAATGAAGTGGACAGCTCCCGCACGTAACCATTGCCCCGCCATCTCCTGCGCGGATTTTCCGAATTTCCCCGCCAAAGATTGCGCGGTGATCTGCGCGTAGCAGCCCTGACCGAGCCACTTGTACAGGCGTTCGGGCTGGGCGCGGATCAGAGGGTTGCGCTCGGGATGCGTGACGATGGGACGCAATCCGGCAAGCTGCAATTCGTGCAGGGACTGATCGAGCGACGGCGGAATCGAGTAGTCGGCAAACTCGACCAAAAGATAGTTCTTCTGATTGAGCGCGTAGCGGGCGGAATCGTGCTTGATATCCTGTAAATTTTCAAAGCTCAAATGGAAATCGCACCCGGTGGCCAGAACGAGACGCCCCGCGAAGATGGCCTGAAGCTCATCGCGGCGCTGCCGCACCAAGCCCGGACTGAACGTGTGGTTTTGATTCGCGTGCGGGGTGCCTATGACGTGCGTGATGCCGTCGGTGATGGCCATCTCACCCATCGCCTGCGCGATTTCGAGCGATTCGGCGCCGTCGTCGATGCCGGGAAGTATATGGCAATGAATATCCACCATCGCCAGCCAGAATAGCGCAGGGCAAAAGCGATCACAACGCGAGGAAGTCGAACCGCGCCAAAGTGCCACCTACCTTGCCACTCTCGTTACAACGGCGTTTGGCGCAGCGCCCAAACCGCTGGCCTCCGCTTAGCTTGACGTGACCGAATTCGTGAGAGGCTGGATGATGTTCCGTGGGGACCCGGAAGGCGCGCGTGCGATACTGAAAGAGAGGATGAAAGCTGAGAGGGGCGCGCAAGCTGAGAGAGCGCACCGGGCGAAAGGAAGACACAACGATGAAAGCAATTGCAATTATACCAGGGACGAAGGGATCACGGATTGTGGAGCGGCCGGAGCCGTCAATCGGCGCGCCCAACGACGTAAAGATGAAAGTCATCCGCGTGGGGATCTGCGGAACGGATCGCACGGAAGTATCGGGAGGACGAGCGGATGCGCCCGAGGGCCAAAAAGAACTCGTGATCGGCCACGAGATGTTTGGGCAAGTAACCGAAATTGGCGCGACGGTGAAGCGCGTGAAGGTGGGAGACTTCGCGGTGTTCACGGTGAGGCGCGGATGCGGCGAGTGCGCGCCCTGCAATATGGGCCGCGCCGACATGTGCCAAACGGGAAAATACAAAGAGCGAGGCATTCACGGACTGGACGGCTACCAAACGGAATTCGTGGTCGATAAAGAAGAGTATGTGGTGCACGTGCCGGCCGAACTGGCGGCTGTAGGCGTGTTGATCGAGCCGCTGACGATCGTGGAAAAAGCGATCGACGAGTCAACCCGCTTGCAGATCGCGCGGTCTCCGGAAGCGGCGATTACGCCGGACTGGATCTTTGGGCGGCGTTGCCTGGTAGCCGGACTCGGGCCCGTGGGCCTGCTAGCAGCGATGGCGTTGCGCCTGCGGGAAGCCGAGGTTTACGGTTTGGATGTAGTAGATGCCGCGAGCCCGCGTCCCCAGTGGCTCGCTAAAATCGGAGGGCAATACGTTGACGGACGGCAGGTGCCCGCGAGCGAAGTGGCGAAAAAAATAGGAGCGATGGATTTGGTCCTCGATGCCACAGGCATTGCGTCGCTGGAGTTCAACATTCTGGACGCGCTGGGACGGAACGGGATTTACGTCATCACCGGCATTCCGGATGGCGAGAGGCCGCTGCAAATACCCGGCGGAGAATTGATCCGGCAGCTGGTGTTGGATAATCAGGTGATGCTCGGCAGCGTGAACGCCGCGCGGGGACATTTTCAAATGGCGGTGAACGATTTGTCTCGCGCGCAGCTGCGCTGGAAAGATCATGCCGCGGCGCTGATCACGAATCATTATCCGTTCGCGGAGTTTGCCGAGTCGGTGGGCAAGCATTCACCGGACGCTATTAAGGAAGTGGTTGAATGGGGACAAGCGGCTAGCGCGGGGCGCTGAGGAACGCCGCGTGGTCCGCAGCTAGGCAGGCTCGATTCGCGACATGTCGACGGAAGACCCTAGCATGGAGCCGGGCGCGGTGCAGCGCGACGCAGGCCCGAATCGACGCACTACGAGGATACGAATAGAATCTTTACACCGCAGGTCAAAACGATGCAAGTGGTTGTTGGTGTAAAGAAAAATCGTCCACGGTAAATACGGATCCCGAAGGCTAAAGCTGGCCGCTTTCCACGCATTGTGGGATTCCTGCTGTGTGATTCGCTGAAACTCTGGCAAAATATCCGGCGATGACAGAGCGCTCCTCGAATCCCATCTTCAACGACAACAAGCTGAAACTCGGCACGTTCTGCACTAACACAATCGCGAACATGACGTTCGTTCCAGAGGTGCTATATCCGACGTGGCAAAACACGCTCGCGGCGGCCCTCGTGGCGGACAAAGCCGGGCTCGAAGCCATCGTCCCCATCGCGCGATGGAAGGGCTATTTGGATGGCAAGCCGAACCATCCCACGAATGACGTGCTGGACGTTTTCGCTTGGGCCGCGGCGATGGCGCAGGCCACGCGGAACACGTGCGTGTTCGCCACGTCACATGCGCCCACGATGCATCCGCTGCTCGTGGCCCGGCAGTGCGCGACGATTGACGCGATCTCCGGCGGCCGCTTCGCGCTGAATGTGGTTGGTGGCTGGAATCGCCGGGAATTCGATATGTTCGGCATCGAGCTGGTGGAGCACGACCAGCGGTACGTTTACCTGGAGGAGTGGTTGCGGGTGGTAAGGAGGCTTTGGACCGAGCCGGGCGAATTCGACGAGAACTCGAAATTTTTCCACATGAAGAAGGCCATCTCGCGTCCTCAGCCGCTCCAGAAAGGCGGCGTGCCGATCATGAATGCGGCGCTTTCGCCGGTTGGGATGCGCTTCTCGGCGAAGAATTCGCAGATCGGGCTCATCAGCCCGCGAGGGGATACTCCCGAAGAGTGGCGGCCGGCCGTAGAAAATTACAAGAAGATGGCGCGCGAAGAATTCGGCCGTGAAATCCAGCTTTGGACGAACGTGTCGGTGGTGCAGCGCGACACGAAGAAGGAAGCTGAAGAGTACCTGCATCGCTATGCGGTGGAATACCTCGACAACGAGGTGATGGATAGCATCATGGCGACGATCAGCGCCGAGAACAATATTCCAGCGGGGTCCGAGCAGCTTGCGGCCATGCGTCGGCGAATGGCTGTAGGCGCCGGGCATCCTCTTATTGGGACGGCGCAGAGCATTGCCGAGGAATTGCAGCGCATGTCTGACGTGGGCCTCGATGGCATAATTATGACGTGGCCCGACTACATCGATGGCGTGAAACGTTTCACGAAGGATGTATTGCCACTGCTTGAGCAAGCGGGGTTACGCCAGCCATTTGCGAAGGGTAACTGACATCGTGGTCAGCCCAGGCAAAAGGGCTGCGGGCCTGGGCTAAAGCCCCAATTTAATGAAGCGTGTTTCGCCCGCATAAATGCGGGGGCTTCCACCAGATTACCTATTGCTTTCGCATGAAGAGAGATGGGTTTTTCAGCAGTTCTTCGTAACGCTGCATGTCCTGGTTGTTTTCGACGCATTCGTATTCGCGGATGCGGGTTCCTGGTCGCAACATTAACGTGCCGTGGCGGGTCCAAGGACCGGTGAGGACGACGGGATCTTCCACAGTGTCCTCGTAGACGATGGTGTTTTCATCCACGCGGGTGAACTTCTCGACCACGTGCAGCTTCTCGCTGTGAATGGTTCCGGTGCCGGAGAGCCAAGTCTTGTCGTTGAAGCCGGTGACATCAACTACCAGAGTGTCGCCTTCCCAGTGGCCTACTGAATCGCCCATGTAGCTAGGCTCGAGGTCGTCGGGGTGCCTGGCGTCAATCGGGATAATGCGGAAAAGGTGAAAGACCTCGAATAGCATGACTACGGTCTTTGGAGTTTGCACGATCTGCATCGGGAATAAGCCCATCAGCGTGGTTCGCGGCACACCGGGCGGCAGGCAACGCACCATCGGCTCATCAATCCCGCGCCGGTTGTAAGCTTCGACCACCTTCGCCGCCGCCCACGGCTGATACGGAGGCTTCGGCTGCGGTCCTTTGATCGCGTAAGAGGTGATCGGGCCGCTCTGGCCCAGTGGCCCGTCACCGTTGTTGGTGTCTTCCCAGGTTCCGATGCGGTTACTGCCGCCTTGCCATACTCCGGTCATGTCCGGGTGGCCATCCGCTGCGCGCGGCACGTTGGGGCTGACGGGCGGCGGATAGACATACGGTGCCGGCGTGTTCTGCGCCGCGGATGACTGCGCGGCCGAATTTTGCGCGGCGGAATTCTGTTGAGCAGCCACGCCCACCGGTAAGATCAGCAGCGCGACAAAGGCTACAATTGCGCGATTATTTCTCATGCCGGTTTCCTCCGCTAGTTCGACGGGGGTACCGCGACTTGCGGCGCGGCTCCGCCGTCGCCTGTGCCGGGCGCGGGACCGAAGTAGAGCTTCTTACCATCTTGAAGCGTGACGGACCGCGCGTGCCCCCACGACCCGCCGTTGCGTGCCTGCCAGCCGAAAATGACGATCGTGTCGCCGGCTTTGATGGTCGAATCGCGCTTCCATCCGGTTCTGTAAAGAACGCCGGGGGGATAGCCTTCGAATTTCCAGTTGGTAACTTTGCCGCTGGGGTCTTTTACATCGATGTAGATGAAGCTGTGAGGATTGGTCCACTCGATGCTGGTGATGACACCCGTCAAGGTGACGGGCTTGTTGGCATCGTACTCGACGCCAAACGAGTGGTGCGCCCACGCAGGCAGGGCTACAGCTAGCAATAGCAAAGGAACCGCAAACCGAAACGAGACTCTAGGTTTCATCCCCACCCCTCCGCTCGGCTCCGACTATATTCACGCTCATAGCCGGAATCAAGCGAGGGGTTGACGATTCGAAGCCTAGAGCAGAGCACCGCCGGTAGCGTCCAAGTATTGCCCGGTAACCCATCTGCCGTCATGCGATGCGAGAAACGCGGCCGCATCGGCAATGTCGTCCGGTTGGCCGACTCGGCCGAACGCGGAGGCGGAGCTTGCAAACTGGCGGCCTTTCGGGTCGCTGAGAATGTCAGCGGCCATGTCGGTATCCGTAAAACCGGGCGACAGTGAGTTGACGGCGATATTTCGCGCGCCCAGCTCTTTGGCGAGTTCGAGGGTGAGAATATTCAGGGCGCCCTTGGTCATGGCGTACGCTGCCTTCTGGGGAAAGGCTACGCGCGTGACAGCCGAGGAAATATTGATGATGCGGCCGCCGTCACGGAGGCGCGGCAAAGCTTTCTGGCTGACAAAGAACGGAACTTTTGCATTCAGCGCGAAGACTTCGTCGTAGGTTTGTTCCGTTGCCGTCGCGACCGGCGAGTCAGGCGCAATGCCCGCGTTGTTGACCAGAATATCAAAGCGATTCGCTCCAGTTCGTTTGGTCAGCTCTGCATCAAGCGCTTTGAAAAGTTGCTCGACACTCTCGACGGAACCCAACTCGACGCCGATCGCGAATGCGGCGCCGCCAGCAGCTTCGATTTCGCGCACCGTGCTTTCCGCGCTCTTTTGATTCCGTCCATAGTGCACGGCTATCAATGCGCCGTCGCGTCCAAGCCGAGTTGCAATTGCGCGGCCGATGCCTCGACTCGCGCCCGTTACCACCGCAATCTTTCCCTTCAATGAGTCGCTCACGCTTTTGTCCCCTTTTCTTCGAAGCCGTCACTTTCACGCAGTCCCGACGCCAATCAATCGCGTCGTGGAGCGTTGCAGACTAGATGAGGCAGCGGTCAACCAGGATTCAACCAAGGGGGCAAGGCTGCTGCCGGCGAGGGGAAAGCAGATCTCGCTGCGTCAGCGTCCGCAAAAGATGAGGCGTGAGAAGCGATTAGGTCAAAGGAGAGCGATAAGGCGTGCTGCCCCCCAAGTGCTCCAGCGAGCTTCGGATTGAGCGGGAATGCGCCTAGGAGATGTGGCGCTCGAGGATCTTTACGATCTGCTCTTTGGGTACAGCGCCGACAAGCTGATCGGCAACCTGTCCGCCCTTGAAAACGAGCAGCGTGGGAATGCCGCGAATGCTGAACTTGGCCGGGACATTCATATTTTCATCGACGTTGAGCTTTACAACTTTGATTTTGCCGGCATGTTCGCGCGCGACCTCTTCGACGGTGGGCGTGAGCATGTGGCATGGGCGGCACCAATCCGCCCAGAAATCGACCATTACGGGCTGGGTCTTGCTGGCTTCAATGACGTCGGCCTGGAAGCTGGCATCACTGACTGATTGAATGTTATCTGACATTTTTTCCTCTTATGGCGGCGACCGGTTGAGGGCCGGGATAAACCGCACTATTTAGATGATGCTGCGCCTCTTGGGATTCGGGACCGCTTAGCCGCCTCATACAGCGTGACGTAGGCAGCCGCCGAAACCCTCCAGGAGAAGTCTTTTTTCATGCCATTTGCCTGAACAGCCTGCCACATCTTTGGATCATGGTGAAGCTTCAAGGCCGTTCGAACGCAGTCCAACAGGGCCTTGGGTTCGTATGGCTCGAACTTGAAACCAGTCCCTTGCTGAGTTTTAGGTGAAAAGCTTTGAATGGTATCGTCCAGTCCCCCCGTTGCGCGTACAACCGGAACGGTACCATAGCGCAAACTGTATAACTGGTTTAATCCAGAAGGCTCGTACCGGGACGGCATGAGGAAAATATCCGAACCGGCTTCGACCTTGTGGGCCAGTGCGTTATCGTACCCGATTTTGACCGCGACGCGGGCTGAATATTTCTCGGCAAGGCCTCTGAAGAGCTTTTCGTATTCCGGCTGGCCGGTCCCCAGAGCCACGAGTGCGAGATCTTCTTTCATGAGGGCGGGAGCAATTTCTGCGATCAAGTCAAAGCCCTTTTGGTCCACGAAACGCGAGACGATCCCGGCGAGAGGACGGTCGATATTTTCTTCGGGTAACTTGAAAGCAGCGAGGAGATCTTTTTTGCAGGACTTCTTTCCGTCCAAGTCGTTGACCGAATACTTTTGCGCGATGAAGGTGTCGTTTTCCGGGCTCCACTGCGAGTAATCCACGCCATTCAGGATTCCGACAAGGCGATCGGAACGCTTGCGGATCACGCCTTCGAGGCCAACGCCGAATTCGGGAGCTTGAATTTCCTTCGCGTAGCGGCGGCTCACGGTAGTCAAGTAGTCTGCGTAGATCAAGCCGCCCTTGAGGAAGTTGACCTTCCCGTAGAATTCAAGGGAATCCATGGTGAAGAGATTGTCCGGGAGGCCGATGGACCGCATCGCGGACTGAGGAAAAATTCCCTGGTAGGCGAGGTTGTGAATCGTCAAGACGACCGGAAGTGAGCGAACGACGGGATCTTGAGCGTGCTGGGTGCGGAGTATCAGAGGTACAAGCGCCGATTGCCAATCGTGGCAGTGAACCACGTCCGGGAGCCACACGCGCTTGATGCATTCGATGGCGACGCGGGAAAATTCGGCGAAGCGCTCGGGGTTGTCCGGATAGTCGCCGGTCTTATCTCCATAGAGTTGAGGACGGTCGAAGAACGGCGGGTCATCCACAAAAAGATAGCGAACCCCGCCGACCGGCTGGCCCTCTACGATCGCGGGAAAGCGCAGTCTATCGCCCAGCGCAACGGTGACGCTGGAAATCAGAACTGACTTGGCCTTATTGCCGCGATAGCGCGGCAGCAACACGACAACTTCGTGCCCCATCTCATGCAGCGCCTTGGGTAAACCATCGACGACGTCCGCGAGGCCACCGGTCTTTGAGTAGGGGAGTCCTTCGGAGGCTACAAAAAGGATTTTCATGACGATGAACTACAACTAAAACGGTAACGGACGGCCGGTGACGCGTCAAGCACAACGCCGAAGATCCGTTCCGCGAAAACACAACTCGGCGGGGAATTCGCGAACCTTGCTAAACTGGCCCGCGATGACGCGACAGCGGATGGGACAGCATTTTCTGGCGGGCGAGAGTTGGCAACAGCGGATTCTAGCTGCTCTGCCGCGCGAGAAGGATGAGACCTGGATCGAAATCGGAGCGGGTCACGGCGAGATGACTCGCCTGCTCGCGGCCCATTCTGGGCGTTTGATTGCGATCGAGGCAGATTTGAAGTTTGCGCGGAGTTTGCAAGAAGCCCAGCAGCGACACCCTGATGAATGGCGCGGCGTGGAGGTCGTCACTGGAAACGTGCTGGAAATGGACTTGGCTGAATTAGCGGGCGGGCGTTTTCGCGTATATGGCAGTTTGCCGTATTACATCACGTCTCCGATTCTTCACCTGTTTTTCGGCTGCGCCGAGATGCTGAAATCCGCGCACATCGTGATTCAACGCGAGGTGGCCGAGCGTGTAGTAGCGCGTCCGGGCAGCCGCGCGTTTGCGTATCTTTCAGCAGCATGCCAATTTTATACGCGACCTGAGATTGTCTTCCGGATTCCTCCCGGCGCATTTCGCCCTCCGCCGCGCGTAACGTCCGCGCTAGTGAGCATGACAGTGCCGGGGGAGCGGGAGTCGCTCGATATAGGCGACGAGGCTGAGTTTCTCAAATTCGTGCAGATATGCTTTTCTCACAAGCGAAAAGCTCTGAGGAACAATTTGCAGGCAATCGCTTCAGCTCAGTCGATTCAAGGCGCGCTGGCGGCCTGCGGCCAGCGCCTGGATGCACGGGCCGAACAACTTTCACTCGCCGACTTTGCGTCACTCTTTTCGAGTTTGCGATGAGGCGGATGGGCGTCGATCTTCAGCCCGAAGACGCATTAGGGATAGAATCCTCAACAACTGCGCGCAAGCGATCAGGTCGGTCGGTCATAATCCCGTCGATGCCGGTTTGGATCAGCGAGCGCATTTGCTTCAGATCGTTGACGGTCCATGCGACCACCTGCAAGTCAGCAGCATGGGCTCTATCCACCAGTTCCGAGGTGACTAGATCGGCGCGAGGGCAGAGTTGCCGCGCGCCCAGTTCCGTTGCCGCCTTCACCGGGTCGGGCCTTGTGTGGTCGACGAGGAGGCCCATCATGATCCCTGGGTCCAGCTTCGGCAGAGGCGCCAGCGTGGATGCGTCGAAGGAGATCACCACAGTTCTCGCTGCGTTTTCGGCGCTCTGCAGCGCCCCGACCAGTGAGTGATGTATGCCCCAGGCTGCTCCGTGCTTTATCTCAAGGTAGAAAACCACGTCATGCGTGCGGGCAAAAGCGAGGATTTCCTCCAGTGTAGGAATTCGCTGGCCCGCAAACTGGCGGTCGTACCACAAACCCACGTCGAGCGCGCGGAGTTCCGCCAAGGTGTGGTCTCGCACCGCCCCGCGACCATTGGAGGTGCGTTCCAAGGTGTCGTCGTGGATGGCGACGAACCGGGCGTCGCGTGTGAGATGCAGGTCGGTCTCGATGAATCCGGCTCCTAATTGCACGGCGCGCTCAAACGCGGCCATGGTGTTTTCGGGCGTATAGCCCGAGGCCCCACGGTGAGCGATGATCCAAGGCGATCGCATGAGTCGCACATGCTAGCAGATTTGATCGGGCACCTCGCAGCTGACACCGCACCGCTTTGCGAGGACTGCAATGCGACGATAGGTCGACGAGGTCGGTACTAGGACGTTGGGAGGTTCTAGGACCTGAAGTTCCCAGTGTGCAAAATGATTCCGCGACGAGAATGCGCGTTGCCCGTTCGTTGCATCTCACTTAATGAAAATGCGGGTTCGTCGTCGGTCGAATGATCCCACGAGCAGCAGAACCGCTTGACCGCTCAGCAAATGGCAGATAGTGGCGCCGGGCGCTGGGATCTGGATAATCCCCCTTGTAGGAACTTTGGTAGGCGGATTGCGCTGAGTTTGCTATCGCCAGGCACTTTTAGCGTGTGCCTCAAGCGACTCCACAAGAAGTGGGTGTCTGTCGGAGCAGCGAAATCGTCTAAGGGGTGGCGGATTTCGCGCTGAGGGTAGGCAGCATCCGTTGTATTGTGTCGCCCACCGTGAGTTATTTCCGCCCGGGCGAGATTGGGAGGAGGGGGCGTGGCGCTGTTCGTTTTGATATTGGTAGCCATTGTAGTCGCCCAAACTTGGTTTGACTGGGGCGATACAAAAAAAGGCTGGTCGGTACCCGACTGGGGCAAGGGGATTGCCCTGGGCGGATTGATCGCTGTTTCGCTGGCTGCTTCAAGCGCCTTTGCGTCTGTCTGGATGCGGGAGGAGGCCGGTGATTGGACCGGCGGCTTCGGCTCGCCACGTTTTTGGTTGGAGCTCGGTTGTTCTCTCGCGATGCTGGGCATCGTGGTCTATGGAATCCGCAAGAAACGATTGCGGCTGATGATAATGCTTGGATGCGTGTTGATTACGGCCATGGTGCTGGGGATGGCTCTGTAAACGCATGGCAATCGAATGTTTCTTCCTTTTCGTCACATCATATTTCTCCCCTTAAGGCTTGCAAGAGCATCGGCGCTGTAGCTTCCGCCGTTCGCCGGTAAATATCCGCCACACGCCGAAAACTGCGAGACGCCTCCAATCTTTGCCGTTAATCTCCGCGCATGCTCGCTGAATTAAGTAACGAGGAGATGGCAATGACAGACGCGACACCCCGGCTTCTTTCCCAGACCTCCATTTCCCGAGTCGCCGCCATAATGGCTGCCATCATGCTGATTTTCCTGGGAATCGTGTTTCAATGGGGCCAGCTTGGCGAGGGGCAATTCAACGTCGATGGCTTCTGGATCATCCACGTGCTCGCGATGAACGCGTGGAATCTGGTGGCGATGCATCTGGGCACGCCGGGCCTGACGGAGATGCTGAGGTTCTGGCCACTGCTGCTGGTCGCATTCGGCCTCGCCATTTTGGCAGCCCTTAAGCTCGGCACAGGCGGAGGGCGCGTGTTACACAACGGAGGAAACCCTAGTGCTTGATACACGGCACCCAAGCAGGCACCTAATCATCGGCGTCGTGATTCTGATGCTGGGCGTTATTCTGTTGCTAGATCAGCTTGGATTTCTCGAAGCTGATAAGATATTTCTTTTCTGGCCCCTAATTCTGATTTATGTGGGCGTCAACAAATTGCAGACGCGCCGAAATTCGACGGGAACTTTCTGGGGAGCCTTCCTAGTTCTGCTTGGAATCTCGTTCCAACTCGAGGAACTCGGATTAAGCCACATCCGTTTCGGGACGATCTGGCCCGTTTTTCTGATTTGCGTAGGAATCTTACTGATACTCCAAAGGTACGAAAGGCACGGCCGGTGGTACCCTCCCACTCCCGGAGCTCCTCCAGGCGCTCCTGAACCGCCGGGCGGCATTCCGCCCCGCGGCAGCACCGGCCAAGTGGAGTCGAATGTCACACCGGGAGCTGATGCAAGTCAGGGCGCGCACCCGGGCGGAGCCGAGGAGCGCTGGAAAGGCTACGATCCTACGCGCGCGCAGTGGTCCGGTGGCGGCGAGTGGTACGATTCGTCGGAGCCTCGATTAAATGTGGTGAATATTTTTTGGGGTGGCAAGCGGCGTCTCGTAACAAATAGATTCGCGGGCGGCGAAATCGTGACGATCTTCGGTGGGTTCGATATCGACTTAACCCAATCCGACATTCAGGGCGCCCAGACGCAAATCGATGTTGTCACCATTTTCGGTGGCGGGGATATTCGAGTGCCGCCCAATTGGGAAGTAGTGCTCGAGACCGTGGGCATTTTCGGCGGCTGCGGCGACAGAACTTTGCACCCAGAGCAACAGAAGTCCAATGGTTCTGATCCGGCTGCGCCTGCTACCAAGAGGCTGATCGTCAAAGGCGTTGCCATCTTCGGCGGCCTCAACCTCAAAAACTAACCGCGCTCATGCATCCGATTCTTGGCCAACTTCGGCGGCTTCTCCTCTATCTACTGGGCTGGATTCCACTCGCAGGAATGCTCACGTATCTTTTAGCTGTTCCGGGCGGATTGACCTGGGTTGAGGCATCAACGGTCGCGTTCATTCTGTGTCTTCTGTATGCCTTCGTATGCCTGGCCGCGTGGTACCCATGCCTAGCGACGCCGCTCGATCGTTCGAGCTTGCCGCGTTTTTTGTTCACACACGTGGCCGGAGCGCTTGTAGCCAGCGCATTGTGGCTGCTGGTGGCGCGGGTGCTGGGCAGGATGCTGGCGGGGCTCGACGACTTTCATGGGATTGATGCGCGACTATCCAAGGATTTCCCGCTCCTATTTGGAACGGGTGTTTTGCTATACCTGCTGGCGGTGGGATTTCATTACGTACTGCTCGCTGTGGAAGCCTCGCGCGAAGCCGAGGCTCGCGTAATGCAAGCGAGCGTGCTTGCACGCGATGCGGAACTGAGAGCTTTAAAGGCGCAGGTTAATCCACATTTTCTCTTCAACAGCTTGAATTCGATCAGTGCTCTAACGGCTTCTGATGCCGCCAAGGCCCGCGAAATGTGCATCCTGCTCGGCGACTTCCTGCGGCGGACGCTGGGGCTTGGGGAAAAGCAGTCGATTCCGCTCGAGGAAGAAATGTCGCTGGTCCACGCTTTTCTAGCCGTCGAAAAAATACGGTATGGCGCGCGCCTGCAGATGGAAGAGTCGGTCGAAGAGGAGGCTCTCGCCGCTCAAGTGCCGCCGCTTTTGCTCCAACCTCTGGTCGAAAACGCCGTCGCGCACGGGATCGCCAATCTGGTCGAAGGCGGCTGGATCAGGCTCGAAGCCAAGCAGCGCAACGGATATTTGTCGATCGCGATCGAGAACCCGTTTGATCCTCAGGCCCCGCAACGCCGCAGAAACGGAGTGGGGCTCGCCAACGTTCGACAGCGGCTGGAAGCGCGCTATGGAAGTAACGCGACATTCGGCGCCACGACGGAGGACGGCCGTTTTCGAGTGACACTCAGTCTTCCCGCGGGAGGAAAGGAACGAACCCCTTGACCCACGAAGGGAGCAAGAAAATTCGCGCGATGATTGTGGACGATGAAGACCTCGCACGGCAAGTTCTTCGCGAGTACATTTCCGCCCATGCAGAGGTTGAAATCATCGCCGAATGCGCGAACGGCTTTGAGGCAGTCAAA
Source organism: uncultured Acidobacteriota bacterium (assembly GCA_963759485.1). Lineage (GTDB taxonomy): Bacteria > Acidobacteriota > Terriglobia > Acidiferrales > UBA7541 > Palsa-295. The sequence goes on along the minus strand of CAVWZE010000002.1, from coordinate 1,688,349 downwards.
TTTGCCACGGAGCTCGAACCCGATCTGTTGTTCCTCGATATCCAAATGCCGAAGCTCGACGGTTTTGAAGTGCTGGAGTTGATCGGCGCGAACCGGGCCGTGGTGTTCGTTACCGCGTACGATACTTTCGCGATCCGCGCGTTCGAAGTTCACGCTGTGGACTACCTCTTGAAACCAATCAGCGCCGACCGTTTCGACGCCGCACTGAAGCGCGCGAAAGAGCGGCTTTCTGGAAAGTTGCCGCCCGTGCCAGTTCCGGCGAACGACCTTGCCGCAGCCGCCCGTCCGCCGTTGCAATATCTCGACCGGATTCCGGTTCGCAACGGGACCAGCGTCTTCATCATTCCGGTGGGAAAACTCGACTACGCGGAAGCCCAGGACGACTATGTGGCTCTGGTTTCGGAAGGCAGGAAACACCTGAAGCAGCAAACAATATCGAGTCTGGAAGGCGCGCTCGACCCGTCACGGTTTCTGCGCATCCACCGGTCGTACATCGTGAACCTCGAGCGAGTGGTTAAAATCGAGCCTTACGGGAAAGATTCGCATATTGCCGTGCTCAGCGCGGGAACGCGGCTTCCTGTCAGCCGCTCCGGGCACGCGAGGCTTCGCGCCTTTCTCGACCGCTAGTAGGCTGCCGATGGCACGGGCTGTTGGTTGCTTGTCCGTTTGAGGAAACGATAGAGGCTGGTGCGGCCGATGCCGAGCATACGCGCCGCACGCACGCGATTGCCACGGCACGTTTCAAGCACGCGCTGAATATGTAGGCGGCGAACCTCGTCAAGAGGCAGCGGCTGCCACTCGCCGGCAGCTTGCGATCCGTTTCGCTGCGGCTTGCGCAGATGTTCGGGCAGGTCTCCGACGTCAATAAAATCCGCATTGGCTATGATCGCGGCGCTCGAAATTACATTCTCAAGTTCGCGAACGTTGCCGGGCCAGTTGTGGTCTCGCAAGACGAGCTGCGCGCGGCGCGATAGCCCCTGTAGTTTCTTTCCATAAGCGTGCCCATATTTCTTCAGAAAATGCTGAACGAGAACGGGGATATCTTCGGGGCGCTCGGTAAGCCCGGGAACTCTTATCTCGATGCTGCTGAGCCGGTAAAATAGATCTTCTCGGAACCGACCGGCCAAAACGTCAGCGCGAAGGTCGCGATTGGTAGCCGCCACAATTCGTACGTCTACCTTTCTTACTTCAGGAGATCCCACTCGTTGAATTTCGCGGTTTTGAATCACGCGAAGTAATTTCGCTTGGAGCGGCAGCGATGTTTCACCGATCTCGTCCAGAAAGACAGTTCCGCCGTTGGCGTAATCCAAAAGGCCCGGCTGAGTGTCGGTCGCTCCGGTGAACGCTCCTCGAATATGTCCGAAGAGTTGGCTTTCGAGCAAGGTGTCGACCAGCGCCGAGCAATTGCAGATGGCAAACCGCTCCTGTGCTACCGGACTCAACTGGTGCAGCGCCCGGGCGACCGGTTCCTTTCCGGCACCAGTGGGCCCGGTGATCAGAACATTGGTGTAATGCCGCGCGATTTTCTTCACCAGGTCGAATACGTTCATCATGGCCGGACTTTTGGCCACGATGCCTTGAAAGTGCAGATTTTGTAGAAGCTTATCTTCGAGGTGGCGAATTTCGGAGCGTTGCCAGAATAAATCGGCGAGATCATCAAGCGTTTTAACAAGCCGCGGCAAATCGACCGGCTTACACAGATAATCGTAGGCTCCTCGCTTGATAGCCTCGATCGCCGAGTCGACCGAATAGGACCCGGTAACAAAGAGCACATGCATTCCGGGATCATGCTGCAAGGTTTTTTCGAGAAACGTGAATCCATCCATTGCCGACATGTTGCAGTCGATCAGGACGACGCGGCAAAGCCCCATTCTCACGTTTTGCAAGGCTTCTGCTGGGCTTGTGGTACCTACGGCCGGGAAGCCGGCGCGTTGAAGTGTGTTCGTCGCCAGTTCCACTTGACCTGGATCACTGTCCAGCACACAGACGGACAGATTTTTTCGCGTGGCGGCAACACCCGCGTGTACCGCAAGGGCTCCCATATCGCCGGTATAAGGCACGGCACATGCCAACATCGCTTCGCTCAAAGAGTCCGATTCGGCTCGACGGTGCTCAAAAACGCTATTCGGTCAGGCGGGCTGGTAAACCACTTGAATGCTGAGGATTAGTCCGCGAGGATAGGTGACGAATTGGAAGATACCGCAACCTGTTGACAATCTTTCGGCACGTGTCGCCTCATCGAAATCTCGAAACGGCGTTCCAAACTGGAACCACAGTTTCAAAATGGGCACTGCCTCCTATTGCCTCGATCTTTCGGTCAACGCCCCGCTTCGAGATTTTTGGTGTCCGACTGATGGCAACGCATTGACCAGCGAAGACAGTCTTGAAGATCGTTATGCGCTCCACCCCGATTAGAACTTGAACACTGAACTGTTTTCTTCGCAACATGCGCGACTTTGAAGCGGCCGAGACACGGAGCGCAACCTTTCACGGCGCAAAACGCTGTGCTAGACTCCGCGGAGCGGTCGGAGCGCGAAAAAGTTTTAGCGCGGTCCGTCGGTCGGTGGAACTTCGGGCTCCGTGCAACGATTCCCCGCGAACCCCGCCAGGCCCGGAAGGGAGCAACGGTAGCGGGTCAGCTTCGTGTGCCGCGGAGTACCCGAAGTTCCTCTCATCGCAGCGGCGGTCGAGCGAAGTCCAGAGATTAACTTCATGGCCTATAAGGTTATCGCGAGAAAATACCGTCCTCAGTTGTTCAGCGAAATCGTAGGGCAGGAGCACGTGACCAGGACTCTTGCGAATGCGATCAAGTCAAATCGCGTGGCTCAGGCATATATTTTTTCGGGCGTGCGAGGCGTGGGCAAGACAACAGCGGCACGCATCCTGGCAAAGGCTTTGAATTGCGCGAATGGCATCACCGCAGAGCCGGATAATACCTGCGATTCATGCCGCGAAATTTCCGCGGGAACGTCACTCGATGTCTTGGAAATCGACGCCGCTTCGAACCGCGGTATCGATCAGATCCGCGAGCTTCGAGAAATGGTGCGGTACGCTCCCGCCGCAAGCCGCTACAAAGTGGTGATTCTAGATGAGGCGCATCAGCTCACCGACGAGGCTTCGAACGCGCTGCTAAAAACACTGGAGGAGCCGCCCGACCGCGTCGTTTTTGTCCTAGCCACCACTCAGCCGGAGGCCCTGGCGGACACGATCAAGTCGCGCGCGCAGCTTTTTCAATTCCGCTCGCTCACGTTCCAGGAGATCGCCAGCACAATCGAACGGATCGTGAAAGCCGAAAACCTAGGTATCGAGACGGGCGCCGTGGCGGTAATTGCGCGTGCGGCGGAAGGCAGCCTTCGCGACGGTCTTTCTTTGGTCGAGCAGGCCATTGCTTACTCGGGGGACACGATTACCGACGCTCAAGTACGCGAGCTCCTGGGCGTAGTCGCCGAGAGCGTGCTGGACGAGTTGGTCGGCGCAATTGAGATGCAGTCAGCCGAACGCGCGCTGGGCTTGGTTCACCGGCTGATTGCCGAAGGACAAAATCTCCAGCACTTTTGCCGGGAGGCGATCCGTCATTTCCGTAATCTCCTTGTCGCGCGCGTTTGCGGGGCGGACTCCGAGCTAGTAGCGGCCCCTCCTGACGAGCGCCCGCGCCTGGGACAGCAGGCGGCAAAATTCAACGAAGAAGACCTCACGCGTTTTTTCAATATTTTGCTGGCCACCGACGACGACCTTCGGCGGAAACCCGACACGCGGTTACACCTTGAAATGGGCCTGCTCCGGCTCATCAACGCTCAAAAATTGGCTCCGCTCGAGGAAGTGCTGGCTGAAATGCGTGGCGAGGGCGGTGTGCGTCCTCGCGAGAAAGTCCGAGCAGCCGAATATGCGCCACTGCCTTCCTCCATTGCTCCGCCGCTAAATTCATCCGCGAAATCCGCTGCGGCTTCTTCGACGGCAGCAGGTGCGCGCACGGCTCCGGTGAGTTCTTCTCCCTCATCAGGAAGTTTTGCGAGCGCTGGATCAGCGCGGCCTGCACCCGCCTCTCCGTTACCGCCGTCCCCACCTCGAATTATGGCGCGTGCCGCCGAAGAGGCTGACGGCCTTGCAGGCGCGCGCTTGGAGGCGGTCAAGGCAGCCTTGCAGGAATCGAAGTTATTGTCGTCGTTTCTGGAGCAAGCGACGCGATGCGAGATTGAAGCCAGCGAGTTTCGGCTTTTTTTCACAACCGAGAACAGCGCGCTCGCAGAAATGTTGCCACGCGAGGCGATGGAACGTTTGCGCACAGCCGTGCAGCAAGTGATAGGCCAGCCTCTCCGCGTCTGTGTTAAACTGGATTCCGCGCGGACGCTCACGGCTCGCGGTTCGGAGTTGAGGGCCCGTTTTGAAGAGGATCCAGTCGTTAGGGCGATGCTCGAGAAATTTGGCGGGCAAATTTCCAGAATCAAACGCCCGGGCGAGGAATAAAGCATGGAAGTGAAAGCATTACAGCAAATGCTGGCGCAATTCCGGCAGGTGCAAGAAACGCTGGAAAAGCGCATCGGGGAAATTTCCGTCGAAGCCTCGGCCGGCGGCGGAATGGTGTACGTGAAAATGAACGGGCAGAAGCAACTTACCGAAGTGCGCATCGAACCGGAGGTTTTCAAGTCCAAGGATCAGGAGATGCTGCAGGAGCTCATGCTGGCGGCGGTGAACGAAGCCACCCGGCACGTGGATGAAGAGCTATCCAAGCAGATGAAGGACCTGACCGGCGGCATGTCCGGAACGATGGGTCTGAAAATTCCCGGCCTGTTCTAGGGTTGTCCTCCGTAGATTCCTGATTTTTTCCTGACGTCCTGTTCAATCCAAACAATTTCCCTGGCAAGAGCCTAAGAAAAAGAGGCGAGAATGCGTTCACCCCTCGCGGTGAACGATCCCGCCTCTCTTTAGATCAGACGAATCCTTACCGCGGCGGTGGACCCATCTGGAAGCCGGGCTGGTGGTGAAACAACCCGATGAGCACGGTCCCGGTGAGAACGTGGCCGTCCATGGCTTTCTGCACGTCATCGCGACTGGCACCCTTCTGCAGATCGAGTTTCGTATCCAGCGCGAAAAGCTCGAACGTGTAGTGGTGCGAAGGTCCGGCGGGTGCGCACGGGCCGAAGAACATCGGTTGGCCGGTGACGTTGGCCGCTTGCACTCCAACGGTCGAATCCGCTTTAACGCCTTCTGGCAGTGACGTTGCGTCCCCTGGGATGTTAAAAATCATCCAGTGTGTGATGTCGTCGAAGGCCTTGCGCGCGTGCGCATCGGGATCATGCAAAAGCAGCACGAAGCTTTGCGTGCCGGTTGGCGCGTTGACCCAGGAGAGCGGCGGCGAAGTCATGTTGGCTGGCTGCGTCATCGATTTTCCATCCGGCGAGCAGGTGTACTTGTCGGGAATCATGCTTCCGTCAGTAAACGCGCTGCTCGTTAGTTGCAGAGGCGGTCCCATCATCGGGCGTCCCCCACCGCCTCCCGGACGTCCGCCGGCACCACCGGGCGGCGGTCCTTGTTGTGCAGTCGCAGGAGTGATGGCAAGTGGCACCAGGCATGCCAAAGCTAGAAGCGATAGCAAGATTCTCGTTCGCATTACGTCTTTCCTCCCTTTCCGCTGCTGGAAAGTTCCAGAGTCGGTTCCCCCACACCTTCGGTGAAGCGTCCGATTGTAACCTCAGGGGATTGGACACGCAACGACGCGAGTGTGTTTCAAGAAGCGTTTACCCGCCGCTTATGGCGGTGTAACGCGGCGTGCCGAAAATCCGAGAAGACGGTTTTGGTATGACCTCAATTGTGGCTTCGCTGACGACAACTACTTGCTGGAAGCCTGAGGTCTTCGATCGTCTACTTCGGAAGGCGGCCGCATCCTGCTGGCTGGAACGATTCAAAGAGGAAGAGGCCCAAGGAGCGCGTAACGTGAATCAGCATGGCATCGGGGAAATGGCAGGAACAATCTGGGAAACACTCTCGCGGGAGGGGCCGCTCAGCTTTGCGGCCTTGATGGAAGAAGTGAACGCGCCGCAAAGCGTCTTCTTTATGGCGATTGGGTGGCTTTCGCGCGAGGAAAAGCTTCAGTTCGAGCAAGCGAACGGCGACTATCTCGTTCGTCTGTGCTGAGCTTGGTGGACACACCACCTTAGCGTTGATCGAGCCGGCGGATCGGATCGGGGCGGACCGCTTTGCGCGGCCCGCTCGCCGAGTCATTAAACTGTGAGGCTTAATCCGACGAAGAGGCCGTTGCAGGAGTCCGAGACGCTCTCGTGAACGACGGCTTGTCGAGATCGCTGCTGTCGCTTGAATCGCCGGCCTTATCGATTTCAATCGAGCCTTTGAAGTACGCGCCGTCCTCGATCATGATTCGCGCGGTGGTCAGGTCCCCAACCACGGAGCCGTCCTTCTTGATCTCGATGCGGTCGCGTGCTCTAAGATTGCCCTTCACGTTGCCGTACACCACTACTTCGCGGGCAATCACGTCGGCGGTCACGCGAGCGCTCGCGCCGATAGTCAGCTTTCGATCTTCGAGCTGAACCAGTCCCTCGACGCTGCCGTCGATAGCCAAGTCTTCATTGCCTGTGATTTCGCCCTTTACGTGCAGACTTGCTCCGAGCCGGGCCGTGCCTCCGCTGCTGCGGTCGGACGTCGCCGGGTAACCCGAATCCAAAGGTGCCATAGTCTTAGCCTCCCCAGAAAAAGATGGTGCAGGTGGAACGTACGGCCTAGGCTGCTGCGGGAGCGGCGTCCTAGCGGGAGTTTCCTGCTTTTTCTCTCCCCACATTTACCCTCCTTGGGCCCGATTGCGCCGGACAACCTATTTAACACAGACCGGGCTATCAATCTATTCCTGTGGTAAGACGACGCCAATCCCAAAATGAAACGTTGTGTCGGGGTCATTAACGGGTCGAACGGTCAGGCGAACGAAAAAAAAACGGACGCCGAAGTTACCCTCAACGATGTTTTTGCGCAAATTCGACCACTTGCCTCCCGACAGTATTGAGCTGATCCAAAACTTTCGCGTCAGTGCACTTACCCGATGGATCGAAAATCGCACCGGTGGTGTTCAGCGTTGCGCCCAGTGGTGTTGGCCAACCGCGAAGTGCGTGCACAATCGAGCGCAGAGCCATCAGTGTGCTTACACAGGCCTGCCAGCCGGCCGCGGTGACGATGCATCCCACCGCGCGCCCATCCAGATAGCACCGATCGCCTTCCCGTAAGTCCTCGAGCAGATCCAGTGCGTTTTTCACGAGGCCGGAAACGCCTCCGTGGTATCCGGGGCTGGCAACGATCACGCCATCTGATTTTCTAACCATTTCGACGAACTGGCGCTGCTCTTCATTTCGCTCGCGATTCTCCGGGGCAAAATGTGGAAGCTGCGACAAAAAGGCTCCGCCAAATAAAAAAGTGCGGGCCCCGGCTTCTTCCGCTGCTTGCAACGCGATGCGCAGCGCGCGGTCGGTGGAGGAAACGGTGCGGGTGGTGCCTCCAATGCCGACCACCAGAGGCTTAGCGGCCGGATGTGCTTCCGCTTTTTCGTTTGTCACCGTGTTTCCTCCGCACCCTCAGCGTCGATCGCGCCCACAAAATCGATGATTCAAGACCAGCTCCTATCCAGCGATTCCGCGATTTTGTCGTGAACGTAGTGCAGTTCCCGCTGCGAAATCACATAGGGCGGCAGGACGTATACGATATTGCCCAAAGGCCGAAGTAGCAATCCGACGTCTAGGAAAAAGTGATACAGCTTCGTTCTGATTTTCGAAGTGTATCCTGCGTCGTCGGCTTTCAGTTCGATAGCCGCCATAGTGCCAATCGAGCGAACGTCTCCCACGGCGGGATGATTTTTTATGGCGGCCAGCCGCTCGCGGTGAATCGCGGCAATGCAATTGATGCGCTCGAAGACCGGCTCACGCTCGAAAATGCTCAGGCTCGCCAGGCCCGCCGCCGCTGCGATGGGATTTCCAGTATAAGAGTGCCCGTGATAAAACGTGCGGCTTCTGTCCGGACTTACAAATGCATTGTGAACGCGAGCAGTGCAGACCGTGGCGCCCATCGGGAGGACCCCGCCCGTCAGCCCTTTGGACAAGCACATCACGTCTGGGGTAACGCCTGCCAATTCGCACGCAAACATTTTTCCGCAGCGGCCAAAACCGGTGAGAACCTCGTCCACAATTAGCAAGACATCGTGTTCACGGCATGAATCGCTTACACGCTGCAGGAATTCTACAGGATGAACGATCATGCCGCCCGCGCCTTGTAAAAGCGGCTCTACAATCACTGCGGCAATCTCGCCGTGCTTTTCTGCTAACAGCTTTTCTAAGTGCTCCACGCAATCGATTTTGCAAGAGGCGCGCGTTTTTCCTACCGGGCAGCGGTAACAGTAAGCAGAGTGTACGCGGTGGACCGGAAAAAGCAGGCCGCGAAAAGGCTCGTTGAAGCCCGAATCGGCGCCCACGGACATCGCTCCCACCGTGTCGCCGTGATACGCGTGCTCGAGCGCCACAATTGAACGCTTCTCCGACCTGCCCGTATTTTGCCAATACTGCACCGCCATCTTGAGGGCGACTTCGACGGCTGTGGACCCATCATCAGAAAAGAAAATGTATTCAAGCGGGGCTGGTAAAACTTTTCTCAGAGCGCAGCGCAGCTCCTCAACCGCATCATGTGTAAATCCCGCCAGCAGCACATGATCCACTTTCGCCGCTTGCTCCGCGATCGCCGAAACAATCGCGGGATGGCCGTGTCCGTGGATATTCACCCACCAGGACGAGATTGCATCGATGAAGCGCCGGCCGTCTTCGGTGTACAAATAAACGCCCTCGGCTTTGACGATACGAAGCGGCGGAGGATCGAGCGCTTCCTGCGTGAAGGGATGCCAGACTCGCAAATCGGTAGTCATGAGCGAAACATCCCGCGATCGAAGCTTCTGCGAAAAACTGCACTGAGAGTTGCGCGATTGATTTGTTTCAGCAAGGGAACCGTGCCGGCCACTGGAATTTGTCCGTAGCGTCGGATGGCGGCTTCGTTTTCGCGATTTGGCTTTCCAACCATAACCACCGCACGAATATCGAGGCGTGCGGCGCGCAATGCGGCCAGCGAAAGCAAAGTGTGATTGATCGTGCCGAGAGTGGTACGCGCAACAAGCACCACAGGCAGGTTCAAATGCCGCATCAAGTCGGTCATCAGCTGCGTTCGATTCAGGGGAACGAGCACTCCGCCCGCGCCCTCGGCGATCAGGCTGCCTGGCACTGGAGCGGGCATTTTGATTTTGCGCAGCTCGATTCGCACGCATGCCCATTTCGCGGCGAGATGAGGCGAAACCGGAGGCTTGAAGCGATAACTTTCCGGCAGCGTCCTCTGGCGCGGCAGCTGCGCCAACTGCATCACGGTCTCCGTGTCTGTGCCCTCGCGCGTGCCCGTTTGAACTGGCTTCCAGTAGGTGGCGTCCAGGCCCACGCAGAGAAGCGCGGAAACGACCGTCTTGCCCACGCCCGTATCGGTGCCGGTGATGAAAAAACTTTCAGGCATGCACCGCATGGATGGACCAAGCTCGATACGCCGAATTTCGGGCCGCGTCCATCGCCTCAACCAAGCGATGAATTTCGCCGGCGGTGATCCGGCTGGTGAGCGAGAGGCGAATGCGCGCCGTGCCTTCGGGAACTGTGGGCGGACGAATGGCCTTCACGCCAAATCCGGCCCGTTGCAGTTCGCTCGCGACGTGCAAGGCCATCTCGTTTGTGCCGAGCATGACGGGAACAATGTGAGTGGTGCTCGCGCCGCAATCGAAACCGCGAACGGCAAGCTCTTCGCGCAGTTGCGAGGAGATTCGCACGAGGTGATCGCGCTCCGTGTCTGCTCCTCGGGCAATTGCGACAGCCGCGCGAATTTGCCCCGCGATATACGGGGGCATCGCGGTGCTAAAAGTGAAAGTCCGCGCGCGGTTGACGAGATAATCCTTCAGCGTGGCGCTGCCGCACACGAATGCGCCGCAACTCGCGAAAGCTTTTCCGCAGGTATGAACGATGGCGAGAATGTCGCGCTCGTGGCCGCCGGCGGCTGCGATTCCGCGTCCCTGCGGCCCGCAGACTCCCGTGGCGTGCGCCTCATCCAGCATCACCTCGGCCTGATATTTTCGCGCCAGCGCTAGAGGTTCATCCAGGGGTGCGGCGTCTCCTTCCATGCTGAATATGCTCTCAGTGACGATCAATCTCGATCCGGGCGCGTTGGCGTGCTCGCGCAGGGCGTTTTCGAGAAATTGTAAATCGCGGTGCGGATAGATTATTTTCTGCGCGCCGGAAAGCCGGAGGCCGTCGATCAGGCTTGCATGGTTCAGCGCATCCGAAAAAACGATGTCGCCGGGCTTCAGCACGGATGTGAGCAGACCGAGATTCGCTGCGTATCCCGATCCGAAATACAGCGCGGCCTCCGTGCCCGCAAATTCCGCGAAGTCGCGTTCCAGATTTTCCCATTCGCCGGAATTTCCGGAGAGCAGGCGCGAGCCCGTGGCGCCGACTTTCGTCGCGTGTGCCGCCGCTGCCGCAACGGCGCTCTTCAGACGCAAATCGTAGGCAAGTCCCAAGTAATCATTCGAGGAGAAATCGATGCCGGCGGGAAGTGCGAGGGTGCGGAATTGCGATCGCTCGCGGAGCGAATCCAGTTCGCGACGCATGCGCTGCTCAATCGCGTGTGGATCGCGATCACGCATTCTGCATGGCCCTCATACCCAGAGTGTCGAGCAGCTTTCGATCGTCATCCGCAGCAGGATTTGGAGTGGTGAGCAGTTTCTCTCCTGTGAAAATGGAATTCGCGCCCGCGAGAAAACACAGCGCCACGCTTTCCGAAGACATTTGCCTGCGTCCCGCGGCAAGGCGCACCCTCGACGCGGGCATCAAGATCCGCGCGGTGGCAATCGTTCGCACCATAATCAAAGGATCGAGTTCCGGTGCGTTTCCTAGCGGCGTTCCTTCGCTGGGCACGAGCATGTTGATCGGAACGCTTTCGGGATGCGGCTCGAGGCTTGCCAGTTGGTGCAGCAGGCCGATGCGATCCTCGTCGGTTTCTCCCATGCCGAGAATTCCCCCGCAACAAACGGTGATTCCGGCCTTGCGCACGTGGGCGATGGTTCGCAAGCGGTCGTCGTAAACTCGGGTGCTGATAATTTCGCCGTAGAATTCCGGCGATGTATCGAGATTGTGATTGTAGGCGCTCAGGCCCGCTTCCTTCAGCCGCTGCGCTTGCGATTCGGTGAGCATGCCGAGGGTGCAGCACACTTCCATGTTCAAAGCCGCGACGCCACGCACCATTTCCAGCACGCGCTCGAAATCTTTGCCTTCGGGGACCTGTCTCCACGCTGCGCCCATGCAGAAGCGCGTGGCTCCTTCAGTTTTCGCGCGTTTCGCCGCGGCGAATACTTCGCTGGGATTCAGCAGTTCTTGCCGGGCGACGTCCGTTTTGTAGTGCGCGCTTTGCGAACAGTAGGCGCAATCTTCCGGGCATCCGCCGGTCTTGATCGAAAGTAAACGGCAGAGTTGCACCTCCTCCGGACGATGAAACTCGCGGTGCGTTGCCTGCGCTTGAAACATCAGCTCCGGAAACGGAAGCTCGTAAATCCGCCGAATTTCTTCGCGGGTCCAGTCGTGGCGAATTGGCATCAATAAGGGTCCCTCGTGGGATTTCAAAGATATCAAAATCGCGGACTGGCGGGGAGAAAACTCGAGGGTATGAGACGGGCTAGGTGGCGCGGGCTACATCGAAGAGAGATTCCTCGACTGCGTCCCACGCCGCGCACACACCACGCGTAAGAAAAAAGCGTGGGACTCCGCTCCGAATGACGGCGCACAGCAAAGGTGCGCCCGCTTAGCGCGGCGGATGGCTACTGCGCGCCAAGCATGTGCGCGCCGGGCGCAGCATGCTACCACCCCAGCACGCGAAAGCGGCGCGTTGGGGACCCCGTGCTGTGCCGCTACGAAAAGAAACCCGACAGCAGACGGCCTAGCGAGCTGACGCGCTGACTGGCTTGCGCGAATGGCGGGCGTCGCCGATCTTCGCGAGGCCTTCCAGCAGATCCTCGACCAAGTCTTCCGCGTTTTCGCAGCCCGGCGAAAGACGCAGCAGGCTATCCGAGAGGCCCAGTTGCGCCCGCGCTTCCGGAGGAATGGATGCGTGCGTCATCGTGGCGGGGTGGCAGATCAGCGCTTTCACGCCGCCCAGGCTTTCCGCGAGCGCGAAGTAGCGTCGCGAGGACGAGAACGCAATCACCTCTTCCATCGTTCCATCCAGCTCGAACGAAACCATGCCGCCGAAACCCGTCATCTGCTTTCGCGCAATCTCATGTCCGGGGTGATTCGGCAGGCCGGGGAAATAAACCTGGCGGACCAGCGAATGTTTGCTGAGCGCTTTCGCAATCGCGGTGGCGTTTTCCTGGTGACGCTGCATTCTTAGCTCGAGCGTTTTCAAGCCGCGCATGGTGAGCCAACAATCGAACGGCGAAGGAACGGCGCCCGTGGCATTCTGCAGAAACTTGATCGGCTCGAACACGGCCGCGTCCTTGGCGAGCACCGCGCCCTGCACGGTGTCGGAGTGGCCGGCAAGATATTTCGTCACGCTGTGGACCACGATGTCCGCGCCCAGCTCGAAAGGCTGCTGGAAAACGGGAGTCGCGAACGTATTATCCACGACGACGAGCGGCCGATCTCCTACCGCCGACTTGCCGTCCACTGGGGAAGTCTTTGTGCCGTGCGCCAACTTGCTGATGGCCACAATGTCGCTGATTAGCAGGCGCGGATTCGTGGGCGTCTCGATCCAGACAAAGCGCGTGCGCGACGAAAGCGCCGCTTCGACGGCCTTCAGGTTGCCGGTATCAATTTGCTTGGTCACCACGCCGATCGGCTGAAAAACTTTATTGAGGATGCGGTAGGTACCGCCATAAACGTCCAGCGGGATGATGACTTCGTCGCCCGGCCGCAGGTAGGCTTGCAGCACGGCATTTTCGGCGGCGAGTCCCGACGCGAACGCCGCCGCGTGTTCGACGCCTTCGAGGGCAGCCAACACTCCTTCGAGGCGCTGGCGCGTGGGATTATTCGTACGCGAGTAGGAGAAGCCTCTATCGTGGCCGGGCGATTCCTGCTCGTACGTGGAGGTCTGGAAAATCGGGGCGACCAGCGCGCCCGTTTCCGGCTCTGACGGCTGGCCCGCGTGGATCGTTCGTGTGGCGAATTTCATGGTGTAACTCCCTTGGCGCTCGCTGCGATCCGCAAAAGACCCTATGATCGAGCAGGGTCCTCGCCGATCTAAGCGGCGCAAAATAAGCTGGCACGGTATCCACGCAATGCGGATACGCGCGCTGCTTTGAACTTCAGTTTGGGAGTTGAATCTTCAATCGACCCCGAAGGCTCGGGGCCAGTTGAGGATCTTATCTCTCCCTGCTCTCCCAGATCGCCGGTAAGCGAGCCTGGGAGCCCTTTTAAAGGGCAGGAATTAGCACCTTGGCAATTGCACCAGGTTGCTGTGGCTTCCTAGGGCCTGTCCCCTCAGCCACTCTGGATAAGCGCTGCGGTAAAGCAGCAGCGAAATCGTAGCAAACGGTGCCTGCTGCGTCAATAGATGACGGGCAGTTGATCGCGGGGCGGAGAAATACAAGCGGTAATTTATGGGCGTTGAATTAGTTCCAGGCGGTTGCCGGCTGGATCGATCGCGATGCCTATCATGATGCCAGTGTTTCCGAACGCGCGGGGTTCGCCGGCCATCGAGCCGCCAGCTGCCGCGACAGCAGCGACGGTCGCCTTCATGTCCTTCACGTCGAAGATCAGATGCGCAATCGGGTCCTTCAGGTCGTTTGAATCGCGACGCGTGATTACGACGGGCGTGCTTTTGTTGGCTTTTGCGGCGTCGGCCGTGGCGCCGAAGTTCAGGAAGATCTCCGCTCCGCCGGGCACGTTGATGCGATTTACCTCAAACATGCCGAACGCGGACTCGTAGAACTTCGCCAACGCAGTAGTGTCTTGGGCACCGACTCTCGCCGAGTTCAGCGTCACCTGCGCGTGTGCGGCGCTGGCGAGAAGCAGTGCGGCGGTTGCCATCATCACAGTTGCGTAAATTTTCTTCATCGAATTCCCCCCGTAGCACGCCTCATTCGCGATAAACCGCGCGCGGCGTCGCCTTGAATAAATTTAAGGCCGACATGCTAACACGATTCCTGCGGAATGCACCCGACGTCATTCTGAGCGAAATGTCCCGCGCTTTTGGGTTTGCACGAAGCGCCGGGACAGGCAGTCGAAGAATCTCTCTTCGATGTAGACCGCGGCAATGTTTCACTTCCAAGAGAGATCCTTCGACTCCGTCTCGAGCCGCGCAGAAACCGCGCGAGGAGAAAAAGCACGTCCGCTCAGGATGACGGCTCTCGCGAAGGCGAGTCAGACACAATTAACGCGAGATGGAAAGTTACTTAGGTGCGGAGGGCGGAGGATTCTGCGGGGCGGGTGCCGGCTGCTGCGGCTGCTCTGACGGCGGTGGCGCTAGCGTAAACTTGCCATTGACGATCGGATTGCGGTCCTCGCCTTCGCAGTCCTCGTAGACCATGCGGTGAATGTGCGTCACTCGTTCGTAGGTCCGCCTCATATGCCACGGCGCTGTGAGGTTGGCCGGATCGATGATGGTCATCTGATCTTCCAGATGGCCTGGGTCGATCATCCGCATCCGCTCGATGAAATGCGCTTGCTGGGTCAGAATTCCGATGGTCAGGAACCCCTCCACGTCGCCAAACGCCGAAACGGAACTGCCCGAGTCTGGACCGCCGTACGCGCCTTTCACCGCGATTGTGTCCATTACGAGTGTCTGCCCCTCCCAGTGACCGATTGAATCGCCCCAGGGCGTTGCCCACAAGTCATCCTTGCCGGGATGCTGCCGCCCGTCGGTGTAGATAATGCGAATTTCGCGGCTGGAGAAGATCAGGGCCGTCTCTTTCGGCGTCGCCAGCACCTCGAACATCAACGGCGTATCGAGCATTATGCCCGGATAGCCGAACGTGCAAGCGGTGAAGGCATCGGCGGGATTCTCTCCGCGTGCGACCGCCGCAAGCCGCGCGCGCTCCTTCGCCTGCATCGCATCAACTTTCGCTTTCGTGGCGGCATTCAGCGGAGGTGACCACTGCATCTGTTTGAGGACCTGCTCAAGTGACTGGTTGAATCCTCCTGATGCGTCGGGCGTCGCGCCCACGTTCTCCCACTGGCCGCTCCAGTCCGGCAAGTGTCCTGACGCGCCTCCAGCGGCCGCGCAAGCTACCGCGCCCGTCAGTAAGAGCGCCACGGCGAATACCTCTTTGCGCAGCCTCATTTTCCTTGACCTTGCGACGGTGTTGGCGTGCCCGCCAGGGGTCCATCCGGCCCGGTTCCCGAAACGTATTGGCCCCCTTTGGTGCCATCGTGCATGGGATGGATGTTTAGTATCACCTTGTCGCCCGGCTTCAGCGTGCCAGGGCGCCACCCGACTCGAGCCAGGTGCTCCGGGCTCGTCATTTCGATGCTCCACTCTTCGTCGACACCTTGGTCATTCTTCACCAGCAGCTGGATGAACACATGGGGATTGGTCCAGCGGAAATCCTTGACGGTGCCTTGCACGGCGACTAGCTTCGACTGGTCAAACATCGCAAACGAATGGTGCGCAAGCGCCGAACTTGCCGTCAGCATTGCCGCGATGGCGATGAGGGTATAGCGCCGCACCTTATTCATTTGTCCTCCACAGGCCCGGGATTCCGTGTCTTCCTCTTGAGAGAGCGCGGCTTGTGCCTTGCCGGGCATCAGAAGCGCGCCCCGATTATACATGGGAAGGCGGTTCGGTTCATGTAGCTCACCCCGCCTTCACGGGATGAGGCTTTTCGGCGTCGTTCCGGCCCCTGATGCTCGCTACCCGCTTGCCATCCGCTGGGCCGCTCCTGTAGCGCTGGCATGTTGCCGGCAAATTTGGCTGTCTCTCGCCGCGAGGTAAAAACGCCGGCTGGAAGCCGATGCTGCAAGAGCATCATGAACTACATGACATCCCAATTTGGAACTGAAGAGCTATCCAAACGGCAGGAGCCGGCAGTTGGCTGGTTCGCCGGCGCGCCGAGGTTGGGCGACTCGCCGTTCCGCCAACCCTGGGGGTTGGCGGAACGGCGAGTCGGAGTTGCCTGCGGCTAGTTGCTAATGTCGTCCAAGGGCAAGGCCGTCGGCGAGACGCCGACGGGAAAGAAACGCCTTGATTTGCCCGGGCCGTGCTTAACCTGCCAGAGCTGCCCATCGAACTGTTCAAGCAGGGCGCGACCGCGGTTTCGGCGCACTCCTGAGGCTTCGATCACCCGCTCTTTGGGCTGGCCAGGGTTGCGGCGGATGGCTTCGGCGAGCTTCTCAATGTCAGACTGTTCGGATGAGGCTTCGGGTGAGCCAGTAACCACAAACTCGCCCACGCCCGTCAGCTCGGGCCGCAGCGTGAGCGAAAATTCCTCGGCGAAGCGGCTCTTGAAACATTCCAGGCGCAGCAGGCCGGCGTTGCGATCTCGCGAGACGGCCCACGCCGTATCCACTCCTCCCGCAATGTCGCTCGACCCGCGATAGTGCGCTCCCTCGCTCTTGGGCTTGTGATGCAGCGCGACCACGGTGGCTCCCGCATTGGCCAGCGCGCGCAGATCGGCCATCACCATGGACATTTCGGTGGCGGAATTTTCGTCCGCCGCGGCATGGAAGCGAATCAGCGAATCGAAAACGATCAGCGGGCGCCGCTCGCGCGCAATTTCAAGGATGCGAATATCGCCGATGCCCGGAGGCGCGTCGTCGAGCCAGCCGCCCCAGATGCGGCAGTCCGCCGCGGCGGATTGCTCGATGCCGAGCACCGCGAGGCGTTCGCGCATCACCGCCAGCGGATTTTCGCGGTCGAGGTAAAGGACGCTGGCACGCGCGCACTTGCGTCCCAGGAAATTTCCGCCCGTGGCGACGCCGCGCAGCAGCGCCAGCGCCAGCCACGTTTTGTAGCTGCCCGGCTCGCCCGCCAGCAGCGTCACCGAAGCGCGCGGCAAAATTCCTTCGACCATCCACTCGATGGCCGGCGCGTTCAGCGTGAAGACGTTCGGAATGTCGTCCCAGCAACGAAGCACGGAGCCGCCGCCGGAAGCTTGCGAGATCAGCGGGCCGGGCGAATCGAGCAGTTGCGGATTGTCGAGAAGAAATCTTTCCCATTCCGCCGCGCTGCGCTTTGCGATGTCGTCAAAAGGATTGGGCAACGAATTTTCTGCATTCATATCTGCGTTCATTTCTTTCTCCAGTCGAAGGGCGGGGGTTTTAGCGCAGCAAAATGTCAGTGGAAGAGCAGGCTTCAGCCTTATGCTGCGGCCTGATTCAGGCTAGCTTACAAAAGCGGGGGAATTGTCAAGGAGCCCCTGTGGACTTCGCTGGAGGCGGTCGCTCGACCACGGGAGCTATTGGGCGGTGTTGGCGGCGGCTGGAGCACAGAAGCGATCGAAGGCCTTCGCTAGGTCGCTGGCGATGGAGTGGGGATCGCGACCCTCGATGTCGCGGCGTTCGAGCATGAAGATCACTTTCCCGTCGCGCATCAGCGCGATGGAAGGCGACGACGGCGCGTATTCGGGGAAGTAAGCGCGAGCGCGCTCAGTGGCTTCGCGGTCTTGCCCCGCGAAAACGGTCGCGAGAATTTCCGGCCGCGTCTGATTCGAGAGGGCCTTGGCAACGGCGGGGCGTGCCTTCCCGGCGGCGCATCCGCAAACGGAGTTCACCACCAGCAGCACAGTCTTCTTTTCGTTCTTCAGGACCGCGTCGACTTCTTCGGGCGTTCGCATTTCGCGAAAGCCGACACGCGTAAGCTCCTCGCGCATCATTTGAACCATGATGTCCATGCCATATTGCATTTGGTGTCCTCCGCCGATTCACGACTTGCAAAAATATTGTAGCACGCCAGCGCTGCCATTGCCGGAACATCGCCGGCAAGCGCCTGGGTCGGAATGTAAGTCGCAGCAGCAGCGGAATAAGGCCGTAGTCGTGGCGCACGAGCCATGCGTGGCAAAGCCTGTGATAGCCTGTGCTGCTTCGGTTCCGTCCGCGGAAGCACCGCCGAGCCTGATGCATAGAAGGCGAGCCATATGAGCGACATTGAAGTTCCCGTTCTGATCGCTGGCGGCAGCCTGGTGGGCATGTCGGCGGCGCTGCTGCTGGGACATCACGGAATCCCGGCGCTGGTAGTGGAACATCACCGCGGGACTGCGATTCATCCGCGCGCTGCAATGATCACCCAGCGAACCATGGAAATTTTTCGCACGGTCGGCGTGGAACAAATCGTCTTACGAAAATCCGACGAGCAGTTCGTGCAGGACGGCGCCATCATGGCCGTGGAAACACTGGCTGGCAAGGAGCTGGCGTGGTTCATCGCCAACCTGAACGAAGGCGTGCGAGACGTCAGCCCGAGCAGCCGCATCTTTATCACCCAGAGTTTGCTCGAACCGCTGCTGAAGAGCAGAGCCGAAGAACTAGGCGCGCAACTTCGGTTCGCAACGGAGACTCGTTTCGTTCGAGGAAGATTCCAGCGGCGTGACCGCGCAAATCCGCGAGCGCGATAGTGGCAAGATGTCGAGTGTCCGCGCACGCTACATGATCGCCGCCGACGGCAGCCACAGCCAGATTCGCGAGCGCCTGGGAATCCGCATGCTCGGCCACGGAGTATTTTCAAAGAGCATCACCATTTACTTTCGCGGCGATGTCTCCGCGCTTTTGCGCGGCCGAAGCCTCAGCGTAATGTACGTTGATAAATTCCACGCTGAGCGGCTTTTTTCGAATCGAGAAAGCCTTTCACATCCGGTTTTTTGGCGGTCCACTGGCTGGGCGACCCGAAAAATCCCATGACGGACGTTTCGCAGGGACTGACCGACGAGCGCTGCCTCGAAATGCTTCGCGCCGGGCTTGGGCACCGACGACGTTCCAGTCACCATTGAAAACGTGATGCAGTGGGACGCCAGCGCCGATACGGCCGAACGTTTCCAACAAGGGCGCATCTTCCTTGCCGGCGATGCGGCGCACGTGATGCCGCCCAGCGGCGGCTTCGGCGGCAATACCGGCGTGCAGGACGCGCACAATCTTGCGTGGAAACTTGCGGCCGTGCTGAAGGGAATCGCCGGAGAAAATCTGCTTTCAACCTATGACGCCGAAAGGCGTCCGGCAGCGGCCTTCACGGTGGAGCAGGCGTATTCGCGCTATGTCACGCGCTCCGCGCCGTACCTGCGCTCGGAAAATATGCAAGCCATCGAGAACGATCTGAATATCGAGCTGGGTTATTGCTACCACTCGGCAGCCGTGATTCCCGATCCCGATGAGAAGAGTGTGCTGCACGATAATCCCCGCGAGACCCGAGGACGCCCGGGGACACGAGCGCCGCATATTCTGCTCGAGCGTAGCGGAGAGAAGATTTCCTCGCTCGATCTTTTTGGTCGTAATTTCGTGTTGCTTGCCGGACCGGAAGGACGCGCCTGGAAGGAAAGCGGCCGCGACGCAGCGAAGCAATTGGGGCTGAGTCTCGATGTTTATATGATTGGTCGACGATGGACTAACCGATCCAAGCAGAACGTTTGCGGATGCGTATGGGATCGGCCGCGGCGGCGCGGTGATCGTTCGGCCCGATGGGTTTGTCGCATGGCGCGCCAATACTACCGAAGGAGCCTCGTCCGCCAAAGTCCGCGACGCGCTTGTGGCGCTTTTGTGCCGGAAAGCCATTTGACGCTGAGAAGAGTTAGAATCGAAGCGATTGCTGCTGCACAGGGAATGTCGAATTAAGGGGATACGGATCATCATGGCAAAAAAGAAAATTGCAGCGAAGAAAAAGCCACACGGCAGCAAGAAGGCTGCCGGAAAAAAGAAAGCCGCAAAGAAGCTCCCGACGAAGAAAGCTAAAACGGCAAAGAAGCAGGTCGTTTTCATCAAAAAGACTGCGCGTGTAAAGCGCACTCCTCCACGCGAAATTTCTTCGGGCAGCGAGCGCTCGTCCTTAGGATCGAGCAGGCTGAGCAGGGTGCCCAGCCCGCCGGGGCGCGGCTTGGGTGAAGAAGCCGGCGGCCAGGCTGGCGATCTCCAGGGACTCTCCCGCGAGGAAGATGCGAGCAACGAGAGCGTGGAAGAGCTTGTGGAAGAAGGCCAA
This sequence comes from uncultured Acidobacteriota bacterium, assembly GCA_963759485.1. Classification (GTDB taxonomy): domain Bacteria; phylum Acidobacteriota; class Terriglobia; order Acidiferrales; family UBA7541; genus Palsa-295. The sequence goes on along the minus strand of CAVWZE010000002.1, from coordinate 1,668,180 downwards.
GCGTTCGAAGCGGACGTGATCAATGGTGTGGAGAATGCGCCGGATGCGGACGAGGGCCCCGTTCGCACGCACGAGCGCCCCGAAGACGATATTCCTCCGGAGGAACGAAGCGACGAAGTTTAGATCGGATACCTGCCGCCGATTCCGTTTCTCAACTCGGTCGCTAATATCTGCGAGAAAGATGCCCGTGTGTTGGTCTTCCCGCCCTTGGGCCTCTTGAAATTCCCGAAGTGTTTTTCATCGCAACCATTTTTGTCGGCGAAGTTTTCGCTGCCTTGCTCGTTCAAGGCGGCTGTCAACAAGATTCTCTTGATCGTTATCTTGCCGTTGCATTCTATAAAGCCGAGCTTTCTGAACTTGCTCATGAAGAAGTTCACGCGGGAACGCGTTGTCCCGATCATCTGCGCTAGCGTTTTTTGAGTAAGTTTCGGCAGGATAGCGTCTGCCTGACCTTGTTTTTCATAACCCGCCAGCATCAGAAGCGCCCTTGCCAGGCGTTTCTCGCATGGATTGAAGAGTTGATCCACCAGATCTGCTTCCATTCGAATATTGCGTCCGAGCATATATTCGATAAAGCGATCGGATAGACGCTGTTCAGTGTGAAGCACGCGCAGCATCTCAGTTTTATCAATCGCAAGAAGTGTAGTCGGCGTCATCGCGGTCGCCGTGCCCATCCGGAAAGGCTGACCTCTCATGCAACCTACCCCGATGAAATCGCCGGGACCATACATGGCGACCACAGCTTCCTTACGCGCGCTATTTTCAACGGAGAGCTTTACGCCGCCCTTTTGAATGTACAGCACACTGTCCGCAGCGTCGCCTTGCGAGAAGATTCGCCCGCCCCTCCGGAACTCACGCAGTTTCCTGGCCGCTCCCTCGGTGGCGAGAAACATCTGTGCGTCGAAAGCGTTTCTCTTCGGTTTCTTTGCGTTCATATCGGACTTGGTGTGCTGTCGCCCACGCACGACCATGACCACGAGCCCGTCTGGCCAACTGTTTCAGGGCGAACGTCTTAAGGAACCGGCGCACAGGCTGGCACTGCCTTCTATTCCCACTCTGAGACTGGCTCGTCCATGTACGGGAAAGCACCGGATCGGAGAAAGCCAGGAAAACTTGTCTAGACGTTTGGATCCACGTTTGAAATGAACGCTTTCAAATGTTTTGACGGCTTTTGTGGTTCTTAGATTGCACAGACTGGCCTGGGGAGTGGCGCAATGAGAGTCCTCATCGCTGAGGATGATGCGAGTGTGCGTCATCTGCTGAAAAGGAACCTGCTTCGGGCCGGTTACGATGTTCTTGAAGCGACTGACGGACGCGCCGCGCTGGAATGTCTCTTGAGCGTCGATGGCCCGCGGCTGGCGCTTCTGGATTGGCTCATGCCGGAGCTTGACGGGCTGAGCGTTTGCCGCGAGATCCGCAAGTGCATCGAACACCCATACGTCTACATAATTTTTCTTATTTCGAAAACTTCCAAAGAGGACTTTGCCGCTGGCTTTGCGGCCGGGGCGGACGACTATCTGGTCAAGCCCTGCAACCCACAGGAACTGAAAGCACGGTTGCGCGCTGGAGAGCGGATTCTGAAGCTCGAAGATACATTGATTCATGACGCTCTTCACGACCCTCTCACGCATCTCCCCAACCGGCCATTCTTTCTGGACTGCTTGTCTCTCTGTGTCAGCCGTGGAAAGCGGCACGCGGACTACAAATTTGCAGTGTTGTTCGTGGACATCGACCGCTTCCGAGTAGTGAATGACAGCCTGGGCAACGCCGCGGGCGACCGGCTGCTTACGCTGGTGGCCGAACGCTTAAGCGGATCGATTCGCCGGGAAAACAGCGTGTCGCGCTCGATTCCTCCCTCCCCGATGCAAGGGCAGCAGCGAGGCGCCGGCATCCTCGCGAGATTGGCAGGCGACAAATTCACAGTCCTGCTGGAAAACATTCAGGATGCCGCCGACGGAATCCGCGTGGCCGAACGAATTCAACGCAACATCCAGGCTCCTTTTGTCATCGATGGGCGAGAGGTGTTCATCACAGCCAGCACCGGCATTGCGTTGAGTTCTACGGAATATAGCGCGGCCGAAAATATGTTAGGCGACGCCTTCACCGCCATGAATAGGGCAAAGGCCTTGGGCAAGGCGCGATACGAAATATGTGATCCTGTGATGCATGCCGCGGCGGTGGACCGCCTCAGGCTGGAAACCGATCTCCGGGGCGCTTTGGAACGCGACGAATTCCGCGCCTATTACCAGCCTATCGTTTCATTGGGCGACGGTCGTATCACCGGCTTTGAGGCCCTCATGCGTTGGCAGCGGCCGGAGTTCGGACTTGTGATGCCCAGCGGATTCATCTCCGTGACTGAAGATACCGGCTTGATTCTGGGGATGGGGAATTGGGTTTTGCGCGAAGCCTGCCGCCAGGTATGCGTCTGGAACGGGCAGTTTCCATCCGATCGGTCGTTCACTGTGGCCGTAAACGTATCCGCCAGGCAGTTTGTTCAGCCTGACCTGGTCCGCCGCATAGCGCAGATTCTGCATGAATCCGGTACGGCGCCCTTCAATCTGAGATTAGAAATCACCGAGAGTATGACCATCGGGGATGAGGAGCGCACCGCTCGAATTCTGGCCGAACTCAAGACTTTGGGTGTGCGCTTATGCATGGACGACTTCGGCACCGGATATTCTTCTTTGAGCTATTTGCGCCGCTTCTCCCTGGATGTTCTGAAAATCGATCGCTCTTTTGTTTCCGACATGGTGAGCAACACCGAAAGCCGCGAAATCGTGAAGACAATTCTGAGGCTTGCACGCAACTTGGGAATAGAAGTCGTTGCGGAAGGCGTGGAGACTGCCGAACAGGTCAGTTTGCTGCAGTCGCTCGGATGTGAATACGCGCAAGGCTATTTCTTTTCCGGACCCCTCGATCAATCGGGCGTAGCGCAAACCCTGCTGCTATTGGGCGCGAGCAACTACACCATGCCGCAAGGCTTTCCAATCCAATTGGTTTCTCCTGCAAGTTGAGCGGAAGCTTCGCGCCACCGAGAAATAAAATCTGGCGGAGAGGGGGGGATTCGAACCCCCGACACCCTTTTGGGGTGTAACTGCTTAGCAGGCAGCCCTGTTCGGCCACTCCAGCACCTCTCCGCGGGAAAAGCGAGTGGCGGGACAGCTTGCGCCGATTAGTATAGCACCAAGATTTTTGGATGCGACGCGCACTCTCTTGTGGACTCTTCCGGCCCAGCATTTCACGGAAGCTTGACGCGTTCCAATCCGCTGCGTAGGATTGCGCTCGCTTTTAAGATTGCCATTATTCTGCCGGCTGAAAGCGAGACTTGCCTATGCCTACCACGCAATATCACGCTGAAAATATCGGCAGCTTTTTGCGTCCGTCGCAGCTCTTGCAGGCGCGTGCCGATTACGCGGGAGGTCGAATCTCGCTGGAGGTCCTGCGCTCGGCGGAAGATCGCGCGATTCTTGAAGCGCTGGAAGGCCAGCGGAAGGCCGGGATACCCATCTTCACCGACGGGGAATTGCGGCGCGGCTCTTGGCTCACGGATATGGCCGATGCCGTGGACGGATTCGTTGCGGACAAAGTGATTCTCGATTGGAAAGGTCCGGGAGGCGGACCGGAAGGCAGCACGGCGCAAGCGGTTGGAGCGAAGCTGCGAAAAGTTCGCAAAATGACGGGGCATGAAGTGCCGTTCCTGAAAAAAGCCGCCCCTGGGCCGTTCAAAGTGACGCTGCCCTCGCCCGCAAACTTCATGGTGTCCAGTTATAAACACGGCGTGAGCGACCGGTTCTATCCGTCGCATGCTGACTTGCTGCGCGACCTCGTCGAAATTGTGCGCGACGAAATTCAGTGGCTGCTCGGCGAAGGAGTCAAGTACATCCAGCTCGACGCGCCCTTTTATTCGCACTATCTTGACCCCGAGCAGCGGGCGCAAATGACAGCAAGCGGCCACGACCCCGACGCTGAATTCGAGAAGTCCATCGCAGGTGACAACGCGGCGATCAAACATTTCAAACGCGATGGCATCATCTTTGGAATCCACGTTTGCCGGGGGAACAGCCGCAGCCGCTGGTTCACGGAGGGCGGTTATGACGCGATTGGCGAAAAACTTTTCGGCATGCTGGATGCGGATGCGTTCCTGCTGGAATATGACACCGAGAGGGCCGGTGGTTTCGAGCCTCTGCGCCTGGTGCCGCGTGGCAAGACGGTGGTGCTCGGCTTGATTACGACCAAGCAGCCGCAACTGGAGTCGCAAGATAATTTGCGGCGGCGAATTGACGAGGCTGCGCAATACGTGCCGCTGGAAAATCTGGCGCTCAGCACGCAGTGCGGTTTCGCCTCGGTGGCGGCGGGTAATCTTTTATCGGCGGACGAGCAGTGGCGCAAGCTGGAGCTGGTCGTGGATACGGCGCGAAAAGTTTGGGGCTGATTCACAACTGCATCGGGTTTGCGACTCCCGACCGCTAGAAGACTTTGTCCGAATCGAGAAGAATTGTGACGGGGCCATCGTTCACAAGTTCGACGGACATATGCGTTTGAAATACTCCCGTCTCGGTCGCGACACCGAGCGCCCGAAGGGTGCGAACGAATTCCTCGTAGAGCATCTGCGCTTTTTCGGGCGGCGCGGCTTGCAGAAAACTTGGACGCCGCTGGCCGCGTGCATCGCCATACAAAGTGAACTGTGAAATTGCAAGAATGGAGCCTCCGGTATTGAGCAGCGAGAGATTCATTTTGCCTTGCTCGTCGTCGAAAATTCGCAGATTCACGATTTTCTCGGCGAGAGAGGCCGCCGTAGCTGCGACGTCGTCGCGGCCCACGGCGAGCAGCACCACAAGGCCCTTTTCGATTTTGCCGGTAACAGCGCCATCGACGCTTACGCTTGCGCGGCTCACACGTTGAATCACGGCTCGCATCCGCGAGATTCTACATCGGCACGCGAATGGTCGTTGACCCAAATCGCCGCGTGCAGCCACACTGATCCAGCACTATGAGTGAAACTGCAATCGCAACTCCTCCGAAGCGCTGGCTCACGCGCGGCGTACTCGGCATTGGACTGACCAGCCTCTTTTCCGATTGGTCGCACGAAGCGGCCACGGCGATTCTTCCCGCTTTTCTCGCGAGCCTTGGAGCGCCAGCTGCGGCGTTGGGAATAATCGAAGGCGTGTCCGACGGGCTTTCCAGTTTTGCAAAACTGGCCGGCGGATTTGTCGCGGACCGTCCCGCCTGGCGAAAACCAGCAGGAATCCTGGGCTATCTCACCACGGCGCTCACCACTTTTGGATACGCACTTGCGCAAAGCTGGCCGGTGGTGCTGGTGTTGCGCGCGGTCGGATGGATGGGGCGGGGAAGCAGAGGACCTGCGCGGGATACGCTGCTCGCTTCCGCGGTAGCGCCGGGGCAGGAAGGGCGCGCCTTCGGGTTCGAGCGCGCCATGGACACGCTCGGCGCGGTGTTAGGCCCGCTCTCGGCCACGTTGTTGCTGGGCACGCTCGGATTTCGCGGGGTCCTGCGCTGGACGCTGCTGCCCGGCATAGTGGCCGCGCTCGCGTTTGTGTTCCTGGTCCCCGCCGCAAAACGAGCTGAAACGCACGAAGCGCACGCGATCAGCGCCTCCTTTGCAGCGAGAGTTGCGCAGCTTCCAAAAGCATTTTGGCATTTTCTTGCAGGCGTTTTTGCGCACGGCATCGGAGATTTTGCGCCGACACTTTTGATTTTACGTGCCAATCAAATTTTGGCGCCGCAGTTCGGCACCGGCCGAGCCGCCGCGATTTCGGTTGCGTTATACACGTTTCACAATTTAGTGGACGCGGCTGCGTCCTACCCGGTTGGAGCGATTGGCGATCGCATTGGCAAACGAAAACTGCTGGCGCTCGGCTACGCGGTCGGCGTCCTCAGCTATGTGGGTTTCATCGTCGAGCGGCCGACCATCGCGGTCCTCGTGATCCTTTTTGCGCTCGCGGGAATACACGACGCGTTTCAGCAATCAATCGAGAAATCCCTGGCCGCGGAACTGCTGCCGAAATCGGTGCGCGGATCTGGATTCGGAATCCTCGCCGCGACGAACGGAGTGGGCGATCTCGTTTCGAGCGTGGTAGTGGGGTTGCTTTGGTCGGCGGTAAGCCCCGCGGCTGGATTCGCGTACGCGGCAGTTTTCGCGGCGATTGGCGCGGCGGTGATTTTCAGATGGCGCTAGCGGATCGCTCGACGACCGCCGCTGTGCGATGAGCAACTACAAAGACAAATCAAGCGGCGTGCCGCGCTCCCGATTCACGCGCTGCGTGGCGGCCGAATCCAGGTCGGCAACAGCCAGCGTTCGGCGGCTGCCATCAGTGGTGATGTAAATAATCAGGTCGCTCTTGCGAGTGAACGCCACGGCTTGAATCTTGGTCCCATCGCGCAGCACCAATGTAAATTGGCCAACGTCCGGCAGCGGCGGTGCCTGCGATTCGGCGGACGGTGCGGGCGTGCCGCCCTGCTGATTTGCAGCAGCGGGCGCCTGAACCACAATGATCTGAGGCTGCGGCGCTGGCGCAGCGGCAGCAGGTTCGCTCGCAGGCTCCTCCGGCACGGTGTAATAACCTCCGCCATCCAGAATGTATCCGCCCGTTCCAACGAATCCACCGAATCCGCGATTGTCTCGAAGCAGCCGCTCCGCGATTGCCAGACGCCATTGCGTGGCCGGATCGATGGCGGCTTTTGTGTCGAGATCCTGGTCCCTTGCGGCGAGATCCGCATAGTCAAATCCCAAGCCGGGCACGGGATCGAGCAGTTGCTGTACGGACAATGGTGCTCCTCCGAAGCCGCTGGCGAAGGCATTACCCGGATCATTCACGGGCGTGCCCGTGGTCGCACGGCCACGGGCCCTGGCGACAGTTATACGAGGCGCCTGAGCAGGTCGCGCGCGAACGGTATTTGCGGGGCGAGCAGGTAGCGTGCGTCCAGACACCTGCGCGGACGTCGGCGCCGGACGCTGTGCTTGGACAATCCCTGGTCCTAGAAAAAGCGCGGTGGAAATAACTGCGGCGAGCCTAAACCCCCTCAGATCGTTCATGGCTGCCTCGTTCCCACACTATAAGACGCTGCGCCACATGGCAAGGTTGCAAAAATCGCCTACCTTAAAAGCGAGTTTCGCGTCCCGGATGCACCTGCGGAGAATCTCTCTTCGTAGAGCCCCGCGCCACGCGCCGTTCAGGTTTCCTCGCGTAAATCCACCTTCACCGGTGCACCGTTGCCTTTCCCGCGCTTGGTAAACCATTCGCTCATCGCCGTCGCCAGCCGTGTCGCATCCACGCCCAGCCCCAATTCAAGGCGCCCGTCGCCGGTCGGCAGCGTGTCGTCGAATTCCGCCGAGCCGGTAAAATTGCGCATGCAGAAGCTGTCGAGCCAGTCGAGTGGCACCGGCCTGCGCTCCGCTCCAATCGTCATTTCCGCTTCAAATTTTCGCGCGTACATCTCGCGCGAAGTATAACCGAGGCCATCAGCGGGAAGAAATATGCCGTCTTAACCGGCTTCGCGCCGCGCGATTCACAATTCGGGGTGTTGCGACAAGAGATTTCTTCTCAACTTTCGTACGCCTGGTGTAAAATCTCGCCGGCTTTTGGCGCTCAAAACGGAAATACTTTGTTTGTTGGCTATCCCCGCGAAGGAGACCCCCATGCGCTCGAAAACCGGGCTTGGCGCAATCATTCTCGTCGTCCTCACCGTTGCTTCCGCCGCGCCATCGGCCTTCGCCGCGCCGCCCACCGATGCGTGCCCGCTCCTCACCTCGGCCGAAGTCAGCGCCGTTGTCGGCGTCACCGTGGGTGCTGGCTCGCACATGACTCCCACGTATCTGAAATCGTGCACGTGGGCTCCTCCGAGCGGTGCCACGAAGGACTTCGCGACCCTCATACTCGCCCTTGAGTCTGCAAGTTCGTTCCAGGCCGCGAAGGCTATGCTGCAAGCAGCCACGCAGTCGCCCGACAACTCCGGAAAAAATCGCCTCACGATGACGTCGGCCAGCGGTATCGGCGACGAAGCCTTTTACTCAAGCGTGGCCAGCTACACGAAGCTCATCGTAAAGAAGGGCGATGTCGTCTTCCAACTCGTCATATACGGCAACTCCCCAATTGAAAAGAAGCGGGACATGGAAAGGGCCCTCGCTTCGAAAGTCCTCGCCAAGCTCTGACGCGCCACGTGAACAATTTCAAGTCGCCCGGCTCGCGTTCCTGTTTGCTCCTGCCTTGCCGGCCTCGCCTCGGTTTGCCGTCGCACAGCTAGGTCCTGAGTAGTGGGGGTAATCGGAAACTGACACACTATCGGCACTGTGCCTTGCATTTCCCATTGGCCTACCCTAAAATTTTTAATTGTGATTAAGCTGGCAGCGTACTCTACATCCTGACGCTCCAAGGCTTTATCGCGACGTTCGGCGTCCCCGTAGGCAGTTCCGGAGACAGGGTGTCCACACCACTAGAGAGTTGGGTAGAAGAATCGGCTCGTCTCACCAAGCCGTCAAAAATTGTATGGTGCGACGGATCGCCGTCGGAAAATGATCGTCTCACCGCGGACATGCTCGCGGATGGCACCTTCGTCGAGCTAAATCAGCAGACTTACCCGCATTGCCACCTTCATCGCAGTAATCCAAATGACGTCGCCCGTACCGAGAACCTCACCTTCATCTGCACGCGGCAAAAGTCCGATGCCGGACCCACCAACAACTGGATGGCTCCGGCCGAAGCCAAGGAAAAAGTTCGGCCGCTCTTCGAAGGCGCCATGAAGGGCCGCACGATGTATGTGGTCCCGTACATCCTGGGCCCCGTGAGTTCTCCCTACAGCAAAGTAGGAGTCGAAATTACAGACAGCGCCTATGTCGCCGCCAGCATGCGCATCATGTCCCGCATGGGCAAGCCCGCGCTTGATCGGCTCGGTAACTCAGACGATTTCGTTCCTGGACTTCATTCCCTAGCCGACTTGGACCCCAAACGCCGCTTCATCCTTCACTTTCCGGAGGAAAAATTGATCTGGAGCGTTGGCTCCGGCTACGGCGGCAACGCGCTGTTGGGAAAAAAATGTTTCGCGCTCCGCATCGCAAGCTGGATGGCCCGCGAAGACGGATGGATGGCCGAACACATGCTTATCCTCGGCCTGGAAGACCCGTCCGGCAAGGTCACTTACATGGCTGCTGCTTTTCCCAGCGCCTGCGGAAAAACCAATTTAGCCATGATGGTTTCCGCGCTTGAAACCCAGGGCTATCGCGTTTGGACGGTCGGCGACGATATCGCCTGGATGCACATCGCGTCCGACGGCACACTGCGCGCCATCAATCCCGAAGCTGGATTTTTCGGCGTCGCTCCCGGCACCAACGTAAAAACCAATCCAAACGTCATCGCGGCGCGCTCATCACAACACCATTTTCACCAACGTCGCCATGACGGCGAAATCCCACGAGCCTTGGTGGGAGGGCATGGACGGCGCGCCGCCCGATGGCTTGATCAACTGGAAGGGCGCGCCGTGGAAGCCGGGCGCCGAACCTGCCGCGCATCCCGAACGCCCGCTACACCGTTCCCGCTTCGCAATCCTCCTCGATTTCCGATCACTGGGAAGATCCCGCCGGCGTTCCAATTTCGGCGCTCATCTTCGGAGGCCGCCGCGCGCATCTCGCTCCTCTGGTCTACGAATCGCACAATTGGCAGCACGGAGTTTTCGTCGGCGCGACCATGGCTTCGGAAACCACGGCTGCCGCAACCGGCGCGGTGGGCGTTACGCGCCGCGATCCCATGGCTATGCTTCCGTTCTGCGGCTACAACATGGCCGATTATTTCGGCCATTGGCTCGCCATGGGCTCGAAGCTGAAAAATCCTCCGAAGATTTTTCACGTGAATTGGTTCCGGCGCGACGCGAAAGGGAAATTCCTCTGGCCAGGTTATGGCGAAAATGTTCGCGTGCTGAAATGGATGCTTGATCGCATCGAAGGCCGCGCGCGCGCCACCGAAACGCCGATAGGCTATGTGCCCACGCCTTCTTCGCTCACGCTCGACGGGCTTTCCATTTCGCGCGAAACGCTCGACGAACTCTTGCGAGTCGATCCCGGCAATTGGATGGAGGAAGATCAAGCCATCGCCAAATTCTTTGAAAAGTTTGGCGACCGCCTCCCGCCGGCTCTCTGCCAGGAACAAAAATCGCTCACCGCGCGGCTTTCCGGTTCGTCCGTCGCCACCAAATAGCGAACAATCACATGAGCCCTAACGCCACTGCCAACCCGCGCGGACTCGAAGGCGTTGTCGCCGCTCAGACGCGGCTGAGCCACGTGGACGGCCAGAATGGCGTGCTCATCGTCGGCGGTTACTCCGTCGAAGATCTCGCCGCTCACGCCACATTTGAAGAAGGCGCGCACCTTCTGTGGCGGGGCCGCCTGCCGGATCGTGAAGAGCTCGCGAAACTTTCATCCGAGATGGCTGAATTGCGCGAGTTGCCGCCGCTCGCGCTGGAAGTAATTCGCGCCGCCGCAAAAGCTCCTCCGATTGACGCGCTGCGCATGGCATGCGCCACACTCTCACTCGGTCTCAAAGATCCGAATGCCATCACGCCCGAAGCCGATTTCGCCGCAGCCATGCGGCTCACCGCGTGCTTTCCGACTATCGTTGCCGCGCACGCGCGCCTCGCAAAAGGCAAAGAGCCGATTGCTCCGCGAAAAGATCTCTCGCTGGCCGCAAACTTTTTGTACATGGTGCACGGCCGCGAACTCGATCCGATGGCCGCGCACGCGCTGGACGCATATTGGGTCACGGTGATGGATCACGGCATGAACGCTTCCACGTTCACGGCGCGCGTAATCGCCAGCACGCGCTCGGATTTGGTGAGCAGCGTCACCGGCGCTTTGGGCGCGCTGAAAGGACCGTTGCACGGCGGCGCACCCGGCCCGGTGCTCGACATGCTGCTCGACATCAAGACCGCCGATCGCGCCGAACCATGGATTCGCAATGAACTTGCGCAAGGGCGCCGCATCATGGGATTCGGCCATCGTGTCTACAAAGTTCGCGATCCGCGCGCCGAAGTTTTGAGCCGCGTGGCCGAGCGCCTGCAAGGAGCGCAGATCGAAGATCGCCAGCTCTACGATCTCGCGCGCCACGTGGAACAAACCGCGCTGCGCGTGCTCGCCGAAGTGAAGCCGGGGCGCAACCTCCGCACCAACGTCGAGTTCTACACCGCGCTGGTGCTTCAGGCCATTGGCCTCGAGCCGGCCCAGTTCGTGGCCATGTTCGCGTGCGGCCGCACCGCCGGATGGTGCGCTCACGTGATCGAGCAGCACAAAGAGGATCACCTGATACGTCCGCAATCCGAGTATATCGGCCCCGTCGGCCTCAAGATGGATCGCTAGCGGCCGGAATTTTCCCCGCCTCGCCGCAATTTTTGCGATCGACTTCGCGGCGAATGCCAGGCGAACGCAAAACACACAAAATTCATTCGAGTTTGTCGCAGGATTCCTTCTAACTCGATGCAATTAAGCGGCTCATTTCGTCATTTTTTGTACCGCAGGAAGGCCTTACCGGTCGCAGTGCTCGCACTTCTGTTTTTAGCTCCTCCCTCCGGCGCTCAGCAGCCCCCAACCGCGCAGGGAACTCCCCAAAACAGCAGCCAAGCCGCCTCCGGGACGGCCGCGAGCCAGATGCCCGGCATGCAAATGGGTGCGAGCGGGCAAATGAACATGCAGCCCCAAAATTTCATTCAGGAAATCATGGCGCACAGCACATCAGGCACCAGCGCCGAGCCGGATTCCACTCCCGTGCCGATGCTCATGACCACTGAAAGATTCCTGGACGCTGATGTTCCATGCCAACGTGTTCATTCTCGACGAGCAGCAATCCAGCGCGCGCGGCGGCGACAAATTTTTCTCGACCAATTGGTTCATGGGCATGGCGAAGCACAAGGCCGGCCCCGGCGTGCTTCACGATTCGCTCGATGCTCACTCTGGAGCCCGCGACGATCACGCAGCGCCGCTATCCGCTGCTTTTCCAGCAAGGCGAGACCGCGTTCGGCGTGCCCATCGCCGATGGGCAGCATCCTCACGATTTCGTCATGTCGCTCGAGGGACTCTACGACATCAAACTTGGCGAGAAGGGACTGCTCTCGCTTTACTTCGCGCCCGTGGGCGACCCAGCCATCGGTCCCACGGCGTACCCGCATCGCGAATCGGCGTCGGAAGATCCCGTGGGCGCGCTCGGCCATCATCAGGAGGATTCGACCCATGTTGCCGCCGACGTCGCCACCGTTGGATTTACTTATGGCCTCGCGCGGATCGAAGCCTCTGGATTTCACGGACGCGAGCCGGACGAATTTCGCTGGAATATCGATCAGGGGAAAATCGATTCGTGGGCCATGCGCCTCACCCTTCAGCCGGGGACAAACTGGAGCGGCCAATACTCCTATGCGCGAATCACGAGTCCCGAGGGGCTTTTTCCAGACGAAGATCAGGAGCGCATGACCGCGTCGATCATGTACAACCGGCCGTTCAATAATGGCAACTGGTCCAACACCGCGGTTTGGGGACGCACGCGATCGCTTGCAGACAACGCGATTCTCAACAGCTATCTCTTCGAATCTCTCGTGCAATTCCGCAAGCGCAACCATGCGTGGACGCGCATCGAAAATGCAGACCGCACCAATGAATTGCTGGTGGGGGAAAATCCGTTGCCGACGGGCTTCACGGAACTTCCCATCGGACACGTGCAGGCTTACACCTTCGGATACGACCGCGATTTCGATTTAATTCCCGATCTCGAATCCGCGCTGGGAGTGCAAATCACGACGTACGGAGTGCCAAGCGTTCTCGCTCCGATTTACGGATCGCATCCGGTCGGCGCCGCCATCTTCATCGGGCTGCGCCCCTTCTCCGCAAAGAACCAATAGCACGAATCACTCGACCTGAGCTCGCATCACGTGCTCTCCGGCGATGATGCGAAGCCCGTCGGCGCGACCGGAGAAATAAAGATCGTTCGCATCATCGGGACTGAAGTGCGCGACTCGATTGAAGCCCAATTCTTTAAGCTGGGAGGCGAGTTCAGCCGGGTCAAAGAAGCTGATCCACGGTTCGCCGCTGGCCGCCGTGGATGCCACGGCAACTGGAAACATCCGCTGGCCATCGCCGACCCACAGCGCCTGTGGAACGATAAACGTGAATGCGATCTCCGTTCCGCTGGCCAGTGCGGCCACCTCTTTCAAGGTACCGAAAACAGCCTCTCTCGTGAGGTACTGCGTGACCCCGAGCCACGAAACAAACGCAGGTTTATCGAGTGGATATCCGCCTTCGCGGAGTCCGTTTACCAGCGTTTCCCTTTCAAAATCGATCGGCAGGAAGGTCAAGTTGGAGGGACGACCGATGCCCAGTTCCCGCAATCGCTGCTGCTTCCACTGCTGGCTGGCCGGGTGATCGATCTCGAAAACTTTTACGGCGGCGGCTAAGTCAGTGCGGCGCCATGCGAACGAATCGAGACCCGCTCCCAGAATTACGTAGTGCGTTATGCCGCGCGCGATCGCCAGGCTCAACGCATCCTCCGCGTAGCGGCTTCGCATGAGCATCGAGGCTCGCGCGACCCGAAAAGATTTCTGGGCGGCATCGGGTCCCGCTTTGGCGGCAACCTCCGCGAGCGTGGCGTTGATATTCTCGCGGAAGGATGCCTCGCTATCGGCGCCGCTGAACTGCAGGGCAAGATGGTCGTGAAAAATCTTCGGCTCCCCATCGAGTAGGAGATGTGCGGCACGTCCCCTGGCTGCTCCCACGGCGCTCAAACTGGCATGCTGCTTCATGATTAGCTCCCGTCGTATCTAATGAAAGGTCCGAATTTCAATGAGATTGTACAGTCGGGCATGCTCAACCGCGCCTCATCTAGAACTTGTGCGGCAGCAGGTAGGTGAATCCAACAAATACTTCCCACCGCGTGGATGTGCTGGTGAGCCCGCGATCGAAGCCGCCATCGAGGACGAGATTCTTTCGCGCGTTGTAATTCAAGGCCCACAAGTTACCGATGGCATTGCCTCGGAGAAAAGGCTGGGTAAAGCGCCATATTTCTCCGGAGATTCCGAAGTTCTTCACGAGTGCATGCGAAACGGAGAGCGTCTGCCCGAATTGGGCGCGGTGAATACCGGAGTCGATGACTTCGTTGAATAGGAAGTTAGCGTCGTAGTGAAAGCCTTTTACATCCGCGCTGACGAGAATCAGCGCTGAGTTTCTGAAGCTGCCGATATCGAGGTCCGGTGCGTCGCCCCCGTACACCCGGTGGAAGTAACTCAATGCAATTGTCGGCCGCGCGCCTTCTCCCTGATAGACAACTCCTTGCACTCCCAGCGCCACGTCTCCCGTAGCCCATGCCGTTTGGTTTCCCGGGCGGGAATAGGCAAACGGTTGATCCGCTGCCAGCAATTGGATTCGGGGTGTTACAGAAAACTTCACCACTTCATTGACACTTGACTGTGAAGAGAATTCGGGCGAGTGCCACGCGGCCAAGTACCCGGTTTCAAACTGAAAATAGCCAACCGGAGTGAGAGTGGCAGGCGTGGAGACAGTGGGCCTGCCGGGGTTGGCTTCGGGTTCATCTTGCGGGCTCGTTTGCACAGGCGCGTCTGGCGTTGTGGACGCGTCCTGCGCGGCAGCGGGGATCGCTACGGCCATCAACAAGAAGAGCAGCAGTGCGGGCGAGGGCCGAATCAGCATATTTTCGCGACGCGCCTCATTTCGCCTTGAGAAGAAGAACGGGGACTCTGATGCCGTGCTGGACTCGGCTGGCTGTGGTGCCCAGAAAAACATCTGCGAGGAAACGGTGTCCATGCGTGCTCATGGCCACCAGATCACAGCCCTTCTTCTGAACCCATTTGATGATTTCCTTCGAGGGCGAGCCGTAGGCAAGTTCGGCCTCCGTTGGAATGCCCGTGGCTTGAAATTCCGCCTGGACTTTCTCCAAGTATTCAGTGTCTTCCGCGATCTCGGGACTAACCGCGTCTGGGCCATAGGTTCGTGCCGCCCATCCATCGGCCACGTGAAGCAAGACCAAACGGCTCTGGGCGAGCTTTGCGAGCTCTTTCACGTGCTGGATAATTGCGCGATCGCTCGGCGTGCCGTCCAAGGTCACCAGAATCTTTTCATACATAGTTCTTCCTTTTCTGTCGCCGGGCGGTTCGCCCTATCCGCCCGTGATGACGTGCCACGCAGCTCTGAGCGAGTCCGGCAGGCCATAGATCGCCATCGCGGTGATCAGAATCGCGCTGGCCCAGCCGGTTGCCAACAGAAACCAACCGTTCCTCCAAACGCCCATTCGCTTGCGGGAACTGGTGAAGTGCAGCAGCGGAAACATAGCGAAAGGAAGCTGCAGTGCCAGGACCACCTGACTGAGGGTCAACAGATCGGTGACGCTGCTATCGCCTCGGAGGCCGATGATGAACACCGCCGGTAGGATGGCGAGCGTTCTGGTAATGAGACGCCGCACCCACGGCTGGATGCGCCAATGCATGAAACCTTCCATCACCACTTGTCCGGCGAGCGTGCCGGTGATGGTGCTGCTCTGGCCGCTAGCGAGGAGTGCCAATGCAAAGAGGGTGCCGGCAAATGCGGTTCCCAGCAACGGAGCCAGCGTGAGATAGGCGACGCGAATCCAATCGCTATCCGCGCTGAACATGACCACGTGCCCGCCGGCTACGGTCACGCTGTCCTTGCCGAAAAAGACCATCGCCGCCAGCACCAGAATCGCTGCGTTGACGAAGAAGGCGACGGCCAGGGCAACGACTGAGTCAAGGGTGTTGAACTGGATCGCGCGCCGAACGGACAAGTCGTCTTTCTGCAATTGGCGGCTCTGTACGAGGGCCGAGTGCAGGTACAGGTTGTGCGGCATCACGGTAGCGCCGATGATGCCGATGGCGACGTAGAGCATCCCCGATTGACGAAGGCGGGGAGATACCAGCGCGCGTCCCATCTCCAGAAAGCTGGGATGGGTCTGCGGAAGCACGAAAATCTCGATGAAGTAGCAGACGCCGATCGTAGCAATCAACACGAGGACGACGGCCTCGATGGTACGTATTCCAAATCGCTGCAAGGCCAACAGCAGCAGCACGTCCAAACCGGTGATGATGACGGCCCAAAGCAGCGGGATATGGAATAGCAAGTTGAGGGCTACGGCGCTGCCGAGCACTTCCGCCAAGTCGCAAGCGCCAATAGCCACTTCGCTCATCAGCCAATTGGGCCAGCGGGTCCAGCGGGGATACCAATCGCGGCAGCACTGCGCAAGATCCTTGCCGGTGGCCACGCCCAGGCGGGCGGAAATGACTTGCATGAAGATGGCCATCAGGCTGGCCAGCCCGACCACCCACAAGAGCCCGTACTTGAACTGAGCGCCGCCTTGCAGGTCGGTGCCCCAGTTGCCGGGGTCCATGTAGCCGACGCTGACGAGAATCGCCGGCCCGACAAAAGCGCGCCACTGCTCCCAAAAGCCAGCCCGATGATGCGGCACTTGGACGGTGCTGTGGATGCCCTCCAAGGATACGTGGCCGGCCTGTGGAACTTTCGTTGCCATTTCTCCCCCGTATGTTAGCGTGGGTATAGTAGCACAGGTTAACTGCGGCTAACTATGCTTTGGTGGTCGAACGGTGCGGGAAGAGGCCACCCAGATTTTCTCGGCGGCGGGACCGCCGAGAACAATGCGACCGGCAGAGGTTTGGATCGAGAGAGTCTGGTCGTAGTGGCGCGCGCGGAGGTAGATATCGCTTCCGGGCCGGACGCCGCGCCGATCAAGCAACTCGCCGAGCTTGGAATCCCTCTCATACACGCTGGCAACGGTATATCTCTGGCCCGGCTGCGCTTCCGAGAGCAGCTTGTGCCCTCGCCTGCGCTTCCGCGCGGGGCCGTCAACCATCGCAAAATTGCCGTGAGGGCAGGCTTCGCCTCGACCCAGTTTTCTTACCAGTAGCGACTCGAAATCGGCCGAGACGCCGTGCTCCAATCTCTCGGCTTCGTCATGCGTGCGGTACCAGGGCATGCCAAAAATCTCGGTGAGCATCCGCTCGATGAGGTGGTGCCGAAGCGCGACGCGCTTTGCGATCCGGCGCCCTTGACGGGTCAGCCGCACGCGGCCGTCTCTCTGGACAACCACTAGGGAGTCGCGCTTTAGCCGGCGAAGAGCCATGGTGACCGCAGGTGGAGAAACCTTGAGCCAATTCGCGAGCGTTGCTGAGATGACGGCTTCGCCTTCACTTTCAGCTTCGAAAATCGCTTTCAAGTAGTCTTCTTTGGAGACGGTGATCATGGAGAGGTGGGATTATAGCTGGCTAGAGCCAGCCCTTCCTAGCGCCGCTACTCGAACGCGTGTTTTGCGCGGGATTACTTGGGGCGCGGACGCGATTCCGGAGGAACGAGGCCATTCGCGCGGTAATAGACAACGAGCTGGCCGTAGTGTTCGCCGGAGTGCTCGCAATCGTTCAGCCACGAAAGCAATTCGCTGGACGGCCGGCCCGAGTCGGGGTCGGTAATGATGCGGTTCAACTGATTCGCGTGTTCCTTTATCAGCGCGGCGCCGTCGGCGAAGGATTTCTTCAGCACAGCCACAACGTCGGCTTTGGTTTTGTAGACGCTGCGCGAGGGATCATTATCGTCCGGGCCCATTTTCTTTCCGGAGAGCGCGTTGACGTACGCGTAATTTGTGCCGGCAACATGGAGCAACTGCGCCGCAAACGTGCGCGATTGCGGCGCGGGCTTAAACTCGTACTTACTTTCGGGAAAGTCTTCAGCCATGGTAATTAACTTGCGGCCGATTTCATTCCAGGAGGCCAACGCTTCATCGCCGGGTTTTGGCGTTGCGGTTTGTGCGCGAAGTGGCGGCGCCGCGGATGTGAGAACCAGCAGAGTGGAAATTCCGGCCGTGACCATGCATCGTAACTTCATCGCTTTTTCCTCCCCATCGACGACAGACTCTTCGATGTCATCGCAGGCTCGCGGCTACTTCCAAGAGAGGTTCTTCGACTCCGTCCCGCGCCGCGCGCACACCGCGCGCAAGAAAACAGGCGCAGGACTCCGCTCAGAATGACGCCGCGCTCGTCCAGACGCGCGCCCTTTTTTCCGTAATCCGCCTGAGCGGGCACGGGCTCGCGGGGCCGGAGAGATGTTCATTCATCCTTCTAAGGCGGTCAAGCCGGATGGTCCGGGTATCGTGGGGCAAAGCGAAGGCGAAGGCTTCGGGAAAGTCCTTTAGTTCTTCGGTACCATTGGAGAGATTCGGTTTTTCGTCCATCCTAGGGCCCCGCCTTGCCAATCTATGGGGGTCCATGGAAAAAAGCACGCCCAACGGAAATGGGAGAAGAACGCGGCGCAGCAGTCGTGTGACCTTGCGCGTAGCGATGCGAATCTATGAGCACGGCACGAACAAGCGCTTCGCCCTCGAAGAGACGCATTCGGTGAAGGTGAGCCTGTGGGGCGGGCTCGTGGCTCTGAAATGTGCCGTCTGCGCGGGCCAGAAGCTGGTGGTGGTCAACCGAGCTACCAGCGAAGCCAGGGAAGCTCGCGTGGTTTCCGTGGGGCCGATACAGCTGAACAAAAGGCTGGTTGGCTTCGAGTTCCTGGAACCCTCGCCCAAGTTTTGGGGCGTGGTGTTTCCGCCCGCGGGCGCGCAGCCGATGCCGGCCAGATCGGTCTACCGCTCGCGGGTAAGCTGAACGCATCGCGGCCTTTCTTCCGTTATCCGAGTCCACGTGAAAAACCGATACTTTGTCTGTGTCGGAAGCAAAAGGCCCCACCCTCGCAAAGGTCGCGATGATGGGCTACCCTCAAATTCAAAAGGCCTGCCTCCCGAAAGCTTGAGCAGCCGTCTAACTCCGTGAAAGAAGAAGGCCAGCGGGACGCTGGCGGTACAAATTCCCGCGCCCGCTGCAAGGGCGAGTGAGCCTCAGGAGGCTCGCCGATTTTACTGGGCGCTGCGCGGGCGCCAAGATCGTTGTGTCGAAGGCGGGGGAAGGGTTACGATGCGCGAGGTAGGGCTTTGGGCGAAGCTTTTGGTTGGCAAGTTGATTCGCAAAATTAGCTCTGGGGAGAAACAACATGAAGCGATTGGTTTGGTTGGCGGTAATCGGCTTGGCCTTGCCGCTGACCGCGCGGGCGCAGAGTTCGACGAGCGATCCCATATCTACGCAGTTGCGGCAGGTTCTCGACAGGTACGCGACAAACTTGGTGGCCGCTGCCGAGGAATTTCCCGTGGATAAGTACACCTACCATCCGACTCCGGAAGGGATGACCGTAGGACACACGATGGCGCACATCGCGCAGGTGAATAACTACGTGTGCTCGACCGTCGGCGGAACTACTCCTCCTCCGCAAGCGGAGAAGGTTGCGGAGACGGATAAAGACAAGCTGGTGGAAGGGCTAAAGGCTTCGATGGATTATTGCAGAAAGGCGTTTTCGGGGTTGACGGACGCGAAGCTCGACGAATCCGTTCCAGGGTTCGGCGGGCGCTCGACGACACGATTCGGCGCAGCGATGGAAGTTAACAACGACTTGATCGACCACTACGCGACGCTTTCCGTTTACCTGCGGATCAACGGCTTGCTGCCGCCTAGCGCGCAGAAGAAACGGCAACCGTAGCCAGAAGACCTACAGGTAAAACCGGAGGTGTGAAGCGCGCGCGCTGGCGAACTAGAAACGCCCCACGTGTGGAAGCGAGGCATGTGTCACCCGTCCCAACATTCGCACCGACAAGTGGGGCGCTTCAAACCGAGCCTATTTTTGGATCCAGCCTCCCGGATCGAGCACCGCGCCGCCCGCTCTGACGGTGTACTTGTATCTTTTCTGCGGATCAGCGAGAACGCTGCGTCGCACTAGGCCCGATGCGGGAAAATCGTTGTTGAACTGCGACTCGTAAAACGGTGATTCCTCCTCGAATTCGACCGTAAAATAGACTTTCGGATCGCTGATCTGCCAGATCACTTCTTCCTGATTACTTTTGGAAATCTCGAAATACTCGGGTTCGGCCTCTTGAACTTCTCCCTTGTGATTGACGCGAATCGTTACCGTTTTTCGTTGCGCCCGACCTGTTGCCGTGTGATTCATCGCTTCTCCTTTTCTAGAGAACATCAAGTTTTGAACAACGCTTCGAACCGGGGGTTGGACCGAAGGATATCGAAGTTCGGCGTATCGCGCACAATCGTGGCGGAAAAGCCGCCGGCCAGCGCCTTGCTGAGCCAAGCGAGGGTTTGCGCGGTGTCGCCGAACTGGTTGTAAATCAGAGCGGCCTTGAAACGCATTTCGGAATCTTGCGGAGCCAGCTTAAGGCCTTGTTGCAGATAATCGAGCGCAGGCTTTCGCTCGCCCAGCATGGCGTAACAGTAAGCCACGACACCGAGCGCGTAGGCGTCGCGCGGATTCACGCGCAGGGCTTCGCGTGCAAGCGAAATCGTTTTTCTGTAGGCTTGGTCGGCTTGAGCGCGCTTACCCGGATCCCAATAGTAACCGTCCGCTAGGTTCCACCACGGGATGTAATTGTTCTGACTGAGCTGTACGGCTTTTTCGTATGCGGAGACAGCGGCGTCGTACTGGCGAAGATAGAAGTGGGCGCTCGCGAGGTTGCTGAAGGCCTCAGCCGAGGGCCGGATGTCGATGGAATGCTGCAACATTGAGATGGCATCGGCGTATCGGCCTTGGTAGTAGTAAACAGTGCCCAGATTGGAGTAGCCGCGGAAACTATCGGGGGCCAGCGCAACCACCTGCGAGAACATGGAGGCCGCATCGGCGTAGCGGGCGTCGCGATAGTAAAACGTTCCAAGCCAGTTATAGCCGGCCCAATATTGAGGGCGCAAATCAATCGCGCGACGGCAGGTTTCTTCCGCCTTGGCAGGCTGGCCGAGACTTTCGTATGCGTCGGCCAAGCTGCGGTAGGCGTCGTCATTAGTAGGTTCGATGGCAAGCGCGCGGTCGAACTCCTGCACTGCTTTCTCGTACTCTCCGGTACCACTTTCGAGCCGGCCCATGCAAACGTGCGCTTGCGCGAGTTGCTCATTGAGAGTTAATGCTCGCTGGCAAGCCTGGCGGGCCGCGTCAACTGATTTCGGATCGTGGCCGGCTTGATATTTTTCCCAGCGCGCCTGGCCCAACCCAGCGTATGCCAGAGCATAGTCCGGATCAAGGGCGAGTGCCCGCTCGAATGCGGCGATGGCGCTATCGAGGTTTTCGGACTTGTCGTAATTCTGGAGATAACCGCGGCCTTGCAGATATGAATTGTAAGCGGCGGCCACCTGAGTGCCGTGCGCATCGAGCGACTGCAGCTCGGGCGGGCGCGCAACGACGTCCAGCATTCGGAGTGCTCCATTCACTACTTGGTCCTGAACCGCAAACGGATCGGCTACCGCCGCGGTGATGCTATCGGCGGCGAGCTGGCGGTGACTACGCGTATCGACGAGGCTGTAATTAACACGCACTCGGTCTCCCGATTGGCTCAGGCTTCCTTCGAGAATGAGATTCACGCCGAATTCCTCGC
Organism: uncultured Acidobacteriota bacterium; assembly: GCA_963759485.1. GTDB lineage: Bacteria > Acidobacteriota > Terriglobia > Acidiferrales > UBA7541 > Palsa-295. The sequence goes on along the minus strand of CAVWZE010000002.1, from coordinate 1,646,701 downwards.
GCGCCTGGCCCGGCGTGGTGACGCGGTTGGAACGCACTTCCGATGCGGAGATAACTTGCAACGCGTGGCTTGCGGTAAGCTGCGTGAGTTTCGCGGTCAGAGTTTCGGTAAGGCCGTCACCGAAGGCGCGGACGCCCGGGTCTCCGCCTACTACCTCGAAGGGAAGCACGGCGAGCTGGCGTTCCTGTGGGATCGCACTGATGCCGAGCCATCCGCCGATACGTTGGCGTACTAAAGGGATGGCTCCCGCGCCAGCGCCGAGAAGAACAACCACAAGCAGAGTGATGGCGGCGCTCTTCATCCAGTGGCGGCCCGCGGGGCGAGGCGAGAGCGCCGTGAGGGCCGCAATGGAGCTGCCGCGCTCGACAGCCCGCAAGTCCGCCAACACCTCGGCGGCCCAGCGGTAGCGCTTCGCCGGATCCTTGGCCAACATTTTCGAGATGATGTTTTCGAGCTCCTGCGGAACTGCGGCATTGACGGTGCGAAGCGGCGGCGGAGCTTCTTCGAGAATGCGCCGGGAAGTTTGGAGAATACTTTCGGCATGGAATGGGTTTCTTCCCGCGAGCATTTCGTAGAAAACTACGCCGAGGGAGAAAATATCGCTTCGAGGATCAGGCTCCTTTTCGAGCAGCACTTCCGGCGACGCGTAAGCCGGCGTGCGGCCGGCATTCGCAGTGAGGCGGTCGGTGGTCGCGGAGTCCGCTCGGGGCACGTGCCGGGCGAGGCCGAAATCGAGAATTTTCACATCGCCCGTCCGCGTGAGCATGATGTTTTCGGGCTTGAGGTCGAGGTGCAGGATGCCGAGTTCGTGCGCCGCGGCGAGCGCTTCAGTGGATTGGAGCGCGAGCGGAAGAAATTCGTCCACGGTCACCGGTCTGCGGAGACGCTGGCGCAGCGTTTCTCCGTCGACGTACTCCATCACGAGGAATGTTTCGGTGGCTTCTTCGATCACGTCGTAGATGCCGGCGATGTGCGCGTTGCTGAGTCTGGAGGCGAACCGGGCTTCGTGCAGGAATCGCTGCCGATTTCCTTCATCGGACCTGAGCTGGGATGCCATGCGCTTGAGAGCCACGGGACGGCGCAGTTTGGTATCCTGCGCCAGATAAACTTCGCCCATTCCACCCTTGCCCAGGGCGGACTGGATGGCAAACCGGCCGACAATGGTCCCCGTCAGGCGGTCCGACGGCTGAAAAGAGACGCCGCGTTGAATTTGAGGCTCCGCCATTGGGTCCGTAGCCAGTCAATCAGGATAGTGGGTCCAGCTTGGAGAGAAGAGCGACAATTCAGATTGCCGCGCCTCGGCAAGGAGGATGTCGCTCGACTCGTGACGTGTATCTTACGCTCAATCCTTCGGCGAAACTACCATTTCCCAGGCGCCTATGAACACGTTGCCAGAAAACGGCGGGCGGTTGACCGCCAGCGGCGGCAGCGCTGGCTTTGTGATACACTCCGGCCAAATTGGGGAAAGGGGACACGCCTTGCGATACAAAACCTCCGGTGCGTTGGTGGTGCTGGCGATGCTGTTTGCGGCTGGAGCCGCGTGGGCGCATCATTCACCTTCTTCCATATTTGACATGAGCCAGAAGTTCGTTTTGACGGGGACGCTCACACAGGTGGAGTGGGTGAATCCTCACATCGCTGTGTATATCAATGCGAAGAAGGGCGATGGAACGGTGGAGAACTGGAAGTTTGAAAGCGCGCCGCCTTCGTGGCTCCGGCGCGTGGGCGTGAATCGCAGCGACTTCGTGAAAGCCGTAGGCCAAACAGTGACGGTGGAAGGGAATCGCGCTCGCGATGGTTCCCTGTACGGTTTCCTTTTGAAGATCACGTTCGCGGATGGAAGCTCGTTGGCGATGGTGTCGGGGCGTCCGCCGCAACCGGGCGCCGCGGGCGCTCCAGCCCCTCACTGATCATTTTTCGTAGGGCGAGCCGTTGATCGTTGGGCAAAAGGAGGCGCAAGCAAATGAAACACTCGTTGATTGCGATATTCGCCGCGGCGATTCTGCTCGCGACTTCGGCGGCCGCGCAGCAAAGCGCGGACACCAGCCAACAAGCCGCGGGCGCAACATCCGCGCAAACGAAGCGCATGGCGGATGGGCATCCCGATCTCAGCGGAATCTGGGCTTACTCAATCGACCTGCCCGGCGGCGCGCTGCAAAAAGAAAGCGCCAACGGTTCGGTTGAAGTCGAGAGGGTAGATTTAAGCGGACGGCATGCCGCGAAAATGGCGGTGCCGGGCGCACTGCCATCCACGCCAACACCTTCTTACAAACCCGAATATCAAGCCAAGGTGAAATATCTATTCGACAATGAGGCCAAGCTGGATGGGGTTTTCTTTTGCGGCAAGCCCGGCGTTCCGCGCATCAGCTCGCCGCGAAAGATCGTTGAACTGCCGAACGAGGTAATTTTCTTCTACGAGGATATTTCCGGCGATCCCTACCGCATTATTCCCACCGACGGCAGGCCGCACAACCCTGACGCCGATCCATCGTATTACGGCGATTCGATAGGCCACTGGGAGGGGGATACATTGGTGGTGGATGCGACGAATTTCGTCGACGACACGTGGTTCGGCGAAGGCGGATATTTCCACACGACTGCAATGCACGTGATCGAACGTTTCTGGAAAGTGGGCGACAATCTAGCCTACCAGGTCACAGTAGATGATCCGAACGTTCTCACCGAGCCTTGGACCGAGCCGGCGCGGATCATCAAGCCATCGAACGAACGCCTCGAAGAATCGCCGGTCTGCGTGGAAGACGACGCAAAGCGAATGCACAATTTGGACCATCACGGGCAGCGGTAGCCCGCGAGATGCGCGCTTAGAAAATGTCCAAGACGAGGAAGCTTTTACCGTCTACTTGCGGATGATGGTTGAGACCTCGCCGTTCTTGATTGGGTTGCGGTTATTTTCCTCGCAGATAAATTCCATCTGATCCCAGTCGCGGTGCCGTGTGAAAGTGTGGACCGTGTGCCAGGGCTTCGCGAGAACGTCCGGATCGATCAAGGTCATTTCATCCACCATTGTATCGGGCGAGAGCAGATGAATGCGCTCGACCGTGTGCAAGTGCGGACCGTGATCAAGGCGGTTGTATCCCAAGGGCGTTTTGTGTCCGAGACCCACGGTATCGATCACAAGAGTATCGCCCTCCCAATGGCCAATGGAGTGTCCATTGAAGGTGGGGTCCAAATTCGCCGGGTGCGGACGACCGTCGGTGAACACGCGCCGCACCTGCATGTACGCTTCTTGAATAATGGTTACCCGTCCTGGTGTAAAAAGAAATTCAACGTCGTAGGGCTGAAACATGATTGTAGGCATGCCCGGCGGCAAGCAATTTGCGCTTTCAGTGGGAGGCTCTTCATTTTTCGCTTCTTCAGCCTGCAGAACTTTTAGTTCCGCGGCAGCCGGCGGCGTCAAGGATGGCTCTTCCGGGGGCGGTGAACCACGCTTGGGGAAATCGAGCGTCCAGATGCCGGCCCAGTCCGGCAAGGAAGATAGGGGCCTTGCATCTGCAGAGGTGCGGCCCGATTGTGCAACTGCTGCGTTTGAAGAGGATTGCTCCGCCTGAGCCCGGGATGTTGGGGCGAAGCCCACACACGCGATGAGCGCCAAAAGAATCGCCAGCGAAAATTTCATATTTGTCTCCATCCCGACGATGCGCCATCGCCTTTTTTAGCTGCGCGCGGAGATGATGCGATACATCGCGCAAGAAACAAAGCTACAAATTCCGGGCCGTATTATAGTACTTTATGCGGGCAGGGGAAGCGGATCGCACAATCGGATAAAACGGGGCAGGCCTTATTTTGGGGGCAATCATGAAGAGGGGATTGATCGCGTTCTTGGGTGCGCTTTTCGTGCTGAGCGCCGGCACGGCGTTTGCGCACCACTCTTTCGCGATGTTCGATCGGGACAAGGAGATGACCCTCGTGGGGGTCGTTGAAGACTTCCAGTGGACCAATCCGCATAGCTGGATCGAAGTAAACGTCCCGAAGGAAAATGGCGGCATCGACAAATGGAGCATCGAGTGCAACAGCCCGAACAACTTGTCCCGGCAGGGTTGGCATTCAAACAGCCTCAAGCCCGGCGACAAAATCTCAATCGTGATCTGGCCCCTGCGGAGCGGTGAGAAGGGCGGTCTTTTCATCTCGCTCACGCTTGCCAACGGCCAAGTGCTCGACGAAGCAGCGTTTCGCAACCTTCGCAAACACCCCGGCAACGCGGCGCCCGCACCCCCGCAGTGATGGCTTCCCATACCACCTAGCCTCGGTGCTGACCAAGAGGCCTCGCAGCTGGGGAGGTACCCCTATGGTTTGCGGCGACGGCTCCGTGACCGCGCTTTCTTGGTTCTCGCCTGAGGATCAACCCCGAATCGCGGGTCATCGCGGGCGATGGCTTCTGCCAATCGTTCCATCGTCGGCCCGAAGTCCTCATGCAGCGAGTCGATGTAGAGCCATTTCTTCAGAACGTCGTGAGGAGCCAATTGCGGGAACTCTTCAATGATTGCGGGCTGATGAGCATATTCCGTGCAGACCAGAACACCATGCCACTTCCACCGGCCGGTCATGGTTGGTTCCACGAGGAGCATCATCTGGCGACCGAACAGGTAGGCGGCCAGCCCGCCGAACATCCTCTTGGTGAAGAAGCTGGGCTGATCCTCGAAGGCCTGAAAGATCCATTCGTTGTCGAAAGTCCTCATCAGTCCCACGATTCGCACTGAAGTACACGCGTTTCATCTCGTCGAAGCGATGCCTAGCCAACTATTGGAGCGATTGGTCAGTCGAGCAGGTGCACTTACCAGCCGGCTTTCATGCCGTAGATGCCGGTGTTCACCAGCGCTTCGACGCGCATGATTTTTCCGTCCTGAATCTTGAACATTTCGGCGATTTCCCAGGTCCAGGGAGCGGTGCGCGTCTGCTTCACCGTGCGGCCGTCCGCGAGCTGGTAACTACGCAGCTTGGCGTCGTGATCGAAGAATCCTAGGACGAAAACGAGGCCACGCTCTTCGTCGATCACCGCGAACCGGCGATCGCGGATCAGGGTGTCGGGTTGAAAATTGCGCGTCTTGATCTGATCGGCGCAGCCGAGGCCGAGAACGGAATCGGGATTCGTGGCGAGCCGTTTATTGTTCGTGGTTTGGACGCCAGATTCGATGCGGTTGCAGTTCTCATCGAAAGGAACGTAGGAGGCATGGCCTTTTTCAATCGCGTTGAAGTAGCTATTGGCGATGGCGATCATGTTCTGCCGCGAACGGCGCTGCGCGGGCGGGACGGTTTCCGAAAAAATCGGATTTGGTGTGACAAGGTTTTCCGGCCGCGCGATGCTGCCCCCTTCCTTTCGGGAAATGATGGCCTCAATTTCAGTGATGCGATGCAGCTCGACCTTCAGTCGCACGCAGAAAATCACCGGCGCGCCATTCTCCTTCAGCACGCCCATGAACATGGCTTGACCGGACTGCGGATCGTCGGCATAGATCTTGTAAGTGGGCAGGGAACTGGCCGTGCCCCAGAAACCGTCGCCGATTCTGAGGACTTGGCCGTTTTCGGTGTACTTCACATCGCGCACGAGCGACAAACCGGAAGCATCGTGTGCGACCATTGCAGCAATGAGCTGATCGAGAAAGCCATTTAGGCAAGCGCGATCGCAGTCATAGTTGAAATTGGGATCGTAATCCGGGGGCGGCGCGATCGCTTGCGCTCGCAACGCGGGCGCCAATGTTGTGAGCGCCAGAACCGCGGCGAAACCAAACACTTTTGTACTGAATCGCATGGAGCCTCGCAAACTACTTCGATCCTTTAACCCAGGGACTGGGCATGTAATAGGGAACCGTGTCGAGTACAGCTTCGATCTGGCGGATTTTCCCGTTCTTTATCTTGAAGAGTTCGAATATCAGGAAGGTGTACGGGCGATCGAACGGTGGACCCATCTTGTGTTCCGTGCCATCCGCCAGCTTGAAGTCCCTGACATTTCCGGCATGATCGAAAAATGTCGCAGCGAACACCATCTGCTTTTGTTCGTCGACGATGTAGCGGCGGTCGCGGCAGCGCGTGACGAATACCAGGAGTCCAGTCTTTAGCTGCGCCTCGCAGCCCATCTTAGCCACGCCGCTGCCATTCGGATTGTTGGCCGTGATGCTTCCGTTCTCCATGCGCTGGCAATCGGGATCGAACGTAGTGTAGATCTTGCCGGTGTTCTGCTGAATCGTGGAGAAGTAACCGTCCGCGAGTGCGATGAGTTTTGCGCGGGAAACACGCTCGCTAGCTGGCTCGTCTTCGGAAAAGAGTGGCTTGTCCTTCAGGTTTTGCGGGCCCCCCATTAAATTGCCGGAGCCGGGAGGAGCCGGACGGTCCGGGCGCGCGACGATCACCTCGATTTCCGTGACTTTCTTATTGACAATTTTGAGGCGCGCCGCGAAGCACGACAGGTGAGTATCTTCATCTGCGACGCCCAGGAATCCGACCTGGCCCGTTTGCGGATCGTCCACGTAAACCTTGTATGAGCCCCAGCCATCCGATGTTTGCCACAAGCCTTCGCCTACCTTCATCTCGACGTTGTTCTCGGTGTATCGAACATTCGCCGCCGTCGGCAACTTCGATGGATCGTGCGCGGCAACCGCGGCCATGTATTGATCGACGAATCCATTCAGGCAAGTGGGATCACAGTCGGCGGATTTGGCGGGCGCGGCGTTCGCTCGATTGAGCGATCCGGAAACACAAAATAGAACAACCACTGCGAAAAATATGATCACGCTCTTGCGCATCATTCCCCCTCGGTTATTGCGAACACCTATGTCGCGTGGCATCTATATCAAAAGGAGTGCGGGGCTGCAACCGGTACTTCGGATGCAAAAACCGCGAGATCACGCGCGCGCGGCGCTCAGCGCCATTTCTTCAGCTGCGGCCAGACTTGCGGGAGCGTGCCGAATTTCGATCCTCGGCAAATGAAAACGTCAATCCGCTTTTCCAGGGCATAGGGATTGTCTGCCGATGTGCCGACGTATTGGACACGCTCGAACAATTGCGCGAGACGCTCCGGGCGATCACCTAGAACGATCATGCAATTGCCAGAATATCCGCGCGGACCCCACAAAAAGTAAGTCTGATGGCCGCTGAGCGCCGGAGGCAAACCGTAGCGGCGCCCGAGAAAATCAATCGCGCCCGCCTGGCCGTAGTCCTGGGCGAAGATGGCGCAATCGGAGCGCTCCGCCGGCGCGAGCTGATTCCATGCCTGCGCGGTTTCGGCGACAATCTCGTTCCAGCCGAATTGGTCCGCGTACCATTGCGGCAGCGCGGCGCGCCGGTGCTGGTATTCCATGACCGGAAGTTTAAAGGGCAGGCGCTTCGCGTAGGCCAGAAAGTGATCGGGCGAAAAAATAGGAACTGTGATGGGCGCGAGACGCACGCCAGCGGCGAGCAGGATGATCACTATCGCCGGCTTGAGCCATGCACCCATGGGACGTTCGAGGGCTGATTCGATGACCACGGCGCCCGCCGCGAGGAGCATCGGATAGACTGGCGCCAGGTAGTAATTCTTGCCGTGCAAGGCGAAGAGGACCACGTAGCAGATGACATAAGTCCAGCCGAGAAAGCGGTATGGCTTCAGGCGCGCCGAGAAGAAAAGTGCGGCGAGGCCTGCGATCCATATAGGAGCGGCGAGCGGATGGATCAGAATCGTCTGCTGAAGGAAGTATTCGCCGGGGCCGAGGATTACGTCTCGGTGCTCGGCGCGGATATTGTGCATGAGCTGAAGAAATGGCCACTGGTAATGCATGTTCCAAAGGAGATTGGGCAGAAAGACGAGGAAAGCTGCGACGCCACCGAGCCAGATCCACTTATCGAGGAAAACGCGGCGATGTTCCGTGAGCAGTAGTCCGGTGACAATCCCGAACCCGAAAAGTGCGATGGTGTATTTTTCTTCGAGGCCCACTCCCGCTATGGCGCCAAACCAGAGCCAGTAATGCGGGTTGCGGCGTTTGATTGCGAGAATGGCGAAGTAGGCGCATCCCATCCACAGGTTTGGTTCGAGGCAGTTTGTCGTGAGCAGGCTGCCATTCGAAAGGTACTGGGGCGCGATCAGCGCAGCCACCGCGCTCAGCAGCAGGGCGAAACTCTTGCCGCCCAGTTCGCGTGCGATCGCGGCCGTCTGCACAATCAGCAGCGCAGACGCCAGCGCTGGAATGAATCGAATGCTGCGGAGCGAGTCGCCGAGCACCGCGCGACAGATGCGCACGAGAAACGGTATGAGGGGCGGCTGGTCGACATAACCCCAGGCAAGGTGATTGCCGCAGGCCATGTAGTCGAATTCGTCGCGGAAATATCCGTAACGATTATTGAAATAGATGTGGAAGAGCAGATCGGCGATGGCGATGGCCCAAATCGCAGCCATGCTAGTGGCAAAGAAAGATTGCTGGTCGCGGCTGGGCGTAGGAGAAGGTGCAGTGGCAGTCATGGCCGAGGCTTGGAGAGTTGCCGCTTCGGGGAACCTCGATCAGACATCAGGAAAAAATTAAGGCAGTCCTCAATTCAACGCAAAGTTGCTCCGCATCTATACCAGAAGGCGTTTGAAGTGGCAACGGCGCCGACGCTCCACCGTCGGGAATTGAAGGGCGGCTAAGAAGGCCGCCCTCTGTGTCAAGTGAGGTGCGGCAGCTCCCGGAAAAATGAAACAACCAGCGCTTTTTCCGCGAGCCGCTGTGAAAACACTGCTAGGATTTTTTGGTTTGATTTACTTTTACTTCCGTTGCGATCTTTTGGTTGTTCTTAATCTCATAATAGACCACCGCCATGGCCCCCTTATCGAGGTTACCTTCCTTCTTGGTCGTGGAGTTGAGCATGAACGTGCTGTTCTCGTCCTTGCCCTTGTACTTATGACTGACAACCAGGTCGGAGCCGCTGACGGACGAAATCGTTCCCGTCAGGTGGTGTGTGGTCATCTTGGCCGAGGTAGTAGTGTTGGTTTTGGAAGAGTTCGTTGTAGTTGGTGTGCGAGCTGCCATCCCGACGCCTGCGCACAGGACCAGCGCGGCAGCCATCGTAAGAAGTTTCCCGATCTTCATGAGACTCAATTCCTCCTTAAGAAGAATGAAAATACCTCATTGGCTATGATGCCCCTTCAAATTGGGTGGGTTGGTTTCAGAAAAACGCAGAAATAGCCCGAAGAGTCGCGCGCCGATGTTTCAATGTGAGCGCGCCGTCAGAAGAAATCCCGATCGCAATTTTGCGCGTCAGGTTTTCGGCAGATCGTCGCCAGGAACCCACCAGCCGTGCACTTGGCTGTAGGTGCGGAACGGCAGCCTCACCATGGCGATCGGCTTGTCGTCCATGTGCTGCGTATCAACGATGATGAGATCCGAGCGGCCCGATTCCAGCATACGATTCGCGACGCCGATCAGGTAGCCGTCACCCTCGGCCGCGTCTTTATTGCGCGGCACGAAGCAGCATTCCTGCAGGCTCGAGTCGTCGCCAATCCAAAATTCAGAAGTTTTTCGCGTGGCGTGATCGAACATCGTGTAGGAATTCGTGGGCCGGAACGCCATGTGGCCCAGCTTGGGATTGACCGGCTTCGTAGGATCGCTGGTCGGCATAAACCCGTAGCGATAGGGAATCGTCTGGTAGCGATCGTCTTGGCGCGGGAGAGCGCCGGTCTGGGGATAGAGCTCTTCCATGTTGTAATCGCGCGGAGATTTATCCGACAGATCGACAGAGAGGCGATGCACCGTCCCGGCGGCTGACTTCGGATCGAACGGCTCGCCGTGGAGATTGGGGAAGAAAGGGAACTGATTCTTGAGGGCCATGTCCATATCGACGTAAATTTTGTTGCCGTCGGAGAATGCGCCCATCACATGTGTGGCGCAGCGTTCGGGACCCTTGAACCAGCGAACGTCTTTTCCATCGCCACCGCGTTCGAGGACGCCGAACCACGTCGGCAGAGTGGAATCCCAGGCAAAATGCACCTGACCCTCTTTCATGCGCGCGACGTTCGTGGCCATAGGGATCACCAGGAACGCAATGTATTTCTGCGAAACCGCGAAATCGTGGATCATCCCGACATAGGGAACTTTGAGCCACGTTTCCCAGGTGATGTGGCCCTTGGCATTCGCAGCGAAGACGTAAACGTCGTTGCTATCGAGTCCCTTGGCTTCGTAACCGTACGAAATCATCTCGCCCGTGGCTTTATCGAACTTGGGATGAGCGGTGTGCGTGAGGCTGTGAAGGCCGCCTCCGAAAGTGTAGTAGTCATCCACCGTTTCGAGGGTGATCGGATTCATCGCCACTGGAGGGCTGTCTTCCTTCAGCGCGAAAAGCAAGCCGTGGTGATAAACGACGTGAGTATTCGCGGTGCCGCGGCTCACCTTCGCGACGCTCGGATCGTCGGTGAAGGGATTCCGATACATTCCGAAAAGGCGCTTGCGCGCGGCTGCCTGCGCCTTGTATCGCTGGGTGCGCGGATAGCGGCTCTTGAAATCCACGTGGCCGTTGGCGATGCGAAACATGCTGACGTGTCCCTCGCCGTCAAACGGGATGTTGCCTTTCATCGGCGGATATTGCCAATCCGGACCGACGCGATAAAAAGCGCCATTGATGTTCGACGGAATCTCTCCCTCGATGTCGCAATCGCGGATGTCGCACTCGGCGCGGACCGGACCGCCGCCACCGAGTCCTGGGGGATTCGAGAAATGAACGGCTTCGGCGCTCGCCGAAGGAGCGAACGGAGACAGAGTTCCAGCAACCGCGCCCGTGCCCGCGGCCGCGGCCAGCGTTCCCATGAACCGCCGGCGGTTCATGGAAGATTCGCGGCTCGCTTTTTCAGATTCCTTAGACTTTCCCTTCATGATGGCCTCCCCCAACCTTGGCTGCGGCACGGACCCCGCAATCTGCGCCCGGCGCGAACTAACGCAGCGTTTTCCGATGCTAGTCTCCAACAGAATTGCACGGCCTTGCAAGCATTTACCTAGTAAATCACAAGCCCTTCGTCCGCTTTCCGCCTCGTGGGCTCTTGCCGGGCTCAGCTGTCAGACTCGCGGTGCACCACCGGGCGCGCACAATTCTAGCCGCAATTGACAGGTGCGCACTCCGGCGTGTTACTTGTGCGTTCGTATCCACGGCAAGGAGGACGAAAATGTCCATGAATCGCAGAGAATTTCTGGGAGCTTCTTCGGCGTTTCTATCGGCCAGCGCGATCGGCGCAACAGCCGCGAGCGGCTCGGAACCTGCGGCGCGTCCGGCTAAGAAATACAAACTCATCGCAACCGAAGAAGCATGTTCGATTCCCGAACAAAGGGACGAGTTCGGGCGGATTGCTGGAATCGCGTACTCGAACCCGGACCTCGATATGTGGCGCGGATTCCTGAATCCGACTCCCAATGCCCCACCGCTGTTGCGCCGCCTGCTCGATTTCGAGGGCGAGCGCATACAAATTATGAACGAGGCTGGCGTGGATATGCATTTGCTCTCGCTGACATCGCCCGGCGTGCAGATGTTCGACGCCGATACGGCGACAAATCTCGCGACGCTTGCGAACGATCGTCTGGCCGAAGTAGTCGCGAAACATCCCACGCGCTTTACCGCGCTGGCCAGCTTCGCACCGCAAGATCCGAAGCGCGCCGCGAAGGAAATTGACCGGGTGATGAACCAACTGAAGCTGAACGGCTTAATCGTCAATTCGCACACCAACGGCGAGTATCTCGATGACAGGAAGTTCTGGCCGATCTTTGAGGCGGCGACGGCTTCAAAAGCCGCGATCTACATTCATCCGCGAAATATGCCCGACCCCTGCTCGTTCATGACTCACGCCAGCGCGGGTGTGAATCTGGCCGGAGCGCTGTGGGGTTTCCAGATGGAAACCGGGGTTCACGCGATGCGCCTAATTGTCGCCGGCGTATTCGATCAATTTCCAGATTTGAAGATTGTTCTCGGGCACATGGGCGAGGGCCTGCCCTACTGGCTCTATCGAATCGACTATATGTACAAGTCCTATTCGCACGGCCACCCCAGCCTGAAAAGACTCCCCAGCGAATACGTGAAAGACAATTTCCTGATTACCACGAGCGGGATGAACGATCACAAGGTTCTGAAGTACTGCAATGACGCGCTGGGACCGGACAACATCCTCTATGCCATCGACTATCCCTATCAGGAGATGGTGGAGTCCGCGAATTTCATGAATTCGTCGCCGCTTTCCGATGAGGACAACGAGAAGATTGCCCACGGCAACGCGGAGAAACTCTTCCACATTCCCGCAACCGGCCGCGCGGGCATGTGAGCCTGAGCGCGTCAATCATCGATGGAAAGTATAGTAACCGGGTCCGACGCGCAGGCCGTGATGCCATGCAATCGGAAACAAAAGTGCGGGAATGTACTCCGCTCCAGTCGAGTTAAATTCGCTGTAGAATAACCGTCAAGCGCCCGTAGCTCAGCTGGATAGAGCATCTGGCTTCGAACCAGAGGGTCGGGAGTTCGAATCTCTCCGGGCGCGCTAAACACTCAATAAAAACGGCCTTTTGTGAAAACCGGCAAAACCTCGTGCGCCAAAATCCTTGCGGTATACCTTTGGTGTACCTTTGGCAGCGGGCTTATAAGTTGGTAGGCAGGTTTTAGTTGACTTCATCGGATACTGCGCGTGAGAGTGCCATTCTGCAAAACGAATGGCACCGACAGTAAGCACCAAAGAAAGGGGCGCAGTCGGATGGAGCACGAGGGCAGCGGCGTTCCGTGGCGGCGACCTGGCGGTAACTGGTCCGTCCAAAGAATCGACAAGGGAACCGACGCACACCATAACACTATCCTCTATGAGATTGACATGCTGCGTTTTTCCTACCGCAGGATTGTGATGCCTCCCGATGGGGCGACCGATGCGGACGTCTGGGCATACCTCGAATCTTTTCTAGTGCACTACCGGAACCTTCTCGACTTTTTCGGTAACGAGGAGCCCAGAAAAACAGACCTAACGCTTTCGAGGCCGCAAGATATTTGGCCGGTGCATCATGGTGCCGATACCTACGAGCAACCAACTCCGAGGGACATCGAGCAAATGCGGCAGAAAGGGCTGGCCCTTCGGGAGGAGTATGAAGATTCATCGAAGCAGTTCGCCACGATATCGCGCTACTTGCAGCACTGCACGACTTTCAGAACGTCGCCGAAGGAGTGGTATCCGGTCAAAATGATGCACGATATCGGAGCCGTTTTGACGATGCTTGAGAAACATTTGCCTCGCTTTACGCCAGCGAAGGATTCTAGGCCAGTCGATAGAGACCATTTCCTCGGCGGTCAATCCGTAAGCACTGCCTCGCGGAGCAGGGGGAGGTTCTGAAGGCGCGATGCGCCTTGACCCCTCGGTGAAAACCGCGTAAACGTTTATGACTGGTAAACGGGAGACGTGGAAATGGGCGAGGAACATAACGTATTTATCAGTTGGTCGCGGCAGAGAAGCGAGTGGGTCGCCAAAGCGTTGCGCGACTGGCTCCCGTTGGTGCTTCAATCCGCAAAGCCCTGGATGTCTGAGACCGATATCGACAAAGGGAGTCGCGGACTCGTCGAGGTCGGCAGCAAGTTAATGGGGACGAAGGTAGGAATCATATGTCTAACTCCAGAAAACCTGGGCGAGCCATGGATTCTGTACGAAGCAGGCGCACTGTCGAAAGCCATTGATGAGAAGACACGGCTCTGTACATATCTTCTTGGCGGGCTGCGGTTCCAAGATGTGAAACCTCCACTAGGAATGTTTCAAGCAACCTCGCCAAACAAGGACGATACGCGGCGGCTCATTCACACGATAAACAGAGCAGTCGGCAGCGAACCTGTACCGGAGCCAAACCTTGACCGACTATTCGAGGCGATGTGGCCTGATTTAGAGAAGACACTGAAGACGATGCCACAATCAGAGTCCGTCGCCTCGACAAAACGTTCTCTTGAGGACATCACCACGGAAATACTCGAACTTGCTCGCGGAGAGGCGGATAGCAGACAACACGTAGAAGGTAGAATATCAAGCATCGACGAAATGCTGGACAGTTGGATACGATCATCCTCATTTCAGGGGGTATCGTACGCCAACGCGTTCGTAAATCCACCAATCGGCGGGCATATCGCTGCGTCTTTTCTGAAAGATATTCCTTATCGCACCGATCTCACACCAATATCTAGCCTGTTGAGCGCCCCGGGAGAAGTCGGGAGTGGCGGCGAATCCGACACGGAACCTAATGCTGCGAAGTCGGAAACCGCCGCCAAAAAGAAAGCAAGATAATCAGATTACAAGTGTGCCCGCAAAGCGTTTTGACCGTCTAGGCGTTGTACGTTTGCACCGCTGGCAGTGACGTGGTGGAAAAAGTTGGTCCGCTTCCCGTGGCCGTGACGGATGCGGCGACACTCACCGATTGGCCGCCCGCAAATACCGCCACAAAACGAAATGCCGTGTAGTTGTCGCTGAGAGTGATCGTCCGCGTGGTATCCGTGGTGCCGCTGTAGGTGTCCAGCAGCTCGCACTCCTGAGAGTTTTTCATTCCGCTAACACTTACGCTGAGGCTCGTGGGCGCTCCTGAAATCTTGTAGGCCACGGAAATCGAGCCGCTGTCCTGCATTTCATTCCGCACCACCAAAGCCGCGCCTTACTGACTCAAAACGATTGCGGTTGTGTTTTGCATTTAGGTTCACTCCACTTTTATAGGTTCGGCGTTTTTCAATCCGCCCGTGAATCGCGCAACTGGCCTTCTGAGTCCGACACTGCACCCGCATCCGAGACGAGCAGAGTTGAGCGCCACGCGGCGAACTTTCTGCAAGCCGTGCTCGCCACACAGAAAAAAACAGTTGCCCCCACGGATGGCGCGAAGCCAACTTTCGTGTTGCCCTCGCGCGTCTGCATTTCTCTCTGCGATTGATCGGTTCATTCGAACCCCAAAACTCGCGCCTGCGCGTACAAGGTTGCTTCCACGTCGGCGAGTGCTTCGCCTTCGGCGGCCTGAGAGTGCGGGCGCTAGAAACATTGCAATGGCCGTCGCCGTAGGTTCGCGCCCGTTTTCATTCAGACAAAACGCCGTGTCCAGAATGCAGGTGTCTACCAGTTCTTCGAAGTTGGCCATTTTCAGAAATCCCAGTCCGCTTCCATTCGCGCTCGCTGTGACACTCGCGCCTGATACATGCCGGACACTTCGCGGCTCTTGGCGAGAGACTTCTCATATTGCGCTGCGTACATCCGGCGCCGCCGCTCGGTTTCTTCGCGCAATGCGGGCGGATTCGCTTTCACGAGTGCGTCAAACTCCAAAAGCACCTTGCGTCGAAAATCCTCTTCGTATATGTCTGGAACGCGGCCGAACAAAAAAATGAGACATTGACGTTGACAGTCGTTTAGCAAAATCTCGGCTCGGATGGATTCGATGCTTTGCCCCGGAGTGAGAGTGAGAGCGAGAGCAAAAAGGTACTCGGCTTCGATTTGCGCTACCCGCGACGCCACGGGTGGGGGCGAGACGCGATGCCGTTGCGCGATTGTCGCTACGCGGTTCTTCCGTTTTTCGATGCGGTTGGCGTCCCTTATTCGCTCTCGCAGATCGGCGTCTAGGTGCGCCCGGTGGCCCAGGATGGCGTCCCGAGAGAATGGCGTTTCGTGCGTGACGCGCTCGATGCTGCGGCCTTTGAGGAAGCGGCGCTCCAGATCGGCAATCGCCTCGGGCGTTGCTGTGCGGCATAAGTAACACGTCGGCATGATTCCTTCCGTCGGGATACGGGAAGGGAGTAGGCTGGCATCTGGAATGGCTCCAGCGGTCCTACTCCCACAAGTATCGTGACTGAACTTCATTTCCCGGTTGGGACTTGTTTTCCCGCTTTTGCACCGAGTTCCCCCGATGCAAACTTTCTTCAGCACAAACTTATTTTGGCGTCCAGACTCCGGCCACCGCGGGCTCGCCGTTCGGCCCTTGCACCTTGCCCGCTGTCGTGCACACGTAGAGCGCGTGTGTCGTATCCGGCGCATCCGTTCGCAGCCAAAGTGAACCGACACCCGCGTTAATCGCGCCTGAGTTCGTCACAGTGACCAAAAGATTCGGGTCACCCGCGCCTGAAAAAATGTAAACGGCGGGCGCGATTTGCAATCCGCCTGGAATCGGTTGAGACATTTTGTGCGCTCCTAGACTTCGTTTTCGTCCAGCACGGTCAACTTCTGGAAAATATCGGGCAGGTTCGCCGCTGGATTGCCTTCGCTATAGTCCGGTTGTCCTGGCCGCAGAATCTTCCGCACGGGAACATCCGAAGGAATCATGGCGATCCCTGGCCACGGCGCAAGTTTTGTCAGATCGTCGCCACCCTTTTCCAGATCGTCCGTGTCCATGGCCTTCGCGCATTCTTCGCACGTCTCGGCCTGGGCCGTGTGTTCCGCCGCGCCCGCTCCGAATGCCTCCGCGAGTACCCGATGCGCCGCCGCGTGTTCGGCGTTATCGCTTGAATCGGCCACGGCGGTATTTCCATCAGCGAGGATTTTGAAAATCCTGCTCATGGATTTGTGGTGCTTCGCGGTTGCCTGCAAGTGTTCTTTTCGGGTCATGGTTTTCTCTTGGATACCTACTTACAGGTCCGCTCCGATTTCTCGAATGAGCGCCGCGGTTTCGGCGTCGTGCTTCTCCGCGTGCTCCGCCAAACTTTCAACCGATTCGCCGAGTGCGAGTCGGGTTCGGACAAACTTCTCCACATTCAATCGCCGCGTGGATGTTCCCACCCGTTTCGTCAAGGCATCATCGTCCGGCGCGTCGTAGGGCGATTCGATTGGCTGGACAGTGACGCGCTCATGCTTTATCCAGATATTCCCCGCATCGTCGGATGGCGGTGCGTACCCCTGAGCCTTGCTGATTTCTTTGAGCGCGTCGAGTCCGGCGGATCCGCCCGCTGCGACCTTAGCCGCTGCGCGTTCCGCGAATGCCGCCATAGGTGAAGGCGCATCGTCCACGTCCGGCGACGCATCGGCAAACTGCGCGTTGCTGTTGTCCATGTAGATTTGAAACTCAATCGGTGTTCTGTCCATCGTGTCCTCTCTGGCCTCGATTCTTTTTGTCTATTCCAACAGGCGCTTCCGAAAGTTTCTCGGGAATCGCGGCCCTTTCCCGGCACTTCTGGCAAAGTTTGCCGGGCTGGTACGGTTTCCTCAGCTGAGGATAGCTTCGGCCAACTACAGCCGCGCGTACCTTTGGAGCGCCTTGTTGCGCCGTTCCATGATTCCCTCACGCTCTCGGTTCAACTCGCGCAACCGTGCTTCCACTTCGATTCTCGCCGCGCCCGGGTCCGTGCCTGTCTGGTAGCGAAAAGCAGGGACGCCGTTCACAAGCGCCGTGCGCTCCATCCGAAACGCGCCGGCCACGCGATCGTGCTCTGATAACTCCGCGTCCAGCGCCAAGATTTCTTCGAGCAACAAGAACTTTTCGTCCAGGTCAACGGCCATTGACGGCTCCTGTTCCGCTCATTGAAACCACTTCGCCCTTGCCCACATTCGACGCCGTGACTTTCCCGGCCCGGATTACTCGAACCGTTTTCTGGTGAATCCCAAAACGCTCTGCGACCGCGAACGTTCCCATCCCTTCAGCCAGCAATCGCCGAATCTTTTGTTCCGCCTCCGGCGACAACTTTTTCGCGGCCATTTCAGCTCGCCCCCTCCGTTGGTTGCGGCGCGAACATCTCCACAAGTTGCAAAGCCCCTTCGATTTCTTTTTCTCTGAGTTCCACTTCCGTCATGGGCACTCGCTGATAGGCCAATCGCAACCGGACGGTGAGTGTTGGTGCGTTGTCCGGTAGGTTGAGCAGCGAATCCAGTTCCAACCGCGCGGGGAAGTGAAAATCCGCGTCAATCCCGCTCGAATCGAAAATGACTCTCGGCCTTCGCCCATCGAATCTCTGCGCGGCATCCATCGAGACCTGCGACACGTTTTTGTTGAGAGACTTTTGCCTGAGAGACAGCAATCTCAAAACGTGGCGCTCGCTTTTAAGTTCCGCCGTCTGCGCCTCTAGTGCCGCCGCCGTGTCGCCGCTCTCAATCGCTCGCTCGCGGGCTTCCGTGGCCAGCCGTTTCAAAGTCTGCGCCGCCACGTAAGCGCTGTCCAAATCGTCGCTGAAACTCTGCTGTTGGAGTTCCCGAATCTTCCGGGCTTCTGCCGAGGGGTCAAATCGGACTCGCAGACAGTTTCTCGAATGTCTTTGAACACTGGCCCTGCTAAATGCAAACTGCCGCGCAACTCCCCGAAGCGATTCTCCGGCCTTAATCGCCGCCAAAACTTGCTCCGCTTTTCCCGAGCTGCAAACGCTGCACGCCATGCACGGAAGGGTAAAAAAGAAAGCGGCGGGATGATAGTACAAAAGAGCCTAGGGCACCCGGAGGATACCGAGGGCCGACTCACCACCTACAAGGCCCGATGGCTCACCTTTGGCTCACCAGAAAACAGGCTGTCCGATGGCCGGATGATAAGTGACTCAACAAATCTAAAAACACGGCTGGGGAAAGTTCGGGAGTGCTTCCGGGTTTCCGGCCAAAACCGATGCTAAAAGTTCGCGCAGTGGGGCAGGGAAGCCCAAGAAAGCAAAGGCGTTCTGGTAGCAGACCAGAGGTTCATTGATGAAAACGCCATATTTAGGACGCGCATCCGTGTGTGGTGTACTCACCGGTGTACTTTGCGCTGCGCTACAGGCTTCTGTGCGCGATGGGGCTGGTATCCATAAGGATACCGAGAGGCGTAAGGAATACCAAGGCGTGTGTGGCGGGCGCTCTCTCGGGAAGGCTACTTCTTGAACGTTGCGGCGTACTGTTCCCATCCTGTGACGTAGGCTCTCAGCATTTTCTTGAGGCGCTTGAGTTTCTGTTGTTGGTCGCGGTTTCGTTTCAGCAGTCGTTTGAGTTGCGCGTCTTTGTTCATTTGCGAACAGTTCCTCCGCTTTTTTTGTTGGTGTTGGTTTTCTCTTTGGTGTTGGTGTGAATCTCTCTTGGTTGCTGTTCCTGAAACGCTTTCGGTTCAGGCTTCGGGGCGCAAGAAGACCTAACCTTCGGTCTTCTTAAACGAGACGCCCCCGGACAGGAACGAGACGCTTTAGAGCCCTCTTCCCCAAAGTCGGTTTGGCTCTGCAATCGCAGAGTTGGTCCGCTTTTTAACGATACGCTTCGGGCCGTGACTGCCGCTGATTAGGCGACTGACTCTCTCTGCTGTCTTGGAATATAGAGAGTAGCGAAGCACTGTCGGCGATGTTTGGTCGCCCGTGGTTGTCGCAACTCGCAGAGAGAATGTGGCAACGTGCTAACCCGCATCGGTAAACGCTCGGAAGGGAAAGGTGGAATCGGCTTGACAGGTGAGACGGCTTGCGAGAATATCGGCGTCACCTTTCAGGTTCACAAACACCTTTCAGTTCCACTGCGGCCCTTGACAGGCCGTAGTGCGTTCACGCGGCGGATCATGGAAAAAAAAACGCACGGATGCTAGAAAAATCGTCATGCGATTTCACTCTTTGTCAGATTTGTTTTTCTGTCTATTTCCCACGCCTTCGGAGGGCGCCTTCTCTGTTTCGACCCGGATCTCAGCGCGATTTCGATCGAACCGAGCAAGCGGCGCCTCTCCAACTAGTCCCTCAGCGCCGTACTGGTTGAGGCGAAGACGCTTGAAAGCGTATGATGCGCACGAGCAAAAATCCAAATCAGAGTCTCTGGTTTGGAATTAAGAGGGGGCCGAGTGTCATCATCAGTTAAGAACGCGCTGTTCGGACTCATTGCTGTCAGCTTAATCCTGCCGATGATTGCGCCGATTACAGGGGCACAAACACCGCAAACATCGTGGGCGACGCTGGACGCGCCCCCTACAGGAATTGCCCCCGCGGGAGATGTTCTCCGTCCCGGTCACTTGGGCCGCCAAATCTCCAACGTCGAGGAATACATCCATTTCTATCACGATCTGATTGGACTGGAACTTCGCGGCCCCCGCGAACAACCTCGCCGATTTGGCCAGAATCGCGGGTTGCAGGAAGTGGCATCGCTCGTCCAGGGCGTGCCGAATCCATATGAGCAGGCTAGCCGCGTGGTACTTCTTCCGATTCCGGGAACGGCCGCTGCGACCGGCGGACCTGAAATGACCATCGAGGCCATTGAAATCAAAGGAATCAAGACCAGCCCGTTCACTCCAGCTTTGACCGATCCCGGCGCTTCCTATCTGAAGCTCATCGTTACCGATCTCGATAAAACTCTTGACGCTCTAAAGGGAGAGCGCGTTCCTGTGATAACTCCCGGCGGAAATCCCGTCGAGCTTTCTGGCTGGCCCGGCATCACCGGAAAGATTCGCGCGGTGTTCGTGCGCGATCCTGACGGCTACCCGGTCGACTTGATGGAAGTGTCGCCGGCACCGGCGACAACGGCCGCACCGGGCAGCAAGGTTCTCGGCGCGCGTGTCACGGTGGTGGTCGACGATCTCGAGAAAACTGCCCGCATGTACGAGAGCCTGGTTGGACCAGGCTTGAAGTTTTGGGTGAGTCCGACGTTAATGGGCGACGCCGCTTACGAAAAATTAACCGGCACGCACAACCAGTTCCGGCTGGCTGAGGCCATGGTTCCCGGCTCGCCGGTGGTGATGGAGCTCATCGAATACAAAAATCACAGCAAGCACTTTCACCGGCCACACTTTCAGGATCCCGGCGCCGCGCATTTCTTGTTCATGTCGAAAGACGACGACGTGATGATCGACCGAGTGAAGGCAGCCAATTTGCACACCACAAGTCCTTCGAACGCGCCCGTTTTCATCGCTCCGACCACGCGCATGTTCTTCGTTACCGATCCCCAGGGATTCTGGTTAGAGTTCATGGACAACGGAGTAAAGAAAGATCCCACGGCGAAATAGGCTGGTTTTAGCTCTGCGTGGATTTTGTCAAGCCTAGGCGGGATTGCAGTTGCCGACGATAGCGCCGACTCAGTCGCAGCGTATTCCCGTTGTCGAGCTGTACGCCGTACTCGCCGTCTTCACACAGCTTGAGACCTCTAATCCGATTGAGATTCACAATAGTCGAACGGTGAATCCGGCAAAAGGCCGTCTGATCAAGATCCCGATCCAGATCGGACATGCTGCGGCGGATAAGGTGCGTTCTTGGCCCAACGTGGAGGCAGGCGTAGTAGTCCGCAGCCTCAATCCAATCGACTTCGGAGATCTTCAGGAATAAGACCTCTCCGGCGTTCTTGATAACGAAGCGGTCCACTTTTCGCGAGCGGTCTTTGCCAAGGCGGACGCGCTCCTTGGCGCGGTCCAGAGCTTTGCCAAATCGCGCGTTGCTGAAGGGCTTCAACAAATAATCAAGCGCGCCGGCCTCGAAAGCGCGCAACGCGTATTGGTCGTAAGCCGTCACGAAGACCAGAGCGGGCGGTTGTTCTCCGCCAAGCAGTTCGAGGACGTCAAACCCATCGCATTCCGGCATCTGGACATCCAGAAAGACGAGATCGGGCCTCTTGCTGCGGATCTGTGAGAGTGCCTCCGCCCCCGACCCACATTCGCTGACAATTTCGATATCGGAATCCCGACGCAGTAGGATGGTCAGGTTACTTCGAGCCAGCTTTTCATCATCTACAATGAGTGTGCTTATCTTCGCGGGCTTTTGTTCCGGAGGCACAAATCACTCCTGGCGGAAAGGCACCGAAACCGATACTTCCACGCCACCGGGGGCCTGATTCCGTATCGTCAAATCGTAGGCATTTCCGTAGAGGCTCTGCAGCCGGGTACGCACATTAGAGATTCCCACTCCGGATCGATTATTCTCCCATCCGGCGGGCAGACTGGGACCGTCGTTGTAAACTCGAAACGTGAGCAAGCCGTTGGATCGAATCGCGGTAATCCGGATGACACCTCCGTTTGCGCGCGCCGCGATCCCATGTTTAAGTGCGTTTTCGACGATGGGCTGCAGGATAAGAGTGGGGACCCGGGCCGAGAAGAATTCTGTGCCGATGTTCACGCTCAACTGAAGGCGGTCCGCAAAGCGGATCTTCTGAATATCCAAGTACTTTTGTAGAAATAGCAATTCCTCTTCCAACGGCACTTCTTGCGTATTGGAATCCTTGAGAGTGTGGCGCAGAAGATCGCTCAATCCCGCGATCATTCCGACTGCGGCCTCATTTCTTTCCTCACGTACTAGCCCGGAAATTGCATTCAGCGTGTTAAACAAAAAGTGCGGCTCGATTTGCTGGCGTAGAGCGTTCAGTTGCGCCTTGGAGAGTTGCTCGTTCAGTCGCGCCGCCTCGGTTCGTTGCAGCGCGAGCCGTTCTCTGGAATCAAGCATATGCCCGACTAAAAGGACGACACTGTAAAGCACTACGCACGACAGCAACTCTCCATAAAATTTCGTCAACGATAGAGTTACAAACGGTAGGCCGACCGACGGGGATGACCACGGGTGCAAGAACTTCTGTAGAACGGCGTCCCAGATTCCCGAAACGACTGCAATGGATACAACCCCGGCGCCATGAATGAGCCACGGAACCGGCGTCGTTCGCTGGAGTGGGTACCTACGCTGCAGGCGCAGCACAACCGGCGTCGCCAAACACCAGGGCAACCAGGAAAGCAGCATGGCCGCGAACAAACGTACCCAGGGGTGATGCATGCCTTCGGTACGCATCACAGCAACATCCTGAAGCGCGTCGAACAGCCCTAGTCCGATACAAATCGACACAATCCAGAACCATCGCGGCGATTGAGGTGTATGCGCCTCCTGCATGTGGAGAATCCTACACCGACTGATCTTCGAGCGCTCGAAAATGCAGTGAATTCACGTCCCGCTGCAGTAAACGGTCTGGCCTTCCAATGAATTTCGCTCGATACTGCGGC
The DNA here is from genome assembly GCA_963759485.1 of uncultured Acidobacteriota bacterium. Classification (GTDB taxonomy): domain Bacteria; phylum Acidobacteriota; class Terriglobia; order Acidiferrales; family UBA7541; genus Palsa-295. The sequence goes on along the minus strand of CAVWZE010000002.1, from coordinate 1,623,899 downwards.
GCGCTTACAAGAGATGACGGTCGCACTGCTCGCGGCGCCGGTCTTATTTTTTCATGGGTGGGGGGGGCCGCGAGAGTGCGACGCCGAGTTCCGTGCCGGAACACGCCAGTGATGGTCGTTGCTCGACAACCTGCCCAATAGAGCATTTTGGAAGAACCACAAACAAGGAGGAAAACGATGTCGCGTCGAAACGTGTTCGCGTTTGCGGTGGTTACATGCATTCTGGCACTGGTCCCGAAGATTAGTTGTGCTTCGACACCGACATTCACCACTGTCAGTGCGAAATCTAACCACAGAGTCACCGTCAACGTCGGCGAGGATCACACTCTTGCTGGCAAAATGGTGAAAGAGGGCACCTATCAATTGAAGATGGATGATTCGACGGTTACCTTTATGGCGGCAGGCAAAGTCGTTGCCGAAGCACCAGGGGAGTGGAAGGACGGCTCGGAAAAAGCCGCGTACGACTTCCTCAGAGTCGAAGGCAACGCGATTAAGGAGATTCACATTGCGGGTCAGACGCGCTATTTCAGCGTTCAGGGCTGACGATTGGCTCGCTTAACGCGTGGCGCCGGGCGCGGTGACTTTCACTCGCTCCGCCCCGGCGCCACGCAAGCGATTGTCCAGTTCGGCGCGCGCATCGTCGGATGGATCGAGGACTCCAATGAGGATTTTGCCGTTGGAAATTTCCGGATCGTAGAGCTTCGCACCCCAATTCGGCAGCCTGGTGGTAATCAACAGCGTGATTGCCGTTGCAATCACGGCGCCAAGCATCGTCAGCTCGTATGTGACGATCCCGGTCGGCCAGGGCGCGATAATCGGCATCCCTCCGGTGACGAGGGGATACGCCTCCTGCGTGTAAGCGGCGGCCAGCAGGAAGCCGATCGAGCCGCCGATCACGCCTCCCATCACGGCCAACCACGGCATCGCTGCGGAATGTTCCGCGTGGCTGAATGAATAATCGTCAAACGGCTCGGAGGACATCACCACGATTTTGCCGCGGCTCACTCCTGCCGCCTGCAACGCATTGAGCCCGCGATCCGCCGAAACCGGATCGGGAAACAGCCCGTAAATTGCGGTGGCGTTGGCCATGTCAGTCCGCTCCCGCTTCGTTTGTCTGCGTCAAAACGGCTGCCGGACGAGTTTGCGGCTGCGGCGCCGATTTGAGCTCCCATACCGAGATGATGGGAACCACCTTCGAGAAAAGCATGTAGAGTAGCGCCATTGCGGCGAAGGTTCCCGCGGTTATCGTGATTTCCACCCAGGAGGGCCGGTATGTTCCCCAACTATATGGAAGATATTTGCGCGAGAGCGACGGCACGATAATCAGAAAGCGTTCCAGCCACATGCCGATCACCACCGTCGTCGAGGCGATCGCGGTTCCCGTGATGGTCCTAAACTTCTTAATCGCGAGGATTGGAAACGGAATCAGGAAGTTGCAGAAGATCATGGTCCAGAATAGCGGCGCAAACGATCCGCGCTGTGTGAGCCAAAACACCGTCATCTCGGAGGATTCATTGCCGTACCAGCCCGTAAGGCGTTCCGAGAATACGAAATAGAGCCAGAGCAGGCTCATCACCAGCAACAGCTTGCCCAAATTCTCAAAATGGATGGGCAGCAGATACTCCTCGAGGTGCAGAAATTTTCGCAGCAGCACCATCGCTAGAATCAACGCGGCAATCCCGCTGAAAATCGCGCCCGCGACGAAGTACGGGGCGAAGATCGTCGAGTGCCACATGGGAACCGGCGCCATCGCGAAATCCCACGAAACGATGCTGTGCACCGAGACCGCCACCGGAATTACGGCGATGGCCATGATGTGCATCGCGGATTCCAGCCGGTTCCACTGTTTGGGCGTGCCGCTCCAACCGAGTGCCAGCGCGCTGTAAATTTTCTTTTTCCGGCCCGACGCGCGATCGCGAACCAACGCCAAGTCGGGAATCATCGGCAGCAGCAAGAACGTTACGCTGCTGATCAAGTACGTGGTAATTGCGAAAAAATCCCAAATGAGCGGCGACCTTATGTTGGGCCAGATGCCGCGCTCGCTGGGATACGGGACCAGCCAAAAGAACAGCCAGGGCCGGCCCAGGTGAATGATCGGAAAAGCGGCGCCAATGGACAGAGCGAAAACCGTGATCACCTCCGCGCATCGCGTCACCGGCCGTCGCCAAGTAGCATTCGCGAGGCGCAGGATAGCGGAGATCAGCGTGCCTGCGTGGCTCAGTCCGATCCAGAAAACGAAATTCGTTATGTAGAATCCCCAAAAAACAGGCCGGTCAAGCCCGGAGATTCCAATGCCGCCATAAACCTGCAAACCAAACGCAGCGAGCGCCGCAACTACGATTCCGGCGAAGAACGCAACGGCAAGCAGATACCGTCCGGACGCTCCCGATAGCGGGCGCATCAGGTCTTCAGTAATCTGTTCAGGCGTTTTCTGCGGCATGCCAGGAATCCCGTTGTAGGTAAGTTACCTTCGGCAGCGTCCCGAGTTCCGCGAGCAGCTTTGTGCCGCGGTTCGAATGCGCGAGCCGCGAAACCTCGCTATTTGGGTCGCTGAGATCTCCAAAGACCATGGCCGTCGGAGGGCACGACTGCACGCAGGCTGGCTTCACCTCTCCGTCCTTCAATTCGCGCTTTTCCGCCTCCGCCTGAATCTCGCCGGCTTTGATTCGTTGAATACAAAACGTGCACTTTTCCATCACGCCCACTTCGCGCACGGAAACATCGGGATTAAGCTGCAAGTTCAACGGCTTGTCCCATTCCGGATTGTAGAAATTAAAATAGCGGACAGTATAGGGACACGCATTCGCGCAATACCGCGTGCCGATACAGCGGTTGTAGATCTGGCCGTTCAGGCCCTCCGACGTGTGATAGCTCGCAAACGTCGGACAGACTGGCTCGCAAGGTGCCGCATCGCACTGCTGGCAGAGCACGGGCATGAATTTCATCTTCACGTCCGGAAATTCGCCTTCGTAATATCGCTCGACGCGAATCCAATGCTTGGCCCGCCCGCGCGCCGCCTGGTCCTCGCCTACCGTGGAAATATTGTTCTCGGCATGGCAGGCCACCACGCAGGCTTCGCAGCCAGTGCAGCGGTCGAGATCGATAACCATGCCCCATTGATGCGACATTGGATTTTCAGCCTTCCTTACTCATCGAGGCTCCGTCGGAGCTTCGGTCAGACTGCCGCCAAAGAGAACTAGCTTCCCGTGTCCCACAGCCGACACTTTTACTCGCGTGGCGGCCCAGGCAAGTGAGTTTGTCTCGGCTACTTGCATCGGCGCCAGAATCGAAATGGGATTTGCGCCTCGCCCCGTCGCGTAGCGCGTAAAATTCTCGTGGCCTTGCCCAATCGGCATGGCGACTACATCCGGCGCGATGCCCGGCGTAACCAGCGCGGGCGCGTGCAGCTTCCCATGCTGCGACGCAACTTCCAGCAAATCGCCCTGCCGGATCGCTAGTTTTTCCGCTGTTTTGGGATTGATTTCCACCCAAGTGCCCCACATCACGGTCGAAAGGGGATCGGGCGCTTCCTGCATCCATGGCAAATGTGCGAGCGAGCCGTCATAAAAGAGCTGCGAAGCAAAGGGCAAAAAATAAAATGGAAACGCATTCGCGTCGCCATCGAATGCCGGCGCGCTGATTTTCACAGGTGCGCTGCCAGCTTTGCCCGCGCCAATTGGACTCGCAGTTCTTTCCTCGCCCCACCATCCGCCCTGCTCGCGAGCCTTTTTCCAAAATTCGTCCGCGTTCTTCGCGATCTTCACGCCCTTCTCTTTGTAGAGTGCCGCGAACTCCGCCTGGATGGCCTCGTCGTACGTTTTCCAGGGCAGCGCTTTGCCTAAATCGCCTCCAAGCTGGTGCGCGACGTCCAAAAGGACGTCCGGCATCGCGCGAGTGTCGTGAATCGGATGCATCGCCGGTTCCGCCACGCTTACCATCGTGCGCGTGCTGCCGGATGGAGGCACGTCGTCGAGCCACGATTCGAGCGGCGAATGATCCGGCAGAATCAAATCTGCGAGAGCGCTAGTTTCGTCGATAAAACTCCCGAAGCTGGCGATGAACGGAATTTTCTCGAACGCGTCGCGCACGCCCCAGGCTTGAGGCGTTGCAAACACCGGATTGGCGTCGTACAGCATCAGTACTTTCACTGCATCGGACGTGGACCGAATGCGATTTACCAGCGAAAGCAGGGAATCGTTTGCGACGTTTCCTTCGGCAGGCGGTGCCGTCTTGCCCGTCTGCACCATTTCCGCTGACCTGAAAAGAATCCCGCCAGGCTTTCCGACGCTGCCAAGCAGCGCATTAAGCGCATTGACCGCCATCGCGTTGAATAGGCCATTTGACTGCGCCGCAGCCGCATCGCCAATCAACGCCACCGCGGGCGCATTCGCCGCAGCCTCACGGGCAATTCTGACAATCTTCACCGCAGGCACCCCGAGCCGCTTCTCCACCTTCGCGGGCGCGTAGTCGGCCAATCCCTGCGACCAGCCTGGAATCGCGTCGCCCGCGCGCCCAGCCGCCGCGGAGAGCCGCAGTTTTTCTTGAAGGATCACGTTCGCAAGGCTCAACGCAAAAATTCCTTCCATCCCAATAGGACTCGGAACCCACTCATCCGCGCTCGCGCCGGTCTGCGAGATGCGCGGTTCCACCTGCACCAGCTTGCCGCGCTGCCCCTGGCGTCCATTTCGCATGCGCCCATAGCCAATCGCCTGCGCGACCGGTGAGTTCCACGTTCCAAGGAAATCCGCGCCGAAAGAAATCACATAGTTGGATTGGCCTAAATCCACGGTGGGCAGCGACGCCACGCCAAAACTTCGTAGATTTGCTTCGCGAACAACTCCGTTGCCGAAAAATCCAAATTCCACGGGCGGCAAACTCTTGAAACTCGCGGCAAAGCCATCGACGATTTGTTTTCGCTGTCCGCGCAACGGCGAAGTAAGCAATGCAAGCGTGCTTTCTTGCTTGCCGCTTTGCAGCGCGGAAAGCTGGCCGACGAGCTGTTTCATCGCATCGTCCCAGCTAATCTCCTTGAATTGCCCCGAGCCCCGCGCACCAGAACGCGCCATCGGGCCCTTAATCCGGTCCGGATGATAGGTCACCTGCAAACCTGCCTGTCCGCGCGGGCAAAGCTTGCCCTGATTGATCGGGTGCGCCGGATTTCCTTCCAGCTTCTTGGCCAACCCCATTTTCAGGATGCCGAGCTGTCCCTTACGTACCACCTCCGCATCGCCTTGCATCACGCGCACCAGCAAACCGCATCCCGCGGGGCACTGGGTGCAAATACTCGGCTTCCATGTGGCGATTCCCGGAATCAAGTCCTCTTCAGGAATAAACCGGATTAGATGATGATCGGGATTGCCGCAACCCTCCAGAGCTGCTGCCGCTCCGCCCGCAGCCGAGATTTTCAAAAAATCGCGCCGTTCCATGCTTCCTTTTTCAGCGGCCCCGAAAGCCGCGCACTCTAATTTCCAACCTCAGCACTCACGTCTAGAAATGGCACGTCACACAATCCACCGACGCCTTCTTTTGCTGGTGGCACTCAATGCAATATCCCATCGTCAGGTTCACTTTTTGCTCGGCCACCGTCTGCGTGGTCATATCGCCGTGGCACGCTGCGCACTGGACGCCCGCGCGAATATGCGGCGCGTGATTGAACTTCACGTGCGCCGATGGCTCAAACCCGTAGACGCGCTGCCAGGGAATGTCCTCGCCTCGCGCCCGGTACGCTGCCACTTTCTTGATCTCCGGCTTATCTTTGGCAATCACCTGGTGGCAAGTCATGCAGAAATTGACGCTCGGAATCCGCGCGTCCGGTCCCTCGTCGACCCCCACGTGGCAATTCACGCACTGCAGACCATTGGCCAGATGAACTTTATGCGTAAAAGCGATTGGTTGGACTGCTGCGGGCCGTGAATTGAAAAATTCCTTCACCGCATCGAAAACCGTCGGATGAGCGGGGGTGTACACTCCCGTGTCTTGCGCCGGGCCTTCCCGTGCGTCATCGGGGCCGTCCGCGGGCAGCGCTCGCTCCAAAAAGACCCCCGCGATGACCAATACTCCCAATATGAGTGCAATACGAATCCAAGGATTCACGCCGTGCCTAAACCGATACAAATCACCCTCTTATGACAGTCATAATTTGCGACTCGTCATACTACATTCCCACCTATCGTCTGTAAACCCAGATTTGCCCGGATGCTTTGCTGCCACCATTGTCTTGCTCCTAATCCATTTCCACTCGGTTCTTGGGGAATCGGAGGGACAGCTGTACTGCTATTGCACTGTTGGACAGCAGTCTCCCGAAGGGTCCGCACGATATCCTAGCTCTGAGTAAACTATGATTCCGGATCGGGGAATCCGGTCAGTTATACTCTGCCCAAAATTCACTCGCGAAACGGAAATCGGGGGTCGCGTGGACTTCGTCAAAGAGGCGGCAGCGCCAGACAAAGCTGAAACGGCACAGGGGCTAATCCCGGCCGAAGAATTGCCGTCCGCAGCGAGTGCGTTTGCGGAGCTGTTTCCCGAGGATACTCCGCCGCAAACGGAGGCGCCGGAGTCTGTTCTGCCGGCGATTAGCGCCTCGCCCGATACGGCGCCTCGTCCGAAGCGCCGAAATATATTCTTGCGCCTCTTTTTCCCCAAGGGACCCTCGACCACTCAGACAGGACGGAGCGTGCTTCCCCATAGCGGCAACGGCCAGTCCAAAGAAGGTGCCACGCCGTCGCTCACGCCGGAGGCGAGCACGATAGAGCCTCCTGAACCTCACGGCATCGATCTCTCGAACGTGGCGGAACAGGCGGCTGCGCCAATACCAGCTAGCGATCTGCCTTCGGCGGCCGAGGCATTGGCGGAGTTATTCCCTCCCGAAGCGGTACAAGCGGAGGCGTCGGAACCCGCCAGCAGTGATTCCGAGGGGCTCCTCGATGCTGCTGACATCGAAGCAGCGGTGGAATCTCTCTCTCCGGACGAACCCGTGGCCATCGGGGCAAGCGCCGATGCGGTGATTTCGCCCACGGCGGAGTTTGCCAGAGCTTCCGTTTCCGTCGAACCAGACTTGGAAGTAACCGCGCTAGAGCCGCCCGCCGAGAACTTGCGCGATGAGGCGCCGGAAGAAAAATCAATTGCGTCGAACGAGGATCGTGCGGACGAGATCCTGACTTCAACTGAAGATTCGAATGCCCAGGTTGTTAGCGACTCCGCACAACACGATCTCGCCGAAAACCTTGACGAAGAGAACGCCCCTCAGTCCGAGGAAACCGTCGCGGAGTCCTTGACACGCAGACCCTATAAGAATTGGGCCTTTGACGACAAGCTCGCGAACCACAAGGAATGGATCGATTCACACGGGCTGAGCGGCAGGAGAGCCGATCTGGCGGGCGCGGACCTCGAAGCGGCGGACTTGATCAGCGTGAACTTGCGTCTCGCTGATCTGCACGATGCTAATTTAAGGGCCGCTGACTTATTACTGGCGGATCTGCGTGACGCATGCCTGGTGCGCGCCGATCTCGAAGATGCGTGTCTCGTGGGTGCGAATTTGGAAGCCGCGAATCTCGAGGGTGCCTGCCTCGAAACGGCAATGGGGTTGGTGCCACGGCAGATTGCCGGAGCAAACTTGCGCGATGCACTGCTGCCGCCACAACTCATGGAATTCGAGGCGGTGACCGCTTTCAGCCAGTCCGCGCGACGTGCGCGCATGTACTTCAATGTCGTGACTGGCGCCAGCATCCTCTCTTGGCTGATGATCTGGAGAACAAAGGATATTCAACTTGTCACGGACTCTTCAATATTTTCCTTTTTGCATTCTCACGCGGCTGCTGCGCTGCCGACGGCCGAATTGTATTTGATCTTCCCTGTGACGCTGCTCACTCTCTACGTCCTGCTGCATTTTCAGTTGCTGCGCATGTGGGATTCCGTGCAGGAGCTCCCCGCAGTTTTCCCGGATGGACGAACCCTGGGAGACGATCAACCGGGGGTCATCACCGGCCTTCTGCGGGCGCACTTCCGCTGGATGAACCCTGAGCCTTCCGCATCGAACATGACGGAGCGGACCCTCTGGCAACTTGCAGCCTACTGGGTCGCTCCCCTCACGCTGTTGCTATTCTGGGGCCGGTATCTCACGCGCCAGGAAATACACGGGACGCTCTTGCAAGCGCTCCTGACGGCGATCGCGACGGGAATTGCGTTTTATGCGACAACGAGAGTTGGGCGGCCACAAGAAAAATGGGCGGTCGAGTGGCGTCAAGCGCAGCGCGTCGTCGAAAAGGTCAAAGCGATCAATCCGATGAAGCTGGCCGGGGTTCTGGGATTCATTTTGATCCTCCTATCCGCGGGTACGATCGCGGGTGTGCCGCACGAACGCAGCCGTGCGCCTCAATATAGCGCGGCGAGTATTCGCCGCTGGGCGCCGACCGTTTTCTGGTCGCTGGGTTTCGATCCCTACGCCGATCTTACAGAGGCGGCGATTTCCAGGTGGCCATCCGGCTCGAATATTGCCGATGATCAGATTGGCTCGCTCGACGGAGCACGATTGAACAATTTCAAGATGCGCTACGCGCAGGCTTACTCGGCGTTTTTGGCCGGCGCCCACCTGTGGCACGCAGACCTTCAAGGCGCGTTTTTGTCCCAAGCCGATTTGCGCGGCGCCGATCTGGGTGAGAGCAACCTGCGCTACGCGCTGATGGATCAGGCGCGCTTGTATCACGCGAATCTGGATCGTTCCCATCTCGATGGCGCTGACTTGCGCCGCGCCGATCTGCACGAGGCGAATTTATCTTACTGCTCTTTGACAAATGCAGTCCTGGCGGATGCCCGCTTAGACGGGGCGAATCTCTATACATCGAATCTCAATTTCGCAACGCTGACCCGCGCAAATATCCAGCGAGCGGACCTGCGCAACTCCTATCTCGCGAGCGCGCACATGGACCACGCCGACCTGCGTGGCGCATACCTCTGGTCCTCCAAACTGGAGGGCGCGGATTTGGGTAGCGCGCAGCTCGAGAACGCGATCTTTATCGACGCGGACCTCCAAGGCGCCAATCTCGGCGGAGCGCAATTCTCAGGCACCGTGCTGAATGGCGCGAATCTGCGCGGCACAAGTTTGGAAGGTGCGGATCTTCGCGGTGCTTCGGGATTGACTGCCAACCAAGTCTGCTCAGCAAAGTCTCGGCGGGGCGCCCTGCTCGGCGACGACCTGGAAATGCAAGTTGAGGCTCAATGCGGGCGGGCTCAGTAGTCGAACCCGCACATCGTTGTCCTTTTCCGCCGTCGAAAGCTCACCCAAAAAATATTGCCATGTAGCGCCACTCCCGCGCTGAATTTTCATCTCACTTTTACGGGAGGATTGTTCATGGCTAGATACGGCAAAGCTGCGCAAAAAACAGTCAAGAGCGCCATGCACCGGCGAAAGAAGGGAACGTTGCGTTCGGGCAAAGGCGGAAAAGGCGGCAGGGTGAAAAGCCGCAAACAGGCCATCGCCATAGGCCTTTCAGAGGCTCGAAAGAAAGGCGCCAAGGTCCCCAGGAAGAAATCGAGCTAGTCGTACAGCAAGATAGGTCGCGTCGCGCCTGTTCGGTGCTGCGCTTCCCTTAATAGCCAAGCCTGGAAGCTCGATCATCCGTGCGACCTGACGCGGCGGATAAGGTGGTCTTTCGCGCGTTCCCGCGCCCCAGTCGCCGGGGAGCGATACAAGATGCTTCAATACTTTCTTCGGTTTGTAATTGGCGGAGTCATTGTCTCTGCTTTCGCGGCGCTAGGCGGCATCGTAAAGCCAAAGAGCTTTGCCGGATTGTTCGGCGCCTCTCCTTCCGTGGCCCTGGCAACGCTCGGATTGACCATCCATGGCAGCGGAAAGCAATTCGCCTCCGCGGAGAGCTGTTCAATGATTGCCGGAGCCCTGGCCTTCTGTCTCTACGCGTCTGTCTCGTGCCATCTGCTGGCCAAGAGGCGGCTAAGCGCGGCGACCGTTAGCATCGGCGGCCTCGGCCTTTGGTTGGTGGCGGCCCTCGGTGCTTGGTTGCTGGTGCTGAAATAAGAGGCCATGCGAGTTCATCTCGATGCATCTGCGTTACGCAGGACAACGTGGGTCGAGTACCTATCGCGTTTTCTCTTCGGGGGCGCAATCACTTTGATCGCAGGCATCTTGACGAACCGGTACGGCCCTGTCTTCGGCGGTCTTTTCCTGGCTTTCCCGGCGATTTTCCCCTCCAGCGTTACTCTCGTCGAAAAAAACGAGCGCCAAAAGAAACGGCGCGCCGGAATACCGCGAACGATTCGAGGCCGGCTGGCGGCGGCGCTGGACGCTCGCGGCGCGGCGATGGGTAGCATCGGATTGGCGTGCTTCGGCCTGGTGGTCTGGAAACTGCTGCCCGTTTGGAGGCCCGCATTGGTTCTACTCGTCGCGTCACTGATATGGTTTGCGGTCTCCTTTCTCATTTGGCGTACACGAAAATTCCGCCTTGCGCGCTAGACCCTAGCGGCCGAACGCCAGCAGCACATTGCCAGGCATCGCACCAAAGCCAGGATAGCCGGACACGACGAACATCATTCCGCCCGCAATCACCGGCCCGCCAACGTCCAGCGAACCGCCTTTCGCGGCTACTCCGTTGACAGTGTCAAAAGAACGCGCTGTATCAAAATCCCAAATAATTTTGCCGTCTGCCGCTGAATACGCGCGCAAATGTCCGTCGATTGAGCCCGAGAAGACCGCCCCTTTGATCGCCGTCACCGCCTGGGATTGCGCGGGACTGCACGGGCGTCTTTCGCCGCAACCCGGTGGCGGCGTTTTCCAAAGAAGTTTCCCATTGCTCACCTGGTAAGCCGATATTCCGCCGCCTTTTGACGGATCGGGCCCGCGACCCTGAAAAGCCAGGTCCGATACCGCCACGTACACCTTTGTGCCGTCCGTGGCTGGGCCCCACTGGACTCCGCCCAGCAGCCCGCCGGTCCCCGCGCGCTGATGCCACAGCAGTTTCCCCTGCGCGTCGGGATTGACGCCGTAAACCATTCCGGTCTTCTGCCCCAATATCAGAACGCGCTTCCGGCGCGGCAGCATCACCAGAATCGGCGACGCGCCAAGATCAAATTCCGGAACGCCTGGCTGCGCGCAACCGGCAGCCGGAGGATTGCCGCATTCAATTTTGTAAACGTGTTCTTTGTCGAATTGCGTCGACCACAGAATCTTGCCGGTTTCTAGATCGAGCGCGACCACGGCGTCGCTCGTCTTTGTGTCCGGCTCGGAGTAATTATCGCCGGTCCCTACATAGATTCTCTTCTCGGCTGCATCAATCGTCGGCGCGGACCAAATCGCCATCCCCGAAGGACCCATGATCGTGCGCCCATCCGCTGTTTTGCCGTGCGGCGCCGGAGTCTCCGGCGCCATATACGTCTGCCAGATCATCTTTCCTGTCGCTGTATCGAGTGCGACCACGCTGCCGCGAAAGGTGCAGCACTCGTAGCCGGGACGCCTCCGCGCCTGTTCCTCTCCCGACGACACCGGCACGTACAGCCTCCCTTCGAAGTAGCTCGGCGTTCCGGTAATCGTCGCGGCCGGATGGCTATCCGCTTGCGTGCGCCACAGAAACTTTCCGGAAGCGGCGTCGAGCGCAACCACAGCCCCACCCGCGTCGCCGAAGAACACCGCATCCGCCGAACCGGCTTTTCCGATCAGCAAGCCAGAGCGAACTGCCTTCGGCTCAGCCGTCGCCCAGTATGTGCAACCTGTCGCGGCATCGAGCGAGTAAACAGTGCCGTCGTTTCCGCCCACGTATACTCTGCCGCCAAAAATTGCCGGCTGCGATCGCACGATCTTCGCGTTCGGAATTCCAAATGCCCATTTGAGCTTCAGTCCCGGCACGCTCACGACGGAAAATCCCGCCTGCATGGCGTTCTGATAGCGCCAATTCGCCGGATTCGCCCCCCAACCCGCCCACGCCGGACTCTTCGCAGCCAATTTGCGAGGCGTCGTGCACCGGTTCGCAAGCTGCTCGACAGGCACCGGCGTAGCAACTATTGCTTCCGGATTTTGCGTCGCTCTGTGCTGCGCAGTTGTCGCTGGCGCCTCATCCGATTGAGCGTTGGCCCGAATACCGAGCACCGCGATTACGAAGCCTAAAGCGGCAATAAAAAGAAGGAGCTTAAAAGGACTGGGTCTCATTATCTCTCCCTAAAAAGCGGCCATCGACGAATCCGCAGGCGCGCGTTAAATTGCAGAGCCGACAAGAATTGTACTGAACTTTCTCGTGCCGCCCCGGACTTAAGGAGCACCCCATAGCGGATCGATTACGCGGCACTGCGCGGCCAAAAATCGTCCAGGTCAATGATGTGAAAAGAAGGGAATCTTTGGATTGGCCTGCGCGGTCAGCTTGATGAACCTGGCCGCACGGGTACCTCGTTGATTGCATCTGGTGGGCGGCGGCCGCTGAGCGCCTCAACGATATTGCGTGCCGCGCGCATTTCGATTTGCAGTCGCGCTTCCCGCACCGCAGAGCCGAGATGCGGCGTGAAGAGTGTTTTTCCCGTCTGTTTAATCAGCGCCGCAGAAATAGACTTCGGGCGATTTGCGCGAGCCCAGTCTTCCATCTCGAAAACGTCCGCCGCGTACCCCGCCAGATGGCCGGATGCCAGCGCCCTGGCGACGGCCTTCTCGTCAACGGTGGAACCGCGGCCAATGTTGATCAGAAAGCCGCCGCGTTTCATCCGGCCGAGCATCGCGGAGGCAAAGAGATGAAAAGTGTCCGGCGTCAGGGGCAATAGCAAGAAGACGAAGTCGCTCGCCGCGAGAAGCTTGGCAAGCTTCGTGCGGGTCGCGCCCAGATCTGTCTCTATCGCCCCCGGCAAAGCCACTGGGTCGGTGTAGAGAATTTTCATGCCGAAGGCGGAAAGGCGGCTTGCGAGCGCGCGGCCCAGCTTGCCCATGCCGACGATTCCGGCAGTGTGGCCGTGGAGCCCCCTGCCATAAAGTATGGGCCTCCAGCCGCTGTATGCGCCGGACCGCACGATTCGATCGCCTTCCAGAACTTTTCGCGATATTCCCAGCGCAAGAGCGATCGCCAATTCCGCCGTAGGATTCGTGAGCAAACCCGGAACGATGGTGAACCAGACTCCGCGCGCCGTGCATGCGGCCACGTCAAAATTGTCGCAGCCCTTCAGCGCAGCAGCCACAATTCGAAGCTGTGGACATTGCTTCAGCGCGGCAGCGTCGAGCGTATCGTTCATGAAAACCATCAGGGCGCTGGCGCGAGACGCTTCGTTGAAGAATCGCTCGTGCGAAAAAGGTTCGATGTTCGGATTGGATTTCACGCGTGCGAACTGCCCGAGAAATGCGAGCACCTCGGGATGAACGCGATTGGTGATGAATACCGTTGGCTGTTCTTGCGAGTGCGGTTGCTTTTTCTTTCGCGGAGCGGAACGTTTCGGCGCCTTCATTCAATCGCTTCCCAGGAAACGCGGTAGCGCTTTCGCAGTTGCGTGCTGGCGATGTCGAACAGGCCGACAATCACGCATGTGATCAGCAAGTAAGCGAGCAGCTCATGATAAAAGAAAAGCTGCTGGGCTTCATAGAGGGCTTCGCCGATTCCGCCGGCCCCGATGATACCCAGCACGGTGGCGGCGCGCACGTTCCATTCAAATCGAAATAAAGTGTGCACCGCGATGGGACCCATGGCCAGCGGAAGATTGCCAAATGCCGTCACGGCGAGGCGGGAAGCTCCCGTAGCCTCGAGCGCTCGAACGGCATCGGGCGGCACGTTCTCCAGGCTCTCGGCGAATAGTTTGCCCAGGACTCCCGATGAATGAAGCGCGAGCGCGGCGCCGCCGGCCCACGGCCCCACGCCCAGAAACGCCACGAGCAGCAGACCCCACACAACCTCCGGCACCGCCCGCGCGAAATCCTGCAATCGCCGGGTAAGCTGCACGACGATTCGAGGCGCAATTCCTCGCGCGGCTGCCGGCGAAGCAATCAGCGCGACGATTGCGGCGCAAAGCGTGCCTCCCGCCGCGATTGCCAGCGTCTGAAGGATCAGAACCGGCAAGGCGCGCACCTGCACTGCCCTGAGATGCGGCGGCATCATCCTCGAAAATGTGTACAGAGCGTGCCGAAAGGCAAACAAACGAGGCCAGCAATACATCAACGAGATCAGCCCCGCAGGCGGCAAGACCGCCAAAGCGATTGGGTGGCGCCTGACCAGCCAGCAAAAGCGATCCACCAACAGGATCAGCAGGACCAGGGCAAGAACGAGCGTGGTGACCCGGCGGTAATCGAAATCGTTGAGCGAACCGACAAGCTCGGTTCCAATCCCGCCCGCGCCGACGGCGCCAACAATTACCGATGCACGGATCGCGCTCTCCAATTCGTAGACTCCGTAGGTCAGCACGTCGCCGAGCTTGAGCGGGATGAGTCCAAATGAAGCGATGGACAAACGCGAAGCGCCCGTGGCGCGCAACGCGTTCAGCGGGCGCGGATCGGCGCTCAGAAATATTTCGCCGAAAACCTTGGCCATGGCCACCGCGTAATAAATCACCAGCGTGATCATTCCCGCGCCAGTGCCGAGGCCCACGATGATTACGCAGAAAATGGCCAGCGTTAAATCGGGAATCGAGCGCACTAGCCCCAGCACGGCGTAGAGCAGGCGCCAGCCCGGCATCCGTGCGCCGATCACAATACCTAGAGGGAGTGCAATGACCACCGCAAGAAAGATGCCGGCAAGCGCCATGCTCAAGGTCTGAACGATCGGGCCGTCGCGGTTTGGCGCAAACACGTACGACAGATAATGCGGCGTAAGGTCCGGCGGGAAAAACTGGCGGAGAAAACGGAAAAACTCCGTGATGCGTCCGAGGGCTAGCACGGAACTGCCGCACGGCGCGCGCTCGCGACTCCGGCCGGCACGGGAACGGCGCGCCCCTCAGTGATTCGCAGTAAACGGTCGAAATAATGGCGAGCAAGATCGGGTTGGTGGAGAGAGCAGAGCAGCGTAATGCCTCTGTCTCTTGCGAGATTGCACAGCAGCCGGAGCACCTGCGCGGCCGTCTCGGGGTCAAGCGACGCGATGGGTTCGTCGGCGAGAATCACCAGGGGACGCTGGATCAGGGCGCGCGCGATGGCCACTCGCTGCTGCTCGCCGCCAGAAAGCTCCGTGGTTCGCGAACGCAGTTTGTGCGCCAGGTTGACCGACTCAAGGGCCTCGGACGCCTCGTCCAGCTCGCTGGCTTTCGGATGTAGCAGAAAGCGCAGCGCATGAGCCGTGGACCAGCGGCCCAGCGCGCCGGCCATCACATTTTGATAGACCTTCAGCCGGTCGACCAAATCGTGTTTCTGCGAGATGAAAGCGATCCGGCTGCGAATCGCGCGAAGCGCCGGGCCCCGGACTGCGGAGGTTCGAACATCGCCCACCCAAACTTCCCCGGACTCGATGGGGACCGAGGCATTGATCGAACGCAGAAGCGTCGTCTTCCCCGCGCCGCTGGGCCCGACGAGCGCAACACATTCTCCGGCTTTGGCGGTCAGCTGGAGGTGATCGAGAATAGGTGGCCCTTGCCGCGTGTAGCGGACTGTTACGTCTTCAATCTTCAGCATCCCAGGTACCCGGCCAATTCACTCGACCCATTATTGAAGCATTCCCAACTGCCGGGCAACTGATCGAATGTTGCTATACTCCTGGTCATCGGCCCGAACGAACTGGGTCCCGCGAAGAATGTCAAGAATCTGTGCGTCTTTCGGCTGCTGTAGGCTGATGAACGCCTGCGCGAACTTATCGGCGAGGGTGGAGCTGATGCCCTTACGCGCGACCCACACATAGTCCACAAATGCCGGCGTGGTGAAAAAGACGCGCACCTTGGAGCCGTCTATATCGTGGTTCGAAACCATCTGATGGAAGACGGTTTCGTCGAGCGCTCCGGCATCCACGACGCCGGCCTCAACTGCCTTAGCTGTAGCCGCGTGGCTGCCCGTGTAGCGGAATTTGATGTCCGCATCAGGGTTGATGCCCGCGTTCTTCATCGCCAAGTAGGGCATCAGGTGGCCGCTCGTGGAGTTGATATCGCCAAAAGCAAAATTCTTGCCTTTGAGGTCGGCAAGGCTGTGAATGGACGAGCCCGCTTGCGTAATGAAAAGCGAGTGAAACTGCTGATCGGTCTGACGTTGCACCAAAGGTGTCACTCCATACTGCTCGCGCGCCTTCACGTACGTGAGGCCTCCGAGATAGGCAAAGTCGAGAGAACCATTGCCGAGTGCCTCGACGGTAGCGTTGTAATTTGTCGGAATGATCAAATCAACCGGCTGGCCCACTGCACTTGCGAGGTAATCCTTCAGCGGCTTCTTCTGGTCGATGGAGACTTGCGTCGCTCCGGCGTCTGGAATCATGCCGACGCGGATCGCTTCGCTTTCCGCCCGCCCGGGGCGGTAGGTAAACACTAAAGATAAGACGACAGCAAGTGCAGCCAGAATCCTGGTTCGCATTCCGCTCTCCTTTGGAAGTCGAGGTTTTGGGTGGTCATTGGAGCGGGGATTGTACGACGTTTTTCTTGTTTTGTCGTGCGTTCCCAGCCTCACCTATCCCGTCGCCTCAGTTGACATCCCCCGGCGATTGCGCTAATAAAGCCGAGGCCGTCAATGCAATACGGACAGCTACTTTGGATCGCGAAAAGTTGCCACGCGATTGTTACTGGTTGATTAAAAGCCCAGCGGCTTCCCGCAGGGCTGTAACTTCTGAACCAAGAGGGATTTGCCATCGTCACGAATCTGGTAGTGCCCAAAACGGGTGGCATGAACACGACCAAGGTAACCGTCGTCAAGTGGCTGAAAAATGAGGGCGACGCCCTCAAGCAAGGCGAGCCGGTCGTTGAACTGGAAACAGAAAAGGTGAGTTACGAATTGGACGCCCCGATTGCGGGCACCCTGCTAAAAATTATCACTCGCGAGCCTGCCGAAATCGATGTGGGCGGGCTGCTGGGTTACATCGGCCAGCCGGGAGACAAAGTCCCCGCAAAGTAATCGCTGGAAGTCCGGAGGAATTCACTATGGCCTCACAGAATGGACTCGGCAAAGATCGGCTGATCTGGATGTACACGCAAATGTGCCGCATCCGCGAATTCGAGGAGCGCGTGAAACGCACCTTCGTGGAGCATCCCGGAACCATCCGAGGCCACGCCCACCTGGGCGATGGCGCGGAAGCCAGCATTGTCGGCGCGCTGGCCACACGCCGTGAAAACGATCTCGTGATGCCCAGCTATCGCTGTCACGGTTACCCGCTGGTGCTTGGCACGCCGGCTCGCTCGCTGATGGCTGAAATTTATCAGCGCAAGGATGGCATCTGCAAAGGTTTCGGCGGCTCGATGCACCTCGCTGATCCGGCCCATCACTTTCCCACTGCGTCCGGCATTATCGGGCAGGGAATTGCCCACGCCGCCGGGGCTGCCTACGCCGCGCAAGTGAAAAAAACCGGCCAAGTTGTTTATTCCTTCTTCGGCGATGGCTCATCGAAGCAGGGCGCATTCCACGAAACGCTGAATCTCGCCGCCGTCTGGAAACTCCCCGTCGTCTTCGTCCTCGAAAATAACGGATACCAGGCCTACACGCACGTAGCTCTGGAAGACGCGAACGCCATGGCCGGCGATCCGCTCTCGCAAAAGGCGAAAGCCTTCAGCATTCCCGGCGAAACCGTCGATGGCACCGACGTCCTCAAAGTTTACGAAGTAGTTGGCAGGGCCGCCGAACGCGCGCGCGCAGGACAAGGCCCCAGCCTCGTCGAATCGAAGTTTTACCGGTTCAGCCCGCACGGAAACGCCATCACCGTTCCGCCGGTACCCACGCAATTTCAGGAACACGAATCCATTGAAGTGTATGGCAATAAAACCGAGTTCCAGGCTGCTCAGAAAAACGATCCCATCGCCAAGTTCCGCGCCGTCCTCATCGGCAACGGTACTTTCACGGAAGCCGAAGCGAAGCGAATCGAAGACGGCGTTCGCGCGGAAATGGAAGAAGTGGTGAAGTTCGCTCTCGCCAGTCCCTTGCCAGCGCCCGAAGATGCCCTCAATTACGTCTGGGCATAGGAGTTTGCCGAAAAATTTTATGTTATCGGTCAGGTTCGTCATTCTGAGCGGAGCGTCCCGTGCCTTTGGTTCTGCGCGAAGCGTCGGGACGCGCAGTCGAAGAATCTCTCTTCGATGTCCGGCGAGCGAAGCGATTACAGAAGTCTTGGTGTAGCAAGTGACGCGTAGAAACGAGGAGACCTCATGCCCCGCGAAATGATGTTTGCCGAAGCGATTGCCGTGGCCATCACCGAAGAGATGCAGCGCGATCCGAACGTCGTCTTCTACGGCCAGAACATGGCCATGACCGATCGCGATCCCTTCGTCAAAAAATTCGGCAAGGACCGCGTGCGGATCACTCCGATCTCGGAGACGGCGGAACTCGGCATCGCCATCGGCGCGGCTATGTCCGGCCTGCGCCCTGTGGTCGAACTGTACATGAGCGAATTCATGCTCGTTGCGTTCGATGAAGTGGTCAACGAAGCTCCGCGGCTGCGCTATATGTCTGGCGGTCAAGTACAGGTTCCCGTGGTTTTCAAGGCGGGATTCGGATTCGCCGCGGGCTGGGCCGGCCAGCACTCCAATTGCATTTACGGCATGATGATGGGCATTCCCGGCCTGAAGGTCGCGCTTCCCTCGAATGCCGCCGACGCGCTCGGCCTGATGAAGTCCGCTATCCGCGACAATAATCCCGTGATTTATCTGCACCACTACATGCTCATGCTCGACAAAAGTTCCGTGCCCGATGGCGATTATCTCGTTCCATTCGGCGTGGCGGACGTAAAGCGCGCTGGCAAGGACGTCACCATCGTAGCGACGGCCTGGATGGTAAAAAAATCCCTGCTGGCCGCCGAAATGCTCGCGAAGGAAGGCATCAGCGCCGAAGTAATAGATCCCCGCACCGTCGCGCCGCTTGACGTGAAAACCATCGTCGAATCCGTAAAAAAAACTGGCCGCCTTGTGTTGGTCGATCAGGCCCCGCGCCAGTCTTCCGCGGCCATCGTAATCGCTGGGGAAATCGCCGATCAGGGATTCAAATATCTCAAGGCGCCGGTAAAAATGGTCACGGCTCTTGACACTTCGGTCCCTTACAGCGAGCCGATGGAAAGTTTCGTTCTGCCAAGCGAACAGAAAATCGTGGATGCGGTAAAATCAGTATTGGCGGTCCACGCCGCCGCCGTTTGATCGAATTTTTAGTAACCGTAATGGCGTTGTTGCCGTCCGAATCACGGTGGAGCAATTGTAGAGGCTGCGGAAGTTATCATAGCCGCAGGGCGTTGTTTGCTGCGCCCGGCCCTCGGGGGACTAAGTTGCGCAATCATCGTCTCAGAATCGTTCTCGTCTGCGTGGGCTTCGCCGTTGTGTCCATTGCAGCCTTTGTCTCCGCCGCCGGAGCTCAGACGTTCAAGAAAGCCATTCCCACGCCCGCGGATTGGGCCGCTGTCGCCAAACTCCCGGACTTCACCGGCGTTTGGGAAGTTCCCTTGGGCGGACCGGCTGCCCGCGTCACGAATCCCGCCGTCGGCGTACCGCCCCGACTCTTCGCGCCCCTCTCCCTCACGCCCGAATACGAGGCCAAAAGAAAAGATTTGATGGCGCACGCGGAGCAAGACAACCAATCCGCCAACTGCCTCCCTCCCGGCATGCCTGGAATCATGGCGCAGCCCTATCCGATGGAATTTCTGCTCACGCCCGGCCAGGTAACCATCATCATCGAAGCATATTCCGAGACGCGCCACATCTACACCGACGGCCGCCCCATGCCCGATGATCCCGACCCGACCTTTTTCGGCACTTCCATCGGCCACTGGGAAGGCGACACGCTCGTCGTCAAAACAGTGGGCTTTTCGACGCAGACTGAAATCGAGCCGCACGTCCCTCACAGCGACAAAATGCAAATTCTCGAAAAATTCCGCCTCCTCGATCCGAACACCATGAGCATCGAAACCACGGTCACGGACCCGGAGGCTCTCGCGGCTCCCTACGTGACAAGTCGCATCTTGAAGCGGCATCGCAATTGGACCATTGCGGAATACATCTGCGAGCAGAACAATCGCAATTTTGTGGACCAAAACGGTAAGGCGGGAATTAATCTCACGGTTCCAAAGGACGCGACGCCGGAGCCGAAATAAAATTGCCGGACTCGATTTGGGAGGCTGCGAAAGCATGAAACCAACAACCAAGTATGCAGTGCTGGCGGCAATCCTCTTTTCCGGCTTCGTAGCAGCAACTGCGGGCGCGGCACCCCATCACGGCTTCGCCGTCTTTGATACATCGAGCCAGAAGAACATCACCGGCACCGTGCGCGAGTTCCAGTGGACGAACCCTCACACCTGGGTTTGGCTCGACGTGCCCAACGGCAAGGGCGGCGTTGATACCTACGGCTTCGAGGGAATGAGCCCCAATTATTTGGAGCGTCGCGGCTGGTCGCGGAAAACCCTGAAACCCGGCGACACAATCACCGTCACCTATTTCCCGCTCAAGAATGGCGACAAGGGCGGCAGCTTCCTGATTGGCAAGCGCCCCAACGGCGAAGAGTTGCGCATGTTCCTATCCTCCCCCACCGAAGATCACTAGCCCAATTAGCCGCGTCGGCGCGGGCAAAGAGTATGCGGCTCCCAGTTCCGTATGGTATCCTCTGTTGGTTTTCATACTCACGTACGCAGGAACGAGGCACACCACACGCAGGCCACTTTTCGAGTTTTTCTGGCGGGCCGCGCCAATGTGTGTCCAGCGTCCGCGTGTGATGAGCACTGAGGATGGCCACCAAAATGTCGAGCCCAGCCGCGATACCGAAGACAACCGAGTTGCGCCTCGCGCACTCGCCCGATAGCGACGACGCGTTCATGTTTTACGCGCTCGCCACGGGAAAAGTTCGCCTTCCCGGAGTGAAATTCACGCACATTCTCTCCGACATCGAATCCCTCAATCAGGCTGCGCACGAGGAAAAGTACGACGTCACCGCGCTCAGCTTTTATGGCTACGCATTCGTTGCCGACAAATATGTGCTGCTCGATTGCGGCGCAAGTTTCGGCGAAGGCTACGGACCGATCGTGGTCGCCTCGCACTCCATCAAGAAAACCGATCTCGCCGGACGCAAAATCGCCGTTCCCGGCACTCTCACCACCTCCTATCTCGCGCTGAAGCTCTTCGAGCCGAATGTGGAAACCGTCACCATGCCCTTCGATAAGATTCTGGACGCGGTTCAGGCCAAGGAAGTCGAAGCCGGCCTGCTGATCCACGAAGGACAGTTGCTCTTTTCGCAAATCGGGCTGCACCGCGTTGTGGATCTCGGGCAGTGGTGGCAGGAAACCACCGGCTTGCCGCTTCCGTTGGGCGCGAATGCGATTCGCCGCCAGCTTGGACCTGAGATGGGCCTCCAGGTTGCTCGCGTGATCCGCGATAGCGTCAGCTACGCGCTCGAACACCGCGAACCCGCCGTCGAGTACGCGCTGCAATTTGCGCGCGACATGGATCCCGTTCTCGCCGACAAATTCATCGGCATGTACGTGAACAGCCGCACGCTCGATTACGGCGAAGAAGGACGCCGCGCAGTCCGCGAACTCCTCGCCCGCGGCGCCGCCGTCGGCCTCGTCCCCTCATCCTTCAAAGTAGAATTCCTCTCCGCAGCCGCCTGAACACTTGCGGGGCACGGCATGCCGTGCGAATCTGGGCATTCTTCCGCCCGTATGGGGCACGGCATGCTGTGCCCGGCAAACATAGCTTGGCGGCTCAGATGCCGCCCATCCAGCCTGCGCTGCGAAACGCGGCGGATCCGGCCCACTATTGACGCCGAGCCAATTTCCACGGACCATGGTTCGTCGTTCAAACTGCCAGGGGGGCGGATGGACCGCATTCTTTCCACTTACATGTACGCGCACCAGCCGCTCGCGCCCGCGCTGCTGGCATCAATCGCTCACGCCGGGATTCAAAACCTCGAAATTTTCTGCGCCGCCTCACACTTCAACTATGGCGATCCCCAAGCGTCGCGCGAGCTCGAAAATTCACTGGACGAATACGGCATAACCCTGCATTCATTGCACGCGCCCACGGACCGCGATGCCGCGGGAGGAAGGGCCGGCGGCGTCACCATTTCCATCGCCGATCCGGAGCGCATCCGGCGCATCGAAGCTGTCGACGAAATGAAGCGCGCGCTCGACGTCGCCGAGAAAATTCCGTTCCACTATTTCGCGCTGCATCTTGCCACCGGCCGCCAGGCGGCCGACCCGCGCAAATTCGACGCGGCATTCAATTCGCTCGAGCACTTGGCGATCTTCGCCAAGGAGCGAGGCGTTACCATCGCTCTGCAAAATACTCCGAATGAGCTTGGCTCCCCGTCTTCCTTGGCGCAATTCATCAAGGAAACGCATCTCCACAATGTCGTATTCTGCTTCGATATCGGCCACGCGCACATCGAAGGCGGCGCCACCGAAGGCTATCACCTGATGCGAGACCGCATTGCGTACGCCCACATCCACGACAATCACGGTGAAAAAGACGAGCACCTGCTGCCCTATGAAGGCACTATCGATTGGGACGCGGCGCTCGCCGCATTGTCTGCCGCTCCCGAACCGCTGCCTCTTGTGCTTGAGCTGAAAGAAACCGCTCCCGGCGCGCCGACGCTGGACCAAATTCGCGCGGTCTTCGACAAACTGGAAAAACATCTCGACGAAAAAGGCGTCGGCGTAGCCCGCGATTGACCTCCTCCAAATAAACATGAACCAGGAAGCTAAAGCAGCCATTCCCGCAATTTCCATCGAGCGCGCGCAGGACCACATTGGGCGTGCTGTAAAAATTCGCGGCTGGCTCTACAACCTGCGCGAATCGGGCAAACTCTTATTTCCGATTTTTCGCGATGGCACCGGAGTAATCCAGGGAGTCGTTTCGCAAAAGGAAAATCCCGAAGCCTTCGCCGCGCTGAAGGGATTGCCCCAGGAATCGAGTGTGATCGCAAGCGGCACGATTCAAGCCGAGCCTCGCGCGCCGGGCGGCTGCGAAATGCACGTCACCGAAATCGAAGTGGTGCAGCGCGTCGCCGACTCCGAGCCCTATCCCATTCAGCTCAAAGAGCACGGCGTTGATTTTCTTCTCGATCGCCGGCACCTCTGGATTCGCACGCCGCGCCAGGCCTCCATTTTGCGGATTCGTGCGGAAGCCATTCGCGCCGCGCGCAATTTCATGGATGACCAGGGCTATACGCTCACGGACGCCCCGATTTTCACGCCCGCTGCGTGCGAAGGCACCACCACTCTTTTCGAAGTGAATTACATCGACGACCAGAAAGCCTATCTCACGCAATCTGGCCAGCTCTATGTGGAAGCAACGGCCGCCGCGCTTGGAAAGGTCTATACATTCGGCCCAACGTTCCGCGCGGAAAAATCGAAGACGCGCCGCCATCTCACCGAATTCTGGATGCTTGAGCCCGAAGCATCGTACTCGCATCTGGAAGACATGATGAGTCTCGGGGAAGGCCTCGTCAGCGCCATGGTTCAAGGCGTGGTACAAAATCGCGAACGCGAACTCGCCACGCTGGGCCGCGATGTTTCCAAACTCGCGAAAATCGCGCCGCCGTTCCCTCGCATCACCTATGACGAGGCCGTCGAGGTTTTGCAGAAGGCCGGCAACCCGGCGAAGTGGGGCGACGATTTCGGCGGCGACGAGGAAACTCTAATTTCCAAGCAATTTGAAAAGCCGGTGATCATCCACCGGTATCCCGCGGCCATGAAGGCCTTCTACATGGCCACCGATCCTGCGCGCCCCGATCTCGCGCTGAGTTTCGACATGATTGCTCCCGAGGGCGGCGGCGAAATCATCGGCGGCGGCGAGCGCCAGTCGAATTATGAAACGCTGTTACGCCGCATTCGCGAAAGCAATTTGCCGGAGGACGCTTTTCAGTGGTATCTCGACCTGCGCCGCTATGGCAGCGTCCCGCACGCCGGTTTCGGATTGGGATTGGAGCGCACCGTCGCGTGGATTTGCGGTACAGAGCACATCCGCGAAGTCATCCCCTTCCCACGCATGCTTTATCGCGTCTATCCTTGAGTTGGGCTAGCCTGCAAGGTTTGGGGGAGCAGACTCGCCTTGGCGCAGCGGCCTAGGCGTCTCGCCAGTTCTGTTGAGGGATGGCGTAACGCGGGCGTCTCCCGTAGGGGCACAGCATGCTGTGCCCGGCAAACATACTTGGCTACCTGCTTGCCATCCGCCTCGTGCGAGCGGGCGCAGCGGTGTCATTCCGAGCGGAGTCCCGCACTTTTTTCTTTCGCGCGGTTCTTGCGCGGTGCGGGACTCAGTCGAGGAATCTCTCTCGGACGTAAGCAAGGAAGGTAACGCCGCAAGGGAGCGAAAGGCGTTCGACAAACGCCTTCGCACGCACGAGCACCAAACGCGCAAACGACATGCCCGATAAAATCCGTATCATCGGCGTACCGATGGACCTTGGCGCAAGCCGCCGCGGCGTGGACATGGGCCCGTCCGCGCTGCGCGTCGCCGGATTGCAAACGCGCCTAAAGCAACTCGGCCGCCACGTGGAGGACATCGGCAACGTCCCCGTGCCGCAGCCCGAAGAGCAGCACTACGGCGACAAAAGCGCGAAATATCTCGCGGAAATTTCCGAGACCTGCAAGGGCCTCGCCGAAACAGTTCGCAAGACGCTCGACGAAGGCTTGATTCCGCTGGTTCTCGGCGGCGATCACTCCATCGCCGTGGGCACCACCGCGGGAGTGGCCGATCATTTCAACGCGCAGTCCAAGCGCATCGGCATGATTTGGCTGGATGCGCACGGCGATATGAACACGCCGGACTCGTCCCCTTCCGGCAACGTTCACGGAATGCCGCTCGCATCGATCATGGGTTCTGGTCCGCAGCAGCTTGTCGGTCTGGCAAGCATCAAGCCGATGGTTGAGTCGCGCAACGTCGTGTTAGTTGGAATTCGCGAGCTGGACTCGAAAGAGCGCCGCTTCGCCAAGGAATCGGGCGTGCACGTTTTCACTATGCGCGATCTTGACGAACGCGGCATGCGCGAAGTGATGGCCGAGGCGCTGCGTTTTGCAACCGACGACACCGCCGGCGTCGCCGTCAGCTTGGATATGGATTTCGTCGATCCGTCGGACGCGCCGGGCGTCGGCACGCCGGTGCGTGGAGGCGCCACCTATCGCGAGGCGCATCTCGCGATGGAAATGATTGCCGATAGCCATTCGATGGTTTCCTTCGAGCTGGTCGAAATCAACCCCGTGATCGACTTGCACAACGCCACAGCCCTCCTAGGCGTGGAATTGGCCCTCTCCGTCCTAGGCAAGAAAATCCTGTGATTCTTCGATGGTACAGGCACTCTTGCCTGCGCACCCGCACGTTGTCATCCCGAACCCGGTCGCGTCGTGTGCGAACGGTGTGAGGGATCTGCTTATGCTCTTTACCGTCGTCGCAGCGGAAGCGAATGCGGCGCCCGCTGACTGCGGTATCATTCCGAATGGGCGCCATAAACAGGCGGTGCGCTCACAAACATGCGTGCATTCGCGGCATCCGCGATTTTGCTTCTTGGCGCTACAGCCTTCCTCACCGGCACAACCGCTCGCCAAGCGCGGACGAACGCCCGCCTCACACCTAAAACCACCGACTCTACTGACGCAGCTTCCCCCAAACCCCAGAGCCAGCTCCTCGTTGCCAGCCGCAACTTGCCCGATCCCTTTTTTCAAAAATCTGTCGTCTTGATGTTGCCTTTCAAAGAGGGTCCGCTGCTCGTCGGCCTGATCATCAACAAGCCTTCGAAGATCAAGGTGCGCGATCTTTTCCCCGATTCGCCTGAGTTGCAAAAACTTGACACGATGGCCTATTTTGGTGGTCCTGTTGATGCGGACGTGGGCATGCGCAGCGCCATCTTTCGGTCGAAGACGCCTCCCAGCAAGGCGACCCTCGTGTTTGGCGATGTCTATGTCTCGTTTGATCCCGACGCCATTGCTGCGCTCGCGCAAAATCCCCAGCAGGCGGCTACTCTGCGCATCTTCGTCGGACGCGCTCAGTGGGTCCCCGAGCAGTTCGAAGGTGAGGCTGCCGCAGGCGCCTGGCACAGTGTGCGCGGCGGCGCCGATTCCATCTTCACCACGCTTCCTGAGACGCTGTGGCAGAGGTTGATTGACCAGGCTGAGCCCAGGCCGCTGGTGCGATACGTTCCAGGGTTGCAGCCGCCCTGCTGTGCCCCCTCGCTTTAGCAGTTCATCTAAAGAAGGACGGGCTGACCGGAACCAAGAGAAAAATTACCAGCCCATCTAGAAAAATAATGGGAGGCGACCATGTCGGATGAATTGCGTTTCTGTTTCAAGGAGTGCTGCCATCTCGTGAACGGGCGTTCCGTTTCCGAAAGCGAATACGAGGCGGCTGTCCGGAAGAATCAACCAAATCTCACCGTGCCAGGACCAGCCGAGATACTAATTTCCTGCCGCAAAGACACGGGTCACGCCAAAGCCGCCGAGCGCTCCGTTGGATTTTATCTCGGCTCCGGCATGCGGCGCGCCTACGGCACGTTGATTCCCGAGGGCGAGCGCGCCTATGTTTTCGACAACGGAACGGGAAAGTTTCTAAGACACGCGACCGATGACGATCTACACAAGTGGCGCGAAGCCTGGAACGAATCCGTGAAGCACGCCGCATAACACTGATCACCCTAATTTGCGGGCATTTCTGGGCGCGTCAGCTGCGCACGTCGTTCGCGCGATCGTGCGTTGTCATGTAGCCGAACAAGCCGGCGATGCCCCAGCGTCTCTTCTTGTAGGTGATCACGTCCAACTCCACGCTGTCGTTGATGTACTCGCCGCAGGTTGTGTACCGGCTCGCGCCTTGCAGCGCGTGCACTTTTTCGAAAGAGGCATGGATAATGCGGCCTCCCGGCCGTGCGCCAGCAAGATCCCATCCCCAATTGCCAAGGCCGATCTGCGCGAAAATGGCTCGATACCCCGCGAAATCCACCTGAGTGTTGTCGAGCATCTCCTGTGTATAGTTCTGCGTGGTGAGTCGCGTTTTGACGCCTTTCACGCGAAGCCCTTCGAGCGCCTTGTAGTTTCCCTGTGGGGCAACCTCCCATGTTGCTCCGCCAGCGCTAACGCCCAGGTTCAAACCGAGCTGGCGGATCGGACCCCATACGGCCTGCCGGTCAGTGTTCATATAGGCTAAACAATGGTCCTCGCGTAAGCGCTTCGCCGCCGCCGCACTATCGCCATACGCAACGTGAAGCATATCCGCGGGCGTGAAAATTGTGGACATCGCCTGGATCGCCCATTTCCCATCATTGTTCGTCACGCAATAAATTCCCTCGCACCGCAGGAGCTTGTAGCCCTCGGAATTGTAGCGGTTGTAATTCAGCGAGAGATTCACAGCGATGGGGTTGGAGTTGAAGATCTCGATTCCGTCGAGCACGTCGTAGCAGCCACGCTTCAGGTAGCCGTCGTGATCGGTGAACCGTTCCGGCTGTTCGGTCATGTTCATCGACGCGGGCGCGTGAGCGATAAGGTCGTCTGGACTGTGGACCACTACGGCTTCGGTACGTTCAAACGTGCCGAACGGAAAGTGCAGCATCTCGGCCATGCCTCTTGAGTCTCTCTGGCCCAACGCAGCAAAGTATTGCGTCATCACTTTCACGGCCGCCGGTACTGATTCCTTGTAGGAAATTGGAAACCGCAGGTCGGGAATACCGCGAGGCGAGAGGCCGGCGGGCGGTTTAAGATTTGGCTCCGTTGTTTGCGCCTGCTGCGCCGCTTGAGCTGGTTGGCCAAGCGCCGGCACAACTCCGGCAGCGCTAAGCAAGCCTGCCGCCGCAGCGCTCCTCATAAAATTTCGGCGGTCTGTTTGGACCTCGCCTTCTCGGGCAAGAGCATCTCTCTCGTTCGCATCAGCAGCCATCATCGTTCTCCTTTCATGCACCTCGACCGACGGATGATAACGCCGCGTCGCTGCGATCGCTACGCGGACCTTAACGCCACGCGGGAGCTGGCTTAGTAGTGCGTTGTAGGAATAAGCATCAAAGCCTTCATGTTGTCTCGCAATTCGGCGGCGGCTGGCATAAAAATAGAGTTCGTCTCAAGGCGCATTCCAAATGACTTCAAACAAGCGGCTGCGAGTAGGCGTGATTTTCGGCGGACGTTCGGGCGAGCACGAAGTTTCTCTCGCCTCGGCGGCTTCGGTGATTCGCGCGCTCGATCCGGAAAAATATGAGGCAGTGCCGATCGGAATCACCAAAGACGGACGCTGGATCGCCGGCACCTCCGCCCAGAAAATGCTGAGCGAAGTGCTGAAGTGCGGCGAGCCGGTTTACCTTCCACCCGATCCGACCGCGGCGGCTCTGGTGCCGATCGCGCACAGCGACCAGCACCCGAACATTGCCGTCGATGTGATTTTCCCCGTGCTGCACGGCACTTTCGGAGAAGACGGCACAGTGCAAGGTCTGCTCGAGCTGGCTGGCCTGCCGTACGTAGGCGCGGGTGTGCTCGCTTCGTCAGTCGGCATGGACAAGGACGTGCAAAAGCGCCTGTTCCAATATGAGGGAATACCGATCGTTCCATTCGTTGCCGTGCACCGCTCGGAGTGGGAGCGCGACCGCGCAAAGGTGCTGCGCGCCATCAAAAAGAAATTTAAGTTTCCAGTATTCGTGAAGCCCGCGACGCTTGGCTCGTCCGTGGGAATGTCGCGGGTGAAAAATATGAAGGAGTTGCCAGCCGCGATTGATTTAGCGGCAGAATTTGCGTTGAAAATTATGGTTGAACGCGCCGTGACCGCGCGCGAAATTGAAGTTTCCGTTCTCGGCAACGACGATGTGCGCGCTTCGGTGCCGGGAGAAATTTTGCCGCACCGCGAATTCTACGATTACACCGCAAAATACCTGGAGGAGGGAACTCGCCTGCTGATTCCCGCGCCGCTGACGAAGCAACAGGTGCGCATTTTGCAGGATTTCGCCGTGCGCGCGTTTCGGGCCATCGAAGGAACGGGTTTGGCGCGTTGCGACTTCTTCCTGGAGCGGCGCACGGGCAAGATTTTCGTCAACGAACTGAACACCATTCCCGGCTTCACCTCCATCAGCATGTACCCGAAAATGTGGGAGGCTTCGGGGCTGCCTTACTCAAAATTGATTGACCGGCTTATCGAATTGGCGTTTGAACTTCACCGCGAGAAAGCCCGCACCAAATACTCGATCGAACTCCCAGAAGGCGCGGCCGGCGCTCTGGACGCATAGCGGAGGGGAAGACCTGGCGCCCTGAAAATCCGCCGATATTGGTGCACTGAATCCGTTCAATTAGACCTTTCTACTAGGTGTAATTTCAGATTCAAAACCGCCCACCAACCGTCGCAACGCTGCCTTTATGGAAGCAAAACTGACAGGGAAAGGGGCCTTTCCAACGCCTCGCCCCAGAAGCCGCCCGGCGCCTCGCTTTTTGAGGGGCCCCGGGTTTTCCCGGACGGCTTGCGCTTGACACTCGAGCACCGCATCATTAAACTAACCGGTTAGTTGAATAATACTCTGCCATTTTAAGGAGGGGGTCCGATGGAATATCGCCGGCTGGGGAAAAGTTCGCTCGTTGTTTCGGCAATGGGCCTGGGCTGCATGGGAATGTCGCAGTCGTATGGCACGCCCGACGACGCGGAGTCTGTGGCGACGATTCATCACGCGATTGATCGCGGGATCACCATGCTGGACACGGCCGACATGTACGGCGGCGGAAAAAACGAAGAGCTGGTGGGAGCGGCGATTGCGAAACGGCGCAACGAAATAATTCTGGCGACGAAATTCGGAAACATGCGCATGCCCGACGGGCGTTTTCTGGGAGTGAATGGAAAACCCGAGTACGTGCAGAGCGCCTGCGAGGCGTGCCTGGAGCGGTTGAAGATTTCCACGATCGATCTTTTTTATTTGCACCGCGTGGATACGAACGTGCCCATCGAGGAAACCATTGGCGCGATGGCGCGGCTGATTGAGCAGGGAAAAGTCCGCTACATCGGTCTTTCGGAAGCAGGCGCGAAAACGATTCGGCGCGCGCATGCGACATATCCCATCACCGCGCTGCAGAGCGAATTCTCGCTTTGGACGCGCGACATTGAAGCCGAAATTCTAGCCGTGTGCCGCGAACTGGGTATCGGCATCGTTCCGTACAGCCCGCTGGGGCGGGGATTTTTGACGGGCAAGGTGAAGAAGAACGATTTCGGCGACCGCGATTTCCGGCGGATGTCTCCACGTTTTCAGGGAGAGAACTTTCAGAAGAATCTGGAAATCGTGCGGCGCGTGGAGGAGATGGCGGAAGAGAAGCATTGCACGCCGGCGCAACTGGCGCTGGCCTGGGTGCTGGCAAAGGGAAAAGACGTGGTGCCGATACCGGGAACGAAGCGGCGGAAATACCTGGACGAAAATTTGGCGGCCCTGGAAATTTCGCTGACCGCGGCGGATTTCGCGCGGCTTGACGGGATTGCGCCTCCGGGAGTTGCGGCCGGTGCGCGTTATCCGGACGAATACATGAACCGGCTAGGACTGTGAAATCAATCATGCGACGCGGACGTAGAAAAGTACAGGACCCGGCGATGGCGCGGCGAATTCTGGCCGCTGCCGAGCGGCAATTTGCAGCGCAGGGGTTGGCGGGCGCGCGGACGGAGGAAATCGCGGCGGCGGCGCATGCGAACAAGGCAATGCTCTACTACTACTTCGGAAACAAGCGCCGTTTGCACCGCGCAGTGCTCGAGAATCTTTTGCGGCAGCTGCGGGCGGGAGTTCTGGCGCCTCCCGCCAAGGAGCTATCCGCCGGCGACGAATTTTTCGGATGCGTGAACGGGTACTTCGATTTTCTGGCGACGCATCCGAACTATCCGCGATTGGTCCAGCGGGAAGCGATGGAATCGCGCAACAACTTTCAGTGGATGGCGCAGGAATATTTCCGGCCGCTGCACGAGCGGCTGGCAAACACGGCGAAGAAAGCGATTGAGGCGGGTGAATTTCGCGAGATAGACGCCGACCAGACAGCCATGATCGCGCTGGGAGTTACGACGTCCTATTTCGCCGCGGCCAGCATTATGAGCGACGTAGTACAGCGCGACCTGCTCACGCCAGAGGCCGTGGAGGCACGCAAGCGCGCGGTGATGGATTTTCTCCGGCACGCGGTAGCTCGCGAAGGAGCCCAGGCGCAATGAAGACTGTGAAAACGCTGGGGATTATCGGGGTGGTATTTCTTATCTCGCTGGTGTTCTACATTTTCAGCACGCCGCATGGCTCGGAGATTCCACTTACGGGGACGGTGGACGGCAATGAAGTGATCGTCAGCCCGCAAATCACGGGACGCATCGTGAATCTCACCGTGGACGAAGGTTCGGTGGTGAAAAAAGGCGATCTGGTCGCGGAGCTGGATCCTAAAGAGCTTGAGGCCAGCCTGGCAGCCGCCAAGGCCAACGTGGCGAGCCTGCAGGCTCAAGTGAGCGAGGCGAACCACAATTATTCCATGACGGAGGACCAGACCGACGCGTCACTGAAGCAAGCCGAAGCCATGCTGACGTCCACGCGGGCGCAGCTCGATCAGGCGCGCGCCAATCTGTGGCGCGACCAGACGGACCACGACCGCATGCAAAAGCTATTTGATAGCGGCGTGGAATCGGCGCAAGACCGGGACCATGCGGACGCCACGCTTCGAGCTTCGCAGGCGAACGTGAAATCGCTCGAAGACTCGGTGACCGCGCAGCAGGCGGCGCTGGCGATGGCGCGGGCGAACCTGAAGCAAGTAGCGGTGCGAGGCAGTGAACTCGCCACAACTGTCGCGCAACTGGAGCAGGCGCGAGCCGCGGCGGCCGAAACCGGAACGCAGTTGGGATACATGAAAATCTACGCGCCGATTGACGGCATCGTCTCAGTCCGTGTGGCAAAGCAAGGCGAGGTGGTGGCGCAGGGCTCGCCGATCGTCGTGATAGTGGATGTGAATCACCTGTGGGTACGCGCGGACGTGGAAGAAAGCTACATCGATTCGGTGCGGTTCGGGCAAACGCTGCACGTGAGGCTTCCATCGGGGGACGTTCTCCAGGGGCAAGTGTTTTTCAAGGGAGTGGAGAACGATTTCGCCACGCAACGGGACGTGAGCCGCACCAAGCGCGATATCAAGACGTTTGCGATCAAAGTGTCGCTGCCAGAGGACGACGGACGGTTGTTTACGGGTATGACGGCGACGGTGCTGCTGCCTCCGCGGGAAAAGAAGAGCTGGCTTGCGCGGCTGTAGCGCCGTGCGAGCAGCAAAGCGGGGCATGGCCGAGTCGGCTCGGCGTAGCGACTGGTTGCAGCACACCCGGGCAAGCCCGGGCGGCAGACAGCGGGAGCAAGCTCCCGCACTCCACATAGCGATGAGACTACTTCTTCGGAGTGAAAAGGAAAGCTGGATTGCAAGGCTATGACCTCAAACGGCCAGGGACGCGCCGTGAACGCGATTGAAGTGGAGCATATAGTGAAGAAGTTTGGGGAGTTCACGGCGGTGAACGACGTGAGCTTTACCGTGGCGCGGCGGGAAATCTTTGGCTTGCTGGGACCGAACGGGGCGGGGAAGACCACGCTGATACGCATCATGACGACGCTTACGCCGCCGACTTCGGGAACGGCTCGGATTGATGGCCACGATATCCGCACGGATCCGAACGCGGTACGAAACACGCTGGGCGTGATTCCACAGGCGTTTACTTCCGATCCGGAGTTGACCGCCAAGGAAAACATGGTGATTCACGCCAAGCTTTACAGCGTGCCAGCGGATAAACGCGATGCGCTAATTGACAGCCTGCTCGAATCGGTGGAGCTGCTGCAATTCCGCGACAACTTGGTGGGAACGTTTTCCGGCGGCATGCGGCGACGGCTGGAAATCGCGCGCGGGCTGGTTCATTCGCCGAAGATCATGTTTCTGGATGAGCCGACTACGGGCCTCGATCCTGTCTCGCGGACGCACGTGTGGGAGATGATTCGCAAGCTGCGCGACAAAGCTGAGCTGACGATTTTGCTGACGACGCATTACATGGATGAGGCGGACAAGCTGTGCGACCGCATCGCGATTGTGGACCACGGCAAGCTGGCGGCCCTGGATACGCCGACGCGACTGAAAGACAACATCCCAGGAACGGAAATCGTGGAGGCTGAATTTGAGAACGCTCCGACGGACTGGGACCAGCAGCTCCTGGGTTTGGCCGGCGAGACCGGCGTGAAGGACCATGATGGCGTCGTCCACATTACGACGAACAACGGTCCGGCGACCGTGGCGGCACTGATGGACTTGTCTCGCGCAAGCAACGTGAAGGTGAAGAGAGTTTCCGTGCAGAGCACGACGCTGGACGACGTGTTTTTGCATTACACGGGGACGGCGCTGCGCGACGAGCCCGCGAAGACATTTCAGGCACCGAATCCGTTTTCGAGGCCGCAGAGGTGAAAGGCGGGGCCCGTTTGCGCGCGGCGGATAGCGCAGTTCACGCCAAGTAAGTTTGCCGGGCACAGCATGCTGTGCCCCTACGAAGAACGGAATGCGCCGCGGAGAAGAGTGCGACACGGTACGGCGGAATTCACCACTGTGGGGGATGGTTGCAGCACGCCCGGGCAAGCCCGAGCGGCAAACAGCGGGAGCAAGCTCCCGCACTCCACACGCGGGGCGGCCGAGCGGCAGCAGGGCTGGTGCTGAGAGCGAGGAGAGGTCCTTCGATTGCGTGCGCCGGCGTGTTCGCGGAAGACGCGAACACGGAAGAGGAAACCGGCACACTTCGCTCAGGCTGACGGCGGGTTCGTACAGACTGGAAGGGGATGAGGACGCATGAAAGTGGGACGATTTTCGGCGTTGATTGAGCGGGACATGCGGAAGTTTTTTCGCAGCCCGGCGCTGATGCTGAGCTCGCTGATTTTTCCGCTGGTGCAGCTGGTGGTGCTGGGCTACGCGTTTGGGGGAAAGATACAGGGAGCCACACTCGGATTTGTGGATGAGGACCACTCCGTGGAATCGCGGCACGTGGAGGAGATGTTTGACGGAATCAAAGCCGGCCCGAAAACGTTTCGGGTGATTCGCTACGATTCGTTGCCGCGCGCGATGGACGATCTGCGGACAGGTTTCGTCCGCGGGATTGTGGATATCCCGCATGATTTTTCGCGCCGCTACTATCAACACGACCGACCTCGCGTGGTTTTTACGGAGGACAACAGCGACCAGTTCATATCGAGTTCGCTGCTCGAGCGCATTCAGGAGATGACCGATCAGCTCAACACAGCGGCTGTACAGCCGCGCTTGGACGATCAGGTGAATCTCAATGTGGTCGAGACGTATCCCTACATCGAGTACATCAAGTATTTGCTGGCCGGGTCGACAGCGATGGGAATTTTCATCACGGCGATGATCGGAGGCGGCATCACGTACATTGACGATAAAATGCGCGGGCTGCACGAGGGATATTTGCTGACGCCGATTACGAAGATGGAACTGATCGGCGGGCTGATCGGAGCGGGGACGCTGAAAGCGTTCATGGCGGGAATGTGCCTGGTGATCATTGGGGGATTGATCGCGGGAATCGAACGGATCTGGGATCCGGTGCGGCTGATTTACCTGGCGCTGGTGGTTTTGGTGGCGTCGATAGCGATGATCAGCCTGATGTTTTTAGTGATGGTGCGGGTGGACGATCCGCTGGTGCCGCGCGCGATTTTCGGGGTTCTGAACATGCTGCTCTTTTTTCCATCAGGCGCAGTGTATCCAACCGAGGCGTTTCCTTCCTGGTTGCGCTGGATTTCGGTGATCGATCCGTTTACGTACACGGTGCACGCGTTGCGCAATCTGACGGTGAAGAACACGGGCTTCGCGGGAATCTATATGGACGTGCTGATTCTGGGCGGCTTCTCGGCTATTATGGTTTCGGGCTGCGTGTTGCTGTTCAAGCGCCAAGTTTAGGCTGGCTGGTGTCTAAGTTGAGGAGAGGGCGCCCGAGGCGCTCGGTGGATGGCGGCACGGCGCCAAGGCGTCAAGTAAGTTTGCCGGGCACAGGATGATGTGCCCCTACGAAGAGCGAAGGCAGGCACAATCGCGCGAAAGCGGGCGGCGTGGCCGGGGCCTAAATCCTTCGACTGCGTCCCGCGCCGCGCAAACACCGCGCGAGGAAAAAAGCGCGGGACTCCGCTCAGGATGACGTCAGGGCAAGGAGCAGCTGTGGGACTTTTGGACGCGACCGAGGAACATCCACCGTCAAAGGCGCTACGGTATGTGATTACCGCGCTGGTATTTTTGGGGCTGATTGGCGGGACGGTCTGGTGGATGCTGCGGTTTCACGCCGAAAAGGTGACCATCCATCATTTTATGGAAGCGGTGGTGAGCGGAAACATGCAGCGGGCTTATCAAATCTGGCAGCCGGCGGCGTCGTATACGTTCGACGATTTCGTGAAGCAGGATTGGGGGCCGGACGGCTACTACGGGCCGGTGAAAAGCTATCACATCAAGAAAGCGGAGATGCCGCGGGGAGGTGCGTCGTCCGCGGAGATCACGTTGGAAATTAGTCCTTACGCACCTTTTCCGGAGAGCGACCCGATCAAGGCGAGCAAAACGAAGGAAATCGTGCTGTGGGTTAATCTGAAGAATCAGTCGATCAGTTTTCCGCCGGATTAGCGGGACTATTCGGCGTCCACGCGAGCCTCGTCCACCAACATCACGGGAATATCATCGCGCACGGGATAGACGCGACGGCAGGTGGCGCACTTCAGACCCTTCTGATCCGGCGTGGGCGTCACAGGCGTTTTGCAGAGCGGGCAAACCAGAATATCGAGAAGTTCCTTGGCGACGGCCATGCTACCTTTTCCTCCGTTTTCTTGTGGCTCCATTTTCTTTTTAGCGATGTTGGTATCAGTGTAGGCCTTGTGGGGCGCGATAGAAAGTTTTTAGGTTAATTTCAAGTTAATTCGGAGGCCTTGAAAATCAATTGGCCTCTCCACTCCGCACTTGACTGCAATTCCACCGGCCAGACGGCGACGATCTGCGATCCCTGATAGATTCGCTCGAAGCCGTCTTCCGATTCGGAGACGGTTTCAATTGGAGCGATCCAGAAATTACGCGCGGAGGGGGCTTCGAGAGCGACAGCAACATGCTGCCATTCGTCGACCACACGCAAAGGTTCGCCGCCGGGCACAGCGGCGGCCCAACGCAGGGGATAGCGGCGTCCATTGGATTCGAAGTAGCGATCGGGCTTGGATGGAGCGAGGAAATTCAGAATCACTTCGAGGCCGATGTTGATCATGGCGGCGCCGGGAGCGTGGCGGCGGACTACCACGTCGCAAACAATGTCGAAGCCATTGGGCGTGGAGCTGAAGGACAAGGTTTTTTCCGAGGGCCAATCGGCGCTTTCTTCCGAAGCGAAAGAGACTCGCTCCGAAGAGAGCTCAACGACGCGATAGATTCCTGCGGCGAGCGCGGCGTCTTCTTCGAGTTGCA
This sequence comes from uncultured Acidobacteriota bacterium, assembly GCA_963759485.1. Lineage (GTDB taxonomy): Bacteria > Acidobacteriota > Terriglobia > Acidiferrales > UBA7541 > Palsa-295. Next base: position 1,587,447 of record CAVWZE010000002.1, on the reverse strand, counting down.
CCGAGGAGCAATCCTGAAAGGTTTTGTCCTGGCCAAAGAGGAGGAGGCGGAAGGAATTTCTGGGCCAGCGGTCGTAATGCAGGAAACGCTCGAGGCCCTCTTCTTTGGTGCGCGATTGTTCGTGGATGGAGAGCGAGTCTCCGACACGCATGGTCGTGAGGCTGCGAAGGCGGGCGTGATAGCTCTCCGGGCGGCGCGCGAGCGAGTTGATGAGGGCGACGTTGGGCGAGCGGAAATCAATCGCGCTGACGGTGGCCGCGTCACACGGATGGACGAGGATGGCATAGCGTTCCGAGGTGAAATAAAGCTCCTCGCGGCCGTCGGCATCGAAATCCAGGCGCGCGACTTCGGCGTAATGCTTTCTGCGATGGACGAGGCGATCGGCGATCGTCTCGGCGCTTATTAGCGAGCGCCAGACGGCGGTGCGGAGATGCGGCGAGTAAAGTCCGCCGAAAATTCCGTGCCAGTAGGGATCGTTGCATTGGCCCTGGTGGAGATTCGTGGCGGCTTCTTCATGCGCGGCTTGGAACTTTTTTATCGCGGCGGTTGCCGGCGAGCGCGCGGACCTTTTTCGAAACGTGGAGCATTTTCTTGTGCAGGAGATTCGACTCCGCGTACTTGGTGAAAAAGCCGCGCCAGATTCCGCCGTGGAGGAAGGGAAGCATGTCCGGGCGCGAAGAAAATTCCTCGATGAGGGCGTGATAACGATCGCGAGCCGGCGTGAGGAGCGACCACTCCATCATTTCCGTGTAGGAAGCGGTGGGAAGATCGGCGCGGCCGGCAGGGAAGCGGGAGGCCACGGCGTCGCCGGGCGTGGAGGTAGCGAGCCAATCGGAATTCTCCTCGATGGCGGAGAAAAGGCGATCGAGCCAGCCTTCCTTGTAGCAGAGGTCGTAGGTGCCGGGCCAAACGCCGAATTTCTCGAGGTCGTCGCCCATGGCCGCGAAGCCGCCCGGATGCGCGGCGGCGGCGTTGCGCAAGAAATCGGCGGTTTCTTTCACGTCGTGGAAGGGAATGAGATAGCGGAGGATCTTCAGGCCGGGAATAACTTTTACGGTGCGCCCCAAATCCTCGCAAAGGTAGTAGCCGTAGAGCTGATCGACTTGGAAGCCGACGCCAAGGAAATGATTGTCGTCGACGAGAGTGTATTCGACGCCGGCGGGCGCAAGCGTCGAAGGTAGCTGAGGCTCCCAGACGCGCTCGGCGAGCCAGGCGCCTCGCGGGCGGGCGCCCATGTGTTTTTCTACGTAATTCGCGAACCGCAGAATCTGATCGTGGCGGTCCTCGGGCGGGATGGTGACTAGAATCGGTTCGTAGAATCCGCCGCCGATGATTTCTACCTGGCGGCTGGCGACGAGTGCGCGCAGGCGCTGGAGATATTCGGGATGGGCGCGCTCGATCCATTCGAGCAGCGGCCCGGTATAGTGGAGACCGAGGCGGATCGAGGGATGCTGCGAGAGAAGCTCGACAAAAGGAAGGTAGGAACTCTGGTAGGCGTGTTCGATTACGTCTTCAAAATTTCCAACGGGCTGATGGGCATGAATCAGAAAAACAAGCTCGAATTTCCGCACCGGCGGACCACCTCATGCAGCAAATAAAGGATAACCTGTTTCGAGAAAAATGTCGGTTGTAATCTGGGATTTATGGCGGCCGGGCCGCGAGCTGGCGAACTACGCTGGCGGGACACGTCAAACGTGAGAAAAAAGGGAGGCTTTGCTGAGAACAAAAATGACTGGAGAGGAAAGCCGATTTGCGCGGGGCGTCGCGCATTTTAACGCGCAGGAATATTTCGAGGCGCACGAAGTTTGGGAGGAACTGTGGTTGGCCGCGCGGGAGCCCGAGAAGGCGTTTCTGCAGGGCCTAATACAGGTGGCCGCGGCGTTTCACCATCACACGCGTGAAAACGCTAGAGGCGCGAGGTCGTTACTGGCTGCCGGCGTTGCGAAGTTGCAAGGATTTCCGGACGATCACCGAGGAATTGCCGTGAGCGATTTTCGGGCGGAGGCGAAGAGCTGGCTGGAGGAAATTGAGGCGGGCAGCGGTGTGGAGTCGCGGGCCCTCCCGCGCATACGCGTGCTGGATGCGCCTGGAAGAAGCGAAAAGTGGGAGAGTGAAGCGTTGCGCCACGCTTGTAGAAAATTTCGGACCGTAGTGGACCCGCGGGGGTGCGGCCGAAATCGAAGAGAGATCCTTCGACTGCGTTCGCGCGCCCGCAAGAACCGCGGGAAAACCAAGGACGCGCGCGAACTCCGCTCAGGATGACGCGGCTGGTGGGGAGTTACACTTTCTTGAAGTAGTCGGCGTTTATCTTGGTGTACTCGGTCCACTTCTCGGGAAGATCCTCGAGAGCGAAGATCGCGGTAACCGGGCAAACGGGCACGCAGGCGCCGCAGTCGATGCACTCATCGGGATTGATGTAAAGCTGCTTCGCGCCCTCGAACTCAGGCTCGTCTTTCCGCGGGTGAATGCAATCCACGGGGCAAACATCCACGCACGCGCTGTCTTTTGTTCCGATGCAAGGCTCGGCGATTACGTAAGCCATTCCAGATTTTCTCCAATGCACGCCTTATGAGGTCGTTGCAGCTATCAGCGAAAGCCTGAATTTTTTTATACCACCAAAGGGCGGGGGGCACAAGCGAGGATGTCTGCGAATACGTTCGCCTATTGTTGGAGGGATTTGTCTTTTTCGCCAAAGCGGAAGGATGCTGGATCAATGGGGACCCTCGCGCCGCGGACGTTCCTAAGCGTTACTGACTCCTAGGACGCGGGATTGGTAGCGTCTCTGGCAGGCCGCTAAAATCGAGCCAGGGGGAAAAGCATATGCGAATTCCTTGGGCTCGATTGGTCGCTTGCGCGGCTTTTGCCGTGGTGTTGGCCGCAACATTTTTCCTGGGCCGCCCGCGCGCCGCCGAGGCAAAGGCGGGGCCCGGGCCCGCTGCGGTTCCCGAGGCTGGCGATCCGGCTTCAATTGATCTTGACGGCTACAAGAATGTGATCGGGAAATACCGCGGCAAGGGGGTTATGGTCACCTTTTGGGCCACTTGGTGCGTGCCATGCCGGAATGAATATCCGATGATCGTTTCGCTGGCCAAGGAATACGAGCGTCAAGGCCTGGCGGTAGTGGGCGTGAGCCTCGATGAAGACGCGGACATAGAACTTGTGCGACGCTTCCTCGGCGACAATCGTCCGGGCTTTCCGAACTACCGCGTGAAGTTCGGGATCGACGCCGACACTTTCTACCAGGGCGTGAATCCCGATTGGCGGGGCGCGATGCCGCAAACGGATTTTTACGGGCGCGATGGCCATCTGGCGCGTTATTTCGTCGGAGAGAAGGGCCGCGATGCGTACGTCCAGGCGATTCGACTGATTCTGCTGGCTTCGCGCAATTGAAGAGCCGGGGCTAAAGCCTCTGGCAGAGTGCGGCGCTTATGGCGGGGTTAAACGCCGCACTTCCACCTACTGCTGGGAAATTTCGAGAGATCGTCGCAGCTTGAAATGGAGGCGCGTTTCCGCTGGAAGCACGATATCGCGCTGCCCGGTGTAGGCGGCTCCTGCCGTGCCGGCTCCGCCACCAGCCACAGCTCCGATCGCAGCCCCTTTTCCGCCGCCGGCAATCCCACCGATAATGGCGCCGAGAGCCGCGCCGCCTCCGCCTCCGACGATTGTCCGCTTGCCGCGACCCTTGCCGGCTTCCTCGAACCGAGAAGTTTCAATTGAGTATTTCGCCCCGTTGACGCGTAAGGAATCGAGGGACAGTGCAAGCGCCGCGCCGCCCTTCAAGCGGCCTGCGGGGGTTGCGGTGAGCACGGTACCCACTGCCTTAGCGCCGGAGGGAATCACCTCTTGGCCGCTAACGGTGATAGGCGCGGCGAGCGAGGCATCGAAGCGGTCGCCGCTCGCGTTGTCCTTGGTGCTAATGACTTGGTCAAGCGTCACGGTGAGCGTGGTCCCGGCAGGGATCACAACTGGCGCGGGGGCCGGGGCGGGTGGTGGGGCGGCTGTGGGGGGACTCGAATTTGAACTGGAGGTGGTGTTGTCGGGTGAAGTGCTCGATGTGGCTGGCGCGGTACTCGATGTGGCTGAGGCACCTGACGGTGTGCTGGAGTGGCTGCAACCGCCAAAAATCAGCAGCAGACTGGCGACGAGACAGCGCGTAACGAGTCGATTTAGCATACGTCCCCCTTTCGCGTTGCAGGGCCGATCGCAGGATTCCTTGTTTCGGTGAAGCGTTATTTTACGGGTTGAGCGATTGCCTCAAGTGAGCTGGGTAGATGAGGTTCGGATACGATACTCCAGTTCAAGGGCGCAAGTGAATCGGGAAGTTACGCGCGCAGGCAAGAGTGCCTGCGCCACGCTTTGCGTCACGTTAGCCGGAGCATTCGGCGAGGAAGCGTTCCGCTTCGATGGCGGCCATGCAGCCCGAGCCTGCCGCGGTAACGGCTTGGCGATAGTGGCGGTCCTGGACGTCGCCGGCGGCGAAGACTCCAGTGACGCTGGTTTTCGGGCCGTGGTTGGTGATGATATAGCCGTCGGCGTCCATATCGATCTTGCCTTTGAAAACCTTGGTATTTGGATCGTGGCCGATAGCAACGAAGACGCCTTCGGTGGGGATTTTTTCGAGTTTATTGGTTTTCATGTGGCGGATGGTGACGCTATCCACGGAATTTTTGGAGACGTTCTCTACTTCGTCAATCACGTAGGGAGTTTTGAAGACGATCTTGTCGTTGGCGCGGGCCCGCTCGAGCATAATTTTTGAGGCGCGAAATTCGTCGCGGCGGTGCAAAAGGGTGACGCGGCTGGCGAAGCGGGTAAGGAACGTGGCTTCCTCCATCGCCGTGTCGCCACCGCCCACTACCACGATTTCGCGATTGCGGAAAAATGCGCCGTCGCAGGTGGCGCAGGTGGAGACGCCGTGTCCCAGGAGCAGCTTCTCGGATTCAATTCCGAGCATGCGCGCGGATGCTCCCGACGCGATGATGAGTGTCTCGGTGACATACTTTTCCTTGCCGGCGGCGATGCGAAAGGGGCGCTCGCTCAAATCGACTTCGGAGACTGCGCCGGACGCAAATTCGGCGCCGAAGCGCTGGGCCTGCTTTCGGGTGCGTTCGATCAGGTCCGGACCGAGGATTCCTTCCGTGAAGCCGGGAAAATTCTCGACTTCGGTGGTCAGAGCAAGCTGGCCGCCCGGCTCGTAGCCATCGAGGACCAGAGGCCGCAAATCCGCGCGGGCGGCATACACTGCCGCAGTTAATCCTGCACACCCACTACCGATGATGATGACCTTGTGCACTGAATTCTCCTGTGTGATTGGATACCTGCATGCACCGCGGCGATGCAGCCGAATGGCAGTATCAGTATAGCAATCCCGCAGGCGCATTGAAAACCTTGGAAGGTACGGTCTGCCGGATTAGCACCTGCTTGCTTACCCGCGGGGCAAGCGGGATAATCGCGCGACTTGAAGGTCGCGATGCCGAATGCCGCAAATCTGTTTCGTTTGTTGAGCGAATTCATCGTTTTGCTGCTGGGAGCGCTGCTGATCGTGGTGGCGATTTCGCGCCCCGTAGGAGTGGCGTCGCCGCTCGCGCTGGTGATACTGGGAATTGCTTTGATCTACTGGGGCGCCAGGGTATGGATTCACCCGGGAGCGGAAACGAACCGCTTGCAGGCTGGGATTCGGGGCGGATCGCTTTTGCTGGTCGGCATCTGCGTGGCGGCAATTCGGTGGCTGCCCTTGCGCGACGAAAGTATGTTGCTGGGACTTTCAGGCGCGGTGCTCGTGGTCCGGGGGCTTGTCGGCGGAATCCTTTTTGCGTGGCCGAGGTGAGCGACCATTGTGCTTGCCACTGCGTCCGGTTCTAGCTAACCTCATCCGCCACCGAAGTTTGCCGGCGCAAGAAAACGCGCCGAAGTGCTCTGCGAGGAGGCAACCATGCTGAAAGAATTCAAGGAATTTGCCATGCGCGGGAATGTGCTGGACATGGCCGTGGGAATTATTATTGGCGCGGCGTTCGGCCGGATCATCAGCTCGCTGGTCAGCGACGTGATTATGCCTCCGATTGGACTGCTGCTGGGAAAAGTGGATTTCTCGAGCTTGTTTGTGAACATCTCGGGGAAATCGTATCCGAATCTAGCGGCGGCCAAGGCGGCGGGGGCAGCGACGATCAACTACGGCCTTTTCCTGAACACGGTGCTCGATTTTATTATCGTGGCGTTTGTGATCTTTCTTTTTATCCGGCAGATCAACCGTTGGAGCAAGCCCGCGCCGGCAGCAGCGCCGACCACGAAGGAATGTCCGTATTGCTATTCCGCGATTCCGATTAAAGCCACACGGTGCCCGAACTGCACGTCAGAGGTAAGAGCCGCATAGGTGCAAGAAGTGGGATTGAGCGAACTGTTTAAGAGAAGAGTTCTATTCTACATTCCGCGGAAGGGTAGAGGCGTGTCTGGCGAGGAGTCGTTTTAGGAGTTCGCGAAAGCGCGCGGCGTCTTCGGCGCCCATCGCAGTGATCTGAATGCCCATCCCCTCTCGCGGAACGGTATTTCGAACCGTTCCGTGGCCCCGGATCTCTCCTTCTGGAGCGACCAGAAGAATTGCTATGACGGCACCGACAGGCTCTGGATTTGGCGTCGCAACAAACATTCCACCTTCGTTTAGATCGCGAACACGAGAGACCACTTGGGCGGTGCGAACCCCCCAGCTCACCCAAATCCCTTGGGGTGTAGGAATACGCTGAAACTGGCGATCCGCGCGCGATCCCGGACTCAAGATATCCTCGCAGAAACTGGGACGGCATGGGGAAATCGCCGCAAGCGCCTGTGCGAATCCACAGGCGGGTTAGGAGCGGCCGCCCGCAAACAGCCGCGCGACCGCAACGAGCAACACGGCGCCCACGGTGGCCGCCGCAAGACTGCCCCAGAAACCCCAAGCGGGGATTTGGAGCCGGGTGAAGAGCCAGCCGCCGATGACCGCGCCAACCAGACCCAAAATGATATCAACGATGCAGCCGAAACCTTGCCCGCGAGTGATTTGACCAGCGATCCAGCCGGCTAGCAGCCCGATGACAATCCAGCCAATCAAACCGCGAGAAGATACGCCGAAATAGTAAGTTCGTTCCTGCAGGAGCGCCATCAACGCGAGGGAAGTCATAGTCACCGCCTCCTAGCTTAACCCTGGCAGAAAATATACCCGAGGCATTTGTAAATCAGCTTCGCAGCGAGAACGTCGGAGGCATGGTGGCCGGGCAGCGGCAGCAGCTCGACCACATCCAGCCCTACGATCTTCTTATGACTGGCAACGGCGCGCAAGAGGGAGGTCACCTGGGACCAGTTAAGGCCGCCGGGTTCCGGCGATGCGGTGGCCGGGACGATGGAGGGGTCGAAGCCATCCATGTTGATCGTGAGGTAGACGTTGGCGGTCAAGTCGGCAAGTACCTTGGCGATCCAGCTCTTCAGCGGGGCGACGACGATATCCCTGGCCCAGTAGATCTTAGTGCGCAAGCGCGGAATTGCCTGGGCGCTCTCGGCCGAAATGGAGCGAATCCCGATTTGCACCGCCGGACAAATCTCAACGACGCGCCGCATCGCACAGGCGCCGCTATTGGGATTGCCCTGGTATTCGTCACGCAGGCTGGCATGCGCGCCGATCTGGAGCACGCTGAGATTGTTGAACTTCTTGGCCATGGCGGAAACGAGCGGAGGAGTGAGCGCGCGCTCGCCGCCAAGAGTTACAGGGAATTTTGCGTCGTCGAGGAGCGCGCATGCCGCGGTGAATATTTCGGTGATCACTTCATCCAGCGTGCCATCCATGGTGTCGATGGGCGGCAACGTGTGGATGCCAATTTCCTTGTAGGGTTCGACCTCGAGTTCTTCATCGTAAAGGCTGATATTGCGGCTGGCCGCGAGGATCGCGGTGGGGCCCGTGCCTGTGCCATGCTGGGCGCGCGCGGTGCGATCGAGCGGGACGGGGAAGATGGCGGCGCGCGAGGTCTCGTAGCGGGAGTGCTCTTCTTGGATTCCACCGAAATTATCCGGCGGCATCGGAGTGTATCGGCTCATTTCAGCTCCTCGCACAGCTTTTCCAGCAACTTCATTGCATCGATTTCCTGGAACGAGGGAGGGCTGGGAAATCAGTCATCGTCGCCGAGGAGAATAGCGGCGGCGAGCACGGTGGTCCAAAGGCCGCGCTTGTCGCCTACCGCCGACTGCGTGATGTTCATGGTGCGGACGATCTTATTGGAGATGCGATAGACTTCCTTTTTTTCATCCCACGATAAATCCGGGTCGAACTCAACATTGAGCGTGGTGGCGAGCATCTCGGCAGCGAGTTCTTCGGTGTATTCGCCGGCGACTTCTTCGGTTTCGCCGAAGGAGTGATGCTCGGAAAGATAACCGAACATGGATTTATCGCCGGGAAGCGCCAGGCCGACGCCGGCGGCAATCAGGCGGTGGGCTTCGCGCGTTTGATTTTCGCTGATGACCGTGAAGGCCACCTGGCCGGGCTTCAGGTGTTTGAGCCCTTCGCTGCGAGAAATCAATTTGCAATGAGGCGGAAAAATCGATGAGACGCGGACGATGTTGCACGCTGCGATGCCCGCGTTGCGCAGGGCGAGCTCAAAGCTCGACAGGCGTTCGCGATGCTTTCCGACTCCCTTGGTGAGGAAAATTTTCTTCGCGACGAACGCCATGAGCTGAGCGAGTGTGCGCTTCCTCCGTCAACCGATCCTGAAAAAATTCGTGCTCGAAAATTAGCAAGCACGCGCAGTGATGTCAACTCATTTCACGGCAACTGATTACGCTTGTGTGAACGGTGCGAGACGCCGAAAGGCTTGCAGAGCGGGAAAAGTCCAGAAAATGCGAAGGCGTCAGTCTTTGTCGCCCAGGAGAATGCACGGGGCCAGCGCGTCGGAAATGATTTTGAGTTCCCGAAGTTGCGACTGGGTGAAATCCGCTCCGGCTTCCGTGAGCGTATTGGCCTTCCGCGATACCTGGATGACGCCAATGGCACGAGCACCCAGCATAATGGGCGAGCTCATGATTTTTTGGATAGGGGGAGTGCGCTGCTCTTCATTCACCGGTACGCCTTCAAAGACGGATGCGTGGGGAACGACGCTGAAATGGTTGATGACTTCGGCGCGCTTTTCGCGAAAGGTTCTGGTGGCGAGGGAGTTGCCGCTGGAGAGCGGGACTTGCCCGATGGTTCGCAGGTTGTCAGGAGCGAGAAAGCGAAGGGAGCGCTCGTCCGAAGTAAGTCCCAGAATGGCCACTTCATGGGTTCGCACTCCGAAATTCTTGCCGATCAATTCGACAGCGCGGTCCAGGCGAATGGTGTCGCCCTCATTGCGTTGACGCGCGAGTTCGGCCACCCATTTCTTTAGATCGCCAATGTGTTCGCCAGTCATGGTGTTGGATCGACCGCGAGTGTAGCACGGGACTTTTGTCCTGCGGCCTAACATCGGCGGCGGATTGCCGATTTATTAAATACCTCTGATCGCGCGGGTTACCCTCCACCGCTCGGGAGTGAAAATCTAGCGAATAAGCTGCGGGAATCGGATAGAATCGTGCGCGGAGTCAGGAGAGCGCAGTGAGAATGATAAGCCGCATGAAGTGGATGGCCGCCTTATTTTCCATCGCGACTGTTGTGGTAATGGCGCCGGGGGTTTTTGCCGGACAAGCGCAGAACGCCGCACCAACTCCGAAGCACTCAAGGACAACTCATATGACTGATCCCGCTTTGATGCACCCGGCGACACTGAACGCAAAAGCACCGGCTACGTTCGATGCGAAATTCACCACCACGAAAGGCGATTTCGTCGTTCACGTAACGCGCGCGTGGGCTCCGATGGGAGCGGACCGATTCTACAATTTGGTGAAACACGGATTCTTCACCGATGCCGCGTTCTTTCGCGTGGTTCCCGGGTTCATGATTCAATTCGGATTGAGCGCCGATCCGACTGTGAACAAGGAGTGGCAATCGGCGAGAATCAAGGACGATCCGGTGACGCAGAGCAACAAGCCGGGCTACGTGACGTTTGCCACCGCTGGGCCAAATACCCGCACGACGCAATTGTTCATCAATTATGGGAACAATGCGTTTCTCGATTCGCAGGGCTTCGCTCCGTTTGGGGAAGTGACTTCCGGGATGGACGTGGTGAAGAATTTGTACAGCGGATACGGAGAGAAACCCGATCAAGGATCAATTACCGCACTTGGAAAGCCGTACCTCGACAAGAATTTTCCCAACATCGACAGCATCAAGAGCGCAACCATTGTTTCGCCCTGATTTGCGAGCGCAGCGGGCCGCGCGATCCGCAGCCTGAAAATCGGGGCGCCGCCGGATGCGGGCCGTTCTCGCGACGGACCGCGCGTCTCGAACCTTGATGAGCGACACTCCAGCGATCGAATTCGTCGCGAGGGATGCGAAGTCCGGCAGCGCTTGGCGCGCGGCCAGCGCCGGGGCAAGCGCTACGGGTCTTCTACTGGGACTCGCTGCCGCGAAAATCTTCCTGCAATTTGCCGGCATCCGCTCGTATGGCTTTTTCCGCGACGAACTCTACTACATGGCCTGCGGCGAGCATCTCGCGTGGGGTTATGTGGATCAGCCTCCCCTGATCGCGCTGATTGCGTGGCTCGCGCGGCATTTGTTTGGGCACTCGATTGTTGGCTTGCGGATTTTCCCCGTACTCGCCGGCGCGGCGGTGGTATTTCTTACCGGTATTTTCGCACGCGAGCTTGGCGGCGGCCGCCTCGCACAATCGGTGGCAGCGGTTTCCGTCCTCTTCGCGCCCGCGTTTCTGGCCTTCGACAGTTTTTTTTCGATGAATGCGTTTGAGCCGCTTTTTTGGCTGCTCTGCGCGTGGCTGGTAGTCCGGATCGTCAAGGGAGCAACGCCGAAGCTATGGCTGGCCTTTGGAATTGTGGCCGGCCTTGGGCTTGAAAACAAACACACCATGCTGGTTTTCGGATTTGCGCTTGCGGTAGGGCTGCTGCTCGGTGGCGAGTGGAGGCTCTTTCGATCGAAGTGGATTTGGATGGGAGCGTGCGTTGCGATATTGATTTTTTCTCCCAACCTTATTTGGGAGGCGCGGCACGGCTGGCCGCAAGTTGAGGTGGTCCGCAATGCTCAAGTCTATAAAAATATTCCCACTTCACCTTTGGACTTCCTGGGTGAGCAAGTTGCGTTTCTAAATCCGATTGCGTTTCCGCTTTGGTTGGGCGGGCTGGTTTGGTACTTCACTGCTTCGGAGGCCAGGCGGTTCCGCTTTTTGGCCTGCACGTATCTCATCGTACTGGCGATTTTCATGTTTTTGGGCGGAAAGTCATATTACGTTCTACCGATTTATCCGATTTTGCTTGCGGCGGGCGGAGTGATGCTTGAACGCTTCGCCGGGTTGCGAAGACGCCGGAGGATGGTGCTCGCGTATGTCGGCGTCATCGTGGTTGCGGGATTGATCGCGCTTCCATTCGGTGTTCCGGTGCTGCCGGTGAATACGTTTTTGCGCTATTCGCGCCTGCTGCCGTATTCGAGCCTGGCGAAAACGGAACGCGATGCGATTGCGGTCCCGCTGCCGCAGCTCTACGCGGACATGTTCGGGTGGAAAAACATGGCGGACACCGTGGCTCAGGTGTACGACGGCCTACCGGCCTCAGATCGGGCGGACTGCGCGATCTTGGGCGGCAATTATGGCGAGGCCGGCGCGATCGATTATTACGGGCCGGCGCTTGGTCTGCCGAAGGCGATCGGCGGACACAACAGTTACTTTTACTGGGGGCCTCGCGGTTACTCGGGTGCGTGCGTGATCATTTTCGGAGAACAGTCAGGTGAGTTTATTAAATTGTTCGACGAGGTTCGGCAGGCGGCGACAATCGTAAGTCCGCACGCGATGCCGAATGAGCAATCAGTGCCGGTATATGTGTGCCGGAAGCCGCGGGCGCCGCTCGCGGTTCTGTGGCCGCGGTTCAAGATGATTATCTGAGGAGTTGAGGGCAGTTTTCGCGGTTGCGCGTGTTTTTGCACAGATGGAATGACGACGTCGCGCCCAGGTAGCGGGGCGGATGGCGCACAACTAGGCAAGCAGGCCGGTGCTGTGCCCCTACGATTTTTGGGGCGGAGATGCGTGTGGGCGCAGTACGAGGATACAAAGAGAATGTTTACACAAGGGGTCGAAATCGCGCAAGTGGTTGTTGGTGTAAAGAAAAATCGTCCACGGTGAATGTCCATCAGGCATGAAATTTGTCAGGTCAGAGGAGCGCGGCGGGGAAGGAGGACGTCTCGCTCGAGCTGCGGCTCGTCAATGCCGGTGGCGGCCAGCCTGCGGCTGATTTCGGAGCCGGAGTTTCGCAGGATGCAAAGAAGAACACATTCCGTGGTCAGGATGGGGGTCGAAGTACCACCGGATCTTTCGCGGAAGGGCGTGATTCTTTCCGCACTTTTCAGAACGGACAGCATATCCGCGGAAGGCCCCGGAGAATCGTCGGCGGCCTTGCCGTTTTTCGATCTTCGCAGCCTCTGCCAAACCCGTTTGGCGCTATCGCCGCGACTGGCTTGATACGACTCGATCCACGAGTGCCACCTCTGGGGGCTGATGCGGCAGATTCTTCTCAGAAGCATCTCCACGTCCTCCTGCTTGCTGTTGGCCCAATAGCGGGAGAGACGCTCCCAATTGGAAATGTACATTCCGGCGAGCAGGTCCGTGATTTCGATAGAGCCTGAGGAGCGGCTTTTGGCCATCATCGCCGCGAGAACCTCGGCGCGATACAGATCGAGCGTCACCCGATGTGATGAGGAGAGTTGGCCCTCTTTTTGCTTGGCACCGCGTGCACGGCCGGCGTTCGCGGCGGCTTTGCGGCCGAAGATTTTCACGATGAAAGAAGCCCTCAAAGGCAGTCTATCAGCGCAGGCGTGGCTAATGGGGGTTCTCCCCGATCTGGTTGGCGATTCGATTAATCATGGCTGAACAGGGGTGCGTCCGAACGTTGGCGTCTTCTGACGGCTGGGACGCCCGCGCCGAATGGATGGAATGTAGTCTCAGGTTTCATGACGATTTCATTCGCCAGTTGCTAACACGAGGCGTTTGGGTTACACGATGACGACCTAGGTTTCCGGGCGGAAATCTTGGCTATCAGGGAGGCGATGTGTTGGGCGGAAGGATCTTCTCGCGCCGTAGTCTCTTTTTGCTGCTTTTTGGTTTGGCGCTCACTACCGGCCTTCTGGCGTCTGCGCTGGCTGCCAGTGCGCAGCAGACGTGGCATGTACAGGTCGGTGTGGAGAGCCACGACCGGGCGAAGCGGACGGGCGGATTTTTTCCGAATGAGATCTGGATCTATGCGGGCGACGGCATCGAGTTTGCGTTTTCTCCCAAGGGCGAGGCTGACACGGTGATTCTTTTGGAAGCCGGGCAGGCGCGTTCGCTTTCGTCGGGTCCGATGGCGAAGGCAGCCACCTACATCGTGAAGTTGCCAACACCCGGGAACTATAAATTGATAAGCCCGGCGCACTCCGACATGTACGGCGTTGTGCATGTTATGCAGCACACGGATTCCGGAGCGGCGTTCTACGCGGCATCCTTGCCCTACGACCAGTTTGACTACGACCATCAGGCCGCGCAGGAGATGAGCGATCTTCGTGCCGATAGAGGTGATCCTTCCGAAGAGGTGCGTGATTTTCCGCCGTCTGAAAATGTCGTCCTGCTGACGGGAGAGATCGTCGTCGACGCTGAAGGAGGGCAATATTTGGCGAGTGTTCACTCTCTGCCGGCGACGATCCGAATCCGCGCCGGAGAAACTGTGGAGTGGATCAATACGGATCCGATGGAGCCGCATACCGTCACATTCGGACCTCAGCCGGTGAATCCCCAGACCCTGCTGACCGCGACGCGAGGACCCGACGGTGTGCTGCAGGCGACGATCAACTCCCCGAACGATAGCGTGAGCTCCGGCTTCCTGCGGGCGGCAGGGCACGATCATCCCTTTCTGCCGGAATCCGCGCCCGGAGGAGCCCGCCTACGGATCAAATTTACGAAGCCGGGCACGTATCACTATATGCGTGCCCCAACCGATGGAATGGTGGGGACAGTAATTGTTCTGCCATAGGCGGATGACAATGTGGCTTGTGGCTTCCCTGAGGCAGGGTTTAGTCCGGAAGTGCAGCTCGAGCCGCCATCCCAGTTACCGTGGCGGCCCGCTGCGTTCTCTTCCAAGTGATGTCCGCGTGCTCCGCGCGGGCTGATGCTTGCGGACCCTATATGTCGTAGTACAAGTTGAACTCATACGGGTGCGGGCGCATCCGCATGGGATTCACTTCCTTCGACATCTTGTAATCAATCCAAAGATCGATGAACTCCTTGGTGAACACGCCGCCCTTGGTGAGGAACGCGTGATCCTTCTCGAGGGCCTTGAGCGATTCCTCGAGCGATCCGGGGACAGAGGGGACGTGCGAGAGTTCTTCCTTGGAAAGGTCAAAGATGTCTTTGTCGAGCGGGCCTCCGGGATCGATTTTGTTCTCGATGCCGTCGAGTCCGGCCATGAGCATTGCGGAATAGGCGAGATAGGGATTGCACGAGGGATCGGGCGGGCGGAACTCAAGCCGCTTGGCCTTCGGATTCGTTGAGTACATGGGTATGCGGACGGCGGCGGAACGGTTGCGGCGCGAATAGGCGAGGTTCACAGGCGCCTCAAATCCGGGTACGAGCCGCTTGTAAGAGTTCGTAGAGGGCGCGGCAAAACCAACCACAGCGGGAGCGTGCTTGAGCAGACCGCCGATATACCACATGGCGATTTGGCTCAATCCCGCGTAACCGTCTCCGGCGAAGAGGGGTTTGCCTTTGTTCCACAGTGATTGGTGGGTGTGCATGCCGGAGCCGTTATCGGAAAAGACTGGCTTGGGCATGAAGGTGACGGTTTTGCCGTGCTTGTAGCCGGTATTGCGGAGAACATATTTGTACTTGCACATGTTGTCCGCGGCGCGAATCAGCGTGTCGAATTTAAAGTCGATTTCGCATTGGCCGGCGGTGGCGACTTCGTGGTGGTGACACTCGACCTCAATCCCAACATCCTGCAGCTTCAAAACCATCTCGCTGCGCATATCCTGAAAGCGATCGGTGGGAGGGACGGGGAAATAGCCTTCCTTGTAGCGCGGACGGAAGCCCAAATTCGGCTGCCCCGGGATGTCGCGGCCGGAATTCCATCGGCCTTCATCCGAGTCCACGTAGTAGTAGGCGTGGTTCTCGCGAGAATCGAAGCGAACGTTATCGAAAATAAAGAACTCGGCCTCGGCGCCGAAGAAGGCCTGGTCGGCGATGCCGGTCTTCTGAAGATATTCCTCGGCGCGATGAGCGAGGTTTCGCACGTCGCGATCGTAGGGCTTGCGCGAGAGAGGATCTTGCGCGTCGCAGATCATCACAAGCGTGGGCGTTTCGAGGAATGGATCCATAAAGGCGGTGTTGGGGTCGGGAATCAGCAGCATGTCCGATTCGTGAATCTGCGCCCATCCACGGATCGAGCTGGCATCCATCCCGAATCCTTCGTGGAAAGAATCCGCGGTCAGTTCCTTGATCGGGTAACTGACGTGCTGCCATACGCCGGGCACATCGATAAAACGAAGGTCGAGTATTTTAGCGTTGTTCTTCGATGCGTATTCAAGAACGCCTTTGGGGTCCATCTGTCCTCCAGTGGACTGTCTGCGAGGTAAAGTTTGCGCGCAGAAGGTACCCCAGCAGTTTGGCCGGCGTCAAGCGCAGCCTTGTGTGGCGCCCAGTGGTTTTTTCCATGGGATGGATAAGTTTTCTTTATGGGCTGAATTGAGCTTCCTGGATTTATTTACGTTTTCTTTATAACTCTCCCGCATTTCCGGCGGTTCGGCGGAGGGGTTAAATCCACGCGATCAGTTCTTTTGATTGGACGTCGTGCCGATCCGCGATATCGTATTGTTGCAATCCGGACCTCCGTCCTAGTTGCGCCAGCTTTATAGATTAATTTACTTCAAGGATGAAGGAGATTCATGTCTAACGAACTTCGCGACTTTCTGGAGATTCCATACAGCGAACTGGAAGAACTGAATTTGAAAGCCAAGGAACAGCGGCAAGGCCGCGTTCCAATGGAGAAGTTGCAGGAGGAAAGAGTCAAGTATCTGACGGACGAGAAGCGAATTAAGGCGGTGACGGTGCTCTTCAGCGATTTGGAAGGCCGCCTCCACATGCTGGATTATGACAAGAAATTTCTGGTGAAGAGCTGGGACAATCTCACGTTCGACGGCTCGTCGATTCGAGGCTTCACGGCGCAGCGGGAGAGCGATTTGCGGCTGGGAATCGATTGGAGCGCTTTCTATTGGGCTCCGGCGGATTTTTTCGGTTCCGGCAAGGTGATGGTGTTCGGCGAGGTGATCGACAAGCAGGGCGGTCCTTACGCCGCAGACATGCGCGCCATGCTGAAAACTTTTTCGGACGGGATGCACAAGAAAGATGGCTACACGCTGAATGCCGCCAACGAAATCGAGGGTTTTCTTTTCGCCGGTACGGACGCGGAGAAGCGCTATTACGAAACCGGCAAATTCGAATACGTGAACACGGGAGGTTATTACCATTCGCTTCCCGGCGATCCGCTCCGAACGTTTATCGACACAGTTGCGGAGGTGCAGCGGGCGATGGGCTTTCAAAACGAGAAGGATCACCCGGAGGTGGCGCCGTCGCAATTCGAAATCAACTACGGCTACGGGGAAGTGGTGGCCGCGGCCGACCAAATCCAACTTTACAAACTGATCTGCCGCCAGGTAGCGACGAAATCCGGCATGACAGCCTCGTTTTTGCCGAAGCCGGTAGTGGGCGTGAACGGCAGCGGGATGCACACCAACGTTTCCATCAGCAAGAATGGCACGAATCTTTTCTGGGATCCGAAAGGGCAGGAAAAGCTCTCGAGCTGCGGCTGGGAGTTCATCGACCGCATCCTGACGCACGGGAACGACATCTGTCTGGCGCTGAATCCCAGCGTGAATGCGTACCGCCGTCTCGACCCGCATTTCGAAGCGCCGAATCAGATCAAAGCGTCGGCCGTGGACCGCGGCTCGATGATTCGCGTGCCGATCGGCAACTCGAAGAGCATGCGGGTGGAGGTTCGCTCCGTGGCGCCTGATGCGAATCCATATTTGGTGATGCTCAGCGTATTCAAGACCGGGATTGAAGGCGATACCGCTGACTTGGAAAATCTACGGCAGGCCGAGCGCTATCTGCCGGACAACATCTACACGGCGATCGATGATTTCCGGGCGGCGGAGTGGACGACAAAGCTGCTTGGAGAGGATGTGAAGGGCCGTTATGCCGATCTGAAGCAGGCGTCCGCGGACCGTTGCGCTCGCTTGCTGGGCACGGTGGTAAAAGGACCGGAGGTGCAGTTCCACCACGAGGTCTACAACCAGTATTTGTGGAACCAATTTTAGTCTGGTGCTGAAACGGCGAGGGGGAACGTCCTGGCGCAGAACGATGCGCCGGGGCGTTTCGATTTTCGCGCCGAGTGGCGCAAGCTTCGTTCGTTTACATGGACCGGACCGGCAACTTCACTACGTCGTCGGCGCGCATTACTTCCTTCACCACGAATCCCTCCGCATACTTCACACCGATCATCCGACCGTAGTGCCGAGCGGCGTCACTCATCCACGCCTCGAGCTCGTCCAATGGGAGTGAAACTTTCGAGCGGCGGTCGCGCTTTGGCGGGCGAAATTGCGACTCGTACGCCAGAATCGCCCGGCGGCGGCGATCGTACTGCGCGGTGATATCGATTGCAAAAGTCGGACGGACGTCCGCGTACGAGGCTGCGTAAATGATCTTGAACGGGCGGAACGCTTCGCCGGCGAGCGCATAATTCTTCAGGCCGGCGACGAAGCACGCCTCCCATCCCAAAGTTGCCGCTGTGTAGTGATCAGGGTGGCGTCCTTCCCAGTAGGGAAGTATCACGGTGTGAGGCTCGAGTTCGCGAATTACCGCGGCGATGGCGTCTTTTTGCTCGTCACATACTCGCAGGTGGGCGTCGGGCAATCCGAGATTCCGGCGCACCGTGGCACCGAGGATTTTTCCGGCGCGCTGCCGCTTCCTTGAGTCTCGTTTCCGGAGTGCCGCGCGTGCCGGTTTCCCCGCGCGTGAGATCGAGGATGCCCGTACGATAGCCCGCCTGCGCCATCTTCAGCATCGTGCCGCCGCAGGTGAGTTCCACGTCGTCCGGATGCGGCGCAATTGCAAGCAAGTCGAGTTTCATCCGCCTTCCACCTCGCGGATTGATTCTACATGATCGGAGTTGTTCCGATGTGGCAGGTGTTCTCGCTACGCGGCTAGTGTTAATGTGTTCGGAGCATGTCGGAGGGCTTGTGGATGGCGGGAAAGCCTCTGGAAGGGCAAGTTGCGCTGATCACCGGAGCGGCGAAGCGCATTGGGAGAAGTATCGCGCTGCGTCTGGCCGCGGATGGCGCGGCGATCACGGTGAATTTCAAAAACTCGAAGGAAGAAGCCGAATCGCTGGCTCGCGAGATTCGTGACGGCGGAACCAAAGCCTCGGCGATTCAGGCGGACGTTTCCAAACGCGCGGACGTTGAGAAAATGTTTGCCGCGGTTGAGCGCGAATTCGGGCGGCTCGATATTCTTGTCAACAACGCCGGAATGTTTTTCCCCGCGAAATTCGAAAGTCTCACGGACGAGCAGTGGGATCGCATCATGGATGCGAACCTAAAATCGCAGTTCCTTTGCGCGCAGTTGGCCGCGCCGATCATGAAGCGCCAAGGACGCGGACGAATTATCAATCTCTCGTCCCTCGGTGGTTTGCTCGCGTGGCCGGCGTACACGCACTACTGCGTGTCGAAGGCGGGATCGATCATGCTGACGCGGTGTTTGGCGCGGGCGCTCGCGCCGGAAATTCTGGTAAACAGCGTGGCGCCAGGGACCATCCAGTTTCCCGGCGAGCCGCCGGATGAAGACTACATTCATCGCGTTCCGTTGCGTCGCACCGGAACGGGAGACGACATTGCCGGCGCCGTCGCGTATCTCGCGACCGCCGATTTCGTCACAGGACAGGTAATCGTCGTCGACGGTGGCAGAGCGCTAGTGTAAGAACGTCAATTTACGAGGGATTATGCCAACTCTAATCGAGAGACCAACTGAGGTCGTGGCGGCGGGGACGAAGCCGAAGCTCATCGAAGAATTTGTGGGGCGGGTCAACTCGAAGACTGCGGGCGTGAGCGTCGCGCGCATGCGAAGTCCCGCAGGATGGTCGGAGCCGGGGCAAACGCCAGAATTCGACGAATATAGCGTCGTGCTGAGCGGAACGCTTCACGTTGCCCACAAGGCGGGTGACCTAGACGTGCGCGCTGGCCAAGCTGTGATCACGCACGGCGGAGAGTGGGTGCAGTACTCGACGCCCCAGGGTGCGGAATATATCTCGGTATGTCTGCCGGCGTTTTCGCCGGCTACCGTGCATCGCGACTGAACGCACTTTTTCATCGAGTGCGTCTCGCAGCCGCGCAGAATCCTGTTTGCAAAAGCAACGTTCTCGAATATTCTAGTTTGTCAGGGGGTGCGCAAATAGGGTGGCGGAATCTTCAACCGTAGGGGGCTTGACTCGTTTCGGCAGGACACAACGGCGCGACGCTTGGTGGATCGAGAACCTGCCGTTCCTCATCATATTTGGCGGCTTCCTTGTTTACGCTACTTGGCGCGCGTTTGAGAACAATTACTTCTGGACCGATCCTTACCTTTCTCCCTTTTATTCTCCTCTCATCGATCCCAACCATCACTGGTGGCCGTTTTCGCCTGCATTGCTAATTCTTGGCGGGCCGGGAGGATTTCGCATTACTTGCTATTACTATCGCAAGGCGTATTACCGGGCCGCCTTCCTTGACCCACCCGCTTGCACCGTCAGCGAAGGGAGCGGCCGAAAGTACCGCGGTGAGACAGCTTTCCCGTTCATTCTTCAAAATGTCCACCGCTATTTCTTCTACATTGTGACCGTAATCCTAGCTTTTCTTTGGTACGACACGTGGCGCGCCTTCTATTTTCCCGACGGATTCGGCATCGGCGTGGGCACGCTTGTTATGCTCGTCGATGTGATTCTGCTTACTACCTACAGTCTGTCGTGCCACTCGCTGCGCCATCTCGTTGGCGGAAAACTGGATTGCTTCTCCTGCGCTACACTTGGGCCGCCTCGCCGATCGGCGTGGCGCGGCGTCACCAAATTGAACGAGCACCACATGTTCTGGGCCTGGGTGAGCATGATTTCCGTTGGCCTCACCGACCTCTATATCCGCTTGGTGGCTTCTGGTGCGTTGAAGGACATTCGAATCCTGTGACCTCCAAGTACGAAACCCACGAACACGACGTCCTCATCATTGGTGCGGGCGGAGCGGGACTCAGAGCTGCGATCGAGGCTCTGGCGCAAGGCGCGCGAGTGGCGGTGGTGTGCAAATCACTGCTTGGCAAGGCGCACACCGTAATGGCCGAAGGCGGCCTCGCCGCCGCCATGGCCAACGTCGATAAGGCCGACGATTGGCGCACACATTTTCGCGACACTATGCGCGGCGGAAAATTGCTCAACAATTGGCGCATGGCTCAGCTCCACGCCCAGGAAGCTCCCGACCGCGTCCGCGAACTCGAGCAGTGGGGCGCACTTTTCGACCGCACCGAAAACGGCGAAATTTTGCAGCGCGCCTTTGGCGGACACACTTTCAAACGCCTTTGCCACGTCGGCGACCGCACCGGCCTCGAGATGATTCGCACCTTGCAGGACCGCGGCGTCGAGATGGGCTTCGACGTTTTCATGGAGTGCACGATCACGCGGCTGCTAAAAGACGGTGACCGCGTGGCCGGCGCGTTCGGATACTGGCGCGAGAGCGGCAGCTTCGTCACGTTCAAAGCCAAGTCCGTCGTGATCGCCACCGGCGGCATCGGAAAATCCTGGAAAATTACTTCGAATTCTTGGGAGTGCACCGGCGACGGCATGGCGCTCGCCTACGAAGCGGGCGCGGAACTGCTCGACATGGAATTCGTGCAATTTCATCCCACCGGAATGGTCTGGCCGCCGGGAGTCCAGGGACTTCTGGTCACCGAAGCTGTCCGCGGCGAGGGCGGAATCCTGCGCAACAAGAATGGCGAGCGTTTCATGGAGAAGTACGATCCCAAGCGCATGGAGCTTTCCACGCGCGACGTCGTGTCGCGCTCGATTTACACGGAAGTCAAAGAAGGCCGCGGCACTCCGCACGGCGGCGCGTTCCTCGATATTTCGCACAAGCCCGCCGAATACGTGAAGCGCAAGCTGCCCAGCATGTATCACCAGTTCAAGGAACTTGCGGATGTGGACATCACCAAAGGGCCGATGGAAGTCGGCCCCACCTGCCACTATGTGATGGGCGGCATTCGCGTTGACGCGGAAACTGGCCAATCGTCCGTGCCCGGACTCTTTGCCGCTGGCGAAGCGGCCGGCGGGCTTCATGGCGCGAATCGCCTGGGAGGAAATTCTCTCTCGGACCTGCTGGTATTCGGGCGCCGCGCCGGCTTGGCCGCTGCTGAACACGCCAAGAAAACGGCCGCGTCCACGCTCAACGACGCTCAGATCCAGGACGCTGAGCGCCAGGCGCTGGCTCCCTTTGAGCGCGCCGGCGGGGAAAATCCGTATACCATTCACCATGACCTGCAAGAGATCATGCAGAATTTAGTCGGAATTTTCCGGACAGACGAAGATCTGCGGAAGGCGCTTGTCGAAATCGAAAAGCTAAAAGAGCGGGCCAAGAGGACGCACGTCGAGGGGAAACGCCTGTTCAATCCCGGCTGGCATCTTTCCATCGACTTGCAATGCATGCTCACCGTTTCCGAGGCTTGCACGCACGCGGCGCTCGCACGCAAGGAAAGCCGTGGCGCGCATAGCCGCCTCGACTTCCCGAAAACCGAGGACGAATGGGGCAAGAAGAATCATGTAATCGTGAAGAAAGGCAATGCGATGTCGCTCTTCGAAGTGCCCAAGCCGGATCTGCCCGCTGACTTGCAGCAAATTTTGGCGGAAGATAAGTAGCCGGGCGGCAACGCGGAGGCTTTTTAATGGCAGACGCAACCTTACGAATTTTTCGCGGAGACAAAGAGGGCGGCCAAGCGGTCGATTACAAGGTGCCGCTCACGCCGGGCATGGTCGTGCTTGACGCCGTTCATTCCATTCAGGCGCACCAGGCTCCCGATCTTGCGGTGCGTTGGAATTGCAAGGCTGCCAAGTGCGGTTCCTGTTCCGCGGAGGTGAACGGAAAGCCGCGTCTGATGTGCAAGACGCGCATGGATTCTCTGCCGCCAGATCAGCCCATAATTGTGTATCCGATGAAAGCCTTTCCCATAATTAAAGACCTGGTTACCGACGTTTCCTGGAACTACAAGGTCAATAAAAAGATTCCGGCATTCAAGCCGAAGGCCGGCGCAACGTGGAAGTTTTATCAGAGCGACGTAGACCGCGTGCAGGAATTCCGCAAGTGCATCGAGTGTTTCCTTTGCCAGAACGTCTGCCATGTCTTGCGCGAGCACGATAAGGAGGATGTGTTCGGCGGCCCGCGCTTTTTCGTCCGCACTGCGGGCCTCGAAATGCATCCAATGGACGGCGTGAACCGCATTCCGCTCTTAAAGGAGCAGCTCGGCATCGGCTATTGCAATATCACGAAGTGCTGCACCGAAGTCTGCCCCGAGGAAATCCACATTACTGACAACGCTATCATTCCCCTCAAGGAGCGCGTCGTGGACCAATTCTACGATCCGCTAACCATGATTGTCCGCAAAATCTCCGGCGTCAAGTAATCGTTCCTTCGTCATCGCGCCGCACCCGCGTTATGATGAGATTGAGGGAAAATCGATGCGTACCGTCGTGGCTGCCGTCATCGAACATCAAGGCAAGCTGCTCGCCTGCCAGCGGCCGCGTGGCTCCCGCTTCGAGCTCATGTGGGAATTTCCCGGCGGGAAAGTTGAACCGTGGGAAACTTTGTCCGAGGCTCTCTCGCGGGAACTGCGGGAGGAACTCGGCGTGACGGCCCAGATAGGCCCGGAGCTTTTTCACACGCGCCACACCTATGCCGATACCGACGAGCCGCTTGACTTGTTCTTCTTCGCGGCACACGCTTCGCCGGCCGAAATCCAAAACCTGGAGTTTGAGAGGATCGAGTGGTGCACCCCGGAATCGCTGCCCGAACTAGCTTTTTTGGCTGCGGACCGCCCGCTGATCGACGGCCTGGCAACGGGCTCGATCCAAGTACCGTCATCCCTCTAACCAAAGCCAGACATCGGCCGCGGTTGCGGATGGCTAGTCGCTGTGCTACTTTCGCTCGCGAGTCTCCTTGAACGCATCTCCCGTGAAAAAGTTCGAGTCTTTCAAAGCTGCGAATCCTGAAGAAGCCGCGCTTCTCGAAAAGCTGGACCCGCACCGGCTTCCCAAGCACGTCGCCGCCATCATGGATGGGAACGGCCGCTGGGCGCAGCGGCGCCATTTGCCGAGGCTTGCCGGTCATCGCGCCGGCGTAAAAGCCTCCCGCGTGGTGATTGAAACCTGCGCGCAATTGCACATTTCGTGCCTCACTCTGTACGCTTTTTCGCTCGAAAACTGGCGGCGGCCGCAGCCCGAAGTGGATTTTCTGATGCGCTTGTTGCGCGAATATCTGAAACGCGAGCTGCCGCTGATCCAGCAGAACAACATTCAGTTGTTGGCCATCGGCCGCTCCAACCAGCTTCCGGAAACGGTGCGGAAGGATCTCGCCGACGCCATGCGCCAAACGGCGCGCAATACGGGAATGAAGCTCGTTCTCGCGCTCAATTACGGCGGCCGCGCGGAACTCGCCGATGCCTTCAACGCCATGTTCGACCAAGTCCGCGCCAACGGCCTTTCTGCCTTCCATGCGGACGAGCAGACGATTTCCGATCATCTGTATACCGCCGGATTGCCGGACCCCGATCTTTTGATTCGTACTAGCGGCGAAATGCGCGTGAGCAACTTCCTGCTTTGGCAGATCGCGTATGCGGAAATGTACGTAACGGAAACGCTCTGGCCCGATTTCTCACGGGCCCGTCTGCTCGAGGCGCTCCTGGATTTCCAGGATCGCGAGCGCCGCTACGGAGGGTTGGAATCCGCGAGGGGCGCCGCGCCGGCGCATAAGAAGGATGCTCACGGCGGCGTGGGACGCCTCGCACGCACGGGTCGGGGCTGACGCCGGATGCTTCTTCGCATTCTGACCGCTGCGGTGCTGATACCTGCCGTTGTCGCACTGGTATGGTGGGGACCTGCCCCGCTATTGGCCGCTGTGGCCGCGCTGGTTGCAATCCTTGCCCTGCGCGAGTTTTTTAATTTGGGCGAACTCGTTGGCCTGCGGGCCTATCGCTATTGGGCATTCGCGTGTGCCGCCGGAATATTCTACGCGCAGTACGTGGCAGGTTCCGCGGACACTTTGACGCTCGGCTCTGGCGTCACGATCGTTCGGCCCTCCTCGAATCCCTTTATTGTTTCCCTCGATGAAGTGCTCCTCATTTTCGTGTTTGGCGTGGTGATCGCGGGGCTCGCCACGCGCCGGCCGTTGCATGATGTGCTCTCCGCGGTATCGATCAGTTCGGCGGGACTTCTATTGATCGCATTGCCGTTCAGCTATTTGGTGCGCGTCAACGAAATCGTTCCCGGCGGCCGCGATCTCGTTCTATTTACTCTTGTTCTGGTCTGGGCAGGCGACATGCTGGCCTATTTCACTGGGCGGACTTTCGGACGCATACCCTTCGCGCCAATACTAAGCCCCAAGAAAACGTGGGAGGGAGCGATAGCGAATTTCGCGGCTTCGCTGCTGGTTGCCGTGGCCTTCGCGCGTTGGACGCAAGTGAGCGTCGTTACCCTCACGGCTGTCGCGGGGCTCGCAAACATCGCCGGTCAAATGGGAGATTTGATCAAGTCGGCCTATAAGCGCGCCGCTTCCGTGAAGGATTCTGGCACGCTTTTGCCAGGGCATGGCGGGATGCTGGATCGCATCGATAGCTTGATTCTCGCCAGCCCGGTCGTCTGGCTGGCCTGGCACTGGTTCGCCCCAAAGTAGCCCACCTCGCTGGAAGGGGAAGTCCTAGCGCTACGAAGCGCGCTTCTTTTCCGTCGCGCGAAACTCTCTCTCGCATTCATCGCAAGGGCAAAGCTCCCGCAGGCAAGCGAAGCTATAGATTCCTGTTGTGTGTGTGTCGGAGAACTCGATCTGAATTGCGTAATTGCCAACGGCCTTGGCTGCTTTAGCCGTCACGCGCGGCTTGTACATCGGCAGCACCGCCGCAGCGGCCGCCGCTTTCGGATCGGCTTCCTTCTTCGCGCGTTCATCGTTGCATGTCGCGCAGGGGCAGTTCTCGCGCAAGTAGGGAAAATCGTAGCGGCTCGTGTGCCCATCGGACCAGGTAACCGCCACGCCCTCGCCCGTGGACACGTACACTTTTACGTCCACCGGCTTCTTCCGCGGATCAATCGGTATCGGCATTCAGATTATTCTAGCAAAGGGAGAAGTGTAGGCTGTCATTCTGAGCAGACTGTCCCGCGCCTTTTGTTTTGCGCGAAGCGCCGGGAGATCCGTCGAAGAATCTCTCTTGGATCGCCAGCAGCCCCCCGTTCCTCCACTAGCGACAAAACCGGAGGATGTCTCACCAGAGCCACCGAGCTCTATTCAAACCGGAACGGTGGGTCCTGGGGTGCGGGGTCCGCGCAGGAACGGACGTGTTCGATGCCGCCCCACTCGTGGAATAGCGTTTCGGTCCGCTCGTTGATCTCTTCAAGTGACATCGGTCGATGCTCGCCCGAGCCTGGAAACACCAGGTACAGAATGCCGCCCCATCTCCCGCCGCGGCGCGCATCCGACCAGATTCCCAGATTATCCGCAAGCGCAATCGAACCCTCCCCAAGCCTGCCGATGTCCGCGAAAATTGCGTACGCGGACCTGCCGCTTCGCGTGTTCACCACAACCGCCAAATCCCCCAACCGCGCGCCCGCTTCGTGGGCCAATTCTTCGGGCAGCGCGATGTAACGGATCTTCGAAGCATTCACATATCGTGTAGGATCGACGCGCTCTTTCGTCCAATCCGAAAGCGCCGTGCAGGAAATGTAGTATCCAGGGAACGGGTCATTAGGCCCTTGAACCACCGGATTTCCTCCCTCGTCGGCAATGATGCCGTCCCAATGGCCCGGTTGCCCTGCGTTAGAAAGGTCGTCCAACCCAGTGTCTTCCGGATTGTAGGCGTTCGGCGCTCCGTCAGCGTCAATCGTCAGGCTGGACGTAAAGAAAAAAGCTGCGTCGTTCTGCAGCCGCCAGATCGGCACCTGCCGAACAGCCTGCCCACCCCGATAAACGTCGAAATTCAGCAGCAGCGACCTCGTCGGGCAGCTATTCATTGAGTCCACAGCACCATTTAGCGCGGCTGTCCGAATATTTCGCGCGAGGCCCGACGCAGGAAGCGCCAGCGCCACCATCAATGGAAAAACTCTTCCGATCCGTTGCATGGGGAACACAATTATACACCGCTGCCTCTTATCCGCAGTCGTTGGTCACACGCCAATGCGGCTCTTTTGACGAGTCCGAAACCGATGCGACAAAGAATCAGCGGCGCCCGTTCGCGTTTCGTCCCTCTGCCTGCCCTCAGCAAGTAAGGGAGCATAGCCCGCGCGGGCTGTGCAGTTCGCAGTTCTGTCTCGCGCCGTCACTCCGAGTGGAGTGTCCCGCGCCTTTGCCTTTACGCTAAGGCCGGGACGCGCAGCAGAGGGATCTCTCTTCGATCGAGACCAAATCAGCGTGTAGCTTAGAAAGAGCTTCTCCGCCGTGTAGAATGGTCTTTCTTCCTACGGAGGCTATCGCCATGGCCAACAGCTACCTGCTAAAAACCGAAGCTTCCGCCTATTCCTTCGAGGACCTTCAGCGTGACGGCACCACAGTCTGGGACGGCGTCTCGAATCCAGTTGCCCTACGGAACCTGCGCGAAATGCAGCCGGGCGCGAAACTCGTGATTTACGAAACGGGCGACCGCAAAAGCGCAGTAGGCACCGCGACAGTCGTCTCGGTTGATGCTTCAAACCCGAAAAACCCCGAAGTGAAAATCAAAACAGGGAAGCCGCTACCAAAGCCAATCACCCTCGCGCAAATCAAAGCCAACAAGCTATTCTCCGACTCGCCTTTAGTCCGCCAAGGACGCCTCTCCGTCGTCCCTCTCACCGCCGACCAATACAAATTCCTCGCCGGCTCGTAATCACTAGAGTTAGCCCACACAGGAGTCCACAGGCTTTTCTTCCTTGCGTTTGTCATCTGTTTGCTAGTCTGAGCCCGTGACGATGAGAACCATGGATTGTGGCGGCGAAGAAAAGCGGCTCCGGCCTGGGGGGCTCGCAGTGCGCCCTCTCCTAGCGGGCGCCGCGCCTCGTGAAGCCGCTCGAGTCCTCCCCAGTCTACTCGACACAACGAGCCGAGTAGAATGTGACGCAAGTCATTCAAAACAAAGGATCGGCGCACACTCTACTCGACACTATTGCGAAGGGGTTGAATGGGACTCCTCAAGCGCGGATCACAACCTGCGCCAGTCGGCCATGGGCCAAATCGATCCGCCGGTCGGCGAGTGCGCCAATCGACGGCGCGTGCGTGACCATCAGAATCGTGTGGCCCTCCGAGTGAAGTTCGCGCAGCAGTCGCAGAACAATCTCCTCGTTCGCTTCATCAAGATTTCCCGTCGGCTCATCCGCGAGAACCAGTTTCGGATGATTGATCAGCGCCCGCGCCACAGCCACGCGCTGCTGTTCGCCGCCGGAAAGCTGACCGGGCAAATGCTCGATGCGATCCGCGAGGCCCACGCGCCCGAGCGCCTGCCGCGCCTCGGTCTCATCCGTGGTGCTGTGAAAATACTGCGCCAGCATCACGTTTTCCAGCGCACTCAGATAAGGAACCAGGTGAAACTGCTGAAAGATAAACCCGATTTTCTGCGCGCGAAATTTGGCGAGCCCGCTTTCGTCCAGCCGCGCCACCTCGGTGTCGTCCACCAGCGCGCGTCCCGAGGTCGGCGTGTCCAGGCCGCCCAGAATATTTATCAGCGTGGTCTTGCCCGAGCCCGAAGGCCCCATGATCGCGATCCATTCCCCGGCGTCCACGTCAAACGACACTCCATCGAGCGCGCGAACACTCCCAAACTCTTTGCGCAGATCCTCGATTTGTACCAGTGGCGCCAAGATTGTCCTTTATTCGCCGCGCAGAATTACCGCGGGCTTCACCTTTCCCAGCGCGCGCAGCGGCAGCGCACCGGCCATCGACGCAATCACCATCATCGCAATCGTCAGCGGGAAAACTTCCCAGCGCGCCGCAATGGACGCGCCGAAGACGCGCTCGCCCATCCAATGCGCCAGTGCGATTCCCGCGATGCTGCCGATCAGCCCCCCCGCCGCACCGAGCACTCCCACTTCGGCGAGAAACAATCCCACGATGCGCGCCATCGATCCACCGAGCGCCTTCATCAAGCCGACGTCTTCACGCCGCTCCATCGCGAGCGCGGCCATCGTCGCCAGCACGCACAGCGCTGTCAGCGTCAGAATCAGCACCACCATCGACGCGATCAGCAACCGCGTGCGCTGCAGCAGATTGCCCTCGGCTTCCGTCACCTGCCGGATGGGACGCACATCATAGCCGGGAAGGGAACTCGCCAGTTTCGCCGCGTAGGCTGCCAATGCTCGCCGCCGTGCCACTTACGCTCATCTGCACCAATTCGATTTGCGCGCCCGTCGCGGCGAGTTGCTGCGCTGCCAGAAGGCTTACGAAAACTTGATTGTCCGCAGCGGCGCCAGCGTCAACCACGCCCGCGATTTCAAAGCTTGCGCTGCGGCCGAGATAGTTCAACGTGATCTTGTCGCCGGGAGAAAAATGAAACTGCCGGGCGGCGTTGCGGCCGATGATGCACTGCGCGTCATCCTCGCGCGACGCGATCCATTGGCCATCAATCTTCCACGTAGGATCGAGTTTCGGAAGCTGGTCGAGCCAGGTGCCGGCCACCACCACGGGAGTATCTTGATTGCGGGCCACAATATACAGAAACGGCGCGGCGCCCACCACATCGGGCGTCTGCAGCCGCTGGAGTTGATTCAGCACGGCGCCTTGATCCATCAAAGCTGGCGAACCCGGCGTGCCCACGGCGCCACCGCCCGCCCCCGACGTCCCGCCGCGGGAAATAACCAGATTTGCGCCCAACAGGCGAAACTCGTGCGTCAGCTTTTCCCGCATGTCGAACTGAAGATTCAGAAGTCCCGAGATTACCGTCGCGCCACTGGCCACTGCGACAAGTGCCACGGCAAGGCGGCCGCGATTGCCGCGCAGCAGTTTCCAGAGTATACGGCCGAACATCATTCGCCCCGCAGGATCGGCGCAGGATCGAAATGCGCCGCCCGCCGCAAGGGAATCAGACCGCCAGCCAGCGCCACGAGCGCCGCAAGCCCGAGAACAATTGGCAGAAGGATGATTCGCGGAGATGCCGGCGCACCGAAGACACTTTCTCCGAGAAAACGCGCAAGACCTGTGCCAAAGATGAATCCGATCGCTCCGCCGATGAGCGCGAGCATCAAGTGCTCCGTCAGAAATAGCGCCGAGATGGACGTATTCGTCGCGCCGATCGCTTTCATAACTCCGATCTCCGCGCGCCTCTCGAGAATGGCGGCGGCGGAAGTGGCCGCCACGGCAAGTCCCGCGCCCACCAGCGCGGCCAGCGTTACGATCCACAGCAGCGTGCTCACATGAGAAAGAATCTTGCCCTCGGAATCCGCCACGCGCCGGATCGCATGCACATCCGTTCCGGGCAGCACTTCTTCAATCTGGTAACTGATCGACGAAATGTAGGGCGAGCAGAACCAGCGGTCGTATTCCGTCGGCGTCAGCGTCTTCGGATCGCGGCTGGCCAGCGCGTCGGCCGGCTTGGTGAGCGCGCTTACAAAAAGCTGCCGAAACTGCCCGGGATGGCCGGAGAGATTTTGCGCGACGGAAAGAGGAACCAGCAGGGCATTGTCCTCATTGTCACCTGCTGAAACGATGCCTGTCACGACCAGCGGGCGCGTAGAGCCGGAATTCTCGCTCTCCGCTACGTATATCGTCTTGCCAATCGCGAGAGTGTCTGGATGCGTCGCAGCCAGTGCCTCGCCCACCACTACTTCCTGTGCGTCGTCATGAAACCAGCGGCCTTGAATTGTCCACCACGGATGCGTGACGCTTGCGCCCGTTTTGAACGCCGTTCCGTCCGGCACAGGAACCTCATGGTCATACCATGTGCCGATAACGGTTGCGGCGGTTTTCGCCTGCGCGTCGCCGGGACTGAAATATGCGGGAACGTCGAGGAATGGAGTGAAACCGAGAATATTGTGGCGCCAGAAAATCGTTTTCAATTTGCCCAGATCCGCTTCTGGGAGATAGGCGCCCTGGTCAACTGGGCGGTAATCGACGCCGCCGATTTCAACGGGCAACGTGTCCGATTGCGGCGTAACCAGCAGGTTCGCGCCCAGGCTGCGAAATTCGCGCGCCATGCGGTCGCCCACTTCGAGCGCGACGGTCAGCGTTGCCGTCGCCACGGCCATTCCCACCACCAGCGCCGCAGCGGTCAGAATCTTGCGGCGCGCGTTGCGAGCGAACGATTGGCGTACGATTCTTGCGAACATTATTTAAGAGTGAATCATCGCGTTGGCGTTGGCCAGCGCCGAGAGATCGACGACCACTTCTCCTCCCGCGACTCTCGATTTCACTGGAATCGGATTGCAGCCACCGCGATCGCCAATCGAAGGAATGTAAATCGCAGAGCCGCAATTCTTGCAGATGAGGTTTTGCCCTTCCTGACGGTAGCCCGCGCGTCCGCAAATCTCGCAGGCATCAAGCGCCGTGGCATAGTCGCCGTTGGTACGGTGAATTACCATAAATCGAACGGAGGTGCCATTCACCTCGGCCGTGTAAAAGTGCAGGCTGGAATCGGTCAATTCCGAAAGCGGAATTCGGACTTCGTTGTTTTGCGCGGTCAGCATCTGCGCGGGTTGCGGGGCGTTCATGGCGTGCGTGTACGCGAATTCCGCTGCCAGCGATACGACCACCAGCACGCACAGGATTGCAGCGGCAAAGCTCCATCGGCGCTGGCGGCGAAACTCCCATTCGCGCAAGCGGCGTTCGGCGGGATTGGCGGCGGCCGTCCTCGGACGGCCGCCGCGCGCCGAACCATTCGCGCATCACCACGAGCGCGGCCACTCCCAGAATCACCACGAAAAAGAAAACTTCATTGCGCACGATCGGCCCGACAGTGGCCATCTCGGTTTTGCTGGACCATATCCACTGGGCCTCGCTCAACTCGTGCACGCCAGTGAGGGCGAGTTGGAACGCGACGACCATAAGGATGATGCTTGTGGCACGAAAGAAGCGATGCAGCGGAATCCGCAGCGTTCCCTGGAAGAAGAAAACGCCCACGCCGACCGCAATCGCAATGCCGAGCAGTGTCCCAATCCACACTTGCACGCCTGCGGTGGAAAGCTGCACCGCCCGCAGGATCAGAACGAGCTCCGCGCCCTCGCGCACAACCATGAAGAAAACAAATGCGCCGATGGCCCATCCCGCGGCGCTCGTGGACCGCTGCGCATAAGCCTCCACGCGCGCTTCGATGTTTTCTCGCAGGCTCCGCGCCACGCGGTTCATCCATATAATCATGGTGACGACCAGCGCGGAGGCCAGCAGCATCAGCAGGCCTTCGAAGCCGTCTTCGCTAATTGCCCAGCTCTGCAAGAGCACTGCGGCGGCGACGCTGGCCGCACACGCGAGGATAACTCCTCCCCAGGCATAGCTTTTCAATGCACGGCGGCCGCTGCGGTCCAAATAGACGAGTACAATGCCGACGATGAGCGCGGCCTCGACACCTTCCCGAAGAGCTACAAGGAGAGCTGGAATCATAGAATTCTCAGTTGTAAACGAGTTGCAACTGGCATTTCAAGTCTAGCGAGGTACTGGCTCAAATTCAAGCTCTTTGAACAACATCGTTCTGCTTTACAGCCGCACGGTTTACGTTCCTTTGTACAATGGCATCACACATTAGCTATGGCCGATCAGAATTATCCCGACAAGGTCCGAGGGCCCCGTCGCGTTGCAATCTCGAGCGGCTTCTGCTTGCTGCTTTTTGCCGGCACTTTGGCGATCTGTGCAACCGCAGCTCAGGCACCCTCGCAATCACCCGCTGTCAAACCCGCCGTCTCGCCGGTAGAGTCCAAGGCCGATGCGAAAAAAGCGAAAGCAGCCTATGAAGACGGCGTACGGGCGGAGCAGCGGCTGGATTGGGACGCCGCTTTTGCCGCGTACTCCGACGCGGCGCACTGGGATCCAAGCGACCGGGAATACCTACTGCGTCTAGCAATCGCGAAAAGTCGAATCGTTCAAAAAAAGGTTGACGCCGCCGAGCGCGATGCCGTCTCAGGGCGGCTGGACGCAGCCCGCAGGGAACTGCTCGACGCCAGCTACATCGATCCTTCGAATAGGACAGTGCAGGAACGGATCGTGGAACTGACGGCCGCGGAGCCGGAGAGGGTTCGAGAAATCGATGAGCCGGAAATCACGGGCGAGCCGGATCTCGAATACCGGCCTGGCAAACGGAGCTTCGACTATCGCGGCGATACGCAGGGAGCGTACCAACAGTTGGCGTCGCAATTTGGTGTGGAAGCGGCATTCGACGTCGATCTCCATGCTCGAACGGTTCACTTCCAGGTAACCGACATGGATTTCCCGACCGCCGCGCGCGTGCTGGGCGACTTGACCGCAACATTTTGGCGGCCGCTCACGTCGCGTCTCTTTTTCGTCACCGACAATACGCCGCAAAAACGAAAAGACTACGACGCTTCGGTGGTCCGCACCGTTTTGCTTCCGTCTTCGGAAACGCCCGAGCAGATGACGGAAATGCTGCGAATGGTTCGCGATATCACCGGCATCACCCGCTCTGACCTCGATGCGAACAGCCGCACGATCACGCTGCGCGCGTCTCCGCAAGCGATTGCGGTGGCCTCGGACCTGATTGGCAATCTCGAGCAGCCCACGGGAGAAGTGGTTTTAGAAATTGAAGTTCTCGAGGTGGACCGCAATCGCGCGCGGCAGCTTGGAATTACCCCGCCTCAAACCGCAACGGTTTATTCGCTCAGCTCGCAGCAAATTCAGGAGGCGGAACAATCCGCCCAGGGTCTCATTGACGTGATCAACCAAATCTTCGGGACCTCATCGCTTCCGCCGGTCATTGCTTTCGGCGGAGGCAAGACGACGTTTCTCGCCACCCTTCCCGGTGCGGCGGCCAATTTTGCCGAGATGCTCTCCGTTGTCCGGCAGGGCCGGCGCATTTTGCTCCGTGCGCAGGACGGCCAGCCCGCGACGTTTTTTGTGGGCGACCGCGTTCCGGTCTCCCTTACGACTTTTGCTCCGAGTATCACATCGGCGGGAATCAGCAGCGTCAGCGCCGGCGCGGCAACAGTGGCTCCGCTCACCAACTATGCGGCGGGGAATTCACCTGCTTTCGTGGCCACAGCCGACCTGCGCGGCACTAGTATGAACGACCTGATCGTCGCGAATTCGGCCGACAATACCGTGTCGGTGTTGCTTGGAAATGGCGACGGGACATTCGGCGCGCAGACGACGTTCCCGACGGGGACAACTCCAGTTTGGATTGCGAGCGGGCAATTCAATAACGGCGCGGCCGCCGCAAATAGCGATAACATTTTGGATTTGGCGGTTGCCAATAAGGCCGCAAATACGGTTTCGATTTTGCTCGGGAAAGGCGACGGCACGTTCCAGCCCAAAGTGGACATACCAACAGGCAGAGGGCCTGTTTCAGTGATCGCCACCGATTTTCACGATCTCAGCGGAACGGGATTTCTCGATCTTGCGGTCGCCAACCAGGACGACAATTCGATTTCCGTCTTTCAGGGAAATGGCGACGGTACTTTCCAGGCGCCAGCATTGATCCAGCTTCCCACCGGTTTTTCACCTGCCGCTCTTGCGGCCACGGATCTGAATGGCGACGGCCACGCGGACCTAGTCGTCGCGGACCAAGGCCACAACACCATCTCTGTCTTCTTAGGTAATGGCGACGGAACTTTTCAGAATCGCACCGACTATCCCACCGGAGACGCTCCCGTATCAGTGGCGTTTGGAGACTTTAACGCCGATGGCGCCGAGGACATCGCGGTAGCGAACCTCGGCGGAAACTCCGTGACGGTCTACTACAATCAAATCAGCACCGCCAACTCGGCGCCCCTTGGCAAATTCGTAGCGGGCGCCACCCGCGATTTCGTCGCGGGCAACGGTCCAACCAGTATCTCCGTGGCAGATTACAATGCGGACGGCGTTCCCGATATCGCGGTCTCCGACCAAACGGACAATGCCATAACGGTCCTTCTAAACAGCGGCAGCGAGCTTTTCACGGCGCTTCCGGAAATACCGGTGGGCGCTGCTCCTGCTTCCATCGCGACGGCTGATTTTAATGGCGACGGCCTGATAGATGCGGCCACGGCAGACAACGGATCGGCTCAGGCGACCGTCGTCATCAATTCCGCCAGCCTTTTTGGCAGCGGTGTAGGGCTCAATTCTTTCGGCACGCCGTATCCAGGAGTGCAGTACCTCGACATCGGCCTGAAGGTGAAGGCCACGCCGCGAATCCATCCCAACGACGACGTTACTCTTGATCTGAACTTCAATATGAGCAGCCTGAGCGGCCAGAGCATCAATGCAATCCCCATCATCAGCAATGACGAAGTGGATCAGACAGTTCGGGTGAGGCCCAACGAAACGGCGGCGCTGGCAGGGTTCCTCGAAACGCAGCTCAGCAACGCGATCACCGGCAACCCAGGAATCGCCGACATTCCGGGAATCGGTCTTCTCGATCAGAACCAAAACGCGCAGCAGCAGGAGACCGAGTTGCTTATCCTGGTCACGCCGCGGATGGTGCGGCTCGCCCCACGCAAGGATCATACGATTTACGCGGGGCAGGGGTCGGTGGAGGGCGAAGGCGCTGGAACAGTGGGAAACACGTTCGTGCCACCACAGCCAGTTCCGCAGCCAGGGCGAGAGCCGCTGGAACAAAACCCCGCAAACCTGCCGACGCAGCGGGGCGTCCGGCCTTTGCCGGACCAATAGAGATTTGGCGCAACGTCTGGAACGGCGGAAATGTCTATTGTGTTGCGTCGAGCACGACCACCGGCTGATACGTGCGCGGAACCACAGGCTCGGCAATGGCGATTAAATGTCCCTGCTGACTGAAGACCCGCAATCGCGAGGGTTGCCACTCCCCGGAATCAAGCTCGGCCGGCGCGCCTTGCGCGGCTGTCGCACGGCCGGGCTGAATTTGCGCGAGCGGCAAATTAAACTTGGCGCCGTGGCGCACGCGCTTCTCGACGATGGGCAGAACAGTGGCACGCGGCAATTCGGAGAGCAGTCCTTCGAGCCGGATCACCCGCGCGGAGATCTTCCCCGATTTTGCCTCTTCGGCAAGCTCGGCGAGCGGCACGGCGTGGTCGAGAGTAAACTCCCCCACCGCGGTGCGGGTTATTTCCGCCAGGTGAGCGCCCGAGCCGTGGAGCTTGCCCAGGTCGTGCGCCAGCGAACGAATGTAGGTGCCCGCCCCGCACTCGACCGAGAAGCGAGCGATGGCGCCTTCGATTCCCGTTAGTCTGAATTCGTACACTTCCACGTCAATCGGTTCCAGCTTCACGGGTTTATTTTTGCGCGCGAGTTCGTGCGCCGGCCGCCCGTGAATTTTTTTGGCCGAAAAGGACGGAGGAGTCTGTTGGATTTTCCCTGTGAATTGCGCGGCCAGCCCCTGAATTTGCGCCTCATCGAGCACGGGCGCCGAATCCGCGCCCTGGGCTTCGCCATCGGCGTCATACGTATCCGTGGCGAAGCCGAAGCGCACGGCGCAAGTGTAGCGTTTACGCCGTCCCTTGTAGAAGCGCGCGAGCCGAGTGGCTTTGCCGAGCGCGAGCACCAGCACACCCGTGGCCAGCGGGTCGAGCGTGCCAAGGTGTCCGATTTGGCGGAAGCCGACGAGGCGGCGCACGGTTTCGACCACGTCGTGAGACGTCTTTCCCCGCGGCTTATCGACTACGAGGATTCCATCGAGTGGAGGCGGTTGGGGGATTCGCGACATTTTGGCTTTATTCGCAGCGCCGGATTCGGAGCCGGCAAAACTTCGGGCGACGCCCGCTACGATTTCTCCGGCTGATGTACTTTCCGCAGCAGCTCGTCGATATGCTCGCCGTACTCCTCGGATTCATCGACGAGGAAAATGATCTCGGGAGCGCGCCGGAGCCGAAGCCGCTCGACTAATTCGTGGCGGACGAAACCCGCGGCGGCTTTCAAGCCCGCCAGCGCTTTGGATCTCTCCGCATCTTCTCCGGGAATCTGCACGAAAACGCGCACCGCGCGCATGCCGGGCGCGACGCGAACCTCCGTGACGCTAAGCGGCACCGCCAAGCGCGGATCTTTCAACTCACCGGCCAGCATCAGGCCAACTTCATTGCGGATTTCTTCCGCAATTCGTTCCGCGCGAAATCCGCCGACGGTCATTCCCCATCCTCAAAATATTCGATTTGGCTTGAAACCAGATCGCGCCCCAGGATGCGCTCCGATTCAGCGGCGATCGCTTGAACCGATTCCTCGAGATGCTTGCCGTCGCCAGAAATGGTGACCACACCGACGCGCGACCGCTGCCAAACTTCTTGATGATCCAGCTCGGAGACGGCCACGTTGAAGTGGGCGCGCAATCGGTCTTTCAGGCCGCGAAGCACCTGCCGCTTGTCTTTCAAAGACTGCGCGTCAGAAATGTGAATTTCCAGTGTGAGGAGGCCGACCGGCATTTCCGTTCATCCCGAGGCAGTAAAGGCGCGCCCTTTTCGGAGGCAAAACCGGAGCGAGCCGAGGAGCTCCGGTCCGCACCGAAAAACTTCGCGCGGTGCGCCGGCGCGCGCTTCTAGCCGCGCCTGGCTTCCACCACCGCTTGCGGCCGTGCCGCTCGATCGGGCGGAGCTTCGACCGGCGCGACCTTCTCGATCTTGAAGCATTCCAGAGAATCGCCAACTTTGACGTCGTTGAAATTGGAGATGCCTGCGCCGCACTCGAAGCCGGCGCGTACTTCGCTCGCGTCTTCCTTGAACCGCCGTAGGGAGCTGATTTTGCCCGTGTAGATCACCACGTTGTCGCGAAGCACGCGCACGTCCGCGTCGCGCTTCAAGATGCCTTCCTGCACGGAGCATCCCGCAATCATGCCCACGCCCTTCACGCGGAAGGTGTCGCGAACTTCGGCGCGGCCCAGGTAGGTTTCCTTGATGAGCGGCGCCAGCAGTCCGGAGACGGCTTTCTTCAGCTCGTCAATCAGCTCGTAGATAATCGTGTGGAGGCGGATGTCCACGCCTTCGCGCTGCGCGAGATCGGACGCTTTGCGCTCGGGCCTTACGTTGAACGCCACGATAATCGCATTGGAAGCCGAGGCGAGCAGCACGTCGCGTTCGGTCACTGCACCCACGCTCGCCTGAATCACTTTCAGCCGCACCTGATCGTTCGAAAGTCCCGGCAGCAGTTCGTTGAGGACTTCCACAGAACCTTGCACGTCCGCTTTCACCACCACCGGCAATTCTTTCATTTCGCCTGCTCGAAGCTGTTCGTGCAGTTGATCGAGTGTGAGGCGGCCGGAGGGGCCGGTCTTTGCCAGAGCCGCCTCGCGCTGCTTTCCTTGACGGTACTCGACGATGTGGCGGGCCTTGGCTTCGTCCGCGACCTGGAATTGGTCGCCTGCTTCGGGCACGCCTTGCAGTCCGAGAACTTCCACGGGAGTGGACGGTTCGGCCTTCTGAATGGCCTGGCCGCGATCGTCAAACATAGCGCGAACTTTGCCGTACACTGCGCCGACGATGAAAACGTCGCCGACGCGCAGGGTTCCGTTCTGTACCAGCACGGTAGCGACAGGTCCGCGGCCCTTATCCATGCGGGATTCGAGAACGGTGCCGCTGCCTGGAGCGTCGGGATCGGCCTTGAGTTCGCGCAAATCGCTGACGAGCAGAATCATCTCGAGCAAGCGCGGCAGATTTTTCTTGGCCTTGGCGGAGACTTCCACCATCACCGTGTCGCCGCCCCATTCCTCGGGCATCAAGCCGCGGTCGGCAAGCTGGCGCTTCACACGCTCGGGCAGAGCCTCGGGCTTGTCGATTTTATTTATGGCGACAATGATGGGCACGTTGGCGGCTTTGGCGTGCGCAATAGCTTCTTCCGTCTGCGGCATCACGCCATCGTCCGCGGCTACGACCAAAACGACAATGTCCGTGACCTTTGCTCCGCGCGCGCGCATTCGCGTGAACGCTTCGTGGCCCGGTGTGTCGATAAAAACAATCCGCCGCTGGTCCACGTGCGCTTCATAGGCGCCGATATGCTGGGTAATTCCGCCTGCTTCGCCTGCCGCTACTTCGGTTTCGCGGATGGCGTCAAGCAAGCTGGTCTTGCCGTGGTCCACGTGGCCCATCACGGTGACTACCGGAGCGCGCGGCAGTTGGTTTCCACTGCGCTCTTCCTTAATTTTTTCTTCCTGGACCACCTGCTCTTCAAAGGTCACAACTTGGACGATTCCATTGAACGCTTCCGCCAGACTGGTCGCAGTGGGGACATCGAGAGCTTGATTGATGCTGGCGAAAACGCCGCGGTCGAGTAGGGTTTTCAGCAAGTCCTTGGCGCGAATATCCATCTTCTCAGCAAGCTCGCGTACGGTGATGCCTTCCGTAACCGTGACGTTCCGCGGCTCGCGTTGCACAGGGGCCACAGGTTCAGCGTGAGCCGCGCGTCCTGCTCCCACACCAGCGCGCGTTCGAACCGGGTGCAGCCTGCGCTCGCCTTCGGCATAGCGTTTTTCGATCGTCGGACGTCCGCGTGAAGCGGGCGGTTTTCGCTGGTAGAGGGGCTTTCCTGGTTCTGCCTTGGGCAGACCTGAAACGCCCGTTGCGCCGGGTCGCTGGCTTCCAATGGGTCCCTGACCGGGACGACTGGTGCCTGGCCGCTGCGGAAATCTTGGTGGCGGCGCTCCACCAGGTCTCGGTGGGCCGCTCGGTCTGGACTGACCCGGTGCAGCCGCAGGGCGCATTCCTTGAGGAGCGCCCGGCCGACTTTGGCCGAAGCCTTGACCAGGACGCGCCGGGAATCGACCAGGCTGTCCTGCTTGCGGCGGACCTGCGGGCCTTGGCGCGCTCGGAGCGCCTGTGGCGGGAGCTGAAGAAGCCGCTGCCGGACGCATAGTCCCGGGGGCGGACGGCTGTCCCGTTGCCGTTCCTGGAGGGGACGGGCGGTTCGGTGGCACAGTCCGTGGTGCAGTTGGCGAAGCCGAAGGCGCCGCTGGCCGAGTCGCAGCTGCCGGGGCGGCCGGCGAAACAGTCGGACGCACTGGCGCAGACGGAGCCGCTGCAGGTGGCGCCACGCCAGGCGCGGGTGTCGTCCTTGCCGGAACCGTTGGCGAACCGGGGGCAGCATGCACAGCCGGTGCCGGGGCAGGTCCAGCGGGCTTCGCGGGTGCCGCGGCAGGCCGGACGACCTTTGACTTTGCGGCTGTCTTGGCCGCCTCCGCCGCCGCTTCCGCGTCGGCTAGCTCGCGAAAATGTTTTCGCGCCAGCTCGGCATGCTCAATGTCGAGTGAGCTCGAGTGGGTCTTTTTCTCCGTGACTCCGATCTGGGGCAGAAAGTCGATCAGCACCTTAGCTTTGATCTCAAGCTCTCGCGCCAGTTCGTTGATGCGGATTTGGTTGGAATCTGACATCAGCCTCTATTCTTTGAACAAGTCGTCCAAAACTCTTTTGCCCGGCGCCGATTCCGCCGGGAGCCGGTGCTATTCCTCGGGAGTTTCTCTCTTCTCGGCGCTTTCGTCTACCGTGGAGGCTGCTTCCTTATCCGCCGGAGTGGTTTCTTCAGCCTCTTCAGACGGTTCCTCTGCGCTCGGCACCGGCTCGACTTGCGCCTCTTCGGTCAAGTCGGCCGTTCCCGCCTCGTCCTCCGCCTCCGTTGCCTCCGGCGCTTCAACACTTGCTTCACTCGCTTGCGGCATTGCTTCCGCCGCCGCTTCGTCTTCAGTCGATGGTTCAATCGGAGCGATCGGCTGCGCTTCAAGGGCCTCGAAGTACGCCGCGACCGATTGGTGAATCTTTTCCACCATTTTCTCGCCGATGCCAGG
Organism: uncultured Acidobacteriota bacterium; assembly: GCA_963759485.1. GTDB lineage: Bacteria > Acidobacteriota > Terriglobia > Acidiferrales > UBA7541 > Palsa-295. The sequence continues at coordinate 1,547,242 of CAVWZE010000002.1, read as the reverse complement.
AATTTCTACTAGTTGCTCAGGGGTCATGTCGGCGAGTTTTTCGATCGAGGTGATTCCCGCGGCTTCGAGCTTCTCAATTGTTTTCGGGCCGACGCCGCTGAGTTCGGTAAGCGCGGTGCCGGGAGCGGTGAGCGCAGCCATCTGCGCTTCGATTTCGCGTCGCTTTTCTTCCTCGCTCTTGATATCCACATTCCAGCCGATCAGCTTGCTGGCGAGGCGGACGTTCTGCCCCTTCTTGCCGATGGCCAGCGACAATTGGGTATCCTCGACGATCACTTCGAGGCGCTTTTCCTCCGGGTCCACGATCTGCACGCGAGTAACTTTCGCGGGGCTGAGGGCTTTTTGGGCGAAAGCGACTGTTTCTTCGCTGTACGGAATGATGTCGATCTTTTCACCGCGAAGTTCGCGGATGATCGACTGGACGCGCATGCCCTTCATCCCGACGCACGCGCCCACGGGGTCCACATCTTTGTCACGGCTTTCGACTGCGATTTTTGTGCGCTCGCCCGCTTCGCGCGCCACGGCGCGGATTTGTACGGTGCCGTCATAAATTTCCGGAACTTCCATTTCGAAGAGCCGCTGCACCAAGGCCGGGTCGGCGCGGGAAACAACCACCTGCGGTCCTTTTGCAGCGCGCTCGACCGCTCGAATCGTTACGCGGAGCCGGTCGCCGACATTGTAGGCCTCAAGGCGCGACTGTTCGCGCTTTGGCAGCCGCGCTTCCGTGCGGCCGAGGTCCACGATCATGTCCGGACCCTCCATACGCTTTACCACGCTATTGATCAGCTCGCCCACCCGGGTGTGAAATTCGTTGTAGATCGTATCCCGCTCGGCTTCGCGCACTTTTTGCAGGATCACCTGCTTGGCGGTCTGCGCGGCAATTCTCCCGAGCACGTCGGTAGGTTTGGTCTGCGTAATTTCGCCGCCGACCTCGATTTCCGGGTTTCGCTTGCGGGCGTCCGTGAGGGAAATTTCTCGAACAGGATCCGCTACTTCGTCCACTACCATGTGAACTGAAAAAACATCAATCTGGCCGCTTTCGGGGTTGAATTTCGAGCGCAGCTCTTCCTCAGTCCGGTAGTATTTGCGTGCCGCCACGACCATCGCGTCCTCGATGGCCGCGACGATGATCTCCGGTTCAATGTGCTTCTCCCGGCTGATCTGCTCGATTGTCTGGTATAGCAGACTGACCATCTGTCTCTTCCTTCTCCCCCCGATGCCCTTATGGCCCATCACAATTCCACGACCAAATTCGCCTTCCGAATCTGGTTATACGGCACGGCAACCTCACGATCGCGCACCGCCAGCTTTACGACGCCATTGTCGTGGCCGGCCAGCCGGCCTTCCCAGTACTTCTGGTTCTCGACTGGCTCCGTCAGCCAGATTTTTGCCAGCCTTCCCGCAAACCGTTCGTAGTCGCCCGGCTTGATCAGCTTTCGATCCAGCCCCGGTGAACTGATCTCCAGTACATAACTGCCTGTTCCAGGGATCAGCTCTTCCACGTCCAAAATTACGCTCAACTGCTCGCTCACCCGCTGGCAGTCGCTGTGGCTCACGGCAGCGTCGAGGTGTTCCGGATCGGGCAGGCGGTCGATATAAACCCGCAGCAGCCGCTGCTTTCCGACCTTCCACTCGACGTCGAAGATTTCCAGACCCTCGGAATGGGCCACCCTCTCCGCCGCCTGTCGAATCCTTTCTAGGTCCATTCTCTTCTAATCGCAGCAGTTACCCCCAACCGGCGGAACCGCGTCCCAGTTTCATGCGGCCAACAAAAAAGTGGGCTCGCGCCCACTAGTTTGTGCGACCTATCTGGAAGCAAATTTAGTATAAGCTTGGTTACCCCTGAAACGCAAGCCACCGCCTCCGGCGGCTTGATTTTGATGCGTTTTTGCAGGTGTTTTACCCGAGGGATAATCGCGCCGTATTCTGCTACCATGCGCCGTCTGGAAGTGCAGAGACACTTTTGAACGGAGTCGATGGCGATGCCAACGCCGGATTCGGGCGCCAAAATCGAGTTAAACCAGGTTGTCCAGAAGTATTTGGGAGCGGCAGGCAGCTATGGGCGGCCGGTGCCGCTGGATTCCCTGGGCCTTTCGGCCCAGGAAGTCGAGGATGTGTTCGGCACATTCGATGAGGACTACCACATCAGCCGCTACTTCCACTTTGAGTGCGCTTCAGGCGCGAATTTCCAGATCAACGGCTTCCCGCAGACGCACGTTTCGATTGACGCGGAAATCCAGAGCATCCTCTAGTCATTTTTTTTCGCGACGGTTGGCGGCCGATTTCGGCGAGAGCTCTCGGATCAGGAAATCGAGCGATCCTTGAACCCTCGCCGAATCTACGCATCTCTAACCGGCTGCCTGCGCGCGCTGCTTCTTCGCTGCTTCCTGCATACGCCGGCTCATCTCTTCCGCTGAAACATCCTCTTTGTGAGTGGCCAGCGACCAGGAATGGCCGAACGGATCGGTAAGCCGGCCGTAGCGGTCGCCCCAGAGCTGGTCGGCGAGCGGTTGTGCTTCCTTGGCGCCCGCAGACAATGCCTTCTTGAAGGTCGAGTCAACGTCCTCGAGATACAAAAAGATACTGACCGTGGAGCCGCCAAGCGATTGGGGAGAGCGAACCCCAGTACTTGCCTGCGAAGGGCCCAGCATGATGATCGAGTCGCCTATCTTGACTTCGGCGTGCGAAACTTTCCCATCGGGTCCAGGCATGCGCATGACTTCCTTGGCGCCAAACGCCTGCTCATAGAACTCAATTGCGCGGGCTCCGTCATCAACCACAAGATAGGGTGTGACAGTGTGAAAACCTTCCGGAACTGGTTTTACTTTTGCCATAACTTCTCCTTTCGGCGTGAGTCCCGATCTTCATCGCGGGACGTTAATGGTTGGTGTAAGGCTGGGACAAATCGGCTGGGTAAGAAACGTTCTTACCGCAACGGCGGATGAAAATCAAATTGCGGATCAACGTCCACCGGAATGTCGGAGCCTTTCGCGAGCGCAGCGGAGAGCTGCGGGGGCATAACTGCGTATTTTGTGAACCACTTCTCGGTGCGCGCGCGGTCCCCCGTGGCCTCTTGTTCGAGCAATTCCTTGGCGAGCGACGCGATTGCGCCGGGCATTTTCTTGAAATCAACTTCGTAGAGGCCGGTGGAAGAGTTTCGGCGGATCGCACCCTGTTCCGTAAGGTAGCTCAGCTCCATCATGGCGCCCGCGCCGTGGGCCTCGGCGATTCCGAAGCGGATGGTGCGAAAAGTTTCGCCGAGAAAGGACGCATAAATTTCATTTAACTTGCCGCTTGGAATTACACCGTGATCCACCAGCCACTTCACGCACAGCAGACCGGTGATGTCCGCTTTGGATTCCTCGAGTGCGGAATATCGCGGGCCGATTGCTTCGCCAATGTGAAGCTTGCCATTCGACCCGTGCACGTATGTGGGGCCGAGTCCGTGGGAGATTTCGTGGAGGATAACAAAGTCGAGCGTGCCTTCGCCGGTAACCATCTTGGCTTGATCGGTCGGCAGGAGGCGCTCGGCGAGCGGCAAAATGATGAAGTTCACGCGCGCATCGAGGAAATTCTTCCAGAAGATTTTCTTCGAGCCTTTTTCCTGGTGGATGCGCGGATCGTTCGGCAGATTATCGGCCACGGCCTGATAGCCGTGGAGCAGGTCGCCCGAGCGATAGATGGCGTCCACCACTTCCATCGGCGAGCGCTGCCCGCGTTCGGAAGGCAAATCCTCGTGCGGGAGTGGAAGCGATTCCTGCAGATCGGGAACGTATTTCTGGAACATCGGCGAGTTTTTTGCTTTCGGCGTCGTTGCGAATCATGATGGACGCGCCGTAGGAGGTTTTCACGCCGAGCAGATCGTCGAGATAAATTTCGTAAGGAGCGAAGACGACGTCGAATTTCGGATTTTCGAGGTCCATCCAGGCGATGTCGCTCGGATAGTAATCGTCAGAGAGCAGGGCATCGGCGCGCAGGCGGAGGAATTTCGCGAAAGCAGGATCGTCGCTGAGCGCGGCGGCGGCGCGAAGATCCGCGGCCATGGGAACGAGAAATTCGCGAAATGCGACGTGGTAGGGAACGGCTTCGAGAGCATCGCCCTTGCGCCTGACTATCGTTTGACCGTTGTACAGAGCCGCTTTTTGCGCGGGATGCGCCGCGACATAGGCGTCGAATGCGCTGCGCGTAAGATCCGTTGGATAAAAGCCACGGCCGGGCGGCATCGGCTGCGTGCCGACGAAGGGTTTGTTGTCGTTGATGAGATCGTAGCGACCGCCATTAATTTTTAGATATTCGCGCAGCATTTCGTCCTGCGGATTCTTGCTTTTGGCCAGCGAGAGATAAAGCTTCAGCCCCTCGGGATCGCTCTGACGCCAGAAGACGCAGTCGAGGAGGCCAGCCGCGTCGACGAGCTTAACCACCATTTCCTTTTCGCGCGGGGTGAGATCGCTTCGAGTTGAAAGGAATTTTGATAGGCTTGAATTTTGCGAACTGCTGGGCAAGATCGGGCGCGATAACCAGTTTGGATGAGGCGGACTGAGAAGCGGATGACTTTGGAGCTGATATCGTCCATGCCGCTCCGACGACGATCAAGCCCGAAAGTATCAGAGAGAAAATTGAGGATCGAAGAGCGACCCATCGCAAAAAGTTGCGAGTAGAATCTACCTCGATCCTTTGTTTTCTGTAAGTTGCGCCACGTTCTAATCGTCTCTCACTTGCGAGTAGAGATGAGCGAGGCGTGGCCGCCGTCGGATCGGCGGGATTTCTCTTTCGGCCGCCGCAGCCCATGTTTTGCTCGACTTCCCTAGTATTTGGCACGCGCCTATATTAGAGCAGGGAACGGCTAGCGCAAGAACAAACTCCTGTGGACTTTTGCGGCGATCAACCATGGCGAAGAGAAGCGCGGGGCTTCTGATGTATCGGGTGCGGGAGGGAAAGTTGGAGGTTTTGCTCGCGCATCTGGGAGGGCCGTTTTGGGCGAAGAAGGACGCCGGGGCTTGGTTTGTGCCCAAGGGAGAAGTGGAGCCCGGCGAAGACCAACTTGAGGCGGCCAAGCGCGAATTCAAAGAGGAAACCGGTTTTGATCCGGGCGATGAAGTGCAACCTCTCGGAAGCGTGAAGCACAAGAGCGGGAAAACGGTTACCGCATGGGCGTTTGAGGGCGATTGCGATCCTGCCGTTTTGAAAAGCAATACTTTCACAATCGAGTGGCCGCCGCACTCCGGGAAGCAAAAGGAATTCCCGGAAATCGATCACGCCGATTTTTTCACGCTGGATGCGGCGCGCGCCAAAATTCATCCGGCGGAATTCGAGTTTGTGGCTCGACTGAATTCATTGCTTTCCGGGCGTGTCACGAAAGTTTGACTTGCGACATGGAACAGATGCAAGCCGGAGGCAGACGCTTAGAAGTAAAATATCCTCGGTGACGAAATGTCGCCAGAAGTAGCTGACGTGAAAATGCGCGGCCTAATCTTCGAGGTGATCCTGACAACGATCTTTGTTCTCGTACCACCGGCCTCGCGCGCCGGACAGGAGAAAATCGTTTGGAACGCTCAGGAGAAACCCATCGTGCAACAGATTAGTTCGCTGCGTTCGCTGCCAGATGATGTTCGCGCGCGGACGACGAAGCAGCTTGCGCTTCAGATTCGGGAACTGCCGGCCGGCGCCAACAAACTGACACTGGCGAATTCTCTCGCCAATCTCTCGACGGAAGGTGATTTCGGGCGCGAGACCTTGCAGGAGGTGACGACCACTCTTGCTGATGCGCTTCGCGAACACCCCGTCCCCGAAGAAAAGGGTCATCCCGCCGCGCCGTACATAGAGCTTGCGGAACTGGTCCGTTACGAGCACATGCGAGCGGCGTCTGATTCACCGGAATTTTCAGCGGCAATGGCAAAACTTAGCAGCGATGACGAAGGGCGCCAGCGTGCGGATTTCACGCTTACAGATCTGGAGGGCAAAAGTTGGACGCTTAGCGGACTTCGCGGAAAAGTTGTCGTTGTGAATTTCTGGGCTACCTGGTGTCCGCCGTGCCGCAAGGAAATGCCCGATCTCGAAACTCTCTACAATCGGTTCAAGGGCCAGGGCCTCGTTGTGCTTGCCATTTCGGATGAAGATGCGGCCAAGGTGCGGCCGTTCATCGCTGAGCATCGAGTGACGTACCCGATCCTGCTCGATCCAGGTCGCAAGGTGAACGATTTATTTCAAGTCGATGGAATTCCTAAAACCTTCGTCTATGACCGCAACGGCAAACTGGTCGCACAATCCATCGATATGCGGACGCAGAAGCAGTTCCTTGGAATGCTCGCGGAAGCAGGACTCAAATAGCCATCGCAGGGAGGACCGGGGAGGCGGGGGATCGAACACGACCCCGAAGTAGAGAGTCCCGTGGAATGGCGTTGCAGCCGCGCCAAATCGAATCGATGGATTGTGCGGACTCTTCGCTGCTCTGGGCCGTCACGCAGCTTCGACGATACGAAAATCCCGTTGCGCGGCGTTGTCGAAGGCTTTTAGCGCGGCCCTGTACAGGTCGCTTTCATATGCGGCGATCGCCTTTTCCAGGCTTTCAAACTCAACGAGGACGACCAGTTGATCTGCTCCCGCCTCGCGGGTTTCCGCGGGCTTGCCTCCAATGATCACCCGACCTCCCAAAGCATCCAGCGCAGGGCGCGCAAGCCTCGCATATTCTGACATCGCGGCTGGATTCGAGACGGATTCGTAGCACACTACCCAGTATCCCTTCTTAGCCATTGAGTCCTCCTGAGCTTATCCGTGCACAGCCCTACATTCTCCAGCCCGGTTGCCGGCGCCCTCGATCTGCATCGGCATTCCCTTTCGATTAGAGGCAACTTCGCCAAGCAAAGAATGAACGTGACGGTCGTAAACCGCGCCTTAAATCGTTGGGATTGTGCCTCCATCAATTACGTATTCGGCGCCCGTAATGGCGGAAGCTCTCTCCGATGCAAGAAAGACCACTAGTTCCGCAACCTCTTCCGGCCTGTCCGGACGGCCTAAAGGAATGCCACCAAGCATATCCATCAGTTTTTGTCGTGCCGCCTTGTAGTCGCTCTGGTCCTTACTGGCCATGCGTTGGATCATTCTGGTTGCGGCATCTGTTTCGACGAATCCAGGTGAGACGGTCACCACTCGAATTCCTTCCGGGCTGACCTCGTTCGATAAGGCTTTGCTGTAATTGGTGAGCGCGGCTTTAGCGGCGGCATAGGCGAGGGTAGAGTCATAAAGCGGCATCCGCCGTTGAATCGACGAGATGTGTATGACGACACCCAAGCCTCGCGCGATCATTGAGGGTAACAGCCCACGATCAAGTCTTACAGCGGGAAACAAGTTCTCGTTCAAAGCTTGTTGCCAGAGTTCATCGGTGACTGTCATGAAACCGCCGCTGGGAGCGGATGAGCCGCCAAGATTATGGACGATGATATCCACACCCCCAAATGCTTCAAGGATCTCGCGAACGACTGTCATGGTCCCCTCAGGGGTTGAAAGATCGACCTGAATAAAGTGCGCTTCCGCTTTTTCCACGGGTGCAGAACGCGCCGTTATGATGACGGTCGCTCCGCCACGCAGAAACCGCTCAGCAACCGCTTTACCGATGCCCTTTGTCCCTCCGGTGACCAAGACCTGCTTGCCGCTGAATTCGCCTGTTGCAGGAAACGTGGATGAAGTAGCCATTTGTCTGCTCCGTCTTATTGACATTACGAAACCGCTGGTTTAGTTTCTATACTGTCGATTCGCTGCTTGTCAAGAGAAAACGAAACAGTTACTTTCGTAATTGAGGATGGCGAGATGCCGAAGGAAATCGGGACCAGAACTCGTGGTCGACCCAGAAGCGAGCAGGCGAAGCAGGACATTCTGGGTGCTGCATACACGCTCTTGAGGAACAAGGGATTTCAGACAGTGGGCTCCCATGAGATTGCTAAAGCGGCTGGCGTAAGCAGCGCCACCTTATACCGGTGGTGGAAGTCGAAGGAAGAAATCTTGTTTGACGCGTGCTTTGAGCATATGAAACCCGTCCTCGCGATTTCGGGCACCGGCTCCGCATTAGGGCGTCTGCGCCGCTACGTGCTGCGCGCGCGTGAGTTTCTGTCCTCTGAAGATGGCGCTGTGATGGCACGTCTCATCACAGGCATCCACGAAGACAAGAAGCTCCGGCGAATGTTCCTGGAAAGGTATGTGGTGCCAAGGCGTCAGATCCAACGCGGCATTATTGAAGAGGCTATCGCGTCAGGCGAATTGAAGCGGGCGACCGATCCGGAGTTACTAATCGACGCACTCAATGGTCCTCTCTTTTTCCGATGGTTGCAGGGGCATGCTTCGTTGGACAAGCGCTTTGCTGAACGCATCTTCGAAAAGACTATCAGCGGCTTTCAAGCAAAGTGATTCAAACCGTTACGATCCCCAATCGAAAGTGTTGCCTTCCGGGAGCGCCTCGCTTGCTACTCCATTCGGGTATTTGATCGCAATTGCCAGGCAGGGACTGAAGTTGCCTGCCGCCAAATCGTACCCTGAATAGCTGCTAGTTTGCGACGGCGGTGGTGGGGGTGGGGTGGCCGGCGACGATGTCGTGGACGATTTTGGCGGCCAGGGCCTTGCTTGTGGCGCAGGCTGAATCGTTGATGCGGCATTGCGCGATGGTGAACTTGCACCCGCAAGTACAAAGCTCCGTGTTCATGCGCTTCAGAGCTTCGCGCTTTTGCGCCGCAGTCAGCCCCTTAAAATCCACGCCGGGGAGTTCCGTCGCGTTCGCTGCATTTTTCATGAAAATCTGGCCCACATCCTGGAATGTTTCAACCTTCGCCTTTACGGGCATGCCGAGCAACGACCGGATTTCGGTGTCATAAACTCCGATGGGGTAGAGGCCGGCGTGCTTTTGGACGACGCGTCCTTCGGGCGAGATAATAAATGAGGTAGGAAGGGCAGGTACGCCTCCATATTCGGCCTCAATGGCGCCGCTACCCATCACCACCGGATAGGTGATGCCAATCTCCTTGGCGAATTCCCGAACCTCTCTGGCGGGTGAGTCGTCCATCGAGACGCCGATGATCTGGAGTTTCTCCTTGTAGCGGCTGGAGAGTTCGATCAGCTCTGGAATCTCCTCGCGGCAAGGCGGGCACCAGGTGGCCCAAAAGTTCACTAGCACGACTTTGCCGCGCAAACCGGCTGTGGAGATGATGCCGCCGTCCAGATCGTTTACTAGAAACGGAGGCATGCGCTCGGGATTGCGCGCGAAGCGGATTACCGACGGCACGCCCGAATCATCGGCATCATCGCCGCTCTCTTGGGCGCTTTTGGCATCAGCAGCTAATGAGTGGGAAGAAGCGGCGTGATTCGAGGCTAGGATGCGGCGCGCGCGAACTAGGGTCACAAGGCCGATCACCAAGAGAATAGCCGCACCCAGCGCCAATAAGATTGTGGAAGTCCGCCTCATGCGATTCCTTGAGTATTATGAGCCAGAGCCTGGATTCACACAATCGTTTGGAGTTCAGCGATGGTGGCTCCGGTCCGCTACGGGATGGATCTTCCCGAATTGAAACGCCAGATTAGAAACCGCAGAAGTGCCGGAGCGTTAAGTCCTGAGTATGGAACAATCGAAGCTAGGAATTATAAGTTTCTTTGAGGCATGCCGTTTGCAATGAGCAGAGCGTGGTCGCGTTCCTACGCGGTCCGCGCTATTGGGGGATGGGGAGGAAGGGGCCCATTTACTGATGGAACGGATCGTTCCCACCTGCCTCTGAGAGGGAAGCTAGGATGGATGACCCCATGGTCCGGTCTCGCCTAGGCCGGGCCAATGGAACGCGACTTTGGGGGTTCCCGATCCCAAGCGGGGCCCCCTCTTTTTTTCCACCCGCCTTCCGCGCCATTCAACTGCTCGAAGATCTATCTGGGCCTGTGGCTCGGTTGCATCCGGCGGCGCGTGCGATAATCCCCCTGCGCATGCGCAACATCAAACTCACAATCTCATACGACGGCACGAATTTTCACGGATGGCAGATTCAGCGGGGCCTTCCGACAATTCAAGGGCTGTTGAACGATGCTGCATGCACCATCACGCAGGAAAAAATTGTGGTTCACGGCGCCAGCCGAACTGACAGCGGAGTGCACGCGCTGGGACAAGTGGCGCACTTCAAGACGCTGTCCGGCCTGCCGGCATCGGAATTTCAGCGTGCGCTGAATGCGTTGCTGCCGCCGGCAATTCGTATAGTGGACGCGGAGGAGGTTGGCCCCGAGTTCCATGCGCGCTGGCTGGCGCAGGCCAAGACCTATCGCTATCGAATTTATCGCGGACAGGTGCTGCCGCCGTTCGATTACGGCCGCGCGCTGCACTATCCGTGGCCGCTCGACGAGGATGCCATGGCCACAGCAGCGCGGCAGTTCACGGGTGAGCACGACTTTAGTTCATTTGCGGCGTCGTCCGGCTCCGAGGAAGACGACGGCGGGCGGAATATGATCCGCATGATCCATTCCTCGGAGTTGATTGTTCAGGCGGCGAATGAGGAAGTCGAGTACACGGTACGCGGGCGATCGTTTTTGAGATATATGGTGCGGAAGATCGTGGGGACGCTCATTGAAGTGGGGAAGGGAAGGCTCGCAGTTTCAGATATTCCCAGAATTCTGGAAATGCGCGACCGGTCGTCCTCGGGACCGACCGTCCCGCCGGAGGGTTTGTACCTCGTTTCGCTGGAATATCCCGATCCTACGGACTCGCTGGGGTCGCACCGCTCATAAAGGCGGTCGCCGGGCTTGACATTTCGCTGTGATGACGTTTGCTGAGTGAAAAGCGGATGTTCAAACACGGGTTGCTTGCTACTTTCCGGCGCGCTATTGTGGGAATGCCTCGTTGAGAGCCTCAGGGAGTCACTTTCTTGAGCAGGAGATGGCCTCATGAATGTCGCTTACAGCCAAATCGACATCGAATTTCGCGAAGCGGTCGAAAAAGAATGCGCGCGCCATATCGAAAAGTTGAATAGGATTCTGAAGCGGTACACGCCCGACGCAATACAGCTGCATGTGTCGTTAGAAAAAAGTCCGCGGCGAATCGAGTACAACTCCTCACTTAACTTGACGCTGCCGACTGGGGTGCTTCATGCCACGGGTTCCGGCGGGAGCGTGCGCTCCAGCGCAAAGGCGGCCTTCTCCGAAATCGAGAGCCAGCTGAAAAAACATCAGCAAAAGCTGCGCAAAGACTACGTTTGGAAACGAAAGCGCGGGCGCGGCGCAGTGAAGCTCGCGGAGCTCCCGCAGGCGGACTGAAAGGCCAACGCGCTTTCGCGGGAAAGTAAACCGGACAGCGTGGAACCTGCTTGTAGGCGCGTCCTTCTTGTGGTTGAATAATTACGGCAAAGGAGTTTGCCTCCCCTCGCTCGTGGGGATAAAACGCCGTTTCTTCAACGGCTGATAACTCCTCCTAATTACTGCAGCACCAGTTTGGTGCATGAGGACGGTATGGGAGGAGCCAGAACAAATCGCACAATCGAAATATACGCTCCGAAGCGTGCCCCTCTGGATTTGCTCGCCTCGTGCGGCCGTCCAACTATCTCAATTCATTTTCTTCCACGGTTCGGTGTGACGAACTCGAAAGGAGAGAAAGCAGAGTCATTACCATGACCAAATATCTTATTGTTGGAATCGGAGGAGCCGTAGGGTCAATATTGCGTTTCTGGGCCGGAGGCTACGTGAGCGGCCGGTTGGGCGCTCGCTTTCCGTACGGCACGTTCGTCATCAATATCACGGCCTCGTTTTTAATTGGTTTTGTCATGACCCTTCTGGCCGAGAGAACGCACTGGAATCCGAATTGGAGGTACTTGATTCCTATTGGATTCCTCGGAGGATACAGCACGTTTTCCGCTTTTGAGTACGAGACGTTTCGTGTCTTCCAGGACGGCGAGCTTCTCGTTGCGGCGATGAATATCGTGCTGAGCGTGGCCGTTGGTTTTGTCTCGGTATGGCTGGGGGTCATCACCGGAAAAGCCATTTCGTAACCAGAGCGGCGAGGGCCGCTGAGTTCTCGATCGCACACTGCGGAATCGGAAGCTTGGGGGGGACGACATGCTCAAGGCAGGACCTGCCAAAAAGGTCAGCATCTATGTAGGGGAAGACCACCAGTACCACGGGCAATCCTTATATTCGGCGATTCTGGACTTCCTTTTCTACCGCGGAATCTCCGGCGCCAGCGTGACGCGAGGGATCGCGGGATTTGGAGCTGATCATCACCTCCATACAACTCGGATTGAGGCCCTCACGCAGGACCTTCCGATGAAGATTGAATTTATCGAGTCCGCGGAGAAGGTCGAAGAAGTTTTGCCGAAACTCTACGATTTAGCAGGTACGGGACTGATCGAAATTCAAGACACGACGGTGCTCAAACCGGCGGAACTATCGGGGAAAAAAGTCACGCAAGAATCATCGCCCTCCCTCAAGCGCGAGGGCAGGGCCAAGCTAATGAGGATTTATGTCGGCGAGAACGATAAGTGGAGCGATAAGCCGCTGTACAAGGCTTTGATCGAAAGCATGCGCGCAAATGACATCGCCGGTGTCACGGTGTATCAGGGAATTCTGGGCTACGGCGCGAACCGGCGAATCCACAAGGATTCAGCGCTGCACCTCTCGCATGACCGGCCCATGATGTTATCGGTCGTCGAAACCGAGGAAAAGCTGCAGGCTTATTTCCCCATTCTCGATCAGATGGTCCAGCAAGGGCTCGTTGTCTTGTCCGATGTGGACATCATCAAGTACACCCACGACATTGTGACAACGGAGCGCAGAAAGGAGGCCCGGTCATGAAGCTTTCAGGGAAGGCGAAAATGCTGCGAATCCACTTCGGTGAGGACGATAAGTGGAAGGGCAAACCGCTTTATCGCGCGATTGTTGAGAAATGCCGCGAATTGGACATTGCGGGCGCTACCGTACTGCGAGGCATCGAAGGATACGGGGCGAGCACACTCATCCGAAAGACTCACCTGCTATCCTTTTCCCACGACGCTCCCGTGATGGTGAGCGTCATCGATTCCGAGGACAAAATTCAAAAACTACTGCCGTTCCTCGATGAAGTGGTCGAAGAAGGGCTGATCGCCACGTCCGAAGTCGAGGTGATCAAGTACTCCCATCAGGACGGCGCACGTTCTTAGTAGAAAAAACAACGAGGTACAAAGAATCTACTTCGGCCGGTGACATATTCGAAGACGAGTGCGCCCCGCGAAATCCTGATGACCCCCTGCTCGGCCAAGCCACGCTAATCTGTTCAATGCCATTCGCGAATTGCAGGCCCCAATGCCACGACGAACAGCGCTGTATATTTATTCTGAGCATCGATGCCAGCTAAATCATTTCCATGTAAGATGTTAAAACACACAGGGGCGTAGCTCAGTGGTAGAGCAGCGGCCTTTTAAAACGAATCGGGCCTTTGGCGGTTTCCGGCGTATCCCGTTGAAAACACTACCATCACCCGCAGGATCAACGACTTGCGGGCGGTTCTTGCGTTACGTTCCGTTGCGTTCCGTACGTCTCCGTTACGCTCCGTCGGGTGAAAGTCGGGTGAATTTCGGGTCAAATCGCAGGCCCCCTAAAATCGCTAAAATTTTTAGTATACTTTCGCCCCGGCGAAGCTATATAATTCGCAACTACGGTCACGGACCGACCGTCATCAGAGTCCGGTTGCGGGGCAACCTGCAAACTCAAAGTTAGGCCGGTAGCGGTGCTGCCGGATGGGTCGCTGTAGGTGTCTCTGCTACCTTCCTCTCTCCGTCGTAAGGCAATCCAAGCTGGACTTTCAAAAGAATACGAGTTCGCGGGCGAACGTGTCATCGGCGTCACCCTCGCCGATGCGCGAGCGCAGATGCGGGCGCGCGTGTACCAGCGGGCGTTCGGCCTTCTCAGGCGCGAGTTTGGCGCGACGGCCCATTTTTGGGCGCGGCCGCGATTCGAGGAAAAGAATGAACTGCCCGAAGATTTTCGGCTCGATTTCTACTGGCGGCGAGCGAATGTCGGCCTGCTGATCGTTGGCCCCGGCGAGCGCGACAAGCCCGGGAACCTGTCCGTGGCGAGCGACCCCGGCTATTTCAAGCGACGACCTGGAATATCGTTGGTCATGGTCCCGTACGAGCTGATCGTCCGCGAGCCGCAGGAATTTCTTCGCCAACTGCGCGACGTGTTGATCGCGTCGCGAAAATATCCGCGCCTGCCGTAGCGGGCGATTCCACTTTCCCACCGCATCTAGCTGGCCGCCGATTCCTGGCGGCCATTTTTATTTGGAGGCACGCAAATGAACGAGCCAATCTGGACAGGCGAGCAGCTCGCGACGGAGATGGGCAAGCTGGAAATCAAGCAGCAGTCGCTCGTGAAGCTGACCGGCCTCTCGGCGACCCTGCTCTCCTTCTGGATGAACGACATCCACACGCCGTCCCCGGAGCGCGCCCGGAAAGTCCAGCGCGTGATCGAAGGGTTGAAAATCCTACGCGAGAGAGGAGTCGCCGAAAACATGAACGTCAGAATTGGATTGCTCCGCCGAAAACTGCAGGAACTCGACTCGGAGCCGGCTGAAATTCCGCAGGTATGGGGGCGACAATTCGCCGTCGATTGGGGCGCTAAGCACGGCTTCACGCTGGAGCAGACCCTTACGGCGGCACAATTCCACCGCCGCGTTCTGGCAGCGGAAATTCTTTCGGCGCCCGCGCAACGATGGCTCCGCGCATTCACCGCCTCGATAGAAAACGTCCTCGGCGGCGTGACGTTCGGCGAATACGCGCGGAATTTTCCGGACACACACACCGCTCTCACCGCCGTCGCGAACGCCGCCTTCGCGGCACTGCTCCACGAAGTCGGCAAAGAGAAAATCCTCGAATATCTCGCGGCGTTGGTCGTCACCGGCGAAGTTCACCAAGCACCGGTCGACGCGGACGAAAACTAAAAGTTTCGCGGTCACCGCTCCGAGGGCGGACCGCGAAAACCTAGGAGGCTTCGGCTGCTGTACAAAAAGCCTCCTAGGTCCCCCTTTCCGTAAACAAGAATTTCGGCCGCCGCGGCACAACCACCGCACAGCCGAGAACTAGGGCGCGCTTCCTCCCAGTGGCGCGCCCTTTTCATTTTTGTACCAACTGGGAAAGTCCACTGGGAGAACGCTAGCGATGAACGCGACGGAGTTCCTCGAAAAATTCTACGCGGGGACGAAGTTCAAGATCGAACTGCGCACGTTCAAACCTAGCGAGAACGGCAAGCGTGGCCCCGTCGACAAGCGCATCTTCAGCCGAGACATGGCGGAGCTGGCCGATTTCATCGACCAGCGGACAGCGAAGGGCGAAAACGTCTATTTCGGTATCTGCACGCGCGACGGCGTCCGCCACGAGGGAAGCAAGACTCTCGGTGGGAAGGTAAACTGCCGGGAGGTGACGGCGTTCTGGATGGACATGGACGTCGATGGCGCCGACGCGCTGGCCGCGGCGCTCGAACGCATCCGCGCTTTTCGCCCGGAGCCTTCGATCATCATCTTCTCGGGCGGCGGATTCCACGTCTACTGGCTGCTCTCGGAGCCGATCGACGCCCAGGACGCGCGCGTCGAGCCGATTCTCGAAGGCTTGACCGCCGCGCTCGGAGCGGACCCGTCCTGCGCCGAGCTGGCCCGCGTGCTCAGGCCACCGGGGACGAAGAACTTCAAGCCGGAATACGGCACGCCCCAGGATGTCGAGCTGATGCGCGCCGACTGGGACCGCCGCTACCGCGTCGAGGACTTCGCCGCCTGCGCGGCCACGAGGACCGCGCACGGAATCAATCCGCCAGAAGACAGCACCAACGGGAAAATCCCGCAGGGCAAGCGTTACGACTGGCTCCTCTCCCGCGCGGGGGGCTACCGGCGGCGCGGGGACTCCGAAGCGGAAATCATCGCGAAGCTGAAGATCGACCTCGACCGCTGCGACAAAACCGGATGGGACGAATTGCCGCTCGACGCGATAGAACAGATCGCACGCGGCATCGGGGACAAGCCGGTCGCATCCGACGCGCCGGCCATCACGGTGCGCATCGGAGAGATGCCGGCCGCCGTCGACGAGGCGGAAGCCGCGCTGCTACCGCACGCGCAGCGCCTATGCATCTTCCAGCGCGCCGGAGAGCTGACGCAGGTGATCCGCTTGCCGGAAGCTCGAAAGTCCGCGGGCCTGATGCGCCCGAAAGGGGACGCTACAACTGCAACCCCTCACCCCCGTCGCGCTGCGAGAGACGTTCGAGACCGTCGCCGAATTCCAGCGATGGGCAGGCAAGGACAAGACCACCGGCGCGGACATCTTCCGGCGCATCGACTGCCCGGCACGCATCCCGCAAACCTACTGCGGCCGCACCGGGAGTTGGAAGGTCGACGTGCTCGCGGGGATCGTCTCTGCTCCGATCATTCGCCACGACGGTACCGTCTTGAAGGAACCCGGTTACGATCCTCAAACGATGCTGTACTTCGCATCGGATGACGACTGGCCAGACATTCCACCTCACCCCACGCTCGCTGACGCGAAGCACGCGCTCGCGAAGCTGCTAGTACCGTTCGGCGAGTTTCCCTTCGTCTCGGCCGGCGACAAAGCCACGCACGTCGCCGCCATCCTGACCGCACTCGAACGGCCACTGTTGGGCGCCTGCCCGCTGTTCGCTTACTCGGCACCCACGATGCGGTACGGAAAATCACTCCTCGCTGCGGGCGTCTCGATCCTGGCCGTCGGCCAACCTGCCGCGGCCTCCGCCATCTCGAAAGACCGCGAGGAGATTCGCAAAGCCATCCTTTCCGCCTTGCGAGAAGGGCAAACCATCATCACGCTCGACAACGTCGACGAGGTACTGGAATCGCCAGACCTGGCACGCGTGATCACCGAGGAGCGATACAGCGACAGGGTCCTGGGCGAATCGCGAAGACTCTCGCTGCCGACCAACGTGCTCTGGATCGCCACCGGAAACAACATCACCTTCCGCGGAGACCTGACAACGAGAGTCGTCTTGTGCCGAATCGACGCCGGCATCGAGCGCCCCGAAGAGCGCGAGTTCAAAATCCCTAACCTGCTGTCTTATCTCCGCCGGCATCGCTGCGAACTGGTCACCGCCGCGCTCACGATCCTGCGCGCCTTCCACGTCGCCGGACGGCCGAAGCAAGAGATCAAGCCGTGGGGCGGATTCGACGAATGGTCCGAGGTGATACGCTCGGCAATCGTTTGGGTCGGAATGGAAGACCCCTACCTCACGCGCGAACAGGTGATCGACGACGACCCCGAACGCGAGAACACCATCGTCGCGCTGCGCGAGCTCGCAAGTTCCTTCGGCGAAAATTTATTCACACTGAGCGAAGTGCGAACGCACGCGAAACAATCGCACACGGTCGGGGACGAGAAGAAAACCGTGCTAGACCATCCCGCGCTATACGACGCCGTCAGCGCCGTCGCCAGCTCCCGAAAGGACAAGATCGACGCCTGGGTCCTCGGTTCCTGGGCCAGACGGTGGCGAGATCGCGTCATCGGGCAGTTTTGCCTGCGAAAAGACGCCAAAAATCGCAAGGCAACACGTTGGACGGTAGAAAAGCATTCCTGACCCCCCCCGTTAACCGCTTGAGGGGGTTTACGTTACGCGAAACGCGGGGGTCACGGTGGTCAGTTTGGCACTAGCTACGGATTTATTTTTTTCGATTCTTTGTCAGGGCAAAATAAGTCCCCTGACCCCCGTGACCCCCGGCTACTACTTAGCCTGGAATCCCGGTTCCACACACACGTCTGCGTCGCATTTTAAACCCTACTTCACGGCCGCCTTCGGGCGGCCGTTTCCGTTTCAGGAGAACACCGCGATGTCGCCCGAGGAATTGAAGGTCCTGACGCTGCCCGAAGTCGCCGCGCAATTGCGCTGTTCGGTGGGGTTCGTGAGGAGCTTGCTTGCCGACGAGGAGATGCCGTACTTGAAGTGCGGCAAGCGGTTCTGCGTGCTTCAGGGCGACGTGAACCGGTGGCTGGAGCGGGCGCGATCGCGGCAGGAACCGGCGAAACGTGGTCAGATTTCGGGTAAGAGTCGGGTAAGCCGTGCCGTAACGCCTTTGAAACCAGCGTCATAGGATGGTACCTCGGTCTAATAGACCGACGCTCTACGAGCGGAAGGGGAGGGAAATGTGCCGAATCGAGCGACAAAGAAGCCCGCGCCGCGAATCAGCGACGCCGGGCGCGAGCGGATGCGGGAATCGGGCAGGCGGAACGCCGCCGCCGCGCTCGAAGCCCGGATCAGGGCGTTACCCGCGATCAGGGCGGCGTCTCGGGCGTTCGAGGACGGCCTGACGGCGCAACTAGGCGGTGACGCCGACCTTACGCCCCAGCAGCGCGCCCTGGTAACGTCCGCAACGGCTTCATACACCGGGCTTTGCCAGGTACTCGATAGACTGCGGTCGGCGCGGCGCTACAGGCGCATCGCGGAGCTGCTCGCGGAGGTGACGCCGCTTCAGGGTGGCTTGTTGCGCTGCCTCCGGGCGCTGAATCTCACGCCGAAAGACGGGGGCGAACCGGCGCCGTCAGATGTCAACGCAGAACTCGCGGCCATAGAGGCCGAAATCCACGGAGCGCGCCATGATTCCAATTCCTGACGTCAACTTGATCGAGGCCTGTCACCCGCGGCTGTTGAACATCCCGCTTTCGCTCGGCCAGCGCGCGTTTCTGAAGGCGCTCGACGGCCTGGAGATGACGCAGGAAGAACTCGATCTCTACTGCGCTGCGACTGGGCGCAGCAGTTACACGCCAGGGCGTTTCCATCGTGAGGGAGTACTGATCGCGGGCAGAAGATTCGGCAAGACTCTTCATATCGCCGTCCCGGTCGCGTCCTACTCGGCAGTGTTCCAGCGGCATGAGAATCTGCGGCCAGGAGAGCGCGCGACGGTCGTCTGCCTGGGTCCGACGAAGGAGCAGGCCGAGATCACGCATCGCGGCATCGTGGCGGTGCTGAAGAACTCGCCGTTCAAATCCCTGCTGCCGTTGCTCCCACGTCGCGAGAAGCTCGTGTTGAGGAACGGAGTCGACGTAATCGTGCAGAAGTGCGACCTGCGCTCGGTCCGCGGATTTGCGGTGACGTGCTGTCTCGCCGAAGAGCCGGCGTTCTGGAGGTCCGAGGAAGACGGCGTGACGAATCCGGCCGAAGAGATTCTGGCGGCCGTCAGGCCGGCGCTGCTTCAGTTCCCGCGCGGCCGGATGCTGCTGATCACGTCGCCGTGGTCGAAGTCGGGGCCGGTGTGGCGGGCGTTCGCCGAGCGTTTGGAACGCGAGGACCCGCTGGTGATGCGGATGACTTCGCAGCAGGGCAATCCGACGCTGAGCGCCGAGTTGCTCGAAGCGGAACGGCAGCGTGACCCGGAGCGGTTCGAGAGGGAAATCAACGCGACCTTCCTGGACGCGGCCTCGGCTCTACTTCCGGGCGATGCCTTGGACGCGTGCGTCGCGAGGGAGCGGTGGGAGAATCCGCCGAAGCCTGGCGCGGCCTACGTCGCCGGCATCGACGTGGCGTTCCGAAGCGATTGGTTCGGGTTCGCGCTGAGTCACGCGGAAGGCGAGCGAGTGATTGTCGATTTGACGCGATCGTGGAAGCCGAAGCCGGGGAAGGCGATTCAGTTCGCGTCGACGATGGACGCGATCGTCGAGGTCTGCCAGCACTACGGATGCGTGCGGGCGTACAGCGATCAGGTCGCGAACGAAGTGGTCAAGCAGCGGCTCGCGTCGGCGGGAATCGCGCTGGAACAGGTGAGCACGTTGGGGCGTAGGGCGAGCGGAATTTATTCGACGCTTCGCGCGAAGGTGCTCGCCGGGCAGCTGGAACTTCCCGACAATCCCGAACTCATCTCGCAGTTGCGCCGGCTGGAGATCGTGCGGAGTTCGGGCGGCGGGGGAGCGCTGCGAGGCTTCGACGGGCCATGACGACGTTGCCATCGCCGCCGCGCTGGCGATTCACAAGTGCGTGGCTGCGCCTCCGGTCAGTTTCGAAGATTTGATCCCCGATGTTTTTAGCGCTCGCAGCGGGTCGGTGACGACGCCGGAGCAGTGGAACGATGCATCGTGGCAGGGTCCGGAGCGACTTTGGCACAAGGTTGGCGGGCCAGGGCGCGTCCCGAGCTTCGGGCGGCCGCGGCGATGACGACGCAGATGTGGGCCAGCCAGCTGGAGCGGGTAGTTGAATACCATTTGGGGATTCAACTTTTTGAGGACTCGTCCGCGCGGGCCGGGAAGTGGCGGCGCCGCGGAAACCGCAACGCCGAACCGGTGCTAAAACGCGGCCAGGGGACCCCCTAGAATGGCCCGCCGTAGCGTTCTAGGGCCGCCGGGGGCGACTTTGCCGTGGAAGTAGGGAAATAGGCTAGGGGAGGGGCAGGGGGGCGTGCCGGGCATCAGGAAGCGGCGGAGGTATACTTTGCGGGGCGTTCGGGGTATAATTACTTCTACGCAGACCAGGACTGCGGTCAACCAACCTGCGCCGGGGCTCGCTCAACCCGGAACCAACGAAGCCGAGCGGCCGTTGAACGCATCGACGGCACCCAAAGCCTCTCATCGAGGCAGATGCGAGTTAGCGCGCGGAAGTTCGCGCGGGTTCCCAAGACAATGATTTTGATTTTGCGCGCACGAGCGTACCGGGCGCAAACGGTGCATCCATCACCGACCTCCTTTCCGGGCGCTCACGCGGGGAAAAGGCCGGGAAGCAGCGCAGCCTACCGGCCTTCCCCGCGAAAAAGAGTTCGGCGACCGGGCGGGACTCGTGCCGGAAGCGGCGTCCGCGCCGTTGTAGAACGAGCCGCCTAACCCGGGGGTCGTGTTGGCAGCCCCAAGCGACCCCCGGGAGATTCGGGATTCTTTTTTCGGGGCGCGAAGGGGCGAAGTGCAAATAAAAAAGGCGATCAGAAAGCAGCTCAGCCATGACGCTGATCGCAAACGAAGTAATCAACACGCTGACGAAGGTTTTGGAGGAGAAAGGAATTTTCGCGACGAAGCGAGAGCTGGACCTCGCTATCGCCGATGTCGTGAAGCGGACCCAGGAGAGGTCGTCGCGCGGGCCGCAGTTCAGTTTGTCGAAAATGATCAGAGGG
This sequence comes from uncultured Acidobacteriota bacterium, assembly GCA_963759485.1. Lineage (GTDB taxonomy): Bacteria > Acidobacteriota > Terriglobia > Acidiferrales > UBA7541 > Palsa-295. Next base: position 1,526,169 of record CAVWZE010000002.1, on the reverse strand, counting down.
ATGAAGGCTCAGCAAGGCCCGGCCCTCAATCCGCAGACCGCCGAGGATGACGTTGCCTACACGAAGGCTCTGACGACTGGCGCGCAGCCGGGGAGCTATCTCGTTCCGACTTTCCAGGCGGACGAAATAATTCAATACCTCGCGACCGGCGGCGTGGTTCGCGCGGCGGGGGCGCGCATCTGGCCGTGCACCGGAATAAACAAGCTCACGGTTCCGGTCGCACTTGCCTCGCCCACCTGGATTTGGATGGCGCAAAATTCTCAATATACGCCCCCGTCCGATCCGAACCTCGGGCAGATGGCATTCGACTTGAAAGAACGCCGCTGCCTCGTCGCGATTCCCAACCAGTTACTTGCCACATCGGTACCTGCTTTCGACACGCTGATCGCTGAATTGATCGGACTCGCTGCGGGCGAGCACGAGGACACGGCGCTGCTGTCTTCTTCTCAGGTGAGCGGCGGGCCGGTGCCGATCTACGCCGCCGCGAGCACCTCGACGCTGCTCGTCGGCAGTTCGGCGAACGGCGGAAACCTGGCGTTCACGGACATCCTGGCGGTGCTCCAGAAAGCATCGACCGTAAAAAGCAAACCGCCGTTCACGTGGATCATGTCGCCGCGGACGTTTTACCAGCGCGTCCTCGGAATGCTGGACCTCAGCAGCCGTCCGATTTACATCCCCACCCTGAGCCAAGGTCTGGAGCAGGGTCCCGGCGTGGGCACGGTCCAGAGCGTCGGGTTTCTGATGGGATTCCCGGTTTTCGTTTCGCCGATGGTCGAGGAGACGCTCGCGAACGGCAGCGGCACGAATCAGAGCTGGATTCTGTTCACAAACATGAAATATGTGCACGTGGCGCAGGATTCAAATATTGAGATGGCCATCAGCACGGAGAGATTTTTCGACGCATCGCAAGTCGCCATCAGGGCAACACAGCACTCCGACGCGGCGGTGAGTCCGAGCGCCGGGGTGGTGATCCTGAAGGGCGTGAACTAAAACTGAGGGCTTCGGAGCAGCGAGGTAGTAACCGGGGTTCATATTAATAGGGTCTATTAATATGAACCCCGAGGTTACTACCTCGCTCGTTCGCGGTTAGGAGGATGACATGAGCGCGATTCAAGCAGTGCTCGACCAGTACGTCGAGCGGAGCCCGGCGGAGCCGGAGGTGGGCGCGGTGCGGCGGGCGATGTTCACTAGCGAGATCAGGGCGGCAAACGAGGCCAAGCGCGAGATCACGTTCGTTGCTTCGACGGAGAGCATCGACAGATACGGCGATTCGCTGAAAACCTCGGGCTGGAAACTGGAAAACTTTCGCCGAAACCCCGTCATCCTGTGGAGTCACCGGAACGCGGACCCGCCGATCGGCCGCTGCACCGAGATTCACGTGGAAGCGAGCCCAGCGCCCGCGCTGGTCGCCAGCATCGAGTTCGCCGCCAAGGAAGTTTATTCGCTCGCAGAGACCGTCTATCAGATGTATCGCGCCAAGTTTTTGCGCGCCGTCAGCGTGGGATTTCTCCCGTTAGCGCCACCCTCGCTGATCAGGGACGAAGAAGGCACCCCCACGGGCGGCTACGAGTTCACGTCGCAAGATTTGCTCGAAATTTCTTGCGTCAACGTGCCGGCCAACGCGGATTGCATCGCGCGCGCGTCTCGAATCCAAGATCATCACGCCGAGCGACGTCCGGGAGCTGTTCCCCCGCAAGAACCACGAAGACCTGGTTGTCAGGATCGCCGCGCTCGAAGAGCGGATGTCCAGAATCGAGAAGCGCTCCGCCGCGCCCGCCGCGCCACCGCACCAGATCACGACGCTCAAGCAACTCGAAGAGGCGTTCGCGCGGAAGCGGCTCGACTAGAACGAATGCGAGTCTTGATCAGCGACGTAGTCGTTTTGGCCGCTGGAGCATGTCTTGCAGATTCGCGGCGCCGACGCGCGCGAGCGCTACTACGTCGCCGTCATGCTGGCGAAGCTGCGCTGCCAGTGGTGCTCGGGGACGGTCCGCCGAAAAGCCGCTGAGGGTGTATTTGGAACGTAGCCGTTCCCGTACGCGACGCCGTTGCTCTCCGCGCTCTGCCTAGAGTGCGCCGTCCTCCGCTAAACTCCAACCCCACAGAACAACCACGGGCAACCGATGGGTACCTCCATTCGTGAGCGTCATTTCATAGGCTGCCTCGGGGAAGGTTAGTTTCAGAGACTGAATGGATTCTCCTACCTTGCTGCCTAAGATAAGGGAGCCAATGCTTGCGATAATCGACGGTTTCTTGGCGATTTCGGCAGACGGTCCTGCTGATCCTTCTGAAGAACCTTCAACTGCGTCTGCATCGCATTGGTTGACTGCCGCGTATTTTTTACTGACGTTTGCAGCGCGGCATCCATATCGGTCAGAGATGGGAGCGACTTCTTCTAAGTTGCAATCGTCCAGGGACTCGTTCGCGGTGACTAAATTATTGGTGCTCGCAACAAGTTGGTCAATCCAGCTCTTTCAGTTTGCTAAGGTCCTGAACCTGATTGCTGCCCTCTCGGAGCTCACAACCGATCTGAAACACGATGACGACTGTGAGAATGATCTCAGCGCTCGTGATAATAAAATCGACTCTCTGATGTTTTTCCGAACCCCAAAAAGTTGCCATCTCGGCGTGTAGATTACCGCTGATGGTACTTGTAATCCAGAATAATGCAAAGCCGCTTGGAGTCGAAGACGTTCGTGTCCTTGCATCGTCGGTGTCTCCTTCTCACTTGTGTTTCCAGACCGACACCAGACCGATCGCGAGAGCGGCCGCCAGCCCGGTGAGGATCGTGACGGCCCCTCCTATGATGTTCATCGAGCAAATCATAGATTGCCGCGCCGTTCTCGTCGCTCCTGGCGGATCGGCCCGCCGAACCTCTACCATCGCCACCGGCGTGCGCACGAATCTCTGTCGTGTGGGGAACGGCCTCATCTTGCTTATTCCATTTGCTGGCGTCGTTGTAGTCCGCCCTGGGGAGATGGCGCTCATTGAATTGTTTCAGCAAGGCCTCCAACACAGGCTTGTCGGTCCCGATGGCTTGACTCGTACTCCCGCCAATGATCGTCGTAGCAATTGTCGATGATCGTCGGTTCCTTATTTTCCTTGGACTCCGCCAGGACCCTTAGCCCGATCGCGTCGAGCTTCTTCTCGCGGCGATTGATCTTGTGGAGCTTCCCGCGATCGTGAAATCAGCGAACCATGCACGGATATTAGGCGCTCGAATATGGCGTAGCGCACGCCGCAGATGCTTACGCACGGTACGCAAGCATGACGGTCGCGAGAGCGGCTTCGCCGCGTTTTCAGAGGCCGATCGAACATCGCGAACGTGCTCGGCGACATGCCTCAGTCGCACGATCGTCGTCCCCTTGCGACCGATGTCCTTGAGGCGACTTCGCCGTTCCTGAAAGGCTTCGCGATCATCAATGATCATCTTTCAGTCGTGTTCATCCACCCGTGGGTCGCAATTCCGCCGAGCGCCTCAGGTTCGCGAACGCCCGGCAGAACGAGTCAAAGGCGGGGTCTTGCTTCAACGCCTATCGACGGACGTCTTGATGCGGATTGCGACTGACGCGGAGGTCCGAGTAGCAGCCACATCAGCTACTCGCCGGAACAGTAGTTATCGTGGTGCCGGATCGCAGCGCGTGCACGCTTGAAAAGCTTCGGACACGAAGAACTATCCCGATCGGAGATTTCTCGCCCGCGTTGATGATCGCTCTGGTCCTTCTCGGCGTCCTTCAGCGAAATGACCGGAGCCTGCCTTCCATTCCTTCTGCTGTGCCTCGGTTTCCTCGTGGAGCGCGCGGCCGTAGTCGGTCACCTTGCACCAGTTCCCGTGGGGAGACGGACATCAGTCCGGGTCCGACGAGGAGGCGATGGAACGCCTCGGCACCGCGAAAACGGTCTATTCCTCTCGCCCTGTCGTACGGAAAGCAAAGGTACGTGATCGCATCTGTGGGCCACGCTTTCCTTTCTTCATCGGCGGCAGAAGAAGCTCAACCCGTGCAGCGTTATTCCGCAAGATATCGAGGTGCTTCAGGCGAGAGGAAATGGGCCAAGAGTTGCCAGAGCGGGAAATCTCTAATCTGAACTCCCGACGTAGTGCTCAGTCGGGTTCCTGCCCTTGCCGCCTTTCTTTTTCGCTAGCTACCATCAGCGCTAAGGAGTATAATAGACCTATGCCGACGAAGCGCAAGGACCCGGCCGCCGTCCGGCTCGGCCGCAAGGGCGGGAAGGCCAGCGGCGGGAAGAACTTGCGGGCGTTTCATGGCGACGCTGACGCCCGAGCAGCGCAGCGAGCGAGCGCGACGGGCGGTGAAGGCGCGGTGGGCACGGTGGCGGAAACGAAAAGGGAAGCGATAGGAGGGGGCGAAAATGGAAAAGAAACCGGAAGGCGGGCCGCCATCAGAGGGAATGGTCTGGCAGCCCGAGTACGTGATGAAGGGGAAGCTGGTCCCCGGACGCTGGCTCGCGAAGCGCGGCTCGGGCCGCGTCTGGCAGATGGGCAACGTCTGGTGGATTCAATACTACTCGCGCGGACGGAAGGTCCAGGAGAGCGCGGGGCGGGACGCAACCCGCAAGGATGCCGAGCGGCTGCCTGAAGCTGCAGCCAGGCCGAGGTCACGACGGGGAACCACCCGGCCCTGCGGCGCCTGACCTATGAGGACTTGCGCGCGGTCTACTATGGCCGACTACGTGACACAGAAGCCGCAAATCGCTGCGCTACGACAAGGACGGCGAGCCGTCGTCTCGACAAGGTCAAGCGGCTGGACGAGTTTTTCAAGGGATACCAGCGCGACTTCATTGATCGACACCGAACTGATGGAGAATTCGATCGCCGACCAGGCGCGAAGGACCGAGCCGACTCGACCACGAACCGCTCACTGTCGGCGCTGCGGCGGATGTTCAACCTCGCGGTGAAGCGACGGGAAAATTACGACAGAACGATTGCCACACTTCCCGATGCTGAGCACGGAACCGAAGCCGCGCACAAGGTTTTTTCGAGCACGAGAAATATGTGGCGCTCCGCGACAGCGTTGCCCGACTATCTTCCGGCCCGTACTGGCGGTCGGTTACTACACCGGGATGCGGCTCGGCGAGATATGTCGGCCTGCGCTGGGAGTCAGGTGGACTTCCTCAACGGCGTGATCCGCCTCAACGCAGGCGAGACGAAGAACGACGAGGGACGCACGGCTCCGCTCATCGGCGACCTGCGCGCCGTGCTTACCGCCCAGCACGCCAAGCGGCGCCCCGGCTGCGATCTCGTGTGCTTCCGCGTCGAGAAGGGAAAGCCGCTTCCGATCGGCGACTTCCGCAAGGTTTGGCAGAGCCGCTGTGTTAAGCTGGGATTCGGCAAGATGACCGAATCGACTTACGAAGGCACGATCTTTCACGATCTGCGGCGCACGGGAGTGCGTAATCTCGTGCGCGCGGGCGTGCCCGAGAGCGTCGCCATGTCGATCACCGGACACAAGACGCGCAGCGTGTTCGACCGCTACGACATCAGTAGCGAGAAGGACATTCTGGACGCGGGCGGAAGCTGGAAACCTATTTGGCCGATCAAAACAAGGGCGAAATCGAGTGCAAAGCCCGAATCTGAGCGGCCGCAGGAACAAATTAAATCTTTACCAGTCATGTAGTTATAGGGGCGTAGCTCAGTGGTAGAGCAGCGGCCTTTTAAGCCGAAGGTCGTGGGTTCGATCCCCACCGCCCCTACCAACATCGTCCGCCTGTGCGCCATTCTCGCTCTTTTTCTCGTGTTTTCCGCACTATCGATTCGCGGTCTTCAAGCAATCCCAAGAACGCAGTCTGAGTAACGCCTGTAGTTACAATCTGAAAAGTGTCACAATCATTTGGACCGGTACATGCGCTTGACCGGAATTGATGGGCGCGATAGGCTACCTGAGCAACCACGAAACTTGATGAAGCAAACCGTCCGAATCGCCGGAGGAATCAACGAGCTCTTCGGCACGCTCGACGAAAACCTGAAATTCCTGGAATCCTCGCTGCACGTCAGACGCACCTGACGGATCACGACCTCGAGATTGAAGGCGAAGCATCGCAGGTGGAGCGGGCAAGCCACATTCTGGATGCCTACAACGAGCGAATTCGCCACGGGCAGATTCCCAGTAGCCAGGAAGTAAAATCGCTGCTGCACGCCGCCGTGGACGAACCGGCGTCGACTCTGCGGGGAACTTTCTCTCCCACGCGCACGCGAACGCTGGGCAGAAAGAGCATCGCGCCGAAAAGCCCCAACCAGCGGCGCTACATCGAGGCCCTTGAAACCTACGACATGGTTTTCGCCATCGGCCCCGGCGGCACGGGCAAAACCTACCTTGCCGTCGCTATGGCGGTTTCCGCGCTGCTTTCCAAGCAAGTGAATCGAATTATTTTGGCGCGGCCGGCGGTGGAGGCGGGTGAGCGGCTGGGATTTTTGCCCGGAACGCTGCAGGAAAAAGTCGATCCGTACATGCGGCCGCTTTACGACGCTCTGCACGATTTGGTGGAAGCGGACAAACTCGAGCGGTTTCTCGAAAAAGACATCATCGAAGTAGCTCCGCTGGCTTTCATGCGCGGCCGGACGCTGAATGATTCCTTTGTGATTCTCGACGAAGCGCAGAACACCACCGGCGAGCAGATGAAAATGTTCCTCACGCGCCTGGGCTTCAATTCCAAGGCCGTGATCACGGGCGATGTGACGCAAATCGATTTGCCGGACACGCGGCGTTCGGGCCTCGTGGAGGCCATCGAAGTGGTAGGCAAGATCGAAGGCATCGAGCTGGTTTATTTTGACGAGCGCGATGTGGTGCGGCACAGTTTGGTCCAGCGCATTATCAAGGCTTACGACGAATATTCCGGGGGACAAACTGGCGGAAACTCCGGCCGAGGCGCGTCAGGCTCTGGCCGCCCGAATTCCAGCCGGGAAAATGGCCCTCACAATTAAGGCGAGAGCAGTTTCAAGTCCAACGCCCCAATCCCCATGACGGCGATTGAAAACTGGGTGGCGCAAATTCGCGCGGGCGACGTGCGCGCCATGTCGCGCGCCGTGTCCGCGATTGAGAATCGCGCGACCGAAGCCGAAGCCCTGCTGCGAGCCCTCTTTCCCTTCACCGGAAAAGCTTCTCGAGTGGGCATCACCGGTGCTCCTGGAACGGGCAAGAGTACCCTCGCGGACCGGCTCGCCGCCCACTACCGCGCGCACGCAAAGGGAGTCGGCATCATCGCCGTCGATCCCTCCAGCCCGTTTACCGGAGGCGCGATTCTGGGTGATCGCATCCGCATGCAAGGCCACTCATCCGACGAAGGGGTCTTCATACGTTCGATGGCGACGCGCGGTCAATTGGGAGGGCTTGCGCAATCCACGGGCGATGTGATGCTGCTATTGGACGCCGCGGGAAAAGACATGATCCTCGTCGAGACCGTTGGCGTAGGGCAGGGCGAAATTGAAATTGTGCGGCTCGCGGATTGCACGGTCGTGGTGCTCGTGCCCGGCATGGGAGACGACGTGCAAAGCCTGAAGGCCGGCCTGATGGAAATCGGAGATATTTTTGTTCTCAATAAGAGCGATCGCGAAGGCGCGGGGCAATTCGAAGAGCGGCTTCGCGCTATTTTGCAACTGATGCCGGATCGGGAGGGCTGGAGGGCGCCGGTGGTCCGCACAGTTGCAACTGAAAATACCGGCGTGGACGAATTGGCGCGGCAAATCGCGCTTTTTCGCGAGCATTTTTCAAGCGCGCCGAGCCGCGGCAGTCGCGAAGTAGCCTACTGGAAGGAATGGCTGATGCGGCTGGTCCGGTCACGATTGCTTGAGCAAGTTGCAGCCAGCGGGATGACGGACGCGAAGTTCGAGGCACTGGCGTCACAAGTGGCAGCGCGAGAGAAGGACCCCTACGCCGCCGCGAGCGAGATTCTATCCCGCGCCGGATCGACCAGCTAATCCCAGAAGTCGTCGCGATCGACGAGTTCGACGCCGATCTGGCGCTGGCCTTCGGAGTCAATACGAGAATAGACCACGCGGGCTGACGCGCGGCCGCCCTTGTCTTTGCGCGTCAGTATAACCATTCCGCCCTTTTCAACCGGATGGCGGCATACGAAACCAGCGCCGTGGCGGCTCAGCGTGGAGGTCCAAGTATCTTCTTCCCACGTTCGGCGGGGATCCTCGCGGCGCAGCCAGACGGGCACCGCGGTGGCCGTGCGGGAGCTTCGCCTGAGAGACTTGCCCGTTGAAGATATCCACGCGAGAACATCTTGAAGACGCGTTTTCATCTGCTGATCCGCGAGGCGCCCATCGTCAGCAAGGTCCTCGGCTTGGCGCGCCCATTGCGCCAGGAATTCCTTGAAAGCGCCAGCGGCCGTGGCGTCCGGCTTCTGCAGCAAGCGTTTGTGGCGCGCTTGCAGTTCCTGGAACGAATCTGAAAGGAAATGATTGAGGCAAAAGAGGCGCGAATCGACTTCTGCGGAGACAACATCTTCGCAGGATTCAACGCTGCATGAAATATTGCCGGCTGCCAGTAGTAGGAGGCCCACCGCTTCGATTTGACCTTCCATCGCTCCGCCTGGGAACGGCCCTGAAAGGGGTCCGCCTATTCCTTGGACAGTTTTCCGATTCCCTGAGCCAGCTGAGAAATCGCGCCGCTGACAAATTCGAGATGGCTGCGGCTGTGTCGCGACATTTCCGCAGCGAATTGACGCGATATCTCCGCCGCCTTTTCTTTCAAGGATGCCAGAGCGCCTTCGGCGACAGGCTCCAACGCGCCCTTTAGGCGGGCTTGGGTTTCTGTCTCCTCCTGCTGGGCCGAAGTTCGAACGGTCTGGAGAGCCGAGTCCGCAGCGGCGGTGACGGCGCGATCAATTTCCTGGCGAGCGCTATCGAGGCCCTTCTGAACAATCGTTTCGAGCCGCTTGTCCAGCCGAGCGCACGTTTCTTCGAGCCGTGCAGCGGAGTGCTCCACAGACTGCCGGCAAAGCGTTTCGAAGTCCTCTTGGCGTTTGGTCAGATCCGCTACCACCTGGCGAGCATGATCGATCACCGGACCCGACTCTTGCTTCAGGCGGGCGATGATGCGATCCACTGCGTCCTTGCGGGAACTATCGAGGAATCCCTGAAGCCGGCTTTGGGCCATGGCCGTCAGCGTCGTGGAAACCTCCTCCAGTTCGCGATTGCGAGTTTCCACCGAAGTGAGAGCCTCCTGAAGTTCGGTTTCGATTTTCTTGGTCCATTCGGCGTGGCGCGCTTGCACGGTTCGTTCGCCGGCCTGGCTCAAGTGCTTGAGAGAGCGATCGATCCATGGGCCGGTCTGCGCCGAAATAACTTCGCCGACGATTCGCTCCGCCTCTTCCCGGAGGGCGGCGCGCATCCCGCTGAGCAGATCGTCTGCTTTATCCCGAACAACGGCTTCCGCCGCGTCGGAGAGCATCGCTTCCATCTGTTGCTGAAAACCGCCGATTAACTGGCCGAGCGGCCTTCCGCCGGAAGATTGCGGCGAGACGGACGCTCCTTTGCCGCGCTCCTCCTTCGCCACGGAAGTTGTCTCCGGCCGGAGAACCGCCACCGCCTTCGGTTTGGGCTCGGGTTCGGGATTGAGAGGGCCGCAAAAGGGCAGCCAATCGCCGGGCGGCGAATCGATGCCCCAGATGTTGCCGGGCGCGTCGAGTTCGATCGCAGTCAGGTGGAGGCCGCCGGTTTGAACCGGGCGCTGCGTCCATTTCACATGGCCGCGAGCGGAAACCGGCTTCGAATCTTTGCCGTTCAATTGCAGCACGACGAAGGCGTTATTCAACACCTCGTGGTTCGATTCGTACATGCAGCCGTGGGCATTGACAGTTATGGTCGATACTTCCTCGTGGTAAGGGCCGCGGAACGAGTCCACGCCCTCCACAGCGAGTTGAATGGCGCGGTTGACGCGAGTACTGCGCCGCGTTTTCGATCCGGAATGAACTGCAAGTGAGCTGTTTGACACGTTTTCCCTCTGTGTGCTGTTTGAGACACAATATAAAACGCGCCACCCCGGGGAGTACCCGCCAAATCAACGCCTGTGCGTCAATCAGTTACTACCCATTTGGCGGCTCTCCACGGCCAATGTATCGTTACCCCGCACCCCAAACCTCAACCTCGCATCCATAAAGTTTCTATGTCAGTCCCCGGTAAACGCGCTGCGGGTACACGTCAAAGTACTCACCTCAAGTACTAACGCGACAATCACTGACGCGCCCGACGTACCAATTCGGCCATCGTTCGAGAGACACTGTATTTCGGTCATGGCCACAGCCCCAGTTTTCGCGCTGCTTGGATTCAACTTCTTCGTTTTGCTTTCTGCAGTTTTCCTGTTCGACAAAGCGAGCCGAACGCCCGATGCATTGCTTCTTAGCTTTCTCTTCTTCTGCTCGGGGATGCCGGCGTTGGTTTACCAGATCGTTTGGGAACGGGCGTTATTTGCCATTTATGGCGTAAACGCGGAATCGGTAGCAGTCATTGTGAGCGCCTTCATGCTGGGTCTGGGAATCGGGGCGATCATTGGAGGCAAACTATCCGCTCGATTCCCACGCCATGGCATTGTCTTATTCGCCGTTGCGGAATTGGGAACCGCGGTCTTTGGACTTTTTTCGCTTCCTATCTTCCGCTGGGCGGCAGCCTTCTCCGCTGGGGCAAGCCTGCCCCGTACGGTCGTCTTTAGCCTCTTGCTACTAATCGTCCCGACAGTATTGATGGGCGCCACACTGCCGCTGCTCGTAGAACATTTGGTGCGGTCTTCCGGTCGCGTCGGATATTCGGTGGCGACACTGTATTTCGTAAACACGTTCGGTTCCGCAACCGCCTGCGCGCTCTCCGCTACATTCTTGCTTCGCGATTTCGGGGAGACCGGATCGACGACGCTGGCGGCGATTGTTAACACGGTGGTTGGCGCTACAGCCTTTCTTTACGCAAGGAGCAAGGGGCCCGCGGCCCAGGAAACCGCTGCGGTTCCCCGAAAACCAATTGATTGGCCAATTCCGCTTTGGATAGCAATGTCAATTACTGGTCTCTCCGGTTTCACGGCTCTGGGATTTGAGATCGCGTGGTTTCGGGTACTCTCTCTTGCATCTTCTGATCGAGCCCCGGCGTTCGCCCTTTTGCTCTCGACTTACCTCGGGGGCATTGCTGCCGGTTCCTTTATCATCGAAAAGCTTACCGAAAATAAGGGAACCGGTACGATTTTGCGCGTCATCGGATTATTGATGCTTGCGGCCGGAACCGTCTCTGTATATCTGCCGTCTCTGGTTGCCAACTTCATGGCCAAAGGCATTCCGTTCCTCTGGAGTGCCCCTGCTTTCTTTCTGACCGCCGCCTTGATGGGGGCTGTGCTGCCGCTCACCTGTCAGGCTGCTGTTTCAGCGGACGAAAAGGCAGGGCGGAACGTGAGTCTCGTCTACCTCTCGAACATTCTTGGTTCAGCGCTGGGGAGTTTTGGAATCGGGTTCGTACTGATGAACCATTTCGGTCTACGGCAGGTATCTCTTCAATTGGGTTTCGCAGCTGTAGTTTGCGGCACTGTGATTCAGTTTCTTGCGCGCGGCAAGTTTCGCATTCTGCCAGTCTGGTTGGCCGGTGTCACCGTCGCGGCCATAGCTTTGATGGTATGGGGGGGTAGAACTCATTCCTTGCTCTTCGAACGGCTCATCTTTGGCACTCGGCCGGAGGCGAGTGTGCCCTTTGCGCGTGTGGTCGAAAATCGAAACGGCATTATCGCCGTAACCCAAGACGCAGCGCTTTTCGGCGGCGGCGTTTACGACGGAAATTTCAACACCGATCCAACCGATGAGGTCAATTTCATCATTCGGCCTTACGCTCTTTCGTCCTTCGCCCCCTCGCCGAAGAGAGTTTTTGTGCTCGGACTGGCCTCGGGGTCGTGGGCTCAGGTCATCGCGAACCTTCCGCAATTGGAATCGATGGACGTCGTCGAGATTAATCCGGGCGATTTGCAGTTGATTCCCGAATACCCTTCGGTCCGTTCGTTGCTGAAGAATCCCAAGGTGCACATTTTTATTGGTGACGCACGGCGATGGTTAACCGCACATCCGGAGATGCGATACGATGCCATCGTTGCGAACGACTCGTATTACTGGCGGGATCACAGCTCCCATCTGCTTTCCGTCGAGTTCCTCCAACTTGTTCGGAAGCACCTGAACCCGGGAGGCGTCTATTTTTTCAACACAACCGAATCAGACGATGCGATCGCCACGGGACTCCACGTTTTTCCTTATGGCTTGAGAGTGATCAATTTCCTTGCCGTGAGCGACTCGCCAATCGTCGTAGACAAACAGCACTGGCTGGACGTTCTAAGACAATACAAGATCGACGGGACCCCTGTTTTCGACCCGCAAAATCCGGAAGCCATGCGCATGCTGGGAGTATATTCGATGTTCGCGGACACGGTGAAAGAGGCGCCCAGATTCCTGGGAATGGAGTATGCTGACTCGCTCAATGCCCGATTAGGCCATCGGTTGATTTTCACGGAGGATAATATGGGATGGGAATGGCGCAGCAGCAACGTCGAGATCCCCTGGCACTAGGTCCCAATAATCCTGAGCTGCTCACTACCCTAGCGTGGAGCGTTTGGTCCCGCGGGCTGCCACAATTTGGTCGGATTCCCCTCGGGGTCGTACAGGCGGGCAAACCGTCCGTTGGAATAGGACTTCGGGTCAATCTTGATCTCGATTTCCGCAGTTCGTAGCTGTGCTGCCATTTTGTCGGGATCCCGGACTCGAAAATTCACCATCCAGACGTTGATGGCGTAAGTCCTCATTGAAGATTGCAAACGGCAGTTTGAACTTTCCATCCTCGCCTGCTAATTTTGTTGGCTCGTCTTTTCAATTGCGAAGCACTGTGGTCGGGGGCCAGATGAAGCTCGGCGACATCGAATTTCACATCATTTGCGCCGGGCACGTGATGCTCGACGGCGGGGCGATGTTCGGCGTGATCCCTCGCACCCTCTGGGAGAAAAAAATATCGCCCGACGCGCGCAACCGCATCACCCTCGCCATGAACTGCCTCCTGATTCACGCTGGAGGCAAGCGCATCCTCGTAGAAACCGGCGCGGGTGACAAATGGAACAGCAAGTTGAAGGACATTTACGGAATTGAGAGGTCCAGTCTTCTGGATGGTCTTCGCGATTACGATTTGCGGCCGGAGGATATCGACATCGTTGTGAACACGCATCTCCACTTCGACCACTGCGGAGGCAATACGTTTGCAGAAAAAGGAAAAGTGCTACCCGTTTTTCCCAACGCCCGCTATGTCGTGCAACGCGGAGAATTCGACCACGGGAAAAATCCCAACGAGCGCGACCGCGCCAGCTATTTTGAAGAAAACTATGTTCCCCTGGAATCCGCCGGGATGCTGTCGCTGGTCGAAGGCGACCATGCCATCGTGCCGGGCGTCGAGCTTATCGTGGTCCCTGGTCATACCGCGCACATGCAGTGCCTGAAACTCACTGGCGGCGGCAAGACCGCCTTCTTTTTCGCGGACTTGATTCCCACCACCGCGCATCTGCCTCTTCCGTGGATTATGGGTTACGATCTTTACCCCATGACGACGCTTGAGAACAAGAAGCGCTGGGTTCCGCAGGTGATTCGCGGAGGCTGGCTCGCGCTTTTTGGACACGACGCGCGCGTGCCGGCAGCCTATCTCCGCGAGAGGGATGGAACTTGGGAAGCCGAGCCTGCGCAAATCGACTGAAGTTCAGGAGCGTGGATGCCGAAAACGAAGAAAGGGAAGAGAAGCGCCAAGGGAGAGCCGGTCACCACAGGCATCATCGGCGGCAGCGGGCTTTATCACATGGCAGGTCTGACGGAAACGCGGGAAATGCGCGTAAAGACGCCATTCGGCGAGCCATCGGATGCGGTGGTGATCGGGACGCTGGAGGGCCGCCGGGTGGCATTCCTTTCGCGGCACGGGCGCGGGCATCGTCTGTCGCCTAGCGAGATCAATTATCGCGCGAACATTTGCGCGATGAAGATGCTTGGCGTGGAGCGCATCATTTCCGTGAGCGCCGTTGGTTCTCTCCGCGACGATCTTCCGCCTCTCGATTTTCTGATCCCCAATCAGTTTTTCGACCGCACGCGAGGACGAACGGCCACATTTTTCGGCGGCGGAGTCGTCGCGCATGTGGGATTCGATAAGCCCACCTGCCCGCGGCTTTCCGCCCAGCTAGCCGACGCCTGCGATCGCGCCGGAGTGAAAGTCCACCGCGGCGGGACGTACGTCTGCATGGAAGGGCCGCAGTTTTCCACGCTCGCCGAGTCACATACCTACCGGCAGCTGCGTTTTGACGTGATCGGAATGACTGGAGTCACCGAAGCAAAGCTCGCCCGGGAGGCCGAACTTTGCTACGCTACCTTCGCTTTGATCACCGATTATGATTGCTGGCACCCAGAACACGACTCGGTAACGCTCGAAGAGATTATTTCCAACATGGCGAAAAATTCGGACAACGTGCAGCGCACCATCCGGGAAGCCGTCCGTGTTCTCGGAAATGACCGCGATTGCAAGTGCGGGTCCGCGCTCGCGCACGCGATCCTTACCGATCGGAAGGCGATTCCGGCCTCGGCAAAAAAACGCCTCGCGCCGATTGCCGGCAAATACATTTCATAGGGGAATCTACTCGCAATCGCTTTTGGAGCGGGTACCTGTCCTTTGTCAAAATGCGGAACCGCAGGGCGGTCCGCTAAAAACTTGGAGACCTCATGTCACTGCTGGTCGTCGGATCGGTTGCATTTGATGGAATCGAAACGCCGTTTGGGAAGGTTGATCGAACGCTCGGAGGCACGGGAACCTACTTCGCCCTTGCGGCCAGCCATTTTGCCCCTGTGCGACTTGTCGGCGTAGTGGGCGAGGATTTCACGGTCAAGGACGAGGCGGTTTTTCGAGGCCGAAAGATCGATCTCGCTGGGCTCGAGCACGCCAAGGGCAAGTCATTTTTTTGGGCCGGCAAGTACAGCCAGAATATGAACGAGCGCACCACGCTGGTGACCGACCTCAACGTGTTCGCTACCTTCCGCCCCACGCTGCCGAAGTCTTTTGCCGATTCACCGTACGTATTTCTTGGCAACATTGACCCGACGTTGCAGCGCTCCGTCCTCGAGCAGGTGCGGCCCAAACCGAAAATCGTAGGCCTCGATACCATGAACTATTGGATTTCCGGGACTCCCGAAGAACTGCGCAAAACGCTCAAGCACGTGGGCATTCTCATGATCAACGAAGACGAGACGCGACAGCTTGCCGGGGAACACAATCTGTTCCGAGCCGCCAAGCTGGTTTTCAAGATGGGTCCGAAGACCATGATTATCAAACGCGGGGAGAATGGCGCCATCATGGTGCACAAAGACTTCGTATTTTCCGTTCCCGCATATCCTCTTGAGGAAGTATTTGATCCAACCGGCGCCGGCGACACTTTTGCCGGAGGATTCATGGGCTATATCGCGGGCAAAGGCCGGATCAACGAGCAGACGTTGCGTTCTGCCATGGTGTATGGTTCCGTGCTGGCCAGCTTCACGGTGGAACGTTTCGGTGTCGAGCGACTTGCCAAGGTCAAGCGTGCGGAGATCACCGCGCGCGCACGCCTATTTTCGAAGCTCACATCTTTCAAATTGTAGTCGTCGTTCCCGATTTTGCCTTCGCAACACCCGGCCTTTCGCTTGCGCCGTCATCCTGAGCGAAGTTGCTCGCCTTTTTGCTTCCCGCGTTTTGCGCTGGCGCGCAAACGCAGTCGAAGGACGTCTCGTCGATCGCCAATGCGCCTCCTCGCGGGCAACGGTGCGCCTATGTTTTTCTTCGTACGGGCACAGCATGCTGTAGCCGTCGAACATCCTTGGCTACGCGCCCGCCATCCGTCTCGATGACCGGGTCGAGCGTACGTGTGGAGAGGCAGCTTGCAGCCGCTGTCTGCCGCTCCAGCTTTCCCGGGCTTGCTCCTCGAATCAGATTGCGAGGCTGCTTAGTGCCCGGAAACTCCAGCTCTCAGTTCGCGGAGTAATTCCAAAATACGATCTGGCGGGACAGCTGTGGCGTTCGCAGGGAAGAATCGATCCAAGTCGATATCAGGAAATCCCATCCGAGTGATTGCAGCGGCAAGCTCCCGCCGCAGCGTTTCAATATCCGCAGCATTTGTTTTGATCAGAGCCTCGTAGATCACTCGATGGTCGGTACGTTTCCAGTGATACTCCTTAAGTTCATTGGCTAGCTTTGCGTACGCGGGATCGCTTCCCGGCCTGGTGCAAAGTGCCCGCAATACATCAAGCTCCAGCTCAGTTGTAGTCGCGGACTCGGAGGAGATACGAAGTGGTTTTTCGGAAGGCGGACGCATTTTGGTGCCGTGTGGAATCTTAAATCAAGATTCCTCGTCACCACTCCATATTTCAAAACAGAAATTCGGCGGGCCTACACTCGTTCGCCGCAAGGGGACCACTAGGCTGCTGCGTGGGAAGCGACGGGCCGGACAAAATCGATTCGGTCAATCGTGACAGCCACTCCGTAGATCGGCGCGACTTCCCCGGAAAGCTGCGATACACGCAGAGCTTTGGCGCTGGCTCGAACCAGAACCGACGCGCCTCGGTCCTTGTCCGCGGGCAGGGCGAACGTGAGTTCAACAGGTGCGCCTGGATCGATTGCCTGTTCTGAGTGGAAATACAAACCGGACCGCGAGATGTCGCGAAGATGAGCCGTATAGAATTCTGCCGGGCGGCGGCGCGATCGGCAAACCTGCAATGGCAAGTATACTTCGTACCTCCGGGCCTTCCTGCGTTCACCCATGAGTGCCCCCTTGATGATCGTCTTAGGTTGCACGGGGAATGCCAGCCCTATTGAGCAATTGTGCCGCTGATATTAAAAGGGTTAAATCAGAGGTAGTACCCCGAAATGACACGGAACAAGGAATTTTTTCCGGAACCGGGAAACATCTGCATTCTGAACCTCAAGATCCTACGGCCCCAATGGCAGCAGCATCCCGTCGCTTGGCGTCCTGTCTTTGGAAATCTAGAGTACCGGGTCAAACAGAATGGAGGATCCCTCTGCCTCGGTAAGGATCCCTTTCCCGATCATCAGCCGAACCAGCCGGACCAGAGCAGCCGAATTGCCAGCCATCGGGGTGGACCCCTCGCGGGCAGTCTGCACGGCTTCTCGCGAGGCCACTTTCCGCGCGCCTGTTAATTCCATGAGCCAGTTATCGAGCGCCGCACGCTGGGTTGTGTCCAATGCGTCGAACGCGATGCCCATTCCCAGCCCGTGCTGAGAATAAACTACCGTTCCGCGCGTGTCGAATTGCGTTTCGTCCTTGCGGACGGCAACCTTCACCTGAGCACCTACCGGGAAGGGAACCATGGTGTCGACGAAGCATCCCCCGGGTCCGAGGTCGGTTGTGCGGGTTGAAAAACGAGCGCCGGAGCCGAGTTCGATTACTTCGGCGGATGCAGTGAAGGAATGACGGTCCGCGTTCCTCCGTTCTGCCTCGCCAGTCGCCGCCTTGCCGCCCGTGATGTCGCGTGGATGCTTTTTGTTGCCGTGGTCGTACATAGAATTACAAACCGCCTTCCATTCGACTATGCCGATTGTCACAAGTATTCTGAATGTCGTGCGCCATCAATGACAAGTGCAATCCCCGGTGTCTTGCCCAAAAGCCAATCACGGCCAGAGAGCGGCTACAATAAGAATCTGACAGCGATGCCAACCTGGTTGGGCCCTCGGTCCTCGAGGCGCACGATCGACCCGAGAAACTTCCGATGAGCCGAGACTTTGTCGCCGAAGGGAAACGTAATCATCAGACGCATCCCCATTGAATAATGGGGCATGGACGTCGTGAAATAGAGGCCATCACGCGTGAAATCAATCACTTGGCCCACGTCTTCGATCTCCGCAAACCGGGCGTCAAACGGCCGAATGTGTAGCGGCAGAGAGACTTTCAGCCTCTTTCGGCGGCGGGCATCCCGGGCTGCCTTTTCGGAAGTTCGGGTTGAGGATCGCATGTTGGGCCAGGGCGCTGCACTCATTTGTCGCCTCCACTGTCGAACGGCTGGGCATACCTATTTTACGTACGGGTGTGCGCCTTCCTATAGAACGGGGGTACCATGAGCTACCTACCAAAGTTCGGCTTTTGGCGCACGTAAAGCTTCAAGTTTGAGGCGTCGGAAGGTTCGAGTCTGACGCACAGAAATGACTAACTCGATACGTTAAGGGTGCCTTAGCGGTCGGATTTTGACGCGAAACGACGCCGATCCGACCCTTTGGCGAGCAGGCAGTAGAATCTCCACAGCAAGAGCTTCTTGACAGGCGGGGGCGCGGAGGTTAACGTAGCGGTTGCTGAATCTCCAGACGCGGACGCCATGGAAATCTACGCAAACTCGGTAAAACTCGTAATTGTAGGACTCGTACGCGCGCTCCGGGCTGGAGGGCATCACTGAGCTGAGCAGTAAGAATCCAAAAGGCTCATGAGACCCACCTGCCAGAGACGCTGGCAAGGTGGGTTTTTATTTTTGTGGCTATTGAGGGGAAGACGATGGAAAGCAAAAAGGAAACGATGATCGGCGCGAGAATTCTGTGGGAGTGTCTGGAACGCGAGGGCGTGAAAACTGTCTTCGGCTATCCGGGCGGCGCCATCCTGCCGGCCTACGATGCGCTGCGGCACAGCTCCATTCGCCACATTCTGGTGCGCCACGAGCAAGGCGCCACGCATATGGCCGATGGCTATGCGCGCGCCACCGGCGAAGTCGGCGTGGCTGTGGCCACCTCCGGTCCTGGCGCGACCAACATGGTCACCGGCATCGCCACGGCAATGATGGACTCTTCGCCGATCGTCTGCATCACCGGCCAGGTCGGCAGCAAGCTCCTCGGCTCCGATGCGTTTCAGGAAACCGACATCACCGGCGTCACGCTGCCGATTACCAAGCACAATTATTTGGTGACGCACGCCAGCGAAATTGCTCCGGCCGTTCGCGAGGCGATGTATATCGCGAAATCTGGACGCCCAGGGCCCGTGCTCGTTGACATCACCAAGGACGCTCAACAGGGCTCGTGTGACTTCGATTGGGAAGCGGCGGCGCCGAAGACACGCGGTTACCGCCCCGATAACTCTCCCGCGGAGAAGGCGTACGAAAAGGCGCTGGAACTGATTCGCGCGGCCAAGCGGCCGGTGATTCTGGCAGGCCACGGAATTTCGATTGCGGGAGCCGAGCACGAGGTTCAAACGTTTGCGGAGCGGACTTGCATCCCCGTGGCGATGACGCTGCTTGGGCTGGGGCACTTGCCGGCGTCTCACGTGCTGAACATGGGAATGATGGGCATGCACGGCGAGGCCTGGGTGAACAAGGCGATCCAGGAGGCCGATCTGCTGATCGCGCTGGGCATGCGCTTCGACGACCGCGTGACCGGTAATTTGAAGAACTATGCTCCGAACGCCAAGAAGATTCACGTCGACATCGATCCTGCCGAAATCAACAAGAATGTGAAGGTGGATGTCGCGCTCGTGGGCGACCTGCGCAAAATTTTGAAGGAAATGCTGCCGCGGCTCCAACCTTTGAGCCACAACGAGTGGCTGGAACAGATTCGCGGGCTCAAGGGAGATACCGCCGTCCGGGACATTCAGAATCTTCCGGACAACGGCCATCTCTACGCAGCGCACGTGATCAACGATATCTGGCACGAGACACTTACGACGGATGCAATTGTGGTCACCGACGTTGGCCAGCATCAGATGTGGGAGGCCCAATACTACAAGCACGAGAAGCCGCGCTCGCTCATCACCTCAGGCGGTCTGGGAACGATGGGGTTCGCGCTTCCAGCCTCCATTGGCGCAAAAGTCGCACGTCCCGATGCCGATGTTTGGGCGATCGTTGGCGACGGTGGCTTCCAGATGACCATGGCCGAGCTCGCCACCATCGTGCAGGAAAATCTGAAGGTGAATATCGCCATCATCAACAACGGCTATCTGGGAATGGTCCGGCAGTGGCAGGAATTTTTCTACGATCGCAACTATGCAGCCACGCCGCTGCTGAATCCCAATTTCGCGATGCTGGCGCAAGCCTACGGCATCAAAAGTTTCGTGGTGGAAAAGCGGGCCGACGTGATTCCCGCAGTCCGGGCGGCGCACGCGCACGAAGGCCCGGTCCTCATCGATTTCAAAGTCGAGCAGGAAGACACCGTGTATCCGATGGTGGCGGCAGGCGCGGCGCTCCACGACATGATTCGAAGGCCGAATCCATTGGTTGAAACGGCAGAGGACGAATAGCCCATGCTCCACACATTCGTGGTCTACGTTGAAAATAAACCGGGTGTTCTCTCGCGCGTGGTGTCCCTGTTTCGGCGCCGCGCCTTCAATATTGACTCACTCACCGTCGGCCGCACGGAGAATCCTGACGTCTCGCGGATGACCATAGTGTCGGACGCGGATGAGGATCAGGCCCGGCGGATCGTCGCCAACATCTACAAGCTCGTAAATGTACTGCTGGTGGACGATGTGACCGGACAGGGCGCGCTGCTGCGCGATCTATCGCTCGTCAAGGTCGGCGCGACCCAGGAGAATCGCGGGCAAGTGTTGCAGCTGGCTGAGGTGTTCAAAGCGCGGGTGCTGGATATTGCCGCTGAGTCGATCACGCTGGAGATGACCGGCGGCGAGGAAAAAGTAGACCGCTTCCTCGAACTTCTTGCGCCCTACGGGTTGCTCGAAATGGTGCGCACAGGACTTGTAGCCATGCGGCGCGGTGCGAAATCGCCGACCGTGACATCGAAAGCGGCTCGCGTGGGCGCGACGGACGACGACACGGTGTCTTATTCGGTTTAGCTGATTAGGTATGTCTTTTGAAAGTTGGTTTGGAAGTGTATTGCCCCTGCAGTTCGGAGTCGCCGGCGCCGTTATACTTCGTTTCGGTCTACGCCTACCACGAAGGACATGATTGCAGATGTGGATGCCGAGCCGGGCAGTTTGAGTATCCAGCCATGTCGGCTCCGCCATAGACGAACAATGGGGTCCTAAGCCGATTTCCTCTTGGCCGATTTCGCATTCGCCGCGTCGGGCTTGAGCCTAAGGGCGGCGAGGAATTGCTCGAGCGGCAAGGTATTGATCACATCTTTTTTCTCCAGCCAGCCGCGTCGGGCTGTGATTACTCCGTATTTCATCATTTGCAAGTGAAGCGTGGCGTGCGAGTCCGTAGAGATGACGACCTTCACGCCGCGGTGCTTGGCCATGCGCAGATGAACGTCGCGCAGATCGAGGCGGTCGGGATAGGCGTTGCATTCCATCGCGATGCCGCGGGCGGCGGCCGTGTCGAGAATCTTCTCCATGTCGTAGTCAAACGGCTCGCGACGCAACAGAAGCCGGCCTGTGGGATGCGCGATGATCTGGGTATAGGGATTCTCCATCGCCGCCAAAATCCTGTCCGTCATCTCGGCGCGCTCCATATTCATGTAGGAGTGAACGGACGCGACGACTACGTCGAGCTGCGCGAGGACCTCATTATCGAGATCGAGCGCGCCATTTTTCTTGATGTCCACTTCGATGCCCGCAAGCAGGCGAATGCCGGGAACGCGCTCCTGCGCGGCGCGGATTTTCTTGATTTGCGCCAGCGTCCGCGCTTCATCCATGCCGTTCGCGACGGTCACCGCCTGTGAATGATCGGTCAGCGCGATGTATTCATAGCCGAGCGAGTGCGCCGCTTCGCCCATTTCTTCGATTGAGTTGCGGCCGTCGGAGGCGGTGGTGTGCATCTGCAAGTCGCCGCGAATATCCTTCAACGTGACAAGGTGCGGCAGCGTGCCCTGTTCCGCCGCTTCGATCTCGCCCGTCATCTCGCGTAATTCCGGCTCTATATAGGCGAGTTTGAGCTTCGCGTACACCTCCTCTTCGGTCTTGCCCGCCACCGCTCTTCCGCCTTTCAAAGTGGTGAGGGCATATTCATTGAGCGTCCAGCCCATATCCAGCGCGCGGCCGCGAAGCGCGACGTTGTGCGCCTTCGATCCCGTGAAGTAAAGCAGCGCCGCGCCGAAGGACTTCTTTTCGAGCAGCCGCACATCCACTTGCAAGCCGTTGCCCAGCAGAAAGCTGACTTTGTTTTCGCCGTGCGCGAGCGTTTGATCGATGCCTGGATATTTCAGGATATGCTCGGCCACCGCATCGATGTCTTTCTGCCTGTCTTTTCCGGGACGCATAGTGACGAGAAGATCGAGATCGCCAACGGTTTCGCGGCCCCGGCGCAACGATCCCGCCGGCGTCACCGACTCGACGACATCGCCTGCTTTCGTGATGTAGGCGCTCAGTTTTTGCGCCTCATCGTCGGCAACATTCAGGCGTACGCGCCCCGATCCCGAAAGGTTCTTGTGCTGTTCGGCCGCCTTCAGAATGTTCTGTTCGCTCTTTTCGCCAAAGCCCGGAAGGTCGCGCAGTTTGCCTTCACGCGCAAGTGCTGCGATTCCATCAACGGTAGCCACTTTGAAATTGCTCCAGAGAAACGCCACCTTTTTTGGGCCAAGCGATTGCAAATGGAGCAAGTCCAGCAGCGTGGGCGGATATTTCTTCAGAAGCTTTTGGCGCAGCGCGTAATCGCCGGTGGCAAGGATTTCGCGGATGTGCTCGGCCATGCTGTCGCCCACGCCGGGAAGCTCTTTCAGCTTCTTGGGGTCTTTGGCCAAGTCCTCGACGCGCTCGTGAATGCTGTAAAGCAGTTCGGCCACTTTTTCATAGCTGCGATATCGACCGATAATAGCGCCATCGATTTCAAGTAGTTGCGCCGTCTCGCGCAATATTTTCGCGACTTCTTTGTTTTCCACTGCTGCTTCTCCGATTTGCGAGCCTAACTATTTTCCCCGCGCAAGAAACGTAGAGTAGTAGAGAATGCCCGCCACGGTCTTTGAGTCTCGAATTCTGCCGCTGCGAATCCATTTCCGAGCTTCGGTCAACGTCAAAATGCGCTGCGTGATTTTCTCATCGTCTTCCGGACGCGCTTTGCCCTTCGTGAGACCCTCCGCCAGAAATATCACCATTTTCTCGCCGAGCAAACCTGGGGAAGGGAACACTTCAAGCAGCTTGCGGATTTTGCGCGCGGTGTAGCCGGTTTCTTCCTGCAATTCGCGGTGCGCGCCGGGAAGAAAGTCCTCGTGCGGCTCCTTGTGGCCGGCGACCAGCTCCCACAAATATTGTCCGGCGGCATGCCGGTACTGGCGAATCAGCACGATGCGCCCGTCTGGCAACACCGGCAACACCACGACCGACCCGGGATGCTCGCACAAATTCCCGAATGACCGTCACGCCGCTGGGCTCGAGCACTCGATCGCGTTTCAGCGCGAATACGCGCCCGCGAAACAGAGTCTTGCTACTCAGAATTTTTGCCTTTCGCTGCTTTCGTTGCTCTTCCTCGATTTCACGCCCGCTCCTTGGGCCGCAACCGCGCAGCAATTCTACCCTAGCCTCGGTCCCGCGCCCTCGATTTCCTATATACTTCTCGCAGGCGCATCCATGCAGATCAACACCGTCATTGTGGACGACGAACGTCCCGCGCGCGACGAGCTGGCTTCTTGCTGAAGGGTTTTTCCGAGGTCAATGTCGTCGCGCAGGGCAAAAACGGGCTGGAGGCAGTCGCGCTGATCAAGGAGCACGAGCCTGATTTGGTGTTCCTCGATGTGCATATGCCGGGCCTCGACGGCTTCGCGGTGATCAAAAAACTGATGGAACGCAAGCTGCCGATGCCTCAAATCGTCTTCGCCACCGCCTACGATCATTACGCCGTTCAGGCGTTTCGAAGTGAATGCCGTGGACTACGTCCTGAAGCCGTTCGACAAAGCTCGCATCGCACGGGCCCTACAGCGTGCGAAGAAAATGGTGGACGCGCACGCATCGCCGTCGATCGCCTCGAGGCGCTCGTCGGACAGCTAGGCAAGGGCATGCCCAAGCTGCAGCCGCTTGGCCCCCGTGAAGCTTTTGGTGAAGTCGCAATCGCGCATGATTTTGATTGATGCGGACGAAATGATCTACGCCTCGATTCAGGATGGCGAAATCACCATATTTTCGCGCGACGCCGAGGGCGTCTCGAACTACCGCACGGTGGAAGATTTGATGGAGGCCCTGGATCCCGGTGTGTTCTGGCGGCCGCACCGCTCCTATCTGGTGAATATCAACCACATCAAGGAAGTGATGCCGTGGTTCAAGTCGAGTTTCATGCTAAAGATGAACGACAAGCGCGCCAGCGAAATTCCCGTCTCGCGCAACCAAACCAAGCGCCTGCGCGAACTGCTGAAGCTCTAGCGCTTCGCCTTTGCCCTCAACTCTCAACTCTCAACTCTCAACTCTGAACTGTGGCCTTCTGTGCTAGCATCGCGTGGAGCATTTCCTTTTCACATTTCAATCTCCTAGCTGAGGTTTTCCCACAGAGTGGCGAAGCGCAAACGAGTTCTAAGCGGTATGAGGCCAACCGGCCGTCTGCATCTCGGCCATTATTTCGGCGCCCTCCAGAATTGGCTCAAGCTCCAGGAAGAATATGAATGCTTCTTTTTCGTCGCCGATTGGCACGCGCTGACCACGCATTACGAGGACACTTCTTCCATCTCCGAAAACACGCTGCAAGTGGCGATGGATTGGCTTTCGGTCGGGCTCGATCCCGGCAAATCAACATTGTTTGTCCAGTCGAGCATACTGGAGCATGCCGAGTTGTATGTGCTGCTTTCAATGATCACGCCGCTCTCGTGGCTCGAGCGCGTGCCCACCTACAAAGAGCAGATCGAGAATCTGAAGGACCGCGACCTGGGCACCTACGGCTTTCTCGGCTATCCGCTGCTGCAAGCGGCGGACATCGTCATCTACGACGCCGATTTTGTTCCGGTAGGCGAGGATCAGGTGCCGCACGTGGAGCTGACGCGCGAGATTGTGCGCCGGTTCAACGCCACATTTGCGGTTGAGATCAAAGAGTCCTGTTCGGCTGCTGCCAAGATTCGAGCGGGCGCTGCGAACCAGACTTCTCTTACAGGGCAGCTCGGGACTTCTGCAAATTGGGACGGCCCTCAGAAGAGGAGGTCGGGCGTAGTTCGTTCGGTTATCCGAAAAACGGCGCTGCGACGAATCGGCATCGAAAACTTTCTTGAACAGCTCGGCGCGCAAGAAGCATACGAAGATTCCTGCGATCGCGGATTTTGCGCGAGCCTGAGGCATTTGCTCACTGCAAACGCCGCGATTGCCCGGAACCGACGGCCGCCGCATGGCGAAAAGCTACGGCAACGCGATCTGGCTCTCCGATCCGCCCGACGAGATTCGCACAAAAGTCCGCAACATGATCACGGACCCGCAGCGCCAGCGCCGGACCGATCCTGGCCGCCCCGAAGTTTGCCCCGTTTTCGCATGGCACAAATTATTTTCGCCGCCCGAGACGATCGCCTGGTCGGACCACGGTTGCCGCACCGCCGGCATCGGCTGCATCGAATGCAAAGCGGCCATGGCGGATAATCTGGTCAAATGGATTGAGCCGATTCAAGCACGGCGCAAGGAATTCGAGGCCAATCCGCAGCAAGTTTGGGATATTCTCGGTGCGGGCGACAAAAAGGCGCATGCCGCTGCGCGACGCACAATGAAGCGCGTCCGCGCCGCAATATTCAAGTAGCATGAGGTGCGGCAAAGAGAAATGACAGCCATCACCTGGGACGCGAAGCTTTATGACGATAAGCACGCCTTCGTGTGGGAAAGAGCGAAGGGCGTCGTCGAGCTTCTATCTCCGCAAGACCGGCGAGCGCATTCTGGATCTTGGGTGCGGCACGGGACGCCTGACCGCCGAAATCGCAGCAACGGGCGCAGACGTGATCGGCATCGACCAGTCCCCTGAGATGATTTCCGAAGCGCGCGCACAGTTCCGCGATCTGCACTTTGAAGTCGCCGACGCGCGCCACATGCATTTCGAGCGGCAATTCGACGCCGTTTTCTCCAACGCCGTGCTGCATTGGATCGTCGAACCGGAATTGGTGGTCCGCGGCGTGGCCACAGCCCTCGTGCCCGGAGGACGCTTCGTTGCAGAATTTGGCGGCAAGGGAAATGTCAGCCGCCTGCTCGACGCGATCAATAGGGCATACGTTAAATTCGGGATTCACGGCGGGCTCGCAGACAACATTTGGTATTACCCAAGCGTGGCGGAGTACGCAACGCTCTTGGAAAAGGAAGGGCTCGAAGTTCGCGAGGCAAAGCTCTTCGATCGGCCCACGCGCCTGGAAGATGGCGAGAAAGGCCTGGAGACTTGGATACGCATGTTCTTGAAATTTGCTTTGGATCGCTTTCCGGCCGAGCGCCAGAAGGATTTCCTGCGCGAAATCGAAAGGCAGGCTCGTCCGGAACTGTTTAGGAATGGAAATTGGGAACTGGATTACCGTCGGCTGCGAATTGCCGCGTGGAAGCAAGCATAGGTTGAATATGGCGACACCCTATCGGATCAATCTGCCGAGCTACGAAGGCCCGCTCGATCTTCTGCTGGATTTAATTCGGAAGCAGGAGATGGATATCCACAATATTCCCATCGCCAAGGTCACCGAGCAGTATTTAGATTACTTACACCAGCTCGAAAAGCTCGATATCGACGTCTCCGCCGATTTTATTTACATGGCGGCCACACTGATTCACATTAAATCGAAGATGCTGCTCCCGGCCGATCCGCTCGCCGATCCCAACGCGCCGGAAGACCCGCGCGACGAACTGGTTCATCGCTTGCTGGAGCACGAAAAGTTCAAGAATGCGGCGCAGCTTCTCTATCAAAAACAGCAAATCGAAGCGCACGTATGGTCGCGTCCGGACCGCGCGCTATACACGGGCGACGCGGTTGAAGGCGAACTCGTCGTCTCGCTCGTCGATCTGATCAAGACTTTTCAGCAGATGCTCGAACGCCGCAAGGAAGTCACCAAGTTTGAACTTCGCCACGAATCCGTAACCATCGCGCAGATGATGGACCGTCTCCGCCAGCGGTTGATGGTCACGGACGAGCCCGTTTCGCTCATCGGCTTTTTCGAAAACTGCGAGACGCGCAATGCCATGATCGTCGCTCTGCTGGCCGTGCTCGAAATGGTGCGCATGCAGGCCGTAATCCTGGTTCAGTCGGAGTTGTTTGCGGATATCGCCTTGCGAAAACACAAAATGTTCGACGCCGTCTTCGCCGGCCCCGACGCCATGTCGAAAATCGAGGAGCAGTACTTGTGACCACAACGCCAGAAGAAATTCAAGCCGCGCTCGAAGCCATCGTCTACGCAGCGGACGAGCCCGCTACGCTAGACCAGATCGCCAGCGCTCTCGGCGTCGAGAAAACCGTCGCGCGCGCAGGGCTAGATCTTCTTGTCGCGTCCTATCAAATCGATCAGCGCGGCATCGAAGTCCGCAAGGTTGCCGGCGGCTGGAAGTTTTACACCAAGCCGCAACATCACGACGTGGTGCGCAAATTCATCAAGAGCCTCCAGCCGCCGTTGCGCTTGACGATGCCCGCTCTCGAAACGCTCGCCGTGATCGCCTACAAGCAGCCGGTCACCGTACCCGAGATCAACGAAATTCGCGGAGTTAACGTCGGGGGCGTCATCAAAACTCTTCTCGAGAAGCGATTGATCACCACGGCGGGCCGCAAGGAAGTGATTGGCCGACCCATCCTCTATCGCACGTCGAAGCAGTTCATGATGCGCTTCGGCCTTTCCGATCTAGACGAGCTACCGAGCCTGAAGGAATTCGAGCAGCTAGCGCAGGCCGCGCTCGGCTCCGACACTGGCATAGCGCCCACCGAGCCTGGCGATGTAGCAGACCAATCCAGCCAAGATCCCGCGGCCGCGCCGCACGGCGAGCAATTAGCGGAACCCGGCGGCATGTTGCCCTCCGATTCGGCAGACGCGGCCAAAATTCGCGAATCCGGCGAAACCGACGATCTCGCCGAACTCGCAGAAGACGAAGTGGAAGGATCCTCAGGCCAGAGTCGCGCGGCTTCAGCCAGCAACTCCGATGGCTCCTAGCTTGTTCTGCCCGGTTAATTAATCAGTAGGTTCATGTAGAATACCGCCGCAGCCGGACCGTCCGCACGTGTGAGCCATCTGCCATCTGAATGCGCATAGCTATTTTAATCGCAGGCCTTACTTTTTTAGCCGCCGGTCCATCCGGCGCAGCCCCTGTACCTCAGCAGAACCCGTCTTTGCAGTCGCTTCCTCCCCCCTCCAACGGTACCCTTAAAACGAAAACGCGCCTGATCACCGTGGATGTGGTCGTCACTGACTCGCACGGAAATGCTGTGCGCGGTCTCACGGCCAGCGATTTTCGAGTGTTCGACATGGGCCACGGCCCGCAGGCAATCGCGCATTTCGAGTTCGTGGATCATTCGAAGAAAGCGCCTTCGGAGGGAACTAAAGTTCCGAGGCTGGGCGCAGCAGTGTATTCAAACCAACCGCTCGCTGGAATTACGATTCCGCCGACCATCCTTCTGATGGATGCGCTTAACACGGAAATTCAGTATCAAGTCGAAGCGCGCCGCCACATGCTCCTGCTCCTGAAAACTTTGCCCGCGACCACGCCAACTGCTGTGTTGGCCCTCTCCCATAATTTACGCGTGGTGCAGAACTTCACTACCGACCCAGCGCTGCTGCGCGCGGCGATCGACAAGACACTCAATCCGCTTTCCATCGAGCAGAATCCCCAGGACGATGCCAATAGTGCGTCGAATGTCGCGCTGGACCAAAACGGCGGGACAGAAACATCCGAAACACAGGCACTCGAGGACTTCGAGAAAGCAGCGTATGAGCAACAGATGGCGATTCGCGTGGATGAAACCACCAGCGCCATGATCGCCATCGCGACGTACCTCCAAAGTTATCCCGGCCGGAAGAATCTGATCTGGTGCTCGGCATCTTTTCCGCTTTGGCTGCTGCCCACGTCCGACTTCGGAGGCAATCCCGCGCTTGGCCTCTCTCCCTCCACCACAAAAATCCCCGGGCAGGAGTTCATCGGCAGCGCTTCTTACGAGAATAAGGTCCGGAAGGCTATCGAAACATTGACCGACGCTCAAGTCGCCATCTACCCCGTCGATGCACAGGGGCTCCAAACGCCGGCGCTATATTCCACGGCCCAAAACCCGCACATCAACGGGTTCAACCCGGGCGCAGGTTTCGGCGCCCAGCTCAATCGAGAAGATACCGAGCGATTCAGCGCGCAAGCCACGATGCAAGAGCTGGCGGACGAAACGGGCGGAAAGCCTTGCAAGAACACCAACGACCTTTCCGGCTGCGTGGAAAGCGCGCTGAACGATAGCTCGGTCTATTACGAACTCGGCTACTCTCCACAGGACGTGCGATGGGACGGAAGCTTTCACAAAATCAGCGTCAAAAGCAGCCAACACGGACTGAAGCTTCGCTACCGCAGCGGCTATTTCGCCACCGACCTTGCGGACCTCGCCAAGCAGCCGCCGCAAGATCTCCTTCGCCAGGCTTGCATGGATCCGCTGCCCTCTCGGTCAATCCCGCTGACCGCCGAAGCTATTACGCCGCCAAAGTCACAGGCGCCGGCGCTCCCTGCCAGATATTTGCTCACGATATCGCCAAGCGCCCTGAGTTTGGCCTCGGACAGCGGCTCTCGCCAGCTGAGGCTGCGGATGGCGGTGTGCGAATTCGATCCGGCGGGTGATTCATTCCAGTTCTACCCGAAGGATTTGTCGCGGCCCGTGCCGGAGACGCTGTACCAGGGCTGGCAAGCGAACGGCATTCGCAACATTTTTGACTACGACGCAAAGCCCGGCAACCAGCGCCTGCGCTTCGTGGTGCTCGACGTGCCAAGCGGAACGACAGGCGCGGTTGACGTACCCGCGCATCCGCGTGAATTCGCCAGCGAGCCGGGCCATATTATGCCGGTCGTATCTACGGGAGCGGGGGCCTCTCGTCCCGGGCCGACACCAGTGGGAGCCGAAGCGCCTGTGCGGGTAATTACGCAGCTTACGTTTCGATCGTCCTCCGGCTCATCGAGCGTGCTCGATTGGACCGGCAACAAGCTTTGGTACCATGGCAACCTGGGCCTCAATCAAGGAGCGCCTGCACTCTTCAAGAGCATTTTCGGGCAGCGCTATCACTGCGACGCAGGGAAGCTTATTTCGAATGACGCGAGTTCAGCGGCACCGCCCGGCTATCTCCTGACGTTCCACAGTCCCGCTGGACCAACAGCGCTGGTCGACTTGGGAGGTGAATCGCCGGCGTATTCCGGCAATCTGCCCGTCGATCCCAGCGCCCGGGCATTTTTCGATTACCTTTGGAAGCTCTGCCATTGCCAGGAGCCATAGTGGTGGGCATCTTAGCGCTTCGTCATCCACGCTATTTTCGTTAAGCTGAATCTCGCGGCAACTGCGTCGCGCAAACAAATGGAAGAACGTCTTCAAAAAATTATTGCGCGCGCCGGAATCGCCTCGCGGCGCCGCGCCGAAGAGATGATGGCCTCGGGCCTGGTTACCGTGAACGGCCGGGTCGTCACCGAATTGGGCACCAAAGCGGATGAGTCGCGCGACCACATCAAGGTTGCTGGCAAACTCCTGCGCCACGACGCCGAACGCGTGTATCTGCTGCTTCACAAGCCGCCGGAAGTCGTTTCCACCCTGAGCGATCCGGAGGGCCGCCGCTCCTTGCGCGATCTCTTGCACGGAATTCCCGAACGTGTTTTCCCGGTGGGGCGCCTCGAATACCATTCCTCCGGCTTGGTGTTCCTCACGAACGACGGCGATCTCGCAAACCGCATCCTGAAGGCGCGGAATGTGCCGCAGGTCTATCAACTCAAGCTGAAAACGCTGCTAACCTTCGAGGAAATCGAAACTCTAGGGCGCACTACCGGCGCCCGCATCTCGCGCGTGCGCGGCAAGGACGCTCCGTGGTACATCGTCACACTCTCCGACGCGCGGCGCGATGCCTTGCGCAACAGGCTCTTTCAGACCGGTCACCCCGTCGAAAAGCTGAAGCGAGTCAGCCTCGCGAATCTCGACCTCGGTTCGCTGCCGCCCGGCGGCCATCGGGCGCTCTCACCCGGCGAAGTTGCCGCGCTCAACCGCGCGCTGGACGGCGATTCGGCCCCTCGAAAAGCTTCTGCCCTGAAGCCCCGGCGTCGCAAGGTGCAGCGCTCGCGCTAAGGTATCCCTTTTGCGTACGGAAGGCGCAGATAGGCGTGCCCAGCGCGGTTAGCTTTTCCTGGTGAGCAAGTGGGCGAGCCAAGCGGCGGGTTTCTGGTTCTTTTTCGCAGGCTCGAGCATTGCGAGCCGCTCGCAAGCCTTCGTATGTTCGGGGGAGATATCGAGAAGCCTGGAATAAACGCCGCGCGCCCGCGACGATAGCCCCATCTTCTCGAGCAGTTCAGCGAATTGAAGGTAGACCGGCTCTTTCCACGGATCAAGGTCAATCGCTTTCTGGAAATGGCCGATCGCCTCATGGTGGTATTGCGGCAAGGTAGCAAGGCTGCGTGCCAGCATGGCACGGTATGACGCGTGTTCCGGCGCCGCTTCAACGCATTTTCGCAGCCAGACAACCGAACCGGCGAAGTTCTTCACGCGCAAGCACTGGTTCGCTCGCATGAGCCATCCTTCGACGGATACCTCGGTCCCGCGCTTTCCTCGACGAATGTTAAGGCCGCCCATCTTGGCCAGGGCCTTGTCGTAGGCGGACCGCGTCTCT
Source organism: uncultured Acidobacteriota bacterium (assembly GCA_963759485.1). Lineage (GTDB taxonomy): Bacteria > Acidobacteriota > Terriglobia > Acidiferrales > UBA7541 > Palsa-295. Next base: position 1,494,530 of record CAVWZE010000002.1, on the reverse strand, counting down.
TCGTTCGCAAGCGTCTTGTAAGCTTCCGTAATCACGGTCATCAGGTCTTCCAGCCGCGCAACTAACTCATCGCTACGAGCATGGTTGTCCGGATGAAATTTGCGAGCCAAAGAATAAAAGCTCTTTTTGATTTCGCTGGCAGTGAATTCGGATGTAACGCCCAGAAGCTGATAGTAGCTACCCTTGCCGGTCACGTCGAAAAGTTGCCTCACCTCCCGCTCGAATCGAAGCCGAGCCTGTTCCTCCCTTTGAGGCGAAATCATTAGCTTGGAATTTGCGAATGATACATTCGGCGGTCTTGAACCTTGAGCCGGAGAAACTGCGGCAGGAGCTTTTGCGGAAACCTCCGGCGCGGCCAAGTACCGGTTCAGTTTCGCCCGGTCCTCCGGCGTCATCTGGATAAACTGCAGGCCCATGCCTTTCGCCGGCGTGGAGCGGCGCACCTTCGCGCGCGCGTGCACTTGACCCGCCGGCAGGTCAAGAACCACATCAATCATGGTGCCTTCGTGCACGGGGTTCGCGGTATGCAAATAGAGGCCTCCGAGTCCCACATTCTCCAAGCGCGAAGCCATGGTTTTACCATCGGATTTCCAGCGGACGCGCATTCCTTTCGCCTGGATGCGGGGGTACTTTCGACGGTTTGAAGGTTCCGGTCGCATGCTCAGCGTTGCCCCCACTGCATCGTCTTCTTACCTCCTAGTCCGGATGACATACGGTCCTAATCGGCCAACTTCGCCTGCCCATTACTCGCAAAAATCCGGTATGATTCAATCAACAGCTTTGGGGGAATTCTAGAAAGCCATCTGAGGGCGAGCGCCATCGCAGGCCGGGACTTTCGTGCGCAGGCGGTCTCCGGAACCTATCGGAGAATCCTGCCATCGGCAGGTTTGCGCCGTCATAATTTGAGAAATTATCTAAGGAGTGGTATGGCTAAAAGCTTGGAAGACTCGAATTCGAGCGCTGGTCCGAACCGATTGACGGCCACGGGGGATTCGGTCAGCGACCTTCTGAAGAACAGCCGCGTGATCGCAGTTGTTGGACTCTCGAGCCGCAGCCATCGCCCCAGCCACGGCGTCGCCGAATATTTGCAGTCAGTAGGCTACCGCGTCATTCCAGTAAACCCGGCCGAAACGGAAGTTCTGGGCGAGAAGTGCTACGCGCGGCTCGAAGACATTCCGGATCATGTGGACATCGTCGATATTTTCCGGCGCTCGGAATTTGTCCCGGAAATCGTCGAATCGGCGATTCGCATCGGAGCCTCTGGCGTTTGGATGCAGGAAGGCGTAATTCACGCGGAGGCAGCCGAGCGAGCGCGCCGTGCCGGTCTCTTGGTTGTGATGAACGCGTGCATTTTGAAGGAGCACATCAGGCGCTTCCGGTTACAGTAAGCAGTGTCGTGCGGTCCTTATTCCAGCGGGTAAACTTTCAATATCCGCCTTCCCGGGTCGGTGACCGCGAGTGTTTCTCCGTCGGGCGCAATTTCAAAGTCGTGAAATACCAGACCGTGCAGAACAGATTTGAACGTCCCGTCGTGCAGCCCAATCCAAAGTAAAATATTCGACCGCTCCTCGGGACCTCGTTTGAGGAGAATGTGTCGCTCTTCGCGGCCCCATCCGAATCGCCCGTACCCCACCCGCATCCGCAGAGGTTGATCCGGGTGCAAAACGTCGATCACCTCCACAGTGTCCCCATCTTCGAAAAATCCCACCCGATCTCCCGAGGGTGACACCGTCAGCGATCCCTGATAATTCTTCACGCGCGCGATCTCGGTCACGAATTCGTGCAAGAGGTCGAGCTTTACCAGCGTCTGCTGCCCTCGAAGGCTCAGATCGCCGATCGCAAACGCCTGGTTTCGCTTCGCGTCCCAAACCACGGCGTCGAACTTGTGGCCCTCGAATAGAACGCTGGTCTTTCCGTCTTCAGGTTGCACGCGGGAAATCGCCCACGGCGGACCGCCCGTCAGATAAACCGCGGTCTTGCCGTCGGCCAGCCACGTGGCGTCCACGCCGCCCTCAATGAACTGCGTCTTCGAGTTGGCAACCTTGATTTCGCGGCCATCGTCTTCGAGCAGCGCGATGGCCCTGCCGCCTCCCTTCGGCAAAATCGGCGCATTCTCCTCGTTATCGTCCATATTGCCGCGCTTCTTGGCTTCCTTCTTGTCCATCGTGAATCCGGCGGGCGCCTGCTGCAGCGTCATGCTCACTGCGATTCGCCGCCCGTCGGGCGACCACGATAAGGAGTTCACCACGAAGCCGCCCGGCGGAGTCGGCGGCAGAAACTTGTCCGCGTCCACGATTTGCCTGGTTTTCCCGGCGGGAGTGGCGACCGATATATCGTCGCGTTCGAGAACCAATCTGCGGATTCGCTTCAGATGCGGCACCGCGTACACAATGGAATTGTTCGACGCGATATCGAATACCTGGCAGTCTTCGTTGATTATGAACTTGGGACTATCTTGCGCGGGCAACCCCGCCCCATAGAATAGCAGCACTCCGAGAATCACCGGCACGCCGAGCAGGGAAGTGAGCGGCGGCTTTTGCGCGCCGCGAAGGATTCGCGTCACTCTCCGGACCTCGGCCCTTGTGTTTTCTTTTGAATGCGCCTGATCTCTTCGAGTCTCTGCCGGATTCGCGCCTCGAATCCCTGATCCGTGGGCTGGTAATACGTGCGGCCCGCCAGGCTTTCGGGCAGGCACGTCATGTCCGTCACTTTCTCCTCCACATTGTGCGCGTACTGATAACCTTTGCCGTATCCAAGGTGCTTCATCAATCCGGTGACGGCATTTCTTAGATGCAGGGGAACGGGCTCCGCGATGGTTTGCTGTAAATCTTCGTGGACCGCGCCATATCCGGTGTATAGGGCGTTCGATTTCGGAGCAAGCGACAGATAGACCGCCGCCTGTGCGAGCGCCAAATTTCCCTCGGGCGGCCCGATGAATTCAAACGCTTCTTTTGCCGCGATGAGTTATCGCCAGCGCGCCGGGCTCGGCGAGGCCAATGTCCTCGCTCGCCATCCGCACCATCCGTCGCGCCAGGTAGAGCGGGTCCTCGCCCGATTCGAGCATTCGCGCCAGCCAATAGAGAGCCGCGTCCGGATCGGAATTTCGGACCGATTTGTGCAGCGCCGAAATGAGATTGTAGTGTTCTTCGCCGGACTTATCGTACGGCAGCAGCTTCTTTTGCAACACGTCTTCAAGCCGGCTCTCGGAAAGGACGAGCCGCCCGTCCGCGCCCGCTTCGGTCCCAGCCACCAGCGCTTCGAGCGTGTTGTACGCGGCGCGCGCATCGCCATTCGCGAGCACCGCAATGCGCTCGATGATTTTTTCGCTCGCCTCAATCCGATCTTTTCCCAATCCGCGCGAGGGATCGGCAATCGCCCGCCGCAGCAACTCCGCAATTTGCTCTTCAGCCAGCGCGCGCAACACGTACACTTTCATCCGCGAAAGCAGCGGCGCGATCACTTCAAACGACGGATTCTCCGTGGTGGCCCCGATCAGCAAAATATTTCCCGCCTCCACGTGCGGCAAAAACGCATCCTGCTGCGCGCGGTTGAAGCGATGCATCTCGTCCACGAAAACAATCGTCCGCTGTCCGTAGTGGCGCGCGCGCTCCGCCTTCGCCATCACCTCCTTGATTTCCTTGATGCCGGAGAGCACCGCGCTAAATGGTATGAATTCGCTCCGAGTGCGCTTGGCGATAATTCGCGCCAGCGTCGTTTTCCCGCATCCCGGAGGACCCCACAGCAGCATCGAGCCCAAGTCGTCGCGCTCGATCTGCGTGCGCAGCGGTTTGCCGGGACCGAGTAGCTCCTCTTGGCCGATGAATTCGTCCAGGGTTTGCGGACGCATTCTGTCCGCCAGCGGACGCCCAGCCTGCGGCTCCTGCTCCGGCTCAATCGCCCGAAATAGTCCCACGTTTGCTCCCGCAGCCGTCAAAGCTCAGATGCCGCCCGCGCCGCTTCCGTTCGCTGCCTCGCCGCCTCGTACAACACAATCGACGCCGCCACTCCCGCGTTCAACGAATCCACGGCTGCCCTCGTCGGAATGGAAATGATCGCATCCGCAGCGTGCAAAATCGGTTCGGGCACGCCGCCGCCCTCGCTGCCAACGAAAATCGCCGCCGGCTCGCGCAAATCCGCCTGCAAGGAAATCCCGGCCGCTGCGCCCCCCGGATCAGCCGCACCGGGCGCGGATCTCGCTGCATAAATTTTCACGCCGGCCACCCGCAACTGCGCCAGCAAAATCGGTATCGCCATCCCGCGAATCACCGGCAACCGCAGTATCGACCCCGCCGACGCGCGCAGCGCCTTAGGCGACCACGGGTCCGCGGTCCCTCGCGTAGCAATCGCCCCAGTCGCCCCGAACGCCTCCGCCGACCTCAGCGCCGTCCCCACATTCCCCGGGTCCTGCACCTCCGCCAATACAATCACCAGCGCCGCACTCTCGCGTATCGCTCCCGAGCCGCGCAGAACGTCTTCCAGCGACCACGCCGGCTGGCGAAAAAGCGCCGCTATCCCTTGTGGCGCGTCCGTTCCCGCCACGCTTTCAAAAAGTTTGTCGCTAGTCCGCAGCACGCGGCCTCGCGCAATCCCCGCCTCGCTTTCGCTAGCGGCTCGCAGCACAGCCGCCGCATGCCGTTCGCCCGACTCGCTCACCAGCAGCGCATCTGCCTCCAGCCCCGATCGCAGCGCGTCTTCGATGAACTTCGGTCCCTCGACGCCAATTGCCTCGCCCGCCCGCGGTCCCGTTCCGCGCAGCGCAGCCCGAAATAATTTCAGCCACTTGTTGTCGCGGCTCGCGATCGTGTCGCCGCGTTCGGTGCCAACTCCCCGCAGCCTGCTATCCGCCCGCTGCGCAAAAGTCGCTGAATCGCGCTTCATTCCGCAAGCCTAGCAAATGGTCCTTCGTAGGTAAACCTGCCCAAACGCCGCCACGTCGCTCCATTGCGTGGTGGCCTCGCCCCCCGCGGCACCGGGTAACGTATTGCAGCGGTGTACCTTGCATCTCGGCGGCTGGCTGTTATAATTTGCATCCGAAATTGATCAGGCGCAGCCCGCGCGAGTGAACATTGGCCCTGGAAATTCTGAAAGTTTCACGCGAAGCACCGGAGCGGCATGTCATCGACTACGCCGCCAGCTTCATCAAACGCAGCCGCGTAATCTCCATTCCCACTGACACTTTCTACGGTCTTTCCGCCGATCCATTCAATCTCTATGCCATCGAGCGCGTTTTTCAGCTCAAGTCGCGCCCGGAGACGCGTGCCCTCCCGATCCTCGTCAATTCCGTCGAGCAGGCGGTTACGCTCGCGCGCGATGTCTCTGACACTTTTCTCACTCTCGCAAACAAATTTTGGCCCGGCGCTCTCACTCTCGTCGTCGAGGCCACTCACCGTCTCCCGCTGAAAGTTACCGGCAATACAGGATGGGTCGCTCTTCGCTGGCCGGACTCGCAGATCGCCTCGGAGCTAATCGAAGCCGTCGGCGGCCCCATCACCGGCACCAGCGCGAACCTTTCCGGTCATCCCTCGTGCACCAATGCCGAGCAAATCGTCAAGCAACTTGGTGAACGCCTCCCGCTGATTCTGGATGCGGGTGATACCGGTGGCACTCTAGCGTCCACCATCGTTCGCATCGATGGCGACGATTGGACCATCGCCCGCGAAGGCGCCCTCCCCGACGCCGAAATCCACAAAGCCCTCAGCGCCTAGCAGAAGCCTTCCCATCTCCGACCCGCGCGACTTTCCCCAGAATTGCGGAATGCCGTGCCCCCGTAGCCGACGGCACATTGCTCGGCCGCCCGTGATACGTCTCATAGGCCATCAACGCAAATCCGAAAGCCTCCTTCGCCTCCACGGGCACGCCAAAGAGGCTAGCGGGCACCACCTCGATTCCCGGCAACGACGCCGCCAGTTGCGCCATGATCAGGGGATTGCGCGCGCCGCCTCCCGCCACAATCAACTCATGCACTTCCGCGCGCGGCAAAATAAACCGGCGAAAGGCGTCGGCAATTGAAAGCGCAGTAAAAACCGTCGCCGTCCGAATCAGGTCCGCTGCGCCCGCATGGTGCCTTTTTCCCCACTCCATCAAAAAGTCCGCGTAGGCGCTTCCGAATTGCTCGCGCCCCGTCGATTTGGGAGGCTTCTTCAGCAGGTACGGTTCGCGCATTAGCCTTGAGAGCAATTCCTGAATCGTCCGCCCGCCAAGCGCGATCCTTGCATCGCGGTCGTAGGACGCGCGCCCTCGAGTGGTCCGTTCGGTTAGCGCGTCCACGATCATGTTTCCCGGCCCCGTATCGAACGCGAACACGTCCTTACGACGTGCCCTCGCGGGAATCACCGTCACATTGGCAATGCCCCCGATGTTCAGCGCCACGCGCCCGCGCAGCGCGTCGCGGTAAAGCAAATAATCGGCAAAGGGCATCAGCGGCGCTCCCTGTCCGCTCGCAGCCATGTCCGCGGGACGGAAATCTCCCACCGTCGTAATTCCCGTGCGCTCGGCGATGATGCTGGTATCTCCAATTTGGAGCGTGGACGCGGCCCGCACCGTGCCTTGAAAGCGTGCCTTTGAGCCTAGATGAAATATCGTCTGCCCATGCGAACCGATCAAAGAAATTTTCCCCAGCGCCACGCGCCAGTGTCCAGCTGCCCGAATCGCCGCTTTGGCCAGTTGCTCGCCGAGCAGAAAATTCAGCTCGCTGATCTCCGCCGTCGTTGTAGCTTTCCCGTTCGCCAGCCGCAGAATCGTTTCCCGCAAATAAGGTGGAAACGAAGTGTGAAAATGTCCTTCGAACTGTGCCTTCAGCTCCGGCGGCGCGCCCGAGATTCGCGCCAGCGCCACATCAATTCCGTCCGCCGACGTCCCCGACATCATCCCCATCACCAGCATTGTTTACCCGCCACTCTTTCTTCTTCTCACCGCCGCCCTTGCAGTAGGGGCACGATATATCGTGCCCGGCAAACATACTTGGCTACGTATCGCCACCATTAGATACGGGCGCGTCGCCCTCACTCCAATTGCTTCTGCATTGCCGCCAACAAATTCAACGCCTCCAGCGGCGTCAGCTTATCCAAATCCGCGCCCCGCAACGCGTCGAGAACCGACTGATCGAGCGCGGCAAAACTCGTCTGTTGCGGCTCGGGCGGCACAGCCCCCGGCGACAATTCCTTCGTAAGCCTCTCCTCGCTGCGTTCGTGCCGCCGCAGAATTTCGCGCGCGCGCGAAATCACGTTGTTCGGCAACCCCGCCAGGCGCGCCACTTCGATGCCGTAGCTCTTGTCCGCGCTCCCCGGCTCCACGCGCCGGAGAAAAATAATGTCGTTCCCCGCTTCTTCCACAGATACATGCACGTTTTTCACGCCCGGCAGCAGTTGCTCGAGTTCCGTCAGCTCGTGATAATGCGTGGCAAACAAAGTTCGCGGCTGCGCGCCACCATGCAAAGCCTCCACTACCGCCCATGCGATTGAGAGCCCGTCAAATGTCGCCGTCCCGCGCCCCACTTCGTCCAGCAGCACCAGGCTCGCCGCAGTTGCAGTGTTCAAAATAGCGGCCACCTCGCTCATTTCCACCAAAAACGTTGACCGCCCTCGCGCCAAATTATCCGACGCGCCTATCCGCGTAAATATCCTGTCCAGCAAAGGCAGTTTCGCCTGCGCCGCGGGAACGAAAGACCCCATCTGCGCCAAAATCGAAATCAGCGCCGCCTGCCGCAAATAAGTGGACTTACCGCCCATATTCGGTCCGGTGATGAGCAGCAGAAATGGCGACTCCTCGCCAAAATACAAATCATTGGGAACGAACCGCTCGCCCCGCTGTTCCAGCAGCTTTTCGATCACCGGATGCCGCCCGCCCGCGATCATCAACTCCCCGCGCCTTTCGCTTGGCAGCGTATTTGCCGGAGCCGCCGCATTTTCCGTGAATTCAGGCCGCGCATAATTCCGCGCCGCCGCGATATGCGCGAAATTCCCCAGCACATCAAGCTGCGCGATGGCTGCCGCCGTCCGCCTCAGCCGCCCTGCCTCGCGAGCAATCGATTCCCGGATTTCACCATACAGCCGCCGCTCGATTTCAAGTGAGCGATCCTCCGCGGTCACCACTTTCCGTTCGTACTCACTCAATTCGTCGGATGTGAATCGCTCCGCATTCACCAGCGTCTGCTTGCGTTGATAATCTCCGGGCACGAGCGCCAGGTTTGGCTTCGAGACCTCAATGTAGTAGCCGAAAATCTGGTTGTAGCGAATCTTCAGTGAACCAATCCCGGTGCGCTTGCGTTCACGCTCCTCCATCGCTGCGATCATTTGCCGCCCATGCGTCAAAATCTCGCGAAGCTCGTCGAGTTCGCCGTTGAATCCGCGCCGGATAACTCCCGGCTCGCTCGCCACCGCGGGCGGATCGTCGGCAATTCCTCGCGCGATAATTTCCCGAACATCCGTCATCTCATCGAGTTCATCTCGCAGGGTTCTCAGCCGGCTCGTAATTTCCGCCGCGGACGATCCTTCCGAGGAAAGCAATCGGCGCAGCTCTGGGATCCGATCCAAAGAGCCTCTCAGCGCGGTCAAATCCCTCGGTGTCGCAATCCCCAGCGTGATGCGGCTGGTCAGCCGTTCAATATCGAGAATCTTTGCCAGTTCTCTTCGAATTTCTTCGCGCGCGATAGTGCGCGACTTCATTTCCGCCACCGCGTCGAGCCGCGACTCGATTTCTTCGCGGTCAATTTGTGGCCGAAGAATCCAGGAACGAAGCAGCCGCGCGCCCATTCCGTCGCCGTCTCGTCGATCGCTTTCACCAGCGTCGCAGCCGGATCGTCGCCCGCTCCCGCCGCCTCCACGAGTTCCAGATTTCGCACCGTCACCTGGTCGAGGACCATCGCGTCTTGCTGCTCGTAATACCCGATGCGATCCAGATGCTCGAGCCCGCTCAACGTGCGTCCGTCAGTTGCAGCCGATTCGCCCGCCCGCCGCGCTCCAATAGCGGAAGTTTCGCGCAAGTAATACACGATCGCTCCCGCCGCCGCCGTCGCCTGAGGATGCTCGCTCAGACCAAGTCCTTCCAGAGCCACGATACGAAAATGCTCTTCGAGTTGCCGCACGGCGTAGCTCCGCTCAAAAACCCAATCATCCAGTCGCGTTTCCACAGGCCCCGAACCATTCGCCACGGCTGAGCGGGCTTCAGGAAAAAGCGTCACCGGCTTTGGCAGCAGAATTTCTCGCGGCCGCAAAATATCGAGTTCATCGCGCAGCCGCGCCTCCGCGTTCGCTCCGGTAAATTCCGTCGCGCGAAATTCTCCAGTGGATAAATCCGCATACGCCAGCCCGATCCTCGCTTCCGCATGCCGGTTAGCGGCGCGCCCGCTCGGTGCGGTTGCGGCTGCGGCCGCCGCGCCGCGCGCCACCGCCGCCAGAAAATTATTTTCTTTGGTGTCCACAAGCGACGCGTTTGTCGCCGTCCCAGGCGTCACCACGCGCACCACTTGCCGCCGCACCAGCTTCTTTCCCGGCCCCGGTTCTTCCATCTGCTCGCAGATGGCCACTTTGTGCCCGGCGCGAATCAGCCGCGCGATATAGTTTTCCGCTGCATGGTAGGGAACGCCGCACATCGGAACTGGATCGCCTTTTTCTTTGTTCCGCGAAGTCAGCGTAATTTGCAGAACACGCGACGCCAGCACCGCGTCTTCAAAAAACAGCTCGTAGAAATCCCCAAGGCGAAATAGCAGCAGCGCCGCCGGATGCTCTTTTTTCGCGGCGTGATACTGCTGCATCAATGGTGTGGTGGGTTCCGTCATCGGCGCACACGACCCCGCGCGGGAAGCGTGCTAGGCAAGCGATTATGCTGACTCGCCCGAGCATTCGCAACATTTTAGGGAATAGGAACTTCGGGTCCGGCAGCGCGCGTCTTTTGCAATCCGCTCCGTGCCCTTGCTATTCTGTTCTTGCCATGGAACTCACGCCTCAACAGCTCGGATTTCTCGGCCAGTTGCGCTCTCGCGGCTTCGACATCGTCGGCTTTCCGATGTACGAGCAATACATCGGCGTCCGCAAAGGAAATTGCGGCGCGCTCCTCGCTCCCGTGAATGGCAGCGGCTTCAAACTTTATGGCGAACCCTCCTACTTGGTTGCCGGAAGCCTCAGCGCGCGCACTATCCAATCCGACGGTCACTGGTTCGTTCGCAAAAAAGACAAACTCGCCGCCACTCCGGAACGCACCGCGGAGCTCGAATCCTTCGCGGCGGAGTTGGCCAATGCGCTGCTTCCGGTGGCGTAGGCGAACCTTCGATATTGAAGCCCGAGAACGCGCGTAACCCACACAAAACAAAGAGTAGCGGACTGTCCTTCTTCCCCTAAATTGCTTTCAGTTAGATGGAGTTTCGTGGAAGCTTCTATATCGAAGTTTTGAAGCGCACGTAACCCGGAGAAAACAAAGGACGGCGCCCCGAATCTTGCCGCCAGAATTGCCTCGAGCTAGGTGCACTTTTTGCACCGCTCGGGCCCTGAAACCAGCCCCGAGCCGTCAAAACCGGTCACCGCAATAACACGGATTGACTTTTTTGGCCGGTAGCAGGATAGTCGCGGCGTCTGTCCGTCCCGTCGCGGTCCGGGACGAAAAAATACTAATAGCAGTCGGCTCGATTTTTTTGAGCCGCCCAACCTGGTGACGAGAAACCGATCTCGTCCTGGAGGAGGGCCTAATGGCTGGGAAGAAATTCGCAGTGTGTCTCCTCGCGCTGGCGGGCAGCGCCGGCATTTTCCTCCGGGCGCACAGCCAACTCCGCAACACCAAACGAAGCGGCACCGCGAAAATGTCGTCAGGCCGGAGCTTCGGCGACGCGGCGAAAAAGTTTTTCGCCGGAAGCATTCACAAAACACATCGGCAAGAATCCAATCACATAAAAATTGAATATCGCGACGGCGTTGAAAATCGCGATCGCCCGATCGGGCGATCGCGAGCGGGCGCGGGCCCCATTTCGCTTCCGATGACGTTCGAGCCGAATGTGGGACAGGCCGATCCGGGCGCGGCGTTCGTCGGGCGTGGAAAAGGAATGACCGTGCTGCTGATGCGCGACCGAATTTCTGTGCGCGCGGGGAATAGAGGCGCGTTAGGCATACGCTTTCAAACTCGCGAGGAGCGAACCGAAACGGCCGTCGCGCGCGACGCGAATTCGCGAGACGCCGCTTGGCGCGGCGAGGATAAGCTGACGAGTGAAAGCAATTATTTTATCGGCAATGATTTGACCAGATGGTACGCGCACGTACCGCATTTTGCGCGCGTGGAAGCGCCGGAAACGGCACCCGGAATCGGAGTAGCGGTCTATGGCAATGACGAAGGCATGGAATACGACCTGCGTCTCGCGCCGGGAGCGGATGTTTCGCAGTTGCGGCTGGCGTTGACGGGCGCCCAAAGTGTGCGGTTGGACTCGTCAGGAAATCTGCTGCTGATGGTTGGCGGAAAAGAAATGCGAATGAAGAGGCCCGCTGTTTACGAGTATGAGGAAGTGGCCACGCGGTGGCATTCGAAGCAGAGACAGCGGCATCGAGCGCTCGGGTCGGGCGGGCCGCGCACGCATTCCACATACAAACCGCGAAAGTTGCGCAGCCCGCACACGGAAAAAAGACGCCGCAAGCCTCGGCGGCTGGCGATTCGCCGCAGCGGGCACAGCGGACGACGCGTGAACGCGGACTACGTACTCGAGGCCGACGGTTCGGTGGGCTTTCACTTGGGCCCGCATGATCCTGACGCGGCGCTCGTCGTTGATCCGTCGCTTTCGGTTTCTTATGCGACATTTCTCGGGGGCGCCGGAACCGATGCGGCGGCGAGTATCGCGGTGGATTCGAGGGGGATGATTTATGTGGGCGGCACCACTACTTCCGAATCCACTTTTTCGGAAACTTCCGGAGGAATTGGGCCCGCCGACGGGCCGGCGGAATTTTTCATTGCGAAGATAAACCCGAGTGTAACAGGACCGAGTTCACTGGTTTACCTTACATTCCTCGGCGGCAGCGGAACTCAGAATCGAGGATTGATTGCCGTGGATGGCTCCGGAGATGTAGCCGTGATGGGAACAACTACTTCCACGGACTTTCCGGTGACCGACTTGAGCGGGCCGACGAACGGACTCATCAGCGGCTCCGGAAATGACCTCGCGGTCAGCGAAATCGATCCAACCGGGGCTCATTTATTTTTCTCGACGATTTTCGGCGGAAGCGGCGCGGAATCGCTGAATGGGACGGGAGGAATCGCGTTCGATTCCTCGGGTGACGTTTACATCGCGTCAGACACAACGACGACGCCAGTGGATAGTGGGTCCACGGATCTGCCGGTGACAGCCGGAGCGTATCAGAGCACCTGGGACGGAGAGTCGAGCGATGGTTTCCTCGCCATCTTCCAGCCTCCATCGACGAGTGGCGGAGCGGCGACGCTGAAATATTGCTCATATCTGGGAACGGGCTCGGCCGGCGCTCCGGGCGTCGGCGGAATCGCCGTGGATGGATCGGGGAACGCATACATCGCGGGGTGGGCGTCAAGTTCGGCAGGCAGCTTTCCAAGCACGAACGCGTTTCAGGCGTCGTATGGAGGCGGGACGTCGGATGCATTTTTGATGAAGATATCGCCGCAGGGCAAAAGCACGCAGGATTTGGTTTACGCGACGCTGATCGGCGGTTCGGGAAGCGATCAGGCTTTAGCGGTGGCGCTCGATTCTTTGACCACCCCGAATGCGTATGTGACGGGGACCACGCAGTCGTCCGATTTTCCGACTCACGGCGCGACCGGTGCGTATCAAGGGACGCTGCACGTCTCGGCAACGGCCAACGCTTTTCTGGCGGTGGTCGGGCAGGACGCACTGAGCGGACAAACTTCGCTTAAGTATTCGACGTATCTCGGAGGTTCCGAGGCCGATGCGGGGCGGGGAATTGCGGTGGCCGCTCAAAACGCAGTGTACGTGACGGGGAAAACTAATTCGTGGGATTTTCCGTGGCACGATAATTTGCAGCCGTTCAACGGTGCCGGCGATGCATTCATCGCGAAACTCGATCCGACGACAGCGGGAAGAGCGTCGTTGATCTATGCGACGCCGCTCGGCGGCACATCGCCGACAGAGGAAAGCGCGAGCGCCACGGGAAACGGAGTTGCTGCGGACGGTTCCGGACACGTTTACATCGGGGGAGCAACCACAGCGGCAAATTTTCCAACCGCCGTGACGACTGAAAATCCGGTGAACGGTTTCCAAACGAGCTGTGCGAGCTGCGGGCAGACGCCTCCGGCGAGCGATGCTTTCGTTGCCGAAGTCGCGGAGAGCGTAGCGCCCGCGCCGAGCGTGTACTTCTCGGTTGCGAGCGTGCCGTTCACCGGGGCGGGAGTGGGACTTCAGTTCGCGGGAGTGCTCAACGGCGGAGAAGCTCCGCTCGTGATCTCCGCGATAAATGTGACGGGACCAAATTCGGGGGATTTCGCGTTGAGCGGCCAAACGGCTTGCTTAGGGAAGAGCATCACTCCGGGGCCGACGACGCAATGTTCGTTCGAAGTTGGGTTTACGCCGTCAACCGACGCTTTTGAATCGGCATTCGTGTCCGTGACGGATAATGCGCCGGGCAGCCCGCAAGTTCTCGAACTGCGTGGGTTGCCGAGCGGACCGCCTTCGGCGTCGATTTCACCAGCTTCTTACGATTTTGGCAGCCAGCCCGAGAACACTAGCAGCGACGGCCAGACCATCGCGTTTTCGAATATGGGCGGCCAGCCTTTGACCCTTTCGGCCTTTAGCATCGGAGGCTCGGATGCAGCGCAATTTTCAGAGCCGGCGAGCACGTGCTTCAGCGGAGTGATGCTGGCATCGGGAGCGAGCTGCACGGTGCAGGTGCTATTCCATCCAACATCGACAGGAATGTTTGATGCCGAACTGGATTTCACGGACAACTCAGGGAACGTAGCCAACTCAAAGCAAGTAGTGCCGTTGACGGGTACGGGTATCGCCAGCGCACCCGTGGCAAACGTTGCGCCAACGTCGCTGGGATTCGGCAGCCAGATCATCGCCACCTCGAGCGCGCCCGAGAGCGTGACGCTCACAAATAAGGGCAGCGCGGCGCTGAGCGTTACCGGAATCGCCGTGACGGGAACGAACGCGGCGGATTTTGCAATCGCATCGGGCGGGACATGTCCCGCCGGGGGCGGAACCGTGGCGATTGGCGCAAGCTGCACCGTGGCCGTTCGGTTTGCTCCGCACTCGGTGGGAACGAGCAACGCAAGCCTGAGCTTCAGCGACAATGCGACAGGCAGCCCGCAGCAAGTTTCGTTGAGCGGCACGGGTGCGCCCGCGCCGGACCTGGTGGCGTCGCCCACGAGCCTCAGCTTGGGATCCCAGAGCGTGAACAGCGGCACGCAAGATACGCAGAGCGTGACGATATCGAACCAAGGCAGCACGTCGGCGGGGATCGGAGCGCTGTCGTTCTCGCCGGGGACGCAAACCGATTTCGCGGTGGCGGGAAATACCTGCACGAGCCTGGGACCGGGCGCGAAATGCCAGATCACGATTGCATTCCAGCCGGTGACGCTCGGCCCGCGATCAGCGACGCTGAATATTCCGGGCGCCCAGCCGTCGACCGTCGCGCTTTCTGGAACCGGGACGCAAGCGGCAATTTCCTTCCCGGCGAGCTTTGCGTTTCCGCCGCAACTGGCCGGCTCCGCAAGCAGCGCGCAGCCGATCACGGTGACGAACAGCAGCAGCGGGGCGTATGCGGGCGCGCTGACGGTCACGTCGGTGAGCAAAAGCGGCGTGAACGCCGGCGATTTCGCGTTGAAGGGAGACACTTGTACGGGAGTGAGCGTCGCGTCGCAAGGGACGTGCGCTTTTCAAGTGGTTTTTCAACCTGCGCCAGGTGCGACCTGCGGCGCGGGAGGCGGCGCGAGGAGCGCGACGCTTCGGCTGACTGACAATGCGCCCGGCAGCCCGCACAGCATTCCGCTGAGCGGCACGGCTATGGAGTTTTGTCTCAATGCAGCGCCGGGGCAGGGTATCAGCGAGCCGATCAGCGCCGGGCAGTCCGCTACGTTCAATTTGGAAGTTGATTCGTCCGCTGGATTCGCGGGCACAGTGCTGCTTGGTTGCACGAATCCTCCTCCGGCGGGTACTTGTACGGCGACGCCCGCGAGTGTGCAGGTAAGTCCGGGCACGGCCGGGCCATTTCAAGTGGTGGTAACGACGACGGCACGAAGCGCAGTAGTGCTGCGCCCGATGGTGCGCGATAGAGAACTACCGGGGTTTGACGAGCTCAGCGTGAGCGGATCCGGCGCGGCTTTGGTGCTGGTGCTTTGCGTGGTGGGAATTGCTCTGGCGGGAATTGATTCGAAGAGAAGGAGACAGCCAATTCGTGTGGTGGCCCCGGAATTGGCCGGGCTGCTTTTGGCGCTGGCGATGGTGGCTTGTAGCGGCGGATCGGGCGCGGGCGGTGCGGATCCCGTTGCGGGCACGCCGGCTGGTAGCTACACGGTGATGGTGACGGCGTCGGTGGCTGTGGCCGGGCAGGCGAACGTGCAGCGGACGCTCCCGATCGCCGTTACGGTGCAGTGAGAAGACCGGGAAGCTGAATAAGGCGAAGGAGGACGGTAAGACTGCTACAAAATGGAAATGCGAGGAGCACGCCCGGGCACGCCTGGGCGGCAACAGCGGGAGCAAGCTCCCGCACTCCACAGGAGGCGCCCGTTCGCACGAGGTGAATGGCGGGCAACTAGCCAAGCATGTTTGCCGGGCACGACATGTCGTGCCCCTACGAATGCAGATTCGAGGGCGAAGAGAGATCCTTCAGTCGTTCGCCGGAACTTCTTCGGGATGAAGATTTTGGTGGGATCTCAGAAGACTTTGATGGCTAGGGCGCGGGGCTGAGGGCCGGTGGGGATTAGGGTGATTAGGCTGGAGGTTTGGGTGCGAATTACGGCGAGGTCGTCGGAGGCGGTGTCAACTACGGCCAGGATGTCACCGCCAGGAGTTAGATCGGCGGTGACGGGGGATTGGCCTATGGCGATCGGGTGCGCGACCTGGCGGTTGCCGATTGCGACGGGAACGATGTGGCCAGCCGCTGAGTCTGTTGCGTAGAGAGTAGCGCCATCGGCCGAGAGCGCGCCGGCCACGGGCGACATACCGAGGAGGAGAAAGTCTCCTACCTCGTTGGTCTGAGTATTGATGACCAGGAGGCCGTGAGCGTCGCCGGATGGTACGTAGAGTTCGCCGCCATCGGGCTTGAGGATCAAGTCATTCGGAGCGCCGCCTAACGAAAGATTTGTCAGCAGGGCAAGATTTTTCAAATCGACGACGGAAATTTCGTCCTTTGCGGTGGAGGCGATGAAGGCTTTGGAGCCGTCGGGTAAGATCGCGATTCGGCCGGGATCGGGCGCCACCGGAACGACGCCCTGAAGGGTCAGGGACGCAGCGTCAAAGACGGAGATGGTTGAATCGCCGCGATTCGATACCAGGACACGCTTTCCGTCCGGAGAGACGCGAATGGCCGATGGTTCGCGGCCAGTAGCGGCTTTGGCAACGATTTTTCGCGACTCGCAATCGATTTCGATCAGCGTGTTCGACTTGGCCGCGGCAACGTAAGCGCGCATGCCATCAGGTGAAAAGTCCAGCGCGGAAGGAGCGGCCCCAACCGGAATGTGCGCGACCACCTGGTCGCTTGGAGAGTCCAGCACCCAGGCGTAGCCTCCCGACGAAAGTCCCCAAATTTCCTTGCGGGATGGATTGGCGCGGACGGCGGCGGGGGACGGGCCGACGGGAATCGTTGCGACGGGTGAAAGCTTGACGAGGTCAATCGCGGTGATTGTTCCGTCGCCCGTATTGCCCACGTAGGCGAAAAGATGTAGGCCCGGGCGAAGGAAGGAAGGGCGCAACTCAAGGGCGACTTCGCTGACGGCAAAGCCTCCCAGAAGGACGAGCAGGAAAAGAAGGCGGTAATTGAGGCGGATCTTCATTCGAGATGCGGCGGCACACTCCGCTCCCTTCCTTCGTCAGGGCGGGCAACACGATGACAACCCTTTTTAGGTAACTGTGAGATTGGAGGCGCGAGGCGGAATCGAACCGCCGATGAAGGTTTTGCAGACCTTTGCCTTGCCACTTGGCGACCGCGCCCTTAACGAAGAGTGACGGGAACGAAACGATCATAGCAAAAGGGCTGGCACGGTTTCTAGCGGACGACAATGCGGGCACGACCGTCGCGGATTTCAAGAATTGATTGTGCGCGTGAACGGGGAGGTGTACAGTGGCGCACCAGATTAGGCCGGATTCACGGTCAAACCCTGCAACCCCTGTCCAAAAAAATTCAACCGCGATGGCGGATACGTTTAGGAGTGTCCGTTCACTTCACTCGATTGGCTAGAACTGAAAAGGAGATTGCGTATGAAGAGAATTTTGCTGGCAGCAGTGGCAATGAGCTGTCTGGTTGGCGGCGCGGCGGCGGTGCGCGCGCAAGATGAAGGCGCCGCACCACCACCCAAAGTGCTGGTCATTACGCGCGAGATGGTGAAGGTTGGCAAAGGCGCAGCGCACGCAAAGAACGAGGCGGCATGGGTGCGCGCTGCCATGGCAGCGAAGGAGCCCGATCGTTATTTGGCCGCCACGACGATGAGTGGACCAAACGAAGCGGTTTTCTTCGAGGGCTTCGATACCTACGCGGCATTTGGCGAGGCGGACAAGTTTGACAGCCAGCCGAAAGTGACAGCGTTGACCGGACCTATGGCGGAGAAGGATGGCGATTACGTGTCGGACGGAACGACAACGGTGGCGACGTTCAACGAAAAATGGAGCTGGAAACCGAACATGAACATCACCGAGATGCGTTACTTCGAATTGGAAACGATTCGGATGCGTCCGGGGCACGACAAGGATTGGGAAGAGCTGATCGCGTTGTACCAAGGGGCCGCTACGAAAATGAATCTGGACGAGCACGACATTTTCTATGGAGTCCACTACGGCGCGCCGGATGGAACCGTGCTGATATTCACGCCGAGAAAGTCGCTTGGAGATCTGGACGCGGCGATGGGGATGGGGAAGGCGTTTCAGGAGGCGCTCGGCGAGAAGGGCAGAGAACAGTGGGCGAAATTGGCGGAGGCAACGATCTCAGGGGATTCGACGGAGCTACTCGAGTTCAGCCCGGAAATGAGCTATCCGCCGGAGGACTGGGTGAAGGCTGATCCGAGCTACTGGAAGCCCAAGCCGATGATGGGCGGCAAGGCAGCTGCGGGCGCGAAGAAGCCAGCCGAGGCGCCGAAGGAATAGCCTGCCAGAACGGCGGGCCTGAAGAATGAAGATATTAGCGCGGCTGCGCGGCTGCACGCTGCACGAGGGCGTGTGTGCGCGCGTTTGCGCGGTGGTGACGGTTCGGCTAAAATGGTGATTGTATACCGGACAACCTGAGGGAATGGCGGCAGACAACCATCGAGTCGAGTTGACGTTCGACCCCGCCGATGAGTATCGTCCCGAGCCGCTTCCACCACCCGAAATTCCACCGTGGAAAGATGGAAGCCTGCGAATAGGGATTCATACGTCCATCGCGGGCGATCTTACCAGCGCGCTCGAAATTGCGGACGGGTTGGGCGCGAATGCGCTGCAGATATTTTCGTCGAGCCCACGGATGTGGGACCGAGGGAACGTTCGCATTTCGGAGGCGGACGCGGCGCGATTTCGGGCGCGACGGAAGGAATTGGGGCTGGGGCCGCTGGTCGTCCACAGCAATTATCTGATTAATTTGGCCTCGCCAAATCGCGTGCTGCGAACCCGGTCGGTGCAGGCATTCCATCAAGAAATTGTGAGGGCCACGGCGCTTGGCGCGGATTACCTGGTGCTGCATCCGGGTAGCAGCATGGGTGGGGCTGTGGAGAGCGCGATTTCGGCGATTGCATTGGGCCTGCGACAGGCGGCGCGAGGCGCGGGGTCCAGCGATCTGCAAATTCTTCTTGAAAACACCGCGGGACACGGAAGTTCGATCGGCTCGAAATTTGCGGAATTGAGAACGATCATCGACGCTTGCCCAGAATTAAACCTGGGAGTTTGCGTCGACACGGCTCACCTTTTCGCGATGGGTTGGGACATTCGGACCAGCGACGGCCTGCAAGCCGCGCTCAGCGAGATTGACAGAACGGTCGGACTGCATCGCGTGCTGGTGGTGCATGTAAACGATTCGAAGATGGCACTGGGAACGCGCGTTGACCGGCACGAGCACATCGGGAAAGGGAAGATTGGGCTCGACGCGTTCCGTATGATTCTGAAGCATCCTCTGCTCGCTGCTTGCGCATTCATCCTGGAAACGCCAGTCGATCTGCCGGGCGACGACAAAAGAAATGTCGCGGCGTTGTGGAGACTTACGGGGCGTGTGGTGGTGGCGAAGGGGACCGGCATGAAACCGCGGCGCAAACGGCAAAGCAGCGGCGCGCAGATGGTCCAGAAGCAGCGAAAAAAAAGACCGCGAGGGAAGTGAATTGTCGGAATACGATTCGCAGCGCATCGAAGCAAAGTGGCAGAAGGTTTGGGAGGATCAGGAAGCATTCCGCGCGATCGACGGGGATTCGTCACGCCAGAAATTCTACATGCTTGAGATGCTGCCCTATCCTTCCGGCACGCTGCACATGGGTCACATGCGCAACTACACCATCGGCGACGCCGTGGCGCGGTATAAGCGCATGCGCGGATACAACGTGCTGCACCCGATCGGCTGGGACGCATTCGGCCTGCCGGCAGAAAACGCGGCGATCACGAACAAAACCAGCCCGCGAGCATGGGTCGATGGCAATATTGCTGAGTTTCGCCGTGTGCTGCAACGATTCGGGTTCAGCTACGACTGGCGGCGCGAAATTTCGACGTGCGACCCGGAATACTACAAGTGGAATCAGTGGCTCTTCCTTCGGATGCTGGAGAAACAGATCGCGTTCCGCAGGAAGAGCAAGGTGAATTGGTGCCCGAAGTGCCAGACTGTGCTGGCGAACGAACAGGTGATCGACGGTTTCTGTTGGCGCCATGAAACCACGCAGGTCGAAAGCAAGGAACTCGAACAGTGGTTTCTGCGCATCACGCAATACTCGGATCAGTTGCTCGGCGATATGAAGCAGCTCGAAGGAGGCTGGCCGGAACGTGTGCTGGTCATGCAGCGGAACTGGATTGGAAAGTCGCGCGGCGCGCGGGTGCGTTTTGCGGTGTCCGGCGCGGCGACAGCACCGCTAGAAGTGTTCACGACACGGATCGACACCATTTATGGAGTGGCCGCCATTCTGTTGTCCGCGTCACATCCTCAGCTCGAAGAAATGCTTGCGGGCGTGCCAGGACACACGGCCATGGAAGCGCAGCTACACGCGATGCGGCAGAAAAGCACGAAGGCCGCGGATATTGCCACAGCCGAGAAGGTGGGCTTCTTCACGGGGCGGTTCGCGCTAAATCCGTTTTCAGGCGAGCACGTCCCGATCTGGGTGGCCAATTTTGTGCTCGCGGAGTATGGAACGGGAGCGGTGATGTGCGTTCCGGCGCATGACCAGCGCGATTTTGAGTTTGCCCAGAAATATAATTTGCCTGTACGAGTTGTAATCCAACCGCTGCAAGGCGCCGCACTGCGCGCCGACCGCATGCAGGAAGCATATATCGAGCATGGACGCCTGGTGGAATCCGGTTCATATACGGGGCTAACCTCCGATCAGGCGATTGCAAGGATGGCGGACGACGCCAAGGCGAAAGATTTCGGCGCTGCGGAAACAACGTACCGTTTGAAGGACTGGGGAATTTCGCGACAGCGTTATTGGGGCACGCCTATTCCGGTGATTTACTGCGACAAGGATGGGATCGTACCCGTCCCAGACGAGCAGTTGCCCGTGCGGTTGCCCGAAAACGTGTCGTTAACGGGCGAAGGACAATCGCCGCTAGCCAGCGTGCCTGAATTCGTGAACGCGACTTGCCCTAAATGTGGCGGGCCGGCGCGGCGCGAGACGGACACAATGGATACGTTCTTCGATTCCTCGTGGTACTTCTATCGCTACACCGATCCTCGAAACGAGAGCGCGCCCTTCGATAAGGAAATCGTCCGCTACTGGTTCCCGATCAACCAATATGTGGGCGGCATCGAACACGCGATTTTGCACCTGATGTACTCCAGGTTTTTTTGCAAAGTGATGCGCGACGTTGGCCTAGTGAACCATGACGAGCCCATCGCGCGGCTGTTTACGCAAGGCATGGTCCAGAAGGGCGGCGTGGCGATGTCGAAATCGCGCGGGAATGTGGTGGGCGCGATCGAAATGGCGGAGGAATTCGGGGCCGATACCGGCAGGCTGTACACTCTCTTCGCGGCACCGCCCGAGAGGGATCTCGAATGGAGCGAGCAGGGAATCGAAGGCGCGACGCGATTCTTAAATCGGATTTACCGCCTGGTCGAGAAACATTCAGGCTCCGTACGGGATGTAGCCATCGATTGGAGCGCTCACATCGATTTTGTCCGGGCCAGCGCGAAGGAAAAGATTCTGATCCGGAAAACGCATCAAACGCTCAAGCGCGTAACGAACGATTTCGAGGGGCGTTGGCATTTCAATGCTTCCATCGCACTAGTGATGGAACTTGTGAACGAAATCCACGCACAGGAACCGCTTGATCAAGGTATCTCTGCGGCAATTCTCAAGCGTGTTCTGGGAATTACCACGCTGATGCTTTATCCCATGACGCCCCACATCGCCGAGGAGCTATGGGAAATGTTGGGGAATTCGAGAACGATATCCCAGGAGAAATGGCCGGCATATCGCGAGGACCTGACGCGTGAGGAGCAAATAGAGGTGATCATTCAAATCAATGGCCGGCTGCGCGGGAAAATCCTGGTCGATGAAGGCTTGGCGGAGGAGGAAACGAAGGAACAGGCGCAGGGCGATGCTCGCATCGCGCCGCTAATCGCCGGGAAGAAGATCATAAAAGTGGTCGTGGTGCCGAAAAAGCTCGTCAATATCGTCTTGCAGTAGGGAGAAAATCGGCAGGGCCCGCACCCTTCGTCAGGGCAAACGGAATGGCGAATCGCCGTGTGTGGGCGGAGTCCAAGGATACGAGGGAAATGTTTACACGGGGGGTCGAAACGGCGCAAGTGGTTGTTGGTGTAAAGAAAAATCGTCCACGGTGACAGTCGCGCGGCGAGGGAAAAAAGCGAGGCGCGCCCGAGAAACGGCAATCGCGCACGGAGAGTGCGAGGAGGGCAGTTGAGTACCAAACGGGGAATCGTGGTCTTGGATTTTGGCGGGCAATATACGCAATTGATCGCGCGCCGAATCCGTGAACAGGAGGTGTTTTCAGCAATCCTTCCGTGCACGGCGTCGATTGAGGAAATTCGCGCGCAGGAACCCGTGGGTATCGTTCTATCGGGCGGACCGAGTTCCGTTTACGACCAAGACGCGCCGCTATGCGACGCAAAAGCGCTGGACCTCGGGGTTCCGATGCTGGGCATTTGTTACGGCATGCAATGGCTGACGCGCACGCTGGGCGGAAAAGTGGAGCGAGCGGAGCGCCGCGAATACGGGCCCGCGCAGTTGAACATCGGCCGGGATTCCAAGTTGTTTACGGGACTTCCCACACAACTGAAAATCTGGAATAGCCACGGCGATCACGTATCGGGCTTGCCCGAAGGCTTTCACATTACTGCGCGGACCAACAATGCGGTGGCCGCGATTGAGAATCCCGCCAAACGATACTACGGAGTGGAATTTCATCCCGAAGTGAATCACACCGATCGCGGGACGGAGATTCTGAGGAATTTCGTGTTTGGAATCTGTGGCGCCCGCCCCAATTGGAACCGCGCGGGATTTATCGCCGAAATGGTCGAGAGCATCCGCACCCGAGTTGCAGGTGCGCGGGCCATCTGCGCTCTGAGTGGCGGCGTGGATTCCACCGTAGCAGCGGCCTTGGTGGATCGAGCCATGGGCGACCGTCTGACCAACGTTTTCGTGGATACCGGCCTTCTGCGTCGCGATGAGTTTGACGAAACGCTGGCGCTCTTGCGAGAAAGGCTTGGCTTGAATGTGATCGGCGTCAACGCATCCGAGCGGTTCTTGAGAAAATTGAGCGGTGTCACCGATCCGGAGCAGAAGCGGAAAATCATAGGAAGCGAGTTCATCAGCGTGTTTGCCGAGGAACAGGGCAAGCTGGTAGCCAATATGCAGGACGGCCCGCCAGTAAAATTTCTAGTTCAGGGCACGCTTTACCCCGACGTGATCGAATCGATTTCGGTGAAGGGACCATCGGCTGTGATCAAGTCGCACCACAATGTGGGCGGGTTGCCGAAGGACATGCCGTTCGAGCTGATCGAGCCGCTGCGAGATTTATTCAAGGACGAGGTACGCCAAATCGGAAGAGAACTGGGCCTGCCCGAAGAGATTCTAGTGAAGCATCCGTTTCCGGGTCCGGGATTAGCCGTTCGCCTTCTTGGAGCGGTAACTCCAGAGAAACTTGATATCCTTCGGGGAGCCGACGCGGTGGTGGTTGACGAAATTCGTCGCGCCGGTTTGTATGAGAAAGTTTGGCAGGCTTTTGCCGTCCTGCTGCCAGTGCAGAGCGTGGGTGTGATGGGAGACGGCCGCACCTATGCGGCGACGATAGTGGTGCGCGTGGTTGAATCCCTGGATGCTATGACCGCCGACTGGTCGCGCTTGCCCATGGAAGTGCTGGAGCGAATTTCCACGCGGATAGTGAACGAAGTGGCAGGCGTAAATCGCGTGGTCTATGACATCAGTTCCAAGCCGCCAAGCACCATCGAGTGGGAGTAGAATTGGAGAAGCGGGAATGAAGCCCGCTCAGGGACACTAAGAGCATGCGCAGAGTCACTTCGCAGCGGGGGACGATTGATTCCAAAGGAAATAGCGGTCCGGTTAACGGTTCGCCATTTTTTGGGCTACATAGAGCAAAAGCCGACGATCTCCCTCCGGCAAGCGGCCGAGGAGTCGGCGAAAACGGCCCAAGTAGCGAGCATCTTTTCCCCTGCTGCCCCAAGCGATGTCGTCCGCGCTCTTCCGTTTCGGAAGGTTGGGAAGGGCGGGCGGTTCTTCGCCATCGTAGAAGAGCTGGTAGAGCGGAACTTCCATCGCGCGCGCCAGCTTTTCCAGAGTTTCGATCGCCGGAACGGTATGTCCGTTCTCGACTCGCGAGATATAGCAGCGAAGCAAACCTGTCCGCTTTTCGATGTCGCCCTGCGAGAGATTTTTGTCTTCACGTAGCAGTCGAATGCGATCGCCGATTATCATGGCAGGTATTGTTGCATGGACTAGTGTCAGTCGCAAGAACAAAACGGGAAAGGGCGGACTGTTCGGCGTAACCGAAGATCAATGGCGCGCGTCTCAAAGACCATGGCAGCTAGTGCTCCGGCGCTTGCGCTCCCTATCGATCGGGGTGAGGCGAAGCGGGACGACCGCGAGTTGGTGCGGCTGTCTCAAGACGGAACGCCGGCGGCGTTCGAGGAACTCGTGCGGCGCCACCAGCAGCGCGTCTGCGCGCTGGTTGGCGGGATCCTGCGGTGTGCGGAGGACGTGGAGGATGTGGCGCAGCAAGTTTTCCTGAAGGCGTACCTTGGGATCAAGAAATTCGATCAACGGGCGGCGTTTTCCACGTGGCTCTACAAAATTGCCGTGAACGAGTGCTGGGACTATTTGAGGAAGAAAAAAGTGCGGCCATTGGTTTATGAGGCGGATTTATCGGAGGAGCAGGTCTCGCGGTTAGACGGCATTGTTTCCGCCGAGCGCCCGCCAGTGGACGCGAATTCGCGGGCCGAAACTCGGGAACTTCTGGATCGATTGCTGGCCACGCTCCCCGAGCAGGACCAGCAACTGCTGGTCTTGAAGGAGATGGAAGGATTTTCCGTGCAGGAGCTGGCGGAAATTCTCCACCTCAACGTCAATACGGTGAAAGTGCGACTGTTCCGTGCGCGAGGACGAATCATGGATGTCTACCGGCACCGGCGCGGAGTGATTTCCGCGCAAAAAGCGGACGCTGCGGCGTCGCAAAGGAAGAGGTAAATAGCCATGGCGGACACGAACGTCAAGATGGCCTGTGTGAAGTACGAGCCAGTTCTCGAGGACTACCTCGAGGGCGTGCTCGATGAGGCCGGGGCGGAAGCCGCGAGGCGCCACTTACAAGACTGCGCGGGATGCAGCGCGGCGCTCGATCAAGCCACCGGCAGCGTGCGTCTGTTGCAGATTTTGGAGCCTTCGCAGGTGCCGGATGCAGCATTCACGCGAAATGTGATGGAGCGGATTCGTTTCAGGGAGCGGGAGCGGACCGCCGAACGCGCGGGCTTCTGGCAACCGGTGGTGGCCTTGGGATGGCGATTCGCGGCGACGGCGACGCTGGCTGTGGGCGTGTTGCTTTCGTGCGATATCGGCTGGACTCATTATGCGCGACTCAACATGCCATCGGCTCGTTCCATCGAAGGCAATCTATTTGCGCCCGAGCCGGCCAGGGCTCCCGCAACTGGGGACGAAGTTCTAATGATGGTGGCGGAAACGGGCCATGCCAAACAATAAAGCGCGGCACGAAGCTACAGCTTTGGTGTTTCTCGTCTTTTTGCTGGGTGTGGTATTTGGCGGAGTCGGCGATCACCTGTGGCGCGTTCGCGCGGCCGGCCAGCAGCCGCCGAATACGAAGCCGACTCGCGACCAAGTGATGAATGGTCTTAAGGAGCAGCTTCAACTGACTCCGGACCAGCAAAAGCGCATCGGAGTGGCAATCGACGATACTCGTGCGAAGTGGCAGGCGCTTTATGCACCCCTGGACGCGCCAAGAGAGCAGATACGCCAGCAAGGGCGGGCCAACATTCGAGCCGTCTTGACGCCGGAGCAGCAAGTAAAATTCGACGATTTTCTCCGGCGCTTGGATGAGCAGCGGAAGAGAGAGGCCGCCGCTGCGGCCGCTGCTGCGGCGCATTAACGGCGCAATTTCGATCAAGCTATGGATGAACGCGCCGTGAAGGACCAAGCTCCCTCAATCCCATCCATCTCGAAAGAGGCGCAGAAGACCGCCACGATTCGCCTCGATGGCGTGCACAAAACTTACGATCTAGGCGAGATTCAGGTGCACGCACTGCGCGGGGTGTCGATGGAGATTTACGCCGGAGAATTCGTGGCTGTGATGGGAGCGTCCGGCTCGGGAAAATCGACACTGATGAACATCTTGGGCTGCCTTGATAAGCCCAGTCGCGGTCATTATTTCCTGGACGGCAAGGATGTGTCCGGCCTCACGAAGGCCGAGCTGGCCAAGATTCGCAATCACAAAATCGGATTCGTGTTCCAGCAGTTCAATCTTTTGGCGCGGACTTCGGCCCTCGAAAACGTAGAGTTGCCCACGATTTATGCGGGCGTTCCCCTTGAAGAACGCGCCAAGCGAGCGAGGGAAGCGCTGGATCGCGTGGGCCTATCCGATCGCGCCGGCCATTTTCCGTCGCAACTATCGGGTGGGCAGCAGCAGCGGGTTGCCATCGCGCGCGCCCTGGTCAACAGTCCTTCGCTGCTTTTGGCCGACGAGCCGACCGGAAACCTCGATAGCCGGACCAGCGTCGAGATCATGGATATTTTGCAGGGTCTCAACGATCGGCACGGGCTGACGGTGGTGATCGTGACTCACGAGCCGGATATCGCGCAATACGCCAAGCGCGCGCTTGAATTCCGCGATGGCAAGATGAAGAAGGATGTGGCGATTCAGAATCGCTCTATTGCAGCGGAAGTTCTGCCTACTTTGCCTGCGCTGGATGAAGACGATGTGGAGGCCGTTGCCGGCGCAGCGCCTGCCGCGCCCGCTGACAGTCACTAACACGAGCTAGAAGGGAATATCTTCGTCGGAGATTTCGGCGCTCGGCCCGTGCTCGTCCGGCGGGGCAGCGGCTTCGAAATCCGCCTCGGCCGTGCGAGAGTGGCTCGGGCCGCCAGACGGGCTGGCTCCAGCGCCTGCTGCAGCGCCCTCAGCACGTGACGTCAGCATGCGCATTTCGTTGCCGACGATTTCGGTGGTCGAGCGTTTCTGGCCGTCGCGCTTATCTTCCCACTCGCGTGTTTGCAGGCGTCCTTCGATATACACGAGCTGGCCCTTCTTCAGGTACTGCTGAGCGATTTCAGCTAATTTCCCCCACAAAACAATGCGATGCCATTCAGTGCGCTTTTGGCGCTCGCCGTTGCGGTCCTTATACGTGGAATCAGTGGCGATGGAAAAATTGCAGACGGCTTGGCCGCCGGAGGTATAGCGGGTCTCGGGATCGCGCCCCAGCCGCCCAACCAGGATTGCTTTGTTCACGGACATGGCCAGGAGTATAACCGAAGTCGATCTGGGTGGAACGGAAAAGTAGCCAGCCGGCTGGCCGTTGCCATTCTGCAAGAAAGGACGTTCAATGAGCGAAGTTCAAAATTTCAAAAACCATGCGAGATTTGTCCCCGCTTTTCACTTCTTTGTGGCGCCGGTTTTCTTGCTCAATATCGTGTGGTCAGCCGTGCGTGTAGTTCGCAGTTTTTCGTTCGGGACGATCGTCTCGCTGCTGGTTGCAATCGCGCTGTTCGTGCTCGCCTTTACCGCGCGCATTTTTGCGCTCACGGTGCAGGACCGCGTTATCCGGCTAGAAATGCGACTGCGCATGCAGCAAATGCTTCCACCGGATTTGATGCCTCGAATCCCCGAATTCACAGTAAGCCAGCTTGTGGCCCTGCGATTTGCGAGTGACGCGGAACTGCCGGATCTGGCGCGGAAAGTGCTGCAGGAAAAACTGACGGAACGCAAAGCGATCAAAGCAATGATTCGAGATTGGCAGCCGGACCAATTGCGGGCATAAGAAGATAGCCAGCGCGACCACCGGGCGCGGGGACCTCCGAATTTCTTAGCGCGCAGGAGTTCGCGAAGTGGCGGTGGCGGCGCCGATCTCGCGCAGTTTGGCGTGGGCGCGACGCGATTCGTCAGAACCTGGGAAGTGGCTCTCCACGGCGCGAAGATCTCGAATGCCAGCCGTTCGCTCGCCGGCCTCAAGCTCAGCCATGCCCTTCTTGAGCTGGGATGCCGCTAGTTTGAAGCTCCTAGGGTAATTCACCAGCACCGAGTCATACGCGCCGATCGCTTGCTTGAAATCCCCCTGGGCGTAGGCAATTTCTCCCAGATAAAACTGCGAGTTGGACGCCAGATCGTTCGAGGGAAAATTCTTGATGTAGTCGGAAAACTCCTGCCGTGCCAGATCGTACTTGCCACTCGTGTAGTCCCGCAGCGCGTTTTGGTAGAGCGTGTCGGCCGAAATTGGAGCCATTCCTGGCGGAGGGTTCCCGGCAGGAGCATCTCCTGGACCATTCGAAGTTGTGGGTCCTCCGGGCGCGCCTGGTGAGCCGGGAGCCCCGGTGGCGCCCGGCTGCTGGTTCGAGAGTTTCCCGTCGATGCTCTGAAGCAGATTCTGCGCGTCCGTCAGTTGCTGCGACAATTTGCCTACCCGCGCCTGCACGTCCTGCAAATTGTCTGAAAGACCCTGGGTCTGCTGAGCCATCGTATCGATGCGAGCTCCCGTGTTGGCCTGCACTTCTTGCACGGACTTTTGCACCGAACTCATTTCGGCGCTCAGCTTGTTGACGGAATCGAGCGATTGCTGAACGAGCGTCTTGATGGTTGCATTGTTGCTGTCCATCGCGCTGCGCATGTCCTGCTGTCCTTGCAGAAGTTGTGCGACCTGCTGTTGAAGCTCGATCATGTCGCGTGAAACTGCACCCGCCGGCTGCGGAGCCAGCATGGCCCCAGCGATAGCGCCCAACAAGACCGCAGCGAAAGTGAGCACAACCCATCGTATGCGCATAGGGTATCCTCCCGGAAAATTCGCCTGGTCGATTCGGCCAAGCCGGTTTGCGTCACCCCGCCAACCGCGGGATGGGCAAACCCTCCTTAGATATTATTAACGTTGCCGCGCCAATGGGGTACTAAAAACGTGGCCCGGCCGGCAAGTGCGCCGCAGCAGCCGCACAGGCAGCTGCCGCGGTCGCGCAACCTATTGGCTCAAAACGAAATGAGCGCGCCGGTTCAACTGCCAGCACTGTTCAGTGTGCTCGGTGCAAACCGGACGCTCCTTGCCCCAGCTCGTTGTCTCCATCCGGTCGGCGGTGATGCCGAGCGAGATCAAGAAGTTCTTCGCTGCCTCGGCACGGCGCTGGCCCAGACCAAGATTGTATTCAGTGGAGCCGCGTTCGTCGCAATCGCCTTCGATTGAGACGCGCACCTGCGGATAGGACCGGAAGAATTCCGCATCCTTAGTCAAGACGCTTCGAGCGTCGCTGCTGAGATCCGATTTATTCGTGTCAAAGTAGGCGTCTTTCACGTTCTGGCCAAACAACTCGCTCACAGTTTGTTGAGGGGCAGGTTGCTGCGCTTGCCCGGAATTTACATCCACGTGGGCCGTTGCCGTGGCGCTGCCGCCCGCACCCGTGGCCGTAATTGTGTACGTGGTCGACTGCGTCGGGTTTACTCCCCGGGTTCCTTGCGGGGCGACGCTTCCGACGCCTGGGTCGATGCTCAGATCGGTCGCGTTCGTGGACGTCCATGAGAGCGTGACGGCTTCGCCAGGATTAACGGTTGCCGGCGACGCGTTGAGCGTTACAGTGGGTTCTGCCGCCGCAGGCGCCGGCGCGGCTGCCGGTGGGGTCGACGCCACGTTCTTTTTGCAACCTCCCACAACAGCAGCAAAAGCTACCAATCCAAGCAATAACGCAATCCTCCGAAAACTGCCATGCTGCATGAACTGCCTCCTTCGGCGTTCCTTAGAGGGCATCTGGACCGCCGCGATTTGAATTATGTCGTTCGAACCTTTGCTTTTACGTACAACCCGTGCAACTGATCGAAACCCTTTACTTCGGAGACCAATTAGGCGACTCGCTCTGCCCTTCGAAAGTCAGCTGCCTCGGCTGGCTTCCATCCGCCAGCATCGACCAGATTTGCCTGGTTCCCGTCCGCGTCGATTCAAAAACTAAATGACGGCCGTCAGGCGCCCAACTCGGCCGCTCGTTCCGGCCCGCATCGCGAGTAAGCTCCACCAGTTGGTGACTAATTATGTCCATAGCGTAGATATCGTAGTTCCCACTCGGCCGTCGCCAGCTAAATGCGAGCAGTTGTCCATTTGGTGACCACGCCGGGTCAATCACATATCCCATGTCCGGCAGGTTGATTCTCTCCACATTCGACCCATCCGAGTTGGCAAGGTAAAGATCAGGATTGCCGCCGCGGTCGCTCACGAAGACAATTTGTTTCCCTGTCTTTGGATTCCACGCAGGCGATGTGTTCACTCCAGCGGCAAAAGTGATTCGCTGCGCCCGCCCCCCGTCCGCATTCGTCACATAGATTTCGGGATCGCCATTCCGGCTGGACATGAATGCGATCTGCGAGCCGTCCGGCGACCATGCCGGCGAGCTGTTCGTTCCCTGGTATCGCGGAAAAGAAATCATCCGGTTCGACGCCAGCGAGTAGATACAGATTTGCGCAGATACCACTCCGCGGTAGGGAACGTAGCATGTGAACGCAATCCGTTCGGCGTCCGGCGACCAGCGCGGGGTCAGCGCGATCGTTTTCAGGTGGGTCAATTGGTGCGCATTTGCGCCGTCGTAATCCATCTCCCAGATTTCCTTGTTGCCCGATCTCGAGCTCACGTAAGTGATGCGTGTCAGCGCGATGCCGGGCTGCCCGCCGCTCAAGACGGCCACGATGTCGTTGGCAAACTGATGCGCCAGATTTCGAGCACCTTCATCCGTGGCGGCTCCCAGGTAAACCTTCTGCAGCGCGAGCGGCGCCGTTGGGTTGCGGACGTCGGAAAGAAAACCCGCGAAGGACAGGTTCGTGCCGTTCAGGGTCAGATATCCGTAAGCCACCATGTACGCGCTCGCCGGAGCGGCGGACCAATCCTGCGCTTTCAATTCACTCGGCTGGGTCGGCACCTGTAAAGGATAGAAACTGGGACTTACAAGATCGAGGACTCCCGAGTATTGCAGATCGGCCCAGAGCACATCGTGAAAGGTCTTGGGCAGGGGCTGCGCAAAGGTCGACCGGCTGCCCTCATCAGGCACGGCCAATCGGGCCTTGGTTACACCCAAACCCGTACCCGTTTTGAACCAGTCTTGCGCGGCTGCCGGAGATGCTGAGAAAACTGCGCCGCATGCGGCGATCAGAGTCAAAATCAGAAGAAGCGCGGATTGTCGTTTCATATGAAAGCCTTTTGTGCTTCGTATTTTGTTAACGATGAAAATCGAACCAAAACTCGACGTTGACGCTCGATCCAGTATATCCACCGGGCAGCCGGTCGAGCGGACTCGAATCGCGCACGGCACGCAGCGCCGAATTATCGACCGAATAGTTGTTACTGGACTGCGTGATCTGGGCGTTGGTCACCGTGCCGTCCCGCATGATCGTGAATGTCACGACCACGCGCGGCGCCGTAGCTCACACTAGGGTCGACGCTCGATTGAAGCCAATTGCTGCTGATGCGCCGCTGCACCGCTTCCACATACCACGAAAAGCGCGAGCCAAAATCCCCGCCAGCGGTGCCCGTGAATCCCAAGCTCGCCTGCGTGGTGCCGCTGCCCATCGCGAAAGATGTCCGGGGAACGGTTGGCGTGCCGCCTCCGCCATAGGGGATCGCGTTGGGTGGCGGGGGCGCGGGATTCTCCAGCACCTTCGATGGCTTAGTTATATATTTCGGCGGCTTCTTTTCTTGGAACTTTGGTATCGGCGTGGCGTCGGGTTCCGGCTTAGGTATCGGCTTAGGCTCGGCCTGAAATAATCCTTTCGTGTTGTCCACTACGCGATTCATGGACTCGACATCAGGCTGAGGGAGCGGAATGGCCGGCACGCTGCCCACCACGTTCACCGTCACTGATCCCCCCGGTCCGCCCCAGTCCGATTGATGGAACTTAAATAGCGCCGGCACCACGATCCAGGCCACCAAGATGCAGTGCAATCCGATGGACGCGTAAATGAATCGCTTGAGCGAGAGGTCCGGGCGGATTGCGGCGATGGCTGCCATCTCATTGTGTTTGCGGGCGCTCGCTGATTGGTTGCGTCACCACGCTGATATTTGTTATACCCGCTTGCCGTAGCGCATCCACCACCGTCGCCCAGCTTCCAAACGGCACCGTTTCGTCGCACCGCACGTACACGGACTGGCGCTTCGGATCGCGCGATTGCGACGCAACCTTTTGCCCGATCTCATGGATGTTCACCGGCTTGTCGTTCAAATAGACCCGCTGTCCGCGATCGATGGTGACCACCATGCGCACCTCGGTCAGCTCTTTTACCGTCTTCGTCTTTGGCACGTCCACATCGATGCCGGACTGCAGGATCGGCGCGGTGATCATGAAAATAATCAGCAGCACCAAAACCACGTCGATAAACGGCACCATGTTGATGTCGGATAGGGAGGTGCCGACTTCGCGTTGGGTTTGCGGCATCGGAGTCTACGAACTGTACAGCGTCTCGACTTTCGCCACGAATTCCGCGGCGAAATCGGACATGCGGGAAGCGACGGAGCGAATCCCGTGCAAGTAGTGGTTGTACGCGATCAGCGCGGGAATCGCCGCGAACAGTCCCGCCGCTGTGGTGATCAGCGCTTCGGAGATGCCTGGCGCCACCGCCCGCAAACTTGCCGCGCCCACGTCGCCCAGGCCCGAAAATGCGTCCATTACGCCCCAGACCGTCCCGAATAGCCCGATGAAGGGTGACACCGAGGCAATGGTCGCCAATGTTGACATTCCTTTTTCCAGGCGTCGAACCTCTTCACCCGCGGCGACCTGCATCTCGACGCCTACCGCGTTGGCATTTCTGATCTTGTTTGCGCCGGCCGGCACGCGTGATTGTGGTCCGCCGATCTGCTGCTCGAGTTCCCTGTAGCCGGCTGCGTAAACTGAGATCAGCGGCGTACCGCCGACGCCAGCCCGAAGCGTATTCGGGTCGGAAAGGCCGCGTCCCGAGCGGAACATTTGCAGAAATCTGGCCGTCTTTCGGTCGACGCCGCCGAGCTGGTAAGATTTTTGAAGAATCAGCGCCCAGGAAAAAACGGATAGGAACAGCAAGAGACCCAGAATAACGCGCGCCACGCCGCTCGTTTGCTCCAGAAGCGTCAGCGGGTTGGCGAAAAGAAGAAACGCCAGGCTGGAAATTGTTTCCCCCAGAAAGTAGTTTTTGTGCCGGGCAAATCTACCGTAGCACACGCACTCCACAGATTCAAACTTATGAAGCCGGAAGACGTGGATTTAGTTGCTCTTATAGTACAGACGCCCGCCATCGCGGGGTGCGTACCCTGCGCACGTGAAACTCCGCCTGCGCTCTTTCCCGGCGCAAAGAAGAGCCGTTCCGGTCTTTCGATCTCGCAAAAATTTCGTAGGTCGCACGGAATAGAAATGTGTTATCTATGTTTCGGTGTCTCACGAGTTCCACTACGGCGCGTTTCAATATCATATTTCTCCGCATAAGTTTTTCAGGCTTTTGACGTACACCGCCAGCTACTTTTAGCCGTTTCTCCTTACATATCGCCCTCACGCTACGGGTGTTTCGAATCTCAATACAGACGAGGAGAAGCCCATGATTACGACGAAGGAAAAACCCACGGTGGCGGCTGCGAAGCACTCGGGTAACGCGATTTCCAGTTTCATGAAGCATCACTTCCGCCATTTCAACGCGGCGGTTGTAATCGACGCGGCGGAAGCGTATGTGAACCATCTATCGAGCGGCGGGAAAATGCTCATCACTCTTGCAGGCGCGATGAGTACGGCCGAGCTGGGCCTGTCCCTCGCGGAAATGATCCGCCAGGATAAGGTCCACGCCATCTGCTGCACCGGCGCCAATCTCGAAGAAGACGTTTATAACCTGGTTGCCCACGATCACTACAAGCGCGTCCCGAATTACCGCCATCTCACGCCCGACCAGGAAGTCGAACTGCTCGAGCATCACCTAAACCGCGTAACCGATACTTGCATTCCCGAAGAAGAAGCCATGCGCCGCATTGAACGCGTCGTGATCGAAGACTGGCATGCGGCCGATCGCGCCGGCCAGCGTTTCTTTCCGCACGAATTTCTTTTCAAGGTTGCTCAAGTCCGGAAAATTGAAGCAGTACTATCAGATTGATCCGAAAGATAGCTGGATGTTGGCTGCCGCCGAGAAGAATCTCCCGATGATCGTTCCCGGATGGGAAGATTCCACGCTTGGCAATATGTTCGCTGCGCAGGTGATTAGCGGCAAAGTCAAAAACGCCACCACCGTACGCGGCGGCGTGGAATACATGATCGAACTCGCGCGTTGGTACACCGAAACGGCCACGGTCACGCCGCTCGGTTTCTTCCAGATCGGCGGCGGCATCGCCGGAGATTTTCCCATCTGTGTTGTTCCCATGCTTCACCAGGACCTGCGCCGCGAAAACGTTCCCCTGTGGGCTTACTTCTGCCAGATCAGCGATTCCACCACCAGCTACGGCTCCTATTCCGGCGCCGTCCCCAATGAAAAAATCACCTGGGGCAAACTTAGCGTGGATACGCCGCGCTTCGTCATCGAATCGGACGCCACCATCGTGGCCCCGCTGATTTTCGCTTGGGTTTTGGGCTGGTAGCGCCGGCGCGGCGATTCGAAAATTTTACGTTGCGCTGGTCCGCGGTCTTTTCCCCGCTGTGCTAGACTGAAATCGGAAGCCATGAACAGTCAATTCGATATCGCGCTCGACTCGCTCGCTTCGCGCGAGGCGATGGCGCCGTCCGCAGCCGTTCTTCAGAGCGCCGATTCCGCGCCGACTCCATTGGCCGACCGCCGAGCTTCCCGCGCGGCTGCCGGCAAGCGTTTTTTCATCGAAACGTTTGGCTGCCAGATGAACGTGCATGATTCCGAAAAGGTGGCGGGCGTACTGCTCGATCGCGGCTATACGGCGGCGCCCAACCCTGCGGAAGCGGATCTGATGCTGTATAACACTTGCAGCATCCGCGAAAAAGCGGCGCAGAAAGTGTTTTCCCGCCTGGGCGAATGGCGCGGAGTATCGAAAAATAAAATCATCGGCGTGCTGGGCTGCCTGGCGCAGCAAGAAGGTGAAGACATTTTCGAGCGCGCGCCTTGGGTCAGTCTGGTCTGCGGATCGGCAAGCTATCGCAAGCTTCCCGAACTTATCGCCGAGATCGAATCGGGTGGCCGCCGCGTGATGGGCCTCGATCTCGATACCGATGAAACCTTCGAAACCGATGTCACACGCCGCGACAATCCATTTCGCGCCTATCTGACGATCATCGAAGGATGCAATTACGCCTGCTCCTATTGCGTGGTGCCACACACGCGCGGCCCGGAACGCAGCCGCGCCAGCGCCGCTATCTTATCTGAGGCTCGCCGCCTAGCCGATGCTGGCTACACCGAAATTCAATTGCTGGGCCAGACCGTCAACTCCTATCGCGATCCTTCTCCGCGTCACTTGGATTTCGCCGGCTTGCTCTACGAAGTGGCGGCAATCGATGGCATTCGCCGCGTGCGCTTCACCACTTCGCATCCGAATGATTTCTGCCGTGAGATAGTCGATGCGATTGACGCCACGCCCGCGCTCTGCGACCACATTCATCTTCCGGTTCAGTCCGGCTCCACGCCGATTTTGCGCGCCATGCGGCGCACCTACACGCGCGAGGAATATCTCGAGAAAATTTCCTGGATTCGTGCCGCGCGCCGTCCCATCAGCATTACAACAGATGTGATCGTCGGTTTTCCCGGTGAGTCGGAAAAGGATTTTGAGGATTCCATCTCGCTGCTCGAGTCCGTCGGATACGACGGAGTGTATGCCTTCACCTACTCGCGCCGGCCCAATACGCCCGCTTCGAGCATGCTCGATGCTGTTCCGGAAACGGAGAAGTCGCGCCGGCTCACCGTTCTCCAGGAAAGGCAGCGCCAAATTCAGGCCGAACGCAATAGTGCCCTCGTTGGCCAGGTCTTCGAGGCGCTCGTGGACGGCCGTCACGCCGCGCGAAATCAGTGGGCGGGACGTTCTAGTAGCAACCGCGTGCTAAATTTCACTTCGCCGCGTGAAAATCTTCTGGGAGAATACGTTCAGGTGCATGTGACGCGCGCCGCGCCGTACAGTTTGTTCGGCGAGCATGCGATCTAGAATGTAGTGCAGTCCGTAATTGCCGGCATTCGCCGTTTCTTTTCGCGGTCCGGGAGGCCATCATGGAACTCGAAGTTAAGATCCGAGGTCTGATGATGGACCCGGTCACCAACATGCCCGTGGTGGTCCTCAAGGAAGCGCAGGGCGCCGGAATCCTGCCGATCTGGGTAGGCGTTTACGAGGCCAACGCCATCGCCCTCGAAATCGAAAAAGTACAAACGCCGCGGCCGATGACCCACGACCTTCTCAAAAATGTTCTTACCGGCTTGAACGTCCACGTGCAAAAAGTTGTCGTCTCCGATCTGAGGGACGACACTTTCTACGCCCTCATCTGGATGGAGCGCGACGGCCAGACCATGTCGATGGATTCGCGCCCGAGTGACGCTTTGGCCCTCGCGCTGCGCCTCGATTGCCCGATCTTCGTCGAGGATGAAGTCCTCAAGAATTCCAAAATAAGCAGCGTCGTGTCGGAAAAAAGCTCCAATGAAGAGCTGCGGAAGTGGCTTGAGAATTTGAACGACGAGGATCTCGGCCGTTATAAGATGTAGCCGCGATGTCCGAAAATTCTTCGCTGCGGTGGCCCGCTCTTTTCTCCGCCTGTGTTTTCCTCTCGGCGCTACTTCCAATATTGGCGCAGGCGCCCGCGCAGTCAGCCGGCCAAACTTCGCAGCGCGCGCCAATTTCGATGGAGCAGGAGCACCATCATCACCTCGAATTCGAGAATTCCTACGTCCGCGTGTTCTTCGTCGAGATTCCCGCTCACAAATCAACCCTCTTTCACCGGCACGACTTCCCATATCTGAGCGTGTCTCCCACTGGTGCGGATGCCGCGATGCCGCCACCGCCGGGCCGCGCAGGGCAACGGACTGGCCTGCCGATGGTGGGCTATTCGCCCGGCAACTTCTCTCACGCGGTCAGCAACTCCCGCGATTTCGCGCTTCGCAATGTCGCGATCGAGCTGCTACGCCCGCAGCAAAATGTTCGCAATCGCTGCGAACAAGTCCTCCGCGATCAGCCCAAGGAAAATTGCGTTTCTGAGCCGAGCGCGGCCACTCCCGCCACGCACGTACCCCTGTTCGAAACGGACGAACTTTTGGTCGAAGCCTGGCACATTACTGGCCGGGTAACCGCTCCGCCGTGGGATGACCGCGCCGATGTTCTTCTGGCGAGCCTCAGCGGAGTTTCGATCACCGCATCTGGAGGAACCGATTCGGCTAACGCGCTAAAGGGTGGCCTGCTTTGGCTGCCCGCAGGGTCAAAGCCAGTCTTCAAAACTGGTCCAGCGAGTGACGGCCATTTCATCGCCATTACTTTCAAGGATTCCAGTTCCCACTCCGGCCCGCAATCCTTCTGAGTGGCTGTTCCTCGCAGCCCAACGCTACAAGCGGCCGTGTTTTATCAGCAGGCCGCCGACGATTCCAGTGAAGCTATCCTGCATCATGTGTTGGATCATTCCCGGCCGCAGACTCTTTCGCATCACCGCCAGTATGCCGAATAGCGCGCCGTAAAGTGTGATCGTCAAGGCGCCCTTCCATCCTTGATATAAGTGGCCAATCCCAAAGATCACGGCTTGCAACGCCACCGCCACTTCCACTCTACCGCTCCACGCAAAAAACTGCCGTTGAAGGTAGCCTCGAAAAAGAAACTCCTCGCAAAAGCCCGCGGTGACGGAGAGCGCCACAAAAGCAATCATTTCGGCCGTCGTTCTCGGAAGCAGCGTAGTTATCGCGCGAGTTGCCGTGGCGTTATCGCCGAGAACGATGCGCATCGCCAGCAAAAATCCGATCACCACGCACCAGAAGAGGAGCGCCACGCCGATGTCCCCCAAGACGTCCATTGGACGCGCCCATTTCCCTCCGATCAAATCGCTCAGGCGCTTGTGCCGCGGACGCAGTCCTAGAAGCCACACGTAGAGAACGAGCACAACTTCGAACACCATTCCGCTCAAGTAAATTTCCGTCCGTCCGTGTGCTTCCAACGCGGGTAGCCGGGCGGCTTGCAGGGAACTGAGCCCTAAAATCAGCGCTACAAAAATAATTGTGTGCCATAGGGGCGCGACAGGACCGCGCTCGGTCGGTGAAGATAATTCAGGCTGCGCTGTAGCAGTGTCTGCCATAGTTGGCGAGGCTCCAACTGAACCGGCCCCAGTCTATCAAGCAGATGCCGGTTTGACATGCAAGACAGAGTGGATTATGGTCCTGCCGGGAAACGTAGCCGAGCACAAGCGCCAATCATCGCCATGAAGATCTCAAGAAAAGTTTGGACGTCGATTGCGTTTGCGGTCGCTCTGGCAACTGCTGCCGCTGGCCAACAAGCGCCCGTACAGCGGCCGCTGCCGCGCGACGGCTTTCCAACCGGCCCCCGAGCGCAAATCCTGAGCTTCACGGCGAGCTCCAATTCGATCCAACCCGGCCAATCGGTTACTCTGAAATGGGTGGTGGTCAACGCAGATCGGATCACGCTCGATCGCGGCGTCGGGATCGTGGCCGCGCGCGGCACCCGCAACGTAACGCCCAAGGTGACGACGACCTACACTCTGACCGCCCTCGGCTTCGGCGGTCCGGGCAAGGACACGCGTTCGGTTACCGTGACTGTTCCGGGCACTACACCCGCGCCCGCCGAGAGTGCGGCGGCCGAACCTCCTGTTAAACAGGCCAGTGCCGCGCACACCCGACGGCAAGCCCGACCTCTCTGGAATCTATGTCGCGCCCTTTCATGCGCTCAAGCCCATCGGCAAGATCACGCTCAAACCCGGCGCGGAAAAATATAAAGTCGGTCCCGATTACTCCTTTTCGCTGGGGGAGCATTGCCTGCCGCGCGGGGTGCCGGACACGATCAACGAGCCGTACCCCATACAAATCGTACAAACGCCGAACCTCGTGGTGATCCTCTATGAAGCGGGCGAACTCTTCCGCGTAATTCCCACCGACGGGCGCCCGCACCCGAAGGACCTCGATCCTACATGGATGGGAAATTCCGTGGGGCATTGGGAGGGGGACACGCTAGTGGTCGATGTTGTCGGCGTGAACGACAAAGTCTCCGTCGGCGAGTATCGCCATACCACGGCATACCACGTGGTTGAGCGCTTCGAGCGCCCGTCATACGACACGCTGAAGTACTCGGCCACCATCGAAGATCCCAATGTGTTCGCCGCGCCGTGGACCGAAGCGAGCACGCTCACACTTCATCCCGAATGGGATATTCAAGAGTACATCTGCGACGAAAATAATCACGACTACCAGAAATTGTTCGAGCGCTATAAACAATAGGTCAATCGCGCCGCGTTTGCCTGCATTGAGCCGCTAGGGTAAACTGCATGCCCGATGGCGGACGCCTCTTCGATTGTTGGCAGCACCATTTCGCACTATAGCGTCCTGGAAAAGCTGGGCGGCGGCGGAATGGGCGTGGTCTACGAAGCCAAGGACACCCGCCTCGGCCGAAGCGTGGCCCTGAAATTCCTTCCCGACGACATTTCTCAGGACGCTCAGGCCATCGAACGATTCCGCCGCGAAGCGCGCGCCGCATCCTCTTTGAACCATCCGAATATCTGCACCATTTACGATATCGGTGGCCTCGAAGGCCGGCCGTTCATTGCCATGGAACTTCTCGAGGGTCAGACCCTCAAGCGCCGCATCGCCGAAAAGCCCATCGAGATATCCGAACTCTTGCAGATCGGCATTCAGATTGCCGACGGCCTCGAAGCCGCGCACGCCAAGGGCATCGTTCACCGCGACATCAAGCCCGCGAACATCTTCCTGGTCCAAAGAGGTCCGGCGAAGATACTGGACTTCGGCCTGGCGAAGCTGGCCACCCAGCGGCAGCACGTGGCGAATTTCCCGGCGGAGTCCTCCACGGCGCAGACGAATCTCGAGAACGAAATATTTCTCACCAGCCCGGGCAGCTCGGTGGGCACCGTCGCCTACATGTCGCCGGAACAGGCGCGGGGAGAAGAAGTGGACGCGCGCTCGGATTTGTTTTCGCTCGGAGTGGTCCTCTATGAGATGTGCACCGGCGTGGTACCTTTTTCCGGCTCAACGGCGGCACTGATTTTCGACGGTATCCTGCACAGCTCGCCGGCTCCGGTGACCAAGCTGAATCCTCAATTGCCCCTGGCACTGGAAAATATTTTCGCCAAGGCGCTCGAAAAGGATTCCGACCTCCGCTACCAGACAGCCGCCGAGCTTCGCACTGACCTGAAGCGCCTGCGGCGAGATTTGGGTTCAAGCCGCCATCCTGCCGAGGAAAAATCCGAAAGTTCGCATGCACATCCTGCGAGCGGCGCGCCAACCACGAAGTCGGTTGCGGTGCTGTATTTCGAGAATCTCAGCGGCAACAAGGAAGACGAATACCTGCGCGATGGCATCACCGAAGACGTCATCACCGAGCTTTCCAAGATTCGTGGACTAAACACCTTTTCGCGCCCCACGGTTCTGGCCTTTCGGGACAAGCCCGTCACTCCGGCGCAGATTGGCAAGCAGCTCGGGGCGGCTTATGCGCTTACCGGCACGTTGCGCCGCGCTGGCGCCCGCCTGCGCATCAACGCCCAGCTCGTTGACACGCGCACCGATTTCCCCCTTTGGTCCGAGCGCTTCGACCGCGAAATGAAAGACGTTTTTGAAGTTCAGGACGAAATGGCCCGCAAGATCGCCGAGGCCTTGCGCGTCACGCTTTCGCCGCAAGAGCTTGAGGCCTTGGCCGTGAAGCCCACGGAAAATTTACAGGCGTACGATCTCTTCCTGCGCGGCAAGCGCTACGCGCGGCGGCAAACTCGTCAGGACCTCGAGTTTGCCCTGCAGATGTTTGAAAACGCGGTCGTCCTCGATCCCAGTTTCGCTTTAGCCTACGCCGCCTGCGCTAATGCCTGCGCCATGTTCTACTGCAATTACAGCCGCGATCAGCTGTGGGTCGAACGCGCGC
Source organism: uncultured Acidobacteriota bacterium (assembly GCA_963759485.1). Lineage (GTDB taxonomy): Bacteria > Acidobacteriota > Terriglobia > Acidiferrales > UBA7541 > Palsa-295. The sequence goes on along the minus strand of CAVWZE010000002.1, from coordinate 1,453,533 downwards.
GTGAGGCTTCTGGCAAAGCCGTGGCCCTGCGCTGGGATTTGCCCGAAGTGCAGGTGAGTCAAGCCTGGGTGCTATACGCGGCCGAGCTGCACAACGAAGCCGTGCGCATGGTCAAGAAAGCCATCGAGCGCAAACGCGATTGCGAAGGCGCCTATTACATGCTCTGTCGCGCGCTCTTTGCCGCGGGACGATATCAGGACATTGTGGACGTTGCCGAAGGCGCCATCGAGGCCAGCGGTGAGGACTACAACGTTTATGTGCCCATTCTGAATGCGCTCGGTGCCATGGGCAAAGAAGAAGCCAAGCGCAACATGAGTCTCAGATTCGTCATCGCGCTGGAGGCCCACTTGAAGCAGGTGCCTGAGGATGCGCGGGCGCGCGTGCTGGCGGGCGGCTACTACGCTTACGGGGGCCGGGAAGAAGACGCCTTGCGCGAACTCAATCTGGCCATCACCCTGCGCGCCAATGAAGCCTCGATCCTCTATAACGCTGCGTGCGTCTACTGCACTCTAAAGAGAAAGAAGGAAGCCCTAGATGCCCTGCGCAAAGCCTGGGAAGCGGGTTTCCAAGACGCCGTCTGGGCTCGCCGCGATCCTGATATTGCCATCCTTCACGGCGAGCCCGAGTTCGAACACCTCTACCCCGAAAAAGGCGCTGCGTCCCCGCCCTCCGCCCCCCATTAGCAAACACAATCTCGGCCGATAAGACCACAATCACAAGTCCCGTCAGGGACGAAAGAACGTGGTGGGAGGCCAGAGTGGAGCAGCATGGAGCCCCATAGGGGCGACACAAGGGCGGCGCGGGATCCGACCGAATCTCAACACCTCCAGCCGCGCGAATAGTTGTCCGGCACACGGCGGCCCTTGCGAGCCCGTCGCTGTCTCAATTCTTTAATGCTGTGCGCCAGGGTTTTGCGTCTTGGCACATAGGTACAAAGCCCCGCTGACATCGTTAATGTCGAATCTCGCGATTTCCCGACGAGTCAAGAAGTCGGCCTTGCGCACGGTACGCACGTCGAGACCGCATTCATTCAGGCGGATCGGAAAGTCGTTGCCATAAAGTCGCACGTGATCTTCCTGCAAGAAAAACTTTAACCGATCAGCCGGGTCAGTGATTGAAAGATCCTCGAAAGTCTTGATCTCCGGGTTTAGCGGCACCATGAGCACCGCCCACCCGTTCGGCTTCAGCACCCTTGCCAGTTCCCTCATTGCCTGCCGGTCATTCGGCACGTGTTCCAGGACATGGCTGCAATAGACTACGTCGAAGGAGTCAGCCCGGCACGGGATTTGCGTAATGTCCATTCGCACGCGAACGTCCGACCGCAAGAGATCCGCAGTGACGTATCCATCGCCCAACGCTTTTGACAGCGTGATTTCAAAGTGACCCTCCGGGGCAATGTGCAGCATTCGCTTCTTGCGGCCGTCGAGTAGATCTGTGTGTCGCGTGAAAAACGACCAGACCATCCTGTGCCTTGCAACGCTCTTGCAAAATATGCACGTCGTGTCGCCGTTGCGGACTCCGCTGAAGCGGCGCAGGCCCGTTTGACACACCGGGCAAAAGTGCGCCGCGATCGGCGATGGCATTCTGTATCTCGCCGCACGATAGCACCCTCGCAACGGCGGCTCGAGGAATTCAGGTATCAGGCGTTTGACATTCATCTGTCGTTAGTGTCACGGGCGGCACTCTAACACAGGGACTTCGTCCTCCTCAAACGATATGCGAATTCGCCAAGTCTGCACCCACCAGAGCAGTCCGGACGGGTCCTCGCTGCGTCGTCGCGCCGTTCCCTCAAATTTTCGGCATGGTGCGGATGGTTCTAATCGCGGAAGAGGCCGCGTGCCCGAATCTGCATGTTTTCCGCGCCATCGAAGAAGAATGGGCCATCCTCGATGTCCAATCGCCCTAATTCGGTCCGCTGCCGGAAAAATAAGCTGCCGGTTCCACACTTTTGTTTCAGCGCTGCAGCAATCGCATGCAACGTCGAGAAGGTATATTTAAGGGGAATACCTGATAGCGCCTCTCTCGTGCTCTAAGTATTCTCCACTTTGGCCTCTTGTGAGAGGAGTCACATACTGTTAATTCACACATTGCCCCGGTCCGAGTATAATCGTCGTGGAGTGCAGCATGGTTAGCGATCCTGTATGCGTTTGCGGACACCCTCAGTCGTGGCACAGAACGTATGGCTGCACTGTCCTGCGGCCTAATCCAGATCCGAAAAAGAAGGATCGCGTTTTATGCGAGTGCAAGCAATTCGTGGCGCAAAAAGCTGCTCACGCGTAACAGCTTGGCCGATGGTCCCGGCCTCGACGTTGGCGTTGCGCCTCCTGTCCGACTTGTGAATGAGTCACGGCTTTTCCGCTAGCTTCTGGCCTCTGGCCTCAAGGTTCCAGCATTTAGAGATAGTCCACAGGAGCCCACCCTTGACGCCGTCCCTCCCATCGTCAAACATGGACGCATGGTCCAACAGACCGCGGTTCGGGCAAGACGGATAGCCCCGATGGGGGCAGGCACTCGTGCGCGTTCGCTCATCCGCCTCAAAGGAGCCGGAGCAGAGCCCGGCGGCAAGGCCCGGATCCCTCTCCCTAGTCGTGAACTTCCGGGAGACCTCAGCTTCCGCTCGGTGGTCAGTGGCCTCTAATCGACACAAGAGCCGAGTAGAACGTGGTGCAACTCATTGCAAACAAAGGACGGCGGCACAATCTACCCGCAACTTTTCGCGGACCCCAAATTCCCACCGTCGCGGCTCCACGACCCCTCCGTCTGCCGGACGCCTAGCCGCCCAAAGATGCACTTCCACCGCGGATTTGCTATTCTTGGTGCATCAACTCCACAAGGGCAGCATCTGATTGATTTTATGAAGGTAACCAATACATCTTGGAAAGAAGAGCTTGCCGGCAAGATGCCGGAACATCTGGCTCGCGAAATCGATATCTATGAGACCGAAATCGCCCTGCGAAAACAGGGCAAGATAGACGAGCGCCTTTTCGCCGAAACCCGCCTGCGGCGAGGCACCTACGGCCAGCGTTACGACAACGGCGAGCGCCACGACGGCACAAAAGTTCAGCACATTCCCTATCCTTCCGGCGAGCTAACCAAGGGTCCCAGCACCATGTGGGACGCGCCCGGCATGCAGCGCATCAAGATTCCCGGCGGCGGGATGAACGCCGATCAGCTCGAAACCATGGCCGATCTCGCCGAGGAATATTCCGACGGCATCGCGCACGTCACCACGCGCCAGGATTTTCAGCTCCACTACATCCACATTGACGACACGCCCTCGCTGATGCGCCGCCTCGCGGCCGCGAATATCACCACGCGCGAAGCCTGCGGCAATTCGGTTCGCAACGTCACCGCCTGCCCTTACGCCGGCGTATGCCAGGACGAAGTGTTCGACGTCACTCCCTATTCGAAGGCGCTCTCGAAATTCTTGCTGGGCCACCCTGATTGCCAGAATTTCGGAAGAAAATTCAAGCCGGCGTTCAGCGGCTGCTCGCAGCACGCATGCGGTCTCACCAGCCTGCACGATATCGGCTTCATCGCCGCCACCAAGGATGAGGGCGGGGAAGAGAAGCGCGGCTTCCAGGTATTCGTCGGCGGCGGGCTCGGCGCTGTCCCTTACATGGCCAAGCTGTTCGATTCCTTCGTTCCAGTCGAAGAAATTTTGCCGCTTACGCAATCAGTCGCCAGAGTATTCGGAAGGCTGGGCGAAAAGAAAAATCGCAGCCGCGCTCGAATCAAATTTTTGATCCAGGATTTGGGGATCGATAAATTCAGGGAACTGGTGCTGGAGGAGCGCAAAACTCTGTCGCCCGATCCGCGCTGGACCGATTTTGTGGAGGGCGCCGAAGCACTTCGAGGAACAGCCGCTGCGCGCCGGCGGCGAATTGCCTGCATCCGCTTCACCCGCATTCCAACGCTGGCTGAAACACAACACGCGAATTCAGAAGCAGCTCGGTTACGTCACGGTTACCGTCGCTCTTCCGCTCGGCGACATCACGGCCGATCAGTTGCGTTCTTTGGCAGACATCGTTCGCCGTTTCACCAAAGAAACGGTTCGAACCACCGTCGAGCAGAATTTCGCCATCCGCTGGGTGAGCAAGAGTGATTTGCCCGCCATTTACGAGGCGTTGGAAGTTGCCGGTTTGGGCCAATACGGAGCAAGCGCCATCGTCGACGTCGTTACCTGCCCGGGAACCGATACTTGCAAGCTAGGAATTTCGTCCTCGCGCGGACTCGCCGCGGAATTGCGCAAACGTCTGCTTGAAAAAGAGCGCGGAGATGGATGAGTCGGTCGAAAACCTGCATATCAAAATCAGTGGCTGCTTCAATAGCTGCGGGCAACATCACGTGGCGGATTTGGGCTTCTACGGCGTCAGTCGCAAAGTCGCGGGCTACGCCGTCCCGCACTTTCAAGTGGTGCTCGGAGGCGAATGGGAGCACAACGGTGGCTCGTATGGTTTGCCGGTCGTGGCGATCCCATCGAAGAATATTCCTGAGGTGGTCAACCGCCTCACCACCCGCTACCTGGCCGATCGCACCAAGGGCGAGAGTTTCAAAGACTTCGTGAAGCGTGTGGGAAAAGTTGAGATGAAGAAGATGTTGGAGGATTTAGCAAAACCTCCCGCCGATCCGTCGGACCGTTCGTTCTTTAGTGACTGGGGCGATCCTCGCGAATACACTCTGGGCGACATGGGGACGGGCGAATGCGCCGGGGAAGTCGTGCCGCCCATCGAGTTTGATCTCGCGGCCGCCGAACGCCAACTATTCGAAGCGGAGGTCGCGTTCGATGGCGGCCACAGCGAAGAGGCTGGAAAAAAGGCTTATCACGCGATGCTTCAGGCTGCGCGTGGCCTCGTGAAACTTGAGATGCCGCAGGTTTCGGACAAACCCGACATAATCGTCAGCGAATTTCGAACGCGTTATTACGATACACAAAAATTCTGGGATCCCTATGCGGGTGGGAAGTTCGCGAATTATCTCTTCGACGCTTATCGGAAGGCGAACGAGCCTCACAACGAGGACGCGAACCGCTACCTGATCGATGAAGCGCAACTTTTCATCGACGCCGCGCACAGTTGCTACAACAAATTGGGCACGCCGGTAAACGCCTGAGCAAGGAACTTCCAGCCTCGTGAATCTTCAGCATGTAAATGTGAAGCTGATGCTGGATTCGACCGCCGACGCGGACCTCGCGCCGCTCATCCCCGTTTTTCACGCCTGGATTCAAGGGCAAATTTTCGAAGAGCTTTTACTGGACGTCGCCGATTACCGGCACGTTCCAGCCGGCCCGGGAGTCATCCTGATCGGCCATCAGGCCAACTACAGCGTGGACAACGCCGATAACCGGCTAGGCGTTCGATACAACCGCAAGGCGGAATTGGATGGCGGGAATCAGGATCGACTGGCGCAGGCCGCGCGCGCGGCCCTGATCGCGTGCCAGCGTTTGGAGGCTGAGCCAACGGTTGCGGGAACATTCCATTTTGGCGGCCGGGAGCTGGAAATTTTCATTAATGACCGTCTGCTGGCGCCGAATTGCGAGGCGACGTTTGAAGCGGCGCGGCCCGATCTTCAGCGATTCGCGGAAAAACTGTTTGGCGGAGCTCGCTACTCTCTATCCCATAATCCAGATCCCCGGAAATTATTCGGAGTTTCATTGAAGGCTTCTGATTCTTTTCCACTAGCCATCCTGCTAAAGAATTTGGAGAAGTAGGCTTCATTAGGCTCGTCCAAAACCCGCGCATTTCGAGCCAAGCCACCCGAACCTCCGGCTGCAACGAAGCACGCGATTGATCCAGGTGTACTTGTCGAAACGCCGTGGCGGATATGATTGTCGGGCGCGGGTGTCCGGTTTCCGCCGGTGCGGACGCTTGCGCTCCTGGCTAGCCATTGCGTCGCGCCCGGTCCTCAGATGGCGTCGCAGCCTTCTTCACGTGCATCGTGAACCCTTTCGCGCGTCGCGCGATGAGAATTGCACTGTCCCACTCAGTATGGAAATACAGACGGGTACTTTCCATCGGGGATACGCTGTAGCGGAGGGCGGCGATTCCCGATAAATTGTCGAGCGAAGACAATTAGGAATGCGCCGCGGCAGCGAAACGAACCCCTAACTTGCCTTTCTGCGGGTGCGATGTGTGGACGCAACCGAGGCGATTTTGGGTTGGCGTTTGCCGGCGTGACCAGCGGCGAGACTTTTCTTCAGAGCCTCCATCATGTCAATTACAGGCGCGCGATGGGGCGCCTTTGGTGCGGTTATCACGGCGCGACCCTTGAGCTTGGCCTCAATCAAGTCGTTGAGACGCGCCTGAAACTCGTCTCTATATTGCTGAGGCTTGAAGGGCGCGGAAAGACTTTCAACAAGCTGGTTGGCTAACTTGACTTCTTCGGGCTTGAGTTTTATGTCGTATTTCTTGCCGTAGCCTTCCACGCTGGCGATTTCGTTCTGGTAAAACATGGTGTGAAGGGTCAGCCCGTTATCGCGTGGGCGAATGAAAACCGTGTATTCCCGCTGATGCATGGTCACTTTGGCGATGCCGACTTTGTTGGTGTCTTCGAGAGCTTTCAGCAGGAGAAGATATGCTTTTTCGGCGTGCGGCTTCAGGCAATGCCATGTAGGAGGATTCGAAATAGACCGGGTCGATCTCGTTTCCATCAAGGAAGGCGAGGATTTCCATCGTGTGGCCCGATGAAGGCGTGATCTTCTTGATTTCATCCGGTTCAATGATTGCGTACTGCCCTTTTTCGTATTCGTAGCCTTTGACTACCTCGGAACGATCCACGATACGGTTGCAATGCGGACAGAATAGCGGCTGCTTGAGCCGGGTGCTGCACACTTTATGAATCTGGTGAAGGTTGGCGCGCTTGGCTCGAGCGGCAGCGTACATACGAATCGGAATCGAGACGAGGCCAAATGAAATGATCCCCTTCCACACTGCTGAGGCCATAAGATCCTCCCTGCACGAGAATACCTGCGCGCCGAAATCGTACAATAAAGGAAAGACCCTAGAAGTCAATGGTTTGCGAGTCCGGCTCTTCCGCCCAACCCATGGGGAAGCAAGCGGTTGATAGTGGGTATCCCACAGCAGGGCGGGGGTTTTCGCCGGTTGCGGAGTAAACCGAACGAACAGCGTTTATACTAAATGGGAACATGTGCGCCCTAGCCGATTACAACCGGAAACGCAATTTTGCGGCGACTCCCGAGCCGAAGGGGCGCGCCAGGAAGTCGGCGATGCCGATTTTTGTGGTTCAGCGCCACGCCGCGCGCCGGCTGCATTACGACTTCCGGCTTGAAGTGAATGGCGCGCTGGCGTCCTGGGCCGTCCCGAAAGGTCCGCCCGAGGAACGTGGTGAGAAGCGGCTGGCGGTCCACGTAGAAGACCACCCTATCGATTACGCGAAGTTCGAGGGAGAAATTCCGAAAGGCAATTACGGCGCCGGGCAGGTTCAGATTTGGGACAAGGGCACTTACGAGATCGAGGGGCCGGAGCCTGCGGCCGCACAAATCGAGCGGGGCGATTTTAAGTTTCGGCTTCATGGCGAGAGGCTCAACGGAAGATTCGTCCTAGTGAAAATGCGGCGCTCGGAGCGGGGAAATGAATGGCTTCTAATCCGCAAGGAATCGGATGCGGAACCTTCGACGGCGCAGCACGCAGGGAAGAGGCCCTCTATTTCGATCAAAAAAGCGGCCGAGCTTGCTCGCAAGGCAGTGGTGAATCCCGAAGAATTGCCGGGCGCGAAGAAATCTCCGATGCCGGATCAAGTGCCGGTGGCGCTCGCCACGCTCGCGGACAAGCCCTTTTCAAATCCCGATTGGCTGTTTGAAATAAAGTGGGACGGCGAAAGAGCGTTGTCTCTTGTGCGCGATGGTGAAGTGGAACTTCGCGCCCGCTCTGGAAGAGATATCACGCAGGAATATCCGGAGCTGAAGGAGGTTCCCGAAACGGCTCAACGCGCGCAAGGCGATACTTGACGGCGAAGTAGTCGTATTGGACGAAGCCGGCCGCTCGGATTTCATGAGAATTCAGCAGCGGTTTGGCGTTTTGAATCCCTCGGCGCGGCTCCAACAGACTGTCCCGGTAACTTACTACGCGTTCGATCTTTTGTATTACGACGGCTATGACCTGCGAAATGTACCCCTCGAAAGCCGGAAAGAATTGCTGCGAAGCTTGCTCACGCCGTCGGAGCGGAATCCGTTTTTCTGACCATCAGAATGAGAAAGGAATCGAGCTGTACGAAGTCGCCAGGCAGCAGGGGCTCGAGGGGATCATCGCCAAGCGGCGCGACAGCGTTTATCCCGGCAAGCGCTCATCTCTGTGGCTGAAGTTGAAAATCGTGCAGGATATTGACGTGGTGATCGGTGGGTGGACGGCGCCGCGAAAGTCGCGCGAGCATTTTGGCGCGCTGCTGATGGGTTTGTACGACGCGGACAGCAATCTTGAATATATCGGAAGCGTTGGCACAGGTTTCACACAAGACCTGCTGGACAGCATTTACAAGACGCTTCAGGGGTTCAGGACGCCCGACAGCCCGTTCCGTACGGCCCCAAAAGTGAAGGAAGCTGTGCACTGGGTGAAGCCCGAGTTGGTGGCGCGCGTGAAATTTGGGCAGTGGACGCATGACAAGAAATTGCGCGCAGCCCGTGTTTCTCGGATTTCAGGAGGATCGCGACGCGCGTGATTGCAGGTTTGACAATCAGGTAACTGCGGCAGTTGCCGCGTCATCGGGCGCTTCGGTGGCGGGGACATCGAAGAGGGATTCCTCGGCTGCGCGTCCCGACGCGGAGATCGGAAAGCACGATCTCCGCGAAAAGAAAAATCATCGGGACGCTTCTCTCGGAATAACGGCTCAAGGAAATAGGCGGGGACGGGACGGGAAAGTCAATGCGCAGGCCGCCAAAGTGCGGTCAAAAGCAAGTTCGACCGGGGAAGTGGTTGTAAGCGATCTCGAAAAGGAACTTGCCGACGGGCGCGGGGAATCGCTGGCGGTGGATTTGGATGGCAAGCGGGTGAATCTGACGCACCTGAATAAGATTTACTTTCCCGACGATGGCCTGCGCAAGCGCGACGTTTTGCTGCATTACCTTCGTGTGGCGCCACACATTTTGTCGTTTCTAAAGGATCGGCCGCTGGTCCTGAAGAGATACCCGAATGGGATCGACGAGCAGTTTTTCTTTCAAAAGGAAGCGACTTCCGCGCCGGATTGGATCCGCACGGTCGAGATCGATTCCAAGGAACGCGGCGGCAAAATGCCCTACTTTCTTGCGGACGATCTCGCGGACCTGCTGTATCTGACGAATCTTGGATGCATCGATCACAATCCGTGGTCCAGCCGCTTTGATAACCAAGATCATCCCGACTATATTTTCTTCGACCTTGATCCCACCGACGGCACGTCATTCGATGTAGTTCTGAAAGTGGCGCGCGCCATTTACAAACAATTGGAATCGCTCAAAGTGCTGGTGTACATGAAAACCTCCGGCGCATCCGGGTTTCACATGTACATTCCATTGGAAGCCGAATACGGCTATGAGGAAGTGCGCCTTTTCGCGGGCGCGATTGGCCAGCGCGTACAGGCGGAGATGCCGTCGCTGGTGACTTCCGAGCGGACCGTGAGCAAGCGGCGCAAAGGCACCGTGTTAATCGACGCGCTGCAAAACGCCAAGGGGAAGCCTTTGGCGGCGGTGTATTCGCTGCGTCCTTTTCGCGGAGCGCCTGTTTCGGCGCCGGTATCGGTGCGCGAACTCGCTAAAGGATTCGAGCCTGCGGATTTCAATATTGAAACAATATTGAAACGTTTGAAGCGTCCAGGGGACCTGTGGGAGGATTTTTGGGACAACCGGCAGCGGCTTCAAGATGCCGTGAAACGGGCCACATAGGACCGCCAGGCGTCTTCAGAGCGCTTTAACTATCGAAACCGGGGGTTGACGATTGGGAATCCCGATTCTTCCAATGTGCAGGGCCGCGCGTTCCACGCTATAATTAATTGTCTTGCTCTCGCTTAATAACATCACGATGCGCTTCGGCGCCAGAGTTCTGTTCGAAGAGGTGAGTTGCACCTTTTTCGGCGGGCGGCGCTATGCCATTACGGGGCCGAACGGCGCGGGCAAATCCACGCTGATGAAAATTCTCACGGGCGAGCTCGAGCCCACGCACGGCGAGGTGGGCCGTCCGAAAAAACTCGGCATTTTGAGCCAGGACCAGTTTGCTTTCGACGAGTTTCGGGTGATGGACACGGTGATTATGGGCAACCGTCCACTGTGGAGGGCTCTGGAAGAGCGCGACGCGCTGTATGCCAAGCCGCACGAATCGCTCACCGACAAAGATGGCATGCGGCTGGCTGAACTCGAAGGGATCGTTGGCGAGGAAGGCGGCTACACGGCTGAGGCCGATGCGGCCGTGCTGCTCGATGGGCTGGGCCTGGAAGAGCCGCTGCACGAGCGCAAGATGAGCGAATTGCAGGGCGGGCAAAAAGTTCGCGTGCTGCTGGCGCAAGCGCTGTTCGGCAGTCCGCCGGCTTTGCTGCTGGATGAGCCGACGAACCATTTGGATTTCGATTCCGTTCACTGGCTGCAAGATTATTTGTGCGAATACGAAGGTGTGCTGATCGTGATTTCGCACGACCGGCATTTCCTGAACAGCGTTTGCACGCACACGGCCGACATCGACTACCAGACGGTGATTATGTATAACGGCGGGTACGACGACATGGTGGTCGCGAAGACCTCGATCCGCTCGCGAATCGAAGCCGAAAACGCGCAGCGCGAACGCAAAATCGCCCAGCTAAACGAATTCATCGCCCGCTTTTCCGCCGGCACGCGTTCGGCGCAGGCTACGTCGCGGAAAAAAGAAGTGGAGCGGCTGCAAACCGCGGAACTTGCGCGGTCGAATATTGCACGGCCGTTCATTCGATTTCAATTGGACCAGCATTCCGGACGGCATCCGCTGGAAATCAAGAGCATCGTGAAAGCGTACGATGGCACGCGCGTGTTTCAGCCTTTTAGCGCGAGCGTGGAGCGCGGCGAAAAGATCGCGCTGATGGGCCGCAACGGGACCGGCAAAACCACGCTGCTGAAGTCGCTGATTCGCAACGCCACGGGATTCATCGAGGATGTGGACAAAGAATTTCCCGTCGACGGCGGCACGGTGATCTGGGGGCACAATGCGGCGGTGGGCTATTTCGCGCAGGATCACTCCGAATCCATTGTGAAGGGCACGACGGTGATCGAATGGCTGCATCAGTTCAAACTCAGCGCGTCACAGGAGGAATTGCGAGGGCTGCTGGGCCAGATGCTCTTCAGCGGCGACGATGCGCTGAAACAGACGCAGGCGCTTTCGGGCGGCGAATCCGCGCGGCTGATTTTTTGCCGGCTGATGCTGCAGAAGCCGAATATTTTGGTTCTGGACGAGCCGACGAACCATCTTGACCTCGAATCAATCAACGCGCTGAATATTTCTCTGCAGAAGTATCTTGGGACGGTTTTGCTGGTGACGCACGATCACGACGTGATTGACGAAGTCGCCACACGCATCTGGCACTTCGAGGGTGGCCGCATTGAGGATTTCAAGGGGCCGTATTCGGAGTATCAGGTTTACGCGGAAGAGAAGGCATCTTAGAAGCATCCATTTGGCGCAGTCGTGCTTCTCGTCCGAGAATCTAAGATTGGACCGACAAGATTACGCCAAGTATCTTTGCCGGGCACAGCATGCTGTGCCCCTACAAAGGCTCGCTCCCGGATTCCGGGTTCACGGTCAAAAGCGGGCGGAGCCTTCCATGCCTGCTAGCCTGCGCGGGTCGTTTCCGGGGATGGTCATTGAGAAGATGGACTCGATGCTAGTGTAGTCGTGGTAGCCCAGGCGGGCGATGGGGCGGATTTTCAGCACGTCGAGCTTTCCGTCGGGACGAATTACCGCGTCATTGATGTGAATTCCGAGGACGCGGCCGATGACGATGTCGACCGTACCCATGGTTCCGTTTCCCGGGAGACGAATCGTCTGATGATAGGCGCATTCGAAATGAACTGGGGACTCGGCCACGCGGCAAGGCTTCACATGATGCGACGGGATTTTCGTGACGCCTGCCAGATCGAATTCGTCTACTTCCGGCGGGACTTCTTCGGCGGATTTGTTGACCGCTTCGCGCAATTCGTAAGTGGCCATGTTCCACACGAATTCTTCGGTTTGCTCGGTGTTTACAACTGTATCTTTGCACCGGCCCTTTGTGGATTGGTTTGAGGCGAACATTACGTATGGAGGATCGAAAGTCAGATTCTGGAATTGGCTGAAGGGCGCTAGGTTGTGCACGCCATCGCGGCTGATCGTGGAGATCCATCCGATTGGCCGGGGAATCACGCAGGATTTGAAGGGGTCGTATGGCAGGCCATGCTGGGTTTTGCCCGGCTCATAGTACATGCGAAATTTCTCCTGGAAATGTGCCCATTATAACTGGGTGGGGAATTGCGATGTCTCTTTTTGCCGCAGTGCGGCGTCGCCGATGTGACCTATAACAATCATGGATAGGTTGCATCAGGATTATCTTGGTTGACCGAAGGCCGCTGGGCGAACAAAATGGCAGCGTAAGTGCCAGTTATAAGCCGCACTTGCAAACGGCGACTATTCGGCGGATGACAGGAGTTACTAAGCCTATCTGGCTGAATGACTTATGAGACATTCGCTCCGAAGTGGCCGGAATAAAGACTAGAAAAATGGAACTATTCCTTACTCTCCGAACCAAGCGCGGGTCGAACCCAGCCCGCACCTCGCCGTACGCTTTTCTCCAGGAGCTGAGCCCGAAAGGCCTTACGGGCGCCTGATTCTTTCGCTGGCTAAACCAGCGATCTTCGGTAGTTCTATCGCTATTTCGAAGTTTGCCCCCAACCTCCGAACAGCCGAGCGCGATTGCGCGGCCGCAGAACTACAAATCCGACTGACGAGGAGCGAGACATGCGAAACGGGAAGCCGCAAAATTTGGAAATGGATTGGAAGACGAACCCGCGCTGGGCGGGAATCACACGCCCCTACAGCGAGAAGGATGTTGCGCAGCTGCGCGGCTCCATTCACATCGAGCACACACTGGCGCGGCTTGGCGCGGAACGATTGTGGAATCTGCTGCACTCGCGGCCTTTTGTCGCGGCCCTGGGCGCCATGACCGGCAATCAAGCGGTACAACAGGTAGCCGCCGGACTCGATGCGATTTACGTGAGTGGGTGGCAGGTGGCCGCTGACGCCAACGATGCAGCGCAGACTTATCCCGACCAAAGTTTGTATCCGGCGAATAGCGTGCCGAATTTGGTTCGCCGCTTGAACCATTCACTGATGCGCGCGGATCAGATTCATCATGCCGAAGGCCACAACGAAACGTACTGGCTGGCTCCGCTGGTGGCCGACGCCGAAGCGGGATTTGGCGGAAACCTGAATGCCTTCGAGTTGATGAAGGCGATGATCGAGGCCGGAGCGGCGGGCGTTCATTTTGAGGACCAGCTCTCTTCCGCGAAGAAGTGCGGGCATTTGGGCGGTAAGGTACTGGTTTCTACACTGGGGGCGGTTCAAAAATTGGTTGCTGCACGCCTGGCTGCGGACGTGCTCGGCGTACCCACGGTAATCATTGCACGCACCGATGCCGAGAGCGCTACCATCGTGACTACCGATGCCGATCCGCGCGATCAGGCCTTCGTCACGGGCGAGCGAACGCCCGAAGGTTTCTACCGTGTTCGCGGTGGAACCAAAGCGGCTATTGCGCGCGCCATCTCCTACGCTCCGTACGCGGATTTGATTTGGTGCGAAACATCGAAACCGGATATCAACGAAGCGCGCGAGTTCGCGGATGGAGTGCACGCCAAATTTCCGGGCAAGATGCTGGCCTACAACTGTTCGCCGTCATTCAACTGGCGCAAAAACCTGGATGACGCGACGATCGCAGGTTTTCAGCGCGATCTGGCCGCTCTCGGATACAAATTCCAGTTCATCACGCTGGCTGGCTTTCACGCCCTCAATCACTCTATGTTCGAGCTGGCGCGGGGATTCAGGCAGCGCGGCATGACGGCCTACTCGGACTTGCAAGACCGCGAGTTTGAAAGCGAGCACGATCACGGGTACGAGGCGGTGAAACATCAGCGGTTCGTCGGTACCGGATACTTCGACGCGATTCAGAACGCGATTAGTAGCGGAACCGCGTCTACGATCGCGCTGGAGGGCTCGACGGAAGCTGCCCAGTTCGCGCCGCGCAAAAAGAGGCACACGGAATCCGCCGAAGCCGACTAACATTCCGATCGATGTTGGACAGTAATGATCTAGGCGGTTGTTATTGCCTGGCCCACATGGCGCTGGGTATGTTCGGCCACCTGGATGAGCAGACCGCCAACGGTGGTGGGCCGACGCTGTCTACCCACTTCTCTGGCGTCGCTCAGTCGAGTGGCATCGAGGGCGAGAATTCTTTTGACGCTCTTCTCGAAGGCCGCGCCGAGTTCGGCAAAGAGTTCGCTACGCATAGCACCGCCATCGAGTTCGCCTTTTAGCGAGCTAATCTGCTCTTCGGTCAGCCGTCGTCCTTCGGCGTAGGTGAGCAGCCGGTCCATACTGCGGGCGATGTGGCGAATATGGAAGGCGAGCGGCGCGATTCCGAAAGGCCGGGCATTGAATTGGTCGTTACTCAGGCCGCCGCACCAGCGTTCGATATCCTCCTTAGCCAGTTCTAGCGCGTGCACCACGGCTCTTGGCACCAGGGCAACATCGTTCAGCGTTCCGCGCAGCCAAGGCTCTTCCCGTGGATTTTCGTTCATGCGATCGTCTCCCCAGAGCTAGCTTAACCGTGTTTCGAGAACCGCGCGAACGCGCGGTGGGCGAGTCCGCGAGACACGGTTGCGGTATGGCGGGTGACGGCCAGCGTTTGACACTGCTCGACTCGCGTGCTACGTTCCGCGCCGATGGTTGAGAAAACTTCCCAGAGACCTGGCCTATCGAGCAAGCGGATCGCGGTGATTCCCGGCGACGGCGTAGGCAAAGAGGTGATTCCGGAGGCGGTAAAAGTGCTTAAGGCCGCCGCAGCCGCGCATGGACGTGAGATCTCCCTCGTTGAATTTGATTGGGGCGCTGACCGTTTCCTGCGCGATGGGACGACGCTGCCCGCCGATGCGCCGGAGATGTTTCGGCGCGAGTACGATGCGATCCTGCTCGGTGCGCTTGGCGACCCGCGTGTGCCCTCCAACCAGCACGGAGCCGATATCCTGCTCGGTCTGCGGTTCAAGCTCGACCTGTACGTCAATTTGCGGCCTTGCATTCTTTTCGACCAGCGTCTTACGCCACTGAAAAACCGCGGCGAAAAAGATGTCAACATCTGCGTGATTCGCGAGAATACCGAGGGCCTCTACGCAGGCGTGGGCGGGTTTTTCAAGAAGGGAACCGCGGATGAAATCGCCACCCAGGAGGACATCAACACGCGTAAAGGCGTCGAGCGGATCATCCGCTACGCGTTCGAATTTGCGGTCCGCCGAGGTTACAAGCGCGTCTGCATGAGCGACAAATCCAACGCGCTCGCCTTTGGCCACGATCTCTGGCAGCGCGTGTTCAAGGAAGTGCGCCGCGAGTACCCGGGCATCGAGTCGAGCCATATGTTCATAGATAACCTGCTGATGCAAATGGTTCGGGACCCCTCTCAGTTTCAGGTAATCGTTACTTGCAATCTTTTTGGAGACATCGCCAGCGACGTGGGAGCGGGGTTGGTGGGCGGCCTCGGCGTAACTCCTTCGGGGAACATTCACCCCGGTCAGGTCTCACTTTTTGAGCCAGTGCACGGCTCGGCCCCGGACATCGCTGGAAAGAACATCGCGAACCCCATAGGCACGGTCCTCGCGGCCGCAATGATGTGCGAGTATCTCGATTGGAACGATGTCGCGCGCGGCATCGAAGATGCAGTTCGTATGGCGATCCGCGAGGGCGCTACGACGGTGGATCTGGGCGGGTCGCTCAGCACCCAGGCTGCGGCCGACTGGCTTAAGAACAAAGTAGCCTCCGCCTAGCGAATCTCAGCCCGACTTACTTTCCGGTGGCAGATCCGCCGGTCGGCACAAATGTGGCGGGCCATCCGCCTTGACACGTTTGAAACCTTGCTGCTACGGTTCAAGCGGATGCTGCGAAAATCGCGACGCTACCTGCTCTTGATCCTGGGGCTCCTGGTCGTTGGCTTTTTCCTCTATAGATTCCGGAATTCAATTGCGCTGGCCGGATTTCGCTGGAGCATGGTTGGGGAATCGCTCCGCCAGGCGCACCTCTCGTTGTTGCTTCTCTCCCTTGCGGCGATCTACGTTTGTTACGCGATTCGGGCGTTGCGCTGGGTCCGATTTTGCCGGTGGCTGGGCCGCGCGCATTTCGGCAGCGTGTACAGCGCTACTTTGGAGGGATTCGCTTGCACGTTTCTTCTCGGCCGGGCCGGTGAGCCTATTCGTCCCATCTTGATTGCGAGAAAGACCGCACTTTCAATTCCCGGAATGTTCGGTGTCTATGTCTTGGAACGGGTCTTTGACATGGCCGCCGCGGCCCTGCTCCTGGTCGCCGCACTTCTGTCGTTCGAGCGCGGCGCTTTTGCCGGTGCCGCAGATGCCGGGTTTATGAAGGCGGCGCGTTCGGCCGGAGTGGCACTTCTGGTGGCGCTCCTGGCGGTGATGGTGTTCCTGGTCTATTTTCGCTATCACGGCGCCGCGTGGCTTGGACGCAAATTGCAGCACCGGAAGTGGCATACCGGCTGGCGCGAGAAACTGGCCGCGCTCCTTGAAGGCTTCAGCGAAGGCTTGCAGGGCATTCGCTCGTGGAGCGATCTGGCCGCCGTCACAGCCTATTCGATTATTCACTGGATGTTGGTTGTTTTCGCATACCTGTGGGCTACGCACGCGTTTGGCGGGAATCTCGCGGCCCTGAATTTTGGAGGGGCGGCTCTGGTTACCGCATTTACGCTGGTTGGTTCGGCGGCCCAACTCCCTGGAGTGGGAGGAGGATCACAGCTCGCCACTTTTCTTGTCCTGACGCTGGTGTTTGGAGTAGAAAGAGAGCCGGCGGCGGTGGCTTCGATTGTGATTTGGCTGATCACGTTTGCGGGGTGCTGCTTGGTGGGATTGCCGTTGTTGTTTCGGGAAGGCTGGTCCATGGGTGAGTTGCGGAAAATGGCGCGCGAAGAAGAACGGGCGGGCGAAGCTCACCTACTGGCCGACGCGGAGCGTGCCGTCGGGCCGAGCGAGAATTCTCGGTGAAGTGTCCGTTCTGCTCTCATCTGGACGACAAGGTAATCGACTCAAGAGAGGCGCGCACCGGCGATTTGATTCGGCGGCGCCGGGAGTGCCTGAAGTGTAATCGGCGGTTCACGACTTATGAGCGTATCGATGAAATTCCGTACATGGTCATTAAGAAAGACGGCCGGCGCGAAAAATTCGAACGCCAGAAAATCCTGCAGGGATTGCTGAAGGCTTGCGAAAAACGGCCTGTCCCCGTAGGCAAGCTTGAAACCATTGTCGATCAGGCCGAGGCGTTCGTCAGCGAATCCTCGGACCGCGAGCGCACCACGACCGAGATCGGAGCGCTATTAATGGCGCAGCTGAAGAAGCTCGACAAAGTCGCCTACGTCAGATTCGCTTCCGTGTATTCGGATTTCAAGGATGTGAAGGAATTCATGGACGAGCTCAAGGGCCTGCTGAAAGACCGAGCTAAGAGATAGCCGGGAAGGCAATCGCACGCAGCCGTTACGCTTGCCAGACGCCCGCGGCAAATGTTTTCACCGTGCGGAAACCGAGGTGCTCGTATAGCCCGACGGCATGGGTATTAACCGAGGTCACCGTCAGCGACAGAGATTCGTAGCGCAGTCGTCGCAGCGCCCGAATCGAATGCTCCATCAACTGCCGGCCAATGCCGTTGCCGTGGTAACCGGGCTTCACGCAGACTTGGGTTGTGTGGCCCACCTTGTCCGCGACCGTGGAAGTCAGGATCATCCCGACCAGAGTATCTTCCGTCGCGGGTCGTATTACGAACGACGCCTCCGGCAGAAAGATCCCGCAACCCGGCAGCAACACGATGTTCCGTAGAAACCTCAAACTGCCCGCCTCGCTGCAATACTGATCGTTGATCTGGCCATCCACGTGGTCGGTGTAGGCCAGCTGAATGAGCCGCGCGGCTGCATCGAAGGCCCGGTCGCTCCAAGGTTCGATTCGCAGTCCCGGTGAAAGCGGTCGGTCTAGCAGACTCGCTTCCGCCAGCCCCAAAAACATGAATTGACGGGTATGCAAGTGGAAGTGCTGCGATAGGAATGCTGGATCGAGTTCGGCGCCAAAGGGCATCAGCTGCGCTTCGATGCGCTGGAGTCGAGGCGTGGCTCTCAGCGTACCGACGAGTTCGCTCAGAAGGCGCTCGGTGGCTCCATTCTGTGGACTTTCCGAGGAGGACACAAAAAGCCCGCCGATCAGGCCTTTGTGGTCCTCCAGAACGTAAAAGCCGTATCCAATCGGGTTCCCGCCTTCGATCGCCGCATAGCCGCCAAGCGAATGCGAGTCGACGAATTTTCTGACTAGGTCAATCGATGGGCGATAGTCCCAAAAGAGCTCTTCCCGCCAACGCTGGGCTTCCTCTTGAAAGAGTCCCTCGAGCGATCGGGAATGTAACTGCCGGAGGTCAACAATCTGCATCGAACAGTTCCGCCCCTTGCCATTATAAGTCGACGGTGCGCCAACTCATTCTGGTTTTTGGAACATCCCCGCGCGCCAGAAATTGGCGCCTGCCGGAACTATGCTAACATTCGGCGAGTCGAGGCGCGAAAACCCAGCGCCCGCGCCTAAAGGATGCCCGCCCTCTCTGAGCTACGCTATTCGTTCACGCGCTTCGGTAAGATTTTCTCCGTGCTCCTGGCGCTGGTGTTGTTCGCATTCGTCTCCGCGGCATCGGTTTCCGGATTTCTCGTCTATCAGGTCTTGCGGCCCCCCCGCAATGCCGCTCCGTTCGACCTGAGCGTAATGATGGGCCATCCGACGACTTTTCCGTTTCACCTGGCCAACGGTGGTTCACGCGAGGGATGGTTTTTTCCAGGATTGCGTGGCGGCCCTGTGATCGTTGTTTGTCACGGATACCTTTCGCAGCGCGCGGATGTGCTGACGCTGGTTACGGCGCTTCAGGATCGCGAATTCAATGTCTTCCTATTTGACTTCACGGGTCACGGCACGAGCAAGGGAATGCCAACGCTCGGCTACGGCGAGACGGCCGAGTTGCAGTCGGCAGTCGAGGCGCTAGCCACGCGAGATGACGTGGACAAGCAGCATTTCGGGCTTTGGGGCGTGGACATGGGTGGGTACGCCGCCCTCGAAGTAGCAGCCTCGGATCCGCGAATCGCGGCGGTCGTGGCCGATGACGCCTACGACGGTCCTCGCGACATGCTTCAGATGGAAATCGCAAAATCCGGCCTCACTGCCCTGCCAGGAGTACGGGGACTTGCGGATTTTGAATTTCGGATGGTCGAGTATCGCTTCCGGAAGGAACCTCGGCTTTCCAGCCGCTTGGGCCAAACTGCGGCTATTCCCAAGCTTTTTGTTGCATCGGACGATCGCCGGGCACTCGCGGATGAGACCGTGAGTCTTTTTACGAAGGCGCCGGATCCGAAAACGTTGCTGCGGGAACGCCTCAGCTACCGCGATATGTCCGACGAAGACCGGAAGAACTACGAAAGCCAAATCGTTAATTTCTTTCTGCAGAATATTTCGCCTCGTTAACGAGGTGATGCAACTCGCATCACTGGCACATAGAGGATCCCTTCATAGTTCTCGTTCAGCGAGCCGCGAAATCTATCCAGCCTGTTTATCTCGCGTAACCCGGCGGGGGTGGTAAGCACAAGAGCGGCGTCCGGGTCATGCGGCGACCATTCGGGGAGCTGGCGGCGGAAATAGAAGGCGAGACCATAATCCCAGGACCGTGAGAGTTGGTATGTGAAAATTCGATCAGGCCGCAGGTCGTTGCGCATAAAGTCGGCATGGGGTCGCGCCGAATAAAAGCGATCAAGCTCCGGGAGCAAGCGGAGGTTCGCGATTTCGAGGCCGGCGGCTACGAACAGGATACACAGCGGAATTACTAATTGGCCGGTGCGGTAGAAGCTCGCAGCGATCAAAAACAATCCAAACACCGCGGCCCCGCCCCCGAGAAAACGCGAGAGTCCGGCCAGACCAGGATTGATTCTGCCGATCGTGTGCGCGGCGGCAAGCCCGATCAGCAGCCATGAAATCCCGATGCAGGCCAGGAGCGCTCGGCGCCTATCGGAGCCACGTCGCAATGCATGAGGAGCCGAAATCGCGCAAAGCAATGCCAGCGGCGGGACGGCAGGCAAAATGTAACCGGGCAATTTGGATTGCGAAAAACTGAAAAAAACTATCGGGAACACAGCCCAGCAACCAAAAAAGAATCCGGGCGAGCGCGCCCACGATTTTGTCCGCCAGACTCGGAGCGCCTCTTGAAACGACGGCCACAGAAAAACGGTCCAGGGAAGAAGCGCCAGAAGTGTGATCGGGAGAAAAAACCAAAACGGCTGGTGGTGCCGAAACATGGGAGTGAGGTATCGCTCAAAATTATGCTGGAGGATGAAGGTGCGTATAAAATCGGGATTGCGAATCGCGCACAGTACATACCAAGGCAGCGCGACGACGCAGAACGCGGCGATCGCCAGCGGGTGCACGACGCGAAGAGCCACTCGCCACCGCTTTGTCGCCAACGTCCAAAGGCCAACGGCGCCGCCCGCGAGAATGATCGCCGCCGGGCCCTTTGCGAGCACGCCAAATCCGAGAAAAGCTCCGAACAAGGCTATAGGCAGAAGATCAGCTATTGGGGTCCCGCCAAACTTATCGTTTGCCCCGAACGCTCCCACGCGCGAGAAAACGTGTGCGGCGCTCGCCATTGCTAACGTGACCGAGGCGCTGAACAGCATGTCTGGGGTGGCTGCACGGGAAAACCCTATAGCGGCGACGCTCGTGGAGAAAATGAGCACTGCCAGTAGATCGGGACTCGAGAGGGAAGCGGCATCACGGTCAGAATGCTCCCGGGCCAGCCAGCCAATTGCCAAGGCGGCTGCGAGAGCGGCCAATGCCGA
The DNA here is from genome assembly GCA_963759485.1 of uncultured Acidobacteriota bacterium. GTDB lineage: Bacteria > Acidobacteriota > Terriglobia > Acidiferrales > UBA7541 > Palsa-295. The sequence goes on along the minus strand of CAVWZE010000002.1, from coordinate 1,432,443 downwards.
CGGCAACCTGGCCGCCCATTCGGCAGGCAAGTGGAGCCCGAAGCCCGCGGCGGCAGCCCAATAATAAAGAATCGGCTTCTCAAACCACGGCTGTCCGTACAGGCGCGGCGTGATCCAGTCACCTGTCTCAGCCATGGCGCGTGCGATCCACGCGTAGCGAGGCTCATCGGGGCCAACCAGGCCCATCGCTCCCAAGTTGCCGAAGAGACAGATAAGCAGCGCGAGAGCGGCCATCAACCATACAGTGGGATCGCGGCGACCTTTTGTTTGTTGGATTTCAGCCAAAGCGTTGTTGAGTCTAACATTGGCGAATTGAACTTGCGAAGCCGCCACGATACGTGCCCCGAGGCGCGCGGAATCTAGACCGCACCCTTCCCGGGCTGGCGCGCGGGCAAAGCCTCCCGCATAATGCTCGCGATGCGAGAATGGATGGAGTATGCCGCTGCATGGATTGGTCTGAAAACGCTGGGGCTTTTGCCGAGACCCGCAGCGAGGGTGGTGGGCGCCACCTTTGCTGCCGCGGCCTACCGAGTGCGCACGCCGCTTCGTCGCGCGGCAATGTTCAATCTTCGTCTGGCTTTTCCCGAGTGGGAAGACACTGCGCGCGAGCGCGCCATTCGTGGAATGGTTCGCCAAATCGGCTGGATGGCTGGTGAGTTCTCACAGTTTCCCAAATACACGCGCGCGAACATCGAAAAGCTGGTCGCCGTTGAAGGATTCGAGCATTTTGAGTGCGCGCGCCGCGGCGGGAAGGGCGTCCTTTTGCTGACTGGCCACATGAGCGCATGGGAACTCGCGCCCTTCGCACACGCGCTTAACGGCCATCCTATGCACTTTCTCGTCCGGCCGATCTCCAACGGGCGCGTGGACGCTCTCATCAATTCCTATCGGTGCAGTTCTGGCAATCAGCCGATTGATAAAAACCGTTCCGCGCGCTCAATTCTGAAGGTTCTGGTCGATGGAGGTACGGTGGGCGTCCTCGTGGACCACAACACCGCGATTGAGGAGGGTGTTTTCGTGAATTTTTTCGGCGTTCCCGCCTCGACAACTTCGGGTGTTGCCCGTCTCGCGCTGCGCACCGGGGCCCCGGTCGTCCCCGGGTTTCTTTCATGGGACGAGACGCGGAAAAAATACACGCTTCAATTTCATCGAGCGGTGGAGCTCGTCCGCACGGGAAACGAGGAAGCCGATATTCTCGAGAACACCGCTCGTTTCTCAAGCGTTATCGAAAATTATGTCCGAGCGCATCCGGATCAGTGGCTGTGGATTCACAAGAGGTGGAAGACGCGCCCGCCTGGCGAGAAGCCGCTCTATCCGTTTTAACGCCATTAGAGAGGTCAAAATGAATCGCACAGCAGGTGAACTCGCGGAATACCTCGGAATTAAGCTCGAAGGCCACGCAGGCGCGCTCATTTCCGGTGTTGCGAGTCCGGAACGTGCCTCCGCGACGGATCTAATTTATGTGGAGTCCAACCGGCAGGCCGGCCGTGCCGCAGCTTCGGCTTCGAGGTGTGTTATCGCTCCGCCTGGCACGCGTTTTTTTGGCAAAGCGATCCTCGAGTCGCCCCATCCGAAATTCGCATTCGCAAAGGCAGCGGCGTGGCTGCTCCAGCGGCCAGCTCCCTTAGTGTCAATTCATCCCACTGCAGTTATTTCTCCGGATGCAAGGATTGCCGCGGATGTTTCCATCGGTCCGCACGTTGTTGTCGAACAAGATGTGGAGATAGGCGCTGGGACGACGATCGAGGCGTTCTGTTTCGTTGGTCGCGACTCTCGAATCGGAGAAAACTGCCACCTTCATCCGCGCGTAACGCTCTATGCCGGAGTTCGTTTGGGGGATCGGGTGGAGGTTCACTCGGGCGCGGTGATCGGCGCGGACGGCTTCGGCTACGTTTTCGGTGAAGGCCACCACCTCAAATTCCCGCAGATCGGCGCGGTCGAGATTGCTGACGATGTGGAAATTGGAGCTAACACCACAATTGACCGCGGCTCGCTGGATGACACTTGCATCGGACGCGGCGTCAAAATCGACAACTTGGTGCAAATTGCGCACAATGTCCGGATTGGCGAGCATTCGGTGATCGCCGCTCAGACCGGTGTCTCCGGCAGCAGCACGTTGGGCCAGGGAGTGGTCGCCGGAGGCCAGGTCGGCATTGCTGACCATTGCAGGATTCAAGACGGCGCAATCCTCGGCGCCCAGGCGGGGATTCCAACGAGGAAGATTATCCGCACCGGGCAAACCGTGTGGGGCACGCCAGCACGTCCCTTACGCAAATTCAAGGAGCAGTATGCCTGGGTCGCCCGCCTCCCCGAACTTGCCGACCGTGTTCGGCGCCTCGAAGACGAAGGTTAGTCCCCGGGGCGCAGGGGCAATCGCTATCGGCGGGGAACTGAGGGACGGACAGGGCGGGCTGCCAGGCAGCCATTCCGTGCCTCGACACACCCCGATAATGTCTAAGAGGTCTCTTAGGAAGCGTTTTGAGTTGACGCTAAGCCGCATCGAACAGATAATAATACTGTTATCGCTGTGATCCTTTGATATCGACGATAAATGTCTGAGGGGTTCATGACGCCTGAGCCGCGATTGCGCATCCAGGGGCCCTCTACGGGTACTGGCCACGCGTCCGCCTCTGCCCATCTTTCGAACGCCGAATCCCGTATCGAGCAGGCCATTCGCCGCAGCGTCAATTGGTTCCTCTCGGCACAGACTCAGGAGGGCTACTGGTGGGGCGAACTCGAAGCCGACACAACCCTGGAATCCGATTACATTCTCTATCTTCACATCCTCGGCGAATTGGAGTCTCCGAAACTCGCGAAACTCGCGAAATACATTCGTGACCGCCAACTGCCCGATGGCGGCTGGAATATTTTCTACGGCGGCCCTTCGGAGCTAAACGCCTCGGTGAAGGCCTGGGTAGCGCTGCGGCTGGCTGGCGACTCGGCATCGTCGGAGCATCTCGAGCGGGCCCGCGCGAGAATCCACGAATTGGGAGGTCTGGAAGCCACGAATTCGTATGTCCGCTTCTACCTCGCGATGGTTGGCGCCATTGAGTGGAGCTTCGTCCCCGCGATTCCTCCGGAGTTGATGCTGCTTCCCAAATGGCTGCCGGTCAATTTGTACGAAATGTCATCCTGGACGCGCGGCATCGTGATTCCGCTGGCCATTGTGTACGCGCATAAGCCGGGCTGGCGCCTCCCAATTGGTGTCACCGTCGACGCCCTGTTCTGCAATCCTGGCAAAAAACCGCTTTCACTCGCGTGGGACAGTCGCGTCGTGTCGTGGAAAAATGTCTTTTTGGCTCTAGATCGCGGCGTGAAGTGGTACGACGGTGCGCGGTGGAAGCCATTCCGCAAGAAGTCTCTTGCTCTGCGCGCGGAAGTGGATGCTCGAACGCCTTGAGCGCAGCGAGGGCCTGGCCACAATTTATCCGGCAATGATGAACTCGATTTTTGCTCTGCTCGCCGAAGGCGGCGACAGACGTGATCCGCTTATTGCGAGAGAAATTCGTTTTCTGGCACGCTACGAAATCGAGGAAAAAGATACGCTGCGAGTCCAGCCCTGCATTTCGCCCCTTTGGGATACGGCCATCGCCATGGTTTCCCTAGAAGAAGCGGGGCTCCATTCGTCGCATCCAGCCCTTCGCTCTGCCGCACGCTGGTTAGTCGATAACCAAATCTTCGGCTCCGGCGATTGGCAGGTGAAGAACAGCAAGGCCGAGCCGGGAGGCTGGGCGTTCGAGTTTCGCAATGACTTCTACCCCGACGTGGATGACACTGCATTCGTCTTAATGGCACTGAGCCGCGTCGAGGACTCCAATCCAGAGCGCTTGCGCGCCGCGATTCGCCGTGGACTTGCTTGGCTTGTCAGTATGCAGAATGCGGACGGCGGCTGGGGGGCCTTCGACCACGAGAATAATCTTCAGTTCCTCAACAACATTCCCTTTGCCGACCATAATGCCATGCTCGATCCTTCGACTGCCGACGTTACGGCGCGCGCCATCGAGTGTCTCGGCCATATGGGTTGGTCCGCGACGCATCCGGTAATCCAACGCGCGTTGGCATTTTTGAAAAGGGATCAAGATTTCGACGGCCCCTGGTTCGGCCGCTGGGGAGTGAATTACGTCTATGGCACGAGCGGTGTCCTGCGCGCCCTTGAAAGCGTCGGGCTCGCGTCTCTCCCGGAATGCAATCGCGCCGCGGACTGGCTCCGTTCAGTCCAAAACCCTGACGGGGGCTTCGGCGAATCCGTACTTTCCTATTACGATCCCGCGGTGAAAGGAAAAGGCAAGAGCACCGCTTCGCAGACAGCCTGGGGATTGATCGGGATGCTTGCCACAGCGGGTCGTGACGATCCCGCCGCCACTCGTGCTGCCGCGTGGCTCATCTCCCATCAGAACGAGAATGGTACGTGGGAAGAGGACGAATTCACGGGGACTGGATTCCCGCAAGTGTTCTATCTCAAGTATCATCTCTACCGAAATTCGTTCCCACTGTACGCTCTGTCGCGCTACGATAATCTCAGCAAGAGCCGGACCGGACGCATTGGCACACAGGTGGCCGCCTCGGAAATCGAGCATCCAAACGGCTATTGGGGGTAGCCAGTGCATAGCTGCCGCGGAAAACGAGCGAGAAGCCTCCATTTTGAAAATCCAGCGCGGCTGCGGCATACGAAGGCTCTGCCAAACTCATGACCACTCTCGTTACAGGCGCCACGGGTTTTTTGGGCAGTCACGTGGCTCGCCGACTTGTCGCGGCGGGCGACTCGGTTCGCGTCCTGGTTCGGCGAACTAGTAATCTTCAGGCGCTTGACGGGCTTACTGCCGAACGCTTTGAAGGGGACCTGAACGATTCGGCATCGCTCAGGCGCGCAATGTACGGCGTCAGCCGGGTGTTCCACGTTGCCGCGGATTACAGGCTGTGGACGCGGAATCCGGACCAGATCTACGAGACCAACGTCCAAGGCACGCGCCGCCTCCTTGCGGTCGCGGCGGATGCTGGCGTCGAACGCTTTGTGTACACCAGCACGGTGGGGACAATTGCCGTGCCGCACCGCGGGTCAAAACTTCCAAACGAAGAAACGCGCGCAACCCTCGATGAAATGATCGGCCACTACAAGCGGTCGAAGTTTCTTGCTGAGCTAGAAGCGATGAAGGCGGCCGCGTCTGGAGTTCCGGTAGTCGTTGTGAACCCTACCGCGCCGGTCGGCCCCGCCGATTGGAAGCCCACTCCCACGGGCCGCATCATTCTGGATTTTCTTAATGGCAAGATGCCGGCTTACGTTGACACCGGACTAAATCTCGCGCCAGTCGAAGATGTGGCCGCTGGCCATTTGCTCGCGGCCGACAAGGGGCGAATCGGCGAGCGCTACATCCTTGGCGCGCGCAACATGACGCTCAAGCAAATCCTAGAGGCGCTGGCGCTGATTGCCGGACGTCCGGCTCCTCGTTTGCGTTTGCCGCACGCTATCGCTCTCGCTGCGAGCTACGCCGATGAGTTTCTCTCGCGCCTTAGCGGTCGTGAGCCTGGCATCCCGGTGGAAGGCGTGAAAATGTCCCGACATAAGATGTTTGTAGAAAGCGACAAAGCCGAAAAGGAATTGGGGTACAAGCCCGGCTCGGTTGAAGGGGCCCTAGCGCGGGCGGTTTGTTGGTACACGGATCATGGTTACATTCGCCGCAGCTCGCGTCTGAAGCCGTTGTCCCACGCGCAGGCCGCGTGATACGCCGCATGGCCTGCGCATCGCCAGTGTTTTGTTCATGAAGTTGCACCGATGAAAATTCTCGTCACACTTGCTCTCGAAACCGAGTTCGCTCCCTGGCGAGCGCTGCGCGAATTTCGCGTCGGCAACTATGGTGCAGCGGATGCTTACCTCGCCGATATTCACGGCGCAGAACTTGCCGTGATACTGACGGGTGCCGGCCCGAGGCAAGCCGCAAAGCAGGCATCCAAAGCCATTCGCGCGGAATCTGATTCCCTGAGCGCCTGCGTGTCGTCAGGATTGGCAGGCGGCCTTCGGCCCGAATATTGCGTCGGCCAAGTGCTGGTCGCACACACCGTGTTCTCGGAAGAACCGCGTGAAGATCAGGGCTTGCAAGTTTTGCCCAGCAGCGAACCCCTGATTTCATTCGCCGAGGACCAAGGAGCAAAAGTGGTGGAAAGGTTCCACACTGCGGGTCGCGTGGTTTCTCGAGCGGAGGAGAAGCACTACCTAGGCGCATCGGCCGATGCCGTCGAAATGGAGAGTTTCGAAGTTCTGCGGGTGGCTGCCGCCAGCGGGGTTCCTGCGGTCGCCATCCGCGCAATAAGTGACATCGCTGGCGAGGACTTGCCCCTCGGCGTGAATGGCATCTTTACGGATGAAGGTCAAGTTAGCATTTCGCGGGTCGTCGGGCAGGTTGCCCGCCATCCACAGTCGATCCCGAGCCTGGTCAAGTTCGGGCAGCAAAGCAGGCTCGCTGCGGAGTCCTTGGCGCGATTTCTGGATCGCTATGTGGGCACGCTTGTGAAGCGAACACAGTCCCTCGAATCGAGAGCCACGGCGGGCCGTAGATGACCAACACAACCAGTGAAGTGGCTTCGCCCGAGCCACCACGGACCCGCAATGGCCGGATGCGCGCCGGGGTCTACAAGGGTCAAGGCCGGGTTGTGGTCGAAGATGTTCCCATCCCTGAAATTCGTGACGGCGAAGTGCTCTTTCGCGTGGCGGCTTGCGGCATTTGCGGCACGGACATCAAGAAGATTCACCACAACTTCATCGCTCCCCCTCAGATTCTGGGGCACGAGTTGGCAGGCACGGTGGTCGAAGCCGGGCGCGGTGTCAGCAAGTTCAAGCCCGGCGATCGTGTAGTCAGCTTTCACCATATCCCCTGCGGCGCATGTTTCTATTGCCAGAAAAAACTCTTTTCGCAATGCGCGGGATATAAGAAGGTCGGCCTCACTGCTGGTTTTGATCCCAATGGTGGCGGCTTCGCCGAATATGTGCGCGCCATGCCCTGGATCGTCGAGCGCGGAATGATCGCCCTTCCGCTCGAAGTCACCTTCGAGGAAGCAACTTTTGTCGAACCGGTGAATACTTGCCTGAAAGCAATCCGCAAGGCCAGGGTCGCTCCGGGTGAAACAGTTCTGGTGATCGGCCAGGGTCCTATCGGAATGCTTCTGGCAATCCTCGCGAAGCATGAGGGAGCGCGCGTCTACACCAGCGACCCAATGGCGGGGCGCCGCGCCGCAAGCTTGAGGTTCGGTGCGGCAGAATCATTCGATCCAGCCGAGAGTGATCTCCTTGCGGAAATAAAGCGTCGCACGGATAATCGCGGTGCGGACGCGGTTCTTCTCGCCGCACCCAGTCCAATGTTAGTTCCGGAAGGCCTATCGATCGCGCGTCCTGGTGGACGCGTGCTGCTCTTCGCTCACAACGATCCGGTGCTGCAATTGAATTTCTCCGCTGCCGCAGTCGGAATCGAAGAAAAGGAAATCCTGGGCAGCTATAGTGCTTCGGTCGACGAACAGGAGGAATCTGCGGCCTTGGTCTTCAGTAGGAAGCTACCGCTGCGCGACTTAATTTCGCACCGTTTCCCCTTGGAGCGAATTGCTGACGCTCTGGATTTGGCGGCGCATCCAAAACAGGATACTCTTAAGGTGGCGATAACTCACGAATGAGTAAATTCGAGCCGAACAGCCACATGACCGCGGCCGTCCTCTACGGGTCGGAGGACATCAAGATCGAGCGCGTCGATATTCCTCGCTTGCTCGACGATGAAGTGCTGGTGCGCGTTCAGGTGGCCCTCACTTGCGGCACCGACCTCAAAGTCTGGAAGCAAGGCTTCCATGCGCGCATGATCCAGCCGCCCGCCCTTTTTGGCCATGAGCTGGCCGGCTTTGTCGAGGAAACGGGAAGCGCCGTGAAGGCAAGTTTCCGCAAGGGCATGCGCGTTGTCCCCGCGAACTCCGCCCCCTGCAGTGAATGCTTTTACTGCCGCAAGGGCCAGCCGAACCTTTGCGAAGACCTTCTCTTCAATAACGGAGCCTACGCTGAATACATACGCATTCCGGGCCGCATTGTTCGCGAAAATATGCTCGAGATTCCCGACGGTGTGTCGTTTCTGGATGCGGCTATGGCAGAGCCGCTGGCTTGCGTCCTGCGCGGAATCCATGAGACGCATATCCAGCCCGGCGATACGGTGGTTGTCATTGGGTGCGGACCGATCGGGCTTGAGTTCATTCGCGTCCTTTCCCAGCGCGACGTGCGCGTGATCGCTGTCGCGCGACGTCCGCCTCGCAAGCTGGCCGCGGAGCGCATGGGTGCCGCCGTGGTGTTCGACGTTTCCGAGGGGGCCGACGACGATATAATCGGCCGCGTCAAGCGGGTCACGGAAGGCGGTCGCGGCGCGGATGCCGTTATCGAAGCGGCCGGCCAGCCTCAAACCTGGCAGTGGTCCTTGGAAATGGTTCGCAAGGGCGGGGCGGTGAATCTCTTTGCTGGCTGCGCGAAAGGCACGGAGGTCAAGCTCGATCCGTGGGCGCTGCACTACTCCGAGATCACCGTGAAGTCCACCTTCCACCACACGCCGCGCTTTTTCCGCGAAGCTCTCGACACCATCGCGCGCGGAGAAATTCGCGCCAGAGATTTTATTACCGGAGAGGCGCCCCTTGCGGACCTCCCCAGCGTTTTCGAGCACATGAAGAATCGTAACGGCGAACTAAAAACCGCCGTCATTCCGTGATGGCGACCTGCGTCACCAAAAGAGCGCGTATTTAGCGTGCTTCGCGTCTCCCGGTCGCGGTTCGCCAAGAGATCGACTTTCTAATCGTCATTCCTTTCGATTAGAGGCCTGATTAACGATTGAAACAGAGGACAGCCCGCATCTCTAATCGGCACTTTAGCGTGCTAGCAACCCCAGAACTCGAAATCGCCCGCAACCTTCCGCCGGAAGGATGCAGCGTGCAGCAAGCACAGCGCTACACCCGCTGGCTGGCGACGCATCATTACGAAAACTTCGGCGTCGTCTCCTGGCTCCTGCCGCGCCGTCTGCACCAACACTTCTACAATGTTTACGCCTATTGCCGCTGGTCGGATGATCTCGGCGATGAAGTGCCGGACCGGGCTCGCGCGTTGCACCTTCTCGATGCCTGGGAAGACGAGCTTCGCCTCATTTACCAGTCCGGCCGCTCGCCCTCGCAACCCGTTCTGATCGCACTTGGCGAGACCATTCGGGCGAAGGATATTCCAATTCAGCCACTTACTGACCTGCTTCGCGCCTTCCGTCAAGACCAGACTGTGCAGCGCTACGCCACGTGGGACGCGGTGCTCGGTTATTGCGTCTATTCCGCGAACCCGGTAGGCCGCCTTGTTCTGTACCTATGCGGATATCGCGATGCCGAGCGCCAGCGCCTTTCCGATTACACCTGCACCGCCCTGCAGTTGGCGAATTTCTGGCAGGACGTTTCGCGCGATCTCGAAAAAGGCCGCATCTATATCCCTCTGAATATGCTCGCCGCCCACAATCTCACCGAAACGGATATCGTTGGGCGCCGCTTCGATGAGAGATACGTCGCGCTCATGAAGGAACTGATTGTTCGGACCCGCGGCTTGTTCCTGAGTGGCCTGCCCCTGATCGAGATGGTTGATGGAGTTTTGCGGACAGATATCGAGCTCTTTAGCCGCGGCGGTTTGGCTGTGCTGGATGCGATTGAAGCGGGCGGATACAACACGCTCGAGCGTCGCCCCGCGCTAACCAAAGCGACGAAATTCCGGCTGCTCACAAAGGCGCTCGGCTCCAAAGTCTTTCCCGGCGCGAGGCCCACGGTGCACGACGCTGCCCCGTCAGGCGCGTCAGCTCAATTGAATTCTTCGCGTGCAGCTGTCGCAAATTCGGCCCCGTTCCACGTGCCGAGTGATGCGGCATCGATTGCCTCATCCTACGAGGAGTGCAATCGCATTGCTCGCGCGGCGCGTAGCAGCTTTTATCTCGCCTTTTTCGGCTTGCCTAAGCAAAAGCGCAACTCTCTTTGCGCGCTCTACGCGTTTATGCGGCTGGTTGATAACGTTTCGGACGATCCAGGCGATCTGGATTCCAAACGCCGCGGGTTGGCGCGGTGGCGGGCACTTCTCGACGAGGCGGTCGCTGGCCATACCGAAGGCCACGCCATCCTGCCTGCTCTCGCAGACACCATCGCGCGCTTCGAGATGCCCACACGTTACTTCCACGATCTGATTCTCGGTGCCGAGATGGACTTGACGGTAGGCTCCTATGCTACATTCGACAGGCTATCCGAGTATTGCTATCGCGTGGCGGGAACAGTAGGGCTTACCTGTCTGCACGTTTTCGGCTTCCGCGACCCGCGCGCTCCTGATCTGGCCGAGCGCCTCGGTCTCGCGTTCCAGCTCACTAACATCTTGCGCGACGTTCGGAGCGATTTCGAGATGGGCCGCGTGTACTTGCCCCAGGAGGATCTCGACCGCTTTGGGGTGACACCAGCCGACCTGCGCGGTCCGTTAACATCGCAGGTCGAGCGCGTTCTGGCAGTCGAAGCCGCGCGCGCATGGCACTTTTACGAAGAGGGCGCGCCACTGGTGGATAAAGTAGACGTGGACAGCCGCGCTACCCTGTGGACGTTGATTCGGACCTATAGCAGCCTTCTCGCGCGAATCGAAGAACGGGGATTCGATGTTTTTTCCGCGCGCGTTTCTTTGCCGAGCACGGAAAAACTTCAATATCTCCTCACAGCGGGGATGATGGGTTGGTGGAAGCGGGATGCCCTCGCAAAGCGTTTTGGTGATCGGCGGCGGTTTGGCGGGACTAGCCTCCGCCGTCGCGCTGGCTGAAGCCGGCATCGAGGTTCAACTATTCGAAAAGCGCCCGCGTCTGGGAGGGCGTGCCACTTCTTACACGCTCCCCGACGGCAGCGAAGTGGACAATTGTCAGCACGTTACCCTTGGTTGCTGCACGAATCTAGATGACTTTTACCGTCGCGCTGGATCGGCCGGGAAAATTCGCTTTTACAACCGGCTGTACTTCGCCGATCGGCACGGTCGCCGCTTCATGATGGACGCTTCGTGGTTGCCTGCGCCCTTGCACATGGCGCCGTCGTTTCTAGCCTTCGGCGCCTTAAGGCTTGCGGACAAGCTGGGGATTGCCAGGGCCATGCTCGCGATTACCTGGACCGGAGGCAAGCCCCCGGGTGCGGCGGGCGTTTCGATGCTCGATTGGCTGCTCCGGATGAAGCAGACGCCGGGCGCGATCGACCGCTTCTGGCGCGTCGTTCTGGTGAGCGCCCTCGATGAGGAACTCAGCCGCATGGACGCGCGCTACGGCGTCGACGTTTTCTGGAAGGCGTTCCTCGCGAACCGCAGCGGATATCGGATCGGCATTCCGTCGGTCCCGCTCGGCGAGCTTTACGAAGGTTGCCGGGGAGCCATTGCCGCTCGCGGGGGGCGCGTGCGAACGCGTGCTGGCGTTCGCGAGATTCGCCTGTGCGAAGGCAAATTCGTCCGCACCGTGCTGGAGGATGGCTCGGAAATTTCGGCAGATGCCTGTATCTCGGCTGTCCCCCACAGCGTCCTATTAAGCATGGTGCCCGGAGAACTGGGCGAAGAGGAAGGACCTCTAGCAGGACTGAAAAACATCCGAACATCTCCCATCACGGGCGTCCACCTTTGGTTCGACCGCACAGTGATGATGGAACCGTTCCTAGCCCTGCTGGAGCACGCCACGCAATGGATTTTCAATAAGTCGCTGTTACACGCCGCCCCGGGAAGCCGAAAGCAAGAGGGACTCGAAATCGACGCCGGAGATGGGGGAACAGGTGGGCAAGGACAATATTTGCAGCTCGTAATCAGCGCATCTTACGAGCTGGTACCAATGTCGAGACAGGAAATCATCGACCTATGCCTTCGAGAACTGGCGGACGTTCTTCCGGCGACGCGGGCGGCGAAGCTGGAGAAAGCCACGGTAATCAAGGAAATTCACGCCACGTTTTCGCCCGAGCCGGGCGTGGATCGCTGGCGTCCCGGGCAGCAAATCGGCGTCGAGAACTTATATCTTGCTGGCGATTGGACGCAGACGGGTTGGCCGGCGACGATGGAAGGCGCGGTGCGAAGCGGCTATCTCGCGGCGGAAGCTGCGCTCGCTAGGTTCGGAAGGCCGCGCAGGTTCCTGCAAGCGGATTTACCGTTCGAGGGATTGTCTGCATTTCGGGCGAAACGGGCATCCTCGGCAATGGCGGCGTCGTCCGGGCTTTAGTCGTTGGTCGGTATGCACGATTTTTTGAGCACTAAAGGTGAAGTGCCTTTCGGCTTGGCTCTTTTCCGGGTTATCATGGGATAACCCCCCAGGAGGATTTCATGGAGCGGAAGTATAGGCAGCGGGGCTACTCTGACCGCGATGCCGCAGAGAAGAAGCGCGAGCGCGCGGAGCGCCGCGACCACCCCGGCGAACCCCGCCCCAAGCAAGACATGCTCGGCCCCCGCACGCCGCGCATGGTCGGAACGGTGACGCGGGCCCGTTGTTCAAGCTGCGGAGCTGTTCTTGCACCGAGCGTGGACCCTAACGGTGAATGTCCGCGGTGCCATTTCGAGTTGCACTCGTGCAAACAGTGCGTTCATTTCGATACCGGAAAACAGTTCGAGTGCACCCAGCCGATTCCAGAGCGCATCGCTAAGAAAGATGCGAAGAACAATTGCACGTTCTACGAGATGCGGGTCACCGTCGAGAAGGACACCTCGCCCGTAACCTACGCCAAGAGCGCTCCAGTCGCCTCCGCCGCCGCGAGACCGAACGACGCACGCCAGGCTTTCGAGGACCTCTTTAAGAAGTAGTTTTCCTCGGCAATCGCGTTTTGCCTGCTTGACCACGCTAGGATATTCACGCCCGTCGCGGACGTAGTACACCTTCATATTCAGGTAGAATAGCTCCGTCGTATACGGGCTTCTGCGCAATGAAACGCGAACTCATCCACGATTGGAACGCATATTCCGGCCCCGAAATCCCGCCCGGCCGGCACGTGTTGCTGAATGACGAGACGCTGCGCGATGGTCTGCAGAATCCCTCCGTACGCGACCCCTCGATCGCGGAAAAAGTAGAAATCCTGCACCTAATGGAAGACCTCGGCATCGACCTCGTCAATATCGGGCTTCCCTCGGCCGGTCCGCGCGCATTCGCGGATGCTGAAGCGCTCGCGCGCGAGATCATCGGCTCGCGGATGAAAATTCGCCCCAACCTCGGCGGCCGCACGCACAAGGCCGATATTCAGGCGATGATCGATATTTGCGAACGCGTGGGCCGTCCCATCGAAGCCGCTATGTTTTTGGGATCGAGTCCTATCCGCCGTCTGGTCGAGGATTGGAGCGTCGAGCATCTGCAGCGCACCACGGAAGACGCCGTCAAATTCGCGGTGTCCGCGGGGCTTCCGGTAATGTATGTCACGGAGGACACCATTCGCACCGATCCGCCAACGGTGATCGCGCTCTATTCCACGGCGATACGCGCTGGTGCTCGCGCGATTGTTCTCTGCGACACAGTGGGGCACGCCACTCCCCGCGGCGCGTATAACTTGGTGAAATTCGTGATCGACGAGGTTGTGAAGCCCTCGGGAGAAAAAATTCGCGTCGATTGGCACGGGCACAACGATCGCGGCTTGGGCGTCGCCAATTCTCTTGCCGCGATTGCCGCTGGAGCCGACCAGGTCCACGCCGTGGCGCTGGGCCTCGGCGAACGAGTGGGCAACACGCCGATGGAAGCTATGCTGGTGAATTTGCGGCTGCTTGGCCTGATCGACCGTGATCTTTCGCGGCTCAAGGAATATTCCGAAGCCGTGGCCCGGGCAACGAACACCGTGATCCCGCCGAATTATCCCATCGTAGGCCTCGACGCCTTCCGCACTCAGACGGGCGTGCACGCGGCGGCCATCGCCAAAGCCTACAAGCGGGATGATGTGGAACTCGCCAACACGATCTACAGTGGAGTGCCGGCTCACCTATTCGGCCTCGAGCAGATCATCGAAATTGGCCCAATGAGCGGGCGCTCCAATGTAATCTATTGGCTCGGCAAGCGTGGGATCGCGTCGTCCGAAGAAGTTGCGGACCGCATTCTCGCCGCGGCCAAACAATCCTCGCGCGTGCTCACGGAAGAAGAGATCCTCGCGCTGGTGCCCTCGTCCACACGCCACTGAGCGATGACAAAAGTGTCCACGACACAAACCCGCGTGGAAGCGTTGATTCGGCCGCTTGCTGAGAGCGACTTGGGCGCCGCCGATAGGATCGTTCGCGTGGCCTTTGGCACATTTCTTGGCTTGCCCGATCCGACCCTCTTTATGGGAGACGCGAATTATGCGCACGCTCGTTGGAAGGCCGACCCCACAGCCGCTCTCGGCGCCGAGCATAATGGCAGACTGATAGGTTCGAATTTTGCCACGAATTGGGGCAGCTTCGGCTTTTTCGGCCCGCTCACCGTGGAGCCGGAATACTGGAATCGTGGCATCGCGCAACAGTTGCTCGGTCCTACCATGGACATTTTTCGCCGCTGGGGTAACCGGCATCTCGGCTTGTATACCTTTCCCGGTAGCTCGAAACACATGCTGCTCTATCAAAAGTTCGGATTTTGGCCGCGCGATTTGGTAGCCAACGTGGCGAAGAATGTCCCAGCGACGCCGCAGGCTTCCGATGTCGCCGCGGATTCCGAAAGCAGCCTTTTTTCCGAAGCTGGGCCCGACGAGCTTCCCGACTTCTTCGCCGCATGCCGCGAGGTCACTGACGCGAATTTCGAAGGGCTCGACGTGCAGCGCGAGATTCGCGCTGTATCAGAACAGCGGCTTGGCGATACGGTGCTCGTATGGGACGACTCGAAACTGGCTGCCTTCGCCGTATGCCACGCCGGTGCGGGGAGCGAAGCCGGTTCCGGCGTCTGCTACATCAAATTTGCCGCGGTGCGCCCTGGTGCCCGCTCAGCTGTTAACTTCCAGCGCCTGCTCGATCGAGTGGCGGCATTTGCCGTCGCAGCGCGGGCGCAAAAGATCACTGCCGGCGTGAATCTTGCGCGACGCGAGGCCTTTCAAGCCCTGCTCAACGCCGGCTTTCGCGTGGAATCGCAGGGCATCGCCATGGAGACCGGCGACGCTTCCTCCGGCTACAATCGCCGCGGTGCCTACATCCTCGACGACTGGCGATGAAACTTACATTACGATTCGCGTGAAACCCGTTCTCATCTGCGGTATCGTGATTTGGATGGCCGCGCTTTCCGCTCGCGCAACCGACGATTCGATTTCCAAGCTTGCCCAGGATCCTGGCTCGCTGCGTGGGCTTTCCTGGATCGACAAAAACGTTGACTGGGTTACCGAGCAGCAGATTCATCTCACCGAGATTGCCGCGCCGGAGTTCGATGAGGCCCGCCGTGGCGAGGCCCTGAAGGCGCTGTTTGCCGCCAGCGGCCTCGACGTTCGCACGGACCAGGCCGGAAACGTCATCGCTGAACGCCCGGGATTGGACGTCAAGAGCGTCGTCTTGTTCGTCGCTCATCTGGATACTGTTTTCCCAGCAGGCACCGATGTCCGCGTGAAACGCGAGGGCGGCCGGCTCACCGCTCCTGGCATTTCGGATAATGGCGCGGGCCTCGCGGCGGTTGCCGGGCTGGCGCGCGCGCTTTTTGAATCGCGCATTCGCACCGAAAAGACCATCGCTTTGTCCGGCGACGTCGGCGAAGAAGGTGAAGGAAATCTGCGCGGCATTCGCGCGCTCGTGGAAGAGTATGGCGCGCGTCTCTCCGCCGTCATTGCCGTGGACGGGCCTTCTCCTGAGTACATCACCAATCAGGCGATCGCGTCGCATCGCTTGGAAGCGGTGATTACCGGGCCTGGCGGACACAGCTGGTCCGATTTCGGCATGGCCAATCCCATCACCGCCCTTGCGCGAGGCATGGTCCGCTTCACAGTCACCCCGACTCCCGACGATCCGCGCACTACCTACAACTTCGGCGTGGTCGAAGGCGGCACTTCCGTCAACGCGATACCCTCGCGAGCCTCGGTAAAAGTCGACTTGCGCTCGGAAGATGAAAGCGAGCTCGCGCGCTTAGATGCAGCATTGCGCCAGGCCATGCAGTCCGGAGTAAACGAAGAGCTGGCGGCAACGCATTCTTCCAACGGCATGCTCCAACTCGCGTTTCGTTCCCTCGGCACGCGGCCTGCCGGAAAATTGCCGGACGATTCGTCTCTGGTAACAACCATTCGCGACGTGGATGGTTACTTGGGCAATCGCTCGCGCCTCGAACGCAGCTCCACCGACGCCAACATCCCGCTTTCGCTCGGAATCCCAGCGGTGGCGCTTGGCGGGGGAGGGAAGGGCGGTGGCTCGCACACGCCTGAGGAGTGGTTCGATCCCACCGGACGCGAACTTGGTCTCAAGAGGCTGTTTCTCACCGCTGTCGCTCTTGCCAGGATTGAGCGCTAGCTTTTAGTTCCGAGCCCGCTGCAAATAAGCAAGAAACTGGTCCGCGTTAGCGCGTTCAGTGGAATTGGTTGCGTTTGCGCGAGCGGTCCGCGCAGCAGTCTCCGCCTCTCCGAAACGCCCCATTCGCGCCAGCACCTGGGCGAGCGAAAGCGCGTAAAGAGCGTTTCCGGGTTCGAGCGAGACGCCCTTTTGCGCCACAGCCAGCGCTTCCGGCAAATTCTCGTTGGAAGCAGCCAAATAAACCGCCAGCAATCCATACGAAGGAGCAAAATCCGGATCGAGCGCGATTGCCCGGTGCAGGTCCTCGTCGATTTGCGCGTCGCCCGCCGACACATTGCGTTCCCCGAAGCTTAGGTAGGCACGCAGGTAGCGTGTGAGCGCGTTCTTTGGATCGAGCGCCACTGCCTGCGAAAAAGATGCCAGTGCCGCGCTGCGCTGTCCTGTGGACAATTGCATCAAGCCCAGATTTTGATATGCGAGCGGAAGTTTCGGATCAAGCTGCAGGGCTTGTTCCAAAAGGGGTTTAGCCTCTTGCGGACGTCCTCGAAGCGCCGCGAACCCTCCGAGATAAGCGTCGGCCTCGGCGTCGGAAATCTGGCGCGTTTGCAACTCCTCATCTGGAATTGGCGCGGGCGCCGGTCCATTCACTTGGAAAAACGAAGAGCCGCTAATGTATCTCTGAAGGTCTTTCTGCAATTTGTTGAGATCACCGAAAGCCCTGGTGACCGCTTCGTTCGGGGTGCCATCCTGTTCCAACCCCTGAAGGTAGGCTAGAAGGAGCTGTTTGTGGCTGCCGTTGTCTCCAAGCATCAGATAATGCGTTAGCGCCCAAGACTCCGCATAGAAAATCGATGTTTGGTTCTGTTCGTTGTAATAGGGCGAACTCTGGTCCACCTTGAAAAGCACATCGAGCGGAATGAGCCTGTTCTCCCTTAGTTCCTCAATCAGGTTGGGATTGGGTTCTCCGAGGAACGCTTCTTTTTCGGTCACCTCCGAGTTTCCAAAGAAGTCTGCGAGCCCTTCAGCGAGCCAGACGGGCAGCCCCGGAAAATAAGGCATCGTCAAGGAGTGGTAATACTCGTGATAGAGCCCCTCGTAGGGATTGGGGCCTCGGGCATCGAGCTGAACCGCAGCTTCAAATTGACCTAGGTTGTAAAAGAAGATTCCTGCGGGATGAGTATGGCCCTTCGTCGCCCAGTACTCGGGTAGGAGAGCGCGGAGCGACTTCTCATCCTTCACCGCGAAAATCGTGATCACCGGGCTCGAGTGGCTGCTCGCAATCACGATGTACTGGCGAAATACGGAACGAATTTGTTCGAATTGGCGGGCCGTCTTGCGCGCCTGCTTTTCACCCGCATTGCAAACGACCACGAAATGAGGGCTACGGGCCTCAAACCAAACCTCGTGCTTCGCGCCAAAGATTGGAACGGCGAAGGCGATGCAGCAGATCAGCAGAAACGCTCGAAACGTCCCACCCATGGAGTTGCTCAATGTTTACCTTGCCGGGCCGACGGGTCAAGCTTTTTTACGCTACTCGTTGACGGCTTTAGCGCTTCCCCCTTGTCGCCGGTGCCGCCTGCCGCATAGACTCGAACTTCCATGATTAGCAAGCGCGCGCTGGCCAACCTTGCCCTCGGCCTCTGCGCTCTGATCTGGGGCGCCACGTTCGTTGTCATCAAGGATGCGCTCGCCGACGTCTCCGTGGTCGTATACCTCGCGGTGCGCTTTGGACTCGCAGCGGCGCTGATGGCTGCGATTTACTGGCGCTCGCTGCGCAATTTGACCTGGCACACGGTGTGGGCGGGCGCGCAGATCGGCGTCTTTATGTTTGCCGGTTACGCGTTTCAAATCGCCGGACTGAAATTCACCACGCCCTCGAAGGCCGCTTTTATCACCGGCTCGTGCGTTGTGATGGTGCCGATTCTGCTGGGAGTATTTGGCCGGCGCCGGATCACCGCATGGGTTTGGGCGGGCGCTCTGGCGGCGCTCGCCGGACTTTACTTCCTCACGGTTCCGTCTGCGGGATTGGGCGCGCTCAACCGCGGCGATCCCTTGGTTCTCGCGTGCGCTCTGATGTTCGCGCTTCACATGATTTTCATTGGGCGCCACGTTGCGCGCCATTCCGTGGCCGCGCTAAGTTTCTTGCAAGTCGCCACGACCGCCGTTCTTTCCCTGCTCTTGCTGCCCGCAGCTTGGGCGGTGGGCTGGGAGCAGCCTCGGCTCGTCTGGACCGGCTACCTTGTCTTCGCGATTCTGCTCACATCGATTGGCGCCACGGTAATCGGGTTTTCGTTGCAGACCTGGGCGCAGCAGTACGCACCGCCTTCACACACCGCAATTTTGGTCAGCCTCGAGCCCGTGTTTGCCGCGATCACCTCTTTTGTCGTTGGGCAGGAACATCTCGGTGCCCGAGCCCTCGTCGGCGCGGCGCTCATCCTGGCCGGTATACTGTTCGCTGAATGGCGGGCGCCCGCAGTGGCGGAGTCGCCGGTGCCCAGCGTCTCCCCGGCGGAATAGCGAAAAATCGAATTCCCGCCGTAACCTTTAGGCGTCTCGCCGGTTTATCCATTTGTAGTGCAAGAACCGACCCAGGAAGGTGTGCCATGACTGCCCAGGATTTTCGCCGCATAGCCTTGAGTCTCCCCGAAACATCAGAGCAATCTCACATGGAGCATCCTGACTTCCGCGTGGGCGGAAAAATCTTTGCCACACTCGGCTATCCTCGCGACGGCTGGGCCATGGTGAAGCTTACTCCTGAGCAACAGGACACCTTCATGAAGGCCAAACCGAGAGTCTTTGTACCCGTAAAAGGTGGCTGGGGGCGTCGCGGCGCCACCAACGTGATTTTGCGCGCTGCTACAAAAACAACTCTCCGGCCCGCGCTCGTGGCTGCTTGGCGAAAAACTGCACCCAAACGCCTCGCCGAGCAGTTCAAGGAATAGCTGCTCGAAACTTACCCGTGCGATGTCGCGGCGGCCCCACGTCCCCTATCCGCTTCGTAGGGGGACGATATATCGCGCCCGGCGCGCATGCTTGGCCACGTATCCAGCACTCCCCTCGGGCAACCGCACCGTCAGGGGCTAATCAAACCCCGTCGCGAGGTCGCGGCGTAACCTTTCACATTCTCGCCGGTTAATGTTATAGAGAACGCGTTTTGCGGAGACTCTTTTGAAGGCCCAAGCGAAGGAAGCCGACGAACGGCTTCTCATCGAGGCGGCGCAGAAGGACCCAGCTCGCTTCGTCGAGCTTTATGAAGCCAACTTCGAGCGCATTTACGCGTTCGTGTCCAGGCGCGTGCATACTCGGGGCGACGTCGAGGACATAACGGCCGAAGTGTTCCAGCAGGCTTTGGCAAATATTGCGAAATTCGAGTGGCGCGGCGCACCCTTTGCCGCCTGGCTTTACCGCATCGCGGCAAATGCCATTGCCGACCGCTGGCAGCGCGCCTCGCGTGAGCAGGGAGGTCCTGCACCGGAGGATCCGGTCGATCGCTCCGAATCGATCGACTTGGAAAAGTCGGAGCGCGTCGCGCGGCTTTTCAACCTCGTCAAGGGTTTGCCGGAGGATCAGCGACGCGTGATTGAAATGCGCTTCGCCGAAGAAAAAAGCATCCGCGAAATCGCACAAAAGCTTGGACGCACGCCGGGAGCCGTGAAGCAGCTTCAGTTTCGCGGCATTCAAGCTCTTCGCGCACAGTTCGAGAAGGAGCCCGGCAAGAAATTGAGTCAGTCACATGGCTAATCAAACGCAGAGCGAACAACTCGACAAAGTGATCGAGCGACTTCTCGGTTCCGCGAACGCGCCGCTTTCGCCCGCCGACGCAGCGCGCCCGCTCGATGTGACGTTTGCGCCCGTGACCGAACTCGTCCGCGATCTGGCAAATCTTCCGCGCCCCGATTTCAGAACGTACTTGAAAGTAGATTTAGAAAGGAGAGTATCCATGGCCAGCAGTGCAAAGGCAGCCCAGGAAGTTCGCACAACCGCGACCCCCTACTTAAGTGTCCGAGGTGCATCCGCCGCGATCGAGTTTTACAAAAAAGCGTTCGGTGCAACGGAGGCAACACGTTTGGTTCAGCCCGACGGAAGGATTGGACACGCCGAGATCAATATCGACGGCGCAAGAATTATGCTCGCGGATGAATTCCCGGAGATCGGTTTTCGCAGTCCTGAGTCTCTTGGCGGATCGCCCGTGAACATTCATCTCGACGTGCCGGATGTGGACGCTGTTGCGCGCCAAGCAATCGCTGCCGGAGCAAAAGTGGTGCGGCCGGTCACGAACCAATTCTACGGCGACCGTTCGGGACAACTGAGTGATCCGTTCGGCTACACCTGGACTGTTTCGACGCACAAAGAAACGATGACGACCGAAGAGATGCAACGGCGCATGGACGAAATGTCACGCCAACAGAACAGCTCCACGCCGGCACCCGTGAAATTCATTCGCGAGGGCTTTCACAGTATTACGCCGTACCTCATTATTTCCGGGGCGGCGCAATGGATCGATTTCGTCAAGCGGGCATTCGGCGCGGAGGAACACTTCCGCGCGCAGCGTCCGGGTGCAGAGGACATCATCATGCACGCCGAGGTGAAAATCGGCGATTCGATGATTGAACTAGCCGACGCGAACCCGGAGTATCCCGCGATGCCGTCGACGCTACTGCTTCGCGTGGACGATCCCGATGCGGTCTACAATCGCGCACTTGAAGCTGGGGCGACGGTGATGGAGCCAATTACAGATCAGGCCTACGGCTCACGCGGCGGGACCGTTCTAGATGTCGCGGGAAATAGGCTGCACATCTCGAAGCCAACCGGACCCGGCCTCGACATCTTCAAAGGTTTTCGCAGCGTCACGCCGCATCTGTACGCCCAGCAGCCCGTGGATTTGATCGAGTTCCTCCAGCGGGCGTTCGGCGGAGAAGAAACCTACCGCGCGGAAATGCCGGATGGTTCGATTCCGCATGCTCAAGTCCGCATCGGCGATTCGATCGTCGCGCTGGCCGGCGGCCACGGCCCATATACCCCCATGCCGACAACGCTGCACCTCTACGTGCCCGATACCGACTCGGTATATAAGCAAGCGCTGCGAGCGGGCGCGACCTCGATTCAGACGCCTGCGGATCAGCCCTATGGCGATCGCAGCGCGGGAGTGACGGATCCGTTCGGCAACCGCTGGTTCATCGCCACCCACATTCGCGACGTGCAAATGTAACCTACAGCCGCAACACGCGAACTGTTCTCAACGACTAGTGGTGGTACTTCACGTCGAGGGCTTCGTGCATCAGGGGGACGCGGAGATTCTTTTTCTCAAAGGCTGAAATTTCCGATTCGTGCTCTAGCGTGAGGCCGATATCGTCGAGCCCCTTGAGCAAACAATCGCGGCGGAAAGGATCGATGGTGAATGAATATCGCAGCCCTTTGTCGTCGGTGACGACTTGCTGCTCGAGATCGACAGTAACGCGGTAGCCTTCGTTGGCTTCGGTGCGCTTGAAAAGTTCGTCGATCTGCTCGTTTGAGAGGGTGACCGGCAAAAGCCCGTTCTTGAAGCAATTGTTATAAAAAATGTCGGCGTAGCTTGGCGCGAGAATCGCGCGGAATCCGTAGTCGAGAATAGCCCACGGCGCATGTTCGCGGCTGGAGCCGCAGCCGAAATTTGCGCGTGCCAGCAGAACGCTGGCGCCTTTGTATCGCGGCTTGTTCAATACAAAATCCGGGTTCGGTTTCTCGCCGGGCAGGTAGCGCCAGTCGTAAAACAAAATCCGCCCGTATCCCTGCCGCGTGAGGAACTTCAAAAACTGCTTCGGCACCATCTGATCGGTGTCGACGTTTACGCGATCAATCGGCGCAACCATTCCAGTGTGTTTGACGAAGGGTTCCATCGGATTATTCGCCTCCGTCCAGTCCGCCGTTCCATTTGCGAATGTCGACGAAATGGCCTTCGATGGCGGCGGCTGCGGCCATGGCCGGGCTGACCAGGTGCGTGCGGCTGCCTTTGCCTTGGCGTCCTTCAAAGTTTCTGTTCGATGTACTTGCTGAGCGCTCGCCGCTCAGCAGAACATCGTCGTTCATGCCGATGCACATGCTGCAACCGGCATCGCGCCATTCGAACCCAGCCTCGCGAAAAACCTTATCGAGTCCTTCTTTTTCGGCTTCCGCTTTTACGACGCGTGAACCGGGAACAACCAGCGCTTGCTTCAGCGATTTCGCCACATGCTTTCCGGAAACCACTTTTGCGGCCGCGCGCAAATCCTCTATCCGCGAATTGGTGCAGGAACCAATGAAAACTCGATCGAGTTTGATTTCCTGTATCGGAGTACCGGGCTTAAGGTCCATGTAAGCGAGGGCATTTTCAGCGGCTTTGCGGTCAACCGGATCCTGGAAGGAGGATGGATCTGGAACGCGGCTGGTAACCTGCGTGACCATGCCGGGATTTGTTCCCCAGGTGACCATGGGCGCGATGTCCGCTGCCTGGAGAGTGACGACGCTATCGTATTTCGCGCCCGGGTCGGTGACCAGGCTTCGCCAATACTCGACTGCATCCTCAAATTCCTTGCCCCGCGGCGCGAACGGGCGCCCTTCGACGTATGCGAACGTGGTTTCATCCGGCGCGACCATTCCGGCGCGTGCGCCGCCTTCGATGGTCATGTTGCACATAGTCATGCGGCCTTCCATCGAAAGGCTGCGAACCGCTTCGCCCGTGTACTCGACCACATGGCCATTGCCGCCGCCGATTCCGATTTTGCCGATGATAGCGAGGATGATGTCTTTTGCAGTAACGCCGCGAAGACGCTTGCCCTGCACGTCGACCTTCATGGTCTTCGATTTGAATTGCGAGAGGCACTGTGTGGCGAGAACGTGTTCCACTTCGCTGGTGCCGATGCCGAATGCCAGGGCGCCAAATGCCCCATGGGTGGCGGTGTGGCTATCTCCGCAAACGATCGTGGTGCCGGGGAGCGTGATTCCCAACTCCGGGCCAATCACGTGGACGATGCCCTGATTGCGGCTCTGCATGTCGAAAAGATTGATGCCGGCTTCTTTGCAATTGCGCTCGAGCGCATCGAACTGCGCGGCGGCGTCGGGATCGGCGACGGGTATCGCGCGATTCTTGGTGGAGACGGAGTGATCCATTACCGCGAAGGTCAGCTCGGGGCGACGCACTTTGCGTCCAGCGACTTTGAGTCCCGAGAACGCTTGCGGGGAGGTGCCCTCGTGGACGAGGTGGCGATCGATATAGATCAACGAAGGCTTGCCAGCTTCTTCGTGGACGATGTGGGTGTCCCAAATTTTTTCGTAGAGTGTTTTAGGTGCCATAAGCGCTGCTATTGTGTCCCTTTAGGGCTATTGTAACAAGACCGAAACGCCCCCGGCAATTGAACCCGTTGTCCCCTTGAGGAAAACGTCCTTCTCCGAAAAGTGTCGAGTAGACATGGTCGCGATCCTTTGTTTTGTTAGACTTGGATCATATTCTACTCGCCACCTGTGTCGAGTAGAATGTGCCTTCCTTCCACTGGTGAAATTCAAAGGTACCGGGCCTGGGGTGGCAATCCTGGCCTGACTGCGAGGGAACCGGGCCGGGCGCGCTGGGCGGCTCGCGCTGCTCCGTTCGAATACCATGGCAGGTCGACTTCCTTTCCGGCGTGACGTCCGCCTGACGCAACGCTAACACGGGAGTGCTTCGGCTTTGTCAAGTAGCGCCTGTGGACTTTTTTTCGCGCGGCGAAAGCGGCGTTCTTTGAGGAAACCGATGAAAAAGCCCCACCCCCACAAAACGAGGACGGGGCACCCTTAAATTCAAGGCCGCAAACCAGCAAACTCAGGTACCACCTACTTGACGGCGGCAGTGGCGGAGTCCAATTCAACCACGCTGCCAGGGGCGAATTGTTCGCGGCGGACGTAGCCCATGCCGATGGCGGCGCCGGCCGCGGGAGAGAATGCGGCGCTGGTGACGAATCCTACTTCTGCGTCTCCTACGCGGAGTTTTGTTCCGGGTGCGGGCGGCTGCAATGTGGAGAATTGCAGCGAGACGCGCTTGCGATTTACGTGGCCGCGCGAGCGAACGCGCTCGACGATTTCCTGTCCTGTATAGCAACCCTTGTTGAAGCTGATGTGCGTATCTTCGAGAGCGGCTTCGTGGGGAATCATGGCGTCGTTGAAGTCAGCAGGGAACCAGGGGATGCCGGCTTCGAGACGCAGCGCGTTGAGTGCTGCCATGCCGATTGGTTCACCTCCGTGGGCACGCGTTGAGGCGAGGAGCTTTTGCCAAATTGTAGCGAGAGCATCACGGCCAGCGATCAGTTCGGCGCCGGGTTGGCCGAAATGCGAGCGCCGCAGCAGGTAGCACGGACTGCCGTCTATTGTGATTTCGCGGATGGACATTTCTGCGAGATCGGCTAGCTTCAGGGAGGTCACTTCCTCGATTACGATTGCGGCGCGCGGGCCTTCCAATCCAAGGCTGCCCGTTTGATCGGTGAGGTCGTCGATCTTCACCTGGGAGCCGATGACGTATTTTGTTAGGGTAGTGACGGTGCGCTCGCGCTGGGAGGCGTGGGAGAGCACGAGCAGCTTTTCGGGCAGCGCGTAAATTTCCAGTTCCGCCAGGATGCGTCCTTGCGGAGTGAGTAAGAGGGCGAGGGTGCCGGAGCCGTCGGAGAGCGCCTGAATGTTGTTTGAGGTGATCGCGTGGAGGTATTTCACTCGGTCGCGGCCGGTGAGCGCGAGGACGACGTGCCAGTTGGTATCGAATAGGCCGACGGCTTCGCGGGCCGCACGATATTCCTTCTCGAAATTCGAAAAGCTCTCCGGAAGGACGCAGCCTTCAAATTCGGCCAGGCGCGCCCCTGCGGCGCGATGCACTTCGATCAGCGGTGTTTCCATGGCGAAGGATTTCGTGTCCATACTCATGTTATCAGATGCCGGTTTCACAGAGGCAGAAGCAGAATCCTTTGCTGCGCGCAAAGACGGCGGGCTCGCTCGGG
Organism: uncultured Acidobacteriota bacterium; assembly: GCA_963759485.1. Taxonomy (GTDB): domain Bacteria; phylum Acidobacteriota; class Terriglobia; order Acidiferrales; family UBA7541; genus Palsa-295. Next base: position 1,407,036 of record CAVWZE010000002.1, on the reverse strand, counting down.
ATGACAAACAAATGCGGAAGGCAGACCGGCCTAAAGGCACAGCACGTGGTGGCGCGGTATATGTGCTAAATTTCTGAATTCGCGATGACGCTTGGAATTTACATTCAGGTGCCGTTTTGCCAGACGAAGTGCACGTATTGCAATTTCCATACGGGCGTGGTATCGCACGACCGGTATCAGCCGTATGCCGAGGCGGTGTGCCGCGAGATTGCCGGAACGGCTTCGACTCCGTCGGACACCGTGGACACGGTTTACGTTGGAGGCGGGACGCCCAGCCTGCTTGATCCAGGAGCGCTGGCGAAGATGCTCGATACACTTCGCGGGAGCTATCGCATGGAATCGCAGCCGCAGCCGCTAGAAGTTACGCTGGAAGCCGATCCTGAGACGATTACCGCCGAGAAAGCGCACGCGTGGATCGCGGCTGGGTTCAATCGGATCAGCCTGGGCGCGCAATCGTTTGACGACCGCGAGCTACAAGCGGCGGGCCGCATGCACCGACGCGCCGATATTTTTCAGGCGGTCGAATTTCTGCGCGGCGCGGGTTTTGACAACATCAGCATGGATTTGATTGCCGGGCTGCCGCACCAGACGCGCGAATCTTGGGAAGAGTCGGTGAGCGAGCTTTTGCGGATTCGTCCCGAGCACGCGTCGATATACATGCTGGAAATCGATAAAGACAGCAGGCTCGGCAGGGAATCGCTGGCGGGAGGCAGCCGCTACGGCGCGGGCGCAATTCCCGATGACGACACGATTGCCGATTTCTACGAATCGGCGCGGCTGCGGCTGGATGAGGCCGGCTACAGGCACTACGAAATTTCAAACTGGGGCTTGCCCGGGCGCGAGTCGCGGCACAACTTGAAATACTGGCGGCGGGAGCCGTATCTCGGACTTGGCGCGGGCGCGCATTCGTTCGATGGGATGACGCGCTGGGCGAATGCGCATGAGTCGTCGCGTTACATGGCATGCATCGAGCAGGGAAGTTCGCCGCGAGAGCAGTTTGAGACGCTTACGCCGCTGCAAGCGCTGGACGAGGAGTTTTTTGTGGGCTTGCGGCTGCTGGAAGGGATCGATTTTGCGAGGATCGAGCGCGAATGGGATCCGGAGCTTCCGAAGAGGATGACGGCGGTGCGTGAAAATATCGATCGATTACACTCGCTCGGATTTTTGGAAGTGGAAGGCCCGCGTGTGAGGCTTGTCCCTGACAGGTTGACGGTTTCGAATGAGGTGTTTATGCAGCTGCTGGGATGAGCCTAATGCGCATTTCTAGCGACATCCAAGAGAGAGCCTTCGACGAATCTCCCAGGCTCGACTAACCGTCGACCTGGGAGCCCTTTCTGGTGTCCCGCGCTTCGCGCAAAGGAAAAAGGCGCGGGACACTTCGCTCAGGATGACGTTCTGAGAGCTAGAGGCTCGAGGTTAGAAGCTGGAATGGCGGTGCGCTCGTTTGCGCGGGACGGATGGTGTAGATCACGCCAAACATGTGCGCCGGGCACGGTATACCGTGCTCCTACGAAGAGCGAAGCCTCAAGGCTGACGGTTTAATTTACGAGACCGAGGGTGCGGATTTTGGTGAGGAGAGTTTTGTAGGAGACGCCGAGTTTTTCCGCGGCGCGCGTTTTATTCCACTTGGATTCGCGCAGAGCGTTCTGAATCTTGAATCGCTCGACGTGCGCGACAGCTCGCTGAGCCACTTCGTCGAGCGGCCCATCCCATAAAAATTGATCTTCCAGCATGCCATCGGGAAATTCCTCAGGAGCCGGTTTGGGGGATGGTAGCTGCAGCGAGCTGGTATCGATCTCCGAGCCGTTAGCCAGGATGGCTGCGCGCTCGATGGCATTTTGCAATTCGCGCACGTTGCCGGGCCAGGCGTAGCTCCGCAAGCGAGCGACGGCATCGGGCGTCAATTCTAGAGACGGCTTGCGAAATTCGCGCCGGAAGCGCTCCAGGAAATGCTCGGCCAGCAGGACGACGTCGTCTCCGCGCTCGCGCAGCGGCGGAATGGTGATGGGAACGGCCGAGATCCTGAAATAAAGATCTTCGCGGAAGGTTTTGTCGGCCACGGCGCGCTGAAGATCTTTGTTCGTAGCGGTGACGATGCGCACGTTGGCTTCGATTGCCTGCGTGCCGCCGACGCGCTCGAATTTGCGCTCTTCGAGCACGCGCAACAGCTTGCTTTGAATGGCTAGAGGCAACTCACCGATTTCGTCGAGGAATAAAGTGCCGCGGTGCGCGAGCTCGAGCTTGCCCATTTTTCGCGCACCCGCGCCGGTATACGCGCCGCGCTCATGCCCGAAGAGTTCGTTTTCGACCAGCCCCTCTGGAATCGCGGCGCAGTTCAAGGCGACAAAAGGCAGCTCGGCGCGCGGGCTGAGATGATGGATGGCGCGGGCGAAGAGTTCCTTGCCCGTGCCGCTTTCGCCGAGCAGCAGAACGGTGGAATCGGTGGCGGCGACGCGCTGCGTCATCTGGCTCGCGTCTTTCATCGCCGGATGCTCGGCGACGATGCGCGGAAATCCGTAGCGCGCCGAATATTCCTCGCGGAGCAGCAAATTTTCGCGCAGGAGTTCCTGCTGTTTCGCGGCGCGATCGAGCAGAAGGCGGAGGTGGTCGAGGTCCACCGGCTTCTGGATGAAATCGAACGCGCCCTCTTTCATGGCGGTCACGGCTTCGTCGACCGATCCATAAGCGGTGACGAGAATCACAGGCAGGGTGGGCTCCGCGCGACGGGCCTCACGCAGGACGTCGATTCCAGAATGTCCGGGGAGTTTTAAATCGGAGAGGACCATTTGATAGCGCCGGCTGCGGACCTTGTCGATCGCGGAATTGCCGTCGGGCGCTTCGTCGATCGCATAACCCCAGCGCTCAAGCGCCTTTCGGAGCATGGCGCGCAGCTCGGTCTTGTCTTCGACAAGGAGAACGGGTTCCATTCGCGCGAGGGCTAGCGCGCCCAGCCTGGATCGCCGCCGGATTTGCGCAGGTCGTCTTCGGCATCGGAAATAGCCTGCTGGTCGGCGTCAACCTTCGCTTTGGCTTTGTCGATTTCGGCGGTTTTTTTGTCTATATCGCCGCGGGTCAACTGCTGTTGCAACTGCTTGTTGGGATCGGTGTAGAACTGCGTGTTCAGCGTGCCCAGCTCGCGCTGCGACAGATCGAGATTTTCCTGGTCCTGTTCGAGCTTGTGCCGCAAGTCCGCGAACTTGTCGCGCCAGAATTTTTCGCCGTTTCCTGACGAACCGGTGGCGGCAGGCGCGCCGGTTTCCGTGCCTCCGGCAGACGAAGATCCGGCGGGCGCCGCCGGCTGGCCCACTGAGGAGATGCCTCCCGAGGTGGGAATATTTTCGTTTGTGAATACCCGGGGAGTTTTCGACTCTTCCTTACGCCGCTCGCGCGCTTTACGCGCCGCCTCGGCGAGCGAGTCCTGCGCGGGTGTTGACGGCGCTGTGGAGGACTGCCCCGAGGTTGCCGCTGGAGGTTTGGCCGGTGCGGAACTATCCGGTGCGGTTTGCTGGGCCCATCCGCTACCCGCGAATCCCAGCATGACCGCTACGGCAGTTAACTGTACCAATGTGCGCATGACTACGCCTCCTTGCGGCACCGCCCTCATTCAATATTACCCAATCAGTTTAGATGCGGTTCGCCGGGGAGGGGAAGAGGGACGGCGACGACGCCTGCCGCAAAGGTAACCACAACAGAAATTCGGCGCCTCCGCCGGGAGCGTTGCGCGCTTCGATGCTGCCGCCGTGTTGCAGCGCCACCTTTTGGACCACCGCGAGACCCAGGCCGGTGCCGTCGGATTTGGTGGTGAAAAACGGCAAAAAGATTTTCGGCAGCTCGTTTTCGGGAATACCTGGACCATTGTCCGCTACGCAGATTCTCTGCCATTTGCGGCCGCCCAGTTCCTCGACAGTCCCCGAAATCGTAACGCGACCTCGCGCCGCACCATCCCGAGTAGCTTCCGCGGCGTTGCGCGTCAAGTTCACAAGTGCCTGCCGGAGCAATGCCTCGTCGCCCGGCAACTCGACGTACACGCCCTCGCAAATCACGTCACACCCGGGCTGCGACTCGCGCAGTTCCTCGACCACGCGTTCCACTAGCGGCTGCATCACCACCGTCTCATAACAGATTTCCAGGGGCTTCGCGAAACGCAAGAATTCCGTCACGACGTGAGTGAGCGCGCGTGTCTGGTCCAGAATGTGCTCGGCTGAATCGCGTGTTTCACCCGGCGCGGACTCGCTGCGAATCATTTGCGCGTAACCGGAGATCGTCGCCAACGCATTTTTGAATTCGTGCGCGATACCGGCGGACATTTCGCCGAGCGCCGCCAAATTTTCCTTCCAGCGAATCTGCTTTTGCAGCGCGGTCAGCTCGGTCAAATCGCTCATCAGACACAAAGCGCCGCTCACCTTCATCTCCGGATGCTCCGCCACACCTGGCAGATGGGAGCGCACGGACGCGCGCGCGGGACGGTAAATTGGCGAAATAGTCACGCCTAACCGCCGGACTTCGCCGTCATTGGTGAGATGTTCCACCTCGCCACGCTGAAAGGTCTTTCCGTCGCGCAGGCAGGCGGTCAGCATTTGTGCCAACCCCGAATCGTCGCCGAGAATTTCCTTATACGAGCGGTAACGGACCGGCCGCCGCCCCAGCGCGTCTTCGGCAGCCGGATTCGTCGAGCTGATGGCCCCGGTCGCGCTTACGAGCAGCATGCCGGTCGGCATGTGCCGCGTCACTTCCTCGGTGAGCCGCTCCGATTCCTGCGCGCGTTCTTGTGCCAGCATGTGTAGCCGTGCAAGCTCCTTTTCCTGCGCGCGCAGCTTTTCAATCACGCCCTGCATCGAAGCGGTCATGAACGCCGACGCATTCTCCACATCCCCCTTGGGCTTTGCCCAATCCACTTCGGGTGCGGCACCCGGCCTGCGCAGGAATTTCCGCGCCATGATAAGCAGCACGAGCAGCGCGACGACGAGGACCGCCAAGGTCGCGGCCGCATACACCAAGCCCGCCGTCGGCATGGTGGAGTGATGTACGGGCGTTATTGTGTTCATCGGTCGTTATCGCATTCGCTCATCATCGTCCCAAGAGGATCGACTGATACCAGCTCACCACCGGCGTCCCGAAGAACACCACCAGCAGCGCCGCCATTCCTAAAAATGTCCCAAAAGGCAATTCATAGTTGGAATCCTTCCGCCGCGCCGCCATAAATGCAAGCCCCAGGATGCTGCCGAGCAGTGAGCCGGCAAAAATCGTGAGTAGCGTCCGCTTTGCTCCCAAAAACGCGCCTACCATGAGCATCATCTTCACGTCTCCCATGCCCATCCCTTCGCGCCCGCGCAGCCGAAAATAGGCTTCCGAGACGAGCCACAAGAGGCCGCTGCCGAGCGCCGCGCCCAGCAGCGCATCCAGGAATGAAATCACTGGCGCAGGGGGAGGGAACTCGAACATTCGATTCGCCGCCCATAGTGCGGTTCCGTCCGTCGGCAGCGTAACAAAACTCAGAGCCAGCCCCAGCGCGAATCCCGTGTAGTTCACCACATCCGGCAAAATTCTCTCGCGAAGATCTGTGAACACGAGAACGATCACCAGGGCCGAGAAGATGGCCCACTTGAGCGCTTCGATCGTCAAGCCGGATACTGCGTAGCATTCTAAAAACAGTAGCGCTGTCAGCAGTTCCACCAGTGGATACATCCCTGAGATTTTCGTTTTGCATGCGCGGCATTTCCCGCCGAGGAGCGCCCAACTCAGCACCGGAATATTGTCGTATGGACGGATGGGCGCGCCGCACTTCGGGCACGCTGACGCCGGCATCACAATCGACTTTCGCTGCGGGATGCGAATGATGCAAACGTTCAGGAAGCTGCCAATCAACAGCCCGAAGATGAACACAAACATGCCGATGATCGGCGCGGGAAGCACGCTTCGAATGTGCCACATCCGCTCCATGCCCTCAACCAACGGCCGCGCCCACGTGCCCGAGTGCTAACAGGCGAAAATCAGCATTGTCTCTACAAGGGCCGGCAGCCGATTGTAGTTCGCCGTTCCGACGCTCGCATCATCCCCTATTTATCTGAATCTGCGCCGGACTCGCTCTCGTCCTCTTCGCCGCGGAAAGGAAGCTTGAACTTGCGCGCGATCTCGGGCCAAAATTCACGGAGCACGTCAAAGCCGGCGTCTTCGGACACGGCAAATGCGACGTTCTCCGCACTCGGACCAAACCCCCGCCGGTTATCCGGGTGATATACGTTGCTCAGTGCAACGGCGCTGGCGGTCCCCAGCCATTCGGAATAATTGGGCATCGGTGTGCCGTCTTCGTGGTGGGCGACCACCGCATGTGCCAGCGCGTGCAGAAATCGTCTTTGCGTCGGGCCCTGACCAAGCCGGTAGTAGCGGGGATCCTCGAAAAATATCGTGGGATAGGCGAAGTCCTTGAAAAATTCGGACTGCGCCTGATCAATCATATTCACGCCAAATCGCCTGCCGTAGCCCGCCGCGCCTTGCCCAAACGAAGGGTCGCTATTCTGCGCCTGCCCAAGTCCCGCGTTGAACGCCGCGTTCAAGAAGGTAATCGGGTCGATCGTGTCGTCAACGAACAAACGAAATTTGTCTTTGATCTCCAGCGTGCAAAGCTTCGCTCCGGGCTTGTAGTGCGGTGCCACGGCCGACTTGCGTTCCAATTTCCGGCCGAAGGCGCCCACCACCTTTGCGAAGGGTCCCTGATAATCCTGCCATCGCACGATGGGCGGTGGCTGAATACACGGCGCGTTCGGATTTTTTTGCGTCTGCTCCTCTCCAACGGGAACCACCACCGGAAGATTCCCCGGTGCGGGAGGTGGTGGTTGCTGCGTTGGAGGCGATTGCTGCCGCGCCGGAGGAGGTGGAGGCTGATCCTGCGCGCGAGCCGCGCCGCACGCGATCAACACCAACAGCACGCCAGCCGCTATTCGCGCGCGCCAGATGGCGCGCCCAGTGCTCTTTGTGGGCGTTACGCTTCTCCCGAGGTCGCGGCTAGGCTCATCGGCCCCGTATGTCCGCGCTTCGAGCCGCCGGTCTGCAGACAGCTCACTCACCGTAGTTTTATCTTGCTATAGGGGATAATCCTGTCAATAGGGGAGACTCCAGCAGTGTTTCAGGAAATTGCCTTATACTCCCCTCATGAAGAAAGGGAAGGCGGCGTCCACTAGTCTAGTCGGGAATCGGATTATGCGGCCAAGTCAGCCTTCCTCGAGAAGTCTGTCAGTAACTCCCTTCAAGAGTCGGCAAGAGAACGCGCCAATGCGCATCCGCCCCGCCACCCCGCGCGATACGCCCGCGGTCCTAGGGCTGATCCGTGGCCTTGCGAAGTACGAGCGCTTGCTCCGCGAATATCGCGCCGACGCAAAGCGATTCCGCCGCCATGGCTTCGGCCGCCGCCGCTATTTCGAAACCCTGATTTGTACGCAAGCAGGGCGCCCCGTCGGTTTCGCCCTCTATTACTTCATCTATTCGACGTTCGCGTGCCGCCCCATCCTTTTCATCGAGGACCTCTTCGTGCTGCCGGACCGGCGCGGCAAAGGCGCGGGCAAGGTCCTGATGTCCGCTTTGGCACGCGTCGCGATCCGAAAAAAGTGCGGCCAGATGGCTTGGAACGTCCTCCACTGGAATACCCCGGCAATCAAGTTTTATCGCGGCCTCGGCGCCAACCTGGACAAAACCTGGCTGCTCATGCGCCTCGGCGAAGCCCCTCTTCGCCACGTCGCCCGTTCCCGCTAAAACTTTGCCGCGCTGCGTGGCGCGGCATTCAGAAGAATTGTGGTGAGTTCTTCAGGCATGTCCAGCATCACGTCGTGGCCGCACGCCATGCTGAGCATCTTCCACCCCTTGGCCTTCGCCCGTTCGTAAGACGGCGTGAACGGCGATCCCTCGTACCCCGTCGCCAGCACGAACGTAACGTCCTTCACGGCGCCCATTTTTCCGCTCAGCCGTAGCGGTTGCTGGAAAGCTGCTAAGGGCTGCATGGTGCACTGGCGGTCCATCCACGCGGCGTCTTTGGCGTTCACACTAAACCCGGCCGCAGGGATGGGCGGCACCTTCCAGCCCTCGCCGTGGAGTTTCGCACCGTCCAGTTGCATGTTCCTTTGGCCTGGCGGCAACTCATCGTGCACGCTTCGACCCTCCTCGAGAAGGAACGCATCCAGATAAACCAGCGCGCCAATGCGCTCAGGGACGCGGTCGGCCACTCCGCTGACCACAGGGCCTCCATAGGAGTGGCCGCACAGCACCACATTCGCAAGCTCCTCCCAGCGAATCAGGTTCACTACGTCGTCGATATGCGTTTCGAGGTTGACCTGCGGCGAGAGCAGGTGCGATCGCTCTCCGACGCCCGTCAGCGTTGGCGTGAACACTTCGTGTCCTTGCGCTTGCAGCGCCTTGCGGACGCGTTTCCAGCACCAGCTGCCGTGCCACGCGCCGTGAACCAGGACATACGTGCTCATCCTTCACCTCGCCGCCGGGGCCACGCTAGTGCTGTTTCGTCGCCGTAAATCGCCTGCTAGTCCCGGCTTCGATGTCCCTCTCCGCGATTGTCATAGACCTTCCGTCGGCAGCCACTGTCATCCGAACCACGCTGACCAGCTCGCCGTTCAACTCGTCAGTTTCCTCGAACGTGTTCGCATCCACGCGCCTCAGCGATACGCCATGTCTCTCGGGATCTCCTCCGACGCGAGCGATGGTTCCATCCAGCTTCGCCTTATATCCCAGGCCTGTGGGACGGCTCATGGTTAGAGTGTCGCCCTCCAGCTTGTAGGAAATCAGCAGGCCAACATCCGATACGCTCTCCATCTTCACATCCCGCCACGAGCCGGAAAGCGCGTGTGACCCAGCCGGCCCTTTCGCCACGCGAGTCATGGTCGCTTTCCAACTCGCGAATTCGTCTCTGCACGTGTTTCCATCCGGGGAAACTGTGAACTTCTCGTCGCTGTCGATCTGTCCGTTTTTCTTCTCGATCAATCGAACCGTGTGGCCGTCCAAAATCCGTACGCTAATCGTGTCGTACTGCTGGCCGGGCGTAGGCTGGTCGTTACCGTCCGCCTTGACGTCAATCGGTGGCCTGCATGACTTGCACTCGTATCTTCCGCCCCGCAAGATCCACACATTGGTTTCTTTGGGGAAGGGAAGAGCGCTAACGTCAAGCTTCCAGGTCCCGTTGATCGCGCTCTGCGACATTGCTACGGTGGGAGCCGCGAGCGCAATCAGCAATCCAGCCGCAATAGCTTTTCTCACGATTTCTCCGCTGCGACTTGAGCCCGGAGCGCCCGGGCCATCGTGACGTCTGCACCACGGTAAGTTTGTTCCAGCGCCGCTTACTGACGTTCTCCTGCGCTTGTTTCCGCGGACGCCGTTTTCAGCCGCTTTTCATACTCCGCGCGATCAGGCTTCACCCATTGATCCAGCCAATCCAAAACAGTGTGGTACCACAGGATGTCATCGGCCGGCTTGAGCACCCAGTGATTTTCGTCCTCGAAGTACAGCAACTTCGACGGAACGTGCTCCGCCTGAAGCACCTGAAACATCGCGAAGCCCTGGCTCTGCGGGACGCGATAGTCGCGGCCGCCATGAACAATCAACATCGGCGTTTTAAAATTCTTTGCGTACGTGGCCGGTGCCTGCTCGATCAACGCCTGCGGATTTTCCCACGGTGTGCCTTTGAACTCCTGCATCGTGCCACCCACAAGATCTGACGAATAGAGCATGGTCGTAAGGTCGTACAGACCATCGTGGGACACGATGGCTCGAAAGCGGTCCGTGTGCCCTTCCACCCAATTCGCCATGTAACCACCGTAGCTCGCGCCCGCCGCCGCAATTCGCGTGGTATCCACATACGGCCAAGTGAGTGCGACATCGACCGCCGTCATCTGATCTTCGTACGGTGCTCCGCCCCATTGCCCTTTGATTGCGTCCATGAATTTCAGGCCGAAGCCCGATGAGCCGTGAAAATTCGGAGCAATCACCACGTAGCCATCCGCGGCAAATAATTGCGGGTTCCAACGATAGTGAAAGAGATTATCCCAGGCGTTTTCCGGTCCGCCGTGCATCATCAGCAGTAACGGATATTTTTTCTTCGCGTCGAAGTTGGGAGGTTTGATCTCCCACGCTTGCACGGTTTCGCCGTTCCATCCCGGGAATGTGAAACTCGAGGCCTCGCCCCAGTCAATGTCTTTCAGGGTGTCCGCGTTCATCTGCGTCAATTGCGAAGGCGCCGCGCCGGCCGCCGCCCGAAGATTCAGCCGAAACAAATCCGCCGGATGCGAAAAATCCGTTTTGGAAAAAACGAGAAACGTACCGTCTTTCGAGATGTCCTCTTCGCCCGAACTGCCGCTAGTGACCAGAGGTGTCAGCCGCATCGTGGCGATATCGAGTCGTTCAATCGGCTCTGACCCCTTGTCTTCGAAAGTGACGTAGAGGGCAGCGCTATCTGACGACCAAACGTACGAATCGACGGAACGATCCGTGGCTTCGAAAATATTCTTGTGCTCCCCGGTCTTCCGATCATAGAGAAACAGCCGCACCAAATCCGTTTCCTGCATCGGCCGCAGCGTAGCGCTGTACGCGATATAGCGCCCGTCCGGCGAATACAGCGGCGTTCGGTCGGTGGATTTGTTCGTCGTGATCGGTTTCGGTGTTCCGCCGGTCGCCGGCATCACGAAGAGGTCGCTGTTTCCCGTCAGCGCCTCGTTTTCGACGTAGCGCGAAAAGCAAATTTCGCGGCTGTCTGGAGAAAACGCAACTTCCTCGCTGCCTTCTTCCTGCCAGGTCGGGGAATCGACATCGCCCGGCGTAAGGTCCCTCGCCTCGCCGCCATCAGCCGGCATCGCAAAAATGTGGTTGCGCAGGCCGTCGACCCAGGTGTCCCATCTCCGGAACGGCATTTCCGTGATCACGCGCACCTTCACGGGATTGTCCGCTCGCTCCTTGGCCATTTTCTCGTTGCACGCCATATCGGTACAGGAAGGGAACACCTTCGCCTCGATGGCGATCGTCTTTCCATCCGGAGAGAGCACATAGTCTTCGACGCCCGTGGGAACCTTCGTGATCTGTTCCGCTTCGCCACCTGCAACTGGCAGGCGAAAGATTTGCGCCTTGTTGTCGACCCGCGTGCTGACAAAGTACAGATAGCGTCCATCCGGCGACCAATGAAGGTTGTTGTTCGATCCCTGCTCCGCGAAGGTCATCTGCCGCGGCTGGTCACCCGTTGCGGCAACCATCCAGATATTCGTCACGGTCTTATTCTTTGCCACATCGCTGCGTGTCACCGTAAACGCAACCCATTGCCCGTCGGGCGACACCTTTGGTCCGCCGACGCGCGATAGTTTCTGCATATCCTCCACGTGGAACGAATGCGCGGCGAATACCGGCGAAGCAAAAGCTAGAAGCGTCAGCAAGCGGACGAGAGCTTTCATATTCCCTCGCAATCTATGAATTTGAGCAGGTTGATCTTCCACGTTCCGTTGAAGCCGCTCTGTGCCAACGCGGAATCGATCCCGTGAGCAGCATCGGCAACCCACCTTCGATCCGTTCCTTCACACCCTCCACGCGACGAGAAGCGGACGACATTGCGCTGCCTGTCACCAACCCCGAGTTAAGGCAGGAAAGTCCTCCGCTCTGCTAACCGACACACTATAACCGTCTCGGCGCTTCCGAGCCACGCCTCACCGGAGGCCTTTACTAGTTCGTGCACAAGGCCCGCAACGAGTATCGGACGGGCGAAAAGCCGACTAAGATAAGCTGTCGCGCGCTCTCACGCGAAGAGAGTCTCCGCAGCGCTGTATCGCCTTCTGCATGCCCATCATCACAGAGCAGTCAAGTGTATCCGAAGTTGTCACGAGCGAAGCTTGCCTCGTTCAAAAGACGCTTCTCCCGAGGGAACCCCTGCTCGGCCCAAATTTCGAGATTACCTATCTTCTGCGGGCATTCAGCGAAGTTGGCGGCGACTTCCTCGACTATTTTTGCCTCGCCGACGGGAAGCTGGGAATCTACATCGGCGATGTGACGGGCAAAGGGCTTCCCGCGGCCATGTACGCAGCTCTCGCGGTAGGCGCACTTCGTTCGATTCACAAGACGGGCGTTGAACCGGCTGCGGTCCTGAATCTGTTCAACAAGCGCTTGCTGGTTCGGCCCGTCCCGTCCCGATACTGCGCCAGTCAATACGCGATTTTCGATCCCGCAACCCTCGAACTTCGCCTGTCGAATGCCGGGCTTCCATTACCACTGCATCTTTCAGCAAAGGGTTGCCGTCCGATTGGCGATGGTGGCCTGCCTTCAGGCCTCTTCGAGTTTGCGAGTTACCTGCAAGGCACCTTTCAACTCGAGCAGGGAGACGCAGTCTTGTTTGCCACCGACGGACTTTCCGAAGCGCGCAATAAACACGGCGAGCCTTTCGGGATGTCGTGCCTCATCAATCTCTGCGCCAAGCTCGACTACAACGCACCCGATCTCTTCCTTCGTTCTGTTTTTGACGCTATCGCAGAGTTCACCCAAGGACAACAGAGTGACGACATGGCTGCGATCTTGCTCACAGTGCAGCCTGGTTTCGCTCCTAGCGCCGACCGGCGCCCTGAAGGAGTCCAGCAGGAGTCTCCACACGAGAAGGGAACTGACAATTCCGCTCCCACCAAGGTACGGAATGGGGCAAAGCCTCGGCTGCTGATTGTTGATGACGATGACTCCATGAGGAAGCTCCTTCGCCACCGCCTGGAGAGTTCCTACGAAATTACAGATACGCCCGATCCCCAAGAGGGCATTGCGCTCGCGCTCCAACAAAAGCCCGACGCCATTCTTCTGGATCTCATGATGCCGAGACATTCGGGTTTCGAAGTCTGTCAAACACTCTCGTCTTTGAGCTTTACGCACCGGATTCCCATTCTTATCGTTTCAGGAGAATCCGTCTCCCGTTACAAGGATTTTTGCGAAAACCTTGGCGCGAAGGGTTTCTTTTCCAAGCCCGTTGACTTCGCCAAACTAGGGCGGGCGCTGGCAGACATCATTCAAGATAACCATGGGACCGGGCAAGGTGAGGCGCGTGTTCGTCTCAAAACCACGCTAAAACTTCGTGGTGTCGATCACACGCAAGCGCCCTTCGACGTGCTTGCTGTGACCGAGAGCGTCACGGCAAATGGCTTTTCGTGTGAATTGCAGGTCAATCTTAAGACCGGCGCCGTGCTCGAGGTTTATCTTGCGACGAAGCAAGAATCGATCGGAAGGGCACGACTGATTCGCGTGGACGCATCAGGAACGCCCCGACACGCATGTGAGTTCCAGTTCCTCGAAAAGCCCGCCTACTGGATTCTCGACCGATAAGGCAGTCTGAAAACCTGACAGGTCCAGCGCTACCCGAGGCTAGTGCTGGTACGCCAGACAGCACTCCTCCCGACCAAAAGTACCCGACAGCCTGCCGTGATCAACCCATCTAGGTCGCGTCTCAGGACTCCAACTCCTTGATTTCCCTCGTTTAACTTCTTAGGCAGCCTTGTGGAACGGGAAGTGCTAGTTGAATTGGGGGAGGCCATCATGGATTCCATCTTTGACATCTTCAGGCTACTTCCGGACGGTCCTCGGTGGGTCGCGACAGCACAAGGTCTGCGAGAAGCGAACGAAGAAATGGCACGTCTGGCTCGGAGTTCGCCTGGGGAATACGCCATTCGGTCACGCGAAGAAGTCGTCCAGGCCGAGCAATCCGAAGACTGGGCTGAGGTCACCTGATCAGCATGCATCGGCGCCGTCCAGCGCGTGATCGAATCGATTCTCGGCGCTACCGCAAACACCTTATATCCGCCTCCTGAAATCGCTGCTACTGTTCTCGAGGAGCAAGGAGACGGCCGAAGTCCAGCGTGGAGGCGATAATGTCCCAAGGGATTCTCATCGCGGACGATAGTCGCAATGTTCGCCAGGCCATTCACAATTATCTAGACGAAAGAAATCTTCACGTTTGCGGCGAGGCCGTCGATGGTCAAGATGTGATTGAAAAAGCCCGAGAGCTCCAGCCTGATTTGGTTCTTATGGATTTGGCGATGCCCGGCCCGAATGGCCTCGCTGCGGCCTCTGTCGTGAAAGGCATGATTCCAAACGTGCGCATCGTGCTGTTTACGATGTATAGCGAAGCGGTAAGCAAAGCCGCCACTTCTCTGAAAGACGTCGACGCAATGGTCGATAAAGCCGACGGCATGGGCAAATTGGCGGACTGCGTTCAAAACTTGCTGAGTGTCTCGACCTAGTTTTGCTCTCAACTTTGAACTCTAAACTCTCAACTGTCGGGTTATTGCAGCTTGGCGTATTCGGCTTTCGCATCTTTGAGGATCGGAATATCGGCGTCAGCGTCTTTCCACTGAGCGAAGAAATCTTGGTACGCTGTCTTCGCCTTCGCCGTGTCGCCTTGCAACGCGTCGGCGCGCGCCATGCCAAGAGTCGCTAGGCTGCGAGAGCTTTCAACGGGATTGTCCCGCATTTTCTGGAATTCAGCAGCGGCCTGCGCGCCCTGGTGCGCGTTGAGGTAGGCCAGGCCGCGAAGGTAAACAACTACCATCCCGCCTTCCCGAAGCATCTCGTGGGACGATGTGGCGCCAAGGTCCTCGATTGCCTCCTGCGGTTTCCCCTCGTGCAGCGCCAGAGCAGCTCGAATCGCCGGCAGGTAGTAGAATTGGCCGTACGTAGCTTCCGGGAATCGCTGGTTCAACTCGGCTGCCACCTTCTGCTCCCCCGCCGCGTCATCTGCAAGCGCCAGGACAAGAGCGGAGCGCCCCAGCGTCAGCCAACCCGCGAACATCTCAGTTGCCTTCGTCGCGGCGCTTCTAGCTTCCGTTAGGTCTCCGATCAAGGCTTCGAACACCGCCACTTGCGACTCGCTGTCTCCCGCATCCTCGTTCGCATTCGCCTGCATTTCCGAGGCGGTAAGGCCCTGGACCAAGTCGCGCAAACGAGACGCGTGACCGTGGTCCTCGGCAACGGCGAGGTCTATATCTGGGGCAATCCGGCGCGCCATGGCCTCGTTCGCTGCCATCCCGGCCTGGTCCTGCTGCCCATAGGCCGCCGTCCACAGAACTAGGTTGAAAATAGGAGAATTCAGGTGGGCGGCGCGAGCCTGCTGGATCGTCGCCCGTGCTTCGTCGATGCGATTGAGACCTACGTACATAAAACCAAGGCCCAAATAATCAACGGTGGTCGGACTCAGTTGAACAGCCTCCTGAGCTGGTGCGAGCCCCTCATCCGGTCGGCCAAGGTGTTGTCCATAGCAATTAACCAGTCCGCTCAGAACCAGCGCATTGTGTGGATAGGCTTGATCCTGTTGTTGAATCAACTGAAGAGCCTTGTCGAAGTTGCCCGTGACATAGAGTTCGTAATTCTTGGAAATTGCGAGGTTTTCAAACTCACTAACGCGGTCGCGCAGCTCGTAGGCTTTTTTGCTGTCTTCGATTCTCTGGTCGCCGCTTTGAGTGACTCCTAGCAGGGAATAGGCGAGTGCGAAGTTCGGATCGAGACTCACCGCGCGCTCGAAGAACGAAGCCGCCGCAGGCATCTTGAAATCCAAGAATGCCTGGCTGCCTTGGGCTTCGGCTTGCAAGGCTTCCAACGAGGACGTGGTCGCCTGTTGGAGCGGCACGTCATGCGCCTCAAGCGACGCGCGCGATTCGCCGAGCTTCGACCGCAACTCGGATGCGGCGTTTCCTAGAGCGGCGATTACCTTTTCTTTCCCGTCGGCGGTGACCTGTTCTCCGGCGAGCGTTTCGCCCGTCTTACAATTTACGGCATTGAGCCCGATGACGTACTGATTACCGAGCGCGGCGATCGATCCCTCAATCTCCGTTGTCGCATTCACGCGCTGGCAGACCTCGCGCGCCACCTCCTGCGTCAGCCGCGTATCGGGCGGCTTCTCCATGAAGTGCAGCGTCTCGGCGATTTGGTCGCCCGAAATCAACCGCACGAACGGCGTTTGTTCGAGTTGCGTGGAAAGACCCTGCCGCAGCGTTCCGTCAAACACTGGATCGCCCGTCGTGTTCGTGAAATCCGCGACGACGATGGAATCCTTTTCCGTCAGTTTCGGCGTGCGGTGGAAATAAAAGTAACCGCCAATCGCGACGCAATGCCGCGATCGACAACGGCCGCCGCGCCAACCGCAATCCACCACTTGTTTTTTTTAGGCGCGTCACCGCCGGGACCTCCTCGTCGCCCCGAGGAATCTCTCTTCGTCTCGACAGCCGCCGCAGGGGAAGGGAAGTCCCTCCCCTCGCTCGCGCTGGCCGCTCCAACGAAACCTGTGGCCGCACGCGCCGAATCGCTGTCGCGTTGCAGCCGCCTCAGGTCCGCGCGCATTTCCGATGCGTGCTGGTAGCGAAGGTTGCGGTCCTTCTCCAGCGCCTTGTTCAGAATGCGCTCCAGCTCCTGCGGCATGTCCGGATTCAACCGGATCGGCGAGGTCGGCGCTTTGTGCAGGATCGCGTCGAAGATCGCCGCGGACGTGCGCCCCGCAAACGCCTGCCGCCCCGTAGCCATTTCGTAGAGGACTACGCCGAAGCTGAAAAGGTCGCTCCGCGAGTCAATCTCTTGCCCCAGCGCTTGTTCCGGGGACATGTACGCCACGGTTCCCAGCGCCACGCCCGGGCTGGTGAGATGCGGATCTTCGTCTTCGGTGGTTCCCTCCGTGGGCGCCGTGAAACCCAGTGTCCGGTCGGGGTTCTGCGCCGTGTATTTCGCAAGGCCGAAATCGAGAACCTTGGCTTGTCCGCGCTTCGTTAGAAAAATGTTTGCGGGCTTGATGTCACGATGGATGATTCCGCTCGTGTGCGCGGCATCGAGCGCGTCCGCCACCTGCACCCCGATTTCGAGAAGCGCGCTGACGTCCAGCCTGCCCCCGACGATGTGGTGCTTCAGCGTCTCGCCTTGCAGCAACTCCATGGCGATGAAGCGCCGGCTGTCGTATTCGCTGATTTCGTGAATCGTGCAGATATTCGGATGGTTCAGCGCTGCGGCCGCGCGAGCCTCACGCAGGAAGCGGTCCAGCGCCTGTTTTTCTCGGGAAATCTCTTCCGGCAGGAATTTCAACGCCACCGCGCGCCCTAGCGTCACATCTTCCGCGCGATACACCACGCCCATGCCACCGCCGCCGAGTTTCTCAACGACGCGATAATGCGAAATCGTCTGCCCAACAAGCGGCTGGGTGTCCGCCATGCCGCATCATCTTAGGGGCCGCTTACCTTCAAGTCAACGATGTACAACCCGCGGTGCGATCAGCATGGCAAGCGAAAATTACCCAGTACCGGGAGCCTCGAAGTTGCCGCTCTTCGAAGCCCCGTGTATCATAATTTCTTCCATGGTGTCCCACTGTCTTTCGTTCCGCGAAATCCCGCACACAACCAAGCTCCTTTCAACCTTTCTTGAAGATTTCCCCCGAGTGGCATCCTTTTACGCGCACCCTCCAACACTTGCTGGCATTGACTCCGCAGCCCGTGAAGTCCGCCTCGATTCAAATATCCGCCGCCAAGTCTGCGAAATTCTGCGCGAACAGAACCAGAAATTCAGCGCCGGAAGGGAACTCGACCCTGCGACAATTCACAATCTTGAGCGTCTCGCTCGGGGAGCCGTGGCGATTGTCACCGGTCAGCAAACCGGCCTTTTTTCCGGCCCCGCGTACACCTTTTACAAAGCCATCTCGGCAATCCGCATCGCCGAGGAAGCAACCAGCCGCGGTACCGACGCAGTCCCCATCTTCTGGTTGGCAACAGAGGATCACGACCTCGCGGAGGTTCATCATTCCGATTGGAACACCCGCGCGGGAATCGTTCATTATGAATTGCCTGCCAGGCCCGAAGACGCGGGCCGTCGCGTCGGAGAAATTCTGCTGGGCGATGAGATCGAGTCAATCGTACTTGCTGCAACGCAGACTCTCGAAGGTCCGTTCGCTGACGAGACTACACACGCGCTCCGCGAGTCCTACACGCGAGGCGAGACCTACGGCTCAGCCTTTGGCAAATTGATGGCTCGGCTCCTCGCGGGTCGCGGAATCGTTTTCATCGATCCACTCGATGTCCGCTTGCATCGCCTAGCTGCGCCAATTTATCTTCGCGCGCTCGAGGAGGCCGATTCGCTTGGCGATGCTCTGCTGGCCCGATCAAATGAACTTGAATCCGGTGGCTTCCACGCTCAGGTAAAAGTAACCCGGGAAACAACGCTGCTCTTTTACAATCTCGACGGTCGCCGCGAGCCTCTGCGTCGCCGCAATGGGAACTTTGCCGCCGGAGGAGCGGAGCTTTCTCGCGATCAATTGCGTTCGGCACTCCAGGATCGCCCCGACGCATTCACTCCCAGCGCTTTGCTGCGTCCCATCGTGCAGGATTCCCTTCTTCCCACCGCCGCGTACATAGGAGGCCCGGCTGAAATCGCCTACCTCGCTCAGTCCAACCTCATCTACAAAAAATTTATCGGGCGCATGCCGGCGATTCTTCCGCGCGCCAGTTGCACAATCGTCGAACCTCCCATCGCCCGTCTTTTGGAACAATACCAGCTCGACTTTCGCGATATTCTCGCGGGATCGCAGCACGTCCGAGCGAAAATGGAACAGAAATTCATGCCCGGCGATTTGGCAGCCCGCTTCGACGCTGGCGAAAGCGCTCTGCGCGATTTGCTGGCCCAATACGATGACCCGTTGAAAAGTCTCGATCCCACTTTGGTCGACGCCCTTCGCGCTTCCGAACAGAAGATGCTCCACCAGTTCACGCAATTAAAAGCTAAGGTTGCCCGCGCCATCAATTTTCGCTCCGGAGTCTTGGATCGCCACCAGCGCATCCTCCTCGACGCCCTTCATCCCGCTGGTGACCTCCAGGAACGTACCCTAAGTGCGCTCCCATTTCTCGCATCGCACGGATCCCGACTCCTCGACGAGCTAGCCAGTTTCTCGTGTCCCCCCGCGCGCGCAAGCTCTGCAGCCGCAGTGAACGCCCCTTCGACTGACACAGCTCCCTCGAGTCACGTTATTCTGAGCTTTGCGAGCGGCAGCGCTGGTCTTTAGCTACGTGACAAGGTGCGTCGCCACTAGCGAGACTACCTGTACAGTGTCAATTTGGACGCGTGCCCAAAGCCGGGCAGCCGATGATTTGGCGCAATAGCCTTAGAGACAGCAGTGAAACGAGCCTGCAGAATTTCACGGTGCGCCGCCTGAAACGACCCAGCCTCACTGAAAGCAGATCGTGTCAGCGCCTGCGACCTCGTCGCGTGTAATATCGAGCGCAACATAGTAAGAATTAGCGGAAGGCAAGCGTTTTTTTGCGCTGCGGTGGTGGGGTGAGGCGGAAGCCGAGGGGCAGTCCGTCGGGGAGGTGAAAGCCGCGGGAAGGAAGGCTCAGGCGGTAGGGGCAATGGGGTATCGCGGAGTCGAGTGGTGTGGAGCGGAGTGGAGCGGGGACGAACGGGCGCGGAGGATCGGAACGATGGGTTGGAACGATGGATTGGACACGATGGATCGGACACGGATTGGGATTGTCGTCGGTTGGGGGCGATGTGAGCGGCGGCTGCTCCTGTGGCTACGACGAAGCTAGAGGGTATTGCGGCGGAGAGGCGGCCCGGCAGAAGCTGCCTCTCTTGGCGGCGGTTATGGCGCTTCAGGTTGGCGGGCGAGGGTGTCGGGCTTGGCGGTTGGCGGCGTTGGCGGATTGCAAGGCTCTGAGTCGAGGTTGACGATACGAGAGGAGTAGCGCGCTCCTTCGCCAACACTCGGGGCGCCAACACTCGGGCGAGGGGAAGGGCTTCGCGGTCCCTGATCTCCCGAGCGTGACTAGCCGGCGACGCTGGGAGCGATGCTTGTTTGGCGGGGCTGAGGCCCTGCCCGTACACCTTGGCCCGGCGCGGACGCGTTGGGCCTGGTGCGATTTTAGCGGCTGGCGGCGATGTGGGCGGCGGCTCCTGCTCCTGCGCCTACTACGAACCACAGGGCATTGCGGCGGAGGCGTCGCCAGAGGGTTCCTCCCTTGGCGGCGGTGATGGCGGCGTCACGTTGGCGGGTGAGGGCGTCGAGCTTGGCGAGATCGTCGGCGTGATCTTGTTGGGCGGCGGTTAGGCGCAACTGGCATTCGCGGCAGTTCTGGCTGAAATCGTAGAGGGGTTTCAGGTCAGCTGAAGGCATTTCGAGCGGGCAACTATTATCTGGGTTGCAGGGAATTGGAGGCTGCGAGTGCGGCAGATCCCCGGTGCTCAATGGCGATGAGGCTGCGGGCTCGGCGCTGCGGGCAGAGGGTATGGGTTCGGTGGGCGACGGCTGCGGGGCGGTTTGGGATTTCGTCGGCAGGGCAGTTCCCTGCTGAGATTGGGTGTCGGCGGGCGCGAGGGTGATGGGTTGCGGGAGCGGCAAATATTGAGGAAGGTCGCGCAGGATTTGTTGCGGCGTTTGCGTGGCGCGCTTTAGCGTTTCGATTTTTGCGAGGGCGTCATTCAAGGTGGCTTGACGGGTTTGCTCTCTGGTGTCGGCGGCGTCGAGGATTTGCTTTTGCGCGGCGAGGGTGGATTGGAGGCGCTGCTTTTCGTCGCGCGAGGAGAGCCAGGCATTGATGGCGAGCGCGGCGATTAGCAACGCTGCGCAGAAGGCGGCTATTTCGAGGGTGCGTCGGGTCATGGGAGGGTGACGTCGTGTGAGTCTGCGGCTGACGAGGATGGCGCTTGGTTGAGTGGCGGTTAAGCGGCGGAAGTCGAGTACATGCTGCGAGAGAGGCAGCGCAGTGGAGGGCGCTTCGCGCCGGCGTTTTTTGTGGCAGGGCTGAAGCCCTGCCTTCCACCGGAAGAGTATGGGCGGCACCACGCCAATGCGTTCGCCGGCATCCGCTGTGGCGGACCGTATCGTTGCAAATGCGAGGAAAAACGTGGCGGCCTGCGCTTCACGTTGCTCAGGGCTAAAAGCGCGGCGCTACAAAAGCCAAACAGATCCCTCACACCGGCCTGAAATGCCGCCCGGTTCGGGATGACAAATGACTGCGAAGGCGGAGAAAAGACACCGGCAAGATGCCGGCGCTGCAGGAACGGCGAGGTGTGGCGAGATCGAAGAGAGGTCCTTCGACTGCGTCCCGCGCGCGCCCACACCGCGCGAAGAGGAAAGCGCGGGACTTCGCTCAGGATGACGGTGTAAGCAAAAGGCAACGCAGAAAACGCCGGCAGGTCGGCGCTACAGGAACTTCCGCGGGTGGGGGTCGGCGTTGACTTGAGTTGGGGTGGAACCTAAGATGATGCGGCATGGCGGACTCCCAGCCGCTTGTTGGGCAAACGATTTCGCATTATCGCGTCGTTGAGAAGCTCGGCGGCGGTGGCATGGGCGTCGTGTATCGCGCGGAAGATGTGACGCTAGGGCGCGCGGTGGCGCTGAAATTCCTGCCGGAAGAGATTTCCCGAGAAAAACAGGCGCTGGACCGCTTCCTGCGCGAGGCTCGCGCGGCCGCAGCGCTGAACCATCCGAATATCTGCACGATTCACGAAATCAGCGAATACGACAGTCGGCGCTTCATCGCCATGGAGTTGCTGCAAGGCGAGACGCTGAAGCACCACATCGTCGGGGGCAGGCTGGACGTCAGCGCGCTTCTCGAAATCGGCGTGCAGGTGGCCGACGCGCTCGACGCCGCACACGCCAGCGGAATCATTCATCGCGACATCAAGCCCGCCAACATTTTCTTGACGCAGCGCGGGCAGGCGAAGGTCCTCGATTTCGGCCTAGCGAAATATGCGCCGCAAAATCGCGATAAAACCATCGGTCTCACCGCGGCTACCGAAGGAACCACCGAGGACGAAGATCCGCATCTCACCAGCCCGGGCGTGGCGCTGGGGACCGTGGCGTACATGTCTCCCGAGCAGGCGCTGGGGCAAGAGATCGATGCGCGGAGCGACATTTTCAGCTTCGGCGTGGTCCTCTACGAAATGGCGACGGGGCGGCAGGCGTTTGCGGGACGCACGTCCGCGGCGATTTTCGATTCGATACTGCACAAAGCGCCGACTTCGCCGATCCGCTTGAATCCGGATTTGCCGCAGGAGCTGGAGCGAATCCTCAACAAGGCGCTGGAGAAGGATCGCAACCTTCGCTACCAGCACGCGTCGGACATGCGAACGGACCTGAAGCGGCTGCAGCGCGATAGCGATTCGGCGCGTGCGGCCACAGGTTTCGTTGGCGCGGCCAGCGCGAGCGAGGCGAGGGACTTCCCTTCCCCTGCGGCAGCCGCTGAGGCGAAGAGAGAGTCCTCGGGGCGACGAGCGGCTCCGGGCGATGACGCGCCTGCAAAAAGCAAGCGGTGGCTCACGGTTGGCGCGGCGGCCGTTGTTGTCGCGTTGCTCGCGATTGGCGCTTACTTTTATTTCCGCGGCGCGCCGAAACTGACGGAGAAGGATTCCATCGTCGTTGGGGACTTCACAAATACGACCGGGGATCCTGTTTTCGACGGAACGTTGCGCGAGGGACTTTCCGCGGAGCTTCAGCAGACGCCGTTCCTCAGCATCGTCTCGAACGATCAGATTGCGCGGACGCTGGGCTTGATGGAGAAGCCTCCCGACACGCGGCTCACGCAGGAGGTGGCGCGCGAGGTGTGCCAGCGCGCGAACGCAGCAGCGGTGATTCAGGGCTCTATTGCGAGTCTCGGGAGCCAATATGCCATTGGGCTGAACGCTGTGAATTGCAGCACGGGGGAAACGCTCGCTGAAGAGCAGACCACGGCGGACGGGAAAGAGAAAGTGCTCTCGGCGCTTGGAAAAGCGGCGGGAGATCTGCGGTCCAAACTCGGCGAGTCGGCTACTTCGCTAGAGAAGTACGATGTGCCACTCGATCAGGTGACCACGCCGTCGCTGGAAGCTTTGCAAGCGTGGGGATTGGGCGTCGAAGCCCTCTTGAAGGGGGATTTCCCATCGGGAATCTCCTCGCTTCAGCGGGCAACGAGCCTCGATCCGAATTTCGGTCAAGCCTACTCGACGTTGGGCATTACCCAGTCCTTGATGGGCGAAATGGGAAAGGCGGCAGAAAACATCACCAAGGGATACGAATTGCGCGACCGCGCGAGCGAGCGGGAGAAGTTCTCGATTTCCGGCAACTATTATCTGTTCGTTCAGGGAGATGACGAAAAGGCCACGCAAACAGCCGAGCAGTGGACGAAGATCTTCCCGCGCGATCCGCCGGCCTTCATCGCGCTGGCGGCAGCGGACTGGCTTGGAGGGCGGCCGGAGGAAGCACTGACTGCCGGCCGCGAGGAACTCCGGCTGGATCCGACAGCATACGCCTACCGGTCGGTTGCAGAAGGTTACCTGACCCTTGGGCGCTTCGACGAGGCGCGCGCGACGGTGCAGCAGGCCGTGGCCAACCATATCGATCGAACAGCATTTCGCGACATCCTCTATCCGCTCGCGTTCGTGCAAAATGACGCGGCTGAAATAAACAAGCAGTCAGCCGGCCCGTGGTTGGGACAGCCGGGAATGTCCGAAGAATTCCAGGCCAGCGCTGCCGGCTACGGCGGACATCTGGCGCGGGCGCGAGAATTGGAGCGGCGCGCCATTGCCTCCGCCAAGCAGATGGGCGCCGATGAAGTGATGTACGGCTACCAAGTGCACGCCGCCCTGCTCGAAGCGCTCGTTGGCAATTTCGCCGAGGCGCAGAAAGGGCTAAAGGATTCAGCGAACGTCAATGCGGACCGCGAGTACAAAGGAGAAGCGGCGATCGTATGGGCGATTACGGACGATACGGCGCAGGCACAAAAGCTGGCTGACGATCTGGCGAAGAGCGCTCCCGACGCCAGCTACATTCGATTTGGCGTGCTTCCCGCGGTCCGGGGAATGCTGGCGGTTCGCCGGGGAAACACGCAGGAAGTGGCAGAAGATTTTCAAGCCATGGCGTCGCACGAGCGCATGATAGCCTTGGATGAGACCACGCCGCTGATGGTTCCGGTGTACGTCGCCGGCGAGGCGTATCTGGCGGCGCATCAGGGATCAGAGGCCGCCGCGGAATTTCAAATGATCATCGACCACCCCGGCCTCACGGGGTACGCCACCGTTGGAGCGCTTGCGCATCTCGGCCTCGGGCGAGCGTACGTTTTAGCGGGAGATAACTCGAAGGCCAAGACCGCCTACGAGGATTTTCTGGCGCTGTGGAAAGACGCTGACCCCGGCGTGCCCATCCTCCAGCAAGCCAAAGCCGAATACGCCAAGTTGCAATAGCGATGGCGAAGAAAAGGCGCCGGCAGGTCCGGTGTCTGGACTCCGGTGGAGTCCACCGGACTCCCGAAACCGGAGATGCCGGCGCTACAGGAACGGCGAGGTGCGGCGGACATCGAAGAGAGGTCCTTCGACTGCGTCCCGCGCGCGCCCAAACCGCGCGAAGAGAAGGCGCGGGACTTCGCTCCCTTCCTTCGTCAGGGCAGGCAGGATGACGGCGCGCGTGAGAGCGAGGCGGATGGTGGGCAGGTAGCCAAGCATGTGTGCCGGGCACAGCATGCTACCACCCCAGCACGCGAAGGCGGCGCGCTGGGGGCCCCGGTGCTGTGCCCCTACAAAGGCAAAGAAGGATGACTGGTGACTGCGGAGGAAGCGGGACCACGACTCATAGTTCCACACGCAGATGTTCATTAACAGTTTACTTGACAAGTAAATTTAATAGTTGTAGTAAGCACTCACACCGGTCGGCCGTGACCGTTGAAAGTGGAATCTCAATGTGTAGCGGCCCGCGTTTCCAGACAATGCATCAGGTTTTTCACTCTCTGGCTGGCGCCCAACGTTAACCATTAAGTGGACAGACATTTCGGACCGACCTGAAGGAGAGAAACGATGAATCGAATGAGCATCTTCCCGGGACTGTGGAGCGGGCGGCTCTCCGCCCTTGTTGCATTGGCAGGATTGGGCCTTTTGTTCACTGCTTCCGGGGCCAAGGCCGCTGGTTGCGCGCCTGCATACAAAATGGCGGGCGTTTCCTCGATTCCCTACGCGAACCCTCACGAGGACGACTTTCAAGGCGACGACTCGAGGGGTTCTGCTTCCATCGTGGGTTTGTGGCATCTGCTTTACACCGCGAACACGGATAATAATTTCCCTCCAGGAGCGCCTTTCCCCACACCCTTCCCATTCCTCGAATCCTTTAAGACGTGGCATGGGGACGGAACTGAATTTGAAAACGCGTTTATGGCGCCAGCGGGCGGAGACATCTGCTTCGGAGTCTGGAAGGACTTGGGCCACGGCAAGGTGAAGCTGCACCATGTCGGTCTGATGTTTGGCGGCCCGGGAGCCGCCCCACCCGAAGACGTTTCAAACATCTTCACCGTCGACGAAACAGATACAGTTGCGCGCGACGGCAAAACCTACAGCGGTTTCTTCGATTTCAAACTCTATCTGCCGAGCAACTGCGCCAACGGCCCCAACGGCTACGTCTGCACTGGAACGCCAATATCTGAGGTCACCGGAGGAACGGCCGGTACTCGTATCAGCGTCGATTGAGGAACTCCCAGCCCGAAGAAGTGCGCGCTGCAGTGTGACGAAGGGGATCGCGTTTCGATCCCCTTTGCTAATGCGGCGAGTCACGCCCCCTCGAAGTGAAAAACGAAAAATGATGCGAGGCACCCGGATAGTGGACAGGTAGCCAAGCATGTTTGCCGGGCACGACATGTCGTGCCCCTACGAAGAAAAAGGCGCAAAGGCAGAAGCGAGGAAGGCGGGTTACTGGACGGTGGCGTGGACGGCGGTGGGGGGATGGGGGGCTAGGTACCCGGTTCCGGTGAGGGCGACGGATTGCGGGCTGCCGGTGGCGTCATCGGTGTAGGTCAACATGGCGGATTCGGGGCCCAGGGCGCTGGGAGTGAAACTTACTACGGTTTGGCAGGAAGCGGCGGAGACGGTTCCCGTGCAGGTGTTGGAGGCGAGCGCAAAATCGGCTGCGTTGGCGCCGCTGAGAGATGGCGTGCCGGTGAAAGTAACGGGGCCGCTGCTGATGGTCAGCACGATCGGGCCGTTTGAGGACGTGGTGTGAATCTGCACGCCGCCGAAACTCAGGCTGGTGGGATTCACGGAGAGTGTGGGAGTGGCGGGAACGCCGGTCCCGCTGACGGCGACCGTTTGCGGGCTTCCGGTAGCGTCGTCGGTGTAGGTGACGGTGGCGCTTTCGAGCGCGGCCGAAGTGGGCGCGAATTTAATCTGCGTGGCGCACGAGCTGGGAATCGATCCGGTGCAGGTATTGGAATTGATGGTGAAATCCGCGTTGCCGCTGATTGCCACGCTGGTGAAATTGACGCTGCCGCCCGTCGTGGTGGTGGTGATCGACTGAGTTCCATTGGCGCCTACCGTAATGCTTCCGAAGTTGAGGCTCGCAGGGCTGAAAGTGAGAGAGGTTGAGCCTGTGAGCGCGAAACCGCAGACCTGAGCCGTGTCCGGCGTAGTGTCGTCGCTGACAGCGTTGAGGAATCCCAGGCTCCCGGCCGGCGCGGTGGTGCGGAAAGGATAGTTGGTGGCAAGCGTAACGCTTGATGGCGAAGTGAGCGCCACGGTGTAGGTGCCAGCCGTCATATTCACGGTGAAGCTGAAAGCATACGTGGTGCCCGCCGAGTAGCTCACCGTTGCGTCGGCTGTGTAGTTGGCGATGCTGCCTTTGTACACGTCGATATTTCCAGACGAGTTGAAGCGGATCAGCGCCGCGCCCTGCGAGTAAGCGGTCATCGGAGATTGCGAGAGCGCAATCACCGTGTCCTGGTTCGCGGTGTGCGGCGTGGCCGTGAAGGTCGCGCCGAAATTCGCGCTTTGCGCGGTGAAGGATTGGTTGGCCGTCCACGACAGGCTTCCGGAACCGTTATCCGTGGAGACGAAGCATCCCGGCATGGAATTCGAGACCGTCACCGTGACGGTGCTGGCCGTTCCGGTTTGGCCGTTGGAATCGGTGCAAGTGACGGAAATTGTGTGGGTGGCATTGGCGGCGGTAAGCGTGTTCCAACTGAGCGTGTAGGGCGATGCCGTGCCCGCCGCGCCAAATGTGTTGCCGTCGATCGAGAACTGGATGCTGCCGACTGTGGCGGCCCCTTGCGGCGTGCAAGACGCGGTTAAATTTATGCTGCCTGATACTGTCCCGGCGGACGGCGAGCTGATCGAAATGCTCGGCGGCCCGCCGCCCCCTCCGCCCTGCCCCTGATAAGCACCCAAATCCCACGCAGCTGAACCGGTTGGCCGCGTGATGGAGGATCCGCCGAACCACGGAGTGCCGGTGGCATCCTTGCAGAGGTTCACGAAATTGCCGCTGCAAAGCGAAGTCTCATTCAAACCCTTCGCGGACACGTTGGGATCGGAGGACGACGGCTTGTATTTGTTTGCCGACGTGAACCCGTAGGTGCTGGCCTCGCTGCTGTTCATCGTGAAATTGTTCGTATGGTTGTAGTGCGTGATCGTCGCCGCCACGTTGTTGCCGCCGTTGATGTAAACGTTGTTGAACTCATTCACCGTGCCTTGAGTCGCCCCCGGCCGGTAGTACTCGATGCACTCGCCCTTGCCCGTGCAATCGAAGGTATTGTTGTAAATGTTCGTCGTGGCCGACGCGGGCGGCACCGCGAAGCAGGAATTTGTGTCGATGATCAGCGAGTAATTGTTGGTCAGGTTCGAGGACACATTGTTGAAGTAGGACGACCCCGCGCAGATCAGCGTGGCTACCGCCGCCGGACTGTCATGTATCCAGTTGTTATAATTCGTGCTTTGGCCGCCGCCGTCGTCCTCGATAATCTGCGAGTGGACGTCTGCATCGTAATTTGCAATTCCTCCCGCGTCGATGTGCGCGAATTCGCTGTCGTGGCAGGTTGCGACGTCAAAACAAGCGGCCATCGTGTAGGTGAAGGTGCTGCCGCCCACTTCCGTGCAATCACGGCAGGCGCCTCCAAACGGCACCCCGGTAATCTTGGCGCCGCTCCTGAAAAAGTACCCGTTCTGATCGGAGATGGTGGAATTGAGCAGCCTTACGGCATTGCCCGGATCCGCGCCCGCCCCGCCGCTGTCAATCGCGCCATCATCGTAATCAGTCGATCCCGCGGCAATGTTGCTGGGACTGGCCCAATCGTGAATCCACATATTTTCGAGGATCGTTCCGACCCTGCCGCCGTTGCGGAACGAGAAAGCCTGACCCGCGCCAAAGCTCACCGGAAACGAGATGCCCTGATGGGCGATTTCGAAGTTATCGAAGG
This sequence comes from uncultured Acidobacteriota bacterium, assembly GCA_963759485.1. GTDB lineage: Bacteria > Acidobacteriota > Terriglobia > Acidiferrales > UBA7541 > Palsa-295. The sequence continues at coordinate 1,378,870 of CAVWZE010000002.1, read as the reverse complement.
TCATGTAGCCGGCATTGGCGCTGGTCGCCTCCACCACCCAGGTCAGTACCGTATAGCCTATGTCCCAGAGCGGCCGCGTCCAGGAGCCGCCGCTGTACCAGGTCAGATCCACGCCATAATAATCTTGGCTGCTCGAATTTCCCCCTGCGGGTAGCACCATCGTGAAACACGCCGCCGGCCATGTGACGCCGCCCTTGAAAATGAAACGGTCCCCTGCCGCGTGTGCGTACGTCGGTGGCGACCCGCACGCCATGTAGGGGTGCGATTTCCAGGGCGCACCCTTCGAGAGTCCGTTATTGGAATTCGACCCGCTGGCGTAGTCGATGTAGTAGGTGGTCGCGCGCGCTCCGCTCGCGATCGCCAGCAGCAGCAGGAGCAGCAGGGCGAATCTTGCCGCTGCATTGCGCGTTGCGAATCGGCGGGCGGATTCGCGATGCAGGTGTAGCGGAGGTGCAGGGAGTGCTGGAATTTGTGGTGTGCGTTGTTTCATGGAAGTAGGTGGCCAATGAAGGCGAGTGGCGCGCGGTGACGCCGAGGCGCGATTTGCGGTATAACCAATGGCAGAGAAGCTGGGAGAGAAATTCAAACGGCCGATGCGCTGTCAGTGGCGCGCGTGCACGCGAAAAGGAGCTGGGGAGCCAACATGGAAATTGGTGAGAAGGCGCCGGAATTTAAATCGCTGGACCACAATGGGAAAAAGATCGCGCTGAAAGATTTCAAGGGCAAGTGGGTGGTGCTCTACTTTTATCCGCGCGCGGACACGCCGGGATGCACGATCGAGGCGTGCGGGTTCCGCGATTCGTACGAGAGAATCGAGAGAACGGGCGCGGTGTTGCTGGGCGTGTCGCCGGACGAGTACAAGACGCAGAAGAAATTCGAGGAGAAGTACGATTTGCCGTTCACGCTGGTGGCGGATCCGGACAAAACGATTTGCAATTTGTATGGCGTGATTCAGGAAAAGAATATGTACGGGAAGAAAGTGATGGGCGTGGCACGGACCACGTTTGTGATCGGTCCGGATGGAAAGATCAAAAACATTTTCAGCAAAGTGAAGCCGGAAGGGCACGCGGAGGAAGTGCTCGAATATCTGAAGAGCGCGGCGTAGCGGCCCGGAAGGAACCTAGCAAAAACTCCGCGGCGCAGTTCCCTGCCCCATTTTTCTAGACGCGAAAAACCAAGCAGAAGCAGATCCCTCGTCGGCCAGAGGCGGGCCTCTGTCGGGATGACAACGCGACTGGCACGAGGTTAGAGCCGCGTGGGCGTAGTACGAGGATACGGAGAGAATCTTTACACCGCGAGGCGAAATCGCGCAAGTAGTTGTTGGTGTAAAGAAAAATCGTCCACGGTGACCGGGCGGTCGGGGCGTCATTCTGAGCGGAGTGCGCCGGTTTCTTGCCCTCCGTCGCGATTCTTGCGACGGCCGGCGCACAGAGTCGAAGAACCTCTCTTCGATTTAGCTCGCGGCGACATTTTCAATCCAAGAGGGTCCTTCGGCTGCGTCCCGCGCCGCGCAAACACCGCGCGAAGAGAAAAAGCGCGGGACTTCGCTCAGGATGACGACGCCGCGAAGTACGAGGCGGATGGTGCACAGGTAGCCAAGCATGTGCGCCGGGCACAGCATGCTGTGCCCCTACAAGTGCAAAGGCGCCTCATCTGCAGGTTTTCCACCGAGGAGAAGGCGCGAGAGGCGGAAGCTACTCGGTGATGATGCGGTCGGCCCACTCGACCAGGCCGACGAAGATCGTCGGATTGCCGAATTTAAATCCCCACTGCGTAACGTCGGCGTCCGTGACGCCACGCGAGCGACTGCACGCGCCGCACGCGAAGACGGGAATTTTCGCTGCGACGATCTTCTCAAACGTTTCCTTCAGTGGAGGCCAGCCGATCGGCACGACCGAGTCCACTACGGCCTTGCGCGTGAGGACGGTCGCGTCGCCGAGAAGGAAAATCTGCACTTCGTGGCCGGCGTCGGCGAGCGCGAGGCCGTGATTGAAGACGAACGTGGCGCGCGTTTCGTCGTCGGTTCCCCAGGCGCTTTTCATCATGACATGGAGTTTTTTCTTGGGTTCGTCGGCTGCTACGTTCGAGAACGCGAGCAATGGAAGGGCTGCGAGCGAGCGAAAGAATTGGCGCCTGGCCATGATGTTCTCCGAGCGAGCGGATTTGGGAACTGACTGGCGGCGAGTTTACATGCGGGCGTCGGGGATGTCTACACGGCGTCATTTGTAGCGTGGGAGGCGGCCGAGAACTTCGGCGGCGTAATTTGGATTTGCGCCGCCATTCCAGAGCGCGAGGGCGCGCTCGATTTCGCTTTCGGCGATTCCGTGCCCTGCTTGCCGCGCGGCGGAGAGCTTGGATGCGAGGGCGGCGCAGCCGATGTCGAGGCCGAGGGCGGGATCGCAGAGGGCGCTTAGAAATTTGCCGGTGAACCCGTGCTCGCGCGCGACCTGTCCCATTACTTGCATGAGTCCCCAGGAAATTGAGCGGGCGATTTCTTCGGTGGGCGGAAGTCCCAGCGGCGCGACGTAGCGCGTGCGGAAGCCGGGTTCGTAGCGGATGGCGTGCGTGTTCCAGGCGGATTCCTGTTCGATGATGGCGCAGACCAGCGCCGGATCGAGTTCGTGATGCGCGGCGGCGGCGCGGGCGAGCGCGATGAGGTTGGGAGTGGGCATTTCTGGTTTACGGCGAGGCGAATTGGCGATCGAAGAGAGGTCCTTCGACTACGTGGCCCGGCGCTTCGCGCAAAAGAAAAGGCACGGGCCCCTCCGCTCAGGATGACGGCACGCGTTCAGGGTCGCGAGTGTGCGGAGTGCGATGGTGCTATGATGCGCGCGATGAGTGGCGGCATATTCGGGGCTTCGTCAGCGCGCGCGGGGCGAGAGGGCGCGGACGCGCCGCGCGATCACGTGGACGCTGCGGCGGGCGGCGGTGCGGAGCGAGTTGCGCCGCAGTGGCAGCGGCGGGTGGTTACCGCGCTGGCGGCGGGGGTGACGCTGCTGGTGTTTGCGACTGTGCTGGGCGCGCTGTGCCCTTTTATTCCGTGGCTCGGCGCGTTTGGGACGGTGCTTGAATCTTTTTTCTCGCTGCACATTTTTTTTGCGGGCGCGATCGGCATCGCGCTGGCGCTGTGGGCGCTGCGCCTGGGCGGACAGCGCGCGACGACGGTGATCCTGTGGCTGGCGATTGTGTCCACCGCGGGCGCGATGATTCCGATTGGGGCGCTCGCGGGCGCTGCGCATGGCGCGGGCGCGTCGATTTCCTGGGTGGATCATTTGCGCGTGGCGGCGCCGGGGCCGTCCGCGGAGCCGAATCAGACGATGGTCTTCGCCACGGTGGGCGGCAAAACTCTGCGCACAGATATTTATCTCCCGGGGAAAGCGGGAAGCGCGACGGCGGCCTCCGCGCCGGTGGTGATGATTCACGGCGGCGGATTTTCGGGAGGCACGCGCAGCATGGGGCGCGATTGGGACCGTTGGCTTGCGTCACGCGGCTACACGGTTTTCGACGTGGATTACCGTCTCGATCCGCCGGTGACTTGGAATCTGGCGGCGCAGGATGTGGCTTGCGCGATGGCTTGGGTCGCGTCGCACGCGGCGCTTTACAACATTTCGCCGGATCGGATGCTGCTTGCCGGACAATCGGCGGGCGGCGGGCTGGCGCTGCAGGTCGGCTACGGACTGGGCGATGGGACGGTGACGTCGAGCTGCGGAGGCGCGGTGCCGCAGCCCGCGGCGGTCTTCGCGCTGTATCCGCCGGACGATTTCGCGATGGCCTGGAATTTGAGGTCGAGCATCGGGCCGGTGAGCGGGCGCGCGTTCAATACCGGATATATTGGCGGCTCGCCGGAGCAATTTCCGGACCGGTATCGCGCCGTGTCTCCGATATTTCACGTGCGGCCCGGGCTGCCGCCAACGTTGATTGCGGCGGGCGCGCACGATCACCTGGTGCCGTTTGGCGGGCACATCGAAATGGTGGACAAATTGGACGCGGCGGGCGTGGCGAACGAGTTGGTCAGCGTGCCGTACGGCGAGCATGCGTATGACGTGGTGTGGGGCAGCCTCGGCGGGCAGATCACGCGGCACGCGCTGAGCGATTTCCTTGCGCGGTATTTGCCGGCAACGGCGGCGCAGTAACGCGGGCGCTCTTCGTGCGGAGTGTTGCTGGCGGTTACATCGAAGAGAGATTCCTCGACGATCTCCCAGGCTCGACTAGCCGTCGACCTGGGAGCCCTTCATTGTGTCCCGGCGCCCCGCAACAACATCCGGGGTGCACAAACCGCACTTCGCGCAAAACAAAAAACGCGGGACACTCCGCTCGGAATGACGGCCCCCCAAGAGCGACTCGGCGGATGGCACACAGGTAGCCAAGCATGTTTGCCGGGCATGGCATGCCATGCCCCTACAAATGCAAAGGCGCCAATCAGGAGATTGGCGTTCCCAGGAAAGGCAAAGCGCGCGGGGCGAAGGTGATGAAGGCGGAGGCGACTTGCTGGGGCAGCGTGGTGCGGTTGCGCGGGGTGAGGAGTTCGTGGCCGGCAGCTTCGATCGGCAGGAGTTGCGTGCGCGCGGGGATGAGCTTTAGCGCGGCGGTCAATTCGTTGGTGGTGGCGAAGCCGTCGCGCGCGCCGCTGACGAATAGCGCGGGCGTGCGCAGATCGGGGAAATGCGCGGTGCGCAATTGCGCGGGCGCTTTCGGCGGATGCAGCGGATAGGAAAGCAGGAGCAGCGCATCCGCGAGCGCGGGATCAGACGCGGCGAGGATCGAGGCTTGGCGTCCGCCATAGGAATGGCCGCCGAGGAAGATGCGATGGCCGGGAAATTGGCGCTTGAGCGCTTCGATCGCGGCGCGCAGGCCTTGCTGGTCGCGTTCGGCGCTACCGCGCGGGGGCGGTCCGTGGGGACGGACTTGGCGGAAAGGCAGATCGCAGCGGAGAACGGCGACGCCGGAGTCGCAGAAGGCGCTTGCTATGGCTACGAGCAAGGCAGATTGGCAATTCGCGCCTGCGCTGTGCGTGAGAATCAGCGCGTCATGCGAAGGCCGCGCGGGAGTGTCGAGATAGCCGCGGACGGGCGGCTCGTTTGCGCGCGAGGATTCGAAGGGCGCGAGATTTGATTCCGGCATGGCGCGATTCGTCTCGCCGATGAGTGGTCGGCGAGGGGATTTTAGCGCATTTGGTGCGTGCGAGATTCGTCTACGAATCGGCGAGGCGGCGCGGCGAAATCGAAGAGAGATCCCTCGAATGCACCTCTCGCGCGCAAACATCGCGCGAAAGGCAGAAACGCGCGAGACTCCACTCGGGATGACGGCGCTCGACCGAGCGTGGGACGGCGGCTCTGCGTACGAAAACCCTCACCCCGTGACGGCGGGGTGAGCTACATAGGACCGCGCTAGGTGGGCGGGCGGTGGTTTAGGTCGAGCCAGCGGATGGGCGGGAGCGGGTTGCGCTTGATTCCCTCCTCGTCGCAGAGCATTTCGAGCAGCTCGTAAATGTGCGGAAGATGGTTGGTGGCCATGTCGTGAACGAAGGCGCGGGTGATTTCTTCGCTGCGAATGTGGCGATAGAGCCAGCGCAGAAAAAATGCCAGCTGCACGATGGACGTGAAGCCGAATGTCCACCAGGTTGGATTTTGGAGGATGTGCATTTTGTTGGGGCGCGGCGAGAGAATTTGTGCGAGGCGGTGGAGCGGCGGCGTACGAAGCAAGCCGTGGCAGTGGACGCGACGGCGCGATCGAAGAGAGGTCCTTCGACTGCGCCCGCGAAAACCGCGGAAAAGACAAAGGCGCGCGAACTCCGCTCAGGATGACGGCGAGTGCTAGCCGAAGAGGGAGGCGACGCTGGAGCCGAGGCCGAAGAGGTCGGAGGTGAGGCTGTTGGGTTCGTTCTGCGAGGCGCGCTGGCGGACGCTTAACAATTCGGACGGGACGCCCATGGCTTTGCCGAGGAGATTCGTGTCGATGCCATAGGTTTGGCCGAGGGCGTTGAGGCCGGCGAGATTTTCCTTCAACTTTTGGTTGGCGAAGGCGATTTGATTTTGCTGCGCCTGGCTGGCGTCGGTTTGGGCCTGCTCGCGGCCGAGCTGCGCGGTGAGGTCGCCGAAGCCGGCGGAATTGTTGGTGGCGGCGGCGCGATTGGCGGCGCGCTGGCGGAGGGCGTCGAATGCGGTGTTGGCGGCGCCGAGCGATTGCTGCGTGATCGCGGACTGCTGCTGCGGCGTGTAGCCCTGGCTGTTCAGCAGGCTGGTGATGGTCGGGAGCATGGCCGAGCGGTCCTGCTGGCCCTGCTGGTTGGATTGCGAGATGAGCTGATTTTGCTGCGCGAGTTGCTGGTCGGTGAGGTTGCGGGTTTGCTGCTGTGCGGCGCGAGACATGGGGTGCCTCCGAGAAGTTGGAGATTAGAGGTTAGAAGTTAGAGAGATTCCGCAGAAAGGCGCGGGAACTTCACTCAGCAACTGACAAATGGGAGTGGTTGTCGCATTCGGTGTGACAGCCGGTATCTTGAAGGATCATGAGCACGCAGTTGTTTTTCAACCTGACGGCGGTGCAGCCTTGCCCGATCCGTTCATTTTCGCGATCGCAAGGAGTCGAAGTCCTGTTGGAAGAATTGCGTCGGCAAAATGATCGCCGTTTTCGAAATTGATGGCGCAGCTCTCACCACGCCCGAGGAGATGTTCAAGGCTTTCGCTATAGCACTAAGAATGCCAAAGGGTTGGTACGGCGATGGGAGTACGCGCCCAACGCAGACGCCTTTCATGAATATCTCGACGACGTAGTGAAGTGGGTCCCCGCCAAATGGCACGTCGTGTTGATGCGAAGGTCGGAGACGCTGTGGCGAACTCGCGGACGGCTAGCGGGCGACCTTGTCGAATGGTGGCAGCTGCGCAACGATCCACACAGGTCAAGCCAACTTCTCGACTCAGTTTGTGATGCTGGTCGACACGGCTCATCCAGCGGCGCTTCAGCGTGACACTATATCGTAATGCATCGCCCTAGCCACCCGTCAACTATCCACGGCTTTTCAATCGGCGGCAGTAGGGGGTCCAGGTGTCGTCGCGGAGCCAGCCTAGGGATTCTAGGCGGCGGCCGAAGCGGCGCGCGATTTGCGGGGGGAGCCAGGCGTGGGCGTCGTCGAGGCCGCGCGCGAGGAGGTCGAGTTCGCCGGCGCGATGGAGGGCGAGGAGCTGCGTCCAGCGCTGGCGCGCGTTCCCTGCCCTGCGGCCACCGTGCGAATTGTCATTCCGAGCGACGCGAGGAACCTCTCTTGGCGTGGGCGCGTCCTCGGGGCTGACATCCAAGAGAGATTCCTCGACTGCGTCCCGCGCCGCGCACACACCGCGCGAAGAAAAAAGCGCGGGACTCCGCTCGGAATGACACGCGTTGGGGGCGGCGTCGGCGGTGCGGTCGATGAGGAGGTACATTTCGCAGGTTAGGCGGGCGAGCGAGGCCATTACCGGGCGGCCGGAGTCGTCTTCGAGGATTAGTTTCGAGATGAAGATGGGATCGTCGAGATTCGGGAAGGCGTAGTCGAAGTTTTGCGACGCGTGCATGCGGCGGAGGGCGTCGAGATCGGCGGGCGTGTATTCGCGGATGAGCATGTTCTGGAGGCTAGATGCTAGAGGCTAGAAGCCAGAGAGGAGCGGGGGCTTGGCTGGATGCGGGTTGGACGCTATAGTTTTGGCATGAACAGACTGAGCGCACCTGAACGGCAATGGGAGGCGGTTGAAAGCTACTTCAACGAGCGGCTGACTCCGTCCGACGCGATTTTGGACGCGGCGATGAAGGCGATTGACGCGGCGGGGCTTCCGTCGATCAGCGTCGCGCCGCACGAAGGCAGACTCCTTTGGATATTGGCACGCATGCTGGGCGCGCGAAATATTTTGGAAATTGGGACGCTCGGCGGGTACAGCACGATTTGGCTTGCGCGGGCGCTGGCGCCCGGCGGCCGAATGATTACATTGGAATTTAATCCGAAACACGCGGCGGTCGCTCGCGAGAATATTGCGCGCGCCGGATTCGCGGAAATTGTCGAGGTGCGCGTGGGACCGGCTCTCGATAGCCTGCCGGTTGTCGCCGACGAAGGCCGCGGGCCTTTCGATTTGATTTTCATCGATGCGGACAAAAAGAATAATTGGGAGTACTTCGTCTGGGCGCTGAAGCTATCGCGGCGCGGCAGCGTGATTATTGTGGACAACGTGGTGCGCGATGGCGCGGTCGTGGATGCGTCCAGCACCGATCCGGATATTCGCGGCATTCGCCGGTTCATTGAAATGTTGGCAAAAGAAAAGCGCGTGAGTGCCACGGCGCTTCAGACCGTCGGAAGTAGGGGGTATGACGGTTTTGCGATTGCGCTGGTGACGAGCGAGCCGTAATTCCCGCTTGATGCCGTTACCCTTCGCTCACGATGTTCGCTCAGGGTGACCATCCTAATCGGATGGTCAGAAAACGCGGTGGCGGAGGAGCGGGTGGACGCGCGCGAGGGCTTCGGCGGCGTCGAATGTGGTGGCGCCGGGGGCGACGCCGTGGGGCGCGAGCGCGGACTGCGCCGTGGCGGAGATTGGTTTTTGCGCGAGCGGGTGGGGGAGGGGTTCGAAGGCGGGATCGTCGTCGAGCGAGAGGTGCACGCCTTCGTCGGCCTCGATGAGAACGAGAATGCGAACCTCTTCGTGCGGAGCCCGCAAGGTACGAGCAGATCCCTCGTCGTCCGCAAAGACGGCGGGCTCGCTCGGGATGACAGCGCTGCTTGCGTGTGCGTCGAGGACGATGAAGTGGGAGTTTGCGAAGCGGGGGGCGTGGTGGTGCCAGTCGGCGACGGTGGTGATGTAGTATGCTTTGCCGGTCATTTTTGCACTCGAGTGCGGTGAGAACCGCTTAAGGGGGACGGAACGTGAGCGAAAAAGATATTGAGATTCAGATGAAGGATGGGAAGTGCGATGCGGTGCTGTATCAGGCGGATGATGGGAAGAAGCGTCCTGGAGTGATTCATTATCCCGACATTATGGGGATTCGTCCTTCGCACCGCGCGATGGCCAAGCGGCTTTCCGAGGCAGGCTACACGGTGGTGCTGGTGAATCCGTTTTACCGCACGGTGAAGGGCGCGTGTTTTGACTTCACTCCGAATTTTGGCGGCGATCCGCGCACCTTGCAGCGGTTTGGGGAGTTGGCGGGGCCGTGCACTCCGGAGGCGATGGAGAGCGATGCGTCCACGTTCGTTGATTTTCTGGCGGCGCAGAGTTCGGTGAGCGGCGCGAAGATGGGCGCGGTCGGATACTGCTTTACCGGACAAGTTTCGCTGCGGACGGCGGCGGCGCGGCCGGAGAAAATTGGCGCGATTGCGTCATTTCACGGCGGCGGGCTGTTTACCGACAAGCCGACGAGCCCGCATCTGGCTTTGTCGCGCATTCCGAAGTCGAATGGGCCGAGCCTTTATTTTGGGCACGCGGTGAACGATCACTCGATGCCGAAAGAGGCGATCGAGAAGTTTGAAGGCGCGCTGAAAGCGTGGGGCGGGAAATACGAAAGCGAAACGTACCAAGCCGCGCACGGGTGGACTGTCGCGGACAGCGCCGCGTACAACCAGCCGGAGGCCGAGAAGGCGTTTAAGAAGCTGACGGCGCTGTATGCGAGCGCGCTGAAATAGGCGCGGTTGCTCGCTGGAAATCGAAGAGAGGTCCTTCGACTGCGTGACCGGACGTCCCGCAGGAGCGGGACGAGGAAACTGCGTCCGGTCACTTCGCTCAGGATGACGGCGAGTGCAAATGCGCACAGACAGGAGTGTCTGTGCCACTAAGCTACTCCCATTTGCGGGTGTCGTCTTTTGCGCGGATGGCGGGGGTGCGGGAAGTGGCGGCGCGAAGAATCCAAGGGGCGAAGCGTTCGATGGCGACGACTACTTTGCCGTGCCCGGTGACGATTTGCTCGCGCTTGCCCTTTGCGACGGCGCGCAGAATTTCGCGCACAGCTTTCGGCGTGGGCACCACCATGCGCGGCGGAATCGGATCCTTCGCGTGCTCGTGGCGGATGCCTTGATTGTCGATTTGGCGAATTTCGCTGGCGACGAAGCCGGGGCTGATTAGCGTCACCTTGACGCCGGTGGGGCGCAGCTCGGGCGCGATCGCGTTGGCGAGGGCGCGCAGCGCGAACTTGCTCATCGAATACGGCGATGCGCCGGGCGTTGCGACCCAACCTGAAACGCTTCCGATGATGACGAGAGTGCCCTTGGTTTTTTCCAGCTCGGGGAGCGCGGCGTAGATTGTGCGCAGCACGCCGAAGACGTTGGTCTCGAATTGGCGGCGATAATCTTCCAGCGTGAGTTTTTTCAGCGGCGCGACGATACCGAAGCCGGCGTTGGCGAAGGCGATATCGAGTTTATCGAAGGCTAAGACGGCGCCCGCTACAGCCATTTCCAGATCGCCGTCGCGGGTTACGTCACATTCCACGACGGCGGGACGCGTATTTCGCTGAGTTTCCCCAGTTCTCTGCCCTGCGATTCTTTGCGCGAGAGTTTCGAGGCGGTCCTTGCGGCGCGCGGCGAGCGTGAGTTTCGCGCCCGCTTGCGCGAGTTGCAAGGCGAGTTCTTCGCCGATGCCGGAGGATGCACCGGTGATCAGCACCGATTTGCCGCGGAAGAAAGCCAACGGACTGGACATGGGCGCGACATCATACATCACGCGGTCAGTCGTTTTGTGTTGGGTGTCATACGGAGGACCTTCGTTGGATCGAAAATCTAGCCGTGGGCTAAATCCGAGAGAGATCCTTCGACGACTGATCTCCCGGGCTCGACTAACCGTCGACCCGGGAGCCTACCAATCGCGCGCCCGCGAGAAGCGCGTGAACTCCGCTCAGGGATGACGTCACGGCGCGTGACACCGCAATCGAGGCTGTGGCGAATGCGAGGAGCACGCGCGGGCAAGCCCGCGCGGCAAACGGCGGGAGCAAGCTCCCGCACTCCACACGAGGTCCCCGTTTGTACGAGGTGGATGGCTCAGGTAGCCAAGCATGTGGCCCGGGCACGATATATCGTGCCCCTACGAAAACTATCTACGAGGAGAAGGTGTAGTTGTGGGTGAGGATCGAGGCGGAGTGGCGTCCGGCGAAGAATTGGTGCGAGGGCTCGCAACTTATGGTGACCTTTTGCCAGGGGGCATCGTTCTGAGTTGAAGGCAAAAACGCCGGCGAGATGTCGGCGCTACAAGAGCTGCCGGGCGCGGCGGCCGTCGACGGCCGGGGCTGAAGCCCCTCTTGGGGAGACGCGCTTTTCGCGGGACTGAAGCCCCGCGCTTCCACCATGACAGACGAAGAGAAAGGCGCCGATCGGGAGATCGGCGTTCCCAGGGAGATGGCTTCGATGCGCAGAAGGGTTAGGCGGGCGAAGCGGCCGATGAAGACGTCGCTTAGGCAGAGGCGCTCGGCGCGCATGGGGGAACCGTCGGCTAGGGTGAAGATGTGGTGCGGGGTGACGTCGAGCGATTCGTTGTTGGAGAAATGGAGGCGGATGAAAGTTTCCGCGTCGCGAACTTCGAGGCGGATGATGCGTGTCCACGATTCGCCTGCGGCGGCGGAGGGGCAGCGGAGATGTTCGCCGACTTTGCAGCTTTCAATGGGCACTGTGCCGCGTTCGCGCGTGAGGACCATGGTGCCCGCGCGCAAACAGCTTCCGCTGCCGCCGCCGGAGCCGCCTCCTGTGCCGCTGGTGGTGGTGGCGGCGACGATCGCGCCTTGCGAGAGAGGGACGCGTCCTTGGAGAGATTGCTGCTGCGCGGCGGAATTTGTTTTTGCGGATTGCGCGAAGCCGGAGGAGCCTGCGCCTCCTGCAACCCAGTCGAGCGCGGAGGCGGTTTCGTCCCAGTAAGGATAAAAATAGTAGGTGGTGCCGGCGGCGAGGCCGGTGACGGCGGCGGAGCCGTCGGGGATGGCGGTGGTGGCGCCATCGGCGCGGTAAATCGAGAGGCCGGTCCACGACCAGGTGAGGCTTGAGGTGGTCGAGGCGTAGGTGAACGAGCCGGACCACGTCGGCGGGAGCGAGCCGCGCATCAGCATGCCGGATTTGGTCGGGTCGATTTTGCCGGAGGTGAGCGCGCCGGAGACAACGCGGGCGTAGTTGTCGCCGTCGGTGATTTGGCTATCGAGCGACCAGCCCTGGTTGGGGCCGAGCGACGCGCCGGCGAGGCGTTTCAGCGATTCGTAGAGTTGAGGATTGGTGGTGCGCAAGGCTTCGATTTGGGGGATGGTTAGCATAAGCAGAAGTTAGAGGGTTGGAAGTTAGAACAACGGCAATGTGACGCCCTGGGTCAGCCGTTAGCGGGTTCTGGTAGTCTCACTTATAGCCGATTGCAAATTCCTTTGGAGGTTCGTACCGTGCGCCGAATCACTTGCGTCTTGATATTTGTGTGTGCCTTGTGCGTGGCTGTGTGTGTGCCGCAGAGCGTGCGGGCGCAGAACCTTAGCGCGCAGTCGCCTGACATACAGGCGTTCGTGAAGCAATATGTGGCGGCGTTCAACGCCAAGGACCTGGCGCGGCTGTATGCGCTGAATTATTCCAAGTCGGGCGCGTGCATCACTCCGGCGACCAAGGACTTCTATGAAGGCTCGCTGGCGATGCAGATGCGCGATTCGATTCCCGCGAACTACACGGCCACGGTTTTCGCCGGTCAACGAAAACAATTTGAAAGCGATCGAGAGCCTCGGACGATTTCCGGTGCATCCCGCGCGGGAATTGCACATTGATTACCAGCAGGGCGAAGATTCGGGAAGCGTGATCGTTTATCTGGTGAAGGAAAACGGCCGCTGGACAGACGACTTCCCGTGCGCCAGCGAGGCGAGCCTGAAGGAATTTCACGACGACGCGCCCGAGAACGCGAAGCTCCTGGCCCATTACAAGGTCCTCGCCGATGGAATCAAGGAGCCGCTGCGGTCCGAGCTGCTGAAGATGCTGCGCGCGCACGAGACGGGCAGCGCCATCGACCGGTACTTCGCGGCCAGCGGTCAGGATCGCAAGACGGCGATGCTAGTGATCAATGCGCTGAAGGAAGAGACGCGGTAGGGAGCAAGGGAGCGAGCCTTGATAGAAGATACCGACACAGCGAGGCGAGTGGTTCAGTTGTTTTTGAATATCAATGACCAGATGGATGAATCTATCCGGGCCGTCGAGAGGCAAACATCTGCGGATGAGTACAAAAGGTATAAGAGGGCAATCGGCTTCGTGATGTACGAGGTTTTTGACAAAATAATAGAGCCGCTCTGCAGACAACATCCTTCTCTGAAACCGCCGGAAATGGAGCGTTCTGACGCTGGTGCCGGGGCTGAAGCCCCTTGCATGGGGCGCTGTTTGTCGCGGGGCTAAAGCCCCGCGCTTCCACCGTGCTTGCACGCGTCAGTTTGTGCCGCGGACGATGGCGAAGGGGTCGGGCTTGGCCCACGGGGGCCCGAGCTTCGTCAGCGAGAACCAGGAGCCGGCGGCGTTGGTGCCGAATTGATAGGAGACGCGCTCGGCGAGCACGTTGGTGAACTGCTCCATGTCGCGCGAGGCGGGCGAGGCGAGCGTCCAGGCGCCGAGCGCGATGCTCGCGGCGCTGCCGGGCGTGAGGGCGGAGAGCGCGAGCGATGCCCGCGCCCTGGACGTATGCGGTGAGATAGCCGAAAAGATTGCGTCCGCTGAGGCCGCGTGGCCGCGAGAAACGCCGTGGAGTAGAACGAATTGATGGCGGCGCCGTCGTCGGAATATGCGCCGGGCGTGAGCGCATAGATTTTGCCGCTGGAATTATTCGAGCCGAAGAAAATTTGCGCCACGCCGTTGGCGCGCTCGATCAGGCCGCAGGAATTCGCGGCGATCATCCACGGCGCCCATTTGCGCGAGCGCTCGGGCGCGGTGAGCATCGCGACGAGCGGATCGCCGAAGCCTTCGGTGTAATCGAGCATCAGAATCTGATTCGGCTGCGTGGCCGAGCCCATCGGCACGCCGACGAGAATGCGTTTGTGCTGCGTATCCACCTGCACCCAGAGATTCTGGCCGTACTGCCAGTTGATCGCGTCCCACGTGGGCTGAATTTCCTGCGAGATTTTCTGCGGGCTCGCTGCCGTCGAAAAGATACAGGCCGGAGCGGCCGGCGATCACCACCCATTCCTCGCCGATGCCCACGCCGTGCGCCGAAGGCGTGCCCACTTTATTTGACACTTCCTCGACTTGCCAGAGCGCGGGCTCGTTGACGCCGTCGGTGGCGGTGACGTACATGCTGCGCTCTTTCACGAAGTAGAGATTGTTGCGCAGCGTGAACGCGGCGCGCATTCCCTGCCCGTTATTTTCGGCGATGCTCATGATGCCGGTGACGCCGTCGTAGGCTTCGGGCTCTTCGGTGCCGGATGCCGCGCACGAGCGACGGATTCTGCGCGGCGTTGGTGAGAAAAATTTCGATGTTGTCCACCAGGAAGGATTCGCCGGAGGGCGCGGGCGTAGCCGTCGGCGTAAACGCGCAGAGTGAGATCGGATGGGAAGCGATGTTTGCGGGCCGAAAAGCTGCGCGGTGAATTCCTGATACGCGGTAGTGGCTTGCGCGACGGTGACGGCGAGGCCCGCGCCGATTTGCCCGTGCGTGGGACTGAAAGCATTGATGCGCAGCGTGCCGGCGGTGAGGCCGCTTGCTGCGGCTTGACGCGCGCGCGCACGGAATAATCGGTGTTGTTCGCGAGCAGCGGATTGCCGGAGGCGTCGATGATCGCGTTTTGCGAGATCAGGCCGCGCGCGACGGTGACGCCGTCGGCGGTGATGCGATAGGCGTCGCCCCAAACCACGTCGCTCGGCTTCGCGGCTGCCGCCCGCGCCGAAACTCGGATCCAGCAGCCAGCCGAGCGGGCGGCCGCTGCCGGAGGCGTCCCATCCGCCATCGAAGGTGAGATTGCGCCAGTTGTCCATTTGCGCGCGCTCGCCCCACCAGAAAAGGCGCTCGGCATAGGCGACCACGCCGAGCTGCTCGGGCAGTTCGATCTGGCTGAAGAGATAATCCATGCTGGTGCCGGAGAGCAGAATCGTGTCGGTGAAATCGACGGTGAGCGAGGTGGTGGTGTTGTCGTTGATCGTCATCGTGGCGGGCACGTTGTAGAAATTCGCGCCGCCCGCGCCGGTGAAGGCGAGCAGGCGCTGCACCACGTTCGAAGGGCCGGTGGGAATATTGGTGACGTTCGGCTTGGAGCTGCCGGCGGCGGTCCACGAAATCGGCGGCGAGGGCGCGGTCCAAAAGCCCTGGCGCGTGACGAAAACCACGACGCACTGATGCACGCCGGGCGAAATGCTGCCAGCGGTGGCGGAATCGGCGACGGCCGGTCCTTCGGCGGGGCCGATCTGGCTGACGCGATCGTAGTTGAGATCGTCATATTGGCGCGGGAGGTCCTGGCCGATGGAGCCGTCGGCGAAAGCCATGTACTCGCGGCCGAAATGCGTGGTGGAGGCGAAGATAGAGATTTGGCTTCGCGGCGCCGGCGATCAGAGTGGAAAGCGTGCCGGGCGACGTTTCCTTGTAAAGATTGCCGAGCGAATCGAGGACCAGCAGGCGCTGCGCGAGATTCGTGGTGATGTAGGTTTTCAGCGCCGTTGATTTGCGGCGCGCCCGCCGAGCGATCGGGAATTGCGAGACGAGGCCGGGGCGCGTGCGCACCCCTCCCGGGAAGAAGTCGACGTCGGCGAGATTGGGCGACATGCCGATGGCGGCACGTCGGAGGGATCGAGCAGCGTGACCCAGGTGCCGAAGATGTTCAGCGGCAAAGGCGAAAAAGTTTCGATGCTCATAGTGGTTTGGTCGATCGAAGAGAGGTCGCAATCGAAGAGAGATTCCTCGACTGCGTGTCCCGGCGCTTCGCGCAAAGGCAAAGGCCCGGGACACTCCGCTCGGAATGACGTGAGGGAGGCGCGATGCTCTTGTAGCGCCGGCTTCCAGCCGGCGAATTTGCCATTCGGCTCCTGCTGCGAAAAACGCCGCCAGGATGGCGGCGCTACAGGAGCTGCTCGGCGGATGGCGGACAGGTAGCCAAGCATGTTTGCCGGGCACAGCATGCTGTGCCCCTACGAAGAAAGGCACGATGTCGCGAAGTGAGCGGCTGGCGTTAGATCGAAGAGAGGTCCTTCGACTGCGTTGCGCGCCCGCGAAAAACGCGGGAGAAGAAAAGACGCGCGCAACTCCGCTCCCTTCGTTCCTCAGGGCAAGCAGGATGACGGTCGTGACCGAGCGGTTATTGGAGTTTTTTGAAGATGGCGTAGAGGGTGATGGTGTCGGCGGTGATGGCGGAGGGATAGGCGCCGGCGGCGAGTTCGGGGAAGGGGCCGGCGCTGGCGGCTTGCTGGAAGATTTTTACTTTGTTGTTGTTCATCGCAGAGCCGGGGATGAAGACGTAGTCATAGCCGGCGATGCCGTCCATCCAGGCGGTGCCCTGAAGCGGAGCCTGAGCCGCGGCGATGATTGGAAATTGCGAGAGGTCGAGCGCGTCGCCGCCAGTGGAATAATTTCCCGACGCGGCGGCGGTGCCGGTGACGTGGACGCGCTTGCCGTCGTCCCAAGTGTCGATGAGCGAAAAGGTGAGTGCCATGTGTTCCTCCTGAAGGCGTAGTGAGTGGTGCGGGGAGATTGAGAATTGCAATTTCGGGGCGCGAAAGGCCTCGCCCCGTGAAGGCGGGGTGAGCTACATAAACCTATCGCCAATGCGGCGGGCGGTGGCCGCAGAGATTGGCTTGCGGCGGGGAAAAAGCGTAGAGTCAGGCCGAGTGTTGGATGGGCTACGGTGCCGATCACATTTACGGTTGATCATGCGCGACGCGAGCTTCACACGGTCGTGTCTGGACACGTGAGCTTCGCCGACATTGAAGGACACATTTTGAGGCAGCGCGACGCGGGAGTGGTGTCCTATCGAGAACTCTTCGATGGACGCGTGGGCGATATCGAGTTCTCAGCCGCCGACGCTCCTCACGTGGTCGAGTTGATGCGAAAGCTGACGAAGGAAGGCCCCGTTGGCCCCAAAGCGGTCCTCGCATCCGCGGGTTATGTGTTTGGCGTTTCACGCATGATCGAGATGCTGGCCGAAGAGTTTTGCGAGATTAAGATTTTCAGCGATGAAGACGAAGCGCGCGAGTGGCTGGCGGCGAAATAAACGCGCAAGCAGAACTCACGGCGCCGGGGCTAAAGCCCGACGTAGTTCGGGCGGTTTTTCACGGGCCTGAAGGCCCGCGCTTCCACCGAAGCGACGGTCATTTCAGGCCTGCGGCGGACGGCTCGCTTTTCGCCAAGACTTTTTTGCGAGGTGTGGTTCCGCTGCGAAAGCAAAACAGGGCAACGCACTTCTGCGGAACCGCTAGTCACTTGTCGGTGGGCGCTGATATGATGGGCGGCTTGCGGCGCAACCCGAACGCCTGCATGTGAATCCAACGTCGAAACTGTAACGGCAAAGCGCGCCCGTTGATGCGAGACTGACGAGGCGAAAGTAGCCAAGTATGTTTGCCGGGCACAGCATGCTGTGCCCCTACGAGGAAAACGGCGTCCCGCTCGTGTGAGGCGAATGGCGGAGAAGTAGCCAAGTATTGGTGCCGGGCACGATGTATCGTGCCCCTACGAAGAAAACGGCGAAGAGCCAAAGAGGGAGAGCTGAGTGCGGCGACTGCTGGTGTTTTGCGCGGTGGCGGGGGCGTTTTTGGCGGCTTACGCGGTCGCGCAGAATAATTCGGCGGGCGCCGGAGCTGCGGCGGTGGGGCTGCCCGCGAATGCGCGCGTGCTTGCGAATGGAATTGCGGTTCGGGCGCTGGCTGCTAATCCTGCGGCTGCGTCGAATGGCGATTCTGCTGGACTGCTCGAGCTGACGCTTGCGGACTCGCCGAATCGCGTGTTTGCGCTGGCGATTCCGGCGATGACGAGCTTGCCAGGGGCGCAATCGAAGAGAGGTCCTTCGACGAATCTCCCGGGCTCGACTAACCGTCGACCCGGGAGCCCTTCCTTGTGCGCCGGCGTGTTCGCGAACGGCGCGAACACGAAAAGCGCAGAACCGGCGCACTCCGCTCAGGATGACGAATCACCCACAGCGCAAGTGATGGGCGCGGGACACTTCGCTCGGAATGACGACATCGCTGGTTGCGCGGCGAGCGCGATGGCGGTGGTGGCGGGCGTGGGGCAGGCGGGATCGCTGGGCGACGGCGGCGCGGCCGTTTCCGCGCAACTCGATTTGGCTGCGGATTCGCTTGTCGAGCGCAGCGGAATTGCCGTCGCGCCGGATGGCACGATTTTTATTGCGGACACGCAGAACAGCACGATTCGCAGCATCGGCGCGGCTGCGAGCAGCGAGCCGGGAGTGATTCGCAGCGTGGCGGGACGCTGGGCCGCGCGGCAGAATATCGCGCTGGCGCAGCCGATGGGGATTGCCGTCGATCGCGCCGGGAACCTTTATATAGCGGATTATTCGGCGGGGGCGGTGGACGTGCTAAGCGCGGCCAGCGGGCAGCTTTCGACTTTGGCGCAGGTGATTTCGCCGGCGAGCATTGCGGTGACGCCCGACGGCAGCGAAGTTTTCGTGGCGTCGCCGGCAACCGGCGCGGTGTTTGCGATTACGGCGAGCACCGGTTCGATTGCGGCGGTCGGTGGATTTGCGCCAACGGCTGCGGCGAGCGCATCGGCCCCCGGTCCGTGCGCGAATGTCGGGAGCACGACTCAGTCTGCTGTTGCGAGCCTGCAAGTTTGCCCCGCGGGACTTGCGGTTGACGCGCGCGGGGATTTGTTCGTCGCGGACGCGAGCGGCGGGAAAATTATTCGCGTCGATGCGAAGACGGGAAAATCGAGCGCCATCGCGAGCGGGTTGAGCGTGCCCGGCGCGATCGCGCTGGATGCGAAGGGCGATCTCTTCGTAGCTGAACAGGGCGCGAGCCGCGTGCTCGTCCTGCCGGATGTGACCGCGAATTCGGGAAACATTACGCTGACCGCGCCGGCTGCGTTTGCCGCGCCGTGCCCGCAGACCACCAATCCATTTACATATTGCAATATGCCGAGCGGCGGAACTTCCGCGACCGCTACCTTCACGCTGACGAATACTTCGTCCACTGTGGCGGCTACCACGGTGGCAATCAGCGTGACGGACTTGGATTTCACCGTCGAAAGCAAAAATTGTACGACGACGCTGCCGGCGAGCGGCACGTGCACGATTAGCGTGGCGTTCACGCCGCAGGGCAGCGGCGCGCGCGCCGGAACGCTGACAGTGACCGATTCCAACTCCGGCGATTCGGCCACCTACGATCTGGCCGGCACGGGCGACGATTACAGCCTGCAACTTGCCAGCGGCCAGAGCGAGGAAGTGACCGTGGTGCAGGGCGGATCGGCTACGTTCAAGGCGATGGTGGTGCCGGATAGCGTGTTTGGGCAAAACGGCGAGATGGTGAAGTTCCAGTGCCCGTCGAATGTGCCGGGATTTGCTACGTGCGCGTTTACTCCGTGCCCGGTGGCGATTACGCCTGGCGCGGCGGTGGCGTTCAGCGTGACGTTCGTCACTTCGTCGGCCACGGCGGCCGCGCCGACGGTAGCTTCGTGCGGCGGGTCGAGCGGCGTTGGGCCGGGTGTGACGCGGAATCCGACGATGATTTTGCGGGCGGCTCCGGAGCGGCAGCCGCTGCCGGGGCCGGTCCGTCAGCGATTCCCTTCCCTGTGGTGGATGGCGCTGATTGCGATTGCGCTGGGGGTTTTTGCAGGCGGCGCGCTGGCGATTGGAGGCCGTAGCGGAATCGAAGAGAGGTCCTTCGACTGCGCCCCGCGCCGCGCACAAACCGCGCGAAGGAAAAAAGCGCGGGACTTCGCTCAGGATGACGAATCTTTTTCAGTGCGCGCGGCGGTGCGAGTGCGATTCGGCGTCGCGCTGGCGGGGCTTGCGGTGGCGCTGCTGATTGGATGCCACGGGAAGAAAATATCAACGACTCCGCCGCCGACCACTCCGGTGACGCCGACCGGCATCACCAGCATGATCATCCTCGGAAACGCCACCGATGCCGGCGGCAATCCGCTGGGCACGTCGCGGTCGCTGCAAGTTACTCTCGATGTGGTGACGAAGTAGCTTGATTGGCAGTGCGCCGTCATTCTGAGCGGAGTGTCCCGCGCTTTTGGTTTTGCGCGAAGCGCCGGGACATGGAGTCGAAGAACCTCTCTTCGATTTGAGCCACGACAACATTTTCAATCCAAGAGAGGTCCTTCGACTGCGTTCGCGCGCCCGCAAAAAACGCGGGAAGGGCAAAGGCGCGCGCAACTCCGCTCCCTTCGTTCCTCAGGGCAAGCAGGATGACGGCGGCGCGAAGTACGAGGCGGATGGCGAACAAGTAGCCAAGCATTGGTGCCGGGCATGGCATGCCATGCCCCTACGAAGAAACGGCGACTGCGCGCTGCTGCGCTCCACGGGGGACGCCGCTTCATTCGAGGCGGGCGGTCACATCACGCCAAGTAGGTTTGCCGGGCACAGCATGCTGTGCCCCTACGAAGAGACGGCAACCGCGCGCCGGCGGCGCCGAGAAGATTTCGCGTTCCTACGCCGATTCGTCGGCGCTGCCGCCGTAAATAGCGCGGAACTTTTGCGCCCATGGGACGCAGGTACGTCGAAAGCTGGCCTCGATGATGGATTTGATCGAGGAGGAATGCCCAGGCCATATCGTGTGCAGCCATCCGCATGACTTCCTTGCCTTGGTGCAGAAACGGCACCGTCTCTTCCCAACGCGATGCCGGCAGAGCTTGCATTTGGGCGGTGACCTTGTCGTGGCGGCGATCGTATTCGGCTAGGATTTCGCTGACGGCTGCCGGCGCTGCGACCTCAACCCACTCCATAGCGCCCTTCTCCATGGAGTCGCCGAGAACGATTTCCTCGCGAACCATCAGCCAGGCGATCTCCGGCGCGGTGCGCGCCTTGGGATCGGGGCGGTAGCTCGAGCCATCCAGCGGAATGCGGCCGATTACCTTGCGCGTGACGGGACCTTCTCGCATCCAGTGCTTCAAAAACATTTCCTTGTGATCCATGGTTCCTCCTGCGGGCTTTGGTGGCGCGGAGGAATATTGGCAAAGGAAGAAGAGAAATTCAAATCAGGGGAGCATCCTTGGGCTTGGAACGGCGATGCGGTGGAGTGCGCCGTCATTCTGAGCGGAGTGTCTCGTTATTTTGGTTTTGCGCGGGGCGTCGAGACATGGAGTCGAAGAACCTCTCTTGGATTGCACGCACGTGCCGCCTGTTACATCGAAGAGAGATCCTTCGACTGCGTTCGCGCGCCCGCACAAACCGCGGGAAAGGCAAAAGCGCACGCGAACTTCGCTCAGGATGACGGCTTGAGGCAACGGCCCAAAACCGCAAGCTCAGAGGTAGACGACGCGGCGGCGATAGCCGTAGGGCATGCGGCGGCGGCCTTTGGTTTGCTCGGGGCGGACGTAGCGCTCGATTAGATTTTCGGTGGCCATTTGCGCGGCGCCGAGCAAGTCCTGCGCGAGGGCGCGTGCGCCGCGGGAACGCGCGGCGAGAGCGGCGGTGGCAAACGCGAGCGGATCGGTGGCGCTGCGAATCTGGATGGGGTCGGTGCCGAGCGTGAGCAGCGGCAAAACTTTTTCGTAGCGGATGCGGACGGTGATGGATTGCGTCGCGCCGATGAGATTCACTTTGTCCTCGCGCCATTCCCAGAGGCGCAGGTAAGTGCTCGGCTGGAGATTCAGCATGCCGCCGCCGCTGGTGAATTTTTCCATGGGGACGAAAACGTCGGCGGTGTTGGCGGTGGCGCGTTCCCAGAGCATGTGCGGGGCGAGGCAGTCGGTGGGAAGCTGCGGGCTGGAGGTGTCGCTGATTTCCGTGGGCGTGATGCCGGTGACGGGATCGGTCGCGAGCGGGAGGTCCTGCTGCTCGGCGAGGACGCTGACGCCGTTTTCCGCCAGCTCGCGCTGCAAGCCGCGATAGGCGGAGTTGAGGAACGGCATCAGCAGCGTGTCCGTGAAGACCGACGCCCGCCGAATCGTTGACGCAGCGAGCGCGCGAGGGTGAGCGCGTCTTCCGCCTGCGAATATGCTGTGGTGGGAACGACGGGCATGGTGAGCCTCCGGGGAGTCTGCGATGATTTCGTCTGCCGGTGAGAGGTGGGTCAGTTTTCCTAGGAGGGCGTTAGCAAGAAGTTCGGCCAGCGTCAGATTCAATTTGAGAAACGACCGACGATGCTATTCTGCTCCTGGCTCTTCAACCTTGATATCCTGACCCCGCTGAGGAATGAGACTTGCAGGGACAGCTACGGCTGGCTGTTCCTAACAAACGGGGAGGGGGCCTAAATGGGCAAATCTATTCTTCTTCTGATCGCTTTTGTCCTCTCGATGGCTCCCGCCGTACATTCTACCGAACTACGGCAGGTCTCCGTGGCGGTTCAATCCACCGAAACATTTTCCGCTACTGCGGACGGATTCCAATCTCAATTCAACGCAATCCTCGCAGCCTACCGAGCCGGGGACAACACTGCTGGGAGACGGCTAATTGAGCAGTTTCGCCTGCCTCGCGCGGGAGAGTGGATGACAGAACACTTCGGACAACAAGAAGGCGCGAAACTTACCGAACGCTACGATCGGCTTTTTCCCAATTTCGCGGACTCGCTCGAGAAAACTTCTTGGACGTTCTACGCAATCGCGGAGCGAACCTTGTCACGAGCATTGGGGAAGGCAAAGAGGAACTGCCGCCTCATGTGCCGCCTATGCTCAAACTCAGTGGTATCACGGCAGTCAAGAAACCGCCTCTCTTCTTTTGTCGCTTCGCCATACAGATGAACGGGAGAAACCAGGCTTCTTGGGGTGACGCGCTTACTTACGAAGACGGGGCTTTCCGGTTTATCGGATTCGGAGCCCCACCTTTCTGGGTCTGGGAAGAAGGTTCAGAAGGAGCGGCTCCCAAGGGGGGAAGTTTTGTTCAACACGCCGTCTTAGTCAGCGCGATCCCGCCAGTCTACCCCGCTTCCGCGAGAGCCTCGGGGATAGAAGGGGTTGTCAGTGTTCATTTTGTGATTGATAAGAACGGGTTTGTGAAGAATGTCAGTGTTGTGAAAGGAGACGCTGCTTTTACGCAAGCGGCCATCGACGCCGTTATTCAATGGCGCTACAAACCAGCCACAATGGGTGGTACGCCCGTGGAAACGGATGCGGACGTGAACCTGAAGTTCAGCCCCTGATAAGATTAACGCTCTCACTCCTTGTACGTTTTTGGTCCGACCGATTCCCGTTAGTCGCTAGCGGAAACTAGTTTACCGCCGATGCAGGAGAGCGCTTGCGTTTGTTGGGGCTGCGGAGTAGGTTGCGGGCGATGGGATCCTCGACGAAATTCTTGCGCATTCGTCGCGCAGCCGGATTGCTGACGAGCAACCTGGCTACCGCGATTGCCATGGGAGCTTTTGTTGCGATTGCGGCGGCGGCGACGTTTGTCGCGATGGGAGCGATTGCAAGGGCGGCGCAGGGGCCGACTTCGCTGATGCTGCCGGAGAATCAGGTGACGCGGGTGTCCGCGCACGTTTGGGCCATCATCGGATTTCCGAATATTGGGATTGTGGTGGGCGAGCGCGCGACGCTGGTGGTTGATACGGGGCTTGGTCCGCGGAATGGCGCGATTGCGTTGCATGAGGCGCAGAAGCTGGCGCGAGGGCCGGTCCTCTATTTGACTACCACGCACTACCATCCTGAACATGCGGCGGGCGAAGGCGCGTTCCCTGCCAACACGATTTTGGTGCGGCCGATCGCGCAGCAGAAGGAACTGGAAGAGCGCGGGATGCAGTTTGTGGAGATGTTCAGCAGCCGGTCGGCGCAAATGAAGGAGCTGCTGGCGGGCGTGAAATTTCGCGCGCCGGACATCACGTTTGAAAAAGAAATTACGCTCGACCTGGGCGGCGTGACCGCGCGGCTTTTCTGGATGGGACAGGCGCACACGAAGGGCGACGAGCTGATTGACGTCGAGCCGGACAGCACGCTGATTTCGGGCGACGTGGTGCAAAACAAAATGGTCCCCAACCTGCCGGACGACAATGCCAGCATGCGCGGCTGGGTGGAAATTCTGGCGAAGCTGCGGCCGATGAAGTGGGCGCACATCCTCCCGGACCACAGCGCGCCGGGAGATGGGTCGTTGATCGAGGAGGATTATCAGTTTTTCTCGCAGCTGCAGGCGCGCGCGCTGGAATTGAAGCGCGAAGGCAAGTCCGCCGACGAGGCGGGGCAGATGCTGCTCGCCGAATTCAAAACGAAGTTCCCCGATTGGCCCAACCTGAATGCGGTGCCTAATGTGGTGAAGCACGTTTACGCGAAGAATCCGTGAGCGGTAGCGCCGCCATTCTGAGCGGAGTGGCCCGCGGTTTTGGTTTTGCGCGAAGCGCCGGGACACGGAGACGAAGAACCTCTCTTCGATTTACGCCGCGGCGATATTTTCAATCCAAGAGAGGTCCTTCGACTGCGTTCGCGCGCCCGCGGAAGACGCGGGAAAGGCAAGGACGCGCGCGAACTTCGCTCAGGATGACGGCGATGGGATGACGGGGATTTCTTTTTGGAGAAAAGGGATTTTGGCGGCGGCCCAATCGACCATGCTGTCGCCGGAGAGGCCGAACATTGCGGCGCTGGCGTGGCTTGGCTCGATGGTGAGGTTGAACGGGATGCCCAGCGTGTGGACGGCTTGCGTGGCGGCGCCAGGATGCGCGAGCCAGTAGGAAAAGCCGGCGGCGTTGACGAAGAGGCGGATGGCGAGCGTGAGCGCGTTGGTGCGCAGCCATTCGAGGCGCGTTTTTGTTCCGGAGAGGCGCGATTTCGCGGAGAGGCTGGCGCGCTTGAGGACGTGCAGGCCGTGTCCGGCGACGAAAAGCGCCCAGAGATGTGCGGATTCGGGGATGTGCATGGGAGTTTTCCTCGTATGGTGAATGCCGAGAGCGACGGAATCCAAGTGGCTGCGTCTCGCACGCCCGCGAACGTCATTCTGAGCGGAGTGTCCCGCTTTTGGGTTTGCGCGAAGCGCCGGGGCACGGAAGACGAAGTAAGAACCTCTCTTGGAAGCAGCAGCGAGACCGCGCGTGACATCGAGTTGCAGAGGTCCTCGATTTCGACTGTCTCGCGCGGGCTCGACTACCATCGACACGGTGAAGCCCGAAGCATGTCGCGTCCGCGCACACACCGCGCGAAGAAAAAAGCGCGGGACTCCGCTCAGGATGACGGCGCGCGGATGATAGGCGGCCGCTAGTAACTTGAGGGCAGTGATCGCGTCGCTGGATTTAGATAGACGGCGCAGGGCCTGCAAACAGATCTTCAGCCAGATCGCGCCAGGAGGGGTTGGTGGCTTCGATCAAGGCAATTTTCTTTTTGCGAAGCCAGCCCTCGTCTGTTTTTCGCGGGCGATGGCCGCTCGGAATGTCGCCAAACTTTCATAGTGAACTAGGCGGGTGACGTTGTATTGCGCGGTGAAGCCGTGCGCGAGCTTGCTTCGATGCTCGATGAAGCGGCGATCGAGCCGGTTCGTCACACCGGTGTAGAGAACGCCGGACTTGCTCGCCAGAATGTAGACCGCGCCGCCCCGCATGTTTGCTGGCCTCATCCTACACCCGGAGTGAGCGCCGCCACGAACGCGTCGTGACATCCTGAGCGGAGTGAAGATGCTTTCAATCTTTCTTTCGACTATTCGTCGATTTCTGCTTGATCTAATACGGGCTGGCGGCACAGGTCGAATCTTCGAACTCTCTTTGAAACTCAGCGAAGCGCGCGACAAAATTTCGTATCCAAGAGATGCGTGCACTTCGAATGCGCTCGTCTGGGCCTTCGGGCAAACCGGCGGAAATAGAACGGCATATGTCGCGCCGACCTTCGCTCAGGATGACGACGTAATGCGATCGACGTCCCAAGATGCACCGGAGCAGATGTCGTGCAGTTTCGGTTATCCGTACAGGCAGCGACCGCTTTGCTCCAGCCGCTGATACCCTCGGAACCTGCTGTCGTCCGCATAATTCAAGGCGTCTTCCCGCAGGGCAGTTAAGAAGGTACGTAAGAAATCGATTAAGTCACTCCTCTCGGAATTGTGGACCGGATCGTACTCGCGCACATCAATGTTCACACAGCATCGCATACGATGCTAAGGATATCGCTCATGGCATTGGCGCGGGAGTATAACGACGCGATTACTCGGTAACGCTAGGGACTAACAAACCGGGCATAACTTGCTACATGCCTCTCATCAGTGGAGGATGATGGCGGGGAGGCCGTAGCCGCTGTAGGTTACGCCGGCGGCGGGGATGGCGATGGGGAAGGTCATGGCGCCGCTGGAGCTGGTGCTGCTGCTGGTGGCGCTCGACAAGGCTAGAGGCGCGGTGCCGCTGTAGGCGATTTTTGCGGTGGTGGCGTTGCCGGTGAAGGCGAAGATGTAGGGGCCGGCGGCGAGCGTGACGGTTCCCTGCGTGCAGGATTGGTCGTTTGCGCCGCCGGCGGTGAGGTTCACGGCGGTGATGGAGCATTTCACGGCGCCGGATGGATCCGTGATCGCCCAACTGTAGAAATCGCTGCCGCTCGCGTCCGTTGTCGAAACGTCTACCGTTAATTTTGAGAATTGGATGTTCGGCAGATAAATCACCGAGACGTTTACTGCGTTCGCCGAGCTGGCCCCTGGCCTGCTGACAAGAAGCCCATCGCGAATTTTGTGAATTGCGTGGGACACGGCGAGCCGGAATCCTGCACGTTTGTGGTGGTGCCGGAAGTGAAGGCGGCGCAGTTCCCTGCTACCGGAGTGCCGCTGGTTAGCGTGGCGGGCAGCGCGCTCGCGCCGACGGTGAGGCGCCGTTCACGGCCAAATTTCCGTAGACGGTGGGATTCACGCTATCGGAAACGGGCGCGGTGGAGGGCACGCTGGGGCTGACCGGGCCCTGGCTCAACGCGATGTCGTCCACGAAAATCTGATTCGGATTCGCGGCGGTATTTTCCAGGATGAAAACGCGCATCGACTGCGCGACGGTGGTGCTGCTGCTATAGGCGTTGGGCGCGCGGAAAGTGACGGCGAAATTGCGCGTGGGCGTCCAGGTACTGGCGGCGGAGACTTGCCAGTCGGCGCCGGTGACATTGCAATTGCAGGTGATGCCGTTGTTGTAGGTGAGCGAGGCGTTGGCGCTCTGCCAGTTGGGATTGGTGCCCGCGCCGATCAGCGCGGACTGGCCGGCGTAATTTGCGGGCGTGAGGACGCGCGCGTTGGTGGCGACGTTGGTGATTTTATCGGCCTCGGTGCAATTCGGATCGGAGTAGAAGCGGAAGCCGGGGCGGAAATTGATTCCGGTGGACGAAGCCGCGATGCGAAACGCCAGCGTGTAATTCATAGTGGCGTCCACTTGGATGCAGCCGGAATTTATGCCCAGGCCGGCGGTGGCGTTGTCGCCGATTTTCACGTTGTAGGTTCCTTGCGTGGTGCGCGTCGGCGGGAGTGCCTGCGCTGGTATTTTGCGCGTAGATGCCGCTGCCGGCTTGATTGATGTTGGTGCCGCTGACGCCTCCCCAATAGTAGAGAGTGGTCGAGTTTTGCCAGCCTTCGAAGGCAGCGTTGCCGAGCAAGTTGCGCCCGGCGAGATCGTTCACGCCGAAATGCATCGAGGGGAGCCAGTTGGGGCCGTTGTTATCGATCGCGATTTGCGAAGTGGAAGGCTCGTTGGGCTTCACGACGGAATTCGCGGAAACGGAAATGTAGGGGTCGAGGATGTGAATGCCGACCGCGCTGCCATCCACCGGAAATTGGAAGCAGTTGTAAACATTCTCGCAGCGATTGTTGGGGCCGATGGTGACGCTAGTCGCGCGTTGATGATGTTGTAGCCGATCTGGCCGAACGAGGTGGACGAGCCCTCGCAATCGTTGCCATAAAATTCGTCATTATTCGGGTAATTGTTGTTGGAATCCTTGGCGATTTCGAAGCAAACGGTGCCGGTGTTGGAGGCGGGCAGGATGCAGGTGTTCTGCTCCATTTCAATCACGTTGAAGACGCCGGCGAGGCGCAGGCAGCGGTCGTTTTGATATTGCGGATCGAATTCATTGTGCTTGATCAGCGTGTTGGTGGAGTCGAAGCCGCCGGTGGAGGTATCTCCGAAGATACCGTAGGAGCTGCCGCCGGTGCCCATGATGAAGCGATTATTTTCGATGTCGGCGTGGCTGACGCTGGTGAGATTCAGCACCGTGGAGCCGGAGCCGGTGGCCTGCAAATTCATGCCGGTGATGTGGACCCAATCCACATTGCGCGTGGCGGCGTTGGGATTTTTCACCGTGGTGCATCCGGCGGGCTGGCAGGCGATGAAGCCGCTGGAATCGGGACGAGGCACGGTCCCGCTGCCGCTTTCCTGATAGCCGATCAGGGTGCTGCCGTCGCCGAGAAGCTCGACGGCGTCGTGATTCGTGGTGTCGTTGACGGTGAGTTGCGCGGCGCCCCACAGCAGCGTGGTGGCGGCGGGAATCTGGATGTGCGACGTGGCGGTGAGTGTGCCGGTAAGTCCGCGAGCGTCGCAGAGGCCGCTCGAGGTGCCGGCGGCGGTGAGGCAGGCATTTATTTTTGCGGCGGCGTCGGAGCCGGAAAACTGGTCGGCCTTTTGCACCTTGTTCAACGCAGCGACTGTCGCGCTGCCGCCGATCGTCGCGTTGCCGGTAACGGTGAGCGATGAAAGGGTCGGGGACGAAGCGTCCGACGCGAGAATTACGTCGGGATAGGTGAGCGTGCCGGTGATGGTGGGGCCGCTGATTTGAATCATGTAACGGCCGGAGGGCGCGTAGAAGTGGTAGTTGCCGAGGCCGTCGGTTTGAAGCGGATTTGGGGCGGTGACGGTGAGCGTCGCGTCGGTGTAGATGTTGGCGAGCGGCGAGCAGGGAGTGCCGGTGGCGGCCGCCTGGCAGACGGTGACGGTGGCGCCGGGGACGGGGTGGCCTGTGGGGCCGAGGACGATGTCGTCCTTGCGCGAGCCTTGGGCATGCGCCGATGGCGCTGCGAACGAGAGCAGGGCAAGCGATCCGAGCAATGTGAGAACGGCGATCTTAGTTGTCATCTTCCCTTCCCTCGATGATTTCATTTTTGTGGTGAGAGAGTCCGTCCTGGCAGATTGTATGCTTGGACGCTGGGCGATCCGCGTGCGGAAACTACGGAGAGCGATCCGCAGTGGTCGCTGGGTTGGTGGTAGACTCCACCCAACTACACTGCTGGAGGTTGAATCCCGTGTCAGACGAAAACGCTGTTCGCGCCATCGGCGCACGAGCCGTCGAGGTTTGGAATGCGCACGACATGAAAGGCTTCGCGGCTCTGTTTCGAGAGGATGCAGAGTTCGTGAACGTTTATGGAATGTGGTGGACGGGCCGGGAGCGTATCCAGGCCGAGCATGAGGCGACGCATGCGACGGTCTTTAGCCGCAGCCGCCTCAGCGCAGCGGAGATGCGCGTGAAATTCCTGCGTCCGGATGTGGCGAGCCTG
Organism: uncultured Acidobacteriota bacterium; assembly: GCA_963759485.1. Taxonomy (GTDB): domain Bacteria; phylum Acidobacteriota; class Terriglobia; order Acidiferrales; family UBA7541; genus Palsa-295. The sequence goes on along the minus strand of CAVWZE010000002.1, from coordinate 1,349,434 downwards.
CACATGCTGTGGGATCTGACAGGGCTTGCGCTGCCGAACGGACAGGCGCTACCAGACCGCAAAGGCGTGCTCGTGTATGTCCTCGCGAAGGATGCCGGAGAGTGGCGCATTGTGGTCGCGCAGAACACAGACATCGCTCCGCCGCCGATGTGAAAGCACGGCGGCGATCGGCGCGTCATTCTGAGCGGAGTGTCCCGCGCTTTTGGTTTTGCACGAAGCGCCGGGACACGCAGTCGAAGAACCTCTCTCGGATGTACGATCCCGCGATTCGTAAATCGAAGAGAGGTCCTTCGACTGCGTTGCGCGCCCGCACAAACCGCGGGAAAGGCAAACCGCGCGCAACTCCGCTCAGGATGACGATGTGACTGGGATTGCGGCTAGCCAGATGCGGGGCGTGTGGGCGTAGTACGAGGATACGAGGAGAATCTTTACACCGCGGGGCAAAACCGCGCAAGTGGTTGTTGGTGTAAAGAAAAATCGTCCACGGTGAACGGGCGATCGGGGGCGTCGAAGCGCCGGCAGACGATGTTTTGGGGTAATCTCTGCGCATGGATAAGCGCCGACGCCGGAATGCCAAGGCCCTCACATTTTGGGGAACAATGGTTGTTATAGCCATAGTGCTCTGGCATTTAGCACATGCCGCATCGAGGATGCCACGATGAAAGCTGAAGGCCCGAGGGGCGAGGCTGTGCCCCTACGAAGAGTGGCGATCCGTGCGCGTGGTGGATGGCGTGATGCGCTCGGCTAGGCCGTGGTGGGCGGCCTTTTCGCGGTCGAGGATGGCGTGGCAGTGGCGGCAGACGGCGACGCCGGATTTCACCTTTTCTCCGCACGCGGGACAATCGCTCATGCGCATGGGGACGTAGGCCCACTCGCGTTCGACGCCGAGGGTCATCGCCGCGCGGCGATGCAAATCGGAAATTTCGCGGAAGGAGTGGCCGCGCGCCCAGAGCGTGTCGCCTTCTCCGATCAGGCGATGATAGTAAGCATCGCGGCGCTCGGTGGCGGCGGTGAGTTCTTCGCTGGTGGGGCGAGCGCCCGCGCAGACGAAGATTCCGTGGTCGTGCAAATCCTGAAGAAGATCTTCGGCGATTTCGCGCGCGGAAATGGTGAATGGAAGGCGGCGACTGTCTCCGAGGTCGATCGCGTCTCCGCGCGAGGTGATCAGCAGGAGCGCGTAGGGCGGATCTGGCGGCTGCGAGCTTTCTGGCGAGCGGGTGGCGGCCGCTTCCTGTTCCGTCGAGTCCGATTCCGTTTGTTTTACGCGCGCGGGGATGTGATAGACGCCGTGCGTGCGCGAGATGTACCAATCCTGATCGGAGATGGAGGCGATGGTCGCGGTGATGGCTGTGTCGCCCTTGGGTTCGGTTTCGATGCGAATGTCGCGCCGGTGGCTAGCAAAGGATGCGGGATGCGACGCGGTGTTGGTGGCTGTTTCGGTGGTCAAGTGAGGTTCCTTTCGGGGAGTGAGCGATGGCGGGTCAGGAGTGATATGAGCGGGTCAATCGAAGAGAGGTCCTTCGACTGCGTTGCGCGCCCGCACAAATCGCGGGAAAGGCAAAGGCGCGCGCAACTCCGCTCAGGATGACAGCGCTACGAATTGCCAGGCGGCTAGTGAACAAGTAGCCAGGCATTTGTGCCGAGCACGATGTGTCGTGCGTCTACAAAGAGGCGGAGCGAAAAGTGAATTCGCGGATTAGGGGAGGGCGCTGATCGAAGTCGCTGTAGCGAATCCACGTGGGCCGTACGACGATGTAAACGATTCCGGGCCAACTCAGGTGCGCGAGACTCTCGGGCCACGCTGCGAAATACGTCTCTTGATAGCGTGCCAAGGCTGGCGGCTTGAGTTCTTCGGCGATGCCCTCGTATTGAACCGTCTGCTCGCCCGTTCCCCAGCCGCCGATGACGAAAGAACAAGCGGGGCGGGCGATGAGGTTCGGGTACTTCCGCGAGTCCTTGGTCGTATCGAAAATGATTTCGAGCTGCGGCGTGACCGCAATTCCTACCAGCGCCGATTGCGGGACGGCCGCGTCGGAGATGCTGGCGAAGACGCCGAGCTTGTGTTTGGAAAGAAACGTGTAGAGATCGGCCTCGGTCATGGCGACACGCGGGGAGTGTACGCGTTGGGGATTCGCGATGTCCAGCGAGCGCCGCATGCGAGGCGAATGGCCAACCTCGCGGCAACTCTTGCAATCGAAGAGAGGTCCTTCGGCTGCGTCCCGCGCCGCGCAAAAGGCGCGCGAAGAAAAAAGCGCGGGGCTTCGCTCAGGATGACGATGCCAAAAGAGGTGCTGGGCGGATGGCAAAGATCACGCCAAGTATGTGCGCCGGGCACGATGTATCGTGCCCCTACGACTGCTAAAGCTACTTCCGAAGCGCCTCTCGTTCAACCGCTAGGCACCGCCGCGAAGAGCGCGTAGTACCTTTTCCTCTGTGACTCCAGCGTCGCGCAACAATTGGACGCCTGGGCTAGACTGTTCCGTCAAAGCAGCCGCCAAGAGATGCAAAGGTTCGACGTTGCTGTGGTGAAGACGGGCCTGAAGATCTTTCGCGGACTGGATTGCGTGTTGAAACGAAAGAGATGTCGGTATTTCCACGGTAGTGGCAATAGGATCTGAACGAGGGAGAGTTTTCTCCAGGCTGGCGAGCAACTCCTGCGCCTGCGTCGACGAAAAGAATGGAGTGTGGGGCGAAGACCTGTGAGCGAAATTGAATGTTTCATGGCCGAGCTTCAGCGAGGCCGCGGCATCAACCGTTGCTTGGTCTTCCAAAATCAAGCCGACTAGGAGATCAGCGGTTTCGATCGCCGCGCCGCCACGCTCGCCCGCTTTGAGGCGCGCCGCGAATACGATCCGCCGCGCCCGCTCGGAAAAAGTTTCAAACACCGATGCAAAATATCACGAGTGGAAGTTAGATCCAATCACGCGTCGGCGAGGAGGGCGTCGGCGGCGGTGTCGAATTCGCGGGCGCGGCGGGCTTCGCGTGCGGCGATGGCGATGCGGCGGTCCTGGCGCGGACGGCGGCGCGACCATTCCACGGCGCGGATGATCCAGTCGCATGCGGCGGGCGTGAGCGGGATGAATTCGCCGGAGGCGCTTTCGAGAGTGAAGCAGTGTTCGTATTCGCCGCGCGATGGATACGGGCCGAGAGCGGGGATGCGCTGGCCGTCTTCAATTTCCAAAGTTTGGTGATACCACGATTCGGGCGAGCCGTAGGATTCGGGAGGCGTCCAACGCTCGATGTGCCAGCGATCGAGCGGCGCGTATTTGGGGACTTGGCGGAGTTCGATGACTTCGCGGACGGCGTTGCCGTGGGCGTCGCGGTCGGTCCAGCGGCCGCCGATCCAGGTGAGGCGCGAGCCTCCCCAGACCACGCGGAAGTTGGGTTCGCCGTAGCGGTTCGTGCCGCCGGCGAGCGTGACGCGGCGTTGGATCGAGGCGGGGGCGTCGTGCGTTTCTCGGATGATTTGGATCAAGGTGAGAATGGGTGAGAAAGATTATGGGAGTACGAAGATACCTAACGGGACATGAGACTTTCGTATTCTTGTATTTGCGGGCTAACGACAGGCATATGGGGCGCGGTCAGGCGTGCTTCGGAGAGTGCTCCCAGTGGGGGTACTGGGCGCGTCTGAGAAGCGCGGAAGGCTGCAATGCAGCCCCAGGAGTTCGAATCTCCCACTCTCCGCTCGGCTTTCCGCGCCGGTGCATTGACAACATCCCCGCCGTCAGCGGATACTAAAAGAGCTTCTCAGACGCGTCCAGTTTTTCAGGGGCGACCATTTGGTCGCCCCTTTTTCTTGCGTACGCAGTGCAAAGCGGCGCGGACGGGAGTTTATCTTTCGCCGAAGGTGTAGGCTATGCCGATTCCGAGGCGGAGGCGGCTCTGCGCTGATGCGTTCAGGTGCGTGCGAAGAAGGTCCAGATTCCCGCGCGCGCTCCAATGGTCGTTCAACGGATACTCGACGCCGCCACCGAGCATCCACGAGAATGCGCTATCGGAATTGGTGAAAGGGGGCGTCGGGCCTTCCTGAATGCTCTGATGCAAATGCGAAACGCCGAACTGCGCCTCTGCGAAGGGATAGAGCCGGTAGACTTTGTGGTTGCGATTGCGCTTGCTGTTGCCGGTGTCGTTAATCGTGTACACGGGAAAATAGAAGCGGGGACCGACGAGGAAATCCTGAAGGTGCGATTGAGCAACGATCGCGCCAACGGACGTAAATTCAAAGGTGCCCACGCGCGAGGTGTCCCACATGCCGTCATATTGAGCGGCGAGGGCGAGTCGCGGCTGAAAAAAATACGCGGCGCCGAGGTTGAAGCCGTCCACGCCGAAATCGCTGGTGGCGTGCTCCCATCCGCCGCTGAGTTCGAGGCCCTGCGCGCCGGATCTTGCCGGGCACATCAATGAAATTGTTGCGGTTGCGAGTGCAACCAAGAAAAGTCTGAATGCTGCCACGCGAATTCTCATAGCTCCATCCCCCAGATCACAGTCGTCACCACGGACATTTGCTGCAGATTTGCACCGTGCCTGTGCTCTTTTACGCGAAGGCGTTGGGGGGAACTATCAGGTTAACCATGCAGCCGGAGATGTGATGCGCTGTAATGCGAAGCGCGACGATGGAGTAGAAGAGGCAGAATTGAATCACACGGTGAAATTGTGGGGGGAGAAGGTTGTGGACACGACAAGGCCCGTGGCTAAAGCCACGTTCTCAATCAGGGCTATTCGCGGGCCTGAAGGCCCGCGCTTCCACCGAAGCGAAAGCGACTACTTTGCGTTGTTTTGGGGCGCGGCGGTGAGTTGCGAGAGCGACTCTTCGGCTGCGGCACCGGTGTGGCGAACGGCGGGGTACTTCATCGAGAGCCATTTCTCGAGGCCGCCGTCCATGATTTTCACGTTGGTGTAGCCGAATTCGGCGAGCTTGGAAACCATGCTGGAAGTGTCGTTGTGGCAGGAGCCGTAGAAGATCAGCATGCGATCGCGCGGAAGAGCGATGGGAAACGTCTTGATCTGCATGACCCAGGGATAATTGATGGCGCCGGGAATGTGGGTGTCAACGTAGCCGTCAACGGGCTGCGTATCGACGAGCGCGAATTTTTCGTGCGAGTCCTGCATCAGTTTCATTACGTCGGCAGGAGAGACCATTTGCACGGGTGCAGCGGCGGCCGCTGCGAGCGCGGGATCGTTGAAGGCATCGTCCTGCGCGCGAAGGGTGGGCGCAGTTGCAAAAGCGAAACCCAAGAGAATCGCTACCGCGAATAAAGTCTTCATGGTGACCTCCGCTCGGCCGACTTCCCTGCTGAACTAAGATGGTAGCGCCGCCGGGCGATGGCGTCAACTTGAGAGACGGTGAGCGAGGTGCTGTATGCGCGAGCCAGCGCTTGGCGCAAAGGAGATCAGCCTGCAAGCGGCAAAGGTGTACAATGCCCGCAATTCCCCGGGTCGAAGTTTCTTTCAAAGGAGGTCACATGAAAACAAGAACGGTTGTATTGGCTTTGGCGTCCCTGTTCGTTGCGGTGACGGTGTGTGTGGCTGCCGACGACATGAACATGGGCACCTGGAAACTGAACGAGGCCAAGTCGAAGATTGCGGCGGGAAGTGGGAAAAACGAAACGGTCGTTTACGCGATGGACGGCGACAAGGTGAAGGTCACCGTGGACGGCGTCGACGCAAAGGGAAATCCAACGCACGACGAATGGACGGGAAAATACGATGGCAAAGATTACCCCGTGACTGGCGATCCAGATGCCGACATGCGGGCGTACCGGCGCGTCAACGACCACACAGTGACGATCACACAGAAGAAAGAAGGTAAGACCACCTCGATGCTCCGTGTTGTTGTCGCACCCGACGGCAAGAGCCGCAGGGTCACCAACACCACAACCGACAAAAGCGGCAAGAAGACTACTAGCGTAAGTGTGTACGACAAAGAGTAACCGGGCGGTGCATCCACTATCTTTCGTTTACTTGGGAGCGGGCGCCGGGGGCTCGTAGGTCCAGTCGGTGTCGATGAACTGCTTGCCTTGCAGGGCGTCGCGCTGGTCGAGCATCGCGCTTTGCGCGCTGACGATTGTGCTGACGGTTTTGCACGTGACCGTGCCCTTGTAGGCGTACTTCTGCGCGAGCATCTTGGCGAATGCAGTGGACCAGGCTGTGCTCGAGGGCAGGCCGGCGGTGTCGAATGCGTCGCTGAAATAAATGGTGGGCTTGCGATCGTCCGAGTAGCAGTAGGAAGCGCTGGGCTCCGCTGCGCCGCTCGCCGCTGCAGGCTGAGCGCTGGGCGCATGCGGCTCGCCGATTCCTGGCGGATTGGGCGCGGCGGAATAAAGCGATGCGGCCGTGGATGTGTCGCCTGCTTGTCCCGGCTTCCAGTTGACGCGCACCACTTCCCAGCCCTGATTCTTCCAGGAGGTTTCTTCCGCGGCGAGGGCGCGTTCCTGCATCGTGGCGTTCACGCCGAACTGTTCGCAGCGCATGGTGGAAACATTCGAAAGGTGGTAGGTCGCCTTGACGTACGTGGCCCATGCGCCGTTGATAGCCATGTGCTGGCTGATCTCCATCGGGAAAACCTGGCTGACGTAAATGGTGATGTGGCCGCCGCCGGGCTTCACGGAAGTGGCGATGCAGTGATACGTCCGCATCTGCTGCGCCTGCGTTGGAGCGCCCGGCGCAACGAGTGCGAGAATCGTGGACAGAATCCCTGCCGCCGCGAATGAAATTTTCATGCTGGCCGCCTCCGCGCGTGAAAGTTGGTGCGGATGGTAGCGCCGGAAGCGCGTGCGGTCAATTGGAACGGCGCAAGCGCGGGAACCTCTCTTCGCTTGATCGTGCGGCGGGTGGTACATCCAAGAGAGATTCCTCGACTGCGTGTCCCGGCGCTTCGCGCAAAACCAAAAGCGCGGGACACTCCGCTCGGAATGACGGCGTTAACAAATGGCTAAGGCGGAGTTCGCGGCGTCGATCACCACATCCATTCGCACGAGCGCATGGAAGAGGCTAAAGTGTGGGCGTATGACGCGGGCGAAGCGCGCTGACAAAAGGGCTGGGATGGGCGGGAGTGCTAAGCCGGCGAAGACGCTGGCTTTGCCGACGCTGCTCTCGCACGCGCTGGTCGCGTTCACGATTGAATTCGACAACGAGGCCGAGCACCAGATGCCGCACCGGACGTCGGCGCACGGGCGGTCGCATGACTCGCTTCCCTGCCCTTGGCTCGTATCACTTGCGATGTGGGCGAACTGCATGCAGTTCGTCGGCGAGAAAGGCGTTCGCGTGGGCGAGTTGGAAAAAGTGGCGCGTACGGCGACAAACTTGAACGGGATGGAGAGGTGGGGATATGTGATTGTCGCGCCCGATCCGGATGACACGAGGCCGAAGCCGCCGCGTTCCGACTGGGTGATTCGCGCAACGCCCGCCGGCCGCAAGGCTCAGGAGATTTGGCGGCCGCTGTTTGGCGCGATCGAGGGACGCTGGCGGGCACGCTTTGGCACGGAGGCGATTTACGAACTTCGCGCAGCTCTGGCGGCAGTGCTCGGCCAGATTGATCTCGAGCTTCCCGAGTGCCTGCCGATTTTAGGTTATGGGCTGTGGAGCAGCGACCGGCGGCAAGCGCGTCGGGCTCCGGCTGCGAGTGAAAATCCGCGCGGCTCCGATGGGTTGCCTTTGTCCGCGCTGCTGTCGCGTGCGCTGCTGGCTTTCGCGATCGAGTTCGAGAATGAGTCGGAGGTATCGCTCGCGATCGGCGCGAATGTGCTGCGGGTACTGGATGAGAAAGGCGTGCCGGTGCGAGATTTGCCGGTGCTAAGCGGTGTTTCGAAAGAAGCGATCAGCACGGCGATGGGAATTTTGCGGAAGAGAGGCGCGGCTGTGGAGGAGGCGGGGCCGCGCGGAGGCCGCGGAAAGATCGTCCGCCTGACGCGCGTGGGCCGCGAGGATCGGGACGCGTACGAAAAATTGGTGGCCGCGATCGAAGCGAAGTGGGACGCGCGCTTTGGCGCCGGCTTGATGCAGGCGCTGCGGACGTCGCTTGAGCGGTTGGTTGGCGGAGGCACGGCGGAGACGTCGCCCCTGTTTCAGGGGTTGGAACCGTACCCCGATGGTTGGCGAGCGGATGTCCGCAAGCCGAGTACGCTGCCGCGTTTTCCCATGGTCCTGCACCGCGGCGGATTCCCGGATGGGAGTTGAGGCACCACACCGAGACGCCGCAGTGAAGGCGCCCGCAAAAACCACGTCATCCTGAGCGGAGTCACGCGCGGTGTTGCATTTCCCGCGACTTTTGCGGGCGCGGGACGGAGTCGAAGGACCTCTCTTCGATTGATCGCGATGGCGAGGCGTACATCCAAGAGAGGTTCTTCGACTGCGTGCGCCGGCGTGTTCGCATACGGCGCGAACACGGAAGGCATGAAAACGGCGCACTCCGCTCAGAATGACGGCGCTAACAGTGAGGCGGCTAGTAGCCGGTGGGGATGGCTAGGTTGTCGATGTAGGCGCCGCTGCGGGGGGACTCGTTCCACACCTGGAAGCCGGTGACGAAGTAGAAGATGTAGGCCGAGGCGAGACCGCCGCTTGCGCCGTAAATCGGGAACACCGTTTGTCCGCCGACATCGTAAAAATCAATGTCCTGCATGACGGCGCGTCCCCAGTGCGACAGATCGAGGAAATCCACGCGCGACTGATTGGCGTTGATGCTCGACTTGATGGGCACGCCGGCCATGGACTTCTCGCCGGTGAAGAGCAGATCGAGATCGCTGGCGCGTCCGCCCGCTCCCTCCTTGATGATTTGCGAGATGGTGACGCCGAGCTGTTCCCACTGATGTTCCTGCTCGAGCGAGGTGTAGGCGATCAGCTTGCTGATTTGGTTGCTGCCGAGGGCTTTCCTCACTTTGTTGATGGCGAGACGCACGGCGCCGGGCGTGAGCGCGGAATTGTTGCCGTTGACGCGCGGCGTGGCGAGTTCCACCGGATACGTGGCGCGATTCAGATTGAGCCAGGTGCCGGTGGTGGCATTCGTCTGGTGGTAGAGGATGCCGAAAAGCGAAGTGGGCGCGGAGCCGGTGAGGCCGTCGTGAACGACAACGTCGGTGGCGACGGTGCCGCTGGGTAGCGCGTCCACCTGAATCAGCGAGTTGAATGGATCGACGAGCAGCACGTTGGCCGAGCCGCGATTGGTGGTGAGAGTGGAGTCGTACACTTCGACGGTTTGGTTGTAATAGAAAAGCTGCGCGCCGGGCGGCTTGGCCATGGCGAATTGCGCGGCCACGCCTGACGGAAGGCCGCTGGTGGTGACGGAGCTGATCGTGCCGAGGACGCCGTTGCCGTTGGTCTGCATGATTTTGTCGAGGAACGAGCGGAACTGCACCATGGCGTTTTTCACTTCGCGCTTGGCGGCGTTCTCGACGGCTTTTTCGGGGGCGTTGCTGGCGTATTCGACGAGCTTGGTGACTTCGACGGCGTGCCGGAAAAATACCGGCGTGACTTGGGCGACGTCATAAACGGTGCCCGAGCCGCGGCCCAGGTCGCCGCCGTCCATATTGGCGAGACCGGCTTTGCCTCCGGGACGGATTTGCAGCGGGAGGCGCATGTTGCGGGAGGAAACTTTTTCGACGTCGCCGCGCTGCTGGATCATGGTGAGAAGTATGTCGTCGCGTTCGTAGAGGAGCGGGAGTTTGTCGCGCACTTTTTCGAGCTGGAGTGCGACGGATTGTGCGTTTTGCATTTGTGGCATTGGTTGGTTCCCCTTTTGGAAAGTGGCGAGAATCGTGGTGCGGGTGTCCTTTACGGACGGTGGCGGAGAGAAGTGGATGTCATCCCGAGTGGAGTCGCGCGCGGTGTTGCGTTTCCCGCGGTGTTTGCGGGCGCGCGACGGAATCGAGGGATCTCTCTTCGGCGTACGCGGTGCCGAACCGTTACATCCAAGAGGGATTCCTCGACTGCGTCCCGCGCCGCGCACACACCGCGCGCAGGAAAAAAGCGCGGGACTTCGCTCGGAATGACGGCGCACAGCAAAGGCGCGCCCATCTGAGCGCAGCGGATGGCTTACATCACGCCAAGTATCTGCGCCGGGCACGATGTATCGTGCCCCTACGAAGATGCGGCGCTTAGGATTGGATCGGGGGCGGCTGCCTGGCTAATGCGAGGAGCACGCTCGGGCGAGCCCGAGCGGCAGACGGCGGGAGCAAGCTTCCGCACTCCACACACGGAGTCGCGGCGGGTAAAGTTTGGGGAGAGGGGTGGGTCCGCGAGATAATGCGGCGCGGAGACGAGCGACATGGCGCTGCAACAGAATACTGACCGGATTCAGACTACGCATATTGGGAGCTTGCCGCGTCCGCATGCGGTGCTTGATCTGTTGAAGGCGAAATTCGCCGGGAAACCTTACGACGCGAAGGCGCTCGAGGCGGCGATTGCGACGGCGGTGGTCGAGTCGGTGAAAAAACAGGCGGACTGCGGAATCGATATTGTGACAGACGGAGAAATGTCGAAGGGCGGCTTCTTCACGTACATCCGCGAGCGGCTGGAAGGATTCGAGGCGCGGCCGAACCAGAAGGCGGCGCTCTTTCAGGCGGAGGTGGCCGCGTTTCCGGAATACTACGAACAGTATTTCAAGGAGGCGATGCTCGGCGCGGCGATTGTCCCGGCGGTTCCGCTGGTTTGCGTTGGACCGGTGAAATATACCGGCGAGGCGGCGCTGCAAAAGGACATCGCAAATCTCAAGGCGGCCGCGAAGGCAGCGGGCGTACGCGAAGATCACGTGTTCATGCCGGCGACGGCGCCTTCGGGCGTTGGGAAGAACGAATATTACAAGAGCGAGGAGGCATATTTTCTGGCTGTCGCCGCCGCGCTGAGCCACGAATATAAGGCGATCGTCGCGGCGGGATTTCTCGTTCAGATCGATGACCCTTTCTTATCGGACATTTTCGCGGAGCCCGGATTATCCAACGCGCAGCAAGCGCGGCGCGCTGAGATTTACGTGGAAGCAACGAATGCGGCGCTGCGCGGAATTCCCGTGGAGCGAATCCGCTTCCACACGTGCTACGGCATCAACGAAGGGCCGCGCATCCATGAGGCGAGTCTGGCGCAGATCATCGGCTACGTGCTGAAGGTGAACGCGGGGTCATTCAGCTTCGAGGCGGCGAATCCGAGGCACGAGCACGAATATCACCTGTTCGAGCGCGTGAAAGTGCCGGAGGGAAAGGTGATCGTGCCGGGCGTCGTGACGCACGCGAGCAACATCGTCGAGCATCCGGAGCTGATTTGCGAGCGGCTGATGCGGTTCGCGAAGCTGGTGGGGCGCGAGAATGTGATCGCCGGAGCGGATTGCGGATTTTCGTCGCAGGCGCTGTATCGGACCGAGGTGCATCCGACCGTCATTTGGGAGAAGTTCAAGGCGATGCGTGCGGGCGCGGACCTGGCGAGCAAGGAATTGTGGCATTAGGCGCGGGCAGAGCCGGGCACGAAATATTGTGCCCCCGAAGACGACGCAACGAGGATCGGCTGGCGCAGGCTGTCTCGGTCAGTCCGAGGAGCACGCCCGGGCAAGCCCAAGCGGCAGACAGCGGGAGCAAGCTCCCGCACTCCACATACGGAGCCGCTTGTCTGGCGCTGCTCTGCTGGCCGTCCAACCTGAAGTAATCCCCTACAAATTGAGGATGTCGGAGTCGGACATGCGGGCGTAGTCGACGCTGCGCGGGGAGGCGGAGCGTCCGGCGGTGGCGGCGCCGCTTGCGCCGGAGATGTCGATGCGGCGCTCGGCGGCGTGCTGGCGTGCGCGGCGGTCGTTGTTGGCGGCGACTACGGTGGATGTCCACTCGTTGAGGACGCGTTTGGCGATGGCAGGCAGCGCCTGGCGCGCGCGTCCGGTGACGAGCGAGACGATGGCGCGCTGATGGTCGTTGTCGAGCGAGCCGCTGCGGAAGGCGTCGCGCATTTGCTGGCCTAGCTGGCGATTCGACCGCAGGGTGGTGTCGAGTTCGCGATAAATTTCGCCGACTACGCGATTGCGCGCGGATTTCGAAACGCCTTCGGGCAAGAGGCGTTCGACCTGCGATTCGATGGCGTCGAGGACGCCTTCGACCGCGGCGGCGTTGGCGGCGTGGAAGAATTCGGCTTGGGCGGCGGTGGGGGCGCGGGGCGTGGCAGGCGCGGAGGACTCGGCTGCATCGAAGAGAGGTCCTTCGACGGATCTCCCGGGCTCGACTAACCGTCGACCCGGGAGCCCTTCCTGGTGCGTCGGCGTGTTCGCAGAGTCGGCGAACACGGAAGGAGAAACCGGCGCACTCCGCTCAGGATGACGATGCCGGTCGGGGGCGGCTGAAGAGGCGGCGAAGGCGGTGATGGCTTGCGCTAGCGAGGCGAAGGATTCGGGGTCGAGGCTGGCGACTACTTGCGCTAGCTCGGCGTGATCTTCGGGGCGGCGCGAGAAGAAGAGCGCGTCCATGCGATCGAGGTCGGCGAGTTGGGCGGTGGCGGCGCGGGCGGCTTCGGGAGTGGCGAAGGTTTCGCGGTAAGCCTGCGCGTCCTGCCAGGCGCGGCGCAATTCCGGATTGGCCTCGAAGATTCCTCGGAAGCTGGCGGGCTCGGCGGCCGGATCGGCGACGTCGGATAGTGCGGCGGCGGAATTTTCGTTTGTGGGCGCGCTTTCCGCATCGGCGGACGTTGCGTCGAAATCGAAGGCGGCTTGGGCGATCGGGGCTGCGCGGAGACGCGGTGTCGAGGCCGAGGATTTCGTCGTCGGTGGGCGGGTGCGCGGGGCGAGCGGGCGGTGGCGGCGCGAGCGCGCACGGGTGTCGTGCGTGGAGTTGGGCGCGGGATCGGGAGGCTGGGGAGCGTTCTGTGCTTGATGGCGCTTCGTGCGCGGGTGGATGTTGCGGGCATTTGAAAAACCTCCATTCAGGGAGAAACGGGAGATGTAATTGGGTGGTTGCAGCACGCCCGGGCAAGCCCGAGCGGCAAACAGCGGGAGCAAGCTCCCGCACTCCACACAGAAGCAAATCCGCGGATCGGGGTAAGTGGTGGCGCGGGCTTGCTTTGCCGGGGGGTGTTCGGCAGGGGGGTGATGACCAAATTGTAACTGAAGTACTATTTCGCCTGCGTGTCGCTCTCTGTAGAATTTGGAGCGCGGGGATGACCGACCGGCCAACTGCGAATGCTATCGGATCCGCATTCATAACAATTCTGAGGTGATGGGGATGAGCACTACAGTAGAAGCTTCCGCAGAGCCTGGCGCCAAGGCGGCGACGGGCGCACACAATGGGGCGGAGCGACGCAGGCGGCGACGCGCCAAGATTTCCGCTCAAGTTCACGTTTCGACCGCAGGTCCCTCGAAGCCATTCCAGGAAGTGTCCATGACGGTGGATGTGTCGCGCGACGGCCTGCTTTTCACCAGCGACCATGCCGATTATTTCCAGGGCCAGACCCTCAACGTCACGTTCCCCTATTCACGGGCGCAGGCCGCGATGGAGCAGCCGCAGAAAGCGGATATCGTCCGCGTGATCAAGCACACCGACGGGAAATACGGCGTGGCGGTGCAATTTCACGCCGCCAGTGCGGTCACGAAAGTGGAGGACACGAGCAGCGCGGGCTACTCGCGAAGTAATCCGTTGGAGCCGGTGCAATCCGGGCGCGGCGAATCCATGATTTTGGCGGTTGAGCCGGACGCGCATACGGGCACGACCTTGCGCCACATGCTCGAGCAGGATGGGTACAAGGTAGTGATCGTCGCAACGGCGGAAGAGGCGCTGGCGATTCTGCGCACCACCGTCCCCGCGGCGTTTATCGCCGAAGTGGAAGGGTCGGATATGTCCGGACATGACCTTTGCCTGATTATCAAGCGCAACGAGCGGCTGCAACGCGTTCCCGTGATTCTGCTCACGCGCTCCGCGCAGCCGGCGGACTACACCGCGAGCCATCAGATGGGCGCGGTGATCTGCATGGCCAAGCCGTTTAAGCCGGAACGATTGCAGCACGTGATCCGGCTGGTGGCGCCGCCGCCCACGGTCAAGAGCACGTATAGCGGATCGCGCTCGATGGGCGGAGTTACGCGGAATCTGTAGGGTAGAGGAAAGTTTAGAGTTTAGAGCAACCTCGGAACGCCTCTGGACTAAGCTTTCAAACTTCCGGTTTTCGTCAAGCTTGATTGCTTTCAATCGCTTCCCTCTCGCACTTCTGTTCCATTTCAGCAATTCGCAGGTTCCAATCGCGCCGAATCAATCGCGGTCATTCTGAGCGGAGTGTCCCGTGGTTTTGTTTTTGCGCGAAGCGCCGGGACACGAAGTCGAAGAATCCCTCTTGGATTAAACCTTGTGCTGGACGTGCGATCGAAGAGAGATCCTTCGACGACTGATCTCCCGGGCTCGACTAACCGTCGACCCGGGAGCCCTTTCTCTCCGCGCCGCGCACAAACCGCGCGAAGAAAAAAGAGCGCGGGACTCCGCTCAGGATGACGGCGCTTACACGCCGCTCGGGGTGACAAGATGGGTGGCTGTGCGACTCGTGGTACGATGGCGCGATGAACGACAAATTTGTGCTGGGCTTGCTGCAGATGCGCTCGGGCAAAGATGCCGAGGAAAATCTGGCGCGAGCGAGCGCGAAAATTCGCGAGACCGCGCGGCGGGGCGCGCAAATCGTCTGCACGCACGAGCTTTTTCGCGGCGAATATTTTTGCCGCCGCGAAGATGCCGCGCTATTCGATCTGGCCGAGGCGGTGCCGGGTCCCGCCACCGAAGCGCTGGGCAAAGTAGCGCGGGAAAATAAAGTGGTGATTGTCGCTTCCCTCTTCGAGCGGCGCGCGGCGGGGATTTATCACAATACCTGCGCGGTGCTGGATGCCGACGGCACGTTTTTGGGCAAATACCGCAAGATGCATATTCCAGATGATCCGCTTTATTACGAAAAATTCTATTTCACTCCGGGCGATCTGGGATTTCCGAATTTCGATACGCGCTATGGGCGCGTCGGCGTCCAAATTTGCTGGGATCAGTGGTACCCGGAAGGGTCGCGGGCGGTGGCGCTGGGCGGCGCGCAGGTGATTTTTTATCCCACGAGCATCGGGTGGCATCCGGCGGAGAAGAAAGAGTTCGGCGCGGCGCAACTGGATGCCTGGCGGACGATTCAGCGCGGGCACGCGATTGCCAATGGCGTGTACGTGGCGGTGGTGAATCGCGTGGGATTTGAAGGGCCGGAGGGCGATTCGAGTGCGAGGCCTACTGAAGCATCCAAGAGAGGTTCTTCGACTGCGTCACGCGCCCGCACAAAACGCGGGAAAGGCAAAGGCGCGCGTGACTCCGCTCAGAATGACGTCCCTCTCACTGCTAGCGCCTCTCCTAACAACTCTCACCCCGGCGATACGGGGATTGAGTTTTGGGGGAATTCGTTTGTGGCCGATCCGTTTGGGCAGGTGGTCGCCGAAGCTTCAAATGATAAGGAAGAAATTCTGGTGGTGGAGTGCGATCCCGCGAAGAGCGAAGACACGCGGCGGAACTGGCCGTTTTTGCGCGACCGTCGCGTGGATGCGTATCAGCCAATCCTGAATCGGTGGCTCGAGAAATAATGGCAGCCGCCGAACCCCGTGCACGATTGCAGAAAGGTAGCAGCACGCGCGGGCAAGCACGCGCGGCAAACGGCGGGAGCAAGCCGGAGTCCCCGGCACGCGGATGTTGCGTGCTGGGGTGGAAGCTCCCGCACTCCGCATGGACTACGGCGCCGGGCGACCGAAGTGGATGGCATGGAGGTAGCTGAGTAAGTTTGCCGGGCACAGCATGCTGTGCCCCTCCGAAGACAAAAGCAAAGGCGAAGAGCCAATCGGGAGATTGGCGTTCCCAGGAAAGGCAACACCGGCGGCGAGACGCCGGCGCTGCAAGAGCTGCGAGGCTGGCATTCTGTAAGTAGCCAAGCATTGTCGCCGGGCACGATATATCGTGCCCCTACGAGGCGGGCGAAAGGGTAGGTGACATTGAGGCTTGAGGCGACTGCGTTTCGGATGCCGGCGGAGTGGGAGCCGCACGAGGCGACTTGGCTCGCGTGGCCGCACGAGCTTACCGATTGGCCCGGGAAATTCGCGCCGATTCCGTGGGCGTTTGCGGAGATTGTCCGGCACCTGACGCGCGTGGAGCGCGTTTTTTTGCTGGTCGAAAGCCGCGATGCGGAGGAGCGCGCAAAGACGATCCTGCGAAAAGCGGGCGCGGAGCTGGAGGCGATCGACTTTTTTTATGTTCCCACCGACCGCGGGTGGATGCGCGATTCGGGGCCGATTGCAGTGGTCGAGGGCGGAGCCGCGTCCGAAGAGGGAAACCAAAAGCAGATCCCTCGTCGGCCAAACGGCGGCCTCGCTCGCGATGGCAGCCCTCAGGCAAGCGGCTCGTTACTAAATCCAGAGCACGAGGAAAGCGGGAAAGGATGACGATGCGCGAACCTGTACGCTGCTGAATTTTGGGTTTAATGGGTGGGCGAAATATGACGATCACAAAAAAGACGCGAAGGCGGCGGCGTACGTGCATCGGCGATTGCGTCCCAAGGTGCCGCTGATTCTGCCGGAGCACAAAGGGAAGCGCGTGGTCCTCGAGGGCGGCGCGATTGACGTGAACGGCTGCGGGACGCTGCTGACGACGGAGGAATGTCTGCTGAGCGAGGCGCAGGCGCGCAATCCCGGATTCACGCGATTCGATTATGCGCAGGTTTTCAAGAAATGTTTCGGCGTGACGAACGTGGTGTGGTTGAAAAACGGCATCGCGGGAGACGACACGCACGGGCACGTTGACGATTTGGCGAGATTTGTCGACGAGACAACGGTGGTGACGGTGGTCGAGGATGATCCCGCGGAAATGAATTATCCGGAGCTGCAAGAAAACCTTGCCCTGCTGCGAAGCGCGAGAGATCAGGCGGGCGAGCCGTTGCGCGTGGAAACGCTGCCGATGCCGCGGGCGGTGATTTTTGACGGGCAGCGTTTGCCGGCGAGTTACGCGAATTTTTACATCGCGAATAGAATTGTGCTGGTGCCGACGTTCAACGATCGCGCCGATCTCGTGGCGCTGAATACGCTGGCGGCGCTCTTCCCTACCCGCGAAATCGTCCCCATTTATTGCCGCGATTTGGTTTTAGGGCTGGGTACGATTCATTGCATGACGCAGCAGTACCCGCGCGTTTGAGGCAACAACGGCAAAGGCGCCAATCGGGAGATTGGCGTTCCCAGGGAAGGCAACACCGGCGGGGGGACGCCAGAGAGGTGCCTCGTAGCTGAATGCGGGGAGCACGTCCGGGCTAGCCCGGACGGCAAACAGCGGCGGCAAGCCGCCGCACTCCACAGGCAGGCGCGCCCGTGAAGATGAGCCGGATGGCGAGCAGGTAGCCAAGTAAGTTTGCCGGGCAGAGCATGCTGTGCCCCTACGACGGCAAAATCAACGCAGTATCCATCAAGTAAATCCTTGTTGCACCTATCGTTACACCTGTCCTTCGAGGCTATTGCGGCGGGCCTGGGCGGCCTATAGCCTAACTTGGGACCCGCTCGCGCGCTGGGCGGCTGGTGCGCATATTGCTGTGTGCCGGGGGCATGTTTTCAGTTCACGCGGGCCCAAATTGCGAATTTCGAGCGAACGAGCCAAGAAAAAAATGCCCGACGCTGCGCGCATTGCTCAAGCACAAGCCTTGGAAATTCCGGTGACGATCCAAGGCGCGAAGATCATGGATGGAACGGACCGCCGCGAGCTGTTCACGGAGTCCGCGACGACCACGCTTACCTTCGACGATGGTGCGGTGCTGAATCTGCGCACGAGAGTGAAGCCGGGACAATCCCTTTTCCTTCGCAACGACCAATCGGGGCAAGAAATTCTCTGCAAAGTGCTGGAAGCGCCGCCGGAAGGCGAGCTAGGCTACACCGATCTGGAGTTCATGGAAACCGCGCCTGGCTTTTGGGAAGCCGACCCGGAAGAATCGCCGGCGGCGGGAGAAAAGCCTGAAGCTGCGGCGGAGAAGTCCGAGAGCCACGCTGCTGCTGCCGAGGAACCGAAGCCAGCCGCAGCCGAGCCTCAACCTCCGGCCCCGGCCCAGCCGACCGCTGCGCCCGCGCGCGCAGAGGCTGATGCAGCGGCTGACAATTCGCTGGCGATGATGAGCGCGAACGCTTCCGAAGTGAAGCTGCCGCCCGCGAAGGCCCCCGAAGAACAAGAAGAAGAAAAACCGAGCGGTCCTCGCCGCGAAGTACTTGTTCCCGCGCACGAGATGGTTCCGGAAGTGCCTCCCGCGCCATCCGCGACCGTGCCAACCGGCGAACAGATTGATGCGGCTCTTCGAGCAATGGCGGCCGTTCCAGCTGGAGCACATGACGATGCCGCGGAGTCGAGCGACGCAAGGGACAAAGCCAATCTCGCCGCGCTAATGGCGCGCGAAGCCGAGCTTGCCAAGCGCGCAGCCTTGAAGGAACGAGCGGCCGCGGAAATCGGCCGCCGTCCGGGAGCGCCGAAAAGCGCAGAGGGCCCGCAAAAAGCAGAAGGAGCGGATGGCGCGGGCGAGGCAATTGAGGAGGAAATCGGTCCTCCGCCGATGCCGCTGGTCGAAAGGCTGACCACCGGGAAGAACCTGCTCTACTCTGAAATTGTGGTGGGCGTGGCGATCGTGGTGGCGTTCGGTTTCATATGGCACGCCGTGAACGGCTTGTTCATCCACCCAAGCGATTTGCCCGTGGCCGCTGCTCCGGTAAGGAGGCCGCCGCCGAGGGTGCCGCTGCCCGTGGTGGTGCAAACGCCCGCCGCTCCGGGTGCAAAAGTTCCGGCTGCGCGGCTGGGCGCAGTTGGCAGAGCACCGGTTGGCAAAATCGTTCGACCTCGCGAAGCGCTCAGCAAGTCGGCGCCGGAAACCGCAGTGGATGAGGGGCCACGCGTAGTTGCAGCGGAGCCGGAGGCCGAGCAGCCAAAACCCGCAGAGCCGGTTGCGCCGACGGCTCCTGAAAACATTCCCGCGAAAATCGTTGAGGGGTCTCAGCCGCCGCTTCCGCCGTGGGCGAAAAACCTTGACGTGAGCACAGTGGTGAAACTCGACGCGGTGATCGACGAAAAAGGGAATTTAGGAGCGACGAAAATCGTGGCGGGTCCGCGTCTGCTGAAGCGCGCCGCGGAACAGGCGGTGCAGCTCTGGATATTTGAACCCGCGCAGACGAACGGCAAACCCACCGCAAGCCATATGCTTCTCACCGTGGAATTCAAGAGGTAAAGGCGAGAGGCCGAAAATCGCGCTGGCACGGGCGGAATCTAGCTCCCTTCGACTTCGCAACGGTGCTAAAATTACTTCATGAGCAAGAAACGAGCAGCGTCAACCCGCGTTAGGACGGTCGCAAAGCCTGTGACGGTAAAGTTCAAGATGAAATCAGGCGAGACCGTGTCGATCAAGGCTATTCGCACGTTTCGAGAGAAGCGAAACGTACGTGTCCATGCCCGCACCAAAAGGTAGATGAGGTCCATCTATCTCGATAGCAACATCCTGATTGCCTACTATTCGCCCGACAAGCAAGAATCGCATAAGAAGCAGATGGTTCAGCGTGCGCTGGATGTGTTTGCGAAGGCGCGGGACGTCTGGCTTTGCACGTCGATCTGGGCAGTGACTGAAATGGTTAACATTTTGGTTTCATCAAAGAAAATGGATCCAGCCGATGTTGCGGAGATTGAGCAGCGACTTTTCATTGAAAGTTTTGGGAACCTCAGATTGCATTTCCTCAAGGTCAGCCCCGACAAGGATTACGACTTCGCGAGATTTTTCGACGACGTGCGTGACGGGATTCTGAGCTATCACTCGGGCGTCGGAGATGTGATTCACAGCGTGATCATGAAGAACAATGGAATCGACCATATTCTAACCTTCGATGAGAAGGACGACTTCAGACAAATTCCCGGTTTGACCGTTTTCCACCCGAAAGATTTCTAGGACCTCAAGAAGAAAAAGGGACCGCGTCTTGCCCGTTCATTCGAGCCGAATGGGCGACATCATGCCAAGCATGGCCGGGCACAACTGATCCGTGTGCTATGCCCTACGAAAAGGGCGCGACGCGCGGCGGGATGGCGGTTCCCTGTTGGGCTTGGCGCTGCTGCTTCAGCAGGTATTCGCGGTGGAACATGGCGTGGGCGCGGACGTTTGCATAGCCGGATGGAGACTCGATTTTTGCGACTTGGCCGGCGTCGGAGGAAAACCAGCGCATGCAGATTTCGAGTTCGGTGGCGTGATTGTCGGCGAATTCGTCGGGCATGATGCTGGGGAGGATGAGTTCGAGGGCGGGGCCCGGGTTGCTTGCGGCGGCGGCCTCACCGGGTACATCCAAGAGAGGCTCGACGGATCTCCGGGCTCGACTAACCGTCGACCCGGGAGCCCTTCCTGGTGTCCGCGGCGCTTCGCGCGAAGACGAAGACGGGACACTTCGCTCGCATGCGTTCCCTCAGAGATGACGAGGCGCTGCATATTGTCGCCGACGGTCTGCCTGCATCCGCTGCGGACGGTGATGGGGGATTCGGCTACTAGTTGGGCGATTTCGCGGTATTGCTTGGTGCGGGATTCTTCGTCGGGGATCACGAATTCCTCGAGGCCGATCATGCGCTTGATCAGCGCCATATTTTCCGGATGCGCGAGGACGGCTTGCATCTGCGGATCGGGATTCGCCAGCAATTGCAGCAGCACGGCGCGCTGCTGCGACCACAGCGTCGGATATTGCTCGTCGGTTTCCGGATAGCTGAAGAAATTTCCTTTCAGGTCCGCGAGGCGAATCCATTTCGATTCGAAGGCGGCGCCCGCGCCGAGCAGCGTCACTTCCACATCGTTCGGGCGATTCCGTGCGGAAACAATCGACGGCGAGCAGCATCACGTCCGCGTGAAAGAATTTCATGCGGCGCCAGACGAGGCCGATGCGTCCCATGGCCTGATCGCGCGCCATCGAGTAGCCGGCGGCGGTGTCGTTATTGGCCATCGAGCCGCCGAAAAGCGCGGGAAACGCGCCGGTAAGAAATTGCGCGATCGGCCCCATCAAATTTGCGGCGTGCTGCGCGAGATCGGGCGGAACTCGCGCGGGCTCGGGCTGGAAAAATCCGGCGGCGAGCGATTGCCCCGGCTTGGCGCGAGCGGGATAGTGCGCGCCCGGCTCGGCGGATTGACTTTGCAGCGAATCGAAATCGAGCACTTCGCTATCGGCGTAAATCGGCGGGATGCCGTATTCGTAGGTTTCCATTTGCAAATTCGAGAGCGTGTTGAAGCGCTCCTGCACGCTGATGAGCGAATCGCCGAGCGCGGGGCGCCCGCTGGAACCGTCGCCGGGCAGCGCGTGCAGCACGCGCCAGTGATCGTCCATATTTTCGTTGCGCGATTCGCAGTAGGCGTCGCCCGCGAATGCGCACGTAGGCGCCATCGGGAAAAAGCTGCAGCAGTTCGTCGCGCAGCGATTTGTCTTCCAGCGCGAAAAACGCCCAGGGCCGCAGCCAGGTGCGCTGAAAAGTGATGAGATTAATGTTGAAGTCGCCGCCCTCGGTGAGCGGTCCGCCCTGCGATTGCGCGAGACGCGCGAGGCGTTCGTATTCCTGCATGCCGCTGGCGACCGGCGCGCCGATTTTGTCGGCGGCGTGCGGATAGGCGGCGCGCAGGCGCGCCTGGTGCACCTCCATGTTCCATTGGAGGTAGGGATACTCGTGCATCTCGTTGGCCCAGGGCGGAGTTTTCAGTTCGAGGCCGCCGACGATGGTGATTACTTCCTGGCCGTTGGGGACGCGCAGGCGCGTTTGTCGCCGCGGGGACGGTGACGGTTTCCGCGGCGACGAAATCTTCTTCGGTGAGCAGCGCGCCGCAATTCGAGCAGGTGGGAATGGCGGCTTGCTTGAGCACCGTCATCCTGAGCGGAGTCGCGCGCGGTTTGGTTTTCGCTGCGTTGTGTGCGGCCGCGCGACGGAGACGAAGGATCGCTCTTCGCTGTCGATTGATTGGCTGGGGTTACATCGAAGAGAGGTCCTTCGACTGCGTGCGCCGGCGTGTTCGCAGAACCCGCGAACACGGACGAAGAAGTCGGCGCACTCCGCTCAGGATGACGATCGGTAGGCGACGCGGGGGTTTCGGCGCCGCATTCGGGGCAGACGTAGACGTCGGCGCCGATTTTCACTTCGCGGGCGGCGATTTCCGTCTCGGGGTGGAAGCCGAAGCGCTGTCCATCGACCACGAAGCGCACGTATGCGCCGACTTTGCCGTCGGTCCAAAGATTGAAGGCTTCATCGACGATCAGATTGCCGATGCGATTGTTGCGCTCGACGAGGCCCGCAACTTCGGTGGCGGCTTTCGCGGCGGCGACGTCCTCTTCGGCCTGCGCGGACGAGGGGAAAAAGCGCACGCGCGGCACGTCCTGCGAAAGCACGGAGACGAGCGAGAGGCCGAACGCCTGGTAAATATTGGTGACGAATTCGTAGCGCGGCATGTCCTCGATGGAGCTGGGGTCCACAAGCTTTTGCTCGAAGGGGAGGTGCCAGTTCTGGTCGCGCTCGTCCCACCAGAGATATTGCAGGCCGCGCCAGAATTGGTGCGCCTGCTTGATGCGGCGAATTTCCTGGCGGCGCGAGAGTTCCGACTCGGTGGAAAATTGGAAGACGAGGCGGCGCAGCGCCTCCTGCAGGCGGTCGGGGAGCTGCTCGTTGTTGAGGCCGTAGGAATTCGCGGCGGCGGGGCCTTCGACGGGGACAAATCTCCCAGGCTCGCCTTGCCGGCGACCTGGGAGCCCTTCTTGGGCTGCGTTCGGCTGCTGAAATTTCGATTGTGTGGACATTGTGGCTCGCTTAGGAAGTATCGCGTAGGATGTTCTGTGCGACGGTTCGCTATCGAGTGACGCGTCAGAGCAGTAGCAATCGAAGATGAGGCACATGTTTCTGTGCGCGGCGCTCTGCGCTGGGTGTCCTCGCGTCGCTCTGACGCTATATCGCGCGAAGCGAAAAATCACCCGGACTTTCTCTCAGTGGCGACCGGTCGGGATCCCGAGGGGTATCGCGACATTCGTGCTGTGGATCGGACTCACATCACGCTCTGGAGCATGTTTGGCGCGGGCGCGATCTTGAGCTGCGTAGCCCTACGAAATGCTAAGCGTGCTTTGTAGCGGCGGGGCGGTGCCGAATTGGTCGACAGCGCGGTAGGCCTCACCCCGTGACGGGGTGCGCCGGTTTTTGTTCCCCGTCGCTATTCTTGCGACGACGGCGCTGGCGTTTGGGATGGATCGGGAGACTTCGGTATTCCGTTACAGGGCGGGAACTGATAGGGTTGCGGGATGCTTTTTACCGGTAAGAGGCTTCAGAGACACGCAGTTTCGTTCAGCGCAGTGGCTCGCATTCGATTTTGCGGCTGCGCGATTTTGCTCGCGGCAGCGCTCGTGTTTGGCGCCGTGGCTGCGCAGGGACAAGTGCTCGCAGACGATCAGCCCGCGAATACTTTCACCAACACCACCGAGCTAATTCCGACCTGGCGATTCCGGCGATTCGCTATTGCCGGACGCGCCGGCGCTCGCCCCAGATCGGAGCGCCGATCAGAGCGCAAGCCAGAGCGCGCCTTACCTTCCGATCACGGGGCAGGAGCGGCTCAGCTGGATCGTTAAAAACACGCTTTGGCCGCAGCACCTTGCGGGAGGCGTGATCACGTCGGCGGTGGGCACGGCGCTGGATCATCCGCGCGAGGACGGTCCGCACTGGGGAGGATTTGGCGAACGATTCGGAGTGCGCCTTACCGGAGTGGCCACCAGTAACGTGATGGAAGCCGGGTTCGGCGCGCTGTGGGGCGAGGATCCGCGATATTTTCCAGTGCCGGAGGATTCTTTTGGCGGGCGCGTAAAAAATGTAATCAAGATGACGTTTCTCGCGCGGCGTCCTGACGGGAATTTCGCGCCCGCGTATGCGCGATTCATCGCAGTTCCTGGGAATAACTTTTTGTCGAATGCGTGGCGGCCAGATAGCGAGGCGGATGTTCAACATGCCCTGCTGCGCACGGCCGAAGGTTTTGCGGGCCGCATGGGCGCGAACGCCTGGGACGAATTCTGGCCGCAAGCGAAGGGCTACATCTTTCACCGGAGAAATCAGCAACAGTAAAGACGGCATCTCGCCTGAATTGTAATCTCAAAGTCAAAAGAGCCGGCAAGATGCCGGCGCTACAACAGCTGCGAGGCGGGTGGCGCACAGGTAGCCGAGCATGTTTGCCGGGCACGATGTATCGTGCCCCTACGAAGCCAGAGACCTGGAACTCTCGCCGCTTGTCGCTAGCCACTTTTCTTTTTTCCTGATTCGAGTTCGAGGGCGCGCGTGATTTGGTGCCAGGAGCGGCGGCGCAGAGGCGTCGCGGGGCGGCGGCGCGGCGCGGGCGATGGCGGAAACGAGGATCGAACCGCGGACGAATGCAGAGAGGGATGCGCAGAGGGCGGCGGAAACGATTGGCGAAAGGAAGATTGAGGCGGGATGTCATTCCGCGGGCTTTGCGTGCCCGGGGAATTTTTCTCGGCGGTCGCAGAGGAGGGGAAGGATGGTGCCGAGAGAGATTCGTCGTCCGCCGCGGCGGACTCGGAATGACATTTTGCGGGGAGTGACACAGAAGATGGAAGCGGCGAATCCACCAATATTGGTGGAATGCCGGCGATGCCGAGGATGGAGTTCAGCAGCGCGCGATTTTCTGCGCGGAGGCGGGCGATTTCGTTTTGCTGTGAGGCGATCGCGGTGCGCTGCTGCGCGATTTGATCTTCGAGGGCGCGTGAGTGGCGCGTGGTCGTGATGCGGCGCAGGATTTGGTGGAGGATTGTTCATGGGATTGCGCCTTTTCTCGGTGACCGGATGAATTCGAATACATGCTGCAGGTGTAACCTGCGCAGAGGAAGGCGCTGCGCTCCGTCGTTCTTTTCGCAGGCCTGAAGGCCTGCGCTTCGCACCCTAGACGCGGGACTTCACTCCGAATGACGGCGCGAGGGGATGCTCTTCTAGCGCCGGCTCTTACGGCTCTTTTGACTTTCGCTCGCCGCGAAGTAAAAACGCCGGCTGGACGCCGGCGCTACAAGAGCTGCGAGGCGGATAGCGAACAAGTAGCCGAGCATGTTTGCCGGGCACGATTTATCGTGCCCCTACGAATTCAACGGCGTGACGCTCGGCTTTGCCCGATCGAAGAGAGATTCCTCGTCTGCGCCCCGCGCCGCGCAGAAACCGCGCGAAAAGAAAAAGCGCGGGACTCCGCTCGGAATGACGGCACAACTACGTCAACGGCGGCGGTGGCGGTGGGGGAATTTTACGGGCTTGGCGGCGCGCGATTCCTCGACCTGGGCTTTGCGGGCCTGCATGGCGCGGATGGTGGGGTCGGCGGAGACGACGCGGGCGGCGATGCGGTCGGCGAGCGGCATGCGGCGTTCGCCGGCGACGCGGTGCGCGCCGTAGCGCGATTTCAGGCCGTAGCGGGCGGCGTCGGCGGCGTCGTCGCCATCCATTTTTTCTATGTCCTCGATGCGCGCGGGATCGCGGATCAGATTCGGCAGCGTGCGAATCAGCTCGATGCAATTTTCGGTGAGGAGCCACTCGCCGGCGTCGAGCATTTGGTACATCAGCATCCAGCCGCCGATGCGATCGTCGTCGGCGGGGATGGGGCGCGGGAGGCCGGCGGCGACGAAGATGTCGCCCATTTGCTCGGCGATGGAGGCTTCGTCGGTGCGGCGGGCGAAGGCGTCGGGCGAAAGGTAGATGGCGTCGATTTTTTCGGGGGCGGACGGAAGCGTAGCTTGTCGGCAGCGATCGAAGAGAGGTCCTTCGACTGCGTCCCGCGCCGCGCTCACACCGCGCGAAGAAAAAGGCGCGGGACTCCGCTCAGGATGACGATTGCTTTGCACGCTGCGGCGGAGATTTCGCGGGCGAGTTCGCGCGGCGGCGTGCGATGCGTTACGTATTCGCGGTAGGAGACTACGCAGCGGGAATTTTCGTCGCCGCGCAATGTTGCGCTGGATGCGGGCGATTCGGGTGGCGTGCCGGGGACTGGCTCCGGCGAAGCCTAGCCAGCTGCGCGGGCGACGGGGGAATTTTGGGGAGGCTTCTTCGCGAGCGCGGTTTTGGTCGGCGATTTTGGCGGCGGGATTTGGGGCGAAAATGGAAGCAGAGGTGGCGGCGAGATCGAAGAGAGATTCCTCGACTGCGCGTCCCGGCGCTTCGCGCAAAACCGAAGACGGGACGCTCCGCTCGGAATGACGGCCGCTGGGTGCACCAGCAATGGGGGCGGGGATGGCGGCGTGCCAATACGTGGCGGCGGAGTGTTCGAAGCCCCAGTCTATGCTGATCCAGCGCGGCCACCACGGTTTCCAATCGATTTCCTCGGCGCGCGCGACGTGGCGCGTGTGATCGAATTTGTCGAAATACTGGCCGGCGAAAACGTCCCAATCGCCGTCGAGGAACGCGCGCTGCAGATGCGACGGCAGCGCGCGCAAAGTTTTCAGATAATTTTCATCGGCGGCGTAAATCGGATTGTCGGAGACGCGCGCGGGAATGAAATCGTAATCGGCGGGATCGTATTCGCCGGGATTTTCCATGCCGGGCGCGGCCTGCTTGTCAATCCAGAGCGCTTTCACCCAGGCGTGGCCGATGTTGCCGGGATTGGTGGCGGCGGCCATGCACGGAAACGCTCCCGGCACGGGACAGCGATTGCGGCTGGTGAGAAATTGCCACTGGCGCAGAGTGAAAAGCGTGAGCTCGTCGATGCCGATGAAAAGAAATTCCGCGCCCTGGTATTGGTAAACGTCATTTTCGTCTGGCAGTAGCCGAAGCGCGTGGTCGAACCGTTCTGCCAGGTGACCACGTGTTTCGACTCGTTGAAACTTTTGTACAGCTCGCGCGGAACGTCGCGGCGAAAATAAAGCAGCAGAGATTGCTCGAGTTCGGGAAAGTGCGGCGAAGAAGCAGCGTGTTGCGCGCCGGGATGTTCGTGCGCCTGCAGGATCGCTTCCATCAGCAGCGCTTTCGATTTTCCCGGGCCGGCCGCGCCTCCGAAAAGGCGGTATTTCGCGGCGGAGGCGTGAAATTGCTGCTGCTTGGGAAAGGGCGCGTAGCCGAGATCGATGCTCGTGGCGGCGTCGTGAGCCCAGCGCTGGGCGCCGGATGTGATTGTGGAAGACATATTTGGATGAAGGTGAATTGGTCTGCCGCAGGGCCGAGTCGCGGCCTGCGAAAATGCAACTTAGGGGCGATGGTGACGCATCATGTCTACAGGTGTTTTTATTTGCTGTTAGGCGCGAAACCTTATGGTGCGGGTGGAGAGGACGTGGTCTTCTAAGTCCTTATAATTCTGATACCGCTGTAGGAGGCGTACAGACGTGGCACGGCAATGGATCCCGAAAAAGAAGACCCCGTCCTGGATAATGATCGTGATTTACTCGGTGGTAGGTTACGCCGTGATCATTGCGGCTATAGCGTACTTCCAGTATAGCCAGAGCATGCATAGCATGCACTGAGTCGCAGCTTCTTGCGCGGCTAAATTTCCGCTTGGCTTGCGCCTACGTTAGCGAGCGAAGTTTTTCGCCGATGTAAAACGCGGCCGCGCCACCCACAAACGACGCGCCGATGGCGATGTGGTGCATGCTCAGAATGGCGCCCAGAGCGAAGGACGCAATCCCTCCTAGTTGCACAAAATAGCCAATCGTAATTTTGCTGGTAGCCATGTGTGGTTCCTTTCGAGTGGTGAAGGTTGGTATCGGTGTGCGCCGATTCGAAGAGACGTGCCATCGTTGCCACAGGTCAAATCGAAGAGAGATTCCTCGACTGCGCCTGCCGGCATCCGTCGCAACAAACGCGCCGGATGGAAGAGAGAAACCGGCAGGCTGCGCTCGGAATGACGGCGCTGCAAGAGCTGCCGGGCGGATAGCACACATCACGCCGAGCATGTTTGCCGGGCACGTCTGATCCCCCAGGCTCGACTAACCGTCGACCTGGGGGCCCCTTCTGCTGTGCCCCTACGAGGGCGCAGCGCTTGGCTCGATCGCGACATCGACGGGCGGCTCGGTGGGTGGGGCGAGCGGCTGGGTGACCGCGACTGGCTCTTCGGTGATTGTGACCGGAGGCTCGGCGGCGGCTGCGATGCGCTCGGGGAGACGGCGCAGGGGGCGGTCCACTTTGTGGACTAGCTGTACGACGGTGTTGACGTCGATCGAAGTGGAGCGGTCGGCGGGGCGCGGCGGCTCGAGGATGCGCGCGCATTCCTTCAGGATGTCCAGCAGAGATTTTTCGACGGCGGCGTCCGCGTTGCCCTTTTGGAGCTTCGCGAGGGCGTCCGCGTATCCCGCGGCAATCGCGTTTTCGTCGAGGCCGATTCTGCGAAAGGCGTCGCCCAGACGCTCGGACCTGTGGAGGCGATAGCGCTTGGCCTGAAGGAGTAGGCGTTTCGCATCCAGGAGCGGCGCGGGCAGGATGATTTTGGCAGCGGCGGAAGCATCCGCCGCCGGCGGGTCAACGCGATTGGTCGTCGCGCCGGGCGGCGTCTCCGAGGATGGCTTGAGCGCTTTTGTGTGCGCGGTGCGATGCTTTCGTTTGGCGGCGGGTTTGCGTGGAGTTTTTTTGGATGGCATGGAGGTTCACTCGCGTGGGTTGGCGGGAGAAAAAAGATCCAAAGCGGCGATGCGGTGCTTGTGGGCGAAGTCCGAGGATACGAGGAGAATCTTTACACCGGGGCCTGAATTCGCGCAAGTGGTTGTTGGTGTAAAGAAAAATCGTCCACGGCGAACGGGTGATCGGGGCGTCATTCTGAGCGGAGTGGCCCGCGCTTTTGGTTTTGCGCGAAGCGCCGGAACACGAAGTCGAAGAACCTCTCTTATTAGCTCGCGGCTATATTTTCAATCCAAGAGAGGTCCTTCGACTGCGTTGCGCGCCGCACAAATCGCGGGAAAAGCAAAGACGCGCGCAACTCCGCTCAGGATGACTGCGCGCCGGTGGAGCGAGGCGGATGGGGCACAGGGAGCCAAGCATGTTTGCCGGGCACGATGTATCGTGCCCCTACAAATTCAACGGCACGCCCGCTTTTGCCCGGCGGATGGCGCGCATCACGCCCAGCATGTGCGCCGGGCACGACTGATCCCCCAGGCTCGACTAACCGTCGACCTGGGGGCCCCACCTGCTGTGCCCCTACGAAAGCAAGACGCCGGCGCGATTGTGAATGTGGTGAATGAGAGGAGCACGTCCGGGCAAGCCCGGACGGCAAACAGCGGGAGCAAGCTCGCGCACTCCACATGGTGCGAGGCGTATGGCGACGAGCTACGGGACGGTTACCCAGAATTGGCAGACGCTGGGATTGGATTCTTTTTTGTCCGGCATTTGCGCGGCGACGGCGATCAGGTGCCTGCCCGACTCGAAGGCAAGCGGCGGGCTGGTCCCCGTGATTCCCTTCACCTCGCCCTTGGCGTTCGGCGGCACGGGGACGGTAAAAAGTTGAAAGCGCTGCTCGGGCAAAGTTCCGCCGGAAATATCGTAGACGATGAACTGCTGGACGCAGGGCTTGTTTTCAGGTTGGGGACAAGCAGGAGTGCCGTCGAAATCGTAGTCGAAGTGGACGGTGACGGTGTGCTTCGCGGGCGCTGGTGCCGGCGCGGGCGAAGAATTTTCCTGCGTGCGGGCGTAACTTGGGCGCGCGGGTCCACAAAACGCGAGCAGGGCCGCAATTCCCAAGAGCCAAGAGAGGCGCGTCTTCATCACGAGTGTACCTTGCACGCGACCGGCCATTTCCCATATTACTTCAGCGTTAGCCGAGAATTTGGACGATTACGCCCGAGCCTCCGGTGATCGACGAAACCTTGGCGCGCACGAAGTTGCCACGCACGCCTGCGACCGTGCGCGATTCGCCGGCGGTTGCGGCGGAGGTGTCCACGGTGGCGTACTGCGCGTCGGAATCGATCATCGCGGTTTGCAGCACGATGCTGACGGCCGAAGGCGCGGTGCCGAAGATGGTCTGCCAGCGAATGGCGCGGGCGTTCTCCGGGAAGCCGGCGTAGCTGGGCAAAGCGAATTGCTGGCTGGCTTGTCCGGTGGCGGGGGCTTCGCTATTGAAGGCGAGGGCGACGTCGCCGGGGAAAATCGAGTACGGCGGGACCTGCGTGTTGTAGTTCGGCATGATTTCTCCAGGAGGCAAAGTGTGAGGCGGAATGGTGACGGAGGATACGATGGAGTGATTCATCGGTCAGGGCGTCATTCTGAGCGGAGTGTCCCGCGCTTTTGGTTTCGCGCGAAGCGCCGGGACACGCAGTCGAAGAAGCTCTCTTCGATTTAGTTCGCGGCAACATTTTCAATCCGAGAGAGGTCCTTCGGCTGCGTCCCGCGCCGCGCACAAACCGCGCGACGGAAAAAGCGCGGGACTTCGCTCAGGATGACGTTGTGACAGGGATTGCGGTTAACCTAGATGCGGGGCGCGTGGGCGCAGTCCGAGGATACGAGGAGAATGTTTACACCGCGGACCAAAACGATGCAAGTGGTTGTTGGTGTAAAGAAAAATCGTCCACGGTGAGGAGGCGACTTGCGCTCTAAATCGCGGCTGGTAGAGTGTTGCTGAAATGAATCGAGATGCGATTAATTTGCGCGCGCTTGGCGTTGGCCTGGTGGTTGTGGGCGTGATCGTCGCGCTGCTTGGCGGGTTGCAGGCCTACCAGCAATACCGCGTGCTGCGCGCGTGGACGCCGGTAGCGGCGGAGTTTGTCCGCACCGATGTGCGCAACGAAAAATTCCAGACCGGCATTCGCATGGGACGCGCCGATCGGTACATCGTCACATGGGATTTTCGCTACAACATTGGCGGCGTGCAGCACGAGGCGGTCGCCGACCCTGACGTCCACGGAACGCGCGCGCAAATGGTGGCGTGGATTCACCGCTTTCATCCTGGCGAGCAGGTAACCATCCACTACAATCCCGCCGATCCCGGCGAAATTAGCGCTGCCGCTTACGACTGGATTACGTTTTCACATGCGGCTTGGGTGGGAGCGTGGGGCGTCGGCATCGCGATTCTGGGATTCGTGTTTCGGCGATTCTCGTAGGCTCGGCACGAGCCGGGAGAAACGCGATCGCGGGGCGCGTGGGCGCAGTCCGAGGATACGAGGAGAATCTTTACACCGCGGCCCAAAACGATGCAAGTGGTTGTTGGTGTAAAGAAAAATCGTCTACGGTGATTGGGGAGTTGGGGGCTGGGATTCGGGCGCGGGGCGCAGCGTGATCGTGATTCCCTGCTTGGCGTTTTCGTCGGTGGTGCGCTGGAGATCGAACGCGCCCAGGTCAACGGCATTTTCGCCGCCGTAGCTCGTGATGTAGTGCAGCTTGCCGTCGGCCACCCAGTAATCCTTGACGGCGAAGCTGGTGCCGTCCTTCAGATAGATCACGGTGTCGGGCGCGGGCGCGGAATTATCGACGCCGGAATTATCTGGACTGGAATTTTCAGCGGGCGGATTCTGCCACTCGCTTGGGGCGGGCTCTTGCGACGCGCCTTCGTCAACATTGGGAGCGGCGACGTCAAAACTCGGCGGCGCGTAGTAGCCGCCGTCATATCCATATCCGTAGCCGGAGTCGCCGAAGCCGCCCGCGTAGCCGCCATAGCCGCCGCCAAAACCGAGATAGCTGAAGCCTCCGAAGCCGAACGGAGAAAAGCTGCTGCACTCGAACGAGGGCGCCCAGAAGGGATCGCAGCCAAAGCCGGGGCCGTAAAATCCGTAGATGGGACTGGAAAATAAGAAAGCTGACGGGAAAAACAATCCTGGCCCGCCGAGGATTGGACGTCGAATAATGTGCGGAGGATTGGGCAGCGCGCGCTGCGGCGGCGCTTGGGTGGCGCGAACTGAACTGCGATTCGCGCCGGCGCGTTGCGAGATCCACATTTGGCTGCCCTGTCCTGAGAAACTGAGAGGCTCGCCGCGGCGCGCGCCCGACATCAAATTTGACGGCGGGAAGCCGATGGTGGTGTGCAGCGGCATGGCTCGCCGCGCATCGAGATTCGCTTCGCCGGAGCCGCCCGGCTCCGCAAACATTCCGAGCCCGCGCGGGAAGCCGTTGGACGACTGCGCGGAAATATCCGAAGAGCGAAGCTCAACGGCAGCGCCGCGGCCTGACCCATTCGCGCCGGCCGAATTTTCAGCACCGCGAGCGGAAGCGGCGGCAGGCGCGCTGCGCGGTCCGCTGAATACGTGAATGGGCGACGATGCGCGCGGGCCGGCGTAGGAATGGCCGCCTGCGCCGAAACCGGCGGGCCTGCCGCCTCCGCTGAAGTGGCCGCCTCCACCGCCGATGTGTCCTCCGCCGCCTGCGTGGCCGCCCGCGCGTTGCGCGAAGGCTGCTTGCGGCGAAAGCATCAGCGCCAGCGCTGCTAGAATTGCGAACGAAATTTCAAATGGCGAAAAGCGGAATGCCGTCAATCGGGAGCCCAGGTCGCGAAAGAGCGAAAAGGCAGATGGGGTCGAGCGCGTCATATTCGCACCCTCCGAATAGCTCGTCCCGCCGGGGACTGCGGTGGGGCCATCCTACACCATTTGACGCGCGCGCGGGGCGAATGGGTGCAACGGCGCGGCGGCGCCGAGGCACGAGACACGTGATTCTTGGAAGCAAACTAAGAAGATGTGGGTGGATTGGCGGGCGTCGAAGGCTTGGCCGCGGCAGAGTCGGGGACAGAATCATCGACGAAAAGCTCGGCCACAGAAATCATCGGCAGAAACATACGTCCCTTGACGGTAGGAAATTCGATGAATCCGAATCGTTTGTAAAACGCAACAGCCTCGGCATCTTTCGCGTCGACGATTACAGCCCACGATGCAACTTCTTCGCTATTTCGATAAGCTTTCTTCAGAGCGTCAATAAGAAGTATTTCGCCGATGCCCTTGCCGCGAAACTCGATGCTCCTCGCTAATCGTCCGATGAGAGTGGCCGGAACGAGCGGCATTTTTGTTAGCTTTTTCGCCAGAGCTTCGGGGATTTCGTCGAGTTTCACGGCAAAAGACGAGAGGGTGTAGTAGCCGCCAATTTTCGCGCCGTCAGTGTAGACGAAAACCGCTGCCAGGTTCTTCTCGATAGCCTTTCGCGCTTGGGTTTTGAGGTAATTGTCTAAAGGTTCCTTTCCACAAGAAAAAGCCGCTCGGTCATGGTTAGAACCGAGCGGCTCAATTTTGAAATCGCCGTCCAAGGACTAAAGTCCAAGTTCTTTGTGTCGAGCCGCAGCCGCTCTCAGGGCAGTATTGGGCTTGGGCGGATTCAACAGCGTCTCTACAAACAGCCGGCGATCTTCGTTGCGAAGTGCGAGAAGTTCGAATTCCTGAATCGTCGCGGTTGCGGCTTCTTGAGCTTGGTTTAGAATAAAACCTGTTAGAGTAGTGCCGCGAATCTCGGCTGCCCGTTCTAAAAGTCGCTTCTGCTCGGACGTTGCTCTGATCTCGACGCGTTCGATCCGTTGGGCTTTTAGGGCCGTAGCCATGACTCACCTCCGACTAATGGGTAAGTGTACGGCATTTTGCCGGTCGTGTCAATGGAAACACCGGCATTTTACCGTACAGGCTAATAGTACACATAAGGTGGTTGTTATAAGTAAGTTAGAAAGGCCCTAAGCCGGCTTACACATGATTCCATTCATCCATCTGGGGCCGGTGGAGATTCCTACGTTCGGGCTGATGGTGGCCGCGGCGATGCTGGCGGCGTACTACGTGTTGCGCGCGGACATGGCGCGGCGCGGGCTGGCGCCGAAGGATTCGCACCACGGCGGAAATTTTCATCGCGATTCCCTGCCTGGTGGGGATTGCAGGCGCGAAGATTTATCACGTGCTCGAAACGCCGCGCGAACTTTTCGCCAACCCGATTGGGCTGCTTTTCAGCCGCTACGGACTTGCATGGTTCGGAGGATTGATCGCCGGATTCGCGGCGTTCGTCTGGCTGGCGAAGTGGTACAAAATTCCGCTGCTCGAAATGTTTGACGCAGGATCGCCTGCCGCGGCCCTGGGCTACGGAATCGGACGCATCGGATGCTTGCTTTCGGGCGACGGCGATTACGGCAAGCCCACTTCCCTCCCCTGGGGAATGAGTTTTCCCAACGGGCTGGTGCCGACGACGCAGCGTGTCCATCCCACGCCGATTTACGAATTGATTGTGGCGTGCGTGATTGCGTGGGTGCTGTGGCGGTTGGGGGCGCGGCAAATATGGCATGCGGCCAAGAGAGGTCCTTCGACTGCGCGTCCCGGCGCTTCGCGCAAAGACAAAGACCCGGGACGCTCCGCTCAGGATGACGGCGCTGCGGGAGGCGCGCCATGGCTGCGCGCGGGTGGCGTGTTCGCGGCGTATTTGGTGCTGACGGGCGCGGCGAGATTTTTGGTGGAATTTATTCGCATCAACCCGCGGTCGTTTTTCGGTTTGACGAATGCGCAGGCGGCCAGCGCGGTTTCCGTGATTGCGGGCGCGGCGCTTTGGTGGCACGTGGCGCGCGGCAATGCGCTGGCGAGGCGGTAGCGGATGGAAGAACAATCGTTCGCGGTAACGAGCGCGGCGTCATTCCGAGCGGAGTGTCCCGCGCCGCGCACACACCGCGCGAAGAGAAAAATCGCTGGACTACACTCAGGATGACGGCGTCGCGCCCAAGCGTGACGAGGCGGATGGCGCACAGGTAGCCAAGTATGTGCGCCGGGCACGATGTATCGTGCCCCTACGAACACGAGACGTGCCCGTTTGTGCGGGGCGGATGGCCTGAAGGCGCGGCGCTGCGACGCGCGGGCGGTTTCAGGCTGCGGAGCTTTTGCGGCGCGGGGGGCTGGCGCGGCGCGAGCGAGAATGGTTGCTGGACGGGAGCACCCGCAATTGCTCTTGGTCGCGCGCGCGCAGAATGTTTTGCGCCTCTTGTTCAAGCTGCTCGGGTCTGAGGGCGCGAGTCCCGAGCACTCTTGCGCCAAGCTCTACCACCGGAAGCCACAGGCAGCTTTCCGAAAGCGCGATAGCGACCATCAGCGTCCCGCGGAGCTCCGCCACCAGCCCCGTGATCGCGTAGGCGGGGCCATCGGGCAGCGACTCGGTTGCGAGAACGAGATCGAACCGGAAGGTCCGCATCAAAACTTCGGCTTCTCGCAAGGTTTCGGCCATTCGCGAACCCCAACCGCTGCTCGCAAGCCGGGACAAAATGGACTGCGTACCGCGGGAGAGTTTGCCGACTTCCAAAATGCGCATTCCTATAGCAGACATGATTCGCCCTTTCTGGATTCGGGACGGAGCTCGCGGTGGGCTGGCGGATCGGACGCCCATCAAAGGCGACGATCTTAAGTTTCGCCAGGCGGAAACACTAGACGGCTCTCGGCAATGCTTTCCGGAGCGGCGATTTCCGCTTCCAGCGTGTGCGGGCGCTTACGAGTTCGAATCCGATGAGGCAACTCGTCCGTTGCGCCCTTCTAGTTACTTATCGGGAAAAAGGGTATTTGGCGTTAGTCGAAGATTTCGCGTTTCGCGGAAGGAGTCCGTCGATTCGCTTAAGCGCAAGTTTATGCATATGTGGGAAATAGGGAGTAGTTGCGGGTTCTGCGTATAGATGCGTAGTTATTGTCCCGTTTTGAACCAGTTTCATCTTGACACAGGATTTTACAAAACAGTAAACTCCGCTCCACTTTCTTGAAGGTGCCTGACCCCTGCAGGCGCCGCTACCTTGGGGAATTTTCGAGGCATCGTCAATAGAGTAGTCGGAGTAAGTGTGTGGGTGGGAGGAATGGTTGCCCTCGTCGCGCAGCGCTGCTGATTCAAATCTAGTTGACTCGAATATAGAAGACCCCCAGAGAGGGCGCCGTCCCCGTTCCAGTACCGCTAAGAGGAAACCGCGAGGTTCGGCTTCGCGAACTGAGAGAACGCCCCTGCGCTCAAAAGCCGCCGAGAGGAGCATTCGCGAGGCGCGATCCTCCAAACACCGACCGAAAGCCTTGCGCCGCAAGGCCGCCGCGCGAGAAGGCTTCGCCCAGAGCGAGATGCTGCTGGCCCAAGCCGAGGAACTGGCGAACGTCGGAAGTTGGGAGCTGGACGTAAAGCGCCAAAGGCTCGCGTGGTCCCCGCACTTTTGCCAAATGCTCGGCTTCAAACCCTGGAAGGTGCGTCTTCATGCGTGGTGCCTGCGAACCATTCACCCGGATGACCGGGAGTGCGCGAAGCGGGCTTTCGAGGCGCTGGTATTGAAGGGCACCCCTCTCGACAACGAATCGCGATTCATCACCGAGGGAGGCGTGCTACGAATTTTTCATTCGCGCGCCGTAGCCATCTCCGATAAGAAAGGCGAAGTGACTTTCGTTCGCGGCATGTCGCAGGACATTACCGAAAGCCGGATGGCTGAGATTAAACTGCGCGAAAGGGAAGACCTGCTCTCCCATGCGGAAGAGATTGCGAACCTGGGAAGCTGGGAATTCGACGTTGGGTCGGCAGAACCGCGACTATCGAGGAATTTGCGCCAGATGTACGGACTTTCCGCGGACGAGACGTTCACGCGCGACACTTACACCGAACATGTCCACCCAAAGGATCGAGCGCGGGTGCGGCGGATCATCGACGAGGCGGTGGCGAAATGCCAGCCCTTTGAGTATGGGTTGCGCTATATCCGGCCGACCGGTGAGACGCGATTCCTTTTTACGCGCGGCACCCCAATTGCGGGGCCGGACGGCACGGCCGCGCGCGTGATCGGAGTGGTACAGGATGTAACCGAGCTCAAGCGCGCGCAAGAGGAGCAGCAACGGATATGGCGGCAAATGACGCATGGGCGCGATGAGGAGAGGCGGCGGATGGCGAGGGAGCTGCACGAGTCCGCGGGGCAAAGCCTGGCCGCGCTCAAGATGAATCTTTCGCGGTTGTATGAATCCATTCCGAAAAAGCAAAAGCAGGCGCAAGCTTTGTGGCGATCGTCCGCGGTGCTGGTCGAGGACGCTATTCGCGAGGTACGAACGGTTTCCTATCTGATGCATCCGCCGCTTTTGGACGAGGCGGGTCTGGCGCCGGCGCTGCGCTGGTATGCGCGAGGATTCGCCGAGCGAAGCAAAATTGTGGTGACCGTGGATATTCCCGACGATTTCGGACGCGCATCGCAGGAAGTCGAAACGACCGTCTTCCGCGTGGTGCAGGAGGCGCTGACCAACGTCCACCGCTATTCCGGGAGCAGCACGGCGCGGGTCCGCGTCTCGCGCGAGGGCGCGCGGCTTTTCGCGGAAGTAGAAGACGAGGGCTGCGGGCTGGCCGTGGTGAGCGAGGGCGCAGGTTCGCAGGCGCCGCCGGGCGTGGGGATCGCTGGGATGCGTGAACGAGTGCAACACCTCAGCGGCGCGTTCGAGATCGAAAGCGTGGCGGGCCGAGGCACAGTCGTCCGGGTGACTCTGCCGCTCGATGGCGGCGCGGACCCAGTTTCATTCGACGAAGACGCCGCTGAGAAACTTGCGTAACCGGGAGAGAAGGAGAAAGGCTAGTCCAGCGCACAGAGCGCGGTGACGGAGCGTAGCCGCTTAACATGGCAGCGAAACAACCGTATCGGATACTTATCGCAGACGATCACGCGGTAGTCCGCAGAGGCCTGCGCGCGCTTTTGACGTCCCAGCCCGGAATCGAGGTTTGCAGCGAAGCTGCTTCCGGGACCGAGGCCCTGGATTACGTCAAGAAAGAAAAGCCAGACTTGTTGCTGCTGGACCTTACCATGCCGGAGATGAATGGCTTGGAGGTTGCGCGGGCGGTTCGCGACGAGTCGCCTGCCACGGATATTCTGGTGCTCTCGATGCACTTCTCGGAAGACATCGCGCGCGAGGTTTTGCGCTGCGGCGCGATCGGCTACGTCCTCAAGTCCGATGCCGATACGGAACTGCTCGCGGCAGTGGACCACGCCCGGCACCGCCAGCCCTTCTTCACCGGCCAGCTGGCCATTTCGATGTGCGAAAGCTTCATGCAGCAACGCGTCGCCGAGCCGGAACCCCCGACGACCAAAGAGCTGGCAGGCACTCCATTGACCGGCCGCGAGATCCAAGTGATTCAACTGCTGGCGATGGGAAAAGCAACAAACAGGTGGCGGATATCCTGGGCGTGTCCACTCGTACCGTGGAGAGCCACCGCAACCACATCATGCGCAAAATGAGTTTTACGAGCTTCAGCGATTTGATCCGCTTCGCGGTACGAACCAACCTGATACAGGCGTAGATTACGCCGGTACAGGCAGCCGAGGAATCTCTCTTCGATTTAGTTCGTCGGCAGCATTTTCAATCCAAGAGAGATCCTTCGACTGCGTCCGCGCCGCGCAGACACCGCGCGAAGAGAAAAAGCGCGGGACTTCGCTCAGGATGACGGCTCGAGGGAATGCTCTGGTAGCGCCGGCTTCCAGCCGGCGTGTTTGCGTTTCGGTTGCCGCGCGGAGAAACGCCGCCAGGATGGCGGCGCTACGAGAGATGCGGGGCGGATGGCGTACAGGTAGCCAAGCATTTGTGCCGGGCACGATGTATCGTGCCCCTACGAAGCAATGAGGCACGTCATCCCGAGCGGAGTGGCGCGCGCTTTTGCCGTTCCCGCGTTTTTGGCGGGCGCGCAACGTAGACGAGGGATCTGTCTTGGATTGACACGTTGCCGCCCGCTAAATCGAAGAGAGATTCCTCGACTTCGCCTGCCGGCCTGACGGCGCGGCGCTACATGCTGGAATGCGGCTTGACGGGACACACCCCTGCTGGACGGAGGTGAAGCCGAGGAAAATATTACTTTTTCACGGTTTTGCGGCGGCCGCGGCGGCGCACGGGACGGTCGGCGGGGGGCTCACCGATCAACTCCGCACTCCAAATCGAGGTGACGAACTTCTTCATGCCGTGATCGTCGAAATCGACGCTGGTCCGCTCGTTATTTGATTCGGTGATCGTGCCAAGGCCGTACTGCGTGTGGCGGATGGTCTGCCCTTCGGACAAAACCTGCACAGTGCCTCCTTTGAACCGCTTATGATCGCGAGCGGCGCATGCCCGGCGCCGCCTTAAAGCTATGTATACGTGCTGCTTAGAGCCCTACGACGCGCTCCGCTTGCAGCCCCTTGGGGCCCTGTTTCACTTCGAACTCAACGGCCTGCCCTTCGTTGAGGCTCTTGTACCCTTCCGACTGGATAGCCGAGAAGTGCACGAAAACGTCCTCGCCGGACTGTCGTTGGATGAAACCATAACCTTTTGCTGCGTTGAACCACTTGACTGTTCCTTGTTCTGTAGCCAATTCAAATTCTCCTAATTTATTCATTCGGCGGCTTTTAATCGCCAAATGGTCAATTGTGTTCTGGGGCGTTCCGGCGAACACAAAAAAAGGCTGTCGGAAGTTGCCCGGCAGCCTGAAGCGAGCGCGTCAAAAGCGACCCCAAGAGCAACAAATGCAAAGATATAGTAGCACGAGGCGAGGCGAAATACAAGGGGGCCGAGCGCCCTGCGGTGGGCCAATCCCGGCGATTTGTCAGGCGCCAAGCCGCTGCTGACGAAGCTGCGGGTTGCTAGGAGAAGGCGGAGGAAATGTCCAAGGCTGCGTGCGCGATCATGTTGGCGCGGAGTCCTTTGCGCAGCCACGCGAAAAGGCCGAAGACGCAGCCCCACACAAAGATGAGCGCCACTTTTTTCCATCCTTGGTATGCGTGACCCAGTCCAAAAACGAGCGCCTGGCCCACGATGCCGATAGCCACGTGCCCGCTCCAAGCGGAGATTTGTTGCTGGAGATAGCCACGGAAGATAGTCTCCTCGCAGATGCCGGCGCTGATAGACATCGCGATCCAGGCGGCGATCTCTACGCGATTGCTCGGGAGCATTCCTTGCGTCGTGCCCCAGCCGCCTGGCCCCAAGATGCGGGTGATGCCAAGCGCAATTAAGAGCAGAATCGGCACAGAGGATAAGAGCCGATGGAATGTCCCACAGCAGCGCGCGAGGATTCCGCAGCACGCGCGCAACATACCCGGAGAAGGCAATGTCAGAATGCCATAGGCTGAACGCGAACAGCACCCACTCAAACGTCGTAACGATTAGATATAAGGGAAGGTGGCTGACTCTGGCAGTGGCCGATCCCATCCGCAAATACACTGAGAGTGCCTGAAAACATCGCCAACAGTGCCAGCATGCAGAGTGTGTGAGACACCGAAGCGATTGGGCGCAGATGCTGAGAGTCTTCGGCTGGGGAAGTCATGACGGGTTCAATATACAGGAGTTCTGCCGCTACATGGTCGCCGAGACGCTGGAATGCGCGCCTTCCGAATCCACGAGCTGCGCGAGCATTCGGCCGTATTCCTGCTTCGTTGGAGGCATGCTGAACTTTACGCCCTTCGCGCTCATCTCCTGATGGAACTTTGGAAGGTCGTCCACGGTGAGGCCCAGTTCCACGCTGCCTGCGGGCTTACTTTCAGACGCCGGATGCAGCGCGAGGCTCGTCTCGCCGGTGGCAAACTCGCTCCAGCCGGGCGATTGAAATTTGAGTGGTAGCCCGATTACGTCGCGATAGAACTTCACCGCGCGGTCCATGTCCGCTACGAATTCGATCACGTGGGTCAGTTTTAGGTTCGCGCTCATCTCACTCCTCCTGGGAGCCGGAGTCTATCTCAGGATGGAGGTGACTTCCAAGTCCGAGAGAGAGCGCGATCCAGTAGAATCGAGGCCTGTGTTTGATCGTTGCGGGCGATTGGAGGCTGCGAAGTGCTCTTGCATTGGCTAAAGCTGGCTATATCGGCGTTTGTCTTGGCGCAGATTTTTTGCGCATTCGCCGCGGCGGCGCAGCCCTGCGCTCGGGGTGAATCTGCGAGCGCGGCTGTTCCAGATGGGCAAACGAAGGTGATCCTCGATACGGATATTGGGGATGATATTGACGATGCGTTTGCGCTGGGGCTGGCGCTGCATTCGCCCGAAGTGAAATTGGTGGGGATCGAGACGGCGTGGGGCGATACGACGCTGCGCGCGCGGCTGGTGAACCGGCTGCTGCGCGAGACGCATCACGCGGGCATTCCGATTGCGGTGGGAATTGCGACGAAGAGCAAAGTGCCGTTCACGCAGGCTCGGTGGGCGCGGGGCGGCTCTGCGCCGCTGCCGCGAATCGACGCGGTGGATTTTCTGTTGCGCGCGATTCGCGAAAATCCGGGGGAGATCACGCTTGTCGCCATCGCACCGCTCACGAATATCGGCGCGGCGATTGACCGCGATCCGGCCACTTTTCGAAAATTGAAGCGCGTGGTGATGATGGGAGGGTCGATTCGGCGCGGCTACGACGATCCGAACGGCCGCGTGGTGAATACGCCGAGCGCGGAGTACAACATCGCGAGCGATGTGGCCGCGGCGAAGAAACTTTTTGCGAGCGGCGTCCCCATTTTCATGATGCCGCTGGATTCGACGCAGCTGCGGCTCGATGCCGCGAATCGCGCGGCGCTTGCCGCCGGCGCCACGCGGCTGACTAGCGCGCTGATGCAGCTCTACCGTCAGTGGGGGCAGCAGACGCCCGTGCTTTATGACGCGATGGCGATGGCGTATGTGGTCGAGCCGGGGTTGTGTCCGGTGACGCCGATGCGGATTAAGGTGGACGCGCAGGGTTACACGCGCGACGGTGCAGGAGCGCCGAATGTTTCGGCGTGCCTGGCTTCGGATCAGGCACAATTTTTCCGATTTTTGATGCCGCGGTTGCTGCGGCGGCCCGCACAGTAAGCGCGCGCTGGGTGGCCAAGTGTCATTCTGAGCGGCGTGCGTCGGCTTTTGCTCCTCCGTCGCGATGTTTGCGACGGCCGGCGCGCGAAGTCGAAGAACCTCTCTTCGATTTAGCTCGTCGGCAGCATTTTCAATCCAAGAGAGGTCCTTCGACTGCGTCCCGCGCCGCGCTGACACCGCGCGAAAAGAAAAAGCGCGGGACTTCGCTCAGGATGACGGCGCGAGGGGATGCTCTTGTAGCGGCGGCTTCCAGCCGGCGGGTTTGACGTTTCCGCTGCCGCGCAGAAAAACGCCGCCAGGATGGCGGCGCTACAAGAGCTGCGACGCGGATGGCGTACACGTAGCCAAGCATTTGTGCTGGGCACAGCATGCTGATGTCCCTACGAAGAAAACGCCGGGCTCTCGACCCCGCTCAACTCTTCGACCGTTCGCTGGAAGCGCGCTGAAACGATCCAACTTCTCGGCGCGCCGCGTTCCGACGATCGGAAAAGAAAGAAGCAACTTCCTGTTCGAGTTGTTCTTGGCGCTTTTGCAGCAAGACGCGCCGAGGCAATTCCTTCGCTCGGCGAGTGTCAAATTTGCGGGCCGGCGAGGGAGAAGGCTTCGGCGAGCAATTCGTAGGAGCGGCGGCGGTCGGCGTGTTCGTGGGTCATGGTGGTGATCATGATTTCGGAGACGCCGCAGTCGGCGGCGAGGCGCGTGAGGTTTTCGCGCACCGTGGAGGGCGAACCTACGAAGGAACGGTCGCGATTCATTTCGATAATGGAGCGTTCTTCTGCCGAGTATGGATAATCTTTGGCCTCTGTTATGGTCGGGAAACGGCCCATTCGGCCCGTTCGGAAGCGCAAAAGAGTGAGTTCGAGAGGACGTGCCAGTTCCCTTGCCCGCTCGTCCGTTTCCGCGCACACGACCGAGACGCCGATCAGCGATTCCGGCTTTTTGAGATATTCGGACGGCTCGAAATTCTGGTGATACAAGCGCAGCGCGGCAATGGCGGGCGACGGCTGAATGTGATGCGCGAAGGCGAAAGCGAGTCCCATTTTCGCCGCGAGCATCGGCTGAGAAATCGCTCGAGCCGAGCAGCCAGATTTCCGGCATGGGAACGTCGTCCGGCATGGCGCGAATTCGCTCGAAGGGATGATTCGACGGGAAGCCGTGATCGAGAAACGCGAGCAGGTCTTCGAGGCGCGCGGGAAAATCGTCGGCTTCGAGGGCTTGGCGCGTGCGGCGCAGCGCGAGAGCCGTGAGCGGATCGGTGCCGGGAGCGCGTCCGAGTCCGAGATCGACGCGGCCGGGATGCAGCGCCTCGAGTACGCGAAACGTTTCCGCAACTTTTAGCGGCGTGTGATTCGGCAGCATGATGCCGCCTGAGCCGACGCGGATGTGGCTGGTGGCCGAGGCGATGTGGCCGATCATGATTTCGGGCGCGGAGCTGGCGATCAGCGGCGTATTGTGATGCTCGGCCAGCCAGTAGCGCGTGTAGCCCAGGCGATCGGCGAGCTGCGCGAGGTCGAGCGTGTTGCGCAGGGCGTCGGAGCTCGTCGAGCCGGAGGGCACCGGCGAA
Source organism: uncultured Acidobacteriota bacterium (assembly GCA_963759485.1). Taxonomy (GTDB): domain Bacteria; phylum Acidobacteriota; class Terriglobia; order Acidiferrales; family UBA7541; genus Palsa-295. Next base: position 1,306,268 of record CAVWZE010000002.1, on the reverse strand, counting down.
ACATCCAGCACGGATAATTTGTAATGCTTCTCAGCGGGCATCGATTCCCTGTTCAGCGCCGGCGCTGCGCGCGCCGAATGATTGTTGCACACGGGCGCGGCCGGGTGAACGGAATCAGATGATTTGAGGCCGGCTCTCGATTCGGGCGCGGATGCGGCGCTGGCGGCGATCAAGAGGAGCGCGCCCGCTACGTTTGATGCGAATACATGCTGCGAAAGAGGCAGCGCAGTGCAAGGCGTCCTGCAGATTCGTTCGGGACGCGACACATGCGCTTCGCACCGGCGTTATTTTTCGCAGGCCTGAAGGCCTGCGATTCCACCGGGAACCGATGGGACCAGGTGATGCTCTTGTAGCGCCGGCTTCCAGCCGGCGGGTTTTGATTTCGTAGCCCCGCGGAAAAACGCCGCCAAGATGGCGGCGCTACAAGAACTGCGAGGCGGGTGGCGTACACGTAGCCAAGCATGTGCGCCGGGCACAGCATGCTGTGCCCCTACGGCCAGCGGCAAAACGAATCGTCATTCCGAGCGGAGTGTCCCGCGCTTTTGGTTTTGCGCGAAGCGCCGGGATACGCAGCCGAGGAATCCCTCTTCGATTTAAGCCACGGCAGCATTTTGAATCCAAGAGAGGTCCTTCGACTGCGTGCGCCGGCGTGTTCGCATACGACGCGAACACGGAAAGCAAAAACCGGCGCACTCCGCTCAGGATGACGGCTTGCCGATTCGCCTGGGAATCGAAGCGGATGGAGTTCAGGTGTTGATTCGGCGAGGCTCGGGAATATATTATCGCGGCGCTTGCAGCGGGCGTTTGCAGCTGAGCGACGTCCGCAGCAGAGTGACATTTGCAGGTGACTGAGGTGATGCCATGAAATATTTTTCGGTGGTGGTGGCACTTTTGGTTGCGCAGGTGGTTTCGGCGCAGGATTGGGCCAAGGCGACGCTTAACAAATCGCCGCGGCATCAGGAATGGATGACGGTGAAGCACGGCGACCGCCCCGTCGAGACGTTCGTCGTTTACCCTGAGTCGAATAAAAAGACGCCTGTGGTGCTGATCATTCATGAAATTTTCGGCATGACGGACTGGGTGCAGGATCTTGCCGACCAGATTGCAGCGGCGGGCTACATCGCCGCGGCGCCCGATCTGCTTTCGGGCATGGGACCGAATGGCGGCCGCAGCTCCGCGTTCGATCAAAGCAAAGCGATGGAGGCGGTCAGCCATCTCGATCCGAACCAGGTGACGGCCGATCTGAACGCCGCCGCGGATTATGCGAAGAAGATCCCTGCCTCGACGGGCAAGCTTTTTGTGGTGGGATTCTGCTGGGGCGGCGGGCAGAGCTTCCGGTTCGCGACGAACCGTCCCGATCTTTCGGCCGCATTTGTTTTTTACGGCGTGCCTCCGGATAAAGATGCGATGGCGCGCATCGATGCGCCTGTCTATGCGTTTTACGCGGGCATGGATATGCGCGTCGATGCCACGATTCCGGATGCGACCGCCGGCATGAAAGCGGCGGGGAAAACGTACGAGCCGGTAACGTACGATGGCGCGGGACACGGCTTCATGCGGGCCGGAGAGGCTCCCGACGCGAACGACGGGAACAAGAAAGCGCGCGAGGAAGCGTGGGTGAGGTTGAAGGCTCTGCTCGCGAAGAGCTAGGCCTTCCCTCCTACAGCTGCGTGCGAGAGGGGTGCGGGTGGCGATCCCGGCCAAGGATCGCGAAGCAAAAAGTGCGCGCCTCTTAATCCTAACCAGCGAATCCCCGAGCGCTACCAGAGCTGCGATTTCAGGCGGAATAAACACTGACAGGCCTAGGGCTAGCAGCGCCAAACTGTGCCGGCCGGGCATAGCGTGACTGATTGCCCTGATCATCGACTGCCGTCAACCTCGGGATAGCCTCCAGAATCCGCTGCAAGTGGCATGCCCGGAGTACGACCACGATTACGAACGGCACGAGGGTTAGCGGCTTCAGGTTGGCGGCGATCCCGTCGAGGATCAGGGGGAAGCGGAAGCCCTCACCTTCCATTGCCTCGGTGATGAGCTGGTGGGCGGCGGAGGGCTTCGACGTCGAGGAAATAGCCGTGGCTCTCAGCATCGTGTCGGTCATCGACGAAGCTGAATCGCGCTTGTTCCCATCGATGGAAGCGTGATTATTGGCGAGCGACTCCATGAGCGCCGCAGCTTCCTCAGAGTCTAGGTTTCCGTAATAGCTGTTTTGCGGCCGCAAAGACCGAAAAATTCGAGGCAGTCTTGATGTCACCGGATGCCCGTGAATTCCGCCAGAATTCCTCGATCAGCAAGCGGTGAGTTTCGATGGTTTCAGCCACGCGTCGGGTAGAACGCGAAACGGCATCTACCGCGCCAGCAGAGCGAGCAACTTGCGGTTCTTGGCGATGGAGCGGCGCACATGCGCCATTATTTCGGGGCGGACGACCCGATTCTTGCGCTTCCTCTGTTTTCGGAGCCTTTTGGCCACCGCCGCACCCCTTTGCGATGGCCTAATCGTATCGCCTCCCGGTCAAGCGATCAATACGAGTGCGGCAGCAACGATTGAGGCAAGTACATGCTGCGAAAGGGGCAGCGCAAAGGCAGGCGCTTCGCGCCCTCGTTTCTATCAGGGCTAAAGCCTCAGTGAATGCGGCGGTTTTCGCAGGCCCGAAGGCCTGCGTTCCACCGGGAGCCTTCTGGCCTGGCGGGTACCTGCACGGTGGTGCCGTTGTAGCGCCGACTTCCAGCCGGCGTTCTTACCCCGGGGTAGCGCAAGACAAATTCGCTGCCAAGACTGGCGGCGCTTTAAGGGCTACGGGCGGCTTTGGCGGGGCCCGGTACCAAGGTACTAAGTCTGGGGGCCACCCGGGTACCGGATGAATGTACCTTCCCCGCTAGTGGAGGCGCACGGGCGGCTTGCTATTGTCTCGGTTGCAGCAAGTTTCAACATGCTTTAACCGAGGATCAACCAGAATGAGCGATACGTTCGGTACGGCAATGCCCGGCAATAATGAACCAAACGAGTTTCCCGCGAACGGCGCATCGGGAGAGAACAATGTCCCCGAGGGCGCAGAGTTCGAAGACTGCGACATCGAATCGATTACGGCCGACGCTGCGACGCCGAAATTGTCGCAGGGCGAACGGCGAAGCCGGCGGAGAGCGCTGATCTCCGCGCCGGTGCGCGTCCGCAGCATCGATGTGACCGGCAACAATATTGACGAAGTCTCGACCACCCTGGACGTTTCGCGCGGCGGCGTACTTTTTGTCAGCTCGCTACGCGCGTTCGCACAAGGAATGGAAGTGGCTGTCACCTTTCCGTACAGCAAGTCCCCCGTGGCCGTGCAGGCCGAACAGACGGGACGAATCGTGCGCGTGACGGACATGCCGGATGGCCGGCAATCCGTGGGCGTCGCGCTGGGCTCCGGAGTGGAAGCGGACCTGGTAGACACGGCCGGCCACAAACTGCTCTCCGAAGACATTCCCAGCTTGCACGATCGAAGGGCCAATTCAACGAAGCCGCTGGTCCTGATTGTGGACGCCGATCCAGCCATACGCACTTCCCTGAAAATCGCGCTCTGATTGCCGATGGCTACGACGTGGTGGCCGTGAGCTCCGCTCCCGAGGCCCACGAAGTTTTGAAGATGTTCACGCCGGCGCTGCTGATCGCCGAAATCGAAGGAGAGGATTTGCCGGGCTACGAGCTGTGCGCGCACGTGAAATCGACTCCGCGGCTGCAGACGATACCCGTGATGCTGCTCACCAGCTCCGCCTATCCGAGCGACTACGCCAGCGCGCATTCGCTGGGCGCAATCGTTTGCATGGCCAAGCCTTACCGGCAAGAACGCCTGCGACACGTGGTGCGGCTATTGGCGCCAACCGCTGCCGCGAAAGCGCAGACTGCCCCGGCGCGTGCGGCGGACGAGAAGCGCCGCCACTGCAATGGCAAACAGCCAAAGGCTGTCCAGCCCTGGTGCGATTCGGTGAAATCCCGGCCGCGCACCAACTGGTAAAAAACGCGCCTGTACCAAAGGTCAGGTAACGGTGTGAACGCACCAGAAAGGGCGAGCGCGCCGGGCCGCTGTGTGATGCGTAAAATTGAGCTATGAACTGTCCGAAATGCAATAGCGAGGTGCGGGAGGTTGCGCGCTTTTGCCAGCGCTGCCATGCGACGCTGCGCTATCAGTGTCCTGCGTGCAAACACGAACAGCGGCAGGGCGGCAAGTGCGAAAAATGCGGCGTGGATTTCCTGAAATATATCGTCGCGGTGATGCGGACCAAAAAAGACGAGGCGGAGCTGGCCCACGAACAGCTCCAACGGCGTTCGAGCCTGCTGAAGAACCTTCTATTGATGCCCTTCAACATGGGCATTCCCCTGATCCGCGATCTGTTCTCGGTTTCGCGCAAACGCAGCTCGCTGTAACTCGGACTTCCTCGCGCGCGCTGGGAGTTCGTTTGATTTTCTCGCGCTGCGACGTGCGGGCCAGGAAATATTGCGAGGGCGGAAACAGGCCGGCGCGCGAAAATTCCGTCGCCCAGCGAGCGTTTCACTTCCTTGTACCAATAATCGAACGTTCGATTCCGCCACGCCGACCAGGCGAATTGCGCGCCGGTAGTCGGCGCCCCGCACAAAATAGACATTGAAAAGTTTCAGGCGGCCCTTCCATTCCGAGCGGCACAAGGCGCGGCGCCCGATTCGTTCGAAATCGAGAACGTAGTCGCAGGCGCGTCCTGGCTCGGGCCGCCATTGGTAGCCCTGCGAAGGGTTTTCAAGATTGAGCGAGGGCACAGTGCCCGTCGAATCCTTGAGCCATTCGCGCAGAACGCGGTAGCATCGGTGGCAATCATTGAAGATTTCGCCGGCCTTCATGCAGCCCTCCCTGATAGTTTGCTGGAACCGCCGACTGCCGAGTTTGGGAGAGATCCCTCGCTCGCGTTGCTCGTTCCCTTCCTGCGTCAGGACGAGCGGGATGACGATCCTGGCCGGATCGTCAATTTTTTCTCGGCTGCTTCGGTGGCGTGCCGGACAACAAGTTGCCGATATCCCAGAGGTTGGCTTCCTCGCGTAACTTCTTCCTCGACGGTTTCCAGGCACACGTGAAAGCATTCGTGCCAGCCGTGCAGATATCCTCGCGAATATTCCTCCGCCAGATGCTCGCGATGGCGGTGGCGGCGCTGCATTTCAAAAACCTCAGCGCACTCGATCGTCGGCGCGCGGAGCGCCAAGCGAACCCGGCGGATACATTCGCGGGCTGCGCGGAAAATCCAATGCAGCGGCGCCGGGCAATACACGCCGACGCGGCGGCGCGGCTCGTACCAAGCGAGCTTCCAGCCGCGCGGAACAATGCCGCCATGGCTTACTTCCTTGCGAAGTCTCAGTAGTGTGTTCATGAACGTGGCACCTCAGGGCCGGTGCCGACGGCGAGTTCGCGTCGCACGGCTTCGTCGCGCTCGGCACGGAGGAGCTGCTGCCGCAAACGCGTAATGAGTAAGTAGGTTTCCCTCACGCTTAGTTCGGGCTCGCGCTGGGCGATGGGGGGCTGGCTTGGCCGTTGTGTTGGTTGGCTTTGGCGTTGCTTTTGACTTTGCTCTTGGCCTAGCCAGGAGGATTTAGGGTTCGGGTTTTCTGTGCGGTTTTGAACTTGGTCTTCGGTTTGGCTGTGGAAATCCGCGTGTGGTGAGGGGTTTTCGGCTCTTTCTTGTGATCTAGCTATGGATGAACTACCTATCCCCTCCGTAATATTCTGATCCGGCTGCCACTTACTCGTACTTTTTTGCGAATTTTGCGGAGACCCCTCCGCAACTTTGCGTACACCCTCCGCGGAATTGCGGCCACCCTGTGGAAATTTCTTGGCCTTGGTGATGCGGACGATTACTCCGGCGGGAGCGGCTTCGGTCTCGATATAGCCGTGGCGCCGCAGCATGTTCATCCAGCGCTCGAGGGTGCGGCGGTTGAAGCCGGTCTCTTCCTCGATTTCGCGGTAGCTTATCGGCGAGCCGCCCAGCACCCATCCCACGGACCCGCTCTGATGCGTCTGCCGCAGCACCAGCCAGCCGTAGAGCCACACGGCTGCGCCCATTCGCTCGTAGTGCTGCGCCTCGAACAAAACACCTCGGAGCCCCGCGTTGAAATCCTTGCCTCTCATCGATTCGCCGCTAACTGGACTTCCACTGTCCGAAGGTGCATGCGGCACGGCCGGCGCGCGCGTTGCATCAGCAATGTCCGCAATAAGGAACGCGGATGGGGACGAAACGGGCTGCGGCATCTGCGGTGATGCGCAGCCGCATCACTGCGCGAACCGGCGGATCTTTACGGCAGAAGCCGCAAACCGGGTGGCCGGAATCGTCCGTAAAAGGACGGCGCTCGCGCTGGATGCTGCGCAGCTTGCGTTCGTAATGCCAGCGCTGGCGGTTTTTGAGTTCGCATTCACGATGGTGAGGATCGGCCCGCCATGCGCGCATGTAAAGACGGTTGTACGTGCGCCGGCTTTCGACGGATTCTTGGCTACGCTCCTCAACTCGTGACCGATCTCCGAACGAAGTACCTGTGGCACGCTTCCATAGCATCGCCGCCTCCGATCACCGAGATTTAGAATCGCCGAGCCGCACCATCGCGGAATCGGCTCCTAGAAACTGAGTACTGCTACCCGGGTACTATTGCGGTGTGGACGTTTTTTGCTATTCTCCGCCGCGCGCATTGCCCTCCTTACAAAATCTAGGGTGAAAGCAACGGAGGCTTTTTCCATGGGTGTCACTCGTCCGCCCCTCGAATATTTGGCAACGTGTTCGAAGGTGGCTCTGGAAAGTTTCGAGCTGTCGCGTTTGAGTGAGGCGTCGAATTTGCGTAAGGAGCTGCAGCAAATTCTGCAAGGCTGGATCGATACCGAAGTTGACGCGCGACTCGCTCGCTGGATTTTGGAGTCGAAGCAAGCGCAGGCGCGGGACGGGCTGCAGGCGTCGATGGCGCAACCTGTGCCCTTGGAACAACTGGACCTTTCATTTCTTCCTCTTCCGCCGAATGGCGGGCGAACGTCTGATGGCGAGGCGGAGGAAGATGAGGCCAAGTCCAACGGTCGCAAGCCGCGCCGGGCTGGGCGTGCAGTCTTGCTATCGGCTGCTGGACGAACACCGAAAGAAAATCAAAATCGTTTGGAGAAAAAACCCGCGAAGCTCGTAGGAAGAGTCGTAAGTGGAGGAGGCGTCGGCTGCTCGGCTCCGGCGCAACCCGCCGGGAAGCCACCCTTCGCCCAAGATGAGGAGAACGCTCTTCACGCTCTCGAGCGCTTTGTGCAGTGCGCGCCGGGCGCATCTTGCGCACGCTCTCAGAATTTCCGGGCCGCGGGTAACTCACAAATACTCCGCGCGGGGCCTGGCTCGGTCGGCTGTGGAGCCGATCGGTCGCGCTCGGACGCGACAGGAGTCCACGCTGAGGTGCGAGTATTTCCATCGACGAACGCGTTGCCTGGCTCGCTACGCCGCGCGCATCCCTTTCGACCAATCGCGATTCCCGTGCCGGAACCGGCGGTGCCGGCTGCTGAGGCACATCGTTAGCGGCATGCTCGCGATCGCTTGGACGTCCATGCCTTAACCTGCGCTTGCCCCTTCGGTCTGGTACATCGGCGCTGAAAAGCGATTCGGCGGGCCGCTGTTTGCGTGTCGCGGCTTGCGCCGACTTTTCGATGTTGTGCGGTCCGCACATTTCTTTCACTGCTTTCCCCGGGGATTTAACACAGCGACGTTTGGACGCGGACTCTTCACTTCGGTCCTCAATTCATTGCCAGGTTCGCAATAGCCGCCGTCCCGTTTTCACATCGTTTCGAAGTGCGATTCTTGCTCGCGAATCTCGCGTAACTGCCGCGCACTGCGATCTTCTGAACCGATAAACAGCAGATCCTATGAGTGCGTTGGCCGGCTCTTTGCTGCTGCCAATTTCGACTCGCCGAAAATTTCGACCGGCGAAAACGACTTGCGAAAGTAAGCGTTGGCGGCGAATGCGATCCGTGATGGCGTTGCGCGGCGCACTCATCGAGCTCGTGCGCTGAAACCAAATGAAATCGGCGGGCACAGCGCCGCCCGTCGCGAAATCCGAGATTTACGAGATGCGCATACTCGCGCGTCAATCCCAGCAAACCGAGTTTCGCGACTTTCGACCAGCAAGTTCGAGAGCACGCATTCGCAGCAATAAGAGCGCACGCAACCACCGTCCGTCGGCCGACTCACGCGGCCTCCTCACTCAACATAAAGTAAGAATTAGCGGCACGACGATAGCGAGGAGGGAACAATTCTGGAGTGGGCGCGCGATGCGCGGCTCAAATTGGGCTCGTCAGGGTTGCCGGAGCCACGCATCATCGCTGGTCAGCGAAGATTAGTGACAAGTGACTTTTGGAAAATGACGAGCTTCTGTGCCGCTGCATGTCGGAGCGTTCGATGCCGGAAGTTCCCGGCGATATTACGAGGAGGGATTACGCGGCGGCCACGGCTCGAGGAGTTGTTCCTTCCGGTAGATCAACGCGTTGATATCGTATGGGGCGAGTTCGATGGAATGCCCATGGGTTATTGCATCGGTGGGGCACGCCTCGACGCAGTAGCCGCAAAAGATGCAGCGCGAATAATCAATATTGTAGACAGATGCGTAGCGTTCGCCAGCAGAGATACGCGCGGATTCGGTATTTTCCGCGGCCTCGATATAGATACAATTCGCGGGGCACGCGGCGGAGCAGAGAAAGCAGGCTACGCACTTCTCCAATCCGTTCTCGTCGCGCTGAAGGACGTGTATGCCGCGATAGCGCGCTTGGACACTGGGCGGGACGTCGGGGAAGCTCTCCGTGGTCGTCTTCCCGAACATGGTTCGCAGGGTGACGCTAAAGCCTTTGAAGAGCGTCACAAATGTCTCGCCGACTTCTCTTACGATTGACGGCATCGAACCTCACTTTAACAAAGTTGCGGGAAGCGGGCAAATTGCGATCATTCGCCGGGCGGAGCAACGGGAGCAGGCTCGTCGATTTTGCCCCGGCCCGTGATCGCGGCGATAATTTGCCGGCCATGGAAGCGGCCGTTCTCGATGAAAATGTCCGAAGTCTTTTTGCCGCCTACGACGACTCCGGCGACGTAGATGCCCGGGATGTTGGTCTCCAAGGTATCGGGATTGCATTTGGGACAGAGGATTTGAGGGTCCAACTCAATGCCCTGGTACTTGAGGAAATCGAAATCCGGATGGTAGCCGGTCATCGCAAAAACTTGGACGGCGGGGATGGAATGTTCCGGTCCTGAATTCTTCACCCACACTTTTCCCGGCTCGATGCGCGTGACGTGCGTGGAGAACATGGCCTTGATCTCGCCGGCGCGTATGCGATTTTCCATGTCGGGTTTCACCCAGTATTTCAGGGTCTTTCCGAGTTCGGGGCCGCGATGCACCAGAGTGACTTTGGCACCGCTGCGAAACAGCTCCAAGGCCACTTCGGCCGCGGAATTCCTGGCGCCGATGACGACCACTTCCTGATTCCAGTACGGGTGAGCTTCCTTGAAATAGTGCGAAACGTGGGGAAGGTCTTCGCCGGGAACATTGAGGTGATTCGGAAGATCGTAGTATCCGGTGGCGATGATGATTTTCGCTCCGTGGTAGAGGTTGCGGGCGCCGAGTTCCGTTTGCGTATGGACGACGAAGTCGCCGTCGGAGCCGGTGATGCGCAGGACCTTTTCGTAGAGGCGGGTTTGGATTGCGTAGTGCTCGACGGTGCGGCGGTAGTATTTCAGGGCCTCGACGCGAGTAGGCTTGCCGCCGGAGATGGTCATCGGGATGTCGCCGATTTCCATGCGCTCGGGCGTGGTGAAGAAATTCATGTTGACCGGATAGTTGAGAAGCGAGTTGCACAGCGCGCCCTTGTCGATTACGAGGGGACGCATGCCGTTGCGCTCGGCCTCGATGGCACAGGCGAGGCCGGTGGGGCCGGCCCCGATGCAGATCACGTCGTATCTATCCTCGATGGTCACGGAACCAACCTAGCGAAGACGCCCGCGAGTTTCAAGACATTGTTCGCGCCGAGGGGCGCGCGACCGGCGTGAGCCGGAGGTATGCGCCCCTTTTTGTGTCCTCTCGCGTTTGTGACGAGTAGTGGTGCGCTCTGGTGTTTGTTTTCAATCAGTTGGATCATGTTCTATTCGCCCGGTGTGACGAGCTGGACCTGCAATTCGCCGCTCGTAAGCGCGACCTCGATGGCATCTGCCGGAGGCGGCTCCGAAGGAGGCGCTTCGATCCTTGAGCCCGGGGAGACGATGACGTGGGTCGGCGGGTTGACCCATTGGCCGTCGCGATTGATGCGGGCGAAGTGGTGGACGGCGCGGATGACGGAGTCAGCAGTTATACGTACGTCCTGCGCGCGCTGGATGATGTGCCCGAGGGCGAAGCGGAGGTTGCGGTCGCGCTTGTCGTAAAGGTTGACGGCCCTCGCGTGCCGATAGAGGGTATGCGGAGGAATCTGATAGGTTTCGGCGATATCGCGGACACTATGCCAGTGAATGAACTCTTCTTCGATGGCTTCGCGGAGAGGATTCCTGCAGACCAGGCAGAGACGTTCGTGGTGAGTGACTGGGACGCGAACGCCTTTCTGTACAAGGGCGAATTCTTCATCTGGAGTCAGGAGACGTTCGCGGCGCGGACGCTTCTTGTATTTCTTCTTGGGTTTCGGCGGAGGCTCGGAGGGGACGGGCGGCGCGGGTGGTTCGGCAGCGGCTGCGGTCGGCTGCGTCGCTGGTTCGGCTGGGGGCTGGGCTCCAGCCGGGCCAGGAGGAGCGGGATCGTACTTCCGGACTAGCTCCACTCGCGTGCACTGTTGCGGCTGGTTTGGCTGCTCGGGCGCGAGGGGAGGGTTGAGGTAAGCGGGATCGATGCGTGCGGGAGATTCCGGGGGCCGGACCCATATAGTTTCCTCCGGCACCAGCGGAAAATCGTCGATTTGGTTGCGGGTTGATGGTGGTCTATAGAGCCAAGTTGGTCTGTGTCGTGCGAACCTAATCATTTGCGCAGCTCCTTTCGTTTCATCGGAGCCCTGAGGCTCCTACCATAGATTGGCAGGAGGCGCGGAAGAAAAAAGAGTGGATTCCTGTGGACTTTGCTAGAGGCGAGCCGGACAGCGCCACGGCCTCTGAAGCCTTGCGCAGCATGGGCGCGTGTACTAAGATGTTGTTACGACAATGTAGTTACAAATATTAGATTTATCTGGGACGACGAAAAAAGCCGCCGCAATCTTGCCAAGCACAAGGTCAGCTTCGAGACGGCGAAGCTAGTGTTCGATGATCCGCGCGCGGTCAGCAGACTGGATCGCATAGAGAATGGCGAAGAGCGATGGCAAACGCTTGGGCTTGCCGGCGGCATCGTGATTCTGCTCGTGGCGCACACGTATCGCGAAGAAGACGGCGAAGAAGTGATCCGAATTATTTCGGCCCGGAAAGCGACGCCTCGCGAAAGGACATTTTATGAGCAAAGTGAGTAGAAAGCAGAAGGGAGAGCTGCGGAAACTCGCGGCATTGCAAGATACAGAGATCGATCTCTCGGATCAGCCGGAAGTGCGAGACTGGAGCCGGTTGGTGGTAGGCAAGTTTTACCGGCCGATAAAGAAATCTCTCACGATTCGGCTCGACGCGGATGTGCTTGCGTGGCTCAAGGGCCAAGGGCGAGGTTATCAGACTCGCATCAACAAGCTGCTGCGCGCGGCGATGGAGAGTCGATCGAGGCGAAGGAGAGCCTAGCCGTGCGGGCTGACGCGCCAAGGGGCGACGAGAAGGCCGCCGAGCGGCAAGAGGCTGCGGGCCGGTCTTTTTGATCGGAGCCCATGGTGCAAAGGCAAAAGCAGATCCCTCACACCGGCCTGAGGTGCGGCCGGGTTCGGGATGACAAATAACTGGCGAGGCGAAGAAACGACGCCGGCAGGATGCCCTTCGGCTTCGCTCAGGACAAGCCGGCGCTACGAGAGCGGCGAGGTGCGGCTAGATCGAAGAGAGATTCCCCGTAAGTGCATTCGGGACGCCAACCCCGCGCCTCGGCTGCGCGTCCCGGCGTCCCAACAGCAATCGGGATGCAAAACCACACTTCGCGCAAAAGAAAATACGCGGGACGTTTCGCTCCCTTCCTTCGTCAGGGCAAGCAGGACGACGGCGCCCGTCTACACGAGGCGAGTGGTGGGCAAGTAGCCAAGCATGTGCGCCGGGCACAGCATGCTACCACCCCAGCACGCAAAAGCGGCGCGCTGGGGGCCCCGGTGCTGTGCCCCTACAAATGCAAAGGCGTAGAACCCTCACCCCCGTGAAGGCGGGGCGAGCTACATGAAAAATCCAAGGCGCCAGTCGGGAGATTGGCGCTCCCAGGTTAATGCGAGGAGCACGCGCGGGCAAGCCCGCTCGGCAAACGGCGGGAGCGAGCTCCCGCACTCCACATAAAACCCGGCGCGCGAAAGTCGGCGAGAAGGCCGCCGAGCGGTAAAGGGCGCGGGCCGGTCTTTTTTGTCGGAGCCCATTCGCTTCGCTCTCTTACCGCGTCCCTTCGCCACATCGCTCAGGGTAAACAGGGCACATTCGCCGTGCGCAGTGCAAGCAAGCAGGATGGATGAACTGGAAGCTCTGACCTCCTGAACAGCAAAACGGTGGCAGGAGACGGGATACGACAGCCACGGTGAAGGTCAATCGAAGAGAGGTCCTTCGACTGCGCGTCCCGGCGCTTCGCAACAACATCCGGGGTGCACAAACCGCACTTCGCGCAAAAGAAAATACGCGGGACGCTTCGCTCCCTTCCTTCGTCAGGGCAAGCAGGATGACGGCGCCCGGAGGATGGCTGGCAGGTAGCCAAGTATGTTTGCCGGGCACGATGTATCGTGCCCCTACGGACACGATCGCGTGAATAGCGGCACCCCCATGGCTAAAGCCATCTTCTAGATTGGTGCGTTATTCGCGGGCCTGAAAGGCCCGCGCTTCCACCAAAGCATTGATGCGAATCGGCGGCAGTGCGCCAGAGCAAGCCCGGCGAAGAGAAGGGGGGGAACCCTCAGCCCGTGAAGGCGGGGTGAGCTACATGAGAAATGCAAGGCGCCAATCGGGAGATTGGCGTTCCCAGGAAAGGCAAAGACGCCGGCGGGATGCCCTTCGGCTTCGCTCAGGACAAGCCGGCGCTACGGGAATGCGTTGATTCGATCGGCTCCGAACAGTAAGCGGGTCTAGTGGCTGGCAGCGGCTGCGGTTGTACCGGTTGAGAGCTGCTGCATCAAGGCGAGCTGGTCCCAATTGTCCCAACCTTCAATGATTTTGCCTTTTGCGATGCGCGCGATGGTGATGCCGGTGATGCGGACCTTCTTGTTGGTGGTGGGGATGCCGAGGTGGTCGCCGGTGTGAGTCATGACGGCGGACCAGCGGACGACGACTTTGTCGTCCGCGCCGAAGGTGTCCTCAAGGGTGAACTTTATGTCCGGAAACGCCCCATGAATGCGATTGAAGAGTGCGACGAAGTCCGCAGGACCGCGAAGTACGACGCCCGGCTGGTCCTGGCCAGTGGCGATCCCATTTTCGTCCATCAGATCGTAGATAGTTTGAACGCGTCCTTCGTTCCAGACTTCCTTGAACCAGCGGCGCATCAGAACAATATTTTCTTCGACGGACATACGGCACCTTCCTTGCAGTGAATGCCTGGACTATACCCCAGGATCAATTACATCGGCGTGAATATCGCCGAGCAACACCTGGGCGGCCAAGGTCGGCGAGAAAGCCGCCGAGCGGCAAGCAAAGGCGACGGCAAAGGCGCCAATCGGGAGATTGGCGTTCCCAGGAAGGCAGAACCGCGCGAAACTCCGCTCCCTTCCTGCGTCAGAGCAAGCGGAAGGATTCGCCCGCTCGCGGGGCTTTCGGTGTATAGTGTACGAGTCTAAAGGCCAACCGAAGATTCCAGTTCAAAAATCTGTGGAGGAAAAATGAGAATGTTGAAGTACGCACCCGTGTCTCTAGCCATGGTGTTCCTGGCGGCTTTTTGCGCCGCTGCGCAAGGCACCCCGGGCAATCTCCTGTCGGCCGAATTTCAAACGCCGAAATCCGGAATGACTCAACAATACGAACAAGGCCGCAAGCAGAAGGCGGATTGGCACAAACAACAAAACGATCCTGGCGCGCTGATGGTCTTCGAAACCATGAGCGGAGAAAGGACGGGCACGTACATCGTCGTGCGGGCAGGCTTGCATTGGGCCGATCTGGATCACCCGCCCGTAACCGACGCTGCCGATCAGGCGGAATACGACAAGGCCGTCGGTCCCTACGTCACATCCATTCAGGATAGCTACTACGAGCTTCTACCGAAGTTTGGCAGGGACAATTCCCCTTTGCCGCCCCAATACCAGGAGCTACTCACCATCCGCGTGAAGCCTGGCAGAACGGCAGACTTCACGAGCGCCATCGCCAGAATCTCCGCCGCCGAGCGCAAGGCAAATTCAACAACCGTTGTTGAGATTTACCAACTGGCGAACGGCGGCTTCACCGGAACGTACGTAGTCAGCCTGGCGCGTCCTCATTGGGCGGACTTCGAGGCGAACCCGAACGAGAAGCCCATGGAGCAAGTACTCGCGGACGAGTATGGTCCAGACGGTGCGGCCTCTACAATGGCAGCGCTGAACAACTCGATCGAGAGCGAATACAGCGAGATCGTCAAATTCAGGCAGGATTTGAGCTACATCCCCGCCAAGTAAGTACGCAACGCGGTCCGAGCCGAGTGGTATCAACGAACGCCGCACTCTTCCGGATTTTCCGGGAGGGTGCGGCGTTTTCTTTCAGCGACCAAGTGGCGTTTCCAGGAACGGCAAAAACGCCGGCAGGATGCCCTTCGGCTTCGCTCAGGACAAGCCGGCGCTACAAGAGCGGCGGGGGGCATTATCGATCCAAGAGAGATTCCCCGTAAGTGCATTCGGGACGCCAACCCCGCGCCTCGACTGCGCGTCGCGGCGCCCCGCAACAACATCCGGGGTGCACAAACCGCACTTCGCGCAAAGACAAAGGCGCGGGACGCTCCGCTCGGAATGACGGCGGGGGGCGCCGAAAAGCCTCACCGCGTGGAGGCGGGGTGAGCTACATGCTAATCCTCTTTGGTGAAGGAGAATTTGACGGTGCGCGGAGGCTTACCGTCAGTGCCGGTGATCACCATGTCGTTGGTGTAGTGTTTGCCATCCTCGGCAAGCGTCCAGACGTCGTGAAACTTCCGGCCGTTCGCCATGGTGGTGTCGACGGTCAAAACGTTGCCTTCCATCTTGCCGGTGGCTTTCGCGCCAGCCCACATTCCGGTGTCCATGTTGACTGTGCTGCCGTCAGTCGGGTACTTGCGGATGATCGTCAGTTCCGGACCGCCGTTGCGGCCGGGCTGCAACTCAGTCATGACGATTACCGTGCCATCGAGCGCCAGCTTGCGCGTCATCGTGGGAGTGCCGGGATCGCTTTTCCAGTCTCCAACGAAACCTTGCGGACCTTGCGCGAAAACAGGCAGGGCCGTCATCAGAAAGATTGCGGCGCACATGAGTCGCTTCACAGTGGCTCTCCTCGATTGTGGCTACTTCATGCAGGATATTTTATCAGCCGGATGCCGCATCCTGCGTTATCTCTTGAATGCTCCGCTAAATACTCCGCGGCGGATCGGAAGCAGCGCTCGAAGGCGCGCATCCCGCAGCCAGATTCCGAACCAGGCGATGATGCTTGTCGATAGAGGGACCAGTATAGGAAGCGGGTATGCAATGCGGGTATAGGCGGCGACGGCGCCGCCGAGATAACCGGTGAGAAGCACCGCGCCCAGAACCGCGGTGGGGGGAAAGAGGAACAGGATGATGCATCCCAATTGCAGGCATGCGAGGAGGGTCAGGGCGGTATCCGGCCAGCCGATTTGCGCAAACATCCTCAGATAATTGGGGTTGTGCGTCAGCTTCCAGTGAGCGCTGGTCCCGACAACGAAAGCCGGCCACAGCGAAACAACCCAGCCGGCCCACACCATCCAACGGTTCCATTTCGTTTCGCTCAATCGAACATCAGTGGCTGTGGCATTCATGTGATCCTCTCGTTCGGGGGACTTCGAAAGCGAGCCAGTCTAAATACTTCGAAACGCGGAGTCAAAGGCGGTAATCGGGAGATTCCTCGGCTGACCTCGGGACACCGTTAGAAACAATCGGAGCAGCGTGGCAGGTCATAGCAAATGGAATGCGTAAAGTAGAAGCCGGGTGAGGAACAGATTTGCGACCAGTACGGTCAGGGAGCCCTCAACGAATGCGGTAATCGTAGCGCGACCGACGCCTGCTGCCCCGCCTTTCACACGGAACCCCTGATAACAGCCGATCGTCGCGATAATGAATCCGAAAACAATAGGTTTGACAATGCTTATGAACACATCGCCGAAGGCGAGCGCTTTAATGGCGCGCGTCCAGAACATTTGAGCACTGATATGCAGTGTAATATTTGCGACCAGGAAACCGCCGAAAAGCCCGGCACAATTCCCCACCGCGACAAGCAACGGCAGCACTAACACCGTGGCAAACACGCGGGGCGTCATCAGCCGGCGAATGGGGTCCATGCCGAACACGCGGATCGCGTCCACCTGTTCAGTGATCACCATTGAGCCCAACTCCGAAGCCATCGTCGTGGCGTTGCGTCCCGCGACCAGAAGCGCGGTGAACACGGGACCAAGTTCGCGGAGGAGCCCCAGCGAAACTGCGTCGGCCGTTAAAGATGTTTCGCCGAAACGGCTAAACTGCGACGCTGCGTTTAGGACAATTGAACCGCCGACACAAATGAGCGCAACGACTATGATTTTCAATGAGCCCACGCCGATTATGTCCATCTGTTCGAGCAATTCGGCGAAGGAACGTTTGTCGGAAAAGATGTTTTGGACCGAATGAAGGGCCAGCAGTGCGTAGTCCTGGATGATGAAAACCCACGCCTTCAATCGGTCGACTGAACTACCTGAAGTTGAGTCCACGGTTATCTCCCGTCACAATTCCTGGCACCGCTGTGTCTGAACCTTTAGAACCGCCGCCTGTGAAAGTACACCAAGATAACATCCGCCCCACGGCAAACTGGACGGAAACAGATGCAAATGCAGAGTTAGGCGGGGGGCCAGGCGAAGTTTTCTTCGCCGAGGAGGACTTGGAGGACGCCTTCGGCGGGGAGGACGTCGACCGGGAGGCCAGCTTTCCACAGGGCGACGCTTACCAGCAATTCGCGGCGGCCGCGAAGGTCGAAGAGTTCGCGGGCGAGGCTCAGTTCCAGGATTTTCTCGTAGGCGGCGGACATGACCGTCTCGGGATGCAGCAGACATAAGCCGCTCTGTTCGACGATGGAGCCTGCAGCAAGGCGCTGATTTTCGACGCGCAGGGTGATGCGCGTCTCGCGCGAGTCCCAAATGGTGATGCGCAATTGAAAATCGGCCATCTGCGCGATGGCCTCGGGAATGGGGTCCACTCTGAGCCAGAAATTCGACGGGCCGAAGCCGTAGTAGACGTTACCGAGCACGTACTGGCGGCCGTGCATGGTGCTGCTGCGGTGATCCGTGGCGTAGGAGCCCGCGCCCAGCCATTCGAAGTAACTGCTCTCGCGGCCATCGACTTTCACATCGAGATAGGCCGTGGGGGCTTCCGCGCGGCCGCGTTCGGGAGCGCGCTTGATGGGGTGCGCGAGGGCGTCCGGTGCGGGCTCGCCGAGCGCGTTGTAGATTTCGGTAAGATGCTTGCGGTAGAGGATGTCGAATTCCGGGTCGTTGACCGAGCTGTGTTCGGGGCCGTACCACCAGCACCAATCGCTGCCTTCGGCGGCAAGCACGGACTCATAGGCGCGCTGCCCTTTGACCGCCCAATCGCCGGCGGCTGCGGAGCGGTTCTGCGCGTGCCGAGCCTTGGCGCGTTCGTAGGCCTCGCGGGCGTCGCGGAGCAGGTCCCACGCGCGCACGTCCTCTGAATGGCCGATCCAGACGTCAAAATTCGCACCAATCCAAGAGGCGGGGAAAATCCCCTGTAGGCGGGGAGGGTCGGCGTTGGCTTGAATGGCCTCACTCATGGTGAGGACTTGGATCTCAGGGTCGGCTTCAATGCGCTGGTAGAAGCGGCGCAGAAATTCGCGGCCGTTGCCGGGATAGTATTCCCAGGCATTTTCGCCGTCGAGGATAACGCTGACGGTGGCGGTGCGTCCCTGGGGTTCGCGGTCGCCGATCGCGCGGATGCGGCGGTGAAAGTCCTCGGCCGCCGATTCGGCTCCCATGCGGCTGTAGACAAAACCGACGAGGTCCGACAGGTAGTGATCGCGGAAAAAACCGGTGAGGTGCTTCCCTGCTCGCTCGAGGCGCCACGGCGTATACAAATCGGGACCGTTTTCGGGATAGCCAGAGGCGTCGCGCCAGAATCCTTCGTTGCGGGTGCGCCCGAGGACTCCTTCATCAGTAGCAAACCATTTGAAGCCAAGCTCCATCGCAATTTCGAGGGCCTGATCGGAGACGGAGCCTTCCGAGGGCCAGAGTCCCACGGGAGGCTTGCCGAAGACGCGTTCGTGGAACTTTCGGGCGCGGAAGAGTTGTTCGCGGGCATCCTCGGGATAGCGAAAGGCCGGATGGGGCAGAGGCGTGTGCGGATTGGATACGCGCGCGATGTCCGTATCGCACAACAGGGGCAGGATGGGGTGATAGTAAGGCGTGGTGGAAATTTCAATCTGGCCTCGCGCGGCCGCACGGTGATATTCGAGGAGAACGGCGGCAAGAAGCTCTTGCTGTTTTTCGAGCAGCGCGGCTTTATCTTCCTCCGAGAAGTTTTTGCCCTTCTCGGAAAGAGCGTGGACGACGGGATCCTTGGCGAGATATTCCTCGTCCATCCAGGCGAGCTGCGAGAGGAGTTGCAAGTCGCGCCAGTCGCGGAGGCTCCAGTGAGCAACACACGCCTCCGCCCCGCCCGAGCGCAACTGGGACGCAAGCTCGGCGAATCGAGGCCAGCGATTGATGAAATTTTCGTTTACTTGAAAGGCGCGTTCGAGCGCTTCGCGCTTTTGTTCCGGTTCCAGACTGCCGGCATGGGCGAAAGCGATGTCAAACCAGGGCTCCTGAAACCGCCCGCCAACGTACTCTTCGATTTGTTCGGCAAGAAGCGGGACGATGTTGAAGGTGGCGTGGACGCCGGGAAATTCCTCGAGGATCTTCACCATGCCCCAATAGTCCTTGAGGGCATGGAGGCGAGTCCAAGGCAAGAGGTATCGGCCCGTGGCCGGGTCGCGATACTGGGGCTGGTGCATGTGCCAGAGAATAGCCAGGTTTACGCGGCTCAATCAGCGGCTCCGAATGCTAGAATGCGTTTCGCGCTCCCATGCGCCTGCTCGATCGATATATAGCTCGGGAAGTAGTGTCTCACGCCACGCTGGGCCTCTCGGTCTTCACATTCATCTTTTTCGTGCCGCAGCTCACGCGACTGATGGAGCTGGTGGTGCGGCACACCGAAAGCCTGGCGACGGTGCTGTTGCTGATTGTGTGCACGCTGCCGCCGGTGCTCGGCTTTACGCTTCCGATGGCCGTTTTGGTGGGCGTCCTGATCGGGCTGGGACGCCTTTCCGCCGACAGCGAGATTGTGGCGCTGCACGCTTCAGGTATAAGCCTGCGGCGATTGTTGCTTCCGATCGGAGCCATCGCCGCCCTCGGCGCCATCCTCACGTTGCTTACGACATTTTGGCTTAGTCCGATCGCACTGCGTACGATCAGCCGCTTGGAAGTGCGGCTGCTTTCATCGCAAGCGCCGTACAGCGTGCAGCCGCGCGTATTCGACGAACGTTTTCCGCACTTCGTATTATACGTGCAAGACGTGGAATCGGAGGCGCTGCGGTGGCGTGGAGTTTTTCTGGCTTCCACCGGCGGAGCCGCAGCGGGGATCGTGCCGCAGGCGGCGAAGCATGCGAATGAGTCCGCAATAACGATTGCGGAGAACGCGCAGATCATTTTGGGGCCGCGTCGCGGGCAAATTGAACTGCGATTGGGAAGCGGAAGCACGCACGAGTACGATCCCAGCCATCCCGATCAATACAATGTGACGACCTTTGAAGCCACCGATATTCCGGTGGATCTTTCAACGGACGAGCTTCCGCAGAAACGCGGCGCGCTTCCGATTGTTGAGCAGTCTACCGCCTCATTAGTGCTCGATGACGGGCCGAATTGGAGGGCCGCGCGCGTGGAATTTCAGCGGCGCATTGCATTCCCCGCGGCTTGCCTGGTATTCGTGCTGCTCGGCGTACCGATGGGCGTGCGGCCACGGCGAGGCGGACGTGCGGCAGGGCTGATCCTTACGCTCATACTGATCGGCGGATACTACTTTTTATTTGTGTCGGGCGACCACATGGCAGTACAGGGGCGCATTTCTCCGGGGTGGGGCGTGTGGGCGG
This sequence comes from uncultured Acidobacteriota bacterium, assembly GCA_963759485.1. Lineage (GTDB taxonomy): Bacteria > Acidobacteriota > Terriglobia > Acidiferrales > UBA7541 > Palsa-295. The sequence continues at coordinate 1,285,889 of CAVWZE010000002.1, read as the reverse complement.
CGAATATCGCGGCAACCGTGCTGGGGGTGATTTTGTTGTGGCGCACGGAAAATATCCGGCGGCCGAATCGCGCTATCGCGTGGATTGAGTCGCTATGGGCGCGTGGAAAAACACGGTGGAAAGCGCGTAGGCAGGCCGTACCGCTCCCGGCGGGATCGAATGGACCGATCAGTTTTTCAGAGTCTCGCCGGGGCCTGATTGGGCAGACGCTGAGAGCGAATCGCACGATGGGTTTCCCGATGCTCGTCGACATCTACTTGCTGCAGCAGTTTCTCTACTACTTCATCGTGCTGCTCGCGGGATTTGTGGTGATCTTTGACGCGTTCACACTGTTTGACCTGCTTGCCGATATCGCTCGCAACCATATCGGCATTTTGACCGTGATGAACTATTTCCGCTATCTGGCGCCGTCGATGGTGTACCAACTGGCGCCGCTGGCAACACTGGTGGCAACCTTGGTGACTCTCGCGATACTGGCCAAAAACAACGAGGTGATCGCTCTGAAAGCTAGCGGAATCAGCATGTACCGGCTGGTTTTGCCGCTAATCCTTGCGGGATGTCTGGTATCGGGCGGGATGTTTGTGTTGGACGAAACGTATTTGCCCTACGCCAACCAGCGGCAGGACGCGCTGCGGAATCGGATCAAGGGGCGTCCGGCGCAAACATATTTCGAGCCGGCGCAGCAATGGATTTTCGGCGAGAACTCCAAAATTTATAACTACGAATTTTTCGACCCCGATCAGCAGCTTTTCGGAGGTCTAAACGTATTCGAGCTTAACCCGGCCACCTTTCAGGTCCGCCGGCGGGTATTTGCAACGCGGGCCAGCTGGGAGCCGACCGAAAAAATCTGGGTATTGACGAGAGGATGGGTTCGCGATTTCGGTTCTGACGGCCGCGTCGCCGCGTATCGACCGTTCACGGCCACTTCCCTTTCCGAGCTAACGGAGCCGCCCGGATATTTTCGCCGCGAAGTGCGCCAGTATTCCCAGATGAACTGGAGGCAGCTCAGCAACTATATTGCAAGCCTGCGCCAGGCTGGTTTCGACACCGCGCGCCTATCCGTGCAATGGCAAAAGAAATTCGCGTTCCCGCTGATTGCGGCGATCATTATTTCTCTGGCTGCGCCGTTCGCGTTTCTTGTGGGGACGCGCGGGGCGGTTGGCGGACTCGCGGTTGCCGTTGGAATCGGCGTCGTTTACTGGGCGACCGCCGCGCTGATGGAGGCGATGGGATCGGTCGGTCAACTTCCGCCGGTTCTCGCAGGCTGGGGGCCCGACGCTATTTTCGGCTTTATAGCGGTGTATTTCTTCCTGCGGATGCCCACCTGACGCCTGTACGATCGTTGTGCACCCCCGCGATTCGCCAAGGTGAGCAATTGACAACCCCGTACTGAAACTTTGCGCGGGTTGGACGAAGGTTCACTTAGAATATTTCCAGGGCTGTTCATCTTTCCGGGGTGTGATTGACATGCTGTTCGCGTTTGGCACAGTACTGCTTCTTTATAGCCATCAGTCAGACATGGTGAAGCTCCAATTTTGGGCTGCCGTCGGCGCAATTGCGGGCGTTTTTCTCTTCCTGCGCGGCTTCAGCATGCTTCGCTGCAAGCGCCTAATCTTGAACACACCCTCTTCGAAAATCCGAAGCGCCTCGATGGGATTGGTCGAAATCAGTGGAACCGCCAAGGGCCCGCAGACCGTTCGGGCAGGAATCACCGGCGAGGCTTGCTACTACTATCGCGCCATGGCTTGGCAATTGCGGCAATCTGGACGGAATAGCGAGTGGAAAAAAGTGGCGGACGAAAGCCTCTACGTTCCATTTTTCATCGAGGACGCCACGGGGGACGCTCTCGTGGACCCGCAGGGCGCTGAACTCGATATTCACCGTAATTTCAAAGACGAACTCGGCGGTTCCTCTTTCGGCGGCCGCGACATGATGCCCGAAAATGTGAGCGCGTTCCTGCTGCGCTACGGCCTCAGCGACTCGGGAAAAATTCGACTAGAGGAATATTGCATCAAGCCCGGCGATCCGCTTTTCGTTCTCGGCACGCTTTGCCAAAACGAAGGAGCGGCGCGCTGGACGGCCTGCCCGCACGTCTCCGCAATGGCCTCGTCATTCAAGTCTCGCTTGAGCTTCTTCGGCCCTACCGGCAGCAGCGTGTTCCGGACGCTCGGTTGGGCGCCGGGGTTGAAAGTGCCGCTGGACGTGAGTGTAAACACCTCCGTCTCCGGCGCAACGCAACCCGCTTCGTCGAATGCGGGCAGCGGGTCGTCGGTTTCCCTGGAAGAAGAAGCTATGCACGCGATGTCCGCAACTTCGAGCCGCGAAACGGCCGTTACCGCCACGGCCACAAGCGTCGAAACCGAAACTGCGCCGCCGGAAGCTAGCCCTGAGGCGCAGTTGGCGGCGGGATTCAATGCGCATCCTTCGGTCGCAATCGGAAAAGGAACGAATCACGAATTTTTCATGATTTCCTGGCACAGCCAGCGCGAAGTGGTGCAGTCGCTGGCCTGGAAATCGGCGCTGTGCATTTGGGGCGGCCCTGCGTTGACGCTGGCCTGTGCGTATTTTTTGGTTCTGAGCCTGGGATGGACGTAACCTTACGAATCACCGAGGAGATCCGATGAGCCTGATTCCGTGGTTGATCCTTTTGTTTGTGATCGGCGGCGCGGTGGCCTATGTCGTCACGCTGTACAACGGACTGATCGCCGTAAAAAATAATGTCGACAAAGCCTGGGCCAATATCGACGTGCTGCTCAAGCAGCGGCACGACGAGCTTCCCGGCTTGATCGAAGTCTGCAAGGGCTACATGAAGTACGAGAGTGAAACGCTGCAGCGCGTTACGCAGGCACGCAACGCCTACGCCCAGGCCGCCACGGTTGATCAAAAAGTGCAGGCCAGCACGGATATGACGGCCGCGCTCGGCCGCCTGATCGCCACGGCGGAAAATTATCCTGATTTGAAGGCCAACGCCAACTTCACGCATCTCCAGGGCCGCATCACGGAACTGGAAAGCGAAATTGCCGATCGCCGCGAGTTCTACAACGATTCGGTGAACACCTTCAACATTCGCATTCAGGAAATGCCCGACGCCATCCTGGCCGGCTCCATGAATCTGCACCCGCGCCAGATGTTTCAGGTCGCCGAAACGGATAAAGCGCCCGTCGCCATTTCTTTCAGCGACGTTTCGCACTAAAACGCCGGGAAAACAAGCCTATTTGGCGATATTCTTTAGCGCCTCGCGCCGGCTGAGGTTGCTCAGCTTTTCTTTTTGCTCGCGCACGTAACGCCGAACTTCCAAGGGATCGGTCCACGCATATTGCCGCAGCGCCCATCCAATCGCCTTGCGCAGGAAAAATTCTTTTGAATCCAGCGAAGGCGCGATGCACGCGTATAGCAGATCGAGATCGGTATCGTGCTTGAACCGAAGCTGGGACAGGATGGATGTCCGGCGCTTCCAGATGTTTTTCGATTTACTCCACGCGACCATTTTCTTTTTCATCGGCGCCGGATAGTCGCGCAAGATGGGCCCCACGCGATTCGCCGCGATTTCGTCCACGTAGTCCCACCACGCACCGGTCACAATCAGTTCCTCGTAGAGTGGCATCACGGCGGGCGTTTGAAACTCGGCGGCAGCCTTAATTCCGCAGAGGGCGATGGCCACGTAGCGTTCCTCGCGATATTTGGCCCCGCGCCAGAGTTCCAATACTGTTTTGCTCCACGATTTGCGCGAGCTTAAATCCACTTCGCGAAACAAGCCTACATAACATTGGCGCAGCAACGGCGTCTGCACGCCGTGATATGGCATTTTCGATTTCATGTACGCCTGCATTGCCGGGGCTTTACGGGGATCGGCCAGACGCCGAAGTTCGCGGCGCACGCGGAGCAAGAGGTGAGAATTTGCCGCGATCACCGGCGATCTCTTCAAATCACGGCGTCCTTTGCCTTCGTCACTTGCGGTGTTTCTGCTGCTCGATCACAGCTTGAGCTGCGGCCAGCCTCGCGATCGGCACGCGGAAGGGTGAGGCGCTCACGTAGTTCATCCCGACGCGGTGGCAGAACTTCACGCTCGGCGCGTCGCCGCCGTGCTCCCCGCAGATTCCGATCTTCAGCTTCGGACGCGTCTTGCGCCCCCGCTCAATCGCCCACTTGATCAGCATGCCCACGCCATCCACGTCCAGCGTCTGGAACGGATCGTCCTTGAAGATCGCGGCCTTGGCCTGATCGACGTAAATGGGCAAAAACCGGCCAGCATCGTCGCGGGAGAGGCCCATAGTGGTTTGCGTAAGATCGTTTGTGCCAAACGAGAAGAACTCCGCTACTTCCGCGATCTGGTCGGCGAGAAGCGCGGCACGCGGAAGCTCGATCATCGTCCCCACTAGATATTCAAGTTTTACCTTTGATTTTGAAATGATCTCTTCCGCGACACGTCGCGTTGCGTCGACCAGAATTTGCAGCTCTTTTTTCTCCATTGTGAGGGGATGCATGATCTCAGGCAATACTTTAACCTTTCTTTTTTGGCAGTCGATGGCCGCTTCGATGATCGCGCGAACTTGCATCTCCAGAATTTCCGGATAGGTGATCGAAAGCCTGCAGCCGCGATGCCCTAGCATCGGGTTCGCTTCGTGAAGTTGTTCAACTCGCCGTGCCACCGCTTCGGCCGAGATGCCAATTTTTTGGGCCAGTTCTTCCTGTTTGGCGCGGTCGTGCGGGACGAACTCGTGCAGCGGCGGATCGATCATACGAATCGTCACCGGAAATCCGTCCATGGCTTCGAAAATCCCGATAAAGTCGCGCCGCTGGAATGGCAGGAGCTTGTCAAGGGACTTGCGCCGCGCTTCGGACGTATCCGCGAGGATCATTTCCTGAATCGCGTCCTGGCGCTCAATACTTTTCTCGGGATGCTCGAAATCCTGGAAGAACATGTGTTCGGTGCGGCACAGGCCGATGCCTTCGGCGCCCATTTCTCGCGCTACGCGGGCATCGCGAGGCGTATCGGCATTGGTGCGCACGCCCAGCTTTCGGGTTTTATCGGCCCATTTCAGAAGGGTTTCGTAGGCCTTGGGCGGCTCAGGACGTATCAAATCGACCTGGCCCGAATAGACGGAGCCGTCGCTGCCATCGAGTGCAATCCAATCGCCTTCATGTACAGTCTTGTCGCCGGCCTTCATTGTTTTGGCGCTGGCGCTGATTTGAAGTTTCTCAGCTCCCACAATGCAGCATTTCCCCCAGCCGCGCGCCACAACTGCGGCATGACTGGTCTTGCCCCCCGTGGCGGTCAGAATTCCCTGTGCCACGTTCATACCTCCCACGTCCTCGGGGCTGGTCTCCTGCCGCACCAGAATCACCTTTTCGCCGCGCCCGGCCCACTCTTCGGCGTCATGCGCCGTGAAGACCGCCTTGCCAACTGCCGCTCCCGGCACGGCATTGATTCCCTCGGCGAGCTTGCGGCTCGCAAGTTCCGTGCGAGCGAGCTTCGGATCGATCACCGGGTAAAAAAGCCGCTCCACATCTTCCGGCGCAATTCTTTCAAGTGCCTCTTCAACTTTAATTAGCTTCTCGCCAACCATATCAACCGCAATGCTGAACGCTGCCGAGGGTGAGCGCTTGCCCGTGCGAGTTTGCAGCATGTAGAGTGTGCCGCGCTCGACGGTGAATTCCATGTCTTGCATATCGCGATAATGCTTTTCGAGTTTCTCGCGCACTCGCTCGAGTTGCGCGTAGACCTTAGGCATCCGGCTTTTCATTTCGCTCAGGTGCATGGGCGTGCGAATTCCGGCGACCACGTCCTCGCCCTGGGCATTCAAAAGAAAATCGCCGAAGAAAATCTTCTCGCCACTGGAAGGATCGCGCGTGAAGCACACTCCGGTCCCGGAATCCTCTCCCATGTTGCCGAACACCATCTGCACAACGTTGACCGCCGTGCCCAGAAGGCCCGTGATTTTCTCGACGCGCCGGTAAGTGACCGCCTTTTCGCCCATCCAAGACTCGAAGACCGCACCCGTTGCGCCCCACAACTGCTCGATAGGATCTTCGGGGAAGTCCTTACCCGTCTCTTGCTTGAAATACGCTTTGTATTCGGAGACGAGGTCGCGCCACCCATCGGCGCTGACCTGCGTGTCATCCTTTACGCCGATTTTGGCCTTCATTCCGCGGAGGCGGGCTTCGAGATCCTCCTTTGGCAGGCCGATCACCACGCTTGAATACATCTGCACGAACCGGCGGTATGCATCCCAGGCGAACCGCGCGTTGCCTGTAGCTTTTGAAAGCCCCTCCACGGACCGTTGGTTCAGGCCGAGATTCAGAATTGTCTCCATCATTCCGGGCATGGAGCGCGCCGAGCCTGAGCGCACACTCACCAACAGTGGGCTGTTCGCATCGCCGAGCTTTTTCCCGGTAAGCTTCTCGAGTCGCGCGACATTTTTCGTGACTTCGGCGCGCAATTCCTTCGGAAATTTATGGTCGTGTTTGAGGTAGTAGTCGCATGCCTCGGTGGTGATCGTAAATCCGGCCGGGACAGGCAAACCGATGCGCGTCATCTCCGCGAGCCCGGCGCCCTTGCCGCCGAGAACTTCCTTCATGTCTCCTGTGCCGTCGGCTTTTCCCGCACCGAAGAAATAAACGTATTTCATGTTTCTCCTTAACTGTATTTTCTTTCGAGAATCGTCACTCTTTTGTCGGCGTTCCGACAAATAAAGAAACACTTCACTCGATTGCCGATCTTCACGCAGAGCCTCAGGAAGACGCCTTCGAGTCTTCCGATCCTAAAACGGAAAAATCCGCAATGGTCGAAAACTCCTTCAACAATGTTCCGAGCAACGCGATTCGGTTTTTGCGAATCTCCTGATCCTCAGCCATTACATGAACTTTATCGAAAAAGAAATCCACCGCCGGACGCAGCTCTGAAATCTTTTCCAACGCCTTTCGATACTTCTTGTCTTTCTTCAAGCGCATGGCCTCCGCGCCGATTCGCTGCGCGGCCGAATGCAATTGCATTTCCGCTGCTTCTTGAAGCAAGTTCTGCTTCACGGTCCCTTGCCCTTGGTCCTCTTTTCCGGCGGACTTCTCCAAAATATTCCGGATGCGCTTGAAGCTGGCGGCTAGCGGCGGGAAATTCTTGGTCTGCCGGATTGCCTGAAGCGCCGCCACGCGCTCAACTGCATCGCCCAAATCATCCGAACCCGCCGAAAACGCGGCATTGATTTCATCGTAGGAATACCCGCGCCGCTCTCGCAAAATGTAACGCGCGCGATCGAGCAGGAAGTCGAGCACTTGTTGCTCTGCTTCGGGTGATGCCTCGATTCTCGGCGGACACTCCCGCAACGACCGAGCCGCTGCCGAGATGGCCGCGGAAATCGAGAGTGGCAGATTCTTCTCGAGAATGATCTTGATCACTCCCAGCGCGGCGCGCCGCAAAGCGAAAGGATCGCTTGAACCCGTTGGATTCGCCCCAACCGCAAAGCAGGCTACCAGGGAGTCGAGCTTGTCGGCGAGCGCCACGGCGCAGCCGGTGATGTTGCGCGGCAACGGATCATCAAGGCCCAGAGGCTTGTATTGATCGTACACCGCATTGGCAATGTCCTCCGGCTCACCTTGCGCGCGTGCGTAAAGGCCCCCTACTGCTCCTTGCAACTCCGGAAACTCGCGGACCATTTCCGTCACCAGATCGCACTTGGCAAGCTCTGCGGCGCGGTCCGCCCCGGCCACATCCGCCTGCGTCACACCACCGGAAAACCACTGCTCGCAAAGCCACCGCGCCAGCGCCCGCATGCGCTCGACTTTATCGCCGTAACTGCCGAGGCGCCGCTCGTAGGTGACGGCTGCGAGCTTCGGCAGATACTCGCCCAGTTTTATCTTTTGGTCAGACTCCCAAAAGAACTGTGCATCCGCGAAGCGGGCGCGCAGCACGCGCTCGTGCCCCGCCCTCACCAGACCTTTCGCATCCTTCGCGAGGTTGATGACCGCGAGAAAGTGCGGGGCGAGCTCTCGCGAACGATTCTCGACGGCGAAATATTTCTGATGGCCTCGCATGACGGTGATCAGGATTTCTTCAGGTAAAACTAGAAATTCCGGGTCGAAGCTTCCGAGGATTACCGTCGGATACTCATTCAAGTAGGTCACGAGGTCGAGCAATCCCGCATCCTCGTGCACGCGCACGCCGCGGCGGCTAGTCAACGAATGCAGCTCGGCTTCGATTTTTTCGCGGCGCGCCTCTGGTCGGCACAAAACGAAGTTTTTCCGAAGTCGCGATTCGTAATCGGCTGGCCCTGTTACCGCGATCCCCTTCTTCCCAAGAAAGCGGTGCCCCTCCGTGTGGTTTCCAGCTTTAACGTCGGCGAACGAAAACGGGATTTTCTTGCCGCCGAGGACCGCGACGATCCAGCGAATCGGGCGGATGAAACGCGGGCTCTGCGCCCCATCCCAAATCATCGACCTTGGCCAGGAAATCTCGCGAATCACCTCCGGCAAAATGCCGGCCAGAATCTCGGTGGCGGGCTTCCCCAAAATTACTTGCTTCACCGCAACGCATTCGCCCTTCGGAGTATTGACGACCACAAGTCTCGAAACCGGGACGCCCTGCTTTTCCGCAAAGCTGTACGCAGCGCGCGTCGGCTGGCCCGCCACGTCGAACGCAATGGACTTCGGTGGACCGACAACTTCTCTGCTGACGTCTTCTTGTTTTACTCGAATATTTCGGGCGATGGCCACGAGTCTGCGAGGAGCGCCGAATGTCTCAATCGATTCTTCAACTGTCGTCTCGCCGACGAGGGCATGCGTCGACAGATGCAATCCAAGTATTGCTTTAAGCTCCCGCGCTGCTTTCGCAATCATGCCGGCCGGAATTTCTTCGCACCCAATCTCGAAAAGGAAATCCGCGAAGGCTTTCGTGGATTGCGAGGAGCTTGAAGACTTGCGCGCGAGGCTGGGTTTCGCTGTGGACCTCATGCCACAACTCCGGCGGAAGCTTCCATTGCCGTTCGCTGATCGAGCCACGCGCGCGCGACCTGCGTTGCCAACTTGCGCACGCGCCCGATCATCCCTGCGCGCTCCGTCACTGAGATTGCGCCTCGCGCGTCGAGCACATTGAAGAGGTGCGAGCACTTCAGGCACAGATCGTAGGCTTGCAGGATTGGGAAGCGCTGGGTTTCGATTGGATTCGTCTTGCCCGCAGCATTCCATTTGGAAAGCAGGCGCGCGGCCTCGGCTTCGTTCAAATCGAATTGCTTCCTCGTGGACGCGGCATCGGCGTAGTCGAAGCTGTAAGCCGAGAATTGCTGCTCCTCGGCCAGCCGCACTTGCCTGTAGCTCATGGTGTTTGACCAGCGAACGTCGAACACATTGTCCACACCCTGAAGATACGCCGCGATGCGATCGAGGCCGTAGGTGAGCTCCACTGAAATCGGATCGAGATCGATGCCGCCGCATTGCTGGAAGTAGGTGAACTGCGTGATCTCAAGTCCATCCAGCAGCACCTGCCAGCCAATTCCCCAGGCGCCGAGCGTCGGCGACTCCCAATTGTCTTCCTCGAATCGAACGTCATGCTCTTTCAAATTGATGCCGACTGCGGCGAGGCTTTCCAGGTAAAGATGCTGGATGTCGGATGGCGACGGCTTAAGTATTACTTGAAGCTGCGTGTGCTTGTATAAACGATTCGGATTCTCGCCGTAGCGTCCGTCGGCGGGACGGCGGCTCGGCTGGGCGTACACCACGCGGTACGGCTCCCGTCCGAGTACGCGCAGAAAAGTTTCCGGGTGCATCGTTCCCGCCCCCACTTCGATGTCGTAGGGTTGCTGCAGAATGCAATCCCGGCTCGTCCAATAATGTTCAAGCTTTAGTAGAAGGTCTTGGAAGGTCAATCCCCTGACTTTGGAGTCCATTTTTGTCATCTCAATGTTTCGAGTTCGAAGCTTTACGCGTGTGATTCTAGAAGGTCCCGCGACTTCAATTTGCGATCAATCTGGCGCTCAATTACATCCAGCATCAGGTCCGCCAGTTCCCTGGCCGCGCGCGGACTGGGCGCGTCTGATTCTTCGGTGAGGCGGTCTAGCCGCTCTTCCAACATTCTTCGGGCAGCGCCCATGGCTGCCGGTGAAAGCATCCGCATCCCAGGTTTTCGACACTTTCCGCACACAACCGCGGAACCACTTGGCACAAAGTATCCTGCGGCATTTGGGTCCAATACGTCGCCGCAGCGCGCACATCGCGTCAGCGATGGAAGCCAGCCGGCCAATTTCACTGTCCACAGCGCGAAATAGGCCAGCGGCAGATCGGGCTTGGCGGTGCGCTTCACAGCTTGCGCCGCTAGCAGCAACAGGCGAAAGTTCGCGTCCGACGGCTCGCGATCTGGCAGCACTGTTTCCGTTATTTCGCTGAACAGGGCCAGGGCCACGCTCGACGGATAATCGCGAAACGCGTCGAGAAAAGACTCAATCATTTCACACTGGCTGATGCGCACCAGCTCGCGCGTTTCGCGCTCGAAAAACCAAATGCGAATGTAAGAAAGCCTTTCAAGCGTGGCGCCGAAGCGACTCTTGGGCTTGCGAGCGCCGGCGGCCACGCCGCGCATTCTTCCCATCGTGCGCGAAAGAAAACTGACGAGCCGATCTGATTCGCCGAGCGCATAGCGCTGAAGAATAATGGCTTCAGATTCATGAAGTGGCATCTGAAGTGTCGGCCTGCCGACCCCCGACGCGTGGACGCCGCGATTGCAAGCAATTCATTAGGTGCGCGACTCGCATACATTCGGAAGAATTTTTCTATCACAGCAAATCACGCGGCGCAATTAATAAACGCGCCCGAAGAATTTTCGTCCGGCCATTTAAAAAGTTCAGAAGCTCGGCTAGAGTGAATGCGACATGAAGGCTCCAAGCGCCGATTCCGTGGACGTCGTCGGAGTGGGAATTAACGCCACCGATACGATCATTCGCTTGCCATACTTCCCTGCGCTGGACTCGAAAGTGGAAATTCGCTCGTCTGAAGTGACGGCTGGCGGGCAGGTCGCCAGCGCCATCGTGGCGTGCCGCCGATGGGGACTTTTGGCACGCTATGTCGGAAAAGTTGGAGACGATGCCGCTGGCAGATTTCAAATTGACGAGATGCAGCGCGAGGGGGTTGACGCGCACTGGATCATCGCCAATGGACGCGCAAGCCAAACTTCGCACATCCTCGTCGACGAAGCATCCGGCGAGCGGACCGTGCTTTGGAATCGAGATTCAAGTATCGCTTTACGTGGAGAGGACTTGAAGCGGGGATGGATTTTGGGTGCACGCGCACTTCTCGTGGACGGACACGATACCGAAGCTGCGACGCAAGCGGCACGCTGGGCCAGAGAAGAGGACATACCGGTCGTAGGAGACTTCGACAATCGCTATCCAGGAGTTGAAGCTTTACTTGAATGCGTGGACTTCGCAATTACTTCAAAGAATTTCCCGGAAAGATTAACTGGCGAGGAGGATCTTCTGCGAGCCTTGCCGCAAATTTGCAGGCGATTCAAGTGCCGCATGGCGGGCGCAACTTTAGGAAATATGGGTGCGCTCATCTGGGACAGCGAGCGGTTTCTGCTCTCTCCCGCTTTCTGCGTCGCAGCTGTGGATACGACCGGCGCGGGGGACATTTTTCACGGTGCATTCGTGCTCGGGCTTGTGCATAGGTGGCAACCGAAGGAAATACTTGAATTCGCTTGCGCGGCCGCGGCACTGAATTGCACCGCGACCGGCGCGCGGGGAAACATCGCGACTTTGGATGAAATTCAGAATTTTCGGCGAAGCGCCAGCCGTTCTGAACTCGCCTATGCAGATGAATCATTGCGGGCAGCAGCCCTCTCTGCCGAGAAACCTGGGTGCGAGTCTAAGCCATGATTCCGCTCAAGGACATGACGCCGCGGCGCTCGGTGCCATTCATAACGCTGCTGCTGATCGCCATCAACGTGCTCGTTTTCGTGCATCAGATCTCGCTGCCGCCAGGTGCGGCGGATGCGTTTATCAAAACTTACGGGCTGATTCCGGCGAAAATCTCGCTGACGTTGGCCGGCCGGCACTACACGATGGAACAGGCGCTATTGCCGCTCTTCACTTGCATGTTTCTTCACGGCGGGATCCTTCACATTCTGGGCAACATGTGGTTTCTGTGGATTTTCGGGGGCAATGTGGAGGACCGGTTCGGACCTTTTGCCTACTTGGTCTTCTATCTGGTATGCGGAATCGGATCGGGGATTTCACAAGTTCTCTTTTCATGGGGCTCGCACATTCCGTCGATCGGAGCAAGCGGCGCAATTTCGGGAGTGCTGGGCGCGTACATCGTATTCTTTCCGAGGTCCCGGATACTGACGCTGGTGCCGCTCTTCATCATTTTTTTCCTGTGGAGAATACCAGCAATTATTTTTATTGGCCTGTGGTTCGCGATGCAATTCTTGAGCGGCGTGGTTTCGCTGGGTCAAGCGAGCTTGGGCGGAGTTGCATGGTGGGCGCACGTAGGAGGATTTCTGCTGGGAATGCTGATCGCAGGAATTGCGGGGCGGTCCAATCACAGACCTGTGTCGAGCTGGTCGGGTAGTAGCGCGTAGAGAGCTATCGGGACGGGCTTCACGTGAAGCCTCATGCGCCGGCGAGTCGGCATGCCGACAGTTCGAGCCAAAGTTGAGAAGTTCAAGACACAGCTGGCCTGGTTGCGCTGGTAAATTAAAGTGAAAGATTAATAGAGTTTCGCGAGGCGTTGCGTCCCTGTTTGGGCGCGTAAATTTTGGCAACTTGCAGCGATCCGGATGGTCCGCACGTGCGGGGAATATGCTAAGGTATTTGATTCCGTCATGGCGTCGTTTGCAGCATTAGGAGATGGCAGCCGATGAAAAGCTCGTACAACGGGGTTCCCGTTCCAGCGCACGGCAAGGCGATCGGATACAGCGGCGGTGAATTTCAAATTCCCGACCAGCCGATCATTCCATTTATCGAGGGCGATGGCACGGGGCGCGATATTTGGAAGGCGTCGCGAAGAGTTTTCGACGCAGCGGTCGAGAAAGTATATGGCGGGAAGAAGAAGATTGCGTGGCTGGAGGTCTATGCCGGGGAGAAATCGTTTAATCAGTTCAAGGACTGGCTGCCGCAGGATACGGTGGACGCTATCCGCGATTTCCGCGTGGCAATTAAAGGTCCGCTGACGACTCCAGTGGGCGGCGGAATTCGTTCGCTGAATGTGACCCTGCGCCAGCTGCTCGATCTCTATGCGTGCGTGCGCCCGGTGCGGTATATCGAAGGAGTGCCTTCGCCGGTGCGGAACCCGGAGCGGATGGATGTGGTGATCTTCCGCGAAAACACCGAGGACGTTTACGCCGGAATCGAATGGAAATCGGGGACGCCCGAGGTGAAGAAGCTAATCGATTTCCTGAACAACGAGATGCTGAAGGATGCCAAAAAGAAGGTGCGCGAGGATTCCGGCGTGGGCATCAAGCCGATTTCACCGACCGGCACCAAGCGCCTGGTACGCCGCGCGATTCAACACGCTATCGAACATCGCCGAACCGTGGTGACGCTGGTCCACAAAGGCAACATCATGAAGTTTACCGAGGGCGCCTTCCGCGACTGGGGCTATGAGTTGGCCACCGAGGAGTTTCGCGAGCAGGTCGTCACCGAGCGCGAGAGCTGGATTTTGGGAAATAAGGACCGCGCCGCGAATCTCAGCATCGAGCAAAACGCGGCGATGATCGAACCCGGACTCGATCAGGCGACCGACGATTTCAAGAAAAAGATTTGCGCGGAAGTGAAACAAACACTCGAAGCCATCGGCGCCACGCACGGCCGCGGCCAGTGGAAGAAAAAGATTTTGGTCAACGATCGGATTGCCGATTCCGTGTTCCAGCAGGTGCTTACTCGCGCGGACGAATACCAAGTGTTCGCCACGCCGAATCTGAACGGCGACTACATTTCCGATGCCTGCGCCGCACAAATCGGCGGGCTGGGCATGGCGCCGGGCGCGAATATCGGCGACGGCTACGGATGTTTCGAAGCCACGCACGGCACAGCGCCGAAATATGCGGACAAGGACGTGATCAATCCCAGCTCGGTGATCCTTTCGGGCGCCATGATGTTCGATTTCATGGGCTGGAAAGAAGTCGCGAGGCTGATCGAAGACGGCATCGGGCGCACGATCCAGCAGAAGCGCGTCACCTACGATCTCGAGCGCCTGATGGCCGGAGCGACCAAGGTAGGAACCACGGAATTCGCGAGCGCGATTATCGATAATATGCATGCCCCCGCCACAGTAGGACGATAAAGGCGGGAGTTGTTCACGGGCAGCCGGCCGAATTCATCCTCGATAATCAGGAGATGGGCGAATGCGGAAGAAAGTGACTGTTGTGGGCGGAGGGTTCGTCGGATCGACAACGGCGCAGCGGATTCACGATGCCGGCCTGGCGGATGTGGTGCTCACGGATATTCTCGAAGGGGTACCTGCCGGGAAAGCGCTCGATATGGCGGAATCGGCGCCGATTCTTGGAGCGGACGTTCGCGCGACGGGTATCTCGACTGCGGGCGGCGACTACAAGGAAACGGCCAATAGCGACATCATCGTGATCACTGCCGGATTCCCCCGTAAGCCCGGAATGAGCCGGGACGATCTGTTGAAAGCGAACTATGACGTAATTAAAGCAGTAGTTGAAGCTGTGGTGAAACTCTCTCCCAACGCGATCTTGATCGTGGTCACGAATCCGCTCGATGCGATGGCGCACGCCGCGTTTAAGGTGAGCGGATTCCCGAAGAGCCGAGTGGTGGGCATGGCCGGGGTTTTGGACTCGGCGCGAATGAGCGCCTTCGTGGCGGCGGAACTGGGTGTGTCCGTCGAGAACGTGCATTCGTTTGTGCTCGGCGGACACGGCGACGATATGGTTCCGCTAGCGCGGTATTCGACTGTTGCGGGAATTCCGCTCCCGGAACTCATATCTAAAGAAAAACTTCAAGCCATTGTTACGCGCACACGCAAGGGCGGCGCGGAAATCGTCAACTTGCTGAAGACGGGTTCGGCCTACTACGCGCCGTCGGCTGCCGTCGCTGAGATGGTGGAGGCGATCTTAAAAGATAAGAAGAAGATTCTCCCGTGCGCGGTGTATCTGGAGGGCGAGTACGGAATCAAAGGGTTGTTTGTCGGTGTACCGGTAAAGCTCGGCGCAAAGGGCGTGGAACAAATCATCGAGATTAAACTAACACCTGAAGAAAAAACCGCGCTTGATAAGTCGTCGGCGTCGGTTCGGGAGTTGGTGAACGTCCTCGGACTGTAGACTGTAGGGAACGGGCCTGGAGTTGGCTAAACGGAGAATTTCTGGGCTAGTGGGAATCGACGTCCTACGCTGAAGGCCTTGGAAGTTACTTTGAGTCCTGGCGGCGACTGCTTGCGCTTGAATTCGCTTTTATCGACTTGAACCACGACAGCGCGGACTACGTCCAGAGGCAGAAGACAATCCTCAGCGATTTTTTCGGGGCTCTGTAAATCCTCAACATACGCTTTCACGATCCGATCGAGGTCTTCGTAGGGCAGCAAAGTGTCCTGATCGGTCTGATTGGGGCGGAGCTCGGCGGTCGGCACTTTCCCGATAATCTCCGGTGGAATTCGCACCCCGCCGCGATTCACAAACTTCGCCAGATCGTAGACCATTGTTTTCGGCACGTCGGAAATCACGGCAAGGCCGCCCGCCATGTCGCCGTAGAGCGTGCAGTAGCCCACCGCCAATTCGGATTTATTTCCGGTGCTGAGCACGAGCGACCCGAATTTATTGGAGAGGGCCATCAGGAGATTGCCGCGAATGCGGGCCTGGAGATTTTCTTCGGTAGTATCTTCGACCAAGCCGTCAAAAGTTTTCTGGAGGGTCTGGCGATAGCTTGCGAATGTGTCGAGGATCGGCATGGCGATCAACTGGATTCCCAAGTTTTGCGCCAGCCGCTCCGCGTCATGCAGGCTGGAGGCCGCCGAGTACGGCCCGGGCATGGCCACCCCGGTGACGTTCGCAGGGCCCAGCGCGTCTGCCGCGATTGCCGCCACGAGGGCCGAATCGATGCCGCCGCTCAGCCCGATGACCACCTTGCGGAAACCGCATTTGCGAACGTAATCTCTGGTTCCGATCACGAGGGCGCTGTAGGCCGCTTCAAGCTCATCTTCCATGGGCGCGCGAACGTCACCCGCACCCGTGGCGCTGTCAAAAAAAACGAGATCGTCATCGAACGATTTTGCGAGCGCCGCAATACGCCCATCGGGCATAAAAGCCACGCTGGAGCCATCGAAAATGAGGCTGTCGTTGCCGCCCACCTGGTTGACGTACACGACAGGAACGCGCCGCTCGACGGCGATGGCGCGAAGCATATCGTGCCGCAGCCCGCGTATCCCCAGCCGTATAGGGCGAGGACGAGATGTTCAAGATGAGCGTGCTTCCCTTCCCCACAAGTTCGGAGACGGGGTCGCGATCATAGAGGCGCTCCGGCCAAAAGCTTTTGTCGTTCCAGCTATCCTCGCAAATGGTGATTCCCAGCGTTTCGGTATTGAATCGAAACGCGTACTGCGTGTGAGCCGGCTGGAAGTAGCGAGTCTCATCGAAAACATCGTAGGTGGGCAGAAGCATTTTGCGCTGTTCGAAGAGGATTTTCCCACAGCCGACTAACGCGGCGGAATTGGCAACGGGTTTGCCGGTATCGTCCTGTGCCTTACCGACGAATCCGACCAACGAGGGCAGCGATATGTCGCGCGCCAGCCGGTCCAGTTCAATTTGATTGCGCTCAGCGAAAGCGGGGCGTTCGATGAGGTCCTGTGGCGGATAACCACAGAGGCACAGCTCCGAAAATACAGCCATCTCGGCGCCCCCCGACTTGGCGTCGCGCGCTAACTCAAGGATGCGCGCCCGATTTCCCTCGAAATCGCCGACTGTCGGATTGAACTGCGCCAAAGCGATCTTCATTTGAAGGCGATAGCATACGGGGCGCGCGCCTGGTTTTCAATCGCGCGCCATCTAGCGAAACTGCAACGGTTAATCATATCGAGGCGCACGCGGCCGTGGAATCGAGTCCAAAAACAAAAACTCCCGGAGAAGTGCGCTCCGGGAGTCATAGACATTTTGGTCGAAGTCCAATCACACCGTAAAGGAACTGCCGCATCCGCACGTGCTCTTTACGTTCGGGTTGTTGAACTTGAATCCGGCACCTTCGAGGGTTTCGATGTAGTCGATGGAGATACCGTCGAGATACATCTCGCTCATCTGGTCGACGAGAACCTTCAGCCCGTCAAACTCATAGACGTTGTCGCTGGCTTCGTTGACCTGGTTCTCGAAGGCCATTTTGTAGCTGAAGCCCGAGCAGCCGCCGCCGACCACGGCCACGCGCAGGCCCGTTGGCTCGGGTGTCTGCTGCGAGAGAATCTCTTTTACTTTGTTTATCGCTACTGGCGTCAACTGAACCATTTTCAGCCTCCCGGAATCGCGCGCTCTGCGTCGCCGCGCGCCGATAAGTCCAAAGCGATTATACCAGATTTCGCTCGCGGGCGCAGGCCCAACTCGGCTCTTCCGAGAAGGCTCGTGACGAAAATGAGGCCGAGGCCTCAACTAGTCTATCGACCTGAGCCAAATGCCCTTACACTAGCTAGATAAAATGAAACATGCGATTACGTTGATCCCGGGAGACGGGATCGGGCCCGAGGTTTCTGCCGCCGTGCAGACCATTCTCGCCGCCGCCGGGCTTCAAATCGAATGGGAACAAGCTAGCGCCCCGAGCGATATCCATCAGCGTGGTTCCGGCCGCATGCAGGCCGGCTCTGTCGAATCGATCCGCAAGAATGGCGTGGCGTTGAAGGGACCTCTTGCAACCGGAATTGCCACGGGACCACCCAGCGTCAATGTGGGCTTGCGGAAGGCGCTGGACCTCTACGCTAACGTGCGGCCAGTGAAAAATCTCGAGGGCGTGAAATCCAGATTCCAGGACGTTGATCTGGTAATCATTCGCGAAAACACCGAGGACCTGTACGCGGGGCTGGAGCATGAGGTGGTGCCCGGGGTGGTCGAGAGCCTGAAGATCATCACCGAAAAAGCGTCCACACGGGTGGCGCGATTTGCGTTTGAATATGCGCGGAAGCAGGGGCGCAAGAAAATTCACGGCATGCACAAAGCCAACATCATGAAGATGTCCGACGGCCTTTTCCTCACGTCTGTGCGGAAGGTGGCCGCCGAATATTCCGACATCGAGTACAAAGAGATGATCATCGACAACGCGTGCATGCAAATCGTGCTCGATCCGTATCAGTTCGACATGTTGCTGCTCACCAACCTCTACGGCGACATCATGAGCGACTTGGCCGCCGGGCTGGTGGGAGGCCTGGGCGTGGTCCCCAGCGGAAATATCGGGGCGAGCGCGGCAATTTTTGAGGCGGTCCACGGCACCGCGCCGGATATCGCCGGCAAGGGCGTCGCCAATCCCACTGCGCTGCTGATGAGCGCAATCATGATGCTGGATTATCTCGACGAAGCGAAGGCTGCCCGCCGCATCGAGAACGCGCTGCACAAAATCTATCGTGAGGGGAAGTGGCTCACTCGCGATGTCGGCGGCACGGCGACCACGCTTCAATTCACGGAAGCGGTGATTGGCGCGCTGGACCAGTAGCGAGGGGCGGCCGCTCCCCTATGGTTACCCGTCGTCGGAGTTATTCAGGATTGCCAGGCACGATTGACTGAATGGCGATGGTGTCGCCCTTCGCGTTCAGCATGCCGGTTACCTTCACAGCCT
This sequence comes from uncultured Acidobacteriota bacterium, assembly GCA_963759485.1. GTDB lineage: Bacteria > Acidobacteriota > Terriglobia > Acidiferrales > UBA7541 > Palsa-295. The sequence goes on along the minus strand of CAVWZE010000002.1, from coordinate 1,267,149 downwards.
GGGCAGGATATTTTTCCGCGAGATTCTGCTTGTCCAATTTGTAGACTTTGTCTTTGGTCTGGAGCACGTACACCCCGCCAAGATTTTCCACGCACATACGCACGCAATCCGCGGGAGTGTTTCCCATGGTGTGCGTCTTGAGCATCTCGGCGTGAGAATGCGTAGTCGAATGAACATTGAACGCGCACTGAGAATCCGAAATCTCGCCCTTAAAGACTTCCTGTTTCTCGCCGGCGGCGAGGAACGCAACGCAGGCCGATACCATCGCAACGACCATTAGTACGATCTTCAGCTGCGAATTGAGTTTGAGCATGATTTCTCCCGGTACTTTCAGCAATATCTGCCTGCAGAATCAGCGTGACCAGATGCGAAAAGAAGGATTCAAAAGAAAGCTTAAGAGTGGCTCCACATACAGTCAACGAATGCGCCTGGGAGTGTGCCTACACTCTAAACGGTACGGCGGTACCAACGCCAGCAGCGGCTCAAAGGACTCGCCAGCTCACGAAAACGATTACCGCAAGGCTCAATCGAAGGCACGACTTCCGATCTGATGGTCGGGTCTTACCTGCCCGTGCGTACAGTGCACATTTGGCACAGTGGGCGCCGGGCAATACGTTCTCTGCGGTGGCCATAGGTAAACTGACGGTGGGAGGTCCCATGCCCAGTCCCGCCAAATTTAGCGTCGCGTATATATACCGGATACTTACCTGGTCGAGCCTTGCGGTGCTCGTTCTCGCATTGGCGCTGGTTTTCAAAAAGCCCCCTACCCCAAACATGCCCTCTGATCCCACCGCGGCCGCGCGCGTGGAGCAAAAGTTCGCCAAAGCGGATCAAGCCAAGGCCGCCGGCCAGGCGGTGGATGTCGATCTGGATCGGACGGAATTGAACTCCTATCTCCACCAAAACTTGCAACTCGAAGGAGCGCAACCCGACGTGGTTCCTGCAGCGGGCCCGGCAACTTCCGCCCCCGCGAAGGACCCGCAGCAGGCCGATCCTACGGCGGCAATCGCCGGCGATACAGCCACTCTGGAACAAGTTCAGTCATCCGTGAAGGACGTCAACGTGGATATAGATGGCGACATTGTGAAAGCCTATGTGACTTTCGATTTTCATGGGAAGGATTTGGCGCTGGAACTGGATGGCCATGTGGGGAGCGACAGACGGCTATCTTAAATTCGACCCTGTTGGCGGGAAAACTTGGATCCCTGCCCCTGCCTCTATCCACTCTGCAGGCCGCAGTAACAAAATGATGGCTTCGCCTGAGAATCGCGAGAAGCTCAGGCTGCCGCCGGATGTCAGCAATATTGCGGTTTCAAACGGCCAGGCCATCGTCTCCTACAAATAAGTCATGCTGGCCATATCGGCGTGTAGGCAATGTACAGCAGCCAATAAACCACCACGCCAGTGATCGAAACGTACAGCCAGATCGGCAGTGTCCATCGCGCGATGGCGCGATGCCGGTCAAAGCGTTCGCGCAGGGCCCGAGCAAGCGTAATCAGGACGAGCGGCACAATCGCCGCGGCAAGAATCGTATGCGACACCAAAATGGTGAAGTAAACCGGACGTATCCAGCCCTGTCCGCTGAATCGAATCACGCCCGCATGCAGGTGAAAATAGAGATAAAACACCAGGAAAACAGCGGAGCATGCAAACGCCGCAAGCATGCATGCGCGGTGCCAGCGAATCTTGTGATTGCGAATGAAGATGTAACCGCAGAGCAGGAAAACGGTGCAGGCCGCATTCAGCCCGGCATTCACAGCCGGGAGCATGGCCAAAAAGGGACTTCTCATCGGTAAGGACCGCTGTCAGCCCGCATCAAGCCACACTCCCTTCGCGCGTTTTGCCGCGACGGGACGCTTCCGCTCATCGCGTAATCAACCGATCCACGATCAGCCAGGCCAGCAGCAGCGGAATGTGCGCCACCGTAGCGTGCATCAACCACTTGGCGCGCGCATTTGTGCGCGTTCGGTTCGCCCACAGCCCCACTTGCAGCAGAATCATTCCCAGAAGAAGCGCGCCAAAAAAGTAATATTTCCCCGCCATCCCAACGACCGCCGGGAGGGCGCTCACCCAGACCAGAACAGCAGAGGTCCAAATGATCTGACGGAAAGTCGAGTCTCCTTTTCGATCCACGACCGGCAGCATGCGAATGCCCGCGCGCGCGTAGTCTTCGCGGTACATCCAGCCGATCGCCATGAAGTGCGGAAATTGCCAGAAAAACAAAATCGCAAACAGCACCCAGCCACCCAGCGAAAGCGACCCCCGCGCTGCCGCCCAGCCGATTAGCGGTGGTAGCGCTCCCGGAATGGCTCCCACCGCGGTGGAAAGGGTGGTGCGCGTTTTTAGCGGCGTGTACAACCCGAGATAGAGCACGGACGTAGCCAGCGCCACCAGCGCAGCCAGTCCATTCACCAGAAATGCCAGCCATGCCGCGCCGGCCACGATCGTGCACACTCCAAAAATCAGCACTTCTCTGGGCTGCAACAGCCCCGAAGGCAGAGGCCGCGACGCCGTGCGCCGCATTACCGCGTCCATCTTTCGCTCAACGTATTGGTTCAGGGCAGCCGTGCCGCAGGCCACCAGGAGCGTGCCCCCCAGCGTCTGCAGCATCAGCACCCAATCAATCGGGCCGGTCGAACCCAGGTAGAATCCGGCAATCGTGGTGATCACGACCAGGAAGGTAACGTCCGGCTTTGTCAGTGCGACGTACGCCCAGGGCTTGTCGAACGCGGAGAGTGTATCGGCGCGAGTGTCACTCATTTGCTGTCTAGACCCCCGCCCTCCCGGGCGACTTCTCGCCTCGCCCGGCGATCACTCGCGAATCGACCGCCATCGGAACGGCGGGGTGAATCAGACGGATCGAAGTAAGCGTCAAGATCACCGAAGCGGCCAATGTGAGGGCGCCGCCTAAGACGTGCGCGACCGTGAGAGAAACATACGTAAATGTCGGCTGTACCGCGTCTCGTGCCGCCGCAACCGCCCACCATGCCGCGAATCCCATCAGAATCTGAATACCAAAAAATGAGTGCAACAGGATTGTGGCCCGGCGAAGATCCCGCACCTGGCGAAAACGCCTTTTTGCCACAACCCCCGTCCACACCACCATCGCAGTGACCACTCCCGCGCCGACCAGGTGCGGATCGATTCCAAATGCGCCGTGGCGAAACGCCGCGCCGAGAACAAGCTGGACCAGAATGGCGGCAGTGGTCCACGCAGCCAAGGAGCGCAGGCGCGGCGAGCCGGAATCGTCAAGTTCCGGAAGATCTCTTTGCCACCAGCCACTCAGGTAAAACGTGAGTCCGACCACGGTGATGAAGAATACTTGTGCGAGTATGGCATGCGCCGTCGCCGAAAGCGCGGGGTACCCCACAAGCACGCGAACGCCTCCCAGGCACGCCTGAGCAACAACCAGCGCGAGAGCCGTCCAACCGAGTCGCCTTGCCAGCGGCCGGCGCTCCGACCACGCAAGCCACACCGCCAGAATCAGAGTCAGGATCGAAACGATACCGGCCAGCACACGGTGCGTATATTCGTAGCGGATTCCGCCAATTAGCGGCGGAACAATACGGCCATAGGCCAGCGGCCAATCGGGGACCGAATCCGCGGCGTCATTGCTCGTTACCAGCGCGCCTGCCATCAGCAGCAACGCCGTGCAGCACGAAGTGAGAACCGCGAAGCGGTAAAGCGCGCGAGGCGTTTGAAGTGGTCTGTCAGCCATTTCCAGGAAGCAACTTCTCGCCGAAAAACGATCAATTGGAACGAAGCGAGTTCCCATTGTAAGTAGGCCGCGCACAAAACGCAAAGAGTTCTGCGACGGTTCTTCGGCGACGGCCCACCGGGACTTATTACCTGAAGCAACGCTTCAGCATTGCGAAGCAGCCGCGCGAGCGTTAGGAAAAGCGCGGCAGGCCGATTTGGAGGAGCTCGGTTTCCTCCCTCGCCGTGGCGATGGCTTGTTCGCTTTCGTGCAGATGGATTGTTGCGTGTCGCCGAAAATCCTGAGCAGCGACGGCGCCGGACCCAGCGGCCACAAAGTAGATCGAATGGCCGGCGAGACGCAGATTCGCGCCCGGCGCAATGCGATAGAGCGCGAGTCTAGTGCGTAATTCCGAAAACTCTCCAAGATGTTTGCAATCCGCTCCGGGCTGGTCCGCTAGCGGGACCCAATCGAAGTTTGCCGGGTCCATGAAAATAGGATGGAGATAGCGCTCGCGTGGATAGGCCAGCGGCCGCCCGTTTACGCGTTCCCAAACCGCCTCGTAAGCGTCCTTATTCATTTTCGCGCCATCGGGCTTGAGCGTGGTGTAAACGCCCTTGGCAAATGTGCCGTATTGGGCAAGCTCGGCGGATGCTTGTTCGAATTGTTCGGCGGAGAGATAGCCGCTGCCGCTCGCTCCTCCGAACTGAAGAACCAGGGTTTCGCTCGGCAACGGGCCGGACTGCGGCCCGTAGTAAGTGCCTTCGGGAAAATATGCGACGCAGCCGGGCCTCATGATGCCGTCAGTCGCGAAATCGAAATCGCCCTGAAGCTGAAACCGCACTTGATCGAAATTGTGGCGATGGCGCGGCGAATAGTAGGTGGGCGTGGAGGAAAGCTGCAGCGAGAAATTGCCGGGCGTGCCGGGTTCTCCGGTCAGAAGGCGCCGCGTCCGCAAAGTCCCCTCCCGTATATTTGGCCGCTCGACCAGGGGGACGCTTTCAAGGCTGATGACCTGCACCATGGACTTCCCTGCCCCAAGTTTACCGACGAGCGCGAATATACATTCAAGGCCCGCCCGGCGCAAGGCGGCCAGGGCGGCGCTCGCTCGCGGGATTTAGTGATCGCTGCCTGTTGAACGCTATAATCTTCCGTATCCGAAATTGGTCCTGTATCATCCATTCGATTTGCCCGCCAAGACGAGCGGAGCGAAAGAGGCCAAATGGCAAATTCAAATAGCGGCATGCGGCTGGCCGTGCTGGGCGCGGGGAAAATGGGTGGCATCCTGATCGACGCGTTCGTGAAGCAGCGCCTCGTGCCGGCCAAGAATATTTCCGCCACGGTGCAGCATCCATCGCGAGAGCGCAAGAATGGCGCGGCGCTGGGCATTGCGTTGACCAGCGACAACCGCGCGGCGGTGAAGAATGCGGACGTAGTCCTCTTGTGCGTGAAGCCGCAAACGGTGGCGCAAGTAGTGGACGAGATTCGCGATCGTCTCAGCGCGAAGACGCTGCTGATTTCGATCGCGGCGTCGGTGCCGACTGATTACATCGAGCGGCGCCTCAAGGGCAAAGTGCCGGTGATTCGGGCGATGCCAAATACACCCTCGCTGGTTGGCGAAGGAATTACGGCAATTGCCAAGGGAAAATTTGCGGAGCAGAAGGATGTAGATACGGCGCAGAGGCTCTTTGGCGCGGTGGGCAAAACCGTGGTGACGGACGAAAAAAATATGGACGCGATAACGGGCCTCTCCGCGAGCGGGCCGGCGTTCATTTACATCATTCTGGAGTCGCTGGCCGAGGGCGGAGTGAAGGCCGGGCTTTCACGCGAACTCGCCACGCTGCTTGCGTCGCAGACGGCCTTGGGTGCAGCCAAGATGGTGATTGAGACGGGCCATCATCCCGCGCTCCTGAAAGATACGGTTACCACTCCCGCGGGATGCACCATCGACGGAATACTCGAACTCGAAGAAGGTGGGCTTCGCGTGACGCTGATCAAGGCGGTAATGAAAGCGGCGGAACGCGCCAAGCAACTCCTGGTCACCGACGAGAACCTGTAGGACGAACGAGCGCGTCCCACTTGAAACGGCAGAACGCCGCAGGCGAAGCCCCCGAAATTGAGTCCGCCGGGCTGTGTGCGAAGTGTCGGTTTGCCCGGCGAATCGAATCAGCGCGCGGCTCGAAATTCATTCTTTGTGAGCTTTCGGCCACCGATCCCGCTTTCCCAAAGTACCCGAGGTTGCCGGTGATCGAATGCGCAGGCTATTTGCCGCCTCTGAAGTGAAGTTACCGTGGACGATTTTTCTTTACACCAACAACTACTTGCGCGATTTCGACCCCTCGTGTAAACATTTCATCCGTATCCTCGGAATGTGCCCACGCGGCCCGAATGCCCCTCACCGAGGGGCGCCGGGAGCCACTAGCTCCGTATCAAAAGGACGTTCACCGCTTTCACGACGACTTCGACAGCATCTCCCTTTTTGATGCCAAGTTCTTTCAGCGACTCGATGGTCATCACCGAGGCCATGCGCGACGATGCGGGAATGGTGACTTTCACGATGGACATCAGCGATCCCTTCTTGATCTCCGTTACTTTTCCGACGATGCGATTGCGAGCTCCCACTTTCATTTTGTTGGCTCCTTTAAGCCTTCGGTCCATATCGAATCGAGTGCAGTAAAGCAGCCACAGCTTACTACGAATCTTTCGACGCCGCGGACCAGCCCCACGCCGGATTGCCCGAGGGCTGGCTGAAGCTGGGCATCCATAGCGTGCGTCCGCTGGCAAGCGGCCGAAGCTCATCGCCTGCTCGAAGGACGGGAAACCGTCGGAAAGTTGCTGTTGAAAACTTAGCTGAGCAAGGAAAAAGTTCGTGGCGCCAGGCCCGAAGGCCCAGCGCCACTCCCCGTCGCACGCCCCTCAGCGGCCGTGCTCGGTCCGGTCGTTGTGCTTCTCGTTGCGAATTTGGCGGCTGGCGTTATTTTGGCGTTCGTTGATGTTGCGGCGCTCCTGCTGCGTTAGCCTGCCTCCATTGGCGCTGCGGTCCGCCGCGATGTGACGATTGATATTCTGCTCGTGGTTTTCCGCTCTAGCTGCTTCCCCGGGTGTCATCTGGCCGCTGCGAACGCCATTGGCGATGCGCTGCTGTTGCTCGTCGCGGCGCGCACCAACTTCATTGTTACCGTAGTGGGCCGTGGCGTCGTTGTGCTTATCGTCGTAAATCGAGTGGCTCAGATTGTTTTGCTGCCGGTTTACTTGCTGCCGTTCCTGCGGCGTAAGCCTGCCACCGTTCGCGGCACGGTCGTTACGAACCTCGCCGTTCAAGTGCGCTTCGCGACCCTCCAGATTCCTCGTTTCTCCGGCATTGAGTTGCCCTGAGGAAATGCCGTTTGAAATGCGGCCCTGCTGGTTGAAGCGCCGGCCATTGACGGAGTCCATTGCGGCCGTGGCTGGCCGTCCGTGATTCGCGGAAGCAAACTGGCTACGATCTTGCGCGGCAGTATGCTCGTGCGAGAACTGGTTGGCTGTTGGTTGAAAGTGTTGCTCGTGTGCAAAGGACTCTTCCCGAGCCGTAGGCCTTGCCATCACGCCTCCTTCACCGTTGAAGCTGGCCCGATTTACAACTGTAGTGTCGCGAATCACCGTGCGGTTGACGTAGACATTTCTGACCACGGTCCTATCCACGTTGACGACCGCAGTGTTGTAAGCAAAGTGCCCGCCGAACCAATGTCCGCCGACGAAGCCAACGCCGCCGTAGCCGAAGCCGTAGTTAATGCCCCCGTAGAAGCCCACATGAGGACCCCAATATCCCGCGTGCCATGCGTAGAGTCCGCCTGCAAAACCCCAGTAGCCGGGTGTCCACAGCACGCCGACACGCGGCGGAGCGACCCACACTCCCGGGACCCAATAGTAGCCAGCATCAGCATAAGCCCAGTAGCCGGGCGTCCAGAGGTACCCTTCCTGCGGGCAAGGGGGCTGGGTGTAAACGGGTAGAGCCGGAGGCCCGATCCTCACGGAAATAGCGACCTGTGCCGAAGACGGCGCAGGCATCAGGAAACAAAAAGAAAGCAGCAGAAGACTCGTCAATTTCAGGAACGTTCGCATTAGTAGGCCTCCCAAGTTCGTCTTCCCATCAATAGCAATTAACACCGCCGGCGACCAAAAGTTTCGCGGCGGATGTTTCGTGAGGACTACTAGGGCGATGGTAGCAAGAGAGTTAGCCAATTAATCTCGACCCGGGCGCACCGATAATTCGCGGGGGAGAAGGAGTGATCTTCCGAGCGCCGCGACTTATCTCGACGGCAGAGACGAAGATGCCTGGAACGCCTCGATGGTTGGGACCAAGTCAGTTGACGCGAGCGATTTCGTTACAAAACCCCAGGCTCCTGCCTTGGCGGCCATGCGCGCCAGATCGAGGGATTCGTGAAGGGTCAGAATCACAATGCCCGCCTCGGGAACTCTTTCGCGAATTTGGGGAGTAGCGCTGATGCCATCAAGATTCGGCATCGACACATCCATCAAAATCAGGTCCGGGTGCAGTTCCTCAGCTTTTTCGATAGCTTTGATACCGTCGCTGGCTTCTCCGCAAACGGTCCAATCGCGATGGTTCTCGACGATAGTTCGTAGCGCCGATCGAATGTGTGGTTCATCATCGGCGATCATAATTCGAAAAGGCACGGTTTGATTGCTCCTTGAATTCATCCAGGAAAGTGTGGAGCGGGCGAGCCCTGAAGAACATCCAGCGTTTGCCTTAGTACTGTAACTCGATGAGCACATCTGTGGAGAACCGTTCAGGCGGATTGCGCGCGAATCGCAGGCGAACTCTTCGTGCTCTTCAGCGAGATGGATGAACTGTAAAGCGCGCGAACCATCACTCGCGACCACTTGCTGAAGCTGAGATCGCAGCCATCGCATGAATCTGAAGATTGACGGTATCGCTGACGTGCAGTAGGAACGTGCTTGGATTTTTCAGTCCCCACTGGATGTAGGGGACCGCGAACTGAGTCGACACATTCACGCCGCCCGAGCGCGGCTCGACCGTCATCGAGAGTGTGGCAGGATGATCTCGGCCGCAGAGACGGAATATTCCCGAGACTTCCGCGAGAGAAGTTCCCTGCCCTGCGATTTCGCCTTTCTCCCGCGTCGGCGTGAAAACGATCTCCGGAAATTTCCCGCTTTGCAGGATTTCCGCGTGCATTTTCTTGTCCCGCGATGCGTTGTCGGTGTTGGCGCTTGTGGCGTCCACAATCACACTACCGCTGGCATTGCCGGATTTGGGATCGAAGACGATGTGGCCGCTCTTCAGCTTGAAAAAACCATGAACGGTGTGCATCGTAGCACCGAGCGTGAATTCGATCGTAGTGCCAGCGGGATCGAGATCAACGGCCGTCTCCTGCGCATTCACTCGCGGTGAGCAAAGGAGAAAGAGGCCAGCGATAATGCTCGCTAAAGCGAGCGGCGGGTGTAAAGACCGTGCTCGCGTTACCAGCGCAGTAGGACCAGCTCCGAGCAGAACCCCGGGCCCATCGCAGCCAGAATGCTCAAGGTGCCCGGATCCGGGCGCCGGTGCTTGTACACATCTTCCAGAACGAGCAGAACGGACGTGGAAGAAAGGTTGCCCACCTTGCGCAGACACTCCCACGACGCCTCCAAATCCTTGGCGGTGATGCCAAGCGCAGTTGCGGTGGCTTCCAGCACCTTCGGCCCGCCCGTGTGCATCACCCAGCTCTTGATATCGCTCCGGCAAAGTTCTTGTTCCGCGAGGAAAGCGTCAACGTCCGCGCCGAGGTGCCGCACCACCGTATCGGGAACTTCCGGCGACAATACGATGTGGAAACCCTTCTCGGAGATGTCCCAGCCCATCACGCGCTCGGTGTTGGGGTAGAACACGGACTTGGTGGCGACGATTTCGGGCCCGTTTGATTCGACCTCAGATCCCACCACTACCGTCGCCGCAGCACCGTCTCCAAAGAGCATTGCTGAGATTAAGTGAGCCATGGAAATATCGTCCCGCTGAAGCGTCAGGGAGCAAAGCTCGATGGATAAGAGCGCGGCTGCCTGGCCGGGATATCCGCGGACGTAATCGGCCGCGCGTGAAATGCCCGCCGCGCCGGCCACGCAGCCAAGTCCGAAGATCGGTATGCGCTTAAGATTCGGCGACAATCCCATCCGATTGATCAGTCGCGCATCGAGCGATGGGGCGGCGATGCCAGTCACTGAAGTAACAAAAAGCGCGTTCAGATCTCGTGGCTGAATTCCCGCGGAGACCAGCGCGCGGCACAACGCCTGTTCGCCGATATCGAGGGCAACTTCGATCCACGCATCATTCGCCTGCCCCCAGGTTTCCATACTTAGATAGAAGTCCAGCGGCCGGGCCGTATAACGGCCGTCCACCTTCATGCTTTCATCGAGGCGATCCAGAATCCCGGGATTTGCAAGCCGATCGCGCCAGTAATTCTTCAACCCTCCAACGAGAACTTCCTGCTTGTAGTAGTGCTGCGGAAAGGCGCTTGCCACGCTCGCGATCCTCATGAACCAAACTCCTCCCTGTGGGCCTTGCGGGGCCAAACTTGCGTGACTCTAATCCGCTCTTCATCCCGATTGAAAATTGATCGTCGTCCGAATTAAATATGAGCGCCGTGCCGCGAGTTGGATCGGGCGTTTGCGAGTCAGCGAAGCGTTTCAAGCGACGCCAGCCCACCTTCTATCCGGTGACGACCTCATTGACAGGTTATCTTCTCTTGCCACCAACGAAAAGTCGAGAAGGAGTCGCGAGAAAGGCACGGCAGCCGAAACGGCGACCATGAGTAGAACCCTAGACCTCTCGGAAAGCAAGAAAATCTTTGGGCGGCGTTTAGTAAGGGGAGGAGCCCGGGTCCGAGGGCAGGACCCGGGCTGGGGGACTGAGGGGCTGGGCCGGAAGCTTGTAAAGGCAGCGAAAGTGTTTCAGCAGCAAAGGTTCAACCTGGGCGGCGCGAAGAATTGGCCCGCCCTAGTAATTCAGTTTCCGAAGGAACATCATCGTCCGGAAAACTATTTGGAGCCCTAAAACGACGATGGTGTCTCGAACAAGCGTAAGTGCTTCGCCCTTGGAAACTTCCTGAAAACCGGCAGTATTTCCCGCGGCAATTGCTCCGATTTGACTGGCACGCGGGTTGACGTTGGCAATGGCTGACATCGCTTCCCCTAGTTAAGAACGTAAACCGGATTATCGTGCTCGATCGCGACTACCATGGACTTAAAGATATCGACGTCCCAGCTATCGGCGATGCGCAGTCGCACCACATCGTTTGTTTCTGAGAGCAATCGGCCGCGCAACGGCACGCGTAGGTTGCCCGTTACTACTCGAAGAACTACCGGTTGCCCCATCCAGACTGCGTAGCCACCTTCCATCACCAGGCCTCCTGAAACATCACTGCTTCCAACATCTGCATCTTCGGATAGGCGGCCGGCCCGGAGAATGGTACAGCCAGCCAGATCTTATAGGCTGACGGTACTAGTTCCCTGGCGGGTACCGCGAGCGCGATGTACTCACCTTTTATGCTATTGTAAATGCTGCGCTTAAGGGATTCCCGCCGAGAAGGAGAGTCGAGCCTGTGGTCGAATTTGTAAGGAGCGTTCTGGCCTGGCTGTTCAACGTCCGCGGCCTTATCGAGTGGGGCGGCACCGTCGGTGTGTGCACCATCGTCTTTGTCGAGACAGGCATGTTCGTGGGTTTTTTCCTACCTGGCGATTCCCTGCTAGTGACGGCGGGGGTTTTTGCGGGAGCGGGGCACCTCGAACTCGTATCCCTGCTGGTCCTAGTGCCGCTGTGCGCTATTGCGGGAGATCAGCTGGGCTACTTCGTAGGCTGGAAGGCGGGTACCAGTCTGTATCGGCGCGAGGATTCTAAGTTTTTCAAGAAAAAGCACCTTGAGCGCGCGCACGATTTCTACCAGAAGTATGGGGGCAAGACGATCATCCTCGCGCGCTTCGTTCCGATTATCCGAACCTTCTGCCCGCCTGTGGCAGGAGCGGCGAAGATGAATTATGGCCGCTATTTCGCGTACGACATTGTTGGCGCCTTGCTCTGGGTCTGGGGCATGGTGCTAGTGGGATACACGCTAGGTCGGACGGTTCCAAATATCGATAGCAAGATCCACTACATTATTGCGGCGGTGATCGTTCTATCGCTGCTGCCTGCGGCGTACTCACGCGTGGAAGAGCCGCCGGCAAAGCGCCCATTAGAAAGCAGGCTCACCGGAAGTTACAAGCCACGCGAATATCGCGATTGCGCAAACTTTTGCGCTGAAATGCAAAATGGGGAGCCTGGCAGCTCCCCATTTTGTTCACTCGTCGGCCCGCGCCGATGCCGAAGGCGCCGAGCGCGGGTCGCTCGACAGGAGTGACTTGAAACGCAATTCAGCTTTGCTTGTCCGGCGGAGTCATGACAACCTCCTAGTACCTATATACCGGGCCCTACAAGGCCAGTCATACGCCCGTGGAAGAATCGGCGCAAGTGGAAAATTGTCGAAACCGAGGTGGGGCGAAGGCAGCAGCCATCCGCTTCGAGAAATCTTCGCTATTGTTATTCTTGATGGCGCTCCCAGGTTTAACGAGGCGATGCGGCGCTTTCGCGAATCAGCTTTTCCACGCGTTCCACATCCGCAGGCACGTCCACGCTGATCGCATCGTAGGTCGTTTCCACCACGCGCATCGCGATGCCGTTTTCCAGCCAGCGGAGTTGTTCGAGTTGTTCCACGCGTTCGAGATCGCCCGGTGGAAGCGTGGGAAAATCGAGAAGCGCGTCGCGCCTGTAAGCGTATAGCCCAAGATGCTTCCAGTGCCGCGCCGTAACCGCTTCTCCGCGATCGCGCACCCAGGGAATCGGCGCGCGGGAGAAATAGAGCGCGTCGCTATCGAAATTCCGAACCACCTTGACGATGTTGGGATCCATGATGTCGTTCTGCTGAGCGATCGCGGAGCATGCCGTCGCCGTCTGAATCGATTCATCCTCCAGCATGCCGGCGATGACTCCGTCCACGGTTCCCGGATCGATCAGAGGTTCGTCGCCCTGCACGTTCACGTAAATTTCAGCAGGCACGTGGGCGGCAACTTCCGCAACTCGGTCTGTGCCATTGCGATGATCGCGGCGAGTGAGAATTGCCTCGCCGCCGAAGGATTCCACGGCTGATTTGATGCTGCCTTCATCCGTCGCCACAATCACTCGGGAAACGAGCTGCGCTTGGCGAACGCGCTCCACCACGTGTTGGATCATCGGTTTCCCCGCGATGGACGCCAGCGGCTTGCCGGGAAAGCGCGTGGACGCCTTGCCGCGCCGGAATTACCGCCAGCACCTTCACGGATTCGGATTTCGCCATCACCGACTCCTGGCACCAACTCCTTCATGATATCACCGAGCCTAGGAACCTCCGTGTAGCGCCATCCCTTCAATTTGGCATCTTGCGCCGATTGCCTTTCGATGCGCGCCACGCCCCACCCTGACGCCGAACGGGACCAACGCGCGCAGTCGCGTCAAACTTTGCGCCGTCATTCCGAGCGGAGTCCCGTGCCTTTTTTCTTTTCGTCGCGGTGTCTGCACGGCGCGGGGCGCAGTCGAGGAATCTCTCTTCGATGTCACCCCAAGTCGCGATCTCTTACCAGATCGGGGTTAGACTGGTGCGGCTCTCACGGAGGTTCGTGTGCTCGATCCGCACGCCGAGTATTCAGAATGTCTCGCCGCTCGACTCGCCACGGCCTCCGCAGAAGAACGCATTCACCGCCGCGTTGGAAACTTCAAGCTCTTGACGATCGCTATCGGCCTCGCCATCGTGTGGCTGGCCTGGGAACGCGCGGGTTTTTCCTCCTACTGGATATTCGCGCCGGTTGCGATCTACGCGCTCCTCGCGATTTTGCACGAACGAACATTGCGCGCTCGGGCTCGCGCTGAAGCAGCGGCCGTCTTTTATCGTCGCGGCATCGCCCGAATCGAAGATCGCTGGGCCGGAACCGGCGAACCGGGTGACCGCTTCCGCGACCCGAAGCACGTCTACGCGGACGATCTCGATATCTTCGGCAGAGGCTGCCTTTTCGAGCTGCTTTCCGCCGCACGTTTGCCGATGGGTGAGAACCGCCTCGCACAATGGTTGCGCCAACCCTCTTCGCCCGCGGAGATTCGAGAGCGTCATGGTTCCGTCACCGAACTGCGCGAAAAAACTCGTCTGCGCGAAGACATTGCTGTGGTCAGCGGCAACTTGCGCGTGCGGCTGAATCCCGAATCGCTGATCGGCTGGGCAGAGTCCGGGCCGGGTCTTTCGCCGCAGCCTGTTCGGCTTGCGGCCGTCGTTTTGTCCCTGTTCATTATCGGCGGACTTCTGTACTGGGTGAACACCGGCAACTATTTGCCGCTGCTGATTGGCGCGGTACTCGCGTCCATCGTGAATGCGATTTTCCGGCGCCGCATCCAAGCAATCATTGGAGACTTTTCCGCGAACGCGGATGGCATCCTCTTGTTTGCCCAAATTCTCGCCAGGATCGAAGCAGAACCATTTAACGATCCTCACCTGCAAAAGCTGTCCGTTGAACTCGGACGCGAGCGTGCTCCAGCGTCGAGCGCCATTCGCAAGCTGGCCCGCCTCGTCTTCTGGATTGACTCGCGCGATAGCCTGATCGCCGCGATTCTCGATTGGTTGGTGCTTTACTCCCTGCAGCTCGCAGCTGCCGCCGAGGTATGGCGCAGAAAATGCGGCCGCAGGATGCGCGCCTGCGTCGAACTCACCGCCGAAATGGAAGCCCTGCTTTCGCTTGCGGCGTACTCGCACGAGCACCCCCGCGATCCTTTTCCGGAAATCGTAGAAACGTCAGGCCGCGAGGCAATATTCGAGGGCGAGGAGCTCGGGCATCCCCTGATACCCTCCGCGCGATGTGTCCGAAATAGTGTCGCGCTTGACTCCGCCACGCGAGTGTTGCTCATCAGTGGCTCGAACATGTCGGGCAAGAGCACTCTCCTGCGGACGGTCGGCGTCAACGCCGTGCTCGCCTTCGCCGGTGCACCGATCCGAGGGAGTGCGCTACGCCTCACTCCGATGGCTCTCGGAACGCGCATTCGCACCGGCGATTCCTTGCAGGAAGGCCTTTCAAATTTCTACGCCGAAATTCTGCGCATCCGCAAAGTCTTTGAATTAACAAGCGGCGAAAAGCCTCTATTATTTTTGTTCGATGAGCTGCTCGAAGGAACGAATTCGCACGAGCGCCGCCTCGGCGCTGAATGCCTGGTCCGTGCCCTCATCGACGAGCACGCGATTGGAATGGTCACCACGCACGATCTCGCGCTCACGGACATGGCCGCATCCATAGGAAACATTGTACGCAACGCTCATTTTCAGGATTACATCGAAAACGGAGAAATGCGCTTCGACTTCAAGCTGCGCGAAGGAATCGTCACCAAGAGCAACGCCCTCGAACTCATGCGCCTCGTAGGTCTGAAGGTGTAAGCGCGCCCCGCCAGGCAGCTTGTCAGGAAGCCGCAGTTGGGTGGTTGGCCGGTTGGCCGACCCCAGGGTTTGGCCAACCGGCCAGCCGGGATCGCCAATTTTCACGCTCCGACTTAGAACAGACACCGAATGGAAGGCGTGCCAGTAGCCAAGGATGGAAATCAGGGTCTGCGGCCAACCACCGCCACTCTCAAGTGCGAGCCCCTTTGCGGGACACTTATTTCGTGTCGATCTGGGCGCGCTGCAGACGGTCGGAATAGTCGATGTAGAGTGTCTTCCATTCGGAGTAGAAATCAAGAGCGGCCAGCCCAGCCTCGCGGTGGCCGTTGCCAGTGTTCTTGGTCCCGCCAAACGGCAAATGCGTCTCCGCGCCGATGGTGGGTGCATTCACGTAGACGATCCCGGTTTCGAGGTCGCGCAGCGCCTGGAAGGATTCGTTTACGTTCCGCGTGTAGATCGCGGCGGACAATCCATATTTCACGCCGTTGGCGATTTCGAGAGCATTTTCGAAGGTGTCGAATGGAATCACACAAACCACTGGCCCGAAGATTTCTTCCTGGCACACACGCATCATCGGATCGCAATCGACAAACACGGTCGGCTCATGGAACCAACCGCGCGCATACGAGCCCGTTTCCAGGCGATGTCCTCCCGTGGCGAGCTTCGCTCCCTCGGCTATGCCGATTTCGACGTAGCTCATCACCGTTTTGAGCTGCTGCTCGTTGATGCACGGGCCCATCTGAGTTGTGGCGTCGAGGCCGTCGCCTACTTTCAGCGCTTTCACGCGCTCGACAAATTTCTCCACGAATTTGTGATACACACCCTTTTGCACAGCGACGCGGCTTGCGGCAGTGCAGCGCTGGCCGCTGGTTCCGAAGCCGCCCCACACCGCGCCCTCAATCGCCAGGTCGAGGTTCGCGTCGTCCATCACGATGATGATGTTCTTGCCGCCCATTTCCAGATGGCACTTTTTGAACGTCGGCGCGCAGGCCTCGCTCACGATGCGTCCTGTTTCCGTAGATCCCGTAAAACTGACAAGACCGACGCCGGGATGCGCCAGAAGCGGCGCTCCAGCCGACGGGCCGTCGCCGAAAACAACGTTCAGCACGCCGGCCGGCAGGCCGGCTTCTTCAAGCGCCTTCGCGAGATGGTAGGACGAAAGCGGAGTATCTTCGGCAGGCTTCAACACCACCGTATTTCCGCAAACCAGCGCGGGCATCGCTTTCCACGAAGGAATCGCCATCGGAAAATTCCACGGAGTGATCAGTCCCGCCACACCTACGGGAACGCGCTCGGCCATTGCGAATTTGTTGGGCAGCTCGGAAGGTGTGACGTGGCCGAACTGGCGGCGGCCTTCGCCCGCCATCAGATATGTCATATCAATGGCCTCTTGCACATCGCCGCGGGTTTCGTCGAGAACCTTGCCCATCTCGCGCGTCATGTCCCGCGCGTAATCTTCCTTGCGCTCGACGAGAATCTCAGCGGCGCGAAAAAGAATTTCGGCGCGCCTGGGTGCGGGCGTGAGCCGCCAGTGGCGATACGCATTCGCCGCGGCCTCAATGGCCGCCGCGACATCTTCTTTCGCCGAGGCGGGAAACATGCCGACCAGTTCGCCGGTATTCGCGGGATTGCGGTCCTCAAAGGCCTTGCCGCTGCGAGCCTCGACCCATTCTCCATTTATGTAATTCTTGAAAACAGTAAGGGCAACCGCGGTGGCCATTGTCGTTCCTCCAGTGCTGCCGTTGCGATCAGGCACGAAGTCGGGCGAAATTGTGACGCAAACCTGCGCCCCACGCAGAACTTTAGCCTAGCAACCGCGAGGTTTCGGCGTCAAATGCGCGCGGGCTTCGCACACACTTTAATGATTCGCTGTAGCCGCCGTAGGATTCTGGCTGGACGAAGAAGGCGAGGAGGAAGGTGAAGAAGCCGCAGAGGCAACAGGTCCGCCTCTCGACGACGCCGAGGCTTGCGGCACCGGCAGCGCGGACGGCGCGCTCGATGAAGGAACCGCATTCGCCGAACCAGGCACGATCGGCTTCGGCGCTGAAACGCCGGCAATATCCGATCCTAGACCGAGCTTCTGCAAAGTTGGCGCGTCCAGCTTACCGTTCGCGTCCATGCCCTTGGCGGATTGAAACTTCTGAACCGCCGCGACCGTGTTGGAATCCCATTTGCCGTTCGGTTCGCCCTGATAATAGCCATCGCGGGAGAGAGCGGTCTGGATTTCGGTGATCCGATCAGCGGTAGGCGCCTTCTGCCCGCTCACCCTCTTCACATGGTGCCTCTTCGCCTTGTGGCGCTTCTTGTGGTGAACAGGTGTTACGGAAGCCGTGGCAGTCGAACCCGTCCCGCGCGGTTGGGCCACGGCGGAAGCGGGCAATGCACAGCATCCAAACGTCAAAGATGCAATGACGACGATAAGCCGCTTCATACGATTGCCCTCCCGACCCACGGCTGCCCCAGAACTCGGATGCCCGGCCCAGTTTGCGGGTAGCTTCGATTATCCAGCTTTAGCGCGGCGGATTAAAGCCGTGCCTCCCGAGAGGGGACCTATCAGGCAACGCCCACGTGCGCCGCGTATCCGATCACCGGCGTTCTAGAAACTCGATTGCTCTGCGAACAATTTCGTAACGAGCTTCCCACATGGTGTAGGAAAGACCGCCAATCATGATCACTGATTCCTTAGGGATTCCCGGGGTCGCGGGCCAGCCCCCGCCAAAGTGCACCAGCAGTCGCTCCAACGTCCGCAATTCCGGTAGAGCCAAGCCCGTTGGTATTTCCGGGGAGTCTGCGAGCAACTGGTGCGTCATTCTTCCGGCATCGCCCCATAGCCTTGCGCTAAGCCACAACGGAGGCGCACTTGGCGACGCACCCTGGAAATCGGAAGATTTCCAGGGACGCATCGGATATCGCGCGAAAAACTCTTGCTCCTTCATTTGCAGCTCTCACACGGCGCACAGTAGGCTGCTGCGTGCGCAAGTCCTACTGAGAGGCCGGAACGGTGCCGGCGAGGAATAGCGTTAGCACGCGGTCGGACTGATGACGCGCAACCTTGAAGAGCACATCCTCACCCGGCTTTAGCCTCGACATTTGCGCGCGATAATCGGCGAACGAATTTACGGGCACGTGATTGACCTCGATAATCACGTCACCACGGGCGAAGCCGACATCCTCGGCAAAACTGGCTGGTTCAACTTCAGTGATTACGGCGCCGCTGAGTTTGGCCATGCCGAGCTTATGGGCCAAGTCCGGAGTAAGCTCCTCGGCGTGCAAGCCGAATTGCCCGGGCTCTTCGCTTTGATCAGGCTGCGATTCGTCGTTTTCGGCATTCTGCGGGAAAAGCTTCGAACGATCCGCCACGGTAACGGTGACTTCTTTCGTCTGCTTGTTCCGCACGTAGTGGAGCTGCACGGACTGCCCAATTGGAGTCTGCGCGATGGGATTCACAAGATCGGTACCGCTATGAACGGGCTTACCGTTTACGTCGGTGATCACATCGCCCGCCTGCAGGCCCACTTTATCCGCGGGGCTGCCAGGTTCGACGGCTTCTACCACGATGCCGTAGGGCGCACCTAGCTCCTTCATCAAGACTGGATTGTTGCTGTTCTCATCTTGGAAGCTGACGCCAATGGATCCGCGAGTAACTTTTCCGGACGTGACCAGCTGATTGTAAACAGTGATTGCGGTGTTCGACGGCAGCGCGAAACCGACGCCCTCAAATCCGCGGCTTCCCGTATAAATTGCGGTATTGATGCCGATCACTTCGCCCGCCAAGCTAACGAGTGCCCCGCCCGAGTTACCCGGATTGATGGCGGCGTCGGTCTGAATAAAGCGCTGGAACTGGTGGCCCACATTCGAGCGGTCTTTCGCGCTTACGATTCCTGCGGTGACAGTCGAGTTCAACCCGAACGGACTGCCGAACGCCAGGACCCAGTCACCCACTTCCACTCCGTCCGAATTGCCCAACTTCGCCACGGGCAAATCGTGATTCGCATCGATTTTGATGACGGCGAGGTCGGTCTCTTTGTCGGTACCAATCACGCGAGCGTTGTAATGAGAGGGGTCGCCATCGAGCGCGACCTGGATTTTCGTGGCCCCGTCGATCACGTGATCGTTGGTAAGAATGAAACCTCGTTTGTCTACTAAAACACCCGAACCCAGGCTCCGTTCCGCGTCCGGAGCATTATCGGGCGAGTTGAAAAAGCGATCGAAGAAATCCTGAAACGGATCGTTTTGGCCGCGTGGTTCCCTGCCGCCCTTGGGCTTCTCAATTACCTGGGTGGTGGAAATATTGACGACCGCTGGGCCGAGGCTCTTCGATATTTTGGCGAATGCCCCGGACAAACTCACTGGATCGGGTATCGCCAGCAGCGAGGCGCCGTTCGAAGCTTGCGCGCGATTAGCCAGCGCGTGTCCAGAAAAACTAGCACCAATAATGATGCCGACGCAGAGTGTGAATGCCACCAGCAGGGACGCGAAAATTTTTCGGCGCCTAACCCAACTCCATAGCTCCCGAAATTGGATCCCCATCCCCCGCTCCTTGTCTGACACGAAAAAGTCTTTGCGATTATAACACTCATTCCGCCGCGGCATCGCCGGGTTCGAGCGCAAATGCCAAAATTGATAACGAAGCCAGCACCGCGGTTTCAGTGCGAAGGATGTTTTTCCCGAGAGACGCTTCCGCGAATCCAGACTCCGTGGCGGCCCTAATCTCCTCGTCGGTCCACCCGCCCTCGGGTCCGATGGCGAGAGCGGCGGAAACTTGGTCCCTTTCCCCAGGATGTGCGCCCCCAGCCGGAGTCACCACGCCCATGTTGGAGCCGAGGGCGCGACCTCCTGAAGGGGCGGCAAGTGTAAGGGACAACGATGCAGCCTCCGGGCGTTCCGAAAGGAGGATCTTCAAGCCTCTCGGGTATTTCCGAAATGCCTGCTCGGGAGTTCCAATTTCGTGCAGCACAGGCGGGCGAAGCCGGCGGGACTGCTGCGCGGACTCGACCAAGATCTTTTGCCACCGCTCACGACGTTTCGCTGCAGCGGCGATGAGAGGGTTGTCCGTACGCGCCGCGGCAACTGGAACAATTTCGTTCGCTCCTAGTTCGGTCGCCTTCTCGAGGCACCATTCGAACCGGTCAAACTTCACGATGGAGATCAGAAGGTTGATCCGCAGTACCGGCTCCGACGCGGGAACGGGTTCGATCAAGGCGAACTCGATGCGGCTCTGACTCCGCTTGGCGATCGCAACTCGCTCGATCTTTGCCAGCCAGACGCGCCGTCCATCGCTAAGTTCATAGAGCTGCCCGGGTTCGGCGCGGAGAACGCGGCCCAGGTGGTCGGCGGCTTCCCCGCGCAGGAGTGCGGTGGCCTCGGAAAAATCTTCGACGAAAAAGCGGCGACGCATGCGCGGATTCTAGCAAGAAAGCCACGATTGAGCGCGAATGCTACACTTTCCGCGTGCAGCCCAGCGAAGCGAACCCGCAGCGGCAATGGCCCGCGCCTCACCGGCCTTGGCTGATGAAGCAAGTGTGGCACGACCTGCTCTTTATGCACTGGCCGGCCGCGACCGAGCAACTGCGTCCACTGATTCCGGCGGGACTCGAAATCGAATCGTATGAAGGCAGCGCATGGGTAGGCGTGGTGCCGTTTCACATGTCCGGCATTAGGGCGCACCGGATGCCACCCATTCCAGGCACTTCCGCGTTTCCCGAATTGAACGTGCGGACCTACGTGCGAGCGGGAGGCAAATCCGGCGTGTGGTTTTTCAGCCTGGATGCCGCGAATTCACTGGCAGTCGCTGGAGCGCGCCGCTTTTACCACTTGCCATATTTTCATGCGCGGATGCATGCGAGGGTCGGACCGAGAAGCGAGATCGAATACGATTCGCATCGGACACATCGCGGTGCGCCGAGCGCGGATTTTCGCGGGTGCTATCGCGCGTTAGATGGCACTGCCTTTCAAGCGAGACGCGGAAGCCTTGAGTACTTCCTCGTCGAGCGCTACTGCCTCTACGCTGCAAGTGGGAACCGTATTTTTTGCGGAGAGATCGACCACGCGCCGTGGCCGTTGCAACGCGCGGAGGCCGAGATAGAGGTGAATACCATGGCACTCGCTAGCGGGATTACTCTGCCAGCTTCAAAGCCACTGCTGCACTTCGCGCGGCACCAGGAAGTGAAAGTGTGGGCACTAGCGCCCGACGTCTTTCGGAATCGTGGTGAACGGTAGGTGCGGTCAGTTTTTCGATTAGCGCGCTAATCAGAACTTGGCTGAGTAAACAAACTAGCGAACCAGTTTCCATGAGCCGAGGGTTCAATCCAAGGTTTCGGCCTCGAGGTAACCTCTGCTCGTTCGTCTGCGTAGCAATCCAAAAGGGGATTCCACATGGGGGCAAAGATTTGGAAGGTAACGAAGCTCATCTTGGTGGGCTTGTTGGCGCTCGTCGTATTACTGCTCGGCAGCGGTCTTAGCTACCGTGCGTGGTACCAACACCAAGCCGCGAAGATGCTGGCGATCACCACTCCGAACGGGATCGACGAAGCGATGTTCGTGCCCATCCGCGGCACCTTGCAATGGATTACCGTTCGCGGCAGGGACCGTAATAATCCAGTCATCCTCATGATCCATGGTGGCCCCGGCGTGACCCATAGCGGATTCGCCGTGTCATTCGTGCCCTGGGAGAAAGATTTCACGATTGTCCAATGGGATCAGCCCGGCGCTGGCCGGACATTCGAGCAGGAAGGGGATAGATTTCCTCCCGACCTGACAATCGAGAGCATGGCAAGGGACGGCGTCTCGGTCGCTGAGTTTCTCCAGACTCATCTGCACAAGGACAAGATCATTATCCTCGGCTGGTCGTGGGGATCCATTCTTGGAGTTCACATGGTCCGGGCACGACCGGACCTTTTTGCCGCCTACGTCGGCACAGGTCAGATCGTGAAAATGCAGGCTGGGGAGGCAATCGTCTATTCCGATGTGCTCGCTTCGGCGCGACGAATGAGAAACCGCCGCGCAATTCAAGAGCTTGAATCCATTGGACCGCCTCCTTACAAGACGCAGACTGCACTCGGCACTCAGCGGAAGTGGGCCTCTTTGCTCGCCGGCGACAAATCCCCAATCCTTAAGATCGCCGAATTCACGCTGCTGGCGCCTCGAACTTCGCTTCGGGATGCCTGGAGCTCCTTGTACGGAATTGTCGCAAGCCAGAACCATTTCCTCGGCCCGACCATGGAGGGTGAAATGATGAAGGTCGACCTTGCTGCGTCCGACCGGGATTTCGCGATTCCGATTTTCGTCTTTCAGGGTGCCAATGACGACTTCACGCCCGTGCAGCTGGCCGAGGAATATGTCGACGGCATAACGGCGCCGCAAAAACAGTTTGTCCTTATCGCGGACGCAGGACATGACGCCATAATTACCAAGAGCGGCGAGTTCCTGCGGCTGCTGATTCAACAGGTCCGCCCGCTAGCGATCCAGCCTGAGCCGACGACTCGGACGGCGCAGCCACGATAGATAAAGAAGCCTCGGAGGGGGAGCCCAGCATTGCTGCCACCAAGCCATCAGCCGAAGATGTCTTTCACTTTATCGAAGAAGCTAGAGGTGTGCTGGGCAGGCTTGTTTTCCACTTTTACTGATTGACCGAGTTGTTCGAGCAAGCGGTGCTGGTCTTTCGTCAGCTTAGACGGGATCACCACTCGAATGCTCACGTAGAGGTCGCCGCGCCCTCCGTGAGGATTTGGCAAACCTTTTCCTCTTTGGCGGAAGACTTGGCCCGATTGCGTCCCTTCGGGCACTTCGAAATCGTCCTCACCATGCAGAGTCGGAATTTTAATCTTCGCGCCGAGCGCGGCTTGCGGAAAGCTTACAGGAATCTCGCAGTGTAAGTCTGATCCCCGGCGCTCGAAAAACGCGTGATCCTTTACTTCGAGAAAAATGTACAGATCACCTGTCGGGCCGCCATTTGCACCGGGTTCACCCTGGCCGGTCATGCGCAGGCGCGTTCCCGAATCGACGCCGGCTGGAACGGCGACTTCAATGGTGCGTTCGCGTTCAATGCGGCCCTGTCCCCGGCATTCGGGACAGGCGTCACGAATCGTTTTCCCGGCGCCGCGGCAAGCGGGGCAAGTGCGCGTGATCGAAAAGAATCCCTGCTGATAAGCGACCTGCCCATGCCCGCCGCAGGTGCGGCAGGTAACCGTTCCGGTGCCGGCTTTGGCACCGGTGCCGCGGCAGGCCTCGCAATTTTCATGACGCGAAATCCGAATTTTGGTGTTTACGCCGACAGCGGCCTCGTCAAAGGTAAGGGACATGTCATACCGCAGGTCGGCGCCCCGCTGTACGCGAGAACCTCGGCTTCGGCGTCCGCCGCCCGCGGCTTGGTCGAAGCCGAAAAGATCGCCTAGGATGTCGTGAAATTCCTCGAAGATGGTGGAATTGAAGCCGCTCGACTCGAAGCCGCCATGTCCACCCAATCCGGCATGACCGAAACGGTCGTAGACCGGCCGCTTTTGCGGGTCGGAGAGTACGCTATACGCTTCCGAGGCCATGCGAAAATTCACCTCGGCTTCTTCTTTTTTCTCCGGATTGCGATCGGGGTGCCACTGCAACGCCGCTTTTCGGTAGGCGGATTTGATCTGATCTGAAGACGCGTCGCGGGTGACGCCGAGCACCTCGTAGTAGTCCAATTGGCTTCCGTTAGCCATCCCTACGCTTACACTCTTTTCCGCAGGGAAAAGACTCCCCTCTTCCCTGCAACTGCGCCCGCGACTTGAAACGCCGCACCGGCTGAAGCTCCACGCGGCACCTAGGACGCCGATTCGCGCTTTACAACTTGCACGGACCGCTCCTCTGGCGCGGTGGCCACGCGAACCATTGCCGGACGTAAAACCTTCCCGTGAAACAAGTAGCCGGCCTGCAGTTCGTCAATGATTGCCCCCTCGGCATATTCGGAGGTCTCCACCTGCTCGATGGCATGATGAAAATGCGGATCGAATTGCTTGCCCGCGGTTTCCATGCGCACCAAGCCTTGCTTCGTGAGCACATCGTTCAGTTGGCGCTCGATCAGCTCGAACCCCTTGCGATATTCGGCGCTGGCCGAACCTGGATCCGTGGCGAGCGCGTGACCAAAAGCATCGAGCACCGGAAGGATTCGTTCGGCGAAGACTTCGACACCCCGATGATGATCTTGATGGCGCTCTCTTTCAATTCGCTTGCGGTAATTCTCGAAGTCCGCTTGCCGACGAACGAGGGTATCCGTTAATTCCTGTTTCTCAGCGAGCAGCTTCTGTAGTCTGTGCGGGCAAGGCATCGCTTCCGGACGCCCCGGATTGCTCAGGGGTGGAATCGGTGGCGCCGCTTCCAGCGGACCGGGCCTCCTTCAGGCCGGCGTTTTCGTCTTGACGATCTTTATGCGGCATGATGGAAATTCAATCCCCTTCTTGGTTCTCTGAAAAAAACTGCGCCATAAACGCAACGGCGGTAATCACGCGTTCGTAATGCATCCGCATCGGCGCCAGGATTCCGAGCGTTCCCTGCACCTGATCATTGGATGAATATGACGCGGACACGAGCGCAAGCTGTTTGCCGGCGCTGGGCATTTTGTCCAGTCCGAGTTCGACGTGCACCGGTTCAGGCGCCTCGATGCAGCCGCTCAGGAGTGCGATCAGGCGATCTTTTTCTTCGATGGCTTCCAGCAGGTCGCGCAATTGCTGCTGGTCGGTAAACTGGACCGCCGCGGCAAACTGCGCCGCGCCGTCGGTATAAATTTTGCGCTCGGTGCTGTTGCCGAGCACAGCCGGATCGCAGAGCATCAGCGCATCGCCCGCAAGGCGGCCGTACTGCTGCCGGTCGCGCTCGATCTGCGCACGAAGGTCGGCGCGCATCGCCTCGAGCGTCCAGCCAATATAGTGCCGGTTGATATGATCGGCTACGCGGTCAAGATCCTCCTGGCTGAATTGACGCTCCGGCCGAATCAGCTTATCCCGCGTGGCGCCTCCCGTGGTTACCAGCACCACAAGGACGCGATGATCCGGGACAACCAGGAAGCGCACATGTTCAACCATGCTGCGGGCCAGGGGCGGCGAAATGAAAATGCCGAGGCCTCGCGAAACCGCCGAGAGGACTTGGCTGGCGCGCTCCATCACCGCTTCAGGAGTTTCGGCAGCTTCCAGTTCGCGGCGTATCCATTGGCGGTCCTCGGGACTGGCCGTGGCCTGCGCCGCCACCTGCTCGACAAAAAAGCGATACGCGGCCGCCGTGGGCACGCGACCAGCCGACGTGTGTGGTTGGTGGAGATAGCCGCCCTCCTCCAGTTCCGCCATTACATTCCGGATTGTGGCGGGGCTCAGAGACTCTATATGGCGCTGGGCGGCACTGCGCGAGGATACGGGTTCGCCCGTCTCGATATACGTGCGGACGATGTCGGTCAAAATTTGCCGGTGTCGCTTTTGCTGTAGCACGATAGGGCTCATGGGCCAGCCAAATCCCTTGGCGCGGCGTAACGCGCCTACCACCTGCTCTTATGCCTATTTTACCCTAATAAAATTTTAGTCGTCGCGAAGACTTGCGTCAACTTTGCCGGGCAGCTCGTTGCGAGAAACCACCGGCGGAAAAAACAGCCACGCGCCCCAAAAAAATATCGGGCACAACCCACGAGGGCCGTGCCCGACGCATTGAAGAAAATCCAGTAGGGAGGGTTAGTCGAGCAGCGCACCCGCCTCGGGCATTTGCAGCTTGGCCTTGGCTAGGGCGCGGACGATGTTTGTCTCGACATTCTGTTCGGTTGTGTTGCGCACAGTGGCCAGTTCGCTCACCAGGAGATATTTCGCGCGTTCCAACATCTTCTTTTCCCGGAAAGAAAGCGGCTTTGTACGGCTGAGGGCGACCAGACCTTTGAGAACGGCTGCAACTTCCATCAAAGAGCCTGTGCGCATCTTGTCCGAATTTTCCTTGAAGCGGTGCTTCCAGTCGTGATGCGAAGCCGACCGGCCTTTTTCAAGGTACGACAGAACAGCACCGGCCTGAGTTGAGCGGATCACGGGTCGCAATCCCACGTTTTCCACATTTCCTTGCGGGACCATTACCTTCAAACCGCTCGAGAGTATGCGCAACATGTAAAACCGTTCCGACCTGCCGTTCACATAACCGAAACTGATCTGTTCGATCAGTCCCACACCATGATTCGGGTAGACAACCTTCTCGCCTAGCTTAAAGTCCATAAGTGGAAGTTCCCTCCCCCAAGCTACTACTAGAAGTTTAGGCGTGCATAACTGGTGCGTCAAGTTATTCCGGCAAATATCTACAGGATTTAGTGGGCCGGAAGTCTAGGTTTTCGACCCAGTTTGGCAGCGCAATTGCCCTATAATCGTCGCGTGCTGATCCTCGCCTTGGACACTTCTTCCCCCTCCGGCAGTATAGCCGTACTGGAAGACAACAAAGTGATCGGGACGGTTTCCACTTGGACAAGCGAAGTTTATTCCTCGCGGATGTTTCGCCACCTCGATTTCTTGCTTGGAGAACTCGCGTTGGATCCAAGGAAGTTCGATCTTTTTGCCGTCGCGGTGGGTCCTGGATCGTTCACGGGACTGCGCGTCGGGCTCACAGCGGTGAAGGGCTGGGCGGAGGTCTACGGCAAGCCGATTGCCGCGATCAGCGGACTCGAAGCCATCGCAGCTCAATCACGTTCTCCAGATTCGGTGTTAATCGCTGCTACCGATGCTCGCCGCGGGCAAATCTACTGTGGACGCTACCGGCGGACCCAGACTCAGGAGGGCGAAGGTCTCGTTCTCGATGACGAAGAACGTGTGATGGACCCGGAAGAATTTATCGACGCTCTCGCGGGAACCGGGGGCAATTGGCCGTTCACCGTCGTAACTCCGGTGCCCGACCTTCTATCCAAAATACTCTCTGATCATAAGGCGCTGCCGGCCCCGCGCGGGCCCAGAATCGATGAGGTGTCGCCAATTCTCGCTCCCCACGTTGGACGTCTTGGCTACGTTCGGGCGCAACGTGGCGATCTTGATGATGCGCTCACTCTCGCCGCCAGCTACATCAGGCGCACGGACGCTGAGCTAAAATGGAAAGCACCGAGTGGAATTTGAACCTTCGCCCAATGGGAGAGGGCGATGTCGATGCCGTGGTCAAAATCCAGGCGGCCTCCGCGGAAATAGCGCAATGGACAGCGCGCGATTATGCGAGGCTCTCCACTACCGGAATGATTGCATGGGTTGCCGAATTCGAAGGAGCGATCGCCGGCTTTTTGGTCGCGCGACGCATCGCGGGCGATCTTGAAATACTAAACCTTGCAGTTCGGCCGGATGCGCGCCGGCGCGGCATTGGCCACGCTCTTATCCAATTTGCAGTTGGGTGGGGCGAGCAGTTCGACGCGAAGAGCACGTTTCTTGAAGTTCGCGCCTCGAATCAAGCTGCCCTGCAATTTTACAAACGGCACGGATTTGAAGAGACAGGACGCCGGCCTCTGTACTACTCCAATCCAGTAGAAGATGCGCTAGTGCTCACCGCCCCCATTTCTTAAACCCGCCGCGACACTCGATGCGATCCTTTGCTGCTAGAATGACCCCGTGAAAACGTACGACGTTGCGATCATTGGCGGCGGAATCATCGGCGTAACGATAGCCTTGGAACTGGCCCGCGAGAAGCTGACAGTTGTGGTGCTGGACCGCCAGCAGCCGGGACGCGAGGCGTCCTGGGCCGCCGCCGGAATGCTATCCCCCGCGCCTGATTCTTCTCGCGACGTGCCGCTAGTCCCATTGTCACGGCGAAGCCTGCAGCTTTATCCAGAGTTTGTTGCCACGATCGAGAACGAATCGGGCAAACCGACCGGCTACGCCCACAGCGGAGCACTCGAGATTTTTTGCGGAGCAAACGGTCAGGCCGATCGTGATGCTACGGTGGCCGAACATCGCCGCTTAGGCCTCTCAGCCGAACCGATGGCATTGGAAGCGGCGAGGGAGTGGGAAACGTCGATAGGACCCTCGGCAGCCGCAGCATCGTGGTTGCCGGACGAGGGCACGGTTGAGCCTCGTTTGCTGATGGACGCCGCACTAAGTGCGACTCAGCATCGTGGAGTTGAAATCCGCTCGGATTGGGAAGTGACCGGGCTTCTGCAACTGGGCGGGCGTTGCTCGGGATTGGTCGCGCGCGGCGAGCATATTATGGCCGGCGCTGTGGTTATCGCCGCCGGTTGTTATTCGGCTCAAATCCTGAAAGGGAGCACTTTTGCATCTTGCGCGCCCACTCGCCCGGTGCGCGGGCAGTTGCTCGGCCTGCGGTCGGATAGTGTAAGGCTCCGGCGTGTGGTCCGCTCGCATCGAGCATATCTGGTGCCTCGCGGGGATGGGCGGATCGTGGCAGGCAGCACCCTCGAAGAAGTGGGTTTCAAGAAGCAAGTCACTCCGGCGGGCATCAGCCACGTGTTGGAAGGAGCGCTCGAGCTGTGCCCCACCCTTGCCGAGGCCGAAGTGCTGGAAACGTGGTCTGGTTTGCGCCCGGGTACGCCCGACGACCTTCCGATAATCGGACCTACTGAAATCGAAGGGCTGCTGATCGCCACCGGCCACTACCGCAACGGAATTCTTCTAGCGCCGGTCACGGCAAGACTCATGCGAAACTGCCTCACACGGCAGCACACCGACTTTGATTCGCAGCCCTTCTCCCCGCTGCGATTCGCGCAGCAAGCTCGGGCCGCGACATAGATTGGGCGTGGAATTTCAGACTCGGTCAGAATGGGATTCGGCTTCGCTGGGGCTCGCGATTCGGTGGCCCCGCGAGTGCGGAGGCCTGACCTGGTCCGGTGAATTGGACCTTATCGGCTTCTAAATAAATCGGGCGTTCGATCACCGCTTCCAGATTCGACCCGCGGGGTAATTCGGCGTCCGGGCCTCGCGTCAGCAAGACCGCCCCAAGACCCGCAACCGCTCCGATGCCGGCGCCGATTCCAACTCCCTTGCCGATATTGCCGGCGGCGGCTCCGACACCCGCGCCAATGCCAGTGCCAGCCTCGGTCGACCGGATGACTGTGCCCACATCCGACGTCTTATCGCTGTCTCCGACAATTTGTCCTTCCTTATTGACGGTTTCTCCGCCGCCGGTGCCTGCTCCGTTGGGCATAGCGTTCAGATTCACCATGTAGCCATTCGGGAGAATCATCTCGGTCAGCTTCATCATCAATTCTCCGCGACCCTTGATCCTTCCAGGCCGCTTGGATTCGGTGATTTCGCCACTCACGTAGGAGCCGGCAGGAATTACAACATGGCCATCCACCATCACGGGGAAAATTGTTTCGAAGTAGACAGGATCGCCCGGTTTGGTAGTGCGCGTCGAAATTGCGTTGTGCAACACCAGCGGAATATGAGTGCCGGATGCCACCTCTATTTGCGCTTTCTTGGCGATGGCCTCCGGCGAAGCCTTGCTCGTAGCAGCGGAAGCTGGCGAGGTTGCCGATTGCTGAGAGGGCTCGGACGTCGAGGCGGGCGACGAAGTTGATTGCCCAGTAGCACCCGGCGATGCGGTCCCTGGTTGCTGCGCAGTCGCAGCGGCGGCGAATATCAGAGCGCAGAAGATTGCACTCGCTCGAGACCAGCAGGCCTGACGACTTCTCATGATTTCTCCTCCAGCGGCCATGCTTCCAATGATGCCTCGCCGAATTGCGAGGATGCCTGAAGGACATAGCCGCGATCGCCGCGTCTCTGTGGCTTGTCGGAATTTCCCGTCGCGCGTTATATCAAGAAGACAGTCTGCCCGCTCAGATCAAATCGCTTGCGGCACCGAATGTTGCGGCATGCAACCATGTTGTCAATGCGCACCATATACGAGCGCGCTTTGGCGAATTGTTGTCTGTCTTCCTCGTTGGCTCCGCCGGGAGGCTGAGCTTTCTTCGTCCGAACCATCCAGCGCACCGGAAATGTGCCCTCTTGCCGGCAGTGCGGGCACACCATCGGTATCTGCTTTGTTTCTTCTTTCTCGTCGTAGAAACGCTTCTCGTCCATTTGCCCCCGCACTCTCAATTCTGCCGATTCGATCGCGCTTGCTCAAGCCCCTAGTGCATTCCGTCCAAGGTCAGAAATTTAAATCCGGCATCCTTCCACCTCGGAAGCCAATATTCCAGCGCGGCGACCGTGTGACTGCGGTCTCCGTTCATCACTCGAGGATCGCCGTCATGCAGAAGGACAATATCGCCTCCGCGCACGCGACGCAACCGCTGGGCTACCCGCTCGGCGGGCTGTGGTTTCCAGTCTCGCGCCCACCGCGACCACATTACCACTCCACAACCGCCCCGCTTTCGCACGATCCCGCCAAGCATCGGGCTTCGGAAGCCAAATGGCGGACGCATCCACCGCGGCCTTTTGCCCGTCGCCGCCTCGATTGCATCGTCGCAGCGATTCAACTCCTCTGCAATTCTTGCCGCCGAGAGAAACGTTAGCGCCGCGTGACTATTCGTGTGATTCCCCGTAGTGTGCCCGCGGGCCGCAATCTCTCTGGCAAGCGCCGGCTCTGCGCGCACCCATTCGCCGATTAGAAAAAATGTCGCCTGTACATGGTGACGGTCGAGGACGTCCAGCAGCTGCGGAGTGGCCGTGGGATTCGGGCCGTCGTCAAACGTAAGCGCGATGGTGGAATCGCTTCCAGTCCTTCGAATCGTGGCGCCGAATAATTCCGAAGAGGGAGCAACCGCAGCCCAAGCAAATACTCCGCCCGCCGCGCAAACTCCGCCGCAGGCCGCTAACGCAGGAATTTCGTGCATCGTTTACGAATTTTCGCACTGCCGCACACAAAACGCTACCGAATGGGATTCGCTCTCGCCGTTTGGTACCATTCGCGCAACACCGAGCCGCGAATGCCCCTTCCTTCGACACCCAAAACAAAATTCCCTACCTGGCTCCGCTGGGCCGCGCTGTTGTGGCTCGTCGTCTGGATTCCGGTGTATTCGCGGACATGGGGCGCGTCGAATTTTCTGCACCTGTGCGATATCGCCGTGATCTTGACGTGCCTCGGCCTTTGGTTTAACAGCGCCCTCCTGATTTCAAGCCAGGCGGTTGCATCGCTTCTCCCGGATGCGGCATGGGCGATCGTGGCGGGATCGAAATTATTTCTCACGCATCCGCTGGTTCCAGGAACCGAGACCTTTTTCGATCCCCATTACGCTTTATGGATACGACTCCTTTCGCTTTATCACCTGGTGATGCCGCCGCTGCTGCTCTGGGCAGTATATCGCCTGGGCTACGACCGGCGCGGCTGGGTGCTTCAATCAGCGATCGCGCTCCCGGCATTCGTCGCCGCGCGGTTCACTTCCCCGGCTGACAACATCAACTTCGCCTTCATCGACCCATTTTTTCATAAGCAGATTGGGCCCGCGCCGGTTCACGTTATCTTGAGCTGGTTATTCATGGTCTTCGTCGCCTATCTCCCCGTGCATGTGCTGCTGAAACGTGCCTTCCGCCCACCCATCAACGGCGAATCTGTTGCCCGCGCGTCCGGATAAGATCAACGCCTGGCCGTAATAACGATATAGAAGTACTGCGATCCTTAGAGGAAATCGGGGGGCGCAGCACTTGCGCTGGCAGTCCCAGCCAACCGTGATGAGAGTATTAGCCGGCCGATTCGGGCGCAGCCGGAACACTCTCTTGCACGACGGGAGTGGTTGGCGGCGTAATTGTGCGTTGCGACGGCTTTGCAGGCAGGCGGATGTGAAACGATGTACCCACGCCCGCTTCGCTTTCCACCGAAATGTGCCCGCCGTGATTGCTGACCACCGCCTGCACGATCGCCAGGCCCAACCCGGTGGCGTGCTGCTTCGTAGTGTAATAGGGACTGAACAAACGCTCGCATTCCTGCGGCGTCAATCCAGTTCCGGTGTCGGAAACTTCCAGTTCCACAGTGTCGTCTGCGCTCGTTGTACGCAACATCAGAACGCCGCCGCCCGGCATTGCATCCATGGCATTCAGTATCAAGTTATCGAGCGCGCAGCGCAGAAGCCCTGCGTCCGCCTGAATCGAAGGCAGGTTCTCTTCTAAGTGCAGCTCGGGCGTGATCGGCGGCCTGCCAACTGCCCCAAACTCCCCCTCGTATCCTTTGACGATTCCGCGCACAAGCTCGTTCAGATCCACCGCCGCTAGTTCCGCCTGTGGCAGCGACGCAAATTCGCGGAAATTCCCGACGATTGTTTCGAGCTTTGCAATTTCCGAGAGCAGTTCGGCCACCTGAGCGCTAGACGCCTCGTTCGACTCGTTGGGACTCTGTTCTTGGCCACGCTGAACGCTTTCCGCGGCGGTTTGAAGCGCCAGCAGCGGACTCTTTAGCTCGTCAGCGAGTCGCCGCGCGAGCTCCTGCCATGAGGCGGTGCGCTCCATCTGCACCAGAAGATCGCGCTGTTCACCCAAGCGCGCAGTCATCCGGTTGAAAGCCAGCGCAAGCTGACCGATTTCGTGGGTCCCGCTAACATTCGCGTGTGTATTTAACTTCCCTTCCGATACGTCGCGCGCGCAGGCCTCCAGCTTCTTTATCGGATTCGTCACCGCTGCCGCGCCCCACCAGCTCAGGACTAGTCCGAACAGCAACCCGGCCGCCCCAATCGCCGCTGTTACCAAAAGAAGCCGCCGCTCGACCCAGGCAGCTTCGCGCTGCGAGCTTCCCACCAGCAGCACGCCGAGGACTTCGCCCTGTCGTCCCAGCAGCGGCATGGCCTGAAAAGTTTCGGCGCTCGCGGCGTCAGGTGTCCAAGCAATGCGAAACGTCTGCCTGCCCGGATGCTGCCGCTGCTGCTCGATCTCAGCCGCAAGCCGCTCGCCCTGGAGTATAGGCCCCGATTCGCCAACTAAATCTGCCGCCTCGAAGCTCGAATCGAGGTTCAGATACAGCAGCGCACGCATGCCCGCGGGCAATACCAGGCCCGACAAGAGAGCTTTTCCTACCCGCGCTCCGCCAAAAATGTAGAGATCCTTGTCTCCCACGCGCACCGTCGAAATGGACATCAAGCCCAGCGCCGGACCGTCCTGCGTATCCACTCTCGCAAGGAACGCGCCTCGAGCCGCCCAATCTTGCGGCTGCACCAACCAGTCCATTTTCGTGCCGAAGTGCGAGGGCCACTCATTGGAGGAAATAATCGACCCGTCGTTCGAGACCAAATCAAGAAAATCGAGTTGGTGAGCCTGCGAAACGCCACGAGCATCATTCACGTAGACCGAAACGTCCGCTTGCGGACGGCTCAGCTCGATCGCCATACGCACGGTGGCCTCCGCGTCCGCGATGGCCTGTACTTGGTGAACCACATCTTGCCCGCGCCGTTCGAACTCGCGCTGGAATTGCCCTAGCATCGCTTCGCTATGACGCCAGTTTGACTGGTCCAGCGTCCGGCGCGTCAGAATGATTACACCTGCAGCCACCGCCCCCACCGAAAGCAAGAGCGCCAGCATGAAAAGCACGAACAGCTTGGTGCGAAATGTCACCGCAAATTCCCTTCAGCCACAGCTTCAACCAAGGCTTTTCTTCCTCCCTTTTTCTTCGCCGAGCGGTTCGTCCGCATCATATCCCAACGCAACCTTCAGCGAGCCGGAGATTTCCATCCCCTGCGCTTTGTTGCGAACATCGCGAAGCAATTCGCGGCACGTCAAGATTCCTAATCCGCGGCGGCGAATACGATAAAATGCGCCGGGCGTTCCCGCGACTGGCCCGCTGCATGAATGCCGCCGCGAATCCGATGAATCGATACCTGCGACCATCAGCTCCTCTTCTGATACTGGCCTGCGGATTATCCGCCGGAGGCCAGCGTGCCCCGCACACCCGCCACTCCCAGCGAAAATCCGCCGCTCCCGCGCCCGCTGCCTCCGTGGAAAACACTCAGCACGTCGACGCAATCCGCCAGAACAATTTGGGGATGGCGTTGATGGATCGTCATCAGTTTGCGGAGGCGCTTGGGAAATTCCAGACGGCATGCGTGATGAATCCGGCCTCCGATACCGGCTGCCGCAACATGGGCATCGCTTTTCTGAACATGCGGCAGTTCGAAGACGCCCAGCGCGTGCTCGCCAAATCTGCCGAGCGTGATCCGAAAAGTCCATGCGCCTGGTTCAGCCTGGCTCTGCTCGAAATCGCGACGGGCAACCCGCAGGGCGCCGCCCCAGATTTCGAAAAGGTTGCCGCGATTGATCCAAACGATGCAGATACGCAGTATTTCATCGGATACTTAGCGTCGCAAAGGCAACAGTACGACGTAGCCGCCACCGCCTTCCAACGTGCTATTGCCGTCGATCCCTTCCACGCCTCCGCGCAAGAGGGATTGGCTGATGTCGAGCAACACTTGGGCGACGCAGATGGC
This sequence comes from uncultured Acidobacteriota bacterium, assembly GCA_963759485.1. Lineage (GTDB taxonomy): Bacteria > Acidobacteriota > Terriglobia > Acidiferrales > UBA7541 > Palsa-295. The sequence continues at coordinate 1,232,663 of CAVWZE010000002.1, read as the reverse complement.
GCGACCGCGCACCGGCAGCGCTTTCAGCAAATCGTTTCCGAACGCCTCGGCAAGCCGATTCGCCTCATATACGGCGAAGAAGGAAAATATTCTCTGGCTCGGGAAATGAATGAGCCCGAGCCGGTGCCGCCCGCCATCGCCGTCCATTTCGTCAATGTCACTTCCATTGTCGGATTGCCATTCCAAACGGCAGTCAGTCGCGGGATCAGGCGCCGAGCCACGCAAGGCAGGCGCCCAGCCGCCCCGGCAAACGATACCCAGGAAGCGTCAGAAACGCTCGGGCATTTCCTCGGCAGCGGGGCATGCGTGTTTGATTATGACGGCGATGGTCGTCCGGATATTTTCCTGCCCGACTCGGATGGCAAGGGCCATCCGGCGCTCTATCGCAACACCGGTAGAGGAAAATTCGAGAATGTCACCAAAGCGGCCGGCCTCGCTTTTCAGGGTGAAGGAATGGCCTGCGCCGTGGGCGACTACGACAATGACGGCCATCCCGACCTCGCCATCACGTCCGGCAACGAAGTCATGCTCTTTCACAACGACGGAAATGGAGCGTTCAAGGATGTCACCGAGGAGGCAGGGCTCCGCCAGGGTGAACCCGCGAACGCGCTCGCCCTAGGTGTGACCTTCGTTGACTACGATGGCGATGGCGATCTCGATCTTTACGTCACGCGATTCAACAATTTCCCTCTCCCGCATCCCGCCCAGCCATTTTCGTTTCCCGAAGATGCCGAGCCGCCGGGAAACGTTCTCTGGCGCAACGAAGGCAACGGCCATTTTGTCGATGCGACAAAGGACCTGGGATTGCGAGGCAGCGCCGCAGCGGTTGGCGCGCTCGGAATTAATCTGCAAAACCCCGGCACGATCGACTTCGTATTAACTGCCTGGCAGAAATTTCCATCCCTGCTCGTAAACGGGCTGGACGGTAAATTTCACGACACAAACCCTTGGGCCATCAGCATGCCGGGGCCCACAGCCGGCGTTGCGTCCCTCGACTTCGACGGCGACGGCCGGATGGACTTGGCTTTCACCCATTGGGCGCCGCCAGGCCTGACCATTTGGCATAACGTTGGTGGCAAATCGTTCGAACGCCTTCCGCTCGTGGGCCCCGACTGGATGCGCGGATGGGGAATCGCGGCGCTCGATTATGACAATGACGGCTGGGTTGACCTGGTTGCCGTTGGCGAAACCTTCGCCGGCGAAGGACGAATCGTTCTCCTGCGCAATGAAGGCGCCGCAGGCTTCCGCGATGTCACGCATGAAACTGGGTTGGACAAAGTCGTGCTCCACAATCCACGTAGCGTGATCGCCTTTGACTACGATGGCGACGGCGCTCCCGATTTGCTGATTACGCAGAATAATTTGCCGCCCGTTTTGCTGAAGAACGTAGGCGGCAAAAAGAACAACTGGCTGAAGATTGCCGCTGTCGGTGACGCGGACAACTCCATGGGAATCGGCGCCACCATCGAAATTTTTTCCGGCGCCAGGCGCCAGACTTGGCAGATTGCCGGAGCAACCGGATACCTTAGCCAGGGACCGCCGGAGGTTCTTGCCGGACTCGGCATGAATAGCTTGGCCGACGTCGTCAAACTGCATTGGCCTTCCGGGCTGCTACAGGACGAAATTCAAATCTCCGCCGACGTTCGTAGCCCCATCACGGAAACTGATCGGGCCGAAAATCCGCGCTAAATTTATTCGGAAGAGGTTGCATGCGCCGCAGCGGGTGACGACTGCGCGCGCAGGTGGTCGAGAAATGCTTGTTGCAACCGGGTGGCGGACTTCCCTTTTAGCGTGACGGCCCCGATGGTGCGGGCCGCACGGTCGTCGGACAGCGGCACAAACCGGCAGCCGGGCCGCTTCTCCAGAGCCATTTCCGGAATGATGGAAACTCCGAAGCCAGCGCCTACCATGCTCAGAATGCTGCTGAACTGGCCGCTCTCGAAAATAATCTGCGGATTCAAGTGCGCGCGTTTGCACGCGGCAATCGCCGTTTCGCGAAAGCAGTGGCCGTCGCGCAGCAACAGGAAGGGCTCGTCGCGAAGGTCCTCGATTGACATCTTGCCGCGGCGGCCCAACGGATGCCGTTCGGGAAGCACGGCGTACAGGCTCTCCTTGCGGAGAGATACGATTTCAAATTCGTGGCTGCGCACAGGCAGAGGTAGCGCGACGATAGCCACGTCCATGCCACCGGCGCGGAGCCTCTCGACCAGCAGCGGAGTAATCTCCTCGACCACCGTAACGCGGGCCTCGGAATGCTTGCGGGAAAAAGCCGCCAGGCACGGCGGAAGAAAATACGGAGCGATGGTCGGGATCACGCCCACGCAAATGGCGCCACTAACCGAAGCTTTGCGCTCCTGGACATCTCCTCGGGCGGATTCGATTTCGCGCAGCACGCCGCGAGCGCGTGGCAGGAATGCGCGTCCAAGTTCGGTGAGCCGCACCGTGCGTCCCAGGCGATCGAACAGCCGCGCACCAAGTTCATCCTCCAGCTTTCGAATCCCTTGCGAGAGCGACGGCTGCGAAACGTGAATACGCTGCGCAGCGCGGCTGAATCCCCCCGCGTCCGCCACAGCGCAAAAGTAGCGCAGCTGCCCAAGTTCCATAGCACACACCTATCGATAGGCCTAGAACTATACATTGAAAGCATATTGGGGGTCGCCTCGGTGCCATGTGGAGTGCGGGAGCTTGCTCCCGCCGTTTGCCGCCCGGGCTTGCCCGGGCGTGCTCCTCGCGCGAGCAAAATAGAGCTCGATTTGCACCGTCACCGTGGATGATTTTTCTTTACACCAACAACCACTTGCGCGATTACGCCCCGCGGTGTAAAGGTTCTTCTCGTATCCTCGTACTACGCCTCGCCGCCCCGTCGGACCAGGAGTTTCCTCGGATTACGATTCGCCTTAACGTTTTGCTGGGGAGATGCGCGCCGCCGCAATTACTGAAGCTTCGCGTACTCGGCCTTGGCTTCTTTGAGGATGGGGACGTCCGGGTCGGCGTCTTTCCACAACGCAAGAAAATCCTGGTAAGCGGCTGCCGCCTTCGCCTTGTCGCCGGCGAGCGCGTAGGCACGCCCAAGGCCGAGGTGCGCCAGTGCGGCAATTGGCTCGTTTGTAACGATCCCGGGATGGTGGAGAATTTTCTGAAACTCGGCTGCGGCGGAAGCACCCTGCTTCGCGGCTACATACGCCTGCCCGCGAAAATAAACCGGACCTAGGCTCATACTCGCTCGGTTCCCTCCGAGTTCGTACGGCGCAGTTGGCGCAAGGGCTTGAATCGCCTTTTGAGGGTTGCCGGCGGTGAGAGCGGAAGCCGCGCCGATCATCGGCACGTATTGGGTTTGCACTAACGTGTCTTCCGGAAAACGCTTTGCCAAGTCGCCCGTAAGCCGCACGGCTTGGCGGGAATCGCCAGCCAGGGCTAGCGCGATTGCGGAGAGCCATGACGCGTCTCGGCCATTGGATAGCCGCAGCGCCGCGTTCGCTCCCTGTTTCGCGAAACTCGTGTTGCCCACCAGCGCCTCCTGCACTGCACCTTCCGCTTCCGCGGCAGCGGCCGTCTCCTTCGCGTCAACACCCAGGGCATCTGCGGCGCTCCGCGAAAGTTCGCGTGCCTTCGCGAATTGCCCGTTGTACCGGGCGGTATCTGCTTGGAGAACAAACGCCACTCCGCTGTAAAACGGCTTGCCCATTAGTCCAGCCAGTTCTCGGTTGGCGGCGGCCATGTCGTGTTGCACGAAATCAACCCCGTACAAAGTAATGTGAATTGCCGGGGAGTCAAGGTTACGGTCCCGGGCATCTTGTTCAGCGGCCCTCGCCTCGTCCAAACGGTTGAGGTTCAAATATGCGTCCGCCAGCACCGCGCGACCATTTGTAGAGTCTAGCTTCACGGCTTCCTGGGCGCATCGCAATGCCTGGTCATGATCTCCAAGCTCGAAGTAAGTAACGGCCAGATTTTCGTGTGGGATGAAATCTCGCGGGTAGGTCTGCTCCCACAATTCATAGGTCTTGCGCGCAGCCTCCAGGTCAGAACTCACGAAATTCTCGTAGTGTGATGTGATGTAGAGCTTCTCCCATTCGCTTACCCGGTCGCGAAGCTCGTAGGCTTTTCGGGTATTTTCGGCTGCCAGGGCAACTTGACCCGAGTTGCTGTATGTTGTCCCCATCCGCGCGTAAGCCATGGCAAAGTTAGGATCGAGACTGACGGCGCGCTTGAACAGCTCGACCGCCCCTGTGACATCCTCTTCGTTTGTTCGCTGAAGGCCCAACGTGTAAGCCTGCAATGCCTCCAGCGAGCCGGTCGTCACGCTCTCGGGTGGCGCATCGTATTTCTGCACGGACCCAAGCGACTCCCCCAATCTCTGGCGCATTTTTGTGGCGGCACCACTAAGTGCTTTGAGCACTTGCTCCTTGCCGTCGGCCGTCGCCTGCTCTTCCGCCAGCAAATCGCCGCTATGGCAATTCACCGCCTTCAGATCGAGGACGTACTGGCTGCCCAGGCTCGAAATCGACCCTTCGATGGTCGCCGCGCTCGCAGTGCGCTGGCAGAGGTCGCGGGCCAGTTCATGGGTCAGCCGCGCGTCCTTCGGCTGGGCCATTAACGCAAGCGTCTGCGCAATCCGCTCGTCGGAAAGCAGGCTCAAAAATGGCGACTGTTCCAGTTGCGCGGAAAGCCCCTGCCGCAAGGTGCCATCGAAAACGGAATCGCCGGTGGTATTAGTGAAGTCGGCGAGCACGACCGTGTCTTTGTCCGTGAGTTTCGCCGCATGCGAGTGCAGGAAAAAGAAGCCGCCCGCAACGGCGGCCAAAAGTACAAGCGCTCCAACTGCAATGGCGGCAGTGCCGAAGTTTCGCCGTCTGGGATCGCCGATAGCCTCCGCGGAACTTGCCGGAGGCGCGGGCGTCTGCATATCGCCAGAGCCCGCATCGCGTACCTCCGAAGCTCTCGCCCCCGAACTCTCTGCCGAAGCAGGCCGTGGTTCTTCCGGGCCTTTCTTTTCCTGAATCGGCGCGCTCGCCTCTTCGCCGTGCACCACCGCCGCGCGGCCCGAATCGGTGTCGCGTTTCAGCCGCATCAATTCGGACTTCATCTCGGAGGCATGTTGGTAGCGCAGATTGCGATCTTTCTCCAGCGCCCGATTGATGATGTCCTCAAACTTGGGCGGCAAATCGGGATTCAGCCTGACAGGAGGAACCGGCGCGCGGTTCAAAATGGCCTCGAAAATCACTCCCGAAGTCTCGCCGCGATAGGGCAGAGCACCAGTCACCATTTCATACAGCACTACTCCGAACGAAAACAGATCGGTCCGCGAATCCAGCTCCTTGCCTCGCACCTGCTCCGGTGACATATAGGCCACGGTGCCAAGCGCTGTGCCGGGGCTGGTCAGATTGTCGTCCGTGATCGCAGTCGTTGCAGTCGACGACGCCCCCACCGGCAGGGCCGCGCGTTCGCCGTATTTCACCTTGGCCAAGCCAAAGTCGAGAATCTTGGCGTGCCCGCGCTTGGTGACGAAGATGTTTGCCGGCTTGATATCGCGATGCACAATGCCCTCGGCATGAGCTGCATCCAGCGCTTCCGCGATTTCAGCCCCTAGAGAAAGTACCGTTTCCAGTTCCATCGGCTGGCCCGCTATCTGGTGCTTCAGCGTGGCTCCGTCCAGAAACTCCATCACGATGTAGGCGTCTTCGTTCTGTTCGCCGATGTCGTAAATCGTGCAGATATTCGGGTGGTTCAATGCGGATGCGGCCTGCGCCTCTCGAAGAAAGCGCGCCAGAGCCTGCGAATCGCGGGCGACCTCTTTTGGCAGGAACTTCAAAGCGACGAAACGGTGAAGCCGCGTGTCTTCAGCCTTATAGACGACGCCCATCCCGCCGCCGCCAAGCTTCTCTATAATTCGGTAGTGGGAGATCGTCTCGCCGATCATCTGGATCGCACGGTGCCCTTCCGTAATGTTAGGGGCAGACGTGAAGCGAAGTCAAAGCCTTCATGTGGCTGGCAGAGCCGCAGGCATCGCGAGCTGCGGAACCCTCACACCGTGCTCAGCTGCGCCTCGCGCCTAATCGACACTAGAGCCGAGTAGGATGTAACGTAACTCCCAGAAAATAAAGGCCGGGCGCACACTCTACCCGTCACATTCTACGCGAACCCCAATCGAGCATCACCTCAGGACGCGCGCGGTGATGCGCGAAAAAAAATCGCTCTGTGCCGGTTGCGCTGACGCGTGGCTATCGCTTGGCCGCAGCCGCCGACGCGGCAACGGGTTTGTACCCAGTCGTGGACGCCTTCTTGACCGCCTCCACCGCCTCTTCGGCGGTGAGCAACGGCGTGGTCTTCACAGTTCTGCAACTGCCGCCGGCCGCCGCAGCGATGGCGATTGCCGCAGCGTCCACGCTCGTTGGCAGCTCTGCGATCAGGATCGTATCGAAGTCGCCGAAAGCCGCCCAGCCCCCGACCAGCTTTCCGCCCAGTTTTTCAATAGCCGGGCGAACGGCTTCGGTACGGCTCTGCGGGTTTTTGACCATCGCTTGCCAGGCTTCGGAAGTGTAAGCAGCTTGTATCAAGTAGTGGGGCATGCGCCCTCCTTTGCCAGGGAAATTTGCGGTCACTCTGACAGACGACCGCACCGAAGTCAAACGCAGTAAACGCACTCCTTCATCCGGCGGGGTCCCGCTGAAAAGCATCCGATTGTGCCCTGCGAACTTGCTTGCGGCGCCGCAAGCATGATAGTTTCGGCACGTGGCAGCTGTTGACTCTTCAGCCGACCACGTCCTCCTTGAATTCCACCAGCTCAAATCTGGATACGCCCGCTAGGAGCCCGCGTCGAGCCGAAGATGCGCGCGAGCCGTATTTTTGGCGCGTCGAGGGCAGCCTCCTCAATTTAACCGCAGTCCGGCCCGTAGCCTTCTTCACTTGGAACGCGCAGACGTTCACTGAGCGCTGGGCGCGGCGCGGCCTGATGGGCATGATGGCCGTCACGCGGCCGCTGCTCTACACCGCCGATCGCGTGTTTGCCACCCGGGTAATGCACGCGGTATTGCGCGGCGAAAGCCGCGACCGCCTCGATCTGCTTGGCGAGGAATTCTTCCACTATTTCTTGAAGCCGCGTTTGAAACCTCGAGGTGTGGAAAAGCTGCGCGAATTCACTGAATCCGGCGCGGACGTAGTGCTGGTCAGCCAGGGACTGGATCACATAATGCGTTCGCTGGCGAATCACCTCGGCGTTCGCCGCATTCTCTGCAACCGCCTCGATTTTCGAAACGGCATCGCCACGGGACGCTTGCTCGATCCCGTAATTCGGCCGCGCGGACCCTTCGCCAAGCTCCGATCCGACGATCGCCCGGATGGCCGCGTAGCCCGCGAGAAATTACTGTGGGATTTGGGCTTCGGGAGAAAGCCAGATACGCTGGACGCCACCATACGCCCAGCGGAGCGCACGCCGCCGCGCGTGAGCCTGCCCGTGGTCCACTTCGATTCCCGCGACAAGAATGCGCCTTTTTCGGTCCGCCGCGCGTTGCGCGGAAAACGGATTCTGCTGATCGGCGCCACTGGATTCATCGGGAAGGTATGGCTGGCGAATTTGCTCACGGAGTTGCCGGAGATTGGCCGTGTTTACCTCCTGATTCGCGGACACCGGACCGCCACGGCGCTTGAGCGATTCGAGCGTGTCGTTTCCGAGTCGCCCGTATTCGAGAAGCTGGCGGCACGCCACGGCGACGGGTTCGCCCAGTTCCTTCGTGAGCGCGTCGAAGTGCTCAGCGGAGACGCAAGCGAGCCCGGCCTTGGGCTCCCCGTCGAAGAGCGCCAGCGCCTTGCGCGTTCGCTCGATCTGATCGTGAACAGCTCGGGCCTCACCGACTTCAATCCCGACCTGCGCGACGCGCTGAAAATGAATGTCCGCGCAATCTCCTACCTCCTGGATTTCCTGCACGGTTGCGATCACGCGGGCCTCCTTCACCTTTCCACCTGCTACGCGGTCGGACAGCGCGACGGTCGAATCGTCGAGGATTTGCCGAAGGATTACACCCCGATCGGCCTGCGCGATTTCGACGCGGAAAAGGAGTGGCACGCGCTCGAAAATCTGGTCCGCGAGGTCGAGGCGCGGGCGGATTCCGTCGAAGTTACCGAGGAGCTTCGCCGCCAATCTCAGGAAAAGCAGCACGCCGCCAAGGAACTTCACGGCACCGCCTTGGAGAACCAGATTCGCAAAAATCGCGTCCGCTGGCTCCGTCAGGCACTCGTGGATGCGGGCATGAAACGTGCCAACGAGCTGGGCTGGCCCAACACCTACACCCTTACCAAGAGCTTGTCCGAATCACTGATTAGAAATTTTTTGGACGCTTCACCGCATGCCGCCATCGCCGTCGTGCGACCCTCAATCGTGGAATCGTCGGTTGAAAAACCCTTCCTGGGATGGAACGAAGGAGTGAACACCTCCGCTTCGCTGTCCTATCTGCTGGGCACATTTTTCCGCCAGTTGCCAACGAACGCCACCAAATGCCTGGATCTCATTCCCGTTGACTTGGTTTGCCGGGGGATGATGCTGATCTCGGCGGCGGTGGTTGAGCGGCGGCACGAGCGCATGTACCAACTGGCCACTTCCGTTGCGAATCCCTGCGACATGCGGCGATCGATTGAGTTGACGGGACTGGGGCATCGCAAGTTTTACCGGTCGCAGAACGGTTTTCAACACCGGCTGCGGTCGAAATTCGATGCCATTCCCGTATCGAAAGCGCGCTATGAAAAGCTATCCGCGCCCGCGCAGAAAATCATCGTGCAGGCCATCAACCGCAGCGTCGAGCCCATACCGTTCGTGCGTCCGCCCCTTGCGAGGCAGGAGCGCGAATTGGAAAAAGTGATTAAGCTGATCGCGCTCTTCGAGCCGTTCATTCTGCACAACGACCACGTATTTGAGGCCATCAACGTGGAAAGATTGAGCGCAGCCCTGCCCGCCGAGGAACGCGCCGCCTTCGGCTACGATGCGCGCTCCATCGATTGGTGGGACTACTGGATCAATGTCCACATTCCGGCGCTACGCAAGTGGTGCTATCCTCTGATCGAAGGGCGTCAGCCGGAAAACGGCCCGCGGCGCAATGTCGGCTTCAGCAGCCGCACTGCCGCAGAGACCGCGGACTAACCGCGCGATTCCCGGCAACGATTCCCTCACAACCGAAAACGTGCCTATTTTTCTGACTGGCTCAACCGGCTACATCGGCGCCCATGTTGCGGCAAATCTCCTCGCCACACAGGGACAGACGCTGAACGTGTTGGTTCGAGCGCGCGATTCGCAGGAAGCGCGCGGCCGCTTGTGGCATGCCCTCCAGCTTCATATGGACTTGCCGCAGTTCGAAGAATTCATGGACTCGCGCGTTCGTATTTTTTTGGGTGATCTCACGGCCGAGCATTTTGGACTCGCCGACAACGACTACCTCCAACTTGTCCGCTCCACGGATTCCGTGATTCATTGCGCCGCGTCCCTGAATCGCAAATCCGAAAAAAGCTGCCTCAACGTAAACCTCCGCGGCACTCTCGAAGTGATCCAGCTCGCCGCGCGCGCCCGCGACGATCACGGACTGCGCCGCTTTAGCCACGTCAGCACGGTCGCGGTCGCCGGTCACCGCGCGAATGAAATCGTGCAAGAGGACGAGGCCATCGACTGGAATCGCTCGGATTACGATCCCTACGCGCGAACCAAAAAATTCTGCGAGCACATGCTCCGCCAATTGTTGGCCGATGTGCCGCGCACCATTTTTCGACCGAGCATCGTCCTCGGCGATAGCCGCCGCCCGGAGACAAACCAATTTGACATGGTTCGCGCATTCGTATTTCTAGCCGGCCTTCCCGCACTTCCCTTCCGCGCAACCGACAAGGTGGATATTGTTCCCGTGGATTACGTCGCCGCCGCGATCTCAACGCTGCACCAGCGGGATAATCCAGCGCACGAGATTTACCATCTCTCGTCCGGCGCGGACTCAGAAACATTTCAGGAGCTGACCGACGCACTCGCGAAAGCTCAAGGCAAGCGCGGTCCCGTCTACGTGCCGAGCCTCGAAAAATCCTCTGCCAAAGTTGTAAACGCGCTGGCAGGCCGCGCCGGAAAAATTGGTGGCCTTGCCACACTGATGAAAGTCTTTTTGCCATACCTCGTATGGAACACCGTATTCGATAACCGCCGCGTGGTAGCTGAAATGGGCGAGCGTCCCGCTCCTTTTTCGCGATACTGCTACGATTTGCTGCGTTTCAGCCGCGAGAATAAATTCCAATATCCCTATCGCGACTTGCCGGCCTCCACCGGCCACGATCGCAGTCTTGCGGCCGCACAGTCGCCAACCGCCGCACGAGGCTCTCTGCCATGATGGATCTGATTCTCGAAGGCTGGGTCAGCGGCCTCATCGAATTCAACAAGCTCGGCTGGATGCTTGGCGCCAGCCAGCCGTGGAAGCCGGGCGAGAAGCTGCGCCTGCTGTGCGCTGGCTACAACGGGATGCGCAACACCGGTTCCGATCTGCGCGTCGAAGAAACCCTCCGGCAGATTCGGCAAATACTGGGACCGGCAAACGTCCAGCTCAGCGTGATGACGCAGAACTTCGACCTCACGCGCGGATATTTTGGCGACGCCCGCCAGGTCCACCTCCCCGATGTGTTCCCTCCTTTTTTGCACAGCGAAGTCGGGAAGAGCCACGGCGTGGTTGCCTGCGAAGGCTCGATGTTCAAAAGCAAATTTGCCAATGCCCTCACCGCCATGATGATCGGCTCGCTCGGAATCGCCTCCGTCCAAAACAAGCTCAGCGTAGCGTACGGCGCGGAAGCCGGCCAAATGGACGCCGCTTTGCAAAAAATGTGCCGTCGATATTGCGGCGATTCCCTGGTGATTACCCGCAACGTGGAGTCGCAAGAGCTGCTCGGTAAGCTCGGCGTCGCCACGGAACTCGGCACCGATACTGCATGGACCTTTGAGCCGCTCGCCCCCGAATTTGGACGGAAGGCCTTGCGCGCCCTGGGGTGGGATGGCGCGACGCCAATACTGGCAGTGTGTCCCATCAACCCATTTTTCTGGCCCGTAAGCGCCTCGCTCGCGAAGTGGCTCGCCCATTCGATCGGCGGCGCCTACGCGAAAAGCTACTACCGCACCATCTATTTCCATAAATCGGGCCACGAAGTGGACGCCGCGTACGAAAAATATCTCACTGAGATGGCCGAGGGCGTTCGCCGGTACCGCGAGCGACGCAAAGTATTTCCTGTCCTCGTTGCAATGGAGATGCTCGACAAAGATGCCTGCGAGCGCATCGCGGCAAAACTCGGTGGCGCGCCCATCATTGCTTCCAACCAATTCAACATGTACGAAATGGTGAGCATCCTGCGCGAATGCGATCGCATGCTGTCGTCCCGTTTTCACGCGATCGTCAGTTCGATGCCGGCGGGCGTTGTCTCGGCGGGCGTTACCATGGACGAGCGCATCCGCAATCTGATGCGCGAGCGCGGCCACGAACACCTGCTCATGAAAGTAGACGAACCCGATCTTGCCGATAAAATTGTGGCAGCGCTCTGCGCGCTCGATGCTGAGGCCGACGAAATCCGCTGCGCCATGAAGCGCACCGTGGCGCGCAACCTCCAGCTAATGGCGCGCATGGGCATGTATTTCGAGGCGCAGGTTGGCGCGGCAGTATCCCGAATTTCCCATTCGCCGCGGCGTTTTGGGCTGGGAAGACTATCTTCCGCCGCTTGGACCCGCCCTCTGCGAATTGCTCGAAGCGCATAGCGGAGCGATGGTGGCATGACGTTTCTCGAAAATATCTTCGCGCGCCTCGAGCGATCGGCGGGTACCGCTATCCTCGCCGAGGTTCGCGATGGACCAATCATCTCGGCAACCCGCGGCGAACTCCTGGCGCTCGTTGCACAAGCGCGCGGCTTCTTGCGCGCGCGCGGCCTGAAACCCGGCCATCGTTGCGCGATTTGGGCGCCCAATAGCATCCGCTGGGTGGCGCTCGATCTGGCGATCATGGCGGAAGGCATCATCGCCGTCCCGCTCGACCCCCGCCAGGTTCCTGCGGAAATCAGCGCTGCAATCGCGGACTGCACTCCGTCGCTCGTTTGCTGCTCCGACTCAACAATGGTCGGGCTGCTTCAAACGGCGAGCCCTGCTACGCCAACCGTGGCGCTATTCAACGATATTTTCGCAACGCAGAACGCCGTCACCGAGTCGCCCGTCCATCATGCCGACCACGACCCGGTTACCATCGTCTACACCTCGGGAACGTCCGGCGAATCGAAGGGTGTTGTCCTCAATGCGGGCAATATTTCGTTTGTGATCGGATGCACAAACGCTCGTTTGGATCAATTGATGGGCGCGAGGAAAGAACCGGATCGAGTTTTTCAATATGCGCCTTTCTGCTTCGCCGCGGCGCGAATCTTGCTCTTCACTTCCCTCTCGCGTAACAGCGTTCTGACGCTTTCAACGGACCTGAGCAAAATATCCGAAGAGTTGAAGCTGGCCGCGCCGAATTACTTCGTGAATGTGCCGCTATTTCTCGAGCGCGTTCGGCGAAAAGTGGAAGAATCAATTGTAAAACGCGGAGGATTCGCGGCAGCTCTCTTCCAGCGCGCGCAACAAGCCTACATGCGGCGCCACCGCAAGCAGATCAACTTTGCCGATGGCCTTTGGTGGGCCGCCGCAAGCGTCGTTCTCTTTCCCGCCATCCGAAAGAACCTCGGGCCCAGCCTGAAGGCGCTAATTTGCGGCTCGGCGCCCCTGTCCGTGGAGACGCAGCTCTTCTTCATGATGCTCGGCATTCCTGTGCTGCAGGTTTACGGCCTCACGGAAACTACCGCGATCTGCACCATGGACGATCCTCTTCATTTCGAGCCGGGGCGCGTCGGCCCGGCCATTCCCGGCGTCGAGATGACCGTTTCCGACAATGGCGAGATTCTAGTGCGTGGGCCGAATGTTTTCCCGGGTTATTGGCAGCGCCCCGCGGAAACTGCAAAGGCCCTCGCTGGCGGATGGTTCCACACAGGAGATCAAGGTGAAGTCGACGCGCAGGGCAATTGGTGTATCACCGGACGCCTGAAGAATCTAATCGTCCTCGATTCCGGGCACAATGTTGCGCCGGAGCCTCTGGAGGATGCGATTGCCGCGCGCGTGCCGGAAGCGCAGCACGTGATTCTCGTCGGCAATCGGCGCAGTTCCCTCGCAGCTCTCGTCGCCGCGCCGGGAACCAACGGCAACAGCGTGAAAACCGAACAGGTCCAATCGGCCCTCGATGCGCTCAACGCCAATCTGCCGCATTACAAACAGATTCGCGCTTTTCAACTAATCGCCGAGCCGTTCACTATGGAAAATGGTTTGCTCACCACCAACGGAAAACTCAAGCGCGACGCAATCGCCGCGCAATTCGCCTCCGAAATTGACGATCTTTACCGAAAGAAGCCGGCATGAAGCCGTTCCGGGGCAAAGCACTCTCATGGCACCTCGCGGACGGCGTGATCGAGCTGGTCCTTGACCGCGAGCCCTGCAATGAAATCGGTTCGGCCACGCTCTCCGAGCTAGAGCAATTCGTCAGCGAGTTTGAACCCGCTTGGGAAACAGCCCACGCGCTGATTATTTCCAGCAGCCGCAAGGAAGGCTTTTGCGCCGGGGCCGACCTTCGCGAGCTTTACGAACGCTCACAGAAATTGGCGCAGGCTGCGCGCGCGGCTGGCGTCCGCGACTTCCTCGAAAGAATTCATCGCGTGATGAATGCAATCGACGCTGCTCCGCTCACAACAATCGCCGCCGTCCACGGCGTCACTTTTGGAGGCGGCTTCGAGTTGGCGCTCGCCTGCGATCTGATTATCGCCGACAAGATGACCCGCTTTTGCTTTCCCGAGTTGCGCCTCGGCCTCATTCCCGGTTTCGGTGGAATTCCGCGTCTCAAGCGCGATCTGGGAAACGCGGTCGTGCGCGATCTGCTTCTCACTGGCCGCAGCATCAATGCCGAGAAGGCGCAATCGGTCGGCTTGGTGAGCCAAGTTACTGGAGAAGGCGGGGCACTGCGAGTTGCGCGAGCCACCGCCTCGCAGCTCGGCAAATTCGACCGCGAAACCACCGCCGCGGCGAAACGCTTCATCAAACCCCTGCCGCACGACGAACTGCGCCGCGAAATCGAACTTTTCTGCGACCTATTCACCCGGCCCGCGGTTGAGGCCGGCTTGCGAAAGTTTGTCGAAAGCACCGATGCCCTGCCTTATTTGCCCTAAGCAGAGCCGCGAACAGAATCGCCAGCCCAGGTTCGCGAGCGCTATGGCAAGATGTGAACTATGACGACCCTGGAAAAAACCACCGACGAAATCCTGAAACTCGCGTCCGCGCACTTTGGCGTTCCGCGCAATCAGCTTGGTCCCGACGATGATTTTTTCCGCACGCTCGGCATCAATAGCCTACAGGCGCTGGACCTGCTCACCCGCATCGAGCAGCATTTTCACATCGAGCTTCCGGATTACGAGCTTCAGGGCGTCACCGATTTCCGGACGCTCGCGGAACGTATACAATCCCGCCTTTGATGCTGGACCTCCGCCAATACAACTGTCTCGCCGAAGCGCTGCGAGCGGCCACGGATCGCTGGCCCGACGAAATTTGTCTGATCGAAGCGGATCGGGACCGCGAAAACGCGCGTTTCACGTATCGCCAGTTTAGCGAGGCCACCATGCGTTTCGCGCGCGCCTTGCAAGAAAACGATTTCCGCGAAGGTTCACGCGCGGCAATCCTGATGAGCAATCAGTCGAAATGGCTGATTTCCGCGTACGCGGTTTTTTTCGCAGGCGGCGTCCTCGTTCCGCTCGATTACAAACTCACCGCGTCCGAACAATTGCGGCTTCTGGCCCACTCAAAAGCGGAAATCCTCATCACCGAATATCATTTGTGGCGCGCTCTCGCAAAGGATGAAAAATTCCAGAGCCTCGCTGCCACCGTAATCGTCAGCGAAGCGCTACCGAGCGCCGATCTCGCCGCCGCAAAACGCTGGGAGGAATTTCACGATTCGCGCGAGCCAACGTTCGTGCAGCGGCAGCGCAAAGATCCCGCCTGCATCGTTTATTCCTCCGGCACAGGAGGCCGTCCCAAAGGCTGCGTCCTCACACACGAGAATTATCTCGAGCAATGCATGGCGGTCACCCCGATTTTTCCTTTTTCGCCGGGTGCGCGCTATCTCAGCATCATTCCCACAAATCACGCCATCGACTTCATGGGCGGCTTCATCATGCCTTTCACCGGAGGCGGTACCGTCGTGCATCTGCGCACGCTGCGCCCCGAATTTATTCGCGACGCATTCACGCGCTACAAAATCACCTACATGGCCGTTGTGCCGCTCATATTGAATAACCTTCAGCGGGGCCTCCGCGAAAGATTCGCATCCTTGCGTCCGTTCAAGCGCCGCGCGCTGAACGCGTTGATCGCCATCAACAAAACACTTACGCGCCGCCGCCCGCATCCCGCGCTCAGCCGCAAGCTGCTAAAGGATGTTCACCAGGCTTTCGGCGGCGGCCTCCGCGCGCTTCTCGTCGGCGGGGCGTTCACCGAACCCGCCACCATCGAGTTTTTTCACGATCTCGGCATTCCTATCTACAACGGCTACGGCTGCACAGAAGCGTGCACTGCGATCACCTTGAACGACCTGCAGCCTTTTCGCCCGGATACGGTGGGCCGCCCCGTGCGTGGAATGGAGATTCGCATTCTCAATCCGGACGCGGAAAAGATCGGCGAAGTCGCCGTCCGCAGCAAAACGGTCATGTCTCACTATCTCGACGATCCCGAGATGACCGCCGAAACAATTGTGGATGGCTGGCTCATCACGGGCGATCTCGGCCGCATTGACGCAAACGGCGACTTGCAACTCTTCGGCCGCAAGAAAAACATGATCGTCACCGAGGAGGGAAAGAATATCTATCCCGAGGATGTCGAGTCCGTCTTCGAGCGAGCGCCGGCAAAAGAACTCTGCGTCTTCGCCGCAAACTATCTTTGGCCCGCGCACACGATGACCCATGAGCAGCTTGTCCTCGTCGTGCATCCGGAAACCGCGGCGCCAATCCCGCAAGAAATTATCGCCGAACTCGCCGAGCGCAATCGCCGGCTCCCGCCTTACAAGCGCGTCGGCGGCTACCTCGCCTGGAACGCCGATTTTCCCCGCACCGCATCCATGAAAGTGAAGCGCGCCGAGCTCGCCGAGCAAATCCGCAACGCTGTTGGCCGCGAAGCAGTGGTGCCGCTGTGACCGCAGCCCCGCTCGCGACTGCTGAACTTATCCAGCCAGCAGTGAACGCGCGCTTCTTCGCCATCGTCAATCCCGCCGCGGGCGGCGGACGTTGTGGCGCCCTGGCGCCCGCTGCCCTCGAACGCGTGCGCCACCTCGGCATCGATCTGGAAGTAGCGCAAACACACTCCAGCGGCGAAGCCACCGCGCTCGCTCGCGCTGCCTACGCGCGAGGCTTCCGAAATTTCTTGGCGGTCGGCGGCGACGGCACGTCCTACGAAATTGTGAACGGCCTGTTCCCCGAAGGGCTTTCCGCCCCTCCGCCCGCTCTCGGTTTTTTGCCGCTCGGCACCGGCAATTCCTTCCTGCGCGACTTCACCACCCGCGGCATCGACCACACCATCGGCGCGCTTAAAGCCGGTCGCCGCCGTCCGTGCGACGTAATCCTTCTGCATCATTCCGACGGCGACATCTACTTCATCAACATGCTGAATCTCGGCTTCGCTGCCGACGCCGGCGAAGTGGCCAACAGAAAATTCAAGCGCTGGGGCGAAGCAGGATACATACTCGGCGTGCTCGCCAGACTCGTGCGCCTCAAACACCGTGCTTTTCCTCATCGTCTCGCCGCCGCCGACGAATGGGACCGCCGCGAATGCCTCTTCCTCGCCTTCGGCAATAGCAAATATACCGGCGGAAAAATGATGATCGCGCCGCAAGCAGATCCCTCCGACGGTCAAATCGAATATGTCCGCTGGTCGCCCATCGGTCGCCTGCGTTTGCTTTGGACTTTCCCGCGCCTCTTCACCGGCACTCACATCCGCCACCCGCTCGCCTCGCGCGCCGCAACCACGCGCATCGAACTTGACCTCCCCGGCCCGGTCAACACGATCGTCGATGGCGAAGTCCTGCAGCTCAAATGTCGCTTCGTGGAAATTTTGCCCGCTGCGCTGGAAGTGATCGTATGAAAAATGCGTGGCTCGAAGTTCGCTCGGCTCTTCTATGGGCCCTCAGTGGGCTTCATTTCGCGATCGGCGGCACAATCCTGCTGGTTTTTGGCCTCTGCGTTGACCGCCGCAAATTCGACTGGGTGAATCGCGCCTTCTTCCGAAACATTCTCCGGCTCGCCGGCGTGAGATTCGAAGTCAGGAAGTCGCCGGGTTTCGATCCGAAACGCACCTGCATTTTTATCTGCAACCACGTGAATATTTTCGATCCCTTTGTAATTTATTCCGCGATCCCGCAGTTCGTGCGCGGCTTTGAGCTCGAATCGCATTTCCGCGTTCCGATTTACGGCTGGATGATGGGCTGGTTTGGAAACATTGCGGTGCCGGACTCGCCCACGCGCGAAAGCCTCGAAATTATGACGCGCCGCTCCAAGGCCGCGCTCGACTCAGGAATCAGCCTGATCGCCTTTGCCGAAGGATCGCGCACGCGCGATGGCCACGTTCACGAGTTCAAGAAGGGCATCTTCAACATCGCGCAAAAATACGGCATTCCGCTTGTGCCCATGAGCATTGTGGGATCGTATGAGTTTTTTCAGACCGGAAACTGGATGCTCTATCCTGGAAAGATCACCGTGTATCTGCATGACACGATCGAAACCGCGCATCTCGGCCGCGCAAATGTGGACGCCTTGCGCCAGCGCGTGCAAGATATCGTCGCAGCACCCGTCGAAGAATCTTTCGCCGCTATCTCGCAATCGGCAATTAAAACTAGAACGGCTCCGGAACAGTAGCGCCCGGAATCGCGCGCCCGGCGCGCAACTCTCGCCACGTATACGCCACTCGATGGATTACCGTAATCGTCGAAAGCGTCGCGATTACCCAAAGAACCGGGGCCATCCGCCGCAATAACCCGCCGATAATCAGCAGCACCAGCCGCTCCGGCCGCTCCATGAATCCCACTTTGCACGAAGGAATCAGCGACTCAGCGCGCGCTCGCGAGTAGCTCACCATGAACGAGCTGGCCATCGCTACCGCGGCAAGAGCCATATAAAAATTGCGTCCGATCAGCGTGTAATGCACGACGAGGCCCATGTACAACGCCAGATCAGAATATCGGTCCAGCGTGGAATCCAAATAGCCGCCGAACGCAGTCACCTGCCCGGCGCGACGAGCCACCTGCCCGTCCGCCATATCGAGGAAGCCCGCCAGGAACAACACAGCCGCGGCCTGGTGGAACAGCCCCATCGCAAACAGGGCCGCCGCCGCCGCATTTACCGCCAATCCCAAAAAAGTGAACGCGTTCGGTGTAAGCCCGGTCGCCGTCAGCCCGGTCACCACATGCTGCAATAGCCACCCGGCCCCGTAGCCGATCCACGCCGTAATCGGCCGCCTCAGCGCTTTCGTTCCCTGCTCCATCACCCGAAATCATACACCGGCTCGCATGCCCGGTACATGAAGACGCGATTGTGACCCCCAACCTCCGTCTTCGCCCGCGGAGGAACCGTCCGATGTAACGAACTACTCGACCCGAAGGGACGAGATGCGATTATTCCAGGTGTGAGGGGGCATTTGCGATACCCTCATTTGCTGCAGGTTTGGCTGGTCGCCACGGAACCTGTCGCGCGCTCCGCTAAAGTTTTGTTTATCGTAAACGATTGCCCAGGCGCCACCAAACGTGCGAATCGAAGAAATTTGATTCCCGTATCCTGGCAGCGACTCGCGCGCTTCCCCGCGACGCATGCAGAAGTAGCGGCCACCAAACCCTCTATCCGTGTAAAAGCAGGCTCCGCCAGATCCCCAATTTCCTCCGTGCCAGTTGCCACGCGGTGGCCACGTGTCGTTGGGGTCACGATTCCACCAGCCGTTAGGTTTAGCGCCCCCATACGGTCCGCCGCCCTGGTTCGGGTTTCCCCCGCTCCGCACCCTGAAATACGCGCGGCACCCGTTGTCCACCCAGAGCCCGCGCCCGTCCACTCCCCACGACCGTCCTTGCACGCAGGGCGATCCGCTGATCTGCTTTTCGAATCGCACCTGATTGGGATCGTAGTTGCCGCAATAGTTTCGCCGCCCATTATTCGATTCACACTTGATCGAATTCTGCGCTGCCGCCAAACTGGGGAAAATCAACAAAACCGCCACCAATGCAACGAGACATCCCACTAGACGAAGGTAGACGCGTAAATTCATGGGGAATCCTCCTCTTACCACTAGCCCTTGCCGGGCAACCGCTGTCGATGAGGTCTCACGGATACGACTTGGTTGACTATCGAACATCTCTCCCGGCGTGGTAGCCAACTCTCGCATCCGCGATAGTCGGCTTCTTTCGCGCGAGCATCGCGCGGGGCACTTCTAATTGCAAGTAAAATTGGCGCAACGGCAAATTGTCTCCCGCGAATTCACGCAACTCATCTCGTTTCAATAGATACAATGGTGCCCGGGGTGGGGGTCGAACCCACACGACGCGTAAGCGCCAGGGGATTTTAAGTCCCCCGCGTATGCCATTCCGCCACCCGGGCGGCGCTCGCGCAAGCCTATCTTACTGACGGACTTGCTGCAACACGGGCGCTTCTAACGGGATCGCCGGAACTGCCCTGGTGTCACTAGTGGTGTCAGTTGGTTCCCTGTGGGAGCGTCCAATCGCTTGACGGCAGCCAGTTCTTAGGTCGTCGTCTGTGAGGTGTCTCCTCGTAGCAGAAGGTTGAAGGGCGTAAGTGTCTGCATGGTTGGCAGTCGTTGTACTTTACGTGATATATAAGCCGCCAAATGCCCCGCATGATTTGGGCGATCGTCACTTCAATCGACAGGAGAAGCTAAAATGAGAAGATTCAAGAAACATTTGATCTTGGTCGCGGTGTTCGTAGGTCTTGCGATTGCGGGCACCATGATGAAACCGCATTCGGCTTCTGCCAGCTCCAATTCGACTCCAGTCCAAATCGTACCGAACAATCAATTTGGACAAACCGGCAGTGGAGGGTCCGGGCTGCCTTCTTCAATTACAGTCCCGGCCAATAAGCACCTGACCATCGAGACGTTGAGCGTTCAAGTGGACGTGACTCCATCGGGCAGCCAGATGGAGGCCCTAGTAAACTACACGAGTGGAGGCAACAGCGTCACGCTGTTCGTCCCACTGACGTTCGCATACACCCAGACATCCAATGGTTTCGATACTTATACTGCGACGCAGGCCGTCCGGTTGTATGCAGACCCAGGCACGTCCGTCACCTTGAACACCTTTACCCCCACTGGCTCGGCGGGCACGACGTTCCTGACTTTGTCGGGCTACTTAACTACAAACTGACACTCATCGTCGACGCTGTCTTAGAGGCCAGGGGCGACGACACCCCCTGGCCTTGAACTCGGACGGCTTCAATCACTATTTTCCCCGGGACCAGCGATAGACAATCCCAGCCCCCACCAATAAATTGTTTTGGTGATCGTTGGTGGCGTTCGCAAATGTGGTGAGGTAATAATCGAGCTGAATAACTCGCACCGCAAAACGGGAGTTTACCGGCACATCGATGCCGCCACCAATGCGAGTGGCGAAGGCATAGGAACCATCGGCGACGCCCGCCTCTCCACCTCCAGCGTGCGCTGCTCCCAGCAGAATTTGGGCGAACGGTTCTGGCCTGTGCTTTCCTGCCAGCCAGGGCTGCGCAATTTGGTAACGCCCCCCTGCCAAGAATGAGGCGAGAGTTAGAGAATCACCTGCCGGAGGCGCGCCGCCGCCATGCTCCGCACTGATATCCACAACCGCCGACCAACGGTCATGGAAGTTCAACGATCCCGAAAGCCCGCCGCCATTCATGCCAAAGCAGCCGCACTCCCCAGGACCTGCATTGCTGCGGACCCAATGGTAAGCAGCGGCGGCGTCTCCGCTATAGGCGCCCTGCGCCACTGCGCTTGGCGCGCCCGCGAACAACAGAACACTCGAAAGCAGAAACCATCGCATACCAAATTCTCCTCGTCGATCACCTGAAATCAATTCGAAGGCGCCGAAACAGTGGCTGACACGTTGCTGATCACGGTCTCTTCGTAGGACCCACCCGTCGAAGCGGTGATATACAGATAAGCCGTCGCTGGAGGCGTAATGTTTCCGGAGAAAACTTGGACACCATCCATGGTCACGGTCATCTGTCCCTGCACGAGTGAGAGGACGTAGTCATGCGTGATCGGCATGCTGCTTGAAACAACGGCGGGAATTCCGGTGTTTACGCTGAACCAAGGTTTCTCAAATAGCGCGGTTTCGCCTCGCCCTACGGCGACGTAGGGAACGGGCGGGTCGCCGGCATTGAGGTAAGTGTCCAACGCAAACACAATGCCAGGAATGCCTTCGGCGCCCAGCCCCATGCCCAGTGCCCCCGAACTCGTGGGCGTCGCGCCAAGCGACGGATCGCCCAGAACCACGCTGAAGCCGTCCGCTGGAAGAGCGCTGGGATTGCTCAGCGTTACTGTAAAGCTAAGCTGGATGTTCGCGGTCGAAATGAGCGTGGGCCACACAAGCTCGCCATCCTGGTTATTGGCGGCGGCAGTCAGTTGGTAACTGCATCCGCCCTCAGCCACGGCAGTGCCGCGAGCGGACCAATTGCTATCGCACAGGTCGGGAACGCCGGTGACCGGACCAACGAAAAGCCCGGCTGAGCTGCTGGTCACGGGCGAAGTGCTTCCATTGCTCACCACCACGTAGAAAACCGAGCCGTCGTCCGAGCTGGCGGCTGAATCCACCGTGTAGGTCGAGTTCGTCGCTCCGGCAATCGCGGTGAATGTCGAGCTACCGGGCGCCGCTTCGTACCACTGATAGGTCAGCGGAAGAGAAGAAACCGCGGTGACCTGATACGTCGCGGGTGAACCGACTTCAACATATTGAGTAACCGGCTGTCCCGTGATCTGAAGAAGAATCCCATTGCCGACGGCGAGTGGGGCAGCTTCGGAGACCGCTTGGCCATAGTTGTTGGTAACGATCACGTAGTAGGAATCTTGGTCGTTCGCCGTCGTCGTAGCCGAAGCCGGGACTGTGTAGCTGGCGGATGTAGCCCCCGCGACGGCGCTCCCGACCTTTTGTCCGGCGGGAATCCTGTACCACTGATAGGTTAGTGTTGGCGTACCGGACGCCACCACGCTGAACGAGGTCGTGCCCCCGGCTGCCACGGTTTGTCCCATGGGTTGAGTGACGATGGTCGGTGGGACGTTGCCGGCCGTAACTGTGAGCGTAGCGTCGGCGCTTATCATCGAACCGCAGGCGTCTGTGACCGTTGCGTAATACTGGTCGCCATTATACGAAACGTCCACCGCCGGCGTTACGTAGCTGGTCGATGTCGCGCCGGAAAGCGCCACCCCTGTAGTGCCACCAGATGGAATTTGGTACCACTGATAGGAAAGCGTCCCTATTCCTTGGGCGACAACCGAGAAAGCACCTGTCTGCGTGGGGTGAAGGGAAAGGCTTGCGGGATTCGATGTAATGGATGAACCCACCGCTACTGCGGCGAGGCTCGACGTCACGCTTCCTACCCCATTGGTCACGGTGACCGAGTAATTGCCGGCGTTCGCGGAAGCTGCCCCAGAAAGTGAGTAGCTCGAATTTGTGGCTCCGGGAATGGGTGCTCCGTTTAGATTCCATTGATAGCTCGAAGCGTAAGAGGCTGTCACGGTCAGCAATATGGCGCTGCCGGTGCAAACTTGCTGGCCTACCGGCTGAGCCAGAATTACGGGGCCGCTGATGGTCACGCTAGTCGAAACGAAAACGGAGGGCTCGTCCACGCTGGTGGCCGTGATGGTGTAGGTCCCGGCAACATTGGGAGAAGTCCATACGTTCCCGCTGAAGGTGCCTACACTCGCAGTCCACGTGAGGCCATTCGTGGCGCCCCCCGTCGCCACCGCGGTAAAACCCGTCTGGCCCGGAGCAACCGTCTGGTTTGCCGGGGAGATGGGAGAAATAACGACGCTCGTCGGCGTCACCACGCAGGTCGTGGAAACAACATTGCCTTTCGAATCGGTGACTGTCAGCGTGTACGTTTTGGCTGAGGTCAATGGTGGCGTGGGGTAGGACACTCCACTTACCGCCGAGGTGGTGATATCGGAACTTCCTACGCCGGTCGAGCCGATCACCGCCGTGCCGTCCGAAAAAGTGGGCACAAGCATTACGGACGAGTTGTAGGGTGGTGTCGACGAACTCGGAACAAGACTCTTGGCCAGTGGAGACTGAACCGTGAGCATCGCCGGCGCGCTTGTTACAGATCCGAGAGAATCGGAGACAGTGACTGTGAATATGGCGCCATTATCGCTACCGGCAGCAGGCGGAGTGGTGTAGCTGCTGGAAGTAGCACCGGGAATCGCAACTCCGTTCTCGTACCACTGGTAGGTCACCGCGCCGGTCCCCGTGGCTGTTACGCTGAATGTTGCGGTTTGGCCGAGCGTTACGGTGACGCTGATCGGCTGCGTGATTGCCGGAGCCTCTGGCTTGTACCCCTGAAAACCTCCTTGGCAACCCGGCATCGTTAGCAGAACAAGAGCTATGGCGAGAAAACCTAACGCTCGCGGAAAGAACGGAATTTGCAACGAACACTCGAAAAGGGCTGTGCGTTGTCCGCCGCGGTGCCGAGCGGAGCGAGCTACAAATCCGGCAACCGGCACAGAATAGTGTAGAGAGACGAGAGGGGCGTTGGACAAAACGAGCAGTTTACGCCGAACGCATGGCCGCACCCGTCGCATGGCGAGACACCCCTGTCTGACTATTACCTAGCTCACCGGGAGTCGCTACAACTATGCCAACATGTTGTTACTTAATGGCTGATAGTACTTTCGTATCAACTTGGGCTACTTTAGGGCGCTTCGTTTTGGGTATTGGCCAATTAATGCCACTCGCGTAGGCGGGCCTCAGAGTCAAGAAAATGCCTCACTCTAAGGGATTTAAGTCGATTTCTAGGATAAGTTACAGTGAAAAAGAGAGGCCGTACCGCAGAGTTTACGCATCGGCGACTGCCACCTTGTCTTCAAGACGAGCGCCGTCAAGAAGGGACTGTTGGCGTTCCTGGAAGCAGTAGAGTACGAGCTCGACGCGCGTCGAAACGCCCAATTTATCGAAGATGCGAAATAAGTAATTCCGTACGATTCGGGTAGCGCCGCCCTCGGTTTGGCCATCGCCTTCCTCGCGCTGGATTTCTGGCGGTCTCAGCCCGCAGCCGTCACCCTCCCCGCGCTTCTGTTTCCATTCGTATTGTGTGCTCTGCCTCTTCTCGACGCCGCCCTCGCGATCCTCCGTCGCGCGGGCCGCCGAAATTCGCCGCTCAAAGGCGACCGAAGGCATTTTACGGATCTCTTGCTTGCCCAAGGATGCTCCCCCGTGCAGGTCGCACTGATCTGCTACATGGTCGCTATTGTGCTCGCCGGAATATCGTGGAAAGAACGGGGAATGTCGCCTATCGAAGCCTCTGCGGTCTCGGTGTTAAGTTTTGCGGCGCTGGCCGTGATTGAAGTTAGGCTGGGATCGCTGCGCTTGGAGAAGAATGCGCGCCCGCCGGTTGGCTCCGCGGGTGATGCATCAGACGAACGCGTGCCGGCTCCGTAATTATGGTTAGCTTCCCATGACGATCGTGCGTCCGCCGTGGCGGTTGCGTTGCTCTGCCGTAACGGGCTTCTCGGTTCCGCCTAACTGCACCAGAAGTCTCCGCAGCTTGGCGCGCTCAGTGAGATCCATATCCACCACTTCAAACGCGCGCGCCTCCGTGTTGGCGTCTCGGACAATCGTCTGTGCCTTCACCGGCCGCTGGCTTGCGGTCAGCCGCACCTCGACAATGCTTCCCGGATGCAGGCCGTACGCGCACACGGCCACCCCGCCGCCCAGCCCTATCTCCGGGACATTGATGCTCAAGCTCTCTTTTGGATTGGTGGCGGTTCCCGAGATGGGCTGTCCGAGCCGTACGCGCGGATAGCGCCGTTGCCTCACGGCCGATGAATTTGGATCGTTATCCAGGATTTCGATGGACAATTCGGCTACGCTCAATCCGCTCTTCGGTATGAAACTTCGCGCCCAGTCTTCGTCGATCCTTCCAAGAGATTGCGCGGCGGCTACTCGCAACTCCGATGCGTAGGCCCATCGCCACGACTTCCGCCCTTCCACCACTCGCCGCAGAACCACCTCCGCTCCAGCCGTCCGCAGCCGGCCGAGAGCCTCGATCGCCTTCAAACGCAGAAATTCGGTTGCTCCACTCGGCAGATCCCCTTCCGCCAGGCGCAGCAACCGCATGTCGGCCGATTTTTCACCGCTCATTCCAATCTCATCAATCGCCAGCGGTCGCACCCTCGCGTCGAGCGTATCGAACAACTCCAAAAGCAACTGCCCTCTTAGGGACGCCCCGCTCGATGCGATCTGCCTCACCACGCGATCGTGGGCCGTCATCTTCCATTGCCGCATCCGCTCCGGCAATGCACGTTCCAGCGTTTCCACGTCCATCCTGCACAACAGGCCGATCACGTCTATCGCCTGCACTTGATTCCCGTGGAGAAGCTGCGCCCGCAAATGATCGAGCCCGCTAGGGCCAAGGGCTTCGATCATGGAAACAAGCAGTTCGCAATCTTCCCGGAATCCGGCGCGGCCGAAACGCACGGCCATCTGCTCTGCTGCCGCTTCCGGAACTCGCCGCAGGAACTCCTGCAATCCTGCCGGCGCGCTTCCTGCCTTCACCGCCTCGTCGATGAATTCCGGCAGCCGGTCTTCCATCGATATTCGCGGGCGCAAACTCTTTCCCGCTCCCGGCCGCTCCGCCTCAATGTAGTCCAGCACTTCGATCGATCGCTGCATCGCTGCATACATCCGGCTCTTTCCGGCCTCCTGCGACAACCGCACGAATGCCGCGCCCACCAGGCTTTGCAGTTCTGAATCACGCTCCTCGGCGAGCTGCACGCCGGTCTCGCGGATTACTTTCACGAAAATGGTTTCGCCCGCGCTCGCGTATAGTGGCGCCAATTCCGCCAGCCCGGTCGCCGCTTGCCTTCGCGCCTCGGCGTCGGCGCTCTTCACGCACTCCGCGTAATTGATCAGGATTTTGTCCGCTGCCTCTTTTTCGCCGCGCGATTTTAGTGCTTCCACTTCCTCCCGAATCCTTGCCGGAGGGACGCACCAGGCATTCGTCGACTCGAGTATCTCTTTCCTCTTGGCCCCCGGCATTTTCGACCAGAATTCCTGGGCAAGCGCCTCGGCGTGAGGCGGTAGCTGCATTCCGGCATCCGACATCTTCTCTTCGTAGATACCGAGGATTTTCCGCAGCCCATCCAACTCGCTGCTCATTTCGCTCAGCAGCTGCTTCACCGAATTTACCTTCACATCTCCGCGCTCGTAACTCTCCAGAGCGAAGCGAACAGCGATATGCTCGGCCAGCTTCAACAATGTCGGTTTGTCCGAAGACTCCGACGGCGCTTGCGCCGCCAGGGCCGAGAGTGCCTGGCTGACCGTAAATCGCGCCCGCCGAGGCAGCGTCGATAGGCGCGACTGGAACGAACCCATGTCCAGATTCTCTTGCGGCCCGCCATTCGTGCGCGCGATCTGGGCCAGGACTTGTAGAATTCCCTGCAATTCATCTTCGTGCAGGGTCATCAGTCCGGTTTCCACCGCGGTCGAACCGGGCGTGCGCGCTGATCGGCCGCCTCGAAGGCCTGAGGACGCATTGCTCCACCGGCTCATCAAGCCTTCCCTGCCGCTCGGCGTGTTGCCGGACTGCTGCTCTGCGCCTTCGATTCTTCCGTTACCGCCCGGCCGAGCGACTCCTCCTCCGCCAGCTATGCCGGCCGAACCTCCCACTGATGCGATTGGCCCCGCGACCGCCGATCCCGCTTCCGCGCCCGGAGCATCGTTTTTCAGCCAAAAGCCACCGGCGTTCGGATCAAGGGGAGTGCCGCCGCCCGCTCCGCCGACGATATTCCAGGTGCTCGGCCCGGGCGATCCTCCAGCGCCGTGCACTGCTGTGGCCGGACCTGCAACAGCGGAATAGCCTCCCGCTCTGCCCGCTTTGCTTTCGTCGCTTATCCCTTGCTTTTGCAAATCATTCTTGGAATCGCCGGAATAGAATCCGCCTTTCGCTGCGCTGCCGTCTCGCGGGCCCATGGCAAGCTCAACAACTCCCCTCGGTCCGCCACGGCGCGGCTCGCCTTCGCCACCGCCTCCGCTCTTGATACCCTCGGCCGCAACGATCAGTTGCAACAATTTCTCGGGGTCGTTCAGAAGCTGATCTGTTTGCTCCGAGTTCATGCCGAGTGTGCGCGCGGCAAGCTGCGCCGCCATGGTCGATTTCGCCACCGCCGAGTCGGCTGGGACAAAGCACACCTCGTTCACGTGTATATGCGGATCGTTTTCGAGTGCGGCCTTCAGCTGCTCCGACAGTTGGCTCGGCATTGCGCCCGATCCGGTAGGAAAACCGCGCACGAAGCGCGCTAAGCTCTTATGTGTAAGCTTCGGGGAAAAATGGACGCTCGCAATTCCAGCCGCCGATAGCATCCTTGCAAAGCTTTTTTCGGCCGCCGAAGATTCAAGTGGCGTGCCGTCCAGCAAAAGCTTGTCGCCAGACACCGCGAGCAGCAATCCAGCCTCGTCGTCTCCCATGGCCACACGCAGCTCTGACCAGGCGATCTCGAATTGCTTTGCCGTGCGCGGATGCCCGAAGTCATACATCCGCGCGAACTTAAGCAGGATGTTGAGGCTGCGTACGAACGCCCGGGCTGCGGTCGATCGAATATTGTTGTCCATTTTCTTCTAAACGGGCTCGTCCCGTTGTATATGGAAATATGGGGTTTGGGAGCGGCACAGGCAATGGTACGCGTGTCCTGCTAAGTACTACCGGATGGTCCTATGGTCGGTATCGTAAACAAGACTTCCGGGCGAGGGGCGCCCGCCGATCAGTCCGCAGTCGCCGTTCTTTAAGGCTATTGCGGACGGTGAAAAAGGCCAACGTATACGGCCTTCTCAAGAATGTGTCCCTGTATCGCTTTCATTATGTCTGCGCGAGTCTCAAACGGGTCAGTGCCTGGCTGGACGTCGATCTTCGTGTCCAAGGCAAAAAGTTCAAAGGCGTAATGGTGCTTCGGGAAACTGGCTGGCGCGCCCGGACCTCGATAGCTAGGCCCGCTTGCGCTGACTTGATAGGCTCCGTTCTGCAACTGAGCGCCGCTCGGGACACCTTCCGGCAGACTCGTCGCCATGCCCGGAATATTCCAGACAATCCAATGAAGTTGGTCGTCGGTCGTGTGGTTGCGACTAACGTCCATATCGTGCATGTGCAAGAGAAAGGTGACTGTGCCTTGGGGTGTGTTGATCCACGTGATTTCTGGGGAAGTCTGGCTACCGGCCGCGGTGAATTTCAACGGAATGTCGGTGCCGTCGGCGAAGCCCGTTATTGTCATGGTCAAGTGCTTCTGGGTCGGCATGCCGTGTCCTGCCTGAGTTTGAGCCGCGACCATCACCGGTACGAACATGATCATGAAAACCGAAAGCAATCCGCGAAATCGCATCTGCTTTGCCCCTCCCTTACTCGTCGTGATCTTCGCACCCTGGCCGACGATAATCCGCGACGCAATTGTAGGCTTCGAGCAAAAGCATGGCAACTGTGTTACAGGTTCTTAGTAGTTGCTCCCGCCGGAATGTAACTGAGTTCGTCGCTTTGCCGTGACAGTCGTGTGGGACTTCGGATTCGTATTCAGCCCGAGCAAGTGCCCGACTGTAAGACAGGTCTAGGCCCAGCCTCGATTAGTCGGCATCCCGGACATTGACAGCAAGCGGTACGCTGCGGCTACACTGGCTGGTGCAGAGCGATGCATCCCACTCCTCGAAGGTTGACCACGGATCAGAAGGCCGTACTCATTCAGGTACTCCGTACGTTTCCTGAGCAAGAGGTTAGCGTCTGCTATCATCCCGCGGCAAGCGACGCGCTCAGTTACGCACAAGACTTCGTGACTGTCTTCAAGGTGATTGGCTGGACCGTGAATGATGGCGGGCCGTCAGGAGCCTTAAATGCTCAATCCATGGGCCTGGCATTTCTGGTTAGTGTACGAGACAGCCTACCTCCCAGTGCCGAAGCGCTTAGAGATTCGTTACGAATTTATGGGATCGAAGTCTCAACGCTTTGTGACCCCGCTTGTAACATCAGCCCCGGTGCCTTCATTCTGGCAATCGGGCCTCAAGCATGAGAGTCTGACGCCCTCGGCAACTGACTAACTCCTGTAAAATGTGCTTGCCGCCGCCCGATTAACGCTCTTACCGAAGAAGGAGATTACGCAATGGATCCATCGCACATTGCCTCTCCGGTTACAGCGGTTATCAGGCACTGACTGTTCGCGACCTGCTAGCCCGCAGCCACTTCTCGAGATCGCGCACGTCATTGAGAATTGCCCTGGCGCCGAATTTCTTTAGCAGTGCAACACGTTCCCGCCGGACTGCGGCCTCTCTCGCTAGGACGCCGATGAACGGGATTCGAGCTGATTGCGCGGCTATGGCGTCGTCCACGTTGTCGCCCAGGTAAATCGCCTTGTTTGGATCGCGGCCCGCTAAAATGCGCAGCAAGCCCTCCGGATCCGGTTTGGGTCGTTCGACATCCTCCACTGTTACGATGGTCCGGAAAAACTCGCGCACCTTTCGTCGATCGAGTGTGTAATCAACTTCCCTGTGGACCCGCCCTGTGAAGAGGGCCAGTTCCGACTTCGCTGCCAGGCGCCGCAGGCTGCTGCGCGGCAGCAGCCACTTTTCACGGCCCACATAGCCTTCGGAATCCTTGCCCCAATAGAGTTCGAGGAACTTGCTTTTCACTTCGTCGTACTCGACTTTTCCTCCGAGCGATTGCACCCACGCAGAAGAAAGCTTCCAATCGTCGTTGAATCCCGATTGGCTTTTCCAGCGGAGCAATTGCACGCGCGTCACGCGCTGACCCGTGAAATGCCGCACCGTTTCTAGCACCGTTCGATGGTAGGAGCCACGCACGTCCACCAGCACGCCGTCCACGTCGAATACGATGATTTCTGGATGCGCGGTCAAAAGTTTGGCGGGTTTGAACACGAGAATGGGAAACTGCCGAACATTACTGAGAGTTGCGCTCCTCCGTTTCGCTGGAATGTGGCTCCGGAGTCTCGGCGCTCGATTCCTCGCCCGCTGAATTATCCGCGGATTCTTCCGAGGAGACGAGATCGTCGGACGACCAAGCTTCGCCCGGCGTCGCAACCGGCGTTGCCGCCTCGCCGGCGGTTGCGGTGGAGACCGGCTGTGCAGGTGCATTTGCTGATTCGGCCGGTTGCGGCGATGCAAGCGCTGCAAGCCTCTTCGCCAGCGCGCCCGCGAGGAGTTCTACAATTAACTTGGCGCCACGTGCATTTGAATCCTTCGCCGGGTTGTATCCCGTCACCTCGATCGCCGCGAGATGCGGTTGCGCGGCAAACACTTCCAGCGCGCTGCGAACTTCTTCGAGATTCAATCCGTCCGCACCGCTATAGTTCGTCGCTTCAAAGCCGGCAATCACATCCACGTCAAAGTGCAGGACAAATTCGTTCGTCTTACCGTGGACGCGTTCAACCGCCGTTTCCGCCGCCGCTTCCGGTCCCATCCGTCGAACGTCTTCGGCGAGATAGCGGCGCAGCAGCGCGTTTCGCAGAAATTCCTCTTCGGCAGGATCAAGACGCGCTACGCCAAAAAGAGCCAGGTCCGGATCGCGGACCAGCGGCGGCTCGGGCCAAAAGCGCACCAGTTCCGCCGCGCCTCGCCCGGTGAGGTGCGAAACCACCATTCCGTCAACGCACCCGGAAAGCGTCGTCGCCGGCGTATTCACATCGGCATCGCGGTCCACATAGATCATGCCCACGTGGCGGAAGTAGCGGCGGACGCCCGCAACTGTGGCCAGTGCAACGGAGCAATCGCCGCTAAGAATAAGCGGCAGCGCAGCGGACTTAACGGCTTGTTCCACGCGCGGTTTTAACGCTTCGAGACCGGCCAAAACGCGGGGAACATTTCTCGCGCGGGGACTTTCGTTATCCGGCTGGTAAAGCTGGGGTGCGTCGTCGCCGAGATCTGAAACCTGATAGCCGATTTCGCCAAGCCGCTCGATGAGGCCTGCTGCCCTGAGCGCTGCGGGTGCAGCCTCGTTCCCCACCGACATCGCAGCCGCACTTGTGGGCACGCCCAGAACTGCAATCTTAGTCGCCTGGCGGACGATTTTGGCCGCCACTCATATGCTCCTGACCTTCGGGTTGATGTTGCCCGCGACGAAAAACTGTTGATGCTTAATTCGTGGTCCTGCCGAGCCGGGCAGCCAGTTCTGCCGGCAGCGTAAATCGCACGTCCTCTCGAATCAGATCCAGATCCCGATGGTTCGTAAACCCGAACCCGGAAAGGCGCTGGCTCACTTGCTCCACCAAAACCTCGGGCGCGGAAGCTCCCGCCGTAAGGCCGATGGTCTTCACACCATCCAGAGCAGCCGCATCGATATCGTTCGCATCTTCGATAAGCCGCGCCGCCACTCCTGCGCGCTGCGCCACTTCCACCAACCGATTCGAATTCGAGCTGTTCGCTGAGCCGACCACCAGAATCAGTTCCACCTCGCGCGTGAGCGCTTCCACCGCTTCTTGGCGGTTCTGAGTTGCGTAGCAAATATCGTCCGAGGCCGGGCCAACAATTGACGGAAAGCGCTGGCGCAGTCTCGCAACAATTTCCTGGGTGTCGTAAAGCGAGAGCGTGGTCTGTGTCAGAAAAGCCAGCCGGGACGGATCTGGAACCTGCAACTGATCCACTTCCTCAACGCTTCCGACAATCAACGTCTGATCCGGCGCTTCGCCTGACGTTCCTACAATTTCCTGATGGTCGCGATGCCCAATCAAAATTAGCGTGCGCCCTTCGCGCGCGAATTTCAGCGCCTCCAAATGAACTTTCGTTACCAGGGGACACGTCGCATCGATGATTTTTAGTTCGCGCTCTTTCGCTTCGCTGCGCACACGCGGCGGCACTCCGTGGGCGCTGAAAACCAACACTGCCCCAACGGGAACTTCCTCAATTGACTCCACAAAGATCGCGCCGCGCCGCCGCAACTGATCTACCACGTAGCGGTTATGGACAATTTCATGGTGAACGTAAACGGGCCGCCCGTAGGCCTCGAGCGCCAGTTCCACGATATCCACCGCGCGGACCACGCCGGCGCAAAAGCCGCGGGGCCGTACGCGCACAAGCGTTTTTACGCCGCTTGCTGTTCCCTCGATGTTAGTCAGTGTCAATAGGGTTCTCCGGTACGCCCCGTAATATTACCTGATATTACCTGAAGCCTGGCTTCCCTGCCAGTTTGTTCCACTCCTAATGGTGTCATTCCGGGGGACCAAAAATGCTTCGAGTCTGAAGCAAAAAGCTTCAAGTTTGACGCTCAGAAACCTTTCAATTAGAGACATTAAGAGGTCGCAAATCGGCAAAAACGGCCCGCCAAGCCCACCCCACCGGGGTGTTTTTCGGGGACCGGCTTTCCCCTCACAGTTTGGGTGTGCTTTTCCGGCCGGAGGCACTAGGATGTAGCCGACATGGCCAACTCAGCCCAGGTCGTCGTCATTGGGGGGGGCATTTCCGGCCTGGCCTGCGCCTTGCGGCTACAACAACTGGGCACCCAGGTGACGTTGCTCGAAGCGAACAACCGCCCCGGCGGGCTGATTGGAACCGTGGAACGCGACGGCTTCCTCTTCGAATCGGGGCCGCAAAGTTTTCAGGGCACGGAAGCGCTGCTGGGCCTTATCCGCGATCTGGGCATCGAAAGCGACCTGTGCAAGGCCGATCCGCGAGCGCCACGATTTGTTTTGCGGCAGGGGCGGCTGCGGAAAATTCCGATGGCGCCGCAAGGAATCCTCACCAGTTCCCTGCTCGGCGTAGGCTCGCGATGGCGAGTCGTTTCCGAAGGATTTGGCCGGACGACACCGCCGGCAGAGGAAGAATCTGTTGCACAGTTTGTGCGACGAAAATTCGGGCACGAAATTCTGGAGTATCTGGTTTCGCCATTCGTTTCAGGAGTGTATGCGGGCGATCCTGAAAAGCTGAGCCTGCGCGCCGCGTTTCCAACGCTCGAAGAGTGGGAGCGGCAATACGGCAGCGTTTTGCGGGGCGCCATGAAATCGCGTCCGGCAAAGGGCGCGAGGCAAGGTCCGCCGCCTTTATGTTCGTTTCTGCGCGGCGTGGGCGTGTTGACCGAGGCGATGTTCGCAAAGCTTGGCGCAAACGCGAAGAGCGGCGTGCACGTGGATACTGTGACCAAGGCCGGCCAGGCTTTTCAGGTCCAGGTGACACAGGACGGCCGCAGCGAACAGATGAACGCGCGGGCAGTGGTGCTCGCGACGCCGACCTACGTCGCCTCGCACATTGCGGCGCCGCTTTCGTCGAAGGCGGCGCAAACACTTTCAGGCGTCGCGTACGCGCCAGTAGTTGTGGTCGCGACCGGATATCACAGCCATCAAAGCGCGGCGGCGCTGGACGGCTTCGGAGTGCTAATTCCGCGAAGTGAAAAATATCGCACGCTTGGAATCGTGTGGAATTCGTCGCTGTTTCCGAATCGCGCGCCGCAGGGCCAGATGACCATTACAAGCATCCTGGCAGGCGCCACCGATTCGGCCATCATCGAGAAATCCGACGAGGAGATCACGGCAATCGCCGAGCACGAACACTCGAGAATTCTGAAGATCCAAGGGCCGCCGATTATTTCCGCGATCTGGAAACATCCGCGAGCTTTGCCGCAATACAATCTGGGACACGCGCATATCGTCCGGGAAATCCGCGAGGCCGAGCGCGCCTTGCGGGGACTGCATTTTGCCGGTAATTACCTCGAGGGGCCGTCCATCGGGAAATGCATCGAGAACAGTTTTCAAACCGCGGAGGCCGTGCGCAGAGACTTGGTTTGATGGCGTGTAACCGAGGCGAATCGTTTCACCGCTTGGAAGACTCTAAGTCTGTCGAGCGGACCACCAGCCGCCGAATCAAGGAGAGCGATTAGGTGAAGGAGGACAGTCATGAATAAACTCGATGGGAAAATCGCAATAGTGACAGGAGCTTCGAAGGGGATCGGGGCTTCCATCGCGGATCATCTGGCAGCAGAAGGTGCCGTCGTAGTGGTGAACTATGCCGGCAGCAAGGCAGCCGCGGACGCCGTCGTAGCTCGCATCAACCAGAAGGGCGGGAAAGCCATCGCCATACAAGCTGATGTTTCCAGACAGGAAGAGATTCAGCGGCTCTTTGCGGAAATCAAGAAGGAGTTTGGGCGGGTGGATGTGCTGGTGAACAACGCGGGAACGTACCAGTTTGCCGCCTTAGAGGCAATCACGCCGGAGCACATCGAAAAGCATTTCAATCTGAATGTAACCGGTCTGCTCTTGACGACAAAAGAAGCAGTAAAGCTAATGGGGACAAATGGCGGCTCTATCGTCAATATCGGCTCCATCGTGGGCTCGATGCCAGCGCCGCAGGCGTCGGCTTATAGCGCAAGTAAGGCCGCAGCAAACGCAATAACTGTTTCCCTTTCGCAAGAGCTTGGGCCACGAAAAATCCGCGTGAACTCGCTCGAGCCAGGCATGGTGGAAACAGAGGGCCTGCGCGCTTCCGGACTCCACGAGGGTGAATTTCGGGAGCAACAAGAGAAGAGTACACCACTCGGCCGTATCGCCACGCCGGATGACATTGCTCTCGCCGCCACGTTTCTGGCCAGTGACGATGCTCGCTGGATTACAGGTCAAGTGATTGTGGCCGCCGGCGGCAAACGAATGTGAAGATGCAAAAGGCTAAACAAGTGCCGCGGTTCGGAGGGCGTTGCGGAACTTCGGGCTTGATCGGCTCGCGTCTCGTTGCCGGTCAAATAACCTATATGCCCTAGTGGGCTTCGGCGCTACGGCCTAGGGTGCCTGCTGGCCAATTCCCAAAGGCGCCGCAACACATCTCCTGCAAAGTCTTTGTCCATCGCGAGGCTTACGCCATGGTACGCGGGAGAAAGGCTCTTCCGGAGTTGCCCGTCCCGCCAGTAGAGTCCCGCTAGGACCCGATACAGAGAAGCAATGTCGCGCGGTTCGACATACTCCCATTCGGATTTCAGCGTCGTCACGGCTATCTGGATGGCGGTTGAATAGTCCTGTGCCGCAATCGTGTTTGATACCCAGTCCCGGCAGCCCCGGAAGCGGCTCCTCTGTATTTCGGCTGGAGTCACACCCAAAGCCGCTAGCAGATTCGGTGTAACGGCGTCCGCTGAATCCAGTGGATCCAGCAGCCCTTTTTTCCTGCAATTCGCAGAGGCCCGCGCGGCGAGGCAGCACAGAGCCTGCTGATCTCGCTTACTGACGGATCTCTGTTGCGAATGAAGTCGATACTTGACTAGGGCTTGCTTGAGGTTGGCACACCGAAAGCGCTCTGAAATCCTAAGGAATAGATCGTAATCGTGGGCCAAAGAAAATGCTTTTCGATAGCCGCCCACGGCGACGAAAGCTTCACGACGCATGAGGACGGACGTATGCGAAAATACGGACCGCGCGAGGAGCGCGGATCGGATTTCGTCATGCTCGGTCGGAAATTCCAGCGTGGACAACGACGTTCCCTCGGCATCCGTCCATTCCGCAGCGCTTCCGAGGAGGGCGCAGTCAGCGTACTTCTGCATGAACTCGACTTCACGAAGCAACCGGTCCGGCAGGCAGACGTCATCGGCATCCTGAATGGCGATATAGTGCCTCGTTGCAAGAGAGCACGCGATGTTGCGGGCCTCGACCAGATCACAATTCGCCTCATGTAGCTGGATTCGGCGGTCCCGCGCGGCATATGCGGAAACGATCGCTTTGGATCGGTCGGTTGAACCAAAGTCCAAAATCACAAATTCGAAGTCGGCGAACGTCTGGCGCAAGATGCTTTCGATGGCCTCGCCGAGAAAACGCTCGAAATCGCGGACAACCATCACGACCGAGACTAAGGGCTGAGGCGCACTCATCGCG
The DNA here is from genome assembly GCA_963759485.1 of uncultured Acidobacteriota bacterium. GTDB lineage: Bacteria > Acidobacteriota > Terriglobia > Acidiferrales > UBA7541 > Palsa-295. The sequence goes on along the minus strand of CAVWZE010000002.1, from coordinate 1,196,557 downwards.
TTTTGCCGACCGAAATGAGGGTGGATAGATGAAGCACGGCGCCCTCCTTCGGGAGCCGACGCAAAAAGCGAACGCAAACTTTCCGGCTGCCCTTCGACGGAATACGTTTTTAGCGGCCAGGGTCAGTGCGAGGAAATGCTACCACCTCACGAATGCTAGAGAGTTGGTAACAATACTTACGTTTCCATTTCGGCCGTTCAGACGGCAATGCTCGTCGGGCTGCCATACACCGTTCGGCGTGATTCGATTTTCACACGTCCGACCGCTGGGAGGGCTTAGGACCTTTGCTGGCAAGTGTCCCCACAAGAGTCATGCAGCAGCCGGCCGACGTTGCGCGAATTACTTTCGAGACTCCGCTACTTTGCGGGGAGGCCTCCCGGCTGGCCCTTCGGGACGAGCTGAAAAACTAGAATCCTGGCGGTCTGGGTGTCACTTAGATTTCGAAGTGAGCGATGGACGTGCATCGTCGGTTCGTAGAAGAAGTCGCCCACAGAGTAGGTTTTCGGTGGGTCGGGATCTACTTGGTTTTCGATTTGGCCTTCTAGTATGTAGGCAAACACGGGGCCAGGATGCCGGTGCGGAGGCGAAACCAACTTGGGCGGAATCGTAAGCACGAGCATACGTCCGTCGCAATCACCTGGATCACCGATGGATTCCGACATCAGCGTGGTTACCCCGCGCGGAGGATTTGACGGCGCATTCCCCTGCGAACTTTGCTGCGGTGCCGCCGATTCCGCGCGCAGTGAGGCAATGGTTCCCGAAAGAAGAGCGGCGACTGCAGCGCCCAAAGCAGTGTTCAGTTCACGGCGAGTGATCATGGCTTAATCTCCCTTCGAAACGGCGAACGAGGCTCGTATGGGATTTCGAGAGCCGAGCTTGTCGAGCAGGACTAACGGCTGGCCGGCGCAGCATATACCTCCGTCTTCGGGCGAAATTCCGACCACGCGAACCAAAACTCCGGCTCCATAGTAAGCGGCTTTAATTGCGAGCCCTTGAAGTGCCCCGAGGTGCAGAGGCCGTAGGCGTTCCATGTGGAGTGCGTTTCGAGATCGGCGAGCCGATCTGCTTCAGCGTCCGCCGCCTTGAATTTGAGAATCCTGCCTTTGAGCGTGGAGTCGAAGGCGGTTGTGGTGTCGGACGCCGGCTGATGCACGACCACTACCGGCATGCCGGAAACTCTATCGTTGATCACTCGCTCCTTGCGCAGCGCCGACAAGGGGTAGGCTTTTTCTCCGTCACCCACTTGAAGGCCAAGGACGATCTCACGCGGACCGAGCCGAGTGTCGTGTCCCATAGCTCCGGAAGGCGCGGGACGCGTATCTGAAATGCCGATGCTCCATTGCTGGCTAATGAACTTGTTCATGCCTGGCATCCGCTCGGCGTATCCGGGCAGCGGCTTTAGCACCAGAGTATCCGGGTGCTGCTTTCTCCACTCACCCCACTGAGTCAGCAAAAACGGATAGATTTCCAGGTGCGTGCCTTTAAGCGGGCCGGACGTGGCTGTTGAGAGCGTTTGCTGCCACTTGGTGCCGGTCTCCCGGTCTTTGAACACTTCATTTGCACCGGACATGCTGTCGTAATCGAATTGCAGCGCCATTCCCTTCGCTTCAGCCCTGATCACGAGGGCTGTGTTGCACGTTCCTCACCAGGTAACAGCGATCGGACCATCCGGCATTTTGTCCTGCACAACGCCGTGTTGAGCCAGATCCGCACCGGGATATGCCTTGGCCACTCCGCCGCTGAAGACTCCAATTACGACATCGGTGCCGGAAAGAAACGACGCCTGCGAAGCCGGAACGAATTCCGGATGATCGATCGTGGTGTACGGCAACATCTTCGGTGCTTTGTTTTGCGCCCAAGCGGAGCTTGAAACGATGAGACCGACCGCAAACATGGTGATGTTCCGAATCGATGACATGGTCGTGGCACTCTCCCCCGGTCTGACTCTTTCCACTGGCCCTTACTGTTAACACAATTGGAAGGCTTATGAGAAGAGCCGAGATTGCGCCAAATGATTGGCCAGGTGGGACGTCCGCGCGCTTGGCGAGCACAAGAGGGACCGCTATAATGCGGAGAGAATGGCTCAGCCGCAAAAAACGCGCCGCGAAATTCTGGAGGATTTTGTTGCCCAGAAACCCACAGATGCATTCGCGCGGTATGGGCTGGCGCTCGAATGCGTAAAATTGGGAGATAGCTCCGCGGCCACCGCTCACTTCGACAAGCTCCTCGAGACGAATCCCGATTACATCGCAGGTTACTACCAATTCGGACGACTGCTGGGACGACTGGGCCGGATGGACGAGGCCCGCAAACTTTTATCGGATGGCATCGTGGTTGCGCAGAAGGCAGGCGACGTGCACGCGCGCGACGAGATGCAAGCGGCCTTGACGCTGCTGCGCTAACTGCGGCCACCCAGACGGGATCGCCCTCGAAATGGAACGACCAGCCCGAATACCATTGTTTCCTCTGGACGTGGTTCTTCTTCCGCGCATGCAATTGCCGCTGCACATTTTCGAGCCACGCTACAAGCAGATGATTTCCCGATGCCTCGAGGAAAAGATCGAATTCGGAATGATCCTGGCGGCGAACAACGATGTGGCCACCATGGGCTGCACCGCAGAAATCCTCCGCAAGACCAAGGATTATGCCGACGGGCGGATGGATATCGCCACGGAAGGCCGCGCCGTTTTCCGTCTGGCCGACCTGTTGCACGAAAAGGAATATTACGAGGGGATTGTCGAGTACGTGAAAGACGAGTTAGGGGCCTTGGACCCGAAGACGAATGGACAGCTCGCCGTCGCTTTCGAGCAAAGCCAAGTTCTTCTTTTCGGAAGGGCGTGGACGGACCCGTCTCCAAACGAGCCTGCCACGCTTGCTTACCGAATGGCAGCCATGGTTCCCATGGAAATCGAAAAACGGCAAACGCTGCTGCAAGCGAGCAGCGAGCAGGATCGTCGCGAGATAGTGCTCGAATGGCTGCAAGCGTTCGTGCCCAAACTGGCGGAACAGCAGAGCGCGCGCCGCAGGGCCGGCGGAAACGGGCACCCCGTTAATTAGGCTCCTCGGCTCGATTCCATTGCGCAAATTCGACCCGGCGAGCTAGGCTTCAGGAGCTCGAAGCATTCTACGGTTGGTACCCGTCCGCCATCCATTTAGCAAACAGTTCAATGCGAGCTTGAGGCCAAGGGCCTTCTCCTCTTGGCGGTGGGGGCGGCATTACCGCGCCACCGATTCCCCGAATGCGGTCGTAGATGGCCGCCGCGTGCGCCTTCACGTCATCATAGCTGGCAAGATTGAACGCCTTACTCATGGCGTGAATGTCTCTATCCGTAAAAAGCGGGCGAATGTCCGCTTCAAAGCTCGTCGATTTCGTCATTGTGGCGCCCCGGCGTGTGAGTGACACGCATGTCGTCCTCACTCCTCGTGAATCTAAGACCTCGCGTCTCTCGATGTCAAGATACCGCGATCTTTCTTGCGGCTGCGGTGGTTGACGAGATTGTTGATTTATAAGGACGTTGGCAACGTCCTGCGAGTTGCCCCAATCCAAGTTAGGAGCGTGCGCTCGCTTCCTCTATAATGGAGCCGCGCGATGAGCTTTCCGTCGCGCCTGAAGTGCCGACCGGTGATCGAATGAGTCCACAACCAAACAATCTTGGCGAGTTGAAGCGGAGTTCCTGGAGCGAGGAAAAAATCGCGGGACGAACCATTCGCCAGGAGCTTCGCGAAAATCTGCTTCAAAAAATGGAAAAGGACGAGCCGCTCTTCCCCGGCGTGCACGGGTACGACGACACGGTGATACCCCAAATCACCAACGCCGTCCTTTCGCGTCACCATTTTATTTTGCTGGGCCTGCGCGGGCAGGCGAAGTCGCGAATCCTGCGCGGGCTGGCGGGATTCCTCGACCCGCAGATACCGGTGATCGCAGGGTGCGAGATCAACGACAATCCGTACCGTCCGCTGTGCCGCTCGTGCCGCGAAAGAATTGCTGCGGAGGGAGACGCCACACCGATCGCCTGGCTTTCGCGCGAGTTGCGCTACGTGGAGAAGCTGGCCACGCCAGACGTGACGATCGCGGACATGATCGGAGATGTGGACCCGATCAAAGCCGCGCGCGCCGGGCGAAATCTTTCCGACGAGCTGACTATTCATTACGGCTTGTTGCCCCGCGCAAACCGTGGAATCTTCGCCATCAATGAATTGCCCGACCTGGCGGGAAAAATTCAGGTGGGCCTCTTCAATATAATGCAAGAGGGCGACGTGCAGATTAAAGGCTATCCGGTGCGGCTGCTGCTGGACGTGCTGCTGGTCTTCACCGCGAATCCGGAAGATTACACGGCCCGCGGGAAAATCATCACGCCGCTGAAAGACCGCATCGGCTCCGAAATCCGGACGCACTACCCAGCAACGCTAGCCGAGGGAATGTCCATCACGGAACAGGAATCGTGGATAGCGCGCGACGGCAAGCGACGGGCGGAAGTGCCGACGTACGTGCGTGAGATAGTGGAGGAAGTGGCGTTTCAGGCGCGCGAGGACAAGCGAATCGACCGGCGATCGGGTGTGAGCCAGCGCCTGCCGATCAGCGCGCTTGAAAATGTGTTGAGCAACGCGGAACAGCGAGCGGTGAGCAGCCGCGACTCCGCAGTGGTGGCGCGGGTAGCGGATGTGTACGCCGCAATCCCGGCCATGACGGGAAAATTTGAGCTAGAGTATGAAGGTGAAATGCGCGGCGCCGAAAACATAGCCCGGGAGTTAATTCGCGCGGCGGTGGGCAAGACGTTCACCAAATATTTCGCGAATGTGAATTTTCAGACTGTGGTGCAGTGGTTTGAAGGCGGCGGCGAATTGAAGATCCCCGCAAACGCTTCGAGCACCGAGTTGCTGGCCCAGTTGAAGAAAATAACAGGGCTTTTCGAGCATCTGGAAGCGCTGGGCGTGCGTTCGAAAGACGATGCGGCGATTCAAGCCAGCGCGGCGGAGTTCATTCTCGAGGGTCTTTGGTCCCAAAAACGCATCAACCGGAGTGAGGAGCGCGGCTTTTTCGCCGAGGCGCGAAAAACTCCGGAGCCGCGCGATCCAAAAGAGCCCATCGGGCGGATGCCGCGGCGGCAGTTCAACTGATTTCGAATTGCGTCCGCTGAGAAAAAATGAAATACACGAAATATTCGCGCTATGCACCTGGAGCGGCGGACGACATCGATCTGCAGGATCTGATGGACCGGCTGTCAGATTTTTTCCTACAGAGCGGATTCCAATCGCAATACGGCTTTCACGAGCTGGACATGGAGCGGGCTCGCCAGCAGCACATGGACGAGCTGCGCGAAGCGATTCTGCGGGCTCTTGAGGAAGGCGATCTTATCCCTCCGGAATTGCTCGAAAAGCTGCGCCAGAACCCCGACCTTTCGCAGAACGAAGATCTGCGCAACATGATCGACCAGATTATCGAGCGGATGGAGGAAGAGGGCTTCATCACGCAACAGCAGTCCGCGCGCGTAACGCCTCCGCCGTCGGAAACACCGGGAGGGCAGATCGGCAAAGACCAGCCGCAAGTGGAAGCGCGGTTTGAAATCACCGACAAGGCGCTCGATTTCCTCGGATTCAAGACGCTGAAGGATCTGCTGGCTTCGCTTGGGAAAAAGCAGCTTCGGGCGGCACGATACGCGCGACCTGGCCACGGGAATCGAATCGGGCGGCTCGTCGAAGGCCTACGAATTCGGCGACACGCTGAATATGGACATCAGCGGCACACTCTTCAACGCCGTGCGGCGCAATGGCGCGGGCATCCCCATCGAGCTGGACTATCCCGATTTGATGGTGCACCAGTGTGAGTATCAGAGCTCGTGCGCGACGGTGCTGATGCTCGATTGCAGCCATAGCATGATTCTTTACGGCGAAGACCGATTCACGCCGGCGAAGCGCGTGGCGCTGGCGCTTTCGCATTTGATCCGCACGCAATATCCGGGCGATTCCCTGCACTGCGTGCTGTTCCACGACAGCGCGGAAGAAATTCCGTTGGGAAAACTGGCGCGCGTGCAAGTGGGTCCGTATTACACGAATACGCGCGAAGGCCTGCGCATGGCGCAGAGAATTCTGGCGCGCCAGAAGAAGGATATGCGCCAAATCGTGATGATCACCGACGGGAAGCCCTCCGCGCTGACGCTGGACGATGGGCGGATTTACAAGAACGCGTTTGGGCTCGATCCCCTGGTGGTCACACAGACGATGGAAGAAGTGGCGAAGTGCAAGCGCGCGGGAATTCTGATCAACACGTTCATGCTCGCGAGCGACTACAGTTTGGTGCATTTCGTGCAGAAGATTACCGAGCTTTGCCGCGGCAAGGCGTACTTCACCACTCCTTACACCCTCGGACAGTACCTCCTGATGGATTACGTGGGGCGCAAGACGCGGAATATCCACTAACGCTGGGCGGCTAACCAAGTTGGTTGACATCGGCGTAAGGCTGTGCGGCCGAAAAGAAAATGCGCCGGAGAATTTCAAGTTCTCCGGCGCATTTTCTTTGTTGAGAGACTATTTATTGATCGGCTTCAACCTTCTTGAGCGGCGGTTTCGGAACCTGCCAAATCAGCTTCGAGTCGTCGGCGTTGTGCGGGAAGAACTGCGCCGACTTCTTGCCGGAAGGCAGAAGGATGACATCCGCACGGCGGTTGTAAGCCAGCCAGTCGGCTCGGGTTTGGCGCAGCCGCATCTTGGGTGGCGCGTTGGGATTCGTGCTTTCGAGCGTTTTCACAGTGGCCTGATCGAGGGGCTGCTCCTTGCCGTAGGCAGCGGTCTCAACCTTATCGGCCGAGATTCCCTGTTCGACGAGGTACTGCTTGATGCGCTCGACGCGGCGCTCGCTGAGATCCTGGTTGAACGGCTTCGATCCACGGGCGTCGGCGTGCGCTTCCACTGAGAGCTTCGCATCGGGATCGTATTCGAGATACTTCTTGAATCCGTCTGCGAGAGTGGCAAGCGTAAGCTGCTGGCTGCGAACCAGGCCGACTTGCGGATGCCGCTTGTCAGGGTAGTCCGTAGGATAGAAAACGCTCTGGAGCGTGACCGTAGGAATCGGCTCGACGCTGCCGACGATGTGAATAGAGGCGGTCTGAGTGGCGCTGCCGCCGCAAACGTTGGTCGCATTCAGAGTGTAGGACTTGTTTTCGTCGATGGTGCGCGCGGGCTGGCCCTCGGCCACTTGAGAAGTATCAGCTGGTTCCGGCTTCACCATCTGGCTGCCGCTCGGATCGACTTTATTGTTGTCGAGCGTGACGTTATCAGCGTTGTGGGTTTGCCACGTGAGCGTGGAGGAGTCCTGCGTGATTACTTTTTCTCCGATTTTGCGGTAGTGCGTTTCCGCAGGATTGGCGGTGAGGCTGGCATCGACCTTTGTGTTTACGTTGACGGTGCCGGTGCCGGTAACAGTCCCGCCGGGGCCGGTGGCGCTGAAGTCATAGTTGGTGGTGGCGTGCGGCGAGACAGTTTGGCTGCCGCTGGTCGGCACCTTACCGATGCCGCTGATATTGGCGCCGACAGTTTCTCCGGTCTGCCAGTTCAGGGTTGCGGTCTGACCGCAATCGATGTTCCCGTTAGCGACGCTGAAGTTGCCGGTGGTGGGCGCCACGGCCACTTGGGCGCTGGCGATCCCGGCCTTGAATCGCGGGACATCCTTGAGCTTTTCGCCGCGCTTCCAGTCACTGGTCTTTTGCATGCCGTTCTTCAGGTCAATGGTTACTTTTTTGTTAGCGACTACGTCCACGTCGCCCGACCAAACCGTCTTGCCCTGGTGCGTCACCGTCAGGTGATGCTTTCCCGGCGGGAGCAGGAGATTCTGATGCCAAATCCAATCCCAATCGAACTCGTCCACGTGCCCAACGAAATAGTCAGGCGTGTCGCCGTTGGATAGCACGGCGGCGCGTGGGTCGCCCTTGAGTTCAACGTCGCCAAACGGTCCGGCGACATTGCTGCCGGTGGCTTCGAGCTTCACATCGAGGGGCGTGGATTTTCCGGCATCGATGTTAACGTCCTGGGTCGAGATCTTATATCCGTAATTGACGACCACGACCGTGTGCTTGCCGGCAGGGAGATTTATTGAGTGGCTTCCCTCGCGGATTGCATTGCCATCCACGAAGACATAGGCCTGTTTTGGGGAGACCTTGATCTTCAGCTTCCCATCCTGCGCGAAGCCGGCAGTCGCCGCTAAAGCGAAGGCCATCACGAGGGTAAGGACGTAGAACAGTCGTCGCATCTGCATTCTCCTAATAATTTGTAGGCGGATTAAATGACAGTTCTCTCGCGCCCAGACGAGAGAACGCTGGCTAGGAACCTCAAAAATACGTTGTAAGCCTTCTAGTGTCAATAACATTCAACTGTCGAGACAAGGTTTTCTGAGTGGCAGCGCGACGGCCCGCGGAGGCCCTTCTTAGCACGGTTTCTGAAGAAACGGCGAAGGCCGCGACGCGGCGGTAGGCGCATAGGAACGTATCGTCCGAACTCGGCGCCGACTTGAGTGTGGCATGCTCTGCTTTATACTGTGGCGTATGTTCAAGGACTCGCTCATCGAGCACTTCCGCAATCCGCATAACGCCGGTGACATGCCGGATGCCACGGCAACGGTGGAGGTGACAAATCCGGTGTGCGGCGACGTGATGAGGCTGGCGGTGCGGCTGGAGGGCGGACGAATTGCGGCAGCGCGCTTCAAAACACAAGGATGCGTAGCGGCGATCGCGTCGAGCTCCGCGCTGACGGACATGCTCGGCGGCAAGACACTCGCGGAAGCGCGCGAAATTACTCCCGAGCAAATATCCAGCGCGCTTGGGGATCTTCCACCGGCTACTTTTCACGCGGCGCAGCTTTGCGTTGACGCGGTGGCCGCGCTTGTGGCGAAGCTGCCGCGGTAGCGGGATTTGGAACTCCTAGGGCCGGGGTTCGCGATTTTCCAACGCACGCCGCAAAGTTTCTGGGTCGTTGATATTCAAGACGACCCCTTCTTCCTCGGTCGGAACTTCGTGCAGTTCCGTCGCATGCGCCCACACAACCTCCCGGGCCCCGATCGCAGGCGATGCCGCGAGAAGCTCAGGGTAAAGACTCGCGGCGAAAATTACCGGGTGTCCGCGGCGCCCGTGGTACGATGGGAAGCACGATAAGTTGGCCCGGTCGAGTCAAACGCATCGATCAACTGCGCGATCAATTTCGGCGAAAAGAGCGGATGATCCACAGGGCAAAGAATGAGGCCGGCTGTTTCGTCAGTGGGAATCGTTCGAATTGCGGCCTGGATGGAAGAGAGCTGTCCCTGGCGCCAATCGGGATTTACGACGATCGACGCGGCTTCATCCGGAAGCTTCGCGCGAATTTCGTCCAGATGCGCGCCCAACACAATGCGCTTAGCAGCGACGCGCGGATGGTGGGTGATTTCAAGCAAGTGCTCGACGAAAGTTTTCCCGCGATACGGCAGCAGCGCTTTCGGCGTGCCCATACGGCGAGACTCGCCGGCGGCAAGGACGACCGCGACGAGCGGCCTCTGACGCACCGCAGCGGCAAGCGTCATAGAGTTAGCGCTGCTGGGGAGTTGCGGCGTGGGAAAGTTTGACGGACTTGTGCGGTAAGTTTTTTGCGTTGCGGCGTACAGCGATGAGCTCCGCCGTGATGCTGACGGCAATTTCCTCCGGTGCGAGGGCGCCGATATCGAGTCCAACGGGCGCGTGGACGCGGTCAAATTCCTCCGGTGAATAACCTTCTTTTTCCAGCGCCTGGTAGACGGAAATTACTTTTCGCTTGCTGCCGATCATTCCGATGTAGCGAGCCTCGGTTCGCACGGCCCATGCAAGGACGCGCATATCGTCCTTGTGCCCGCGCGTGACGATCAAGAGATAGCTCGAGGCGCTGGGCTTAATTCTTTCGAACGCATCTTCGTAGGTGCTGTAAATCTCGCTCGCCATCGGGAAGCGTTCCGCGTTCGCGAACGTTTCGCGATCGTCCGCGATCGCTATGGCAAATCCCGCGGCACTAGCGGCCCGCGCGACCGCTGACGAAACATGGCCGCCGCCAAAAATATAGAGCGTGGGCTGGGGCAAAATCGGCTCGACGAAAATTTCCAAAGTGCCGCCGCAGATCAGACCCGAGTCATAGGCCGCTTCGTGATTCAGGTTGAACGTCATTTTACGAGGCTGCTCAACGCGGATCACATCTTTCGCTGCTGCCCACACTTCCGCTTCCACGCAGCCGCCGCCGATGGTGCCGGCCATGGTGCCGTCCTCGCGCACGAGCATACGCGAGCTTTCGTAGCTGGGGATCGAACCGTTGGTGTGGACGATAGTCGCCAACGCGCCGCGCTGGCCAGCCTTTCGCATCCGCACGATTTCTTCGAATAGGTCCATGCTGTTCAGTTGAGCGTACTGTGGCCGCTGGGCGCTGTCAATCGGCCACTGGCGCCTGGACACGGCTCAATGCCAATGTTATTTTATGCCGCGTTTCGACCAACCTGGAGAAGTCGATGAAGGCGGTAGTTCTTTCCGAGCATGGCGGCCCTGAGGTGTTGCGCTACACCGATGTGCCTGAGCCGGCGATCGGAGCTCACGACGTTCTGGTTCGCGTGCGTGCTTGCGCGCTGAATCATCTTGATCTTTGGGTACGGCGCGGACTTCCGGGCAGGTCGATCACTTTCCCTCATATTCCTGGCAGCGACATCTCCGGCGAAGTGGCGAAAATTGGTGAAAGCGTCTCGAATGTGCGAGTGGGAGAAAGAGTTTTGCTCGCGCCGGGGCTTTCCTGCGGCCAGTGTCCGCAATGCATCGCGGGGCGTGACAATTTCTGCAAACAGTACGTGCTTTTCGGCGCCGGCGTTCACGGGGGGTACGCGGAGTTCGTAAAATCGCCAGCTGCAAATGTGATCCCCATTCCTGGAAACCTCAGCTTTGAGGAAGCCGCCGCGATTCCGCTGGTTTTTCTTACCGCCTGGCACATGCTGTTTTATCGCGCCCATCTTCAGCCCGCCGAAGAGGTGCTGGTGATCGCCGCCGGTAGCGGCGTCGGCAGCGCCGCAATTCAGATTGCCAAGGCAACGGGCGCTCGCGTGATCGCGACAGCCGGCTCGCAGCCTAAGCTCGCGAAGGCTAAAACGCTCGGGGCCGACAAGGTTCTGCTGCATGAGGGTGACTTTGCACGCGAGGTGAAGCGGCTAACAAATGGCCGCGGCGTGGATGTGGTTTTCGAGCACGTAGGCGCGGCTACTTGGGACCAGAGCGTATACAGCCTGGCGGTGGGCGGACGCCTGGTCACCTGCGGCGCGACGAGCGGATTTGAAAGCAAGATCAACGTGGGATACCTCTTCGCCCGGCAGCTTTCGATTCTGGGCTCGTTCATGGGACACAAGGGGGAGTTGTTCTCAGTTCTCGAGCTTTTTAAGCGGGGTTTGCTGAAGCCGGTAATCGACTCCGTTATGCCTCTTGAGAGGGCGGCCGAAGCTCACAAGCGGCTCGAAAACCGCGAGCAATTTGGAAAAGTAGTTCTCTCCGTTTAGCGCCCTGTGCCGCTAGGACAGCGTGCGAAGCGATCGCTTTCGGCGATCTCCACTAGTTCGAATCGGCCCGGTTTGTGATAAATTATAGGGACGAGCTTTGAGGAGTTGGGCACTGGGTTTGGGGTGTCCTCCGGGTTTTTCGAAGCTTGCGTCCGACCTGCCCCAGTTTCGGATCGAGATTCAGGGCACTCCCTTGGGCCAGCGGTGGATGGATCAGTCGAAGCTTGGACGAGCGCGAAGGAGAAGAGTGGCATGAAGAATCTGTTCGTGGGAAACATGAGCTTCCAAACCACTGAAGGCGATCTGCGAGCGATCTTCGAGCCGTTCGGCCAAGTGGCGAGGGTACACATTGCGATGGATCGGGAAACGGGCAGGTCACGCGGTTTCGGTTTCGTCGAGATGCCCAACGATGAAGAGGCTACCAAGGCCATTGCGGGACTTGACGGGAAAGCTGTCGGCGGACGCAATTTGAAGGTTAACGAGGCTCGCCCGAAAAGCGAGTCGAGCGGCCCTCGGGGTCCGCGAAGCGGTGGAGGCGGCGATCGCGGTGACAGGGGTGAGCGCGGAAATCGCGGCAGATTCTCCAATGAGGATTACCGCGAGGCCGCGCGCCAGCCGCGCGAACCTCGCTGGTAGGGAGAGCAATTCATTTGCAGTTGCGGTACTAGCGCCGTCCGGCGAACGCCCTTTTTAAGGAGACATCAATGCCAACTACTTTCCAGAAACGCCAAAAGGAAATGAAGCGGATGGAGAAAGCGCGCATGAAAGCCGAACGCCGCGCTCAGAAAAAACTTGAACCTCGGAATAATGAAGAGGACGAATTGAAGGTTTTGACCGGACCCGCTCCCTTGGAAGACGATCCGCTGGCCGATCCATCGGATTGGGGGCCTTCAGGCGCTTAGAACCGGCACTCCCCTTTCTCCAAGTATCACAGGGATTTCAAAATTGCTTCGGCGCAGGGCAAAACCTCCTGCACCTTCCTTCGCACGAACCAGAAAATCGAGCAGGCCAGCGCTACTTTTGGAAGTGTGGCATCACCTCGTCCCTGAACAGCTCGAGCGAGCGGACGCTTTCCTCGTGGGTAAGGTCGCCGTAAGCAAACCGGGCAACAAAGTAGTTGGCCTGGCTTTGGTCCAATTGCTCCTCAATTTTCGCGCGGACCGTGGCGGGAGTGCCCGCAATCAGCGACGCCTCGCTGGCGCGCAATACCTCTTCCAGGCTCATGGCGGTGACGTTGTATTTCCGCCATAGGTAGACGAGGCTCTCGTAAAATCCCTTTGATCCGAACTTTCCGCGCTCCTCAGCCTGCCGGTCGGTTTCGCCAACGTAGAGGTTGCGCGCGATGCCCGTCTTGGGCATCTTCATGCCTTTTCCACCGTGCGCCGCGTTCCAGGAGTCCTTGAACGCACAGATAACGGCCCTAGCCTCGGGCGCTCCCAGCAGGTTCACCACATTCATATTCTGGCGACCTGCCCGCGCGGCGCTTTCCGGAGCGTTTGTGGCGTACCACAGCGGGGGGTGAGGCTTTTGTAGCGGTTTCATCTCCATGGGGACGTTGGTGAAGTCGAAATACTTGCCGTGGTAATCGACCACGTCCTGGGTCAGGGCGGCCATCAATACTTGCATGGCTTCGCCGTAAATGGCGGGGGCGTCCTGCTCCTTCACATTGAAAAAGCCCAGCTCGACGCCGGAAACCCCGCGGCCGGTCCCAATATCGAACCGCCCGTTCGTTAGGTGGTCGAGCATGCAGATTTCGGCTGCCAGGCGAAGGGGATTGTAAAGCGTGGCGATCAAGACCAAAGGGGCGAATCGGATGTTTTTCGTGATCCGGGACGCCGCAGCCAGAAACACCATCGGGGATGGGGCCAACCCCAGGGGGGTGAAATGGTGCTCGGTGATATGGAATGTGCTGAAACCGGCCTGGTCGTACAGCTCCATCAGCTTCATGCGGCTGTCGTAGGTCTCATGAATCGGTTTCTTCTGCCTGTCAACATGGTCGATAACGCCAAAGTCCATTTTCATTCGTCGGCCTTCCCAAGAAATGTGACGATTACGGCCTCAGTCGAGCGGTTTGAGGCGCAGAAACTGTACCGCTGTGCCCGCCGGATGGCAAATTGCGAGTTTTCGGGGCGGAACGAGCACTCTTTGCTTGACAAAATTTCGGTATGCCTTTACTAGTCAGAATGGCTATTAATTAGTAGCGATGGAAGAGCATTCGTCCAATCCGGAGCCTGGCAGTAGCCGCACCATCGGGCGAACACGGGATGCCTGGCGTGTTTGGGCAAGTTCCAGACTCGTATTCAACCGCTGTTCCTGGGCGTCACGTACAGGGAATGTTCTCCGGGCCGATTGGTTTTGTGGGAACAGGGAGGCGAGGCCGGGCCTGATTTGAGCGTGGGCGGTTTTCCGTTTGCCCGTGGCCCGGTAGACTGCCGGTCACGGGCTTTTTTTTTGCCCCGCAGAGGGTTTTCGAGGAGCCGTTATGCTGCACGCAACTGAAGTTCTGGGCGCTCAAACGTATGATTCGGCAGGCAATTTTGTGGGCCGGGTGAAGGAACTCTTCATCGTCCCCGCCGAGCAGCCAAATCGGGTATCCCGTCTGCTGATTGGACGCGGCAAGTACCGCCCGCTGGTTGCCAGATACGACCAAATAGGGACCGTCGAGCCCGGTCGGGTGAACCTGACCGCGGATGAGTCCGCGCTGGAGCTCTACCATCCCAACGAGGCCTGGCTGGCCCTTAGAAAAGACCTGCTGGATCAGCAAATCATCGATACGAACGGCCGTAAGGTGGTTCGCGTAAACGATGTAGACATGGCCGACCAGCACACCAACGGCAACACGGAACTGCGGCTCACGCAGGTGGACGTTGGCCTTCAGGGAGCTGTCCGGCGGCTGCTCCAAGGCCTGGTGCCCCCGATGGGGCTTCGCCGCGTAGACAACAACGTGCGCGGGCGATCCATACGATGGGAGTTTGTCAACCTGATTGAACCCGATCCGCTCCGGCGCGTGAAGCTGCGGCTTTCGAGCGACAAGCTCGCCGAACTTCATCCTGCGGACATCGCCGACATCGTCGAGGAAGTCTCTCCGGCAGAGCGGCAATCCATCTTGGATTCGCTCGACGAGGAAACCGCGGCGGGAACTATCGCGGAACTGGACAAGCGCCTTCAGACGCAGGTGGTCGAGAAGCTCGACCCCGAAAAAGCCGCCGATATCATCGGGGAAATGAACCCGGACGAAGCTGCCGACTTGATCCAGAACCTCGAGCCAGACACATCCAAAGAAGTTCTCGAGGAAATGGATCATCGCGAGGCGCGCGAAGTGACGGAGCTGATGCGCTTCGATCAGAATACAGCCGGCGGAATGATGAACACGGAAATCGTGGTGGTCGGCGAGGATGCCACTCGCGGAGAGGTGGTCGACTACATCCGCTTCCATGAAGTCGGGATCGACCAGCTCGATAACATTGTGTTGATCAACCGCGATGCGGCGCTTGCGGGCACGGTCCCTGTGGCGC
Organism: uncultured Acidobacteriota bacterium; assembly: GCA_963759485.1. Taxonomy (GTDB): domain Bacteria; phylum Acidobacteriota; class Terriglobia; order Acidiferrales; family UBA7541; genus Palsa-295. Next base: position 1,181,530 of record CAVWZE010000002.1, on the reverse strand, counting down.
GTCTGATCCTCGCCGGCAGCGACCAGCGCATGGCCGAACTGGCTTTCGAGCCGCTGCTCTCAGTGAGGCCGGATGCAAAGGACAAGGAAGTGTTTGAGCTTTTCGATAAGTACAATCTGCGCAGCCTGGCCGTCGTGGACGACGCCAATTGTCCCGTTGGCGCGATCACCGTGGACGACGTGGTGAGCCGCCTGCGCGCAAAGATTTAGCTGAAAACGAAACGCCGGGTATAAGCCGCGGCCCGAGATTCCGCAAACGGAAAGCCATGAACACCTGGGTCACATTGACGGATAGTTTTTCGCGCCTGGCAGGCCGGAGCAGGAATCTCGGCCGTCGCTCGCGTGGGGCGCGAAGGCGCCTGGCGGTCTTCCTGGCGGTGGTTGGCCCGGGGCTTATCACCTCCAACGTGGACAATGACGCGGGTGGGATCGCGGTTTACACCACCGCCGGCGCTCATTTTGGTTACGCGCTGCTCTGGTCGCTGATTCCTATGACCATTGCTCTCTACGTGAGTGAAGAAATGTGCGCCCGCATGGGTGTGGTGACGGGCAAGGGGCTTTCGGATTTGATCCGCGAGGAGTTTGGATTCCGCTCCACCTTCTTCGTGATGCTGGCTGCATTTGCGGTGGACCTCAGCAACACAGTGGCGGAATTTGCCGGCGTCGCGGCTTCCATGCAGATTTTCGGCATCAGCAAATATGTGGCTGTACCGATTGCGGCGATTGCCGTGTGGATTCTTGTGGTGCGCGGCAGCTATCGCCAGGTGGAAAAAATCTTTCTGGCAGCCTGCACGTTGTATTTGGCGTACGTGGTATCCGCGGTGCTCGCCAAGCCGAACTGGATCGTTGCGGCCAAAGCCACCGTGATTCCGTCTGTGCATTTGAACGCGTCGTACCTTTTGATGCTGGTCGGCCTGGTGGGCACGACGATCGCGCCGTGGCAATTTTTCTACTTGCAGGCCGGATTCGTGGAAAAGCGCGTCGGCCCGCGCCAGTATAAACACGCCCGCACGGACGTGCTGGTGGGCAGCATCTCGTGCATGGCGATTGTTTTTTTCATCATCGTTTGTTGCGCCGCCACTCTGAACGCGCATGGCATGATCAACATCACGGATGCCGGACAGGCTGCCCAAGCCCTCGTTCCCTTGGCCGGAAAGTGGGCTGGCTATCTTTTTGCGTTCGGACTGCTGAACGCATCACTTTTCGCCGCGTCGATCTTGCCGCTCTCAACGGCGCACGTGATCTGCGAAGGCCTCGGCTTCGAGGCCGGCCTCGACCGTAAACTCAAGGAAGCTCCCACATTTTATTCGCTCTATACCCTGTTGATTGTGGCGGGCGCCGGCATCATCTTGTTTCCGGGAGCACCGCTTCTGAAGATCCTGGTGCTATCGCAGGTCGCGAATGGAGTGTGGCTTCCCGTGGTGCTGGTCTTCATGCTGCTGCTGATCAACCGCCGCGACCTGATGGGCGAGCATACCAATTCCCTGGCATTCAACGTGATTGCGTGGGCGTCGAGCGCGGTGATGATTATCCTGACGCTGATCCTCGTATATGCCTCGATTTTCCAGCCATCGGCCGCCGGCCTTTCCGGGTGACCTTCCCGCTCGCATCTACCGCGTGAACCCAGGGAAATCGATGATAGAATCTCGCAGCTTTTGCTGATGGGGTAACACACATGCGCAAACTTTCCCTGATGCTGCTTCTGCTCCTGCCAGGAATTGCAGCAGCTCAACAGCAGCCGGACTTTTCTAAAGTTGAAATCAAAGTCGAGAAAGTTTCCGGCAACATCTACATGCTCCAGGGAGCCGGAGGAAATATTGCCGCGTCGCTGGGTGACGATGGGATTTTGATTGTTGACACTGAATATTCGCCGTTGGCCGATAAGGTTCGCGCGACGCTCAAAAATATCGGCATTACCGACAAGCCTGTGCGCTTTGTGATCGACACGCACTATCACAGCGACCACACGGACGGAAATGCAGCGTACGCTGCGGGCGGCGCAACCATCATCGCCAATGAAAACCTACGCAAGCGCCTCGAAAACGGCAGCGCCATCGGCAACGGGCCCGGCGGATCGATAAGCATGAAGCAACCGCCGCAGCCAAAAGCCGCCTTGCCGGTCATCACGTACGACGACCACATCAATCTTTATTTGAATGGCGAGGAGATTCGCGTATTCCACTTCCCTGCCGCGCACACGGACGGAGATTCCGTGGTTTTCTTCGCTACGAGTCACGTCGTCCACATGGGCGACGAATTTGTTCGCTACGGATTTCCTTTCATCGATATCAACGGTGGCGGAAGCGTGCAGGGCATGATCGCCGCGTGCGAGAAGGCGCTCACATTATTTCCGGCGGATTCCAAGGTGATCCCCGGCCATGGCGCGCTGGCAACCATGGACGATTTGCGCGCCTACGCGCAGATGCTCAAGGACACCACCGCCGCGGTGCAAAAGGCGCTGGACAATCACGAGACGCTCGCGCAGATGAAGGAGGCAAAGATTCTTGCGCCGTGGCAGAAATACTCCGGCAACTTCGTCAATACCGACGCGTTTATCCAGACGATTTACAATTCGCTAACGGCCCCAAGCACCGCAGCTGCTTCACGGAACTAGGCGGCCGACGAGGAGATGGAACCGGATTCTAGGCGCCGCAGAATCGCGCGCAACGCCGCGGCCAGTTCTTCGGAGCTGACGTGGCTTTTGCGGAATTGCAGGCGCAGATGAAATGATCCATCTTCCGGCTCATAGTCGAAAACGAACGGCTGCGGGCGCGGAGCGGATTCAGTTTCTTCCTTGCGGGCGCGGCGGGCCTGGTCCCGAGTCAGTCCACCTTGTGCGATGCGGTGCACCATCTCGTGCATCTTCTTTTCGGTGGGCTGGCGGGCGACTTGGAGCAGCAACGATTTGGTCACGATACCCGTTTCCACGCACTCACGGCGAACCTCTTCGGGAATCAAGCGCAATGACATCGTCTCGGTTACCGACGAACGTGCGCGCCCAATTTTCTTGGCAATGTCGTCATGGGTGTAATCGAATTGGTCGGCCAGACGCTGCAAGCCATCGGCTTCCTCGAATGCGGTCAAATCTTTGCGCTGCAAGTTTTCTATCAGCGCTAGTTCCAGGGTTTCGGCGTCGTCGGCAATTTTCTCGATGCAAGGTAGCTCGTGCAGGCCGGCCGCTTGCGAAGCGTGGTACCGGCGCTCACCGGATATGATGTAGTAGGCATCTTCACGCGGAATGTACCGAACCAGCAGTGGCTCCAGCACGCCCTTTTCGCGAATCGAATCGGCTAGTTCGCGGATATCTCCGATGTGCTTGCGCGGCTGATCGGGATTCGGACGAATTTTATCGGTGGGAATCATGCGGCCGACAGACGCGCCGCTGAAACTGGTCAGCGTCTCTACATAATGCGCGTCATGCCGCATCTTGAGAGTGACGGGCAACCCGATCCTCTTCGACACGTTGTATTACCTCCTGGGCAAGTTTTCTGTAGTCCTCGGCGCCCGAAGATTTTGGCGCGTAGGTGAACACGGTTTCCTTGTAGGCTGGGCTTTCTTCGAGGCGGACGTTTTTGCTGATACGCGTCTTGAAGAGGGCGCTGCCGAACGTGGCGCGAATCTGCTCGTAGGTATCGCGTGAAATTGTGGTGCGCTTGTCGTAGAGCGTGATCACCACTCCAAGCACTTTCAGGTCGGGATTAGGACGCGAGCGAATGCGGCCATAGGTTTCGAGCAAATCGTCCGTGCCCTCGATGGCGAAATAAGCCGCTTGGATGGGCACCAGCAAATGTGTTGACGCCACCAACGCGTTGACGGTGAGGATGCCCAGCGCGGGTGGCGTATCGAATACGATGTAATCGTAGCTTTTCACCACCGGCGCCAACGCGTCTTTCAGCTTGAACGGCGCGTCAAATTGCCCGGCGAGCTGCTGCTCCAGCCTCGCCAGCGCCAGGCGCGCGGGAGCCACAAACAAATTGGGGTCCTTCGTGGGACGGATAATCTTCGTCATCTCCGTGGGATGCTCGGCGAAGACGTCATACATTGTGGACGTCATTTCGTCGGGCGCAAAAAACGCAATCGAGGCATTCGATTGCGGATCGAGATCAACGAGAAGTGTCTTCTTTTTTTTCAGTGCGAGCGCGGCGGCTAAATTGATGGCAGTAGTTGTCTTGCCGACGCCGCCCTTTTGGTTGGCAACAGCCAGGACGCAGGTCAAGCGCGTGCCCCTCGCTCCCGAGCGGCAACTCCGGGCCCATATGTAGAAGCCCGAAAGTGTGTCGCTACCATGAGTAGCGCCAAATGTACATAGTGTCCACCGCGTAAAGCAAGTGAAATTTGCATTTCCAATCGAAAGCGCGCCGTCCGCTGCGGCAAAACCGTTCCGTGACGTCCTACACTTTCATTTCTTCAACCCGGCCCGCCAGTTCTGCACGACGGTGAAGGGCGTCGATGTGGACTCCCCCACCGGGATCAGAAAGCGCTTGCCGTCGGACGTAACGTCCCATCGAGATCCCTGGGCCGGTCCGCCCTCCGGCGGTACGACGAAGAGCACCTGCGGTATTCCGGCTCTGACCGTCGGGTTGGTCGCGATTTCAACAGCCATCAATCTTCCGCCGGTTCCGCGGTAATACAACTCTTTTCCATCTCCGCGCCACCGGGGATCGGTTCCACCGTCTGTCGAAATCAGCCACTTGCCACCGGTATCGGAGGGTGCCGCGACAGAGTCCGGTGAGAATGCTCGAATGTAGATTTCATTGCGGCCGGATTCGTTTGACGTGTACGCGACCCAATGCCCGTCGGGGGAGAAATGGCCGTCTCGCTCGTCAAATTCCGTCCGTAGAAACGCGACCGGCTTCTTATCACCCCCGAACGGGAGCACCCATAGGTCGCCCTTCGTCTTCGGGTCCGTGGCGGTGTACAGCAAGAACCGCCCGTCGCGGGACCAACTCGTCGCTAACTTATTCTCGCTCGATTTCACCAGAGGCTCCTCGTCCTTCGCGCCGCTGGTCAACTTCTGATAGAGGTAGCCGTTGGTATACGAACTGAAGACGACCCGGCTCCCGTCCGGCGACCATACGGGGCTCGTTACAGCCGGATCAAACGTAAACCGCGTGCTCGTCTTTCGAGAGACATCGAGCATCCAAATGCCGTTACGCGACGTACCGAATTGGGAAAAAGCAACTCGCGCTCCATCGGGAGACAGTGCAGCTGACAGAAAATCGCTTGGTTCTCCCGCCGTGCCAACAGCCTTCCCCTGCCGGTCGAACCAGGTGAGTTGCAGATGTTGTTCCTGGCTTCCGTTTCTGTAAACCAACACCCCATTGTCCGAACCGGAGAAAAAGCCCAAGCTGCCGAATGTTCCCACGTGCTCGGCCACAATGAGAGCCTCGCCGGATAGCTCCAACCGGCGGGGGTCGAATGGCTGCGCCATGAGCGTTCCATCGCGGACGAAGAGCAACTCTGAACCATCGAAGGACGGCGTGTAATCTGAATCGACGCTCGGCGACAGTCGCTCCGAACCCTGCTCCTCCGGCTTCGCGTCGAGCGAGCCCACGTAAACGCCGCCCTTTCCCGGCGTGGCGTAAATACGCAGGTAGAGGAAATGGCGCCCGTCGGGAAGGAACACCGGCAAGACCTGAGTCGTTTCACCTTGCGACGAATCCATAATAGTGAGTCGCGATGGGGAACCGCCGTCCGAGGAGACCCGCATCAGGACTCCAGGGACTTCCGCGAAGATGATCACGCCATCGCGGTTCCAGGAACCTCCTACTGCGGCGCCGTGCACCTCACACAACGTTTGCGCCGGGCCACCCGAGATGTCGATCTTCTTGAGTTTCCCTCCAGCGTCAAAGGCAATGTACTTGCTATCGGGAGACCAGAAAAACGGAGGGAATTGGGGCGCCTCCGACCCCGGCAGGGGGCGCGCTTCGAGCGAATCAAGGGGGCGCACCCACAGGCGTTGGACGCCGTCAGGACCAATGGCGGCAAAAGCCAGCTCGCGGCCGTCAGGCGAGAGCGCGAATGTGCCAGTGGTCGTCATGGTCGTCTTTTCCGGTAGGGGGATCTGAAAACGGACGACCACGGCGGGCGCGGGCAGCGTTGCTGCATGCCACGGCGCCCAAGCAAGAAGAGCAATCGTGATCGCGGCGCCGCCAAGTAGCGCCCATGGCAGCGCCCGACGCCAAAGCGGAACCGCAGTTTGCGCCATGCCCACAAGTGTCGGGTCGGGCGCGCCGGAGAGAACTTCGTCGAGCGAGATGCGCGCGTCGCCAATAGCTTGCAATCGCTGCTTTGCATCTTTCTGCAAGCAACGCTGCAACAGCACCCGTACGCGAGTCGGCGTCCCCGCAGGTAGCCGCGACCAGTCCGGCTCCGCGCGAAGCACCGCCGCCAGCGTGTCCGTTACTGCCCCACCACCGAATACCATCTTCCCGGTCAGCATTTCGTACAGCACGCACCCAAACGCCCAGATGTCAGCCCGCCTGTCCACCACTTTGCCCCGGGCTTGCTCCGGCGACATGTAGGCCGCCGTCCCCAGCAGGACTCCTGTTTGCGTCGCCATTGCACTGAGCGTCGGTGAAGTGGTCGCATCGCCCAAGGCCGTCTCCGCCACCATCGTTTTGGCCAAGCCAAAATCGAGTATCTTCACCGCATCGTCACTCGTCACCTTCACATTCGAGGGCTTCAAATCCCGGTGAACGATCCCCCGCTCGTGCGCGTATTCCAACCCTTCGGCAATTTGCTTGGCAATCGGTAACGCTTCCTCGATCGGAATCGCACCGGAGCGAATGCGATCGGCCAGCGTAGGCCCCTCGACCAGTTCCATCACCAGCGCGTGCGTCGCGCCGGAATCTTCCAGGCCGTAAATCGCGGCGATGTTGGAATGATTCAGCGACGCAAGCGACTTCGCTTCCCGCTGGAATCGCGCCATGCGCTCGGCATCGCGCGCAAACGCATCGGGCAGGACTTTCAGCGCCACATCGCGCCCGAGCTTCGCATCGCGCGCGCGATACACCTCGCCCATCCCGCCCGCACCAATCGCGGCGAGAATTTCATAGGGGCCCAAGTATTTGCCGGCCTGAATGGTCATGACTCCCGTCAGTCGAATGCGGCACAGTATAGCGTGAAGGATATTTACGAATTGCTATTTTTAAGGCGGGCTATTACGCCTGCGGAAAGTTCTTTGCGGCTTCCTGCGCTGTTGGGTAAATCTCGATAACCTTGTTCACCTGCGTCAGCCTCAACACGCCGTCGACCATTCCGCTCACGCCGGCCAGTCGCAGCGTCCCGCCGCATTTCTTCAGGCTCGAATAGGACTTGACGATTTGCCCCACGGCCGCGCTATCCATGTGCTCTACGCCCGAGAGATCGAAGATGAACCTCTTCTGGTCGCGCGCAATGTGCGCCTCCACTTCGCTTTCGACCTGGCGGCAATCCGGGCCCATCAAAAAGCGACCCGTCATTTCGAGCACCACGATGCCAGGCTCGATCTGCTTCTTCGCGAATCTCATGATGGCGGTCTCCGCGCGCTACGAATCCTCGTAGGGAAATTGACGGATCATGCGTATGCAATCGGAGAGCGCCTCCAGCACCGAATGGCCCCATCCAGTCGGCACGATCGCGGCCGTTTTTTGGTTCACTTGCTTATCCGCTTCCGCGAAGAAGCGCGAGTGCTGGGATGCCGGCTGCTCGGCGTACTCACGCACTGTGATTCGGAATTCGATCTCGCGGCCGCTCTGCTTCTTCTTCATGGAATAAAACGAAAGCTGAGCCAGTTCGTCGGAAGGATCTGCTTGCGCGTACGTCCACTCCGGCACGGTGCCCCTCCTTGCAAAATAAGCTGCCGGATTATAACCCACGGAGACTCATCGCAAACAAAGGACAGCGACACAGTCTACTCGACACTTTAGAAAGAACGCCGCATCGGCGCGCCGTTCATTGCGGGTTCGGGCCTTCGGTCACTTGAACCAAGTCATCCGGGGCGGACCCACTTGGCAAACGCGCTTTGCACCTGCTCCGCGTTCAATTCAACGTAATGGTGCGCGGCGACGCTCGGTTCGTCGAGCGGCAAGCCAATCGTGGCGCGCGACATCAACCCGCCCGCAATGCGCTCGACGCTCTCTTCCCCCAGCGGAATTTGCCGCAGCAGCATCGCCTTGGCCTGGCGCAATTCTTCCGCGCTCACAGGCGCCGTCTGCATCGCTTTCAGATCCCGCACCACCACGGCGCGCGCTTTCGACACATTCTGCGGATCGCAAGCGTATTCCACCCGGTAGACGGACCGCGTCTTGCCCACGCCGAACGACGACGACACGAAGTAAACGAGCCCGCAGTTCTCACGCAAATCCTGGTACAGCCGGGTCGCGTAAAAGCCGCCTCCGAGCACGTGGTTTCCCAGCTCAAGCGCGTAGTAGTCGGGATTGAACCGGTTCAGCCCCAGCGTTTCCGCCAGAGTTGCATTCACCTGCACGCGGCTCTTGTCCGGCACCGCCGTAACCTGCGGCACATTTGCAGGCACCGGCGGGAGATCGGTTTCCGGAGGTGGCCCGGACGCTTTCCACTCTCCGAAATATTTCTCCACCGCGGCCTTGGCCTGCTCTCGGCGTCACGTTCCCGATCACCACGATGGTCGTCAGATCCGGACGGAATACATGCTCGTAGTAATCCGTCACGTTCTGCGAGCACGAGCGACTTCACCGTGGCCGGCGTGGCCTCGCGCAACTCTGGGTCGTCTTTCGGATACAGGGCCGAGTCCAGCGCCCGCGACGTCAAGTAGTCGGGACTCTGCAACTGCCCGGCCAGCGCGCCCGCCGTCTGCTGCTGCACCACTTTGAACGCGTTCTCCGGCAGCGCGGGATGGAGTTCGTTGTCCGCCAGCAACTCCATGCCCCGTTCGAAATGGTCGCTCAGAACGTTCAGGGAAAAATCCGCGCCGGCCGATTCGTCCGCTCCGATATCGTCAAGCGCTTTCTGAAACGCGATGCGATCCAAGGTGTGCGTTCCGTAGGGAAAAAGCTCGTCGAGAACGCTGCTCACGCCCTCTTGCCCTTGCGGCGTCTCCAGGTCGGCGTTGTTCTTGATGTGACCTAACACCGTGACGGAATTGCTGATCGACTCCGGCTGCACGATCAGCTTGATTCCGTTCGGCAGCGTATCCACGGTCGGATGAATGGTCAGATCCGGAATCGTCAGCCGCGTCACCGCGTCCTGCGCCCATGACGGCAACTCGACAGGCCCTTTCGGTGTGGCCGCCGAGAGATTCCTGCACCGCCGAAGGATTTCGACGACACCGGTTTTCCGGATGGCTGCGGCGTCAACACCGCTTCGATCGCGTTGCTCGGCGTCAAATATTTCCGCGCTACGCGGTTCACGTCCTCCACCGTCACTTTTTCGATGGCGCGGATATCGTCTTCCGGCGATTGCCGGCCTTCCACCGCCAACGCATTCGACCATTCCATCGCCAGCCCGGAAATCGAGTTCTTCTGGAACTCTTCCTCCGCCAGTTCGTGGCGCTTGGAGGCATCGACGAGATCGGCCGGCCACGCCATTCTTCACTGCGTCCGCCATGATCTGCTGAATTTCCGTGACGAGCGCTTGACCGTTGCCGCCCTGCGGATACGCCGCCAAGCCATACGCCACGCTCGCTTGGGGCATGCTGCTCAGCGCGAAGCCGGTCCCCAGCGCCTTCCCTTCGCGGTACCAACGCGTACAAATCTGCCGCGGTGGCTGCTCAGCACGTCCCCCAAAATATCGGCAGCAGCGAAATCCGGGCTGTCGTAACCCGGCATTCGGAACGAGACGACCGCGAGGCCGTACGGCAGATCGGTATCCAGATTCAGCGTCTGCGTGGATACGCTTGCAAGCTTCACCAGCGGCCGCTGCGGAATGTTCTTCCGGGGAATGTCGCCAAAAAGCTCCTTGACCTTGGTGAGCGTCTGCTGCGGATTTACGTCGCCTACGATCACCATGATCGCGTTGTTGGGCGCGTACCAGGTGTCGTAAAACTTGTGCAGCATCGCGCCGGTGGTTTTGTCGAACGAAGGGCGAGACCCGAGCGCGTCGTGCTCGTAGGGCGTGCCGTGAAACATCGCCGTCAGCAGTTTCGTGTAGAACACGTACTCGGGATTGGAGAGGTCCTGCGCCACTTCCTGCTCGATCGCGCCGCGCTCCTTGTCCCACAATTCGTCCGTGTCGAGCGACACCTCGCATCCGCAAGGCTTCGATGTGCAGCGCCACGTCCACGTCTTCGGCAGGGACGGTGAAGAAATATTGCGTCACCGTTTGTTGCGTGTCGGCATTGAAATTGCCGCCCATCGCCGCGGCGATGTTCGCCAATTGGCCGGCGGAAAGTCCCGGTGCGCCGCGAAACATCATGTGTTCCTGCGCGTGCGCCGTTCCCGGAAATCCGGGCGGCGTTTCATTCGAGCCCACCAGATAGTTCACGACCGTGGTCGCCACCGGCGCGAGTTTGTCCGCAACAATGACCACGCGCAGGCCGTTTTTCAGAGTCGCACGCGTAACTTCTTCGGCCGGCTTCGCACCATTTGCTGCCTGGCTCGAGGACGAAATCGAGGGCTGACCCCCGGCCGCCTCCGACCCGGAATAATCCCCAGCCAAACCGAAAAGAAAAATTGCTGCTGCCGCCAAAAAAAAGTATCGCGCCCATCCACGCATTCCGCGCCTCCGCACGACTAGGTACTATAGGCTCAGATGCAGGCTGGAGCCAACAGGTGAAAGTCCCAGTGGACCAGAAATGCTGTCGATAGGAGGATTTTTCAAACTGTTGCGTTCGAATCCAAAACTTCGCAGATGGACTTCGCCCCAGCCGTCGCAAGGGGCGACAGCAAGGCCCGGAGTCGAGTGGAAACCGAGCTAACCAGCGAGCATTACGACGATAAGAATTATCAGCAGCAGACCCAATCCGCCGCTCGGATAATATCCCCAGTGCGCGCTGTACGGCCAAGTGGGAAGCGCACCCAAGACGAGCAGGATCAAGAGGATCAGCAGGATTAGCCTCATACGGCTCCTCGCCCGGCAGCTTGAGGTTCGCGCTGCCTGAAGCAACCAACCGAACGTTAGATTCGGCTGTGGCGTCTGAGGTCACATAGTTCGAGCGAAAGGATTTGGAGTAACCAAGCCGCAGCTGCAATGCAGAATCAAACCGCTGGTATGGGCTTTGCCTCGACGACGCTGACCATGGTGGTCGTGGGCGTGACCCACGTAAGGTCAAAACGGGCCTGTTTGAGTAGCGATCGAAATTCCGTTTCCGTCCGTTCCACACCTCCGGGGAACGTCATCATCGTCATGTCGAAGTCCTTCGAGGGGGATGGCTCATTCCCAGCCGGAACGACGCATTCCACGAGCAGCAGCCTGCCATCTTCGGGGATGACTTTCCGGCAAAGACCCAGTATCTGGACGGATTGCTCATCGGTCCAATCGTGAATAATGTGCCGGAACAAATAAGCGTCGGCCCCAGCCGGTACGGTCTCAAAGAAACTGCCCTCGATCACTTGGCACCTGTCGGCGACACCGCATTTCTTCAAACTTTGCTTCGCCCGGCTGACCACATGGCCCAGGTCGAAAAGAATTCCCCGCATTTTGGGATAGCGCTGCAGCACCGCGCCAATCAACGATCCATTTCCGCCGCCAATGTCCGCCAAAACGCGAAACGCGCCAAAATCGTAGGCCTCGATCATCGCGGCAGTTTCGTAGCCGTGCATGCACGTCATTCCCGCGTCCAGCAGTGGCCCGAGTTCCGGATGCGCCGCGATATGATCGAACAAAGGCCGTCCAAATACCGCGTCAAAGCCTGGTTTGCCGGTTCGGACCGCATGGTCCAGGCCGTCCCAGGCACGAAATTCGTGGTGGAACAATTGCGCCGCCGCGCGAAACGACCCTTCAGCATCGCTGCGCAATGCGATGGAAAGCGGCGTGTGATCGAACTCGCCGCTCTCCGTCTCCCGAAACAATCCATGGCTCGCAAGGAACCGCAGCAGCCGGTAGAGCGATCGTTCGTGGGTCCCCGTGACCTGGGCCAAATACTTCGCCGATTGCGGCGCCCCGGCCTGGATGTGATCGGCAACGCCGAGGTCCGCCACCGTACACATTGCTCGGGTGAGCGCTACGCCGTGTAATATCTGATTAAGTTGGTCGGTCTCTTTCTGTCCCATTCAGATCCTCGTCACGTCAGTTCCAGTGGAGTTCATTGCATGGCCGAGCCAAGCGTCTGCATGAATTCCGCGGCGCGAGCGCCATCGATGACGCGATGATCGCAGGAGAGCGTCAGCGTGATCATCGGGCGCACGGCTGGTTTTCCTTCGACAGGCACAACGCGATCCGCAATTTTACCGACAGCGAGAATCGCAGCCTGTGGGGGAACGATGATGGCTGTAAACGCGTTGACGTGGTACATACCGAGATTGCTGATCGTGAATGTCGCGCCACTGATGTCGCTCGGGCGAAGGCGGCCAGCGCGGGCGCGGTCGGCAAGATCGCGCCGCTGAACCGCGATTTCAGCCAAATCGATTTTGTTTGCGTTGTGCACGACGCCGGTAACAACTCCGTCCTCAACGGCCATGGCGACGCCGATGTTTATCTCCTGGTTGAATCGAATCGCCTGCCCATTCCAACTGGCATTCAGACGGGGATGCTTTTCGAGCGCGCCCGCCACAGCAGAAATCAACAAGTCCGTGTGAGAGGGGCGCACTCCATGAGATTTCTCGATCGATTGCAACAGTTGCGTCCTTCTCTGATTCATGGCGCTCGCCTCGACCTCACGAGTAAGGAAAAAGTGCGGCACGGTCGTCCAGCTCTGAGTGGTCCTCTCGGCCATCAGGCGTGCGATCGAACTCAGCGCTTGTACGGCAGGCGAGGCGCCAGCGTTAGCCGAAGCTGTCGCGCGGGTTGATGTGCTCGCGGCCGCTCCAGAGGATTCGGCGGCGAGAATATCTGCCACGAGGATTTCGCCGTCGGCGCCTGAGCCGCGTACACGCTCAACGTCCACGCCGCGTTCCTGGGCAATCCTGCGCGCCTTGGGAGAGATCCTTATTCTCTTCGCGCCTGCGCGACCTTCCGAAGTTTGAGGCACTTGGGAAGTTGTCGATGACGGACGCGGCGCGCCAGCAGGCACTGCGGGGCTGGCGGGTTCGTCCGCTGGAACGGACTCGCCAGTTCCAAGAATCCACGCGATCGTCTGGCCGACTGGAATTACATCGCCAGGCTGCGCTTTCACTCCGGCGAGAACACCGTCGGCCAGCGCTTCCACTTCGACGACGGCCTTGTCCGTTTCGATCTCGAGAAGAATTTCACCCTTGGTGACGGTTTCGCCTTCCTTCTTCCGCCAGGAGACAAGTGTCCCCGTGTCCTGCGCCATTTCTAGTGCGGGCATTACGACGCTGATAGGCATGTTGGATTCGATGGAGTAACTGGCTAGTCGCCGCGAGCTTCCGATTTAGCACCGGCCTCGACCATTTCGCGGACGTGCACGCTCGGCGCCGCTTCCGTTTCGCGCGTGGTCGAGAGCGGTCCATTGACTGTGTAATAGCGCTGGCCGGCGACCAGCAATTCTTCGGCTGGGAAGCGCGTGATCACTTCGTGGCCCGTTTCCGTGACCACGATCTCTTCTTCGATTCGTGCCGCGCTCCAGCCATCCGAAGAAGGCCAGAAGGTTTCAAGCGCGAAGACCATTCCCGGCTTCAGTTCATAGTGTTGATCGAGCGAAACCAGACGGCTAATCACCGGCTTTTCCCAAATGGCCAGGCCAATGCCGTGACCGAACTGGAGCCCAAAGCACGCTTCTTCGTTGGGGAAACCGAATTCCTGGGCCTTCGGCCAGACCGATGCTACCTGCGCGGTGGTGCGCCCCGGACGAATCAGTTCGATGGAGGCGTCGACGTATTCGCGGCATTGCTTGTAGGCATCCACCATGGCGTGCGAGGCGGACCCCACGCAAAAAGTTCTGTAGTAGCAGGTCCGATAGCCCATGTAGGAATGCAGGATGTCGTAGTAGACCGGGTCGCCAGGGCGCAGCACGCGATCGGAAAAGACATGGGGATGCGGATTGCAGCGCTCGCCGGAAATCGCGTTGACTGCCTCGACATATTCCGAACCCAGGTCGTATAGAACCTTGCTCACTAGGCCCACCGCTTCGTTTTCGCGCATGCCGGGCTTCATTGCGCGGTAAAGCTCGTCGTATGCCGCATCGACCATCATTGCGGAATGGTTGAGGAGCGCGATTTCATCCTTCGTTTTGATGACGCGGGCGTCCGATAACATTTGTTGGCCGTCGACGATGCGAATGCCCTGCTTTTGAAGGGCGAAAAGGATAGGCGGCTCGATGATGTCCACGCCGAGCGGCTCTTTTTCGAGGTGGAGTTTCTCCAGCTCAACCTTGATTTTCTTGGCGACGTCCTCGGCACGCCCCATTTCCGGCGACATGGCGCCACGCAACAGAGCTATTCCGGCGCGCGAGCGGTCGCCCAGCCAGGGGCAATGCAACTGATGATGCTTTGCGGCTGAACCAAAATCCCAAACGATGGGTTCGGCTCCCCGCGATAGGAGTGTGAAGCGGCTGTTCTTGTCCTGGGCCCACGTGCCAATGTGCGTCGCCGTGATGTAGCGCACGTTGTTCATGTCGAAGCACAGCAGCGCGCCGACTTCGGATTTTTCGAGCAGGCTCTTTATGCGGTCAAGGCGCTCTCGCCGCAGACGGTCAAAGTCAATCCGCTGCTCCCAATCAACCGCCATTGTTCCGTGGGTAGGTAGCGCCATTTCAGTTCTCCTGTTCCAGATGCGGACGAAGCCTCAGGACCCGCTACACATCGCGCGGGCCGCATCGAATACCATTTGCTCGGTTGGCACCGTGACGTCCTCAAGAGGTGGAGAAAACGGAATCGGGACGTGCATTGCGCCAATACGCTTGACGGGCCGATCCAGATAGTGGAATGCGCCCTCGGCAATGACGGAAGCAATCTCGGCCGTCACGCCATACCGAGCGTACCCTTCGTCAACGACGATCGCGCGTGACGTTTTCTTGGCGGATTCAATCAGGGTGTTTTCGTCCAGCGGCCAAGTTGTGCGAGGATCAATTACCTCGGCGCTGATGCCGGTTTCCTCGAGCATTTTGGCCGCGCCAAGCGCCACTTGCACCATGCTGCTGGTTGCTACGATGGTGATGTCGTCCCCGGATTTTTTAATGTCGGCAACACCCAACGGGATCGTGTAATCCTCCGCTGGCACCGGCCCTTTCAGCCTGTACATCATTTTATCTTCGAAGAAGACCACGGGATTGTCGTCGCGAATCGCGGATTTCAGCAGGCCCTTGGCGTCGTAGGGAGTGGAGGGCAAGACAACCTTTAGTCCCGGAATGTGGCTGAACCACGCGTGGAGGGATTGCGAATGCTGCGCGGCGGAGCGCCGCGTCGCCCCCAGCGTTGTCCGCATCACCATCGGAACTTTCCACTTGCCGCCCGACATGTAGTGAACCTTCGCGGCTTGGTTAGCCATCTGGTCCATGACGAGTGCGATGAAATCGCCGAACATTATATCGACCACAGGCCGAAGCCCCGTCATCGCGGCGCCGATCCCTAGGCCCGTGAAGCCCGCTTCGGAAATCGGCGTATCGATCACGCGTTCCGTGCCGAACTCCGCCGAGAGCCCTGAGAGAACTTTGAAGACCGTGCCGGCCTCGGCTACGTCCTCGCCCATGATGAATACACGCGGATCTCGCCGCATCTCTTCGGCAAGCGCTTCTTTGATCGCCTCGGCCAGGGTGAGTTCGCGCGGAGCGGTGGATGGTTCCTGCAGCGCGGTTTTCATCTCACGCGTAGACATTCTGCTGGACCTCGCTCGGGTCGGGGTACGGCGCCGCTATCGCGAACTTAACCGCTTCATCGATATTCGATTTAACCTCAGCTTCTGTGCCGGCCAGAAGAGCCGACGTCGGCGTGATTCTCTGCAATCAACCATTCTCTAAGTAGTTTGATCGGATCGCGTTCCGACATCCACTTCTGTTCTTCCTGCTTGCTCCTGTAGTATTCGCGATTCACATCGCCAACGTGATGGCCGCGATATCGGTACGTATTGCAGAGAAGGAAGCCCGGCCCCTCACCTTGTCGCGCGCGCTCGACAACATTTTTCGCTGTGGCGTACACGGCCCGCACATCCTGCCCGTCAACACTTTCGGCGTGAATCCCAAAAGCCCTGGGCCGCGCCAGAATTTCGCCAGCGGTCGTTTCCGAATAGTGCGTGTATTCGTTGTAGGTGTTATTTTCGCAAACGTAGATCACAGGCAGCTTCCAAAGCTGCGCAAGATTCATGGCTTCGTACAACACGCCTTGGCCAAGCGCGCCCTCACCGAAAAAACAGACCGCAACGCGCCCGTTGCGAAGCTGTTTGGCAGAGAACGCGGCGCCCGTGGCGATGCCGGTGCTGCCCGCAACGATCGCATTCGCGCCGAGATTGCCGGTCTCGGGATCCGCGATGTGCATCGATCCGCCTTTTCCCCGGCAGTAACCTGGCTCTTTCCCCAGCAATTCCGCAAACATTCGATCGGGCGAAGCGCCCTTTGCCAAGCAGTGACCATGGCCGCGGTGCGTGCTTGTGATGTAGTCATCCGGTCGCAGCGCGGAACAAATGCCCACGGCAACTGCTTCCTCGCCTATGTAAAGGTGAGCGAGCCCCGGCATCAACGTGCGAGTGTAGAGATCGTTTACCTGCTCCTCAAAAAGCCGGATTGCCAGCATCCGCCGGTACATCTGGAGCCATTTTTCGGCATCGACGCCGGCAGCGGAAGTCTTCTCAAGGATCTTCGTTTTTCTAGGCATTGCACTCTCGAAATACCCTCTGGTAAAGCAGAACGCGAGCGGCCCTAGTGTACTAGGCGAGATTTAAGCTCACAAGTGTGCTCGGCTGTTTCTTGGTGCTGAAGACAGTCGACCACAACTCCGCCAGCTACCGAGGAGCGCCTTCTTTGTCATGCCGCATCAAATGCGCCCAGTCGCGCTCGAACCGAAAAACTTCCTTCGCTGGGGGAAGTGGCGCTTGCGTTTCGATCCAGCGTACCGGCTCTGTGCCGGCATTTTCAAAGCTGTGGATGCAGCCGACGGCGGTCCAGATAACATCTCCCGGCCCCAAGTCATAGGTCTTGCCATCCGCTGTCGCGCGGACGCGGCCCGCCACGATTAAATAGGATTCCTCAAACGTATGATCGTGCGGATCTATTTTTGCGCCAGGCGAATATTGAATCAAAAATAGCGATTGATGGATCGCTCCGAAGGAGCGGTCCACAAACATTTTTATTGCCACGCCGGTCGTTGGGTTGAAACCTTCCATTTGCGATGGACCGCCCGGACGCGGCAATTTTGATTCGTCGAAGTGGCCAAGTGGCCCGTCCGGCGAATTGGGGATGGCTGGCGATGCAGCTGGCACGGTGACGTCATGGTCGAGGAAAAACGTATCCTGGCTGTGGCCAACTGGACGCGGTTGGGGCGCCTGCATTTCCAGCCACCGAACGGGGCGATTGCTCGTGTTCCGCCAGCTGTGCTGCACGCCGGTACCAACCAGTCCAAAGTGGCCCGGGCCGAGAGCATGACTTCCCTCTCCGATTTGGACGGCAACAGATCCCTCTAGAATGTAGAAGCTTTCCTCAAAAGAGTGGACATGCGGTTGAATGGATCCTTGAGATTCCAGAAAACAGATCCCCACGCCCATGTGTACCGAACCCATCGCACAATCCACATATTTAGCACGCCGGAATTCAGTACTATGCTTCGCGTAGCCTTGCGGTGTCTCAGCAGCGCGCTCGTCGATTCTGGATACGTAGTGCATATTGGCCTGCCACCTCGATTATCCGCTCGAGCCTTGGGAACACAAACCGGCCTGGTCTGCCCGAGCTTTTGTACCGCGGTGAACGACAGAGTTTATATCACAGCGATTGGCTATGAAACCAAGTTGCGTGGAGCTATCTCCACGCGTCATCTCGGTATAACATCTCCGTTCTCGGAGGCGAAATGAGATGCAAAACGGTGTTCGTGACTTTTTCGTGGATTTGTGGGCCTGCGCTCTTTTTGTGCCAAGCTGTCACGTCGGCACCCGCCGCTGCGCAAGCTCCGACGTGCGTGCCGACGGTGGAGCAGGCAGCCCAGCTGTTTAGCGCGGGCGCGCGGGGACCTACGAGACGCGGTCCGGAGCCAGCGGCGGAGCCCGCCCCTCGCAACGTAGCCATCACGGCTATCCCGGGCGTCGTGGCCGCAGGCGGGACCTGGACGAAAGTCTGGCAGGAAGGCGGCAACAGCGCTGACGGCATCATCCCTGACAAAGACGGTAGCGTCCTGGTTGCGCAGGAAGATTACGACACCGTCCTCAAGATCAACGCAGACGGCCAGACATCCGTGGCCGTCGCGGATGCCAAAGGAGTGGGATCACTATCGATGGATCGGCAGGGCCGCCTTTACGGCGCGCACCGAACGGAGAGACCCGGATCGAGCAAGCCGGACAAAGCTTCGATCGAGAACGCGATAACCATGCTGACGCCACAACGGATGATGATAGCCGACAAGTGGACCGACGGCACCATGCTGACAGTGCGGCCAAACGATCTCGCCGCTGACAGCCATGGCGGCGCATACTTCACGACCGGCTGCCTCTATTACGCCAGCCCCAAGGGAGTCACTGTGATGGCTGACAACATCCGCACTAACGGAATCGCCTTCAGTCCGGACGACAAGATTCTATACGTCACCAATGGGGACGCACTCGTCGCGTTTGACGTGGAAGGGCCTGGCATGCTTACCAACCGTCGCGATTTCGCAATGCTCCCGGCCGGCAACTACGGGGACGGCATGGCGGTTGATTCGAACGGGCGACTGTACGTGAGTTCGCGCGACGGCGTGCAGGTCCTTGACAAAACCGGGAAGCATCTCGGCGTCATCCCGACGCCGCGCGGGATCATCAGTGTCGCTTTTGCAGGTCCCAAGAAGAAAACACTCTACGTGGTGGGAAGCGGCGCGGACGACGAGAACGGCGTGCCGATTCGTCAAGGCCCGCAGCATACTGCCGCGACGGTTTACAAGTTGCCGGTAATCGCGCAAGGGCTGAAAGACCGCGCAAAATAGCGTAGAATCGTATGACAAAAGCGGGAAGCGGACTTTGTGTTAGTAAGTGATTCCCTCTGACTCCGCGATCGCGCGAGCCCTTTGGTCGTTCGGATACCAATAGTGAATATGGCAACTCTCGCAGGCTTTGTCGATGCCGTCCTCAGCTTTGAATAAAGCATCTGTGTTTTTCGCTTCGACTGCCTTCATCGCCACGGCCGCGGCGTCCTGAAGCCCCCGCGCACGGCGAATGAAGACGGCGCGGTTGTCATCTATTGCCTTCTGAATTTGCGCTGGCTCAAGTTCAATTCCGGGGTTCTGGGATGTAGCGTTCGGCGGCGCGACCTTTCGGCCCGGCATGACCAGGAGATTCGGCGCTTCAAGCAGGACGATGAGGCGCTCGCGCACAGCCTCCCAGTCCGCATCGGTCTGCGGAGCTTTTTCGTGGATACCGTGCTCGTCCGAGATCTGCTGGACTGACTGGAACACGAACTCTCCGCTGGGATCCACCATGGAATCCATGATGTCTTTGATATAGGCGGGCCTCAAGAGCTGCGGCGCCTGCTGCGACTTCCGACACCCCGTTCCAAGAAAGGCCAAAGCCAGTAGAACCCAACAATATGACTTCATGATTTTCGCTCCTGCCGATCGTTTCCGTCCCAGAAACGTTTGCATAAGCGTCGAAAGCGCTGCGCCACGTCGATGTCGCGCTAAGCGTTTCGCCGGCGTGCAATGATGCAACATTTTTGGTTCGCGCCTGGCTAGAAATTCAGACTCTTCATATTTTCGTGCTCGCGTCCCACAGACGTTCGGTAATTTTCCTTAGTTAATTTCCTGTTGACATTAACTTTTGGGGAGCGTATCCCCAGTCCTGGTCAATATTAGTTTTCGCGCGTAAAAAAGCTCGGACAGAAAGATGAGTCCAAGTTCTCTCCGAATTTCGGCAACCACCATATAGCCCCGTACGTCCCATTGCGGAGGGGGGAGCCCTAGATGAAGACTAGATCGCTTGTAGTTGTGTTTGGCTTCATGGTCCTGATCATGCTGACCTGGATGTGTCCTATGTCATCAGCACAGGACCAGCAAGGTGCGCAGGCCAAGCAAGACCCGCAGGCGGAGCAGGAGTGCGCAAAGGCGCAGGGGGCACGAGGACAATTTCAATTTCGCCGTGGCGCCTTCTCCGGACCACACGGAGAATTTACCAACGTCATCGGGCCGCTCAGCATATGTACCCCAACTTTCGATGGCCCGCCGACAGGAATGAAGGCGTTGCCAATCGATTTGTTTACGTCGAAAAACTTCTATCTGGATAAGAAGTATTGGTCGGACCCGCGCTATTTTCGCTGCAATACGCCCCGCCAGCTAACGGATCTGTGGACTGCGCGCCGCTTTGGTCCAGGGAAAGCGCCAGAATCGGCCGCTTGGGGCGACTGCAAGTGGGATATCGCGCGAGACCAGCTTGTGAGCCATTACCCTTATAAGACGGCCAAGGAGCAGTACGATGCCTTGCTGGCGGCAGCGAAGGCAAAAGGTGGCCCGACCGTCTACACCAAGGCGACGACTCCGGACTGGGACGGATGGTATACGCGGGACATGCAAGCAGATGCGCAAGCCGAGTGGATTTGGGGGACCGTTACCCAAGTTCCTACAATTCTGTCTTTACTCACTCCGGAGTATCAAGGCCGCATGGTTCAAGACAACTATCACGAAGCCGTCAGCAACGCGCCCCAATGGGAAGCCTCTTTCTGTTGGCCGGAAGGTTTCCTGCGCTGGTGGGCTCAAGCTTCGCGAGGCGGAGATTTTCAGCTCACGATTACTCCTTGGAGTGCCGAGTTCCTATCTGGCATCGCCGCTAACTTCCTGCGCCAGGTTTGGATTGGAAGGCAGCCCGTGCAACAGGTCCAGCAGTGGTACGGGGAGACGGTTGGATTTTGGGACGGAACCACTCTAGTTACCTGGACTTCTCATGTTCAAGCCTGGAATCTTTCGCACTCCATGTTTGAAAATAGCGACAAGATGGAGACGGTAGAAATCTGGAAGCCCGTAAGCGACGCCAGTGGGAAGTACGTGGGACTCGATCAGGAGACCATATTTTATGATCCTGAAGCGTTCGTCCAACCGCTGCGTGCCACCTATCGTTATCGTCGGATAGCATTGCTAGACTCTCCGACCATGCGATATACATATATTGAGTGCCTGAGCAACATCAAGGACAGGAATGGCAGGGCGACTCAGCTTACCTCCGACGACCCTGACTATGTGGACTACTACGGCCGGCCGTGGGCCCAGGATTGGGTGAAGTATTTCGAGAAAGGCTGGAAGGATACACCGAACGAAAATCCTGTGCCCGATGACATTCTTAATATGCTGAACAAGAATAAAGATAAGAAATAAAGACTTGAGCGGCCGCCCAAGCATACGCGATAGCTTGAGGCCGCCGACAAAATGGAGATCGCAAAGATGAAGAAACCACACACAAGCTGGGTGATTGCAGCATGCGTTGCAATTCTATCGCTGGGTATCTACGCCGAGCCGGCGCTCGCGCATCACTCGTTCGCCATGTACGATCAGACCAAAATGCTCGTGCTAACCGGCGTAGCCCACCAATTCATCGCTCAGGCGAATCATGCCGAGCTGCACTTCTATCTAATCGGACCGGACGGCAAACTCGAGAAAGACAAAAACGGGCAGCTGATCGATTGGGGCGTCGAGATGGCGGGTGCCGCGGCGGTAGCACAGCAAGGCATTACCGCAGAGTCGTTCAAGGCGGGTACGATATTCACCGTGCATATGAATCCCCTGCGGACTGGCGGCAATTTCGGATCCCGAGTCGGTCCGATCTACAAATGCCCTTGGAGAACGCCCCCGGCTGCAGGTAAGACCTGTGACACCGTAGCTGGCATGACGACGATCAGTGGAAGGTTCTAAACTCAATATTCGTCCATGGACTGCGGCGCGGCGGGTGTCGCGCTGCAGCAGCGTAGTAAGCCAAAACATATAGCTCCCTAAAAAGGGATGAAAGAGGAGGGTTGAAGTGAATCGATTTGCTCAGTGGTTGAGTAAAGCACCCCTTAGCCACACCTTCCGAGTCCACGAGAGTTGGCTTATCCCCGGTGTTCAATCCATCCACATTATTGGCATTGCAATCATAATCGGCTCCGTATTCATGATGGTTCTCCGAATTCTCGGATGGGCGGGAACGGATCAAACGCTTCGGCAGACCACAGACCGGTTCGGTCCGTGGTTAGTAGGCGGACTATGCCTGCAACTGGTAACGGGAATCGTGATGATCATCGCGGAACCTGCGCGTGAGCTGGTGAACTTCTCTTTTTGGACGAAAATGGTTTTCGTAGCCGTGGCGACAGTGCTTTCAGCAATTTTTCTAATCAACGTCCCGAGACACGAGCCGCAGTGGGAAACGCTCGTCAACCGCAGATCCATTAAGTCGCTAGCGATACTGACGTTCCTGATTTTCCTGTTCATTATTGTGCTGGGACGCCTGATCGCCTACGACCACATCTGGGGTTCTTGGTCACCGGCGACACAAGAATATTAATGATTCTGGAACAGAGCCCTAATGCAAATTGACGCGTTTCTCAAGTTGATTGAAGCCACTCGCTTCGCCACAACGATTCGCGATTCGATCTGGATGTTTCCGATAATTGAATCGATTCACGTCATTAGCTTCACTCTGGTTGTCGGCACGATTGCGGTCATAGACCTTCGATTGCTGGGACTTGCTTCGACCCAGAGATCCTTCCAGCGGATGTCCTCAGACATCCTGAAGTGGACGTGGGCCGCCTTCGCCTTGACCGTGGCGACCGGACTAACGATGTTCAGTACAAATGCTCGAATCTATTATCACAATCCATTTTTCAGGACAAAGATGCTGTTGCTGGTACTCGCGGGCGTCAACATGCTTGTTTTCGAGATGACCGCGGGCCGAACGGTTCCTCAGTGGGACAAGGCTCGGTCGGCACCTCGTGCGGGCAAAGCGGTGGCAGTTCTGTCGCTCACGTTATGGATCGGCGTCATATTTATGGGCCGCATAATTGGTTTCACAACCCATCCGGGTAAAGTGCTGCCGCCACCGCCCGGCGTAAATTTCGACAATTTTCTCCAGCCAGCGCCGACCGGTAACAGTGGCGGAGGAGCGGCTACGCCCCCAGCTAATCCAAATAAGAAATGAGCCGGCGCGCCGTGTGCGTTGCATCCAGTCGTTATTCAGCTGCGACGCGTCTTAGCGAGGCGGTATGACGGCTGCGGCCTATTTGTGCGCGGCCTTGAACACAAATGAAATGGATTTTGCTTGTTTGGCGGCCAGCGTGACGCTCTGGTCCTGCGTTCCGTACTTTTCTTGCCATGCTTCAATCGTGTACGTGCCCGGCGGGAGACTCTTCAATTCAAATGTGCCCTTCTTCGACGTGACGTCGAAATAGGGATGCGAGAAGGCGAAAACGTAGGCGCACATCCACGGATGAATATTGCACAGCACCTTCATGGCTAGCTCCGGACGATCGAACGAAGTTTCGATCGGCGTCGAGCCAATCGGCTGCGATTTATTCCAGGGAATGTTCTGGCGCGGCAGCATGAGGACGTTGTGCAAAACAGGATCTGTGTTCGCCACGGTGAGTTTCTGGCCTACCATGATCCCCTGGACGTGGGGCTCGTACATGCAGCCTCGCTGATCGATTCGGGAGGGAGCGGCTGGAACGGTGAAGCGATAATTCTCGAGTCCGGACTTCACGTAGACGATCACATCGGCGAGCGCGCCATGATTCCCGGTGACGACTTCGGGATAGATCAACGGCGAGGAATGCAACTTCGCGCACGCCGGCGAGCCACTCAGCATAATTTCACGCGGTGCCGGCGGAGTTCCTTCCAGAGTGACCGTGCCGGTAATCTTTGCTACGGTAGCGGAATCGACGACCTTCGTTGGCGCGGATTGCTGCGCAGCAGCGGGTGAAGACTGCTGCGTTGTAACGGACTCTTTTCCCCCGCAGCCGGCGAGGACCAGGGCGAGCACTATGCCTGCTGCATGACACCGAATCGCGAACGACCGGCCGCGACAAGCCGCGAATTCGCTCATGAAAGCTTAGATTGTAGAACCGTTCAGAAAGTGGCCTTCAGGCCCAACAAGCACTTGCCGAGCGCCGCCCGTACCGTTGACCGGGTTGCCGTCGTTCGGCTGCCCGCCTGATATGCCGAACAGGAACGGCAGGTTCACGATACCGCCCGTAAATCCAAGAGAGTAGGCGTGGTTATTGAGGACGTTGAAGGCCGCGATACTGAACTCCAGCCCGAGCCGCTCGTTGACCTTAAACGTTCTTACGGACCGACAGATCCCACTCATGGAACGGTGGGCCGATAAGGACACCTGGCCTCATGTTGCCGAAAGTGCCCTGAGCTGGCGGAATGATCACCGACTTTCCGTTGGGGGACATATAGCATCCGGCTGCAGCGAGTGAAGTCGCCCCGCTGGAGCCCGGAACCGACGGATTTGTTGGTTCCGCGTTGGCCGCGTTCATGCAAGCTGCCGGCACGACTGGGTTGCAGCCCCCGACAACGGCGAAAAGAAAGCTCGTCCCGAAGCAAGGAAGGGGCGCTAGTCCCCCGAACTTAAAATCGCTTGCTTTTCCGTAAAGAGACCAGGGTTCCGCAGTGCCGCCGAACAGCCCTCTATTGTCGTTGACTCCAGCGAAGTCGTCGCTGCTATCATTGCCCCTGAAGGGCTGTCCGCTTTGCACGTTGATGGTGCTGGAGATCTGCCAACCCTCCAGTAGCTGCGCCGGTGCCTTCATCCCCGGAAGCGCGTAAACCAGCGTAACGCCGAGGTCTTGCGTGGGAGTTTGAAGTCCATAGTCGCACGCTACGCACTGACTGTTCGTTATGTAGGGGTCATTGCCGCCCTTGGGAGTGGCCAAGTCTCTCGAATAGGTATAGGCCGCATTCAGCGTCAGTCCGTGGAAATTCCGCTGAACGAAGGTCACTTGCAGGGCGTGATAATTGGAGAACCCGGCTGGACCATATACGAAGATGCCGTTGAACCATGGGAACTGGCTGAAATACGGCTGGCGTTGCTGGCACGCCCGCCGTGTCTCCCGGTACCGCCTGGTTGATGTTGATCTCGCTCGCCAGATTGTACGCGTGAGTGCCCACGTAATTCACCGTCAGTGAAGTGTTGGCCCGAAAGGCGTGCTGGATGCCCAGCGTCCATGTGAACAGGGGGGACCGGCACATTAGACGTGTTCATAGACATCTGGCCGTTTGGGAGCCTGACGACAGTGCCTCGTGCCTTTAGCGTGCATGGGCGAGGGCGTGGTGCCGCCCGGCGTCGTGATCAAGGGGTTGCCGGTGCCACACGCCAAGTCGGAACTCAGATTCGCGGGAAAAACCGGGACGTTGACCGCCCAGTTCAATGCGGCTCCCGGGATGGAAGGAATGCCCGTTTTCACGGCCTGCGGATTCGTCGACGCGGGAAACACCAAGCCGCCGTCGTTATAGAGAGCGAACCCGGTGGGAGTGGTGTTGAGGCCCGCGCCGAAACTCGCTGCGACCAAGTCGTCGACCTGGGGCGTATCGTAACTTATGCCCATGCCGGCCCGCAGCACCGTAGTTCCCTTGCCCGTGATATCCCAGGCGAAGCCCGCCCGTGGGGCAAAAGCCTTGTAATAGGACTGATACAGAGGGCTGCCGTGTTGCTGCACCATGCCTGTTGGCGAAGACGCACTGAAGTTGCCCGCGCTGTTATTGTCCACCTGAATCGCCGGCTCCAATTCGTAGCGCAGCCCCAGGTTCACGGTCAGTCTCGAATTCACCCGGAAATCGTCTGAAAAGTAGAAGGCTTCCCGGTTGAACCCAAGAGCTGGTGTCCTCTTGCTGGGGGTTTACCAGGATTTGGTTGCCGGCGCCGATTGCTCCAGCAAGGAAATCCTGCAGATCCGTGGAGCGTCGGGTGGCGGAAAACGCGACGCCCCCGTTAAAATTGAGAACGCCGGTAAGGAAACCTGGAGCGCCGATCCCCCGGAACCTGCTGTGATGGAACTCGAACCCGAACCTGAAATTGTGCTTGCCATGCGTATAGGAAGCGTTGTCGTATGCCGTGTAGGTATATTGGAACACGCCCTGGTCGCTTAAGTTGGAAAGCCGCGCCAAGGGAGGTAAGGCTCGAACTGGTAAAATTCACAACCGGGAATCCGCAGAAAGGAGACGGAGGATTCGCTCCGGAAATGAAACCAAGCGCCTTAAAATCCGGCTGGCCTACATTCCGAGAGGCATTCCGCGTTGCCATCCGCCAGCCTGTAGCGGTTGTAGCCAAACCGGACTTCGTTCACCCAGTTGGAATTCGGAGTGTCGATCCAAACCGCGCGCATCATTTGCGTTCGGCTGACGTTCAAGTTGTTCCAGAACGACGGCTCGCCGGCGTTCGGCGTGCTGGTAACTGCCTGGCCAAAGAAATATTCGCCGTTGATCGAGTTCCGGTCGTTAAGGTGATAATCGATTTTTCCGATCACGTTGTTCGAATGACCGGAGAAGGTTCCCGGCACCCCAACATTCTGTGTCTGGAGTGAGTTGCTTCTAAATACGCCCTTCGTCCCGCAAGTGGCTGCTGCGTTGGGCGCCGCGCCGGCGACCGTGCAGTCCGCCAGGTTCAGGCTCAATTGACTCGGCGAAATGCCCTGGTTGTTAATCAGGTCATCGATCGCAAGCGGCACGCTGTTAGCGGGGTTATCCACGGCCCCGCCATTGACGGTCGGCACGTTTGCGTGCGTCCCGATTCCAACGGTATATCGCATTCCGTCGAAGGCGCCGAAGTAGAATAACTTGTCCTTCTTGATCGGCCCGCCCATGGATCCGCCGAACTGCTTGAAATCATCCGGCTGCTTCGGCAGGTTCGGCGTGCCCGGCGCCCCGAGCAGGTATGGATCGTACGCATCCAAGTTGTTGTTGCGAGCGTTTATGTAGGCTGTCCCGTGGATGGTATTCGTCCCCGATTTCAGACCGACATTGACGACGGCGCCCTGGAACCACCCAAATTCCGCAGGGGGATTGGTCATTACGTTGACTTCCTGGACGGCGTCCTGGGGCAAAATCGTCAGCTCGTCGCTGCTGGTGGCCGCGCCGATGAGAGGTCCGGAGTTGACGAATATGTTGCTGTTCTCCACGCCGTCGAGCATATAGTAATTGCTCTGGACACTGGCGCCATTGGTTGAGTAGTTCGGCGAATTCCCGCCCGGATTCGCATGGATTCCAGGCTGGAAGTCCAACACCTTCGTATATAGTTTGCCGTTAATCGGCAACTCGGTTAGCTGGTCGCTTTCCACAGTGCTGGATAGCACCTCGTTGGTGGTGTTTATGAGCGGCACGGCTTCCGTTACGGTCACAGTCTGCGTTTGAGAGCCCGGCGGCATCGCAAGATCCACGCGGACAGCTTGACCAACTCCCACCGAGATGCCCGTGCGGTTTAGCGCCTGGAAGCCGGCGAACTCCGCGCGCACAGAGTACGTGCCAGGGGTAAGACCGGGAGCCGAATATTGACCGGCCGTATCCGTGGTCAAAGTCCGCGAGACGCCCCGTTCCAAGTCGGTGACGGTCACGGTCGCGCCTGAAATGACGGCGCCGCTCGTATCCGTGACGGTTCCGGCAATGCTTCCAAGGTTGAGTTGTGAAAAAGCCGGGAGACAGAGTAGCAACACTCCCAAGCCGAGACCGAGCGCCTGAAATGCCTTCTTGGTATTGAGGCACCGCAAACAAAAAGACGACAAGAACGTGTCCATCATCCCCCCCTTTTCGCAGAAACGTTAGCGGCGCCTAGGCCGAGAAGCGGAACGTCCGAGAGGCGACGCCAAAGCAGTGCGCAGCGATGTTTGATAATTGAAATCTATCCAGCGGATGCCCACCCGTGCATCCCTATTCAGTCGGCGACAAGTAAGCGTTGGACGGCCATTGGGATCAGTCTGAATATTGCCAAACACTCCTTCTTTTTCTCCTTTGCAGTTTGACAGATATATACGCCGCAGGATTAGTGATGTCAAGAACATGAACTGCTTTAGCAATAAAGTTATCGAACCGCGGCAGCAGTTTTGTGGGTCGTACGCTTCGCACTGGACTTTGATGTCGTGATGGTTTAAATGATTAGCGTTCGCCGGAGACCCGGAGATTTCATTCGGAAACTCTCAAGCGAACATGAGGCTTCGGACGCTTCACATTCGAGGGGGAATACAGCGATGAACCGAAGATCTTTTCTCAACTATGGCGCGACGGCGGCGACGGCCAGTCTCTTTGCGCGCGGGGCATTCCATCAAGCATGGTCGCAGGACCTCGGGTGTTCCTCACCGAGCGCAGTCGTTCGCACGACTGCGGGACGAGTTCGCGGTATAACGCGCGATAAAGTCAGCGCATTTTTTGGTATTCCCTACGGTGCATCAACCGCCGATGCACGGCGTTTTATGCCGCCATCCAAACCCGACTCTTGGACGGACGTCCGCGATGCCTTGCAGTTTGGTCCCAGGTCCCCTCAAGGACCGTCCGGTTTGATTCCGGAAGTGGCCGCCGTGGATCGGCGCGAACCCGCGAGCGAGGACTGCCTGCGCCTTAACGTCTGGAGCCCTGGCCTAGGGAAAGGCCGCAGGCCCGTCATGGTGTGGCTGCATGGCGGCGGGTACTCCCAAGGATCCGGCGCTTTCATAATTTATGACGGAGCGAACTTGGCGTGCAGGCACGATGTCGTAGTCGTCACCGTAAACCATAGGCTCAACGTGTTCGGCTATCTGTATCTCGCCGAGCTCGGCGGGGAGAAATACGCCGACTCGAGCAATGTCGGGATGCTGGACATCGTTGCAGCGCTGGAGTGGGTGCGGGACAACATCTCGGCCTTCGGCGGAGATCCAGGCAACGTCACAATCTTTGGCCAGTCCGGCGGCGGCGGAAAAGTCAGCACACTAATGGCAATGCCATCGGCCAAGGGCCTATTTCACCGGGCCGTTGTAGAAAGTGCCTCTGCAATCAGGGGTGTGCCAAAAGACGAGGCGACCAAGTCGGCGGAAGCGTATCTCGCGAGACTAGGAGTGAAGTCCAATCAGATCGACGAAGTCCAGAAGATGCCTGCGGAGCAACTCGTCGCAGCAATGGGCAGCGGAGGTGCGGCTGGCCCCAGTGGTCTCCGCTTGGCGCCCGTGGTGGATGGTCATTCGCTACCGAGGAACCCGTTCGATCCTGATGCACCGGAAATCTCAGCAACTGTTCCGCTCCTGATCGGGTCCGTTGAAACCGAGGTCACCTTCATGCGTGGCACGGCGGTGGATCCAATGGACGACGACGCTCTGCGTATGCACGTCAAACAAGCACTGCGCGGCGCTGACGATGACTCGGTGACTCGGTTGATTGATGCTTATCGAAAGGGGCGGCCGAACATCAGCAATACGGATCTCTATTTAATACTTGCATCGGACGCCACGTTCCGCGCAGGTGTGCTAACTGAAGCCGAGCGCAAAGCGGACCAAGGAATGGCGCCGGTCTACATGTATTACTTCACATGGAAATCGCCGGTGAGGGATGGAAAGTTGAGGACGTTCCACACGCTCGAAATTCCATTTGTCTTCGACAATGTTGATTTGGCGACGGCCATGACTGGTTCCGGCCAAGATCGCTATGCTCTCGAAGACAAAATCAGCAGCGCCTGGGTTGCTTTTGCGCGCACCGGGAACCCAAGCCACGAGGGTCTCCCAAACTGGCCGGCCTTCAATACTAGGCAGCGCGCCACCATGATCCTCAACAACGAGTGCGAAGTCGTAGATGATCCGAACGGCGAGGAACGGCAGGCGCTCGGCGCCATCCGTCACGTTGGAGCGGGAGCATGAGAGTGTGAGGGATAGCGAAAACAGCGAAGTGGAACGAATTACGCCATACCGCGAAAGCTTCAGGTGCCAATTGCTATCGGAATAAGTTCTAAATATTTTTCTCGCAACTTCAAAGAACTGACATGCGTCTACGCCAACAAAGGGAGTTACTGTGACGATGAATTATCGAAGCTTGGAAGAAGTGCTACAAACGGCCGAGAGTCCAGTCAAGCTGTTGCGAAATTCTCAGATAGGACCATATGCCTTTCCGGTGGTGCGTTCGGAATTTACAAATTGGAGAGATGAACAGCGTGCATGGAAGGAAACCTGCGCCCTTTTCGACCAGTCTCACCATATGACCGATCTCTATGTGGAGGGTCCTGAAGCCCTCAAATTGTTCTCCGATCTCGCTATCAATAGCTTTAAAAACTTCAAAGTCAATCAGGCTAAGCAATTTGTTGCTTGTAATCATAATGGCTACGTCATTGGTGACGCGATTCTCTTTTATCTCGATGAAAATAGATTCAACCTCGTCGGGCGTCCGCCCGCTCACAATTGGGTGCAATACAATTTGGAGACTCGCGGGTATAAAGCATCGGCGGAGAGGGATGAGAGGTCGGCTGTCAATCGAGGCCACCGAAAGGCTTTCCGATACCAAATTCAAGGCCCGAATGCTCTTCGGGTCATGGAGAAGGTTACGGGAAAACCTACGCCGGATATCCGGTTCTTCAATATGGGCGTACTCACCATCGCGGGCCGGAGTGTCCGCGCCTTACGTCACGGGATGGTCGGGCAACCCGGATGGGAATTGTTTGGTCCCTGGGAGCATGGCGATGAAGTCCGGAAGGCCATCGTTGAAGGCGGCCAAGAATTTGGGATTCGACAAGTCGGCTCTCGAGCTTACCCCACCACCTGCCTCGAATCGGGATGGATTCCATCTCCCCTTCCGGCGATATATGCGGGTGAAGAGATGAAGGCATATCGGCAGTGGCTGAAGGCGACGAGTTACGAAGCCACGGCCTCGCTCGGAGGCAGTTTTTATTCGAACGATATCACCGACTATTATCTGACTCCCTACGACCTTGGCTACGGGCCTTTCGTCAAATTCGACCATGATTTCATTGGAAAAGAAGCGCTGGAAAAAATGGCAACCAGCCAGAAGCGGACGAAAGTAACGCTCGTGTGGAACAAGGACGATATTAAACGCGTTACCGGTTCTTTATACGAGGGTGGTGATATTTTCAAATACATAGATACTCCGCTGGCGAACTATTCCACGCTTCCATTCGATAAAGTTTTGAAAAATGGGCAAACCATCGGCGTATCCACCTACACCGGCTACACCTATAATGAACGCGCCATGATCTCGCTGGCCGTTGTGGATAACCAGCACAGCGAAGTGGGCACAGAGGTCACGGTCGTTTGGGGCGAAGAAGATCGCGGGTCGCCGAAACCTACGGTCGAGCGCCACAGGCAAGCTGAAATCCGAGCAACTGTTGCCGCTGTCCCTTACGCCGAGGTTGCACGCGTCGCCTATCGGCCACACTGAGCCGGGATTCGTTTAGGAGAGAATTCGATGGCATACATATTTCATGAAAACGATCTGCCAAAGCTGATCTCCGTAGTGCCGGGCCGCGAGCGCACGTTTTTCGTCAATAAGGAGCTCACTAAAATCGACGATATGCTGGCGGGCATCATGCACTACGTGAAGGGCGCTTCCTCGCCCTACCATCTTCATAAGAATTGCGAACATTTTTATTTCATCATGGAAGGACAAGGCACCGTGGAATCGGAGGAAGGAACGCGCGACGTGGGCCCGGGCGAATTAGTTTTCATTCCCGCCGAGGCCAAGCATCGCCTGCGAGCCTCCAAAACACCATTGTTCTATTTCGAGTTTCAAGCGCCGAACCGCTTCGTCACCACGATTCTGGACGGGACACCCGACGACCTTCGCTGGAACCGCGTCGAGGGCGGCGTCTGGGTTCAGACCTAAGGCCGCGGTCGGACCAAAGGAGAGTTCATGCTGACTTTCATCGATACGAATAAGCTTCCCCGCAAGAAAACACCTCAGGGTGAAGTCACCGAAATGTTGAACCGGGAACTTTGCGGCGCAAAGAATGTGGTGGCGGCGTTGCGCTGGCTCAAATCCGGAGAAACCTTCAAGGCAGAGGCTTCGGACAAGCACCAACTGCTCTACCTGATGGAAGGCAGCGGACGCATTCGCCTCGACAATAAAGATTATGAAGTCTTGAAAGGCGCCGGTGTGTATCTTGGCCCCTCGGAGAGCGCGACGATCCAGGCCCCGGCGGGAGGCTCGCTGAAGTTGTTGCACCTGGTGGTCCGACAGATTCCGGCGTAGCTCGCGGCGCCAAATCGTCTCCGCCTGTCTGCCCAGACTTACGCGCCGCGATCTTTAATATGCTTTCTGATCCGGCGTTGCCTCCGGGCGAAAGCGCATTCTATGATGGCGCATGACCACCATCATTCTCCTTTTCATTTCCAACACGTTTATGACCTTCGCGTGGTACGGGCACCTGAAGCATCGCTCCGCCCCGCTATTCGAAGCGATCGTGGTTAGCTGGCTGATCGCGTTCGGCGAATATTGTTTTCAGGTTCCCGCCAACCGGATCGGCTATGGGCTCTTCACCGGATACCAACTGAAGATCATTCAAGAATCCATAACGATCACGGTATTTGTCTTTTTCGCGTATTTTTATTTGGGTGAACGGCTGCGGTGGAATTACGCAGTCTCGTTCCTGCTGATTTTTGGGGCAGTAGTGTTCGCCTTTTGGGGAAAGTTATAGGAGGTCGAATCATTTGTTTCGGAAATTGGCCGTGTAGGCTCCTACCGATGAATTTTGATTTCAATGCGAAGTTCGGGAGGACCTTCGGGGAGAATGGCGGCGCTTTTCGGCATCGCAAGGACCTCAATCGAGTGCATCGGCTCCGGCTCCGCCCACTGAACCTTCCAAACGCCAGGATGAACCGGCTCCTCCTTGCTCGGGATGTCCCTGACGCTTCCGTCAGGACGAAGGTAACGAACATGCGGCGAGCCGCCGCCCGTATCCCAATCGAGAACCAGGCTCGGCCAACGGTGGTGATGCATCGGCACCGTCGAGCCTGGTGGCGGCACGATGACCTCTAGTACGCGAACGAATGCGTTTTCGAAGATAACTTTGTGGCTGTTGGGCGCAGCCTGCACGGCATCGTAGCCTTCGGGGAAACCCGATTTGTCCTGTCCATAGAGGTAAAATTGCCCGCCCAACACCGCCAGCGCGCCCAGGATCAAGATGCTGAAAAACCTCAAGTTCCGACCGTGGAGAGTGCTCCTTGATTGACTCATCAGTTCGTCGCGGGAGCGGGAAATTGCACCTTCGGCACTGCCCGCGATGCTTCCGGCGCGGCGAAATAGGCGTCGTTGCGCTTGTAACCAGCCCAGCCCGCGAAGATGTTGTTCGGGAAGAGGCCGATGAAAGTGTTGTAACTCTGAATCGCATCGTCGTAACGCCTGCGCTCCACTGCGATGCGGTTCTCAGTGCCGGCCAATTCGTCCTGCAATTGCAGGAAGTTCTGGTTGGATCTCAATTGGGGATAATTCTCGGCCAGGGCCAGAACCTTCACCTCCGCACCGTAAAGCTGATTACTCGCCGCGATCTTGTCGGTAGGAGTTTGCGCGCTCATATATTGCGTGCGGGCTTTGGCGACGTCATCGAACACCTGCGTCTCGTGTGCGGCGAATCCCTTAACTGTTTCGACGAGATTCGGAATCAAGTCTGATCGCCGCTCGAGCACGACGTCAACCTGCGCCCAGTCGGATTTCACTGTCTCATTGAGGGTCACCATTTGGTTGCGCCGCGAAACATACATCCCGCCACAAATCAGCACGATCACCACCAATACCACGATCACAATAAGCGCCAGCTTCATGAGCAACCTCCCTGCCGTCTAATCGAGATACGCTCGAAACCCCTAGGAAGTTTCGAGCCGCCGGTCTACTTCGTTGGTCACTACCTCCACGAATTCCAGATAAGTCTGCAGCGTCGGCTCGATGTCGATGTCTTTCTCTTTGCGCTTCCCTTCCCTGAAATCCAGGATGCTCTGAAAGCCAGAGGCATCCGCGCCTGCGGCTTTTGCAATGACCTGCACGGCTTCGCGCTTGGTGGCGGGCGCTGGCTGTCCCAGCGCCATCAGCGCGTGGCGAAACAGTACGCAAAACGGCGCCACGGAATCGAGCATGATTTTCAACTGAATCTTTTTCTTGTGCGGGGCCGCAAGAATCGCTTGGCGCAAACGCAGCCAATTCGTCCGCAGTTCGCGTTCCACCTGCAGCCGGTGCAAACCCAACGGAACATTCAGATTTTCCAGAAAATCCTCGCCGTGGAGCATCCGGTGATGATTTTTCATGTCCAGCAGTTCAATCGCGAAAACATCCGCCGAACGCCGGAGTTCGTCCAAAGTAAAAATCAGGGGCGCCGGATTCCCTTCGCGCATCCACGATTCCGCAACAGGATGAAGTTTTTCCAAATCGCCGGCGCCCGCTCGCTCCACAATGCAGAGCACATTCAAATCCGAGTGATGCTCGATAAACTCGCCCGTCACGGCCGAGCCGTACAGCACCACGGCTTTTAGATTCTCGCCCGCGGCGGACTTCAGCCGGCCAACCAGACCGCTTAGTTTTGTTTCCATTGTCGAAGCCTCGAAAAAGAGCCAGCGAGACGCTTCCCGGTTGAGCTCAGGGCAATCCGGCGCTGCCACACATTACCAGCTTCCGCTCGCGCCGCCACCGCCAAATCCTCCACCACCGAATCCGCCAAATCCTCCACCTCCGCCGCCCCACCACCAAAGCCGCCACCGAACCCGCCTCCGCGCCCTCCTCCCCGCATCATGCTCGCTCCGATCAGCGGACCAATCCACCAACCGGAGCCGCGGCCCACCCCACCACCACCCATTCCACGGAGGAACAGAAAAAATATAAAAATTGCGAAGAGCAATCCGATGATTTGCCCGGGGCCTGTACCGCCCCGGTTCTGGGGAGGCGCAGGTGGAACAGCGCCGGTAAGCTTGAAGCCGCGATCGGCCGCGATTACGTCGGCGACACGCCGCGTTATCAGCAGAATAGCGCCGTCGTAATTGCTGGCGCGTAGATACGGTACAATTTCACGTTCGAAGGTGCCTACTTTCCCATCCGGCAGAATAGGCTCAAGCCCGTAGCCAACCTCGATACGGTCGCGGTGGTCGTCAATCGCGAATAGGATCATCACGCCGCGATCGGATTTTTTCGGGCCGATGCCCAACCGGGTCGCCAGGTCGATCGAATAATCTTCGATGGGACGACCGTCAAGCGACTTAACCGTCACCACTGCGATCTGCGCTTGGGCCTTCTGGTCCACTTCCGTGCACAGCGCGGTGAGCTGGTCCTTCGCCGACTGGCTCAAAACGTCCGCCGAATCCATGACATAGCCCGTGGGCTTGATTTGATCGGGCGACTGAGCGCCCGCGGGTCGTGAGCCAAGGAGTCCTAAAGCCAGGACCATCCAGAAGAAGGCGCGCGCGGAGGAACGAAAAGAATGAAAAGCGGAGTAGCTCCAATACTCTAGGCTTCCGCAGCTGAATCGGCCACACGGCAGAATTGGCTGAGGCTGAAGGCGCATGAGCGGTTGACGAGCCATGGTAGAAGCCGCGACTTCGGGTGTCAACGTAGAACGCGGTTTGGCTGCGAATCGATGCCTGGACGGCCCCAAAATTACGCCGAGTTTGCAGCTTTCGTTCCTTCCAACTGGAAACATTTCGAGGCAAGAAATGGTCGCGTAAGACCCCACAAAGCACCGCTGAGCCGCCCGGCAGGCGCTCGACCGCAGGATAGCTACGCTGCTGCGCCCGGGGAGGTACTAGCAGCGGCACCAATTGTTCGCAGGCAGGGACGATGCTAAAATCCAGCCTCCGCTGCCCAGACGCGGTGCGACCGTTAGCCCAGGCTTGCTGCCACGGATCGGGGAAACCGATTGGAAAAGGACGAGTTGGCGCTTGCCGCACGCGATTCGATTGTTTCTGAAACAAATTGTAAGCCGCGCACGTTTCAATAACTTAGCATTCCGCACGGGTGATAGACCTGAACATCTGGAGACGACGAAAATGATGATTGGAAGGCCGATTTATGCGGTGCTGGCGCTCTTTCTTATAGCTTCGATGATCATTTCGCCTGTTTACGCCCAAAACCAGCCGGCGCAAGCTCCACAGGGGCAAGCCCAGGCGCCAATTCAGCAAACGCCTCCGCCCGAGTATCAACCCCCTCAAGTCGCGCCGGGGGCGCCGGCAGCGCCATCCCGGAATTTGGAATTTACTAACGGCCGGGACTACTCCAAGCCCAATTCCTGGTTTCCGAACTTTGTAGCGCCCTATACGCCGATGCACGTTGCGCAGCCCGACCTAACGAACACGCCCCGGATCAACCAGCTGATCTCGGATGGCAAGCTGATGTTGAGCCTGGAGGACGCCATCTCACTGGGATTGGAAAACAATCTCGCCATTGCGGTGGAGCAGTACGTTCCGTGGCTCGATCAGGCAAACCTGTTGCTGGCGAGATCGGGCGCGAACGGCAAGACTCAGTTCGACCCTACGATCACCGGGACTCTGAGCCTTGCGCAAACAACTACTCCGATCAACAACCCATTTTTCGGCGGAACTGGGTCTCTTAGCACCAGCGCGACCCCTGTTAAGACGCCGCCGCCAGCGGTTTTCGGGCACACTTTCACGGCAAATGCGCAGTACACTCAGGGGTTCGCAACGGGTACGCAGGCGCAAGTTACCTTTAACAATTCACGCTCGACGAGCAGCATTCCGATCAACCTATTCAACCCAGCGAATCAATCCACTCTGACGATCCAGGTTACCCAGCCTCTGCTCAATGGCTTTGGCCGACTTGTGAACGATCGCTACATCCTCGAAGGCAAAAACACCATTAAGGTAGGCGAGTCGCAGTTCGCGCAACAGGTGATCACTACGGTGACGCAGGTAGCGACGGACTATTGGGAATTAGTGTACGCGCGCGAAAACGTGAAGGTGGAGCAAGTAGCCGTGGCGGCGGACCAGCAGCTCTATGAAAACAATAAAAAGCAGCTGGAAATCGGCACCATGGCCCCGCTGGATGTGATCACCGCACAATCGCAGTTGGCCACCGATCAGCAAGCCCTGGTACAAGCGCAAACGACCCAGTTGCTTGACGAGACGACGCTGCTTGTCGCGATAACCAAGGACCCGCTGGTTGGGCCGCTGAGAGGAATCGAGATCGTTCCTACTTCGCCGATTTTCAATCCGGCGCCCGTCGATATTTCGCTCGATGACGCGGTGCAGGAAGCGTGGAAAAACCGGCCCGAGCTTCAGCAAGCAGAACTAAACCTGAAAAACGCCGGAATCGAAATAAAAGCGACCAAAAACGCGCTGTTGCCAACGGTAAACTTGTTTGGTGAATACAGCGCGACGGGCCTTGGCGGAATTGAAAGAAAATCGACGACGACGACCAGCGGGCTGACCGCCGACATGGGTGCGCCGATCGTGGACGCCACAGGCGCGCCGGTCCCAGGTCTGTTCGAACCTAGCGCGGTCACCGCTCTAAATCTTTTCGCTTTCCCCGGCGGTTACGGCGACGACCTGAATCGATTATTCAACGCCAGATATCCGACCTTCGAAGGCGGGATCAACTTCACGCTGCCGATTCGCAACCGCGCCGCAGAAGCCGCCAACGCTACGGCGCAGTTGAACGAGCGACAGCAACTCGTACAATACCGGCAAACACAGAGCACGATCGTGCTGAATGTTCGCCAGACGCTAATTACCCTCGATCAGGACCGCGCCGCGATCGCCGCCGCCGAAGAAGCGCGAACACTTCAGCAGCAAAGCTACGACGACGAAGTGAAACGGCTTCAGCTCGGAACTTCAACCGCTTTCACGGTAATCCAAAAGCAGCAGCTTCTCACCTCAGCGGAAGGAGTGGAATTGCGCGACCGTATCAACTTGATTGAAGCGGAGTTGAATTTTAATCAGGCCATGGGACGAACGCTGGACGTCCATCACATTATTATGGCCGGCGTCGGACCCGGGTCCCTCTATCACACGCCAAATATTCCGGGCGCGCCCGATGAGGACGGGCTCCAGGCGCATAAATAGGGGCGGAAGTTAGAGGTCAGAGGTTAGAGGCTGAGGAGCAAGAACTTGTGGTGTAAGCTGCGGGTATGGGGAAGGAAAAACAGGGGAAACTAATGCCTCCCGTGGCTGCCGGTTCCCCGCGCCAGCCCTCTGAATCTGAACGCAAATGGGAAGATAAGACCCTCAAACCTGCGCTTGAAAAATCGCCGGAGCGTGCCGCCGATTTCACTACCGTATCAGGCTACCCAATTCACCGCCTTTACAGCGAGGCGGACCTTACCGATTGGAGTGCCGAGCGGGACCTCGGCGTTCCCGGCGAGCCTCCCTACACGCGCGGCATCCATGCGCAGATGTACCGGGCGCGGTTGTGGACGATGCGCCAGTTTGCCGGCTTTGGCACCGCCGAAGACACCAACAGGCGCTTCCGGTATCTCCTCTCGCAGGGACAAACGGGCTTATCCGTGGCCTTCGATCTGCCGACGCTGATGGGATACGACTCCGATCATTCAATGGCGGAGGGAGAAGTAGGCAAATGCGGGGTGGCAATCAGTTCGCTGGCGGATATGGAGGCGCTGTTCGATCAGATTCCGCTGGCGGACGTGACGACCTCGATGACCATCAACTCGCCCGCTGCGCCTATCTGGGCGATGTATTTGGCGGTAGCAGAAAAGCAGGGCGCTGACTGGAAAAGGCTCTCCGGAACGCTGCAAAACGACATCCTGAAGGAGTACATCGCGCAGAAGGAGTACATCTATCCGCCGGAGCCGTCGATGCGGCTTGTGACGGACACGATAGAGTTTGGCGCGAAGCATACGCCCAAATTCAATCCGATTTCGATCAGCGGGTACCATATTCGGGAGGCGGGTTCGACGGCGATTCAGGAGCTGGCGTTCACGTTGCGCGACGGGATCGAGTACGTGGAAGATTGTCTGCGCAGAGGGCTCGGGATCGACGAGTTTTCGCCGCGGCTCTCGTTCTTTTTCAACGCGCACAACGATTTCTTCGAGGAAATTGCGAAATACCGGGCCGCGCGGCGGCTTTGGTACTACGTGATGCGGGAGCGCTTTGGGGCGAAGAACGCGCGTTCGTGGGCGCTTCGCTTTCACGCACAGACGGCAGGATGCTCCCTGACAGCGCAGCAGCCCTACAACAACGTCGCGCGGACAGCCATACAGGCGCTGGCAGCGGTGCTGGGCGGGACGCAGTCCTTGCACACGAACTCGCTGGACGAGGCTTGGGCGTTGCCCACTGAATCCGCCGCGACGATTGCGCTGCGGACGCAGCAGATTCTGGCGCACGAGAGCGGCGTGACGAACACAGCCGACCCATTTGGTGGTTCGTATTTTGTGGAATCGCTGACCAACGAAATCGAGCGCGGCGCGCGGGATTACATCGAGAAAATTGACGCGATGGGCGGGATGGTGCGGGCGATCGAGCGCGGCTATCCGCAGAGGGAGATCGCCGATGCGGCTTACCAGTATCAGACGGCGGCGGATCGCAAGGAGAAGGTTATCGTTGGCGTGAATGATTATCTATCGGATGAGAAACCGATCGAGATTTTGCGGATTGACGATAGCGTTGGGGGGCGTCAGGAGGAGAGGCTCCGACGGCTACGCGCGTCGCGGTCTAATGAAGAAGTGGAGCGGAAGCTTGCGGCCTTGCGGAAGGCTGCTGGCGACGGTGACAACCTGATGCCCCATCTGGTGGAAGCGGTAAAGGCTTATGCCACGCTGGGCGAGATCTGCGATGCGCTGCGGAAGGTGTTTGGCGTGTATACGGAGGCGGCGATTACGTAAGAAGGGGCTCAAGGGATCCGGGGCTAAAGCCCCGTTCATTTGCAGCAGTTGTTTCCCCGGCATAAATGCCGGGCTTCCACCGAACTGCTACGCAAGATGGTTGACGGGCATTTTCTTGACGAAATTGGGGAATCCTGCTAAAAAAGTCGATTCCATGCTGTAGGTTTGGGCGTAACTTCTCGCGATTCACGGCTCCTGTTCCGGGAGCGTTCATCCGGAGGAAAGGGCATTCATTCTGACTTGGAGGGTTACTTTGCGGGTGTGGACCGATAACAGGCCATGATCCAGCAGCTCCTCCCAGAGCAACATCCAACCAATCCCTTATGACAAATATTGATGGAGGATCACTGATGAGTAATGGACTCGCTCGCGCCGGTTCGGCGAAAAGAGGGCTGGGACGCCTAATGGCAAAGATCGTTGCAGGAGGCGGCGCGCTGATTTTGTCTTTGATGGCGGCAGGCGCGGCGCGGGCTCAGGAGGCGGCTGGCGGCGAGGCGAATTTGAAATTGCCCGATTTGTCGCAGGTGCAATTCCTGGGTGTGGATGGCCACAAATTGCTGCTGTGGGGAATCCTTTTCTGCATTTTTGGACTGTGCTTCGGCATGACCATCTACGTGCGGTTGAAGAACCTGCCGGTACACCGCGCGATGCGCGAGATTTCGGAGCTGATTTACGAAACGTGCAAAACATATCTCATCAAGCAGGGCAAATTCCTTTTTCTGCTGTGGATATTCATCGCGGCGGTGATCATTCTTTACTTCGGCGTACTACGCCACTACGAAGCGGTTCGGGTCGTGATGATTCTATTTTTCAGCGTCGTAGGAATCCTCGGGAGCTACGGCGTGGCGTGGTTCGGGATTCGCGTGAATACCTTTGCGAACTCGAGGACGGCTTTTGCGGGACTGCGCGGCAAGCCCTACCCGATTTATCAAATTCCGCTGCGCGCCGGAATGAGTATCGGAATGATGCTGATCAGCGTGGAATTGCTGATGATGCTGATTATTTTGCTGTTCGTGCCGGGCGACTACGCGGGGCCGTGCTTTATCGGGTTCGCAATCGGCGAATCGCTGGGCGCGGCGGCGCTGCGTATCGCCGGCGGCATTTTCACCAAGATCGCGGACATCGGCGCCGACCTGATGAAGATTGTTTTCAAGATCAAAGAGGACGACGCGCGGAATCCCGGCGTGATCGCGGACTGCACGGGCGACAACGCGGGCGATTCAGTGGGGCCCAGCGCAGACGGGTTTGAAACCTACGGCGTTACGGGCGTGGCGCTGATTACGTTCATTTTGCTCGGGGTGGCGAATCCGGTGGTGCAGGTGCAACTGCTGGTATGGATCTTCGTGATGCGCATCGCCATGCTGGTGGCCGCGGCGGCGGCATACTTCATAAACGGGGCAATCGCCAAATCGCGATTCGCCAACGTGGACAAGATGAACTTCGAGTCGCCATTGACGTCGCTGGTGTGGATCACGTCGATCGTGTCGATTGCGCTGACGTACGTGATTTCCTACTTCGTGATTCCAGAACTGAGCGGCGATCCGACGCAATGGTGGAAGCTGGCGACGATTATTTCCTGCGGTACGCTGGCGGGCGCGATCATTCCGGAGCTCGTGAAAGTGTTCACTTCGACTGAATCGCGGCATGTCCGCGAGGTGGTGAGCTCGGCGCAGGAGGGCGGCGCGTCACTCGGAATTTTGTCCGGATTCGTGGCGGGAAATTTTTCAGCGTATTACCTTGGGCTGACGATGGTGATTTTGATGGCCGTGGGATATCTCTTCAGCCTGGGCGGATTGAGCGCGATGATGATTGCCGCGCCGGTATTTGCGTTTGGGCTGGTGGCGTTCGGGTTTCTGGGAATGGGGCCGGTGACGATTGC
The DNA here is from genome assembly GCA_963759485.1 of uncultured Acidobacteriota bacterium. GTDB lineage: Bacteria > Acidobacteriota > Terriglobia > Acidiferrales > UBA7541 > Palsa-295. The sequence continues at coordinate 1,139,785 of CAVWZE010000002.1, read as the reverse complement.
AGTGGATTCATACGGGCCCGTTACGGACAACGCCCAATCCGTGTACGAGCTGTCGCTGATTGAGAAGGTGCCGAACATCGAGGCCGAGCTGAAGCGCGAATTCAACATCGACGTCCGCTTCGATCGCGCCAAGGAAATGCTGGAGGAAAATGACGGCGCGGGAAATACCTTCAAGGCGACCGCCAAACCGGTGCTGATCGGCACGGCAGTGGTGGGAGCGACCACCATGATTTTTTCGATCATCATGGCGCTTACGAACGGGCTAACGACCAATGTGGATAAGCTCTCGCTGCTGCACGCGCCCTTCGTGCTGGGCCTGATCACCGGGGGCGCGGTGATTTTCTGGTTCGTGGGCGCTTCGACTCAGGCGGTGACGACGGGCGCTTACCGGGCGGTAGAGTTCATCAAGGCAAATATCAAACTGGAAGGCATCGAAAAGGCGTCGGTGGCCGATAGCAAGAAAGTGGTGGCCATCTGCACGCAGTACGCGCAGCGAGGAATGCTGAACATTTTCATCGCGGTGTTTTTCGCGGCGCTAGCATTCGCGTTCGTGGAGCCGTTCTTTTTTATCGGCTACCTGATTTCGATCGCGATATTCGGCCTGTATGAAGCCATTTTCATGGCCAATGCGGGCGGCGCCTGGGATAACGCCAAGAAAATTGTGGAGGTCGAGCTGAAACAAAAAGGCACGCCTCTGCATGACGCGACGGTGGTGGGCGACACGGTCGGCGACCCATTCAAGGATACGTCTTCGGTGGCGCTTGAATCCGGTGATCAAGTTCACGACGTTATTCGGGCTGCTTGCCGTGGAACTTGCGGTGGATTTGGGCGGCAGGCAACCGCTGCTGACGCACATTCTGGCCGCGGTGTTCTTTGCGGTGTCGTTCTTCTTTGTATACCAATCGTTTTACGGGATGCGGATCAAGGCTGGAAAATAGCCGTTGCCAATCCGGGACGCGAGGCGGTTCACGTACGAATCGGCGCCGTCAAATGGGCCGAACGGCCTTACCCCGTAAAACCGAGGTGAGGTACATGGATCAAGCTACGATTTGATCAGGCCGAGGAATTGGCGCGGATCGTTGGCGAAACCGGGAAATACCGCATTCAAGTTGGCTCCGCCGAGGTGCTTGGCCATAATTTCGCCGAGGACGCTGCGGTAATCGGTCGTGACCGCGAGGTCGCGGCCGTCGTGAAGCTGGCCATCGTTCATTCCGGGCCAGCGCGAGTAAACTTTCCCGCCTTTAATGTCGCCGCCCATCAAGAACATGCAATTGGCGTGGCCGTGGTCGGTGCCGCGATTGCCGTTTTCGTGCGCGGTGCGTCCGAATTCGGACATGCTGACGAACACGACGTCGCCCATGCGGTCACCCATGTCCTGGTGAAACGCGGCAATTCCCTGCCCCAAATCGCGCAGAAGATTCGAGAGGCGGCCGTCGACGCCGCCTTCGTTGACGTGATGGTCCCAGCCGCCGCTATCGAGAAAGGCGACTTCGAGGCCAACGTCCGCCTTGAAAAGCTCCGCAATTTCCTGAAGGCTTTTTCCGAAACGGCCGGGAGGATACTGCGCTCCATTTTCGGGCTGGTAGGAATCAGGATTGATTTTCTTGAGCTGGTCGACGGCCTCGAAGGTTTCCTGGCCCACGCCACGGAGAGCTTGGTCGACTGTTTGCGCGTACATGGCTTCGAAACCGCCTTCGACGGTCTGCTGCGGGCCGTAAAGCTTGAATTGATTCAGATCGGAGACGGCAACGGCGGGCGCACTGCCTGAAAGCGTGCGCGGCAGATACGGTCCGAAGGCGACAGCGCGGAACGGGGAGGCGTGGTCTTCCGGCGCAGCCTGCAACGCGCGATTCAGCCAGCCATCTTCCGTGGATTTCACGCCGGGCGTGCCTGATTCCATGAAATCCTGCGCGTCGAAGTGAGAGCGCGTGGGATCAGGAGAACCTACTGCGTGCACGATCGCAAGCTGGCCATTCTGAAATAGCGGTTGCAAAGGCTGCAAGCTGGGATGCAGGCCGAAGAAGCCGTCGAGATCGATGACCGCATCGGAGGTGCCGCGGCTGGGCGCGGGAATAGCAATCGTGGGGCGCAACTGGTAGTAGTTCGGCTCCGCGAAGGGCACGACGACGTTGAGCCCGTCCATGGCGCCGCGCTGGAAGAGCACGACCATTTTCTTTTTGCTCGGCCCAGCGGTAGCGGCCACGGCGCGCTGCAGAAAAGATGGAAGCGAAGCCATCCCGAGCATGGCGATGCCACCGCTTTTCAGGAAATAACGACGGGAGATAGCCATTTCTATTCTCCTTACGAATGCGAAGCCGGGCCGGCCGTTAGCGCCGCTGAAATTCTGGCGTGCCCAGGACCAGGCCCGATAGCAAACCTTCGTTCACCTGCTTGACGGGATCGTCGAGACGCGCCTGCAAAATTTGCGGATCGTTCAAGCGGCCTTCGAGCGTTTGCCGCGCTTGCGGGTCGATCTGACCACCGAGAAAAAGATCAATCGAGCGAGTGAGCGCCATTTCGGGATCGCGCAACGCTTCGTCGCCGAACATCGGAGCCAAATCGACGCTTGTGCCCGCCAAATGTCCGCTCGCGAAGGCCAACGAAAAATTGAGGCGATTTAACAGCGCGCCCGTATTCACCCATGCTTGCGACTTATCCGAATAACCGGTGGGCGGCTGGCAAAGGAACAGCGGCTCTCCCATGCGGCCGACCCACATGGCGAGAGGCAGCGAAACTTCGACATCCGCGTTCAGAGCCCGGGAAGTACTGGCGACGAGTTCGAACGGCGTCTTGATTTTGGCGCCGTATGCTTCCTTGGACCAGAACTCTGGCGAGTAAATCATGGTTTTCAGGACGGCGCGAATATCGCCGCCCGATTTCTCGTAGGTGCCGGCCATGCGATCGACGAGAGTTTGCGGCGGATTATCTGAAACGAAATGGCGCGCGAGTTCCGTGGAGATAAACTTCGCGGTGTGAGGATCGTTCGCCAGCATTTTGAGCGCCTCTTCGCCGTCTTTTTCGCCACCCGCAGTTAAAAGTGTGGCCCATCACAACTTTTTTGCCTTCGGCGTGAAATTCAGGCTTGAAGACGAAGTCAGGATTGCGGCGGGGCTGGCTGACGGTCCAGCCAGTGAGGCAGCGGGCCATTTCGATCACGTCCTGCTGCGTATAGCCGGCGTCCACACCGACGGTGTGAAGCTCCATCACTTCGCGGCCATAATTTTCGTTGAGGCCACGATCCTGATTTTTCCCTTGCGCGGGCGCGCCCGCAGCTACCGGGGAACGGGAAATCACTCCCGAACCGACCTTGAAAGCGAGCACGGCGCATGGCGATTTCCTCTTGATGGCGCTGAAATGCGACGGGATCGACGCTCAGCCAGTTATCGAGGAAAAAAAGCATTGCCGGACTCTTGGCAGTGGCGACCAGCAAATCTTGAAATTTACCCATGGTATTGGGGCGGATGGTATCGCGCACGTACGATGTGAGGAGCCAGCGATCCGCACCCTTGTTGGCGAAAACGTTGAAGTGATTGAACCAGAAATCCTCCATGACCGCTTCGAGCTGACGATTGCTGTAAATGGCGCGGTCGAGCTTGCCCATGGAGAGTTCGGCGATGATTCGGCCGGGGCCTTGAATCTTCGCAAGGCTTGCTTGAGCCCGATCCATGTTGTCACTGCCCGTTTCCATAACTTGGGCGATCGCCGTTTTGCGCTTTTCCTGCAACTCCTGCCGGTATTGTTCCTTGGTATCCCCGGCTGCCTTGGCGGCTTGATTCGGAGGGGGAAACTCAGCAAGAAGGTCCGTGGAAGACATCGCGAGGGTTGGATATTTTTCGAGACGCTTCTCCAAGCCAGAATCGTCGATGGATTCTGGATGGAGCTGCTGGTCAATCCATTTCTCGAGGCCCATCTGGCGGATGCGCTCGATATCTCCGGGGCGGGGACCATAGGCCAAGCGATTCAGTGCGTGAAGGATGGCCTGATCCTCGGTTAACTCGGCGATCGGAAGATGGCCTTTGAATTTGCCGCTAATCGCCGCGGGCGGCTTGGAATGCTTCTCGGCGCTGGCTCCGGGCGCGACGGCCGCGCCAAGAATACCAAGCAGCACGGCGGTAACAATGGCCACAACAATCGTTGCAGCAGCGTCAAGACGACCATGTCCCCCGCAAGATTCTCTTTGGGATGCTGAGCGCCCTTGCCGATTCTCCGCGAAGAAAGATTCCTTATTCGATTTCATGGCTTGCAGTGATCTTAAACCCTGGCAGGCCGAGAAAGTTGCACGGAGCCGGAATGAATAGAGGCTATGCGTACAGGTGGTTAAGACTTCGTACGAGAGGCGTTGCGGCTATTCGCGACGAGCGGCGCGAAAACCGTCGAGCGTCCAGGAATCCTGGGTCTCGTCGTGGCGGAGGACATAATAATTGCCGTCATCAGCGCGAACGCGAAAATAGCTGGCCCCTGGAGAAAACCATCGGCCATCAAGTTCGTCCACCAAAAACTCACGGCCGCGAATGACGAAGCGGAGCGGCTGCTCCTCAGGACGGTACCCGGCATAGCATTCCACGCGAATCTCGTTCATCGCGCCTCCGCCGGCTGGGTTGCCGCAAAGGGTCAGCCACCGACTTATTTTAGCACCCGGGACAATTGCTGCAATCTGCCCGCCCCGAGTTCATGGGACGAAAAGCGAAAGCTTGTTGGGCGCCGACGCTTCACGCATCTCGGCATTATAGGCGGCGCCGAGGAGAACGATGACAGCCGTCAAAAACATCCAAAGCAGGAGACCGATGGCGGACGCCAGACCCCGATAGATCACGTCGTATGGCATCTTTCGCACATACCAGCCGAATGAAAGGTCTGTCACCCACCAGAGCACCGTCGAAACGACGGCCCCGGGAAGAAGGGCCCGGTAGCTCGCATGCCCCGGGCGACCTAGCCGGTAAAGGGAAACCAAGACAACCATAGCAAGTACGAATATCACGAACGCGTAACAGGCCCAGTCGATAACCCGAGTGAGACGAGGCAATCCCGTTTGGAAGAAGCGCCACGTGTTGAGCTGCTTCGCGAAGACGGTGAGAATCATTACGATCATCATGGGCACGATCGTAACGCACAAAAGAAGCAGCGCCCGCAACTGGCGTCGCCAGTAGCCTAACTGGAGGAGGTCGCCTTCGATCACGCGGAAGCCCTCCATATAGCCAATCATCACTTGGGTGCCTGCGATCAGCGTGCCGCTCAGGCCGAGCGCAATCCATCGCCAGGGATGTGCGCTCCCCCGGACAAAGTATTCAACCACCACGCTCGAGCTGCCCGGCGGCAAGATCGTAATAAGGCGGGTGGGAATTTCGCTGAGAGCCTCGTGAAAAAACGGAGTTCCGCTGAGCACTCCGAGCAGCAGAAGCAGCAACGGGAAGAAAGCCAGAAACATATTAAAAGCGATGGCCTGGCTGAGGGTCACGCAATTGGGGAAAAGCCGGCCAAACGCGCGCGTCAGATTTCGGAGTATGGCTTGCATACCTATTCCGGCGGATTATACGGGAAGGGCGCGAATTGCGGCACTGATTCACGGTTCGTCCGCGCACGCGCCGCCTTGTTCGTGTTGCACAGGGCAGAGTAAACTGCTGTAAAATCCGAGGTTCCATGCCTGAGCGGAAGCAAACGATAAGCCGCAGCGAGGAAGTGATTCGCAAACATCAGGAGTATCTTTGGCCGGCGGTTACCAACTATTACCGGGAGCCGCTGGTGGCGGACCACGCCTCGATGCAATATTTATGGGACATCGAAGGCAACCGGTACCTCGATTTTTTCGGCGGAATTCTGACGATTGGCGTGGGCCACTGCAATCCGAAGGTCACGTCGAAGATCAAAGCGCAGGTGGATAAGCTGCAGCATACTTCCACCCTGTTTCCTAACAAAGCGATCGTGGCGCTCGCGGAAAAGCTTGCGGAGATCACGCCGGGGAAACTGCAGAAGAGCTTTTTCACGAACTCGGGCACCGAGGCGAATGAGGCTGCCATCCTGTTGGCGCGCATGGCCGGGCCAAGCTATGACGTCGTCGCGCTGCGCCACGCATATGCAGGCTCGTCGTCGCTGGCGAAGGGCGTGACGGCCCAGGCGCCTTGGCGCAAATCCGGCGTTATCAGCGTGGGAGTGGCGCATGCGCTGAGTCCTTATTGCTATCGCTGCCCGTTGAACCTCAAGTATCCGGAATGCGGCGTTGCTTGCGCGAACGACGTCGAAAACGCGATACAGACAAGCACCAGTGGCGCGATTGCCGCGTTTATTGCCGAACCGATTCAGGGCGTGGGCGGATTCATTACGCCGCCGCCCGAATATTTCAAGATCGTCTATCGCATCGTGAAAAATTACGGCGGAGTTTTTATTTCCGATGAAGTGCAGACCGGCTTCGGACGCACCGGGAAGAAATGGTTCGGAATCGAACAGTGGGAAGTGACACCCGACATCATGACCTGCGCGAAAAGCATGGCCAACGGTGTTCCGGTGGGCGCCACGATCACGACCGCAGAGTTGGCGGATAAATTCCAAGGCTTGACGATTTCGACTTTCGGTGGAAACCCGGTGACTTCCGTTGCGGCTCTCGCGGTGATCGAAGTGATCGAAGAGGAGAAACTGCTTGAAAACACGCATGCCGTTGGAGGCTACTTGCGAAAGAAATTGGAGGATCTGAAGGAAAAGTATCTTTTGATTGGCGATGTTCGTGGCATGGGGATGATGCAGGCGCTTGAATTGGTCCGCGACCGGAAAACTAAGGAGCCTGCCCCTGTGGAGACCGCTGAATTGATGGAACGGGCGCGCGCCAATGGCCTCTTGATCGGCAAGGGCGGCCTTTACGGCAACGTGATCCGTTTGGCTCCGCCCATGAATATCTCCCGGTCAGATGTGGACGAAGGCATACGGCTTCTCGATAAGTCCTTCGCCGAAATACCTGCCGCATAGCTGATGGCGAGTATTTGTCGAATGTTCGTCGGGCATCCGCCCGGCGGACCGTGCCTCTACCAAAGCGGGCCACGATCGCTGGCTCTGATGTATTCTGCTGCTGATGAAACTTCGGAGCGTCCACCACTGCCGCAGGATCGCAACCCGCCTGGCCATGCGTCTCGCCGCAGGCACGATCGCACTCGTCTTGCTTCAATTATTTCCTCTCACTGGCTTATCGCGGGGGCGAACAGTGATTCAAATGCGATCCACTGGGTAGCGGTATCCGAGGCCCAAGTTAAACTGGACGATAAAACGCCGCTGGCATGGAACGTCTATCAGCCCGAAAAGAAAAATAAGAAAGATAAGAAGGACTCCAACCTCGTGCTGATTCTGCTCGGGCATCGATATCTTTTGCTGGACACCCAGGCCAGAATTTCTTACGAAGTTCAGGTGAAGGATCTGAAAGCGCAGGGAGCCAATTTCGATAGCGGCAATCTCGTCGAGCAATCGCGCGTGATTCCGAGCTCGGATTGGTCTTCCCGGGACGTGGGGCCTGCCGAAATTATCCAGTTGACACTCGGGGATTATGGCCGAGTGCTGCAAATTTCGCTGCCGCATCCGCCCGATTTGCGCCCGTTCTATTGAGCTGTTTTGGCAGCGCGAGGAAACGCTTGACGCAATCCTACGACTTGCGTATAAGCAACTTTGAATCGCGCGGCGCGCTTCCAAGGCGCGCCAAACCATCCACGCGACGGTTGCCACCATGCCGATCCATCCCATGATTCGCACGGCATGGGCGATGTGCGTGTCCTGATCCAAAAGACCCACCCTGCCGAGGAGATAATTCCAGTCGTGGATCACGGTATCGGAATCCCCAACGGTGAGGAGCGGCAATTCCTGCGCTCGCGCGTCGGCCATGTATGTGGAAATCGGGAGGAACTGCTCGAAGAAGAAAAACATGCAGAATGCCGTTCCCGGCACTTGCCGCTGAAAAACGAAAAATGCAGCCAGCGTAAGCGGGACGCCCAATTGCATCAGCGTGCCACCCGCCACCATCAGGAATTCACTGCCGAAAAACCGGAACAGCAAATGCCCGCCCTCATGGACGGGTATGAAGACAAGGTCGATCATCAAAAATGGACCGCTCCCGCGCGCAGCTTGCAGGAGGAAGAGCGCATAGAACGCACACCAGAGGCTCAGCACGGCCAGCGAGATGGGCTGCCACGGCTCCTCGACAGGCAAAAGGAATGGCAGACGGTCGGTCAACGTTTCCGGCAGTTGCATGCGACTCTTTTCAAAACGCTGGCGCTGAATTCAGTTCGTCGGTTTGCGTTTCAGACTGCGCTCAGAAATCCAGACTAGCATCGCCGATCAGGGAAACCTTATCGGTGTGAACGCGGCATTTCCAGAAATACACCGGCGGCAGGGATCTTCGCGGAACTGATTAGCGGAGTGAAACGCCGACTACCCAGGGAATTCCGGCTAAACCCGCTCCCAGCGTTACGGTCACCATGTCGCCGCGATTGAATACGTCGAAATCGCGCCGATCGACGGGGATGCGCTCCAGGCGATGGCCCGGCCGCCAGGATGTGACGACCAAGCGTCGCGAAGGCAGCGCGCCGGACATGGAGAACTTGCCGACCACGCGGGCTTGCTCAATTTGCCATGGTCCACGGTCCATCGCTCCGTTGCCGAGCAAAATGGCGGATAGAATCCATGGCAGCGGCACCAGCCCGTAATAAACCCGCTTGAGCTTCTCCACATCGCCGTGGCGCAAGGCGCGGCGCTCCACCCAAATCGCCAAACCGAGGGTGACGAAGAAGAGCACGCCAACGAAAATCAATACGCCATCAAGCTCGAGAGGAGGATAGTGGGCGACAACGGCAACAAATGCCAGCGAGCCGAGCACGAAAACGGCCGTGCGGTTGAGCAGCCTGTGGCGCAACGACAATTCAGCGGCCACTGAACTCATGCCGCAGGACTCGCACACGTCCCTATCCCGATCCGCACCGCAATTCAGGCAAGGCGTCATTTGAGTGCGCGCACACTCGCGGGGGGATTGCCGAGACAAACCATATTTTCATCGCGACCGTTGGCGAGAAGCTCGCAATCAATCGTCTGAGCGCTGCGGACGGCTTCTTCGTAGCTCGAGCCGGCGGCGGTGGCGCAGTGCGTTGCACCCTTGAAAGACACACACACCTCATATCGCTGGCGCGTTTGCTGGAAGGAGGAGTAGATGAGGACCCCGAAAAGAGCCAGCGCGCCGAGCGCCATGATCCAACGCATCTGATTGGATTTTTTCGCCATGCCTGCCGATGCTACGTTCTAGTTTTTTTCGCCGCCACTTCCGCTCTCCGTGCCAACTCCTCTTCGATGTGTTCCCTCACGGCGGGGACGAGGCCATCCATCGCGCAAATATCGCGCAAGTCTCGCTGGCTGAGATCGGGTAGAAACGCGAGCACGGCCGAAACCGGCGGGCGGGCATAGCGGACCAACGCCGCGCGGACATTATACTGGCAGGACCATTTCGGGTGTTCCGCAATCGCCTGGGCGACGCGCTCGGGGACGCCAGTCTTCGCGAGGACCTTTAGCACCTGACTTTCGGTAAGAAACGGATTCGCGAGGGCAAGTTTGATCGCCTGCGGATGGCCTTCCGCAAGAATGGCGCCTGCCACGCGCGCGGGTCCTCGCCGTGCAAGGGTGAGTCTTTCTCCGACAGGAATATTCGGGACGCGAGCGAGAATTACCTCTTCGGCCAGACGCCGGATATCGGGCGGTGCGGACGGCAATAAACTCAAGCGGACCAAATCAAAAAGAAATAGCTGCCGAACGGTGGCGACCGCAAAACGCTTCGGCGTTCGCGGATGACTCGCCAAACGCAGCCGAATGCCCTCGCTGGATGTCCACTTCCCTTCACCTGCCACGGCGCTCAGAACGCTCACCGGCAAATTGAGTCTCTCGAGCAGTGTAGTGACATGCTGCTCCTGCAAATTGGCATTCTCAAGAATGGCGAGCAAGGTCTGTTCGTTTGATTCGTGCAGAAGACCATTCAGTTCATCCGCGGAAGTCGACCGCGCATGCTGGATTCGGGTATCGGATTCAGGCTGCATTGCGTTTGGCGGTGCCGACTTCAGTAGCCGATTCTACACGGCTCGAACGCTGGGCCGAAAGCCAATTGGAAATGTATGGGTACGGTGCCAATGAGGGGAAAGCGCAAAACTCGCCCGGTTCGCAACGCCCGCTGCGAGGGACAGGCGCTGCAAACCGGGCCGAGATCTAAGGGAACTCGCGATGTGGGAGGCAAGGTCGAGCCGGAAACGCTCTCCTCCACTCAATTTAGTTTGCGTTACCGCTCGCCCGTTTTCACCGCCGGCAAGCCGAATCAAGTAACTGGACTTCTGTCCCGTCTCAGCAGAACTTCTGAGCAAAATGATGGTATCGCCTCCTAATCCACGCAGTGCGCTGCTGTTGTTTGTGTGTCGCCAAAGAATCAATGAAGCGTTCAGAAAGGAATGGGCCGACTGAGCGCTTCATGCTTTGCCGATGGTGTTTGCACGATCGGCCTTCGACGAGAACGGATTGAGAGTCGGAAGGAGTGCGAGGAAGTCGCGCATCAAGAGGTTCCTGAGGTCCGCAAAATCCTCCGTCTGCCAAGCCGGCCCGGCAGACTCCATCCGATCTCGGGGCAACTCGGAGCCGGGAGAATCCAATCCCAGACCCCGAAGAAAAGTAGCCAGATAAAGGGACTGGGCGGTCCAGTTCGTGCCATGAATCCAGAAGGCTCGCGGATTTTCGGCTGATTCGGCCGCTACATCGGGGGATTTTTCGGCGCGGCCTCCTTCGTCGTATTTTTCGATTATCGACCACATAGAGGCGAGAACATGCAGGCGATCAGTCCCGAGCATCACTGCGGCCTCTTCGATGGTGATCCCGCTGTCGGCTGAGAGAAGGAGCGAGCCAGCAAGCCTGATAATGAGGTCGGCTATTTTGGGGTGTGAACGAATATGTTCGCTAATCCGCGCCAGGTCAATGGGCACTGCGCCGAGAAGGTCGGTCAGAAGCCGCGACCCAGAGGAGCCATTTCGGACACGCGCGGTCCGCGCCGGCCTTGGACTGTTTTGGGGAGCCGCGCCATTGAATCGCGACCTTAATTTGCGAAACCGTTCTTCAGAAGCGCTAGACATACAATTGCCCTGCCGAATAGCTACGAAACCATCTCATGGGCCTGAGCCCCCGGCGCTTTTAGGGTTGAAGCGCCCGTTTTCGCTGCCTCCATGAGCGGGGGTTTTCGCTGAGTGGCAACTTCGGGACACTGGGTGGTCCTTATTTGTGCTTGTGGCGGCTTGGCGACTATTTCCAGCAGCCTGGAGCGCAGCCGACTGAGTGCGGCAGTGTGAATCTGCGACACGCGAGATTCGCCGATGCGTAATACTCCTCCAACTTCCTTCATGGTGAGCTCTTGGAAATGATAAAGAGCCAGGACTTCGCGCTCGCGGGCGGGCAGTTCGGTAATCGCCAGCTCGAGCAAAGAGGTCATCTCGGACCGCAGCGCCTGCTGGTAAGGATCTTCGTCTTCCGATCGGGCTTGCGACTCTAGCGATTCGCCGCGGTCTTCCGCGGCCGACTGAAGGCTCTCGATATCCAGAGCACGAAGATCGCCTCGAAGGTGCTGGAGGCTATCGAGGCTTACTTCAAGGTCGGCCGCGATCTCGGCTTCGCTAGGATCGCGGCCCAGTCGCGCCTTGCACTGCGATATTGCTTGTTCGAGCCGCCGCGCCTGCCGGCGCAGCGCACGCGGACTCCAATCCACGAGCCGGAGGCTATCCAGAATCGCGCCCCGGATGCGGAATTCGGCGTAGTGTTTCAGTTGAACGTTCTTGCCGGGATCGTACTTTCGCACCGCATCCATCAGGCCGAGTATCCCGGCGTGAACAAGGTCCTCGAGCAACACTTGGGGCGGCAAACGGGTGTGAATGCGGCGCGCAACGTATTGAACATGCGGAAGGTGATCGAGTAACAGCTTCTCGCATTGGCGTTCATCGAGCAGCGCTGTGTACATGTCCCTGTAGACATGCACGGCGGGTTCCAGGAACGGCTGGACAAGGTTAGAATTTTGTAAGATCGGGCGCGCCGGCGAGCATCGCTAGATTCTCGGCCCGAATCTGAGGATTCTCCTCCGCTAAAACGAAGGCTCGCTCAACGGCGTGTTGCAATTCTCGCACATTACCCGGCCAATGATAACACTGCAACAAATTCGCCGCTTCCGGAGTGAATGTCTTCGGCGCAACTCCTGACTCGCGGCAGAATCCATCCAGAAAGTGCCGCGCCAAGGGAAGCGTATCCCCGGTGCGTTCCCGCAGCGGAGAAAGATCGAGCGGAAAAACGGATAACCGGTAATAAAGATCCTCGCGAAACTGTTTTTCGCGGACACGTTGCATCAAGTCGGCATTCGTTGAGGCGATCAGTCGTACGTTCACTCGAAAAACATCCGTGCTACCCAGACGCTGCACTTCATGCTCCTGCACGAACCGCAGCAGTTTGGCTTGCATGCCGAGCGGCAATTCGCCCACTTCATCCAACAAGAGAGTCCCGCCGTGTGCGGCATGGATGCGGCCTAGTCTGGATTGAAAAGCACCCGTAAAAGCGCCGCGCGTGAAACCAAAGAGTTCGGCCTCCAACAGGCTTTCCGGAATCGCGGCGCAATTCACGACCACGAATGGGCCCTTGCTCCGCCGGCTGAGGCTGTGGATGCCGCTCGCGACCAACTCCTTACCCGTGCCGGTTTCGCCTACGATCAGAACCGCCGTATCACGCGGCGCTACCAGGCGGGCAAGGCGGCAAATGCGCTGCATTGCTTGGCTCGTGCCGATCATCCCGGGCAGCGACCGCATCCGGGATTCCACTGATTCGGCTGCAATATCGGGAATGACCTCGAAGGAATCCGGCCGGGAGTCTCGAAAAGGCTGGGCGACGGAAATCTTGCTTTTCACCGCCCCCGACATCAGAGAAGCTTCAGCTTCCGCCCGATCAATGGCGCCTTCATCGCGCCTTGGATCGGACTCCATAAGAACCACGTCTAGATTGGGAAAGCGGCCGCGAAGAGTCGCCATTAGCTCTCCAACGTCCAAATCGTCGATCCTCGGATCAAGCAGCAGCGTGCCGAAATCGCTCTTCTCGAGTTTCAGTAGAGCATCCGCTCCTCCGCGCGCTTCCGAGACGGAAGCGTCGGGGACGGCCAGGTTCTTCACCATATGCGCTCGAAGTGGAGCGTACGGACTCGCGACCAGCACCTTCCCCCTCAGTTCCTTCGGCAGCGTCTGGATGCCTGCGGACATTCATGGCCTCCTCAAATTATCCCGGACCCAAACTCTCAGGCGGCGAAATGCGGATTTCGCGCCTGCAGCTGGTAACCCACTCCTCGAACTGTGTGAATCAACTTTCCATCGGACGGTGTATCCACCTTTTTGCGCAGATAGTTGATATATACATCAACCACGTTCGTCAGCGTATCGAACGATAAATTCCAGACACGTTCAACAATTTGCGGCCGCGACACGGGATGAGACGTATTGAGCATCAGGAATTCCAGCAGCGCGAATTCCTTGGGCGTAAGCTCGATGGACCGCCCGGCCCGAATCACGCGACGTTCGACACGGCTTAATTCGAGATCGTCCACGCGCAACACGGTTTCTGGCCCGTGCCCGCCGCGCCGAACAAGCGCCCGCACTCGCGCCGCCAGCTCGGAGAAGGCAAACGGCTTCAGCAGTAGATCGTCCGCTCCCAAATCCAGCATTTGTGCCCGCGCTTCCGGTTTGGCATCGGCGGCTAAGACGAGGATGGGCAAGCGATCGTGGGAGCGAGCCTGCCGCAAAACAGCGAGGCACCTGGAACCTTCGACGTTTAAATCGAGTATAGCGGCCTGGTAATCGCGCTCTTCAGCCAACCGGGCGATCTCGTCCAGGTCTGCGGCCAAGTCCACGGAGTAGTGTTCTTCGCCAAACTCGCGCTCCAGAAAGGTGCCAAGCGCGGCATCGCGCTCGGCCACAAGTATCCGCATGGATGCTCCAGCGGAAGGGGGGACTCAAAAAACAGTTTCAATATTAGGAAATTTTAGTTAACACCGGAATTAGTGTCAAAGGAATTTCTATTTGGAAAATTAGATCGTTCTAGAAGTGAGAATGTCCGTACCGATGTGACGAAAAGTGCTGTGTTCCGCGCAGAAATGTGAACCGACCTGAAACAGAATGCATCGAATCGGAACATGCCTCCGCGCAACTTTTATGGATGCGTCATCTTCTCAGGTACAACAATCTGGTCGAACTCATCGGCGGTGAGGTAGCCAAGCTCCAGAACGGCTTGGCGTAGGCTGGATTTTTCATGGTGAGCTTTGTGAGCGGCCGCCGCGCATTTATCATAGCCAATGATCGGACTAAGAGCGGTAACCAGCATCAGCGAGTTCCTAACGTATTGCTCGATGCGCTGCAAATCCAATTCCATTCCCGAAACACAGTGATCGGCGAACGAGCGGCAGGCGTCCGTGAGCAGTCGCACGGAATGCAGGAAATTGTAGATGATCACTGGCTTGAAAACGTTCAATTCGAAATTTCCCTGGGAACCCGCAAAACCGATTGCAGCATCGTTGCCGAACACTTGCACAGCGACCATGGTCATCGCCTCGCACTGAGTGGGATTCACTTTTCCCGGCATGATCGAGGATCCAGGCTCGTTTTCGGGAAGGCGCAGCTCGCTTAAGCCCGCGCGCGGCCCCGATGCCAGCCAGCGAATATCGTTCGCAATTTTCATCAGCGAAGCGGCCAGAGTCTTGAGCGCGCCGCTGGCGAACACGAGCTCGTCATGCGCGGAGAGCGCGGCGAATTTATTCGGATGAGAGGTGAACGGCAGGTTGGTCAACTCGCTGATTTTTCTGGCCGCGCGTTCCGCGAATTCGGGATGGGCGTTCAGGCCGGTGCCTACGGCTGTTCCACCAATTGCGAGATCGTAAAGCCCGGGCAGAATCTCCTCGAGACGCTCCAAGTCGCGGTCGAGCAGGCTTACCCATCCCGACATTTCCTGGCCGACCGTTAGCGGAGTCGCATCCATCAGGTGGGTGCGGCCGATCTTCACGACATTCGCAAATTCTCGCGCTTTCGCATCGAGGGCGCCGCGCAATCCGACAACGGACGGAATCAGGGCCTCGGCAACACGCGCCGCAGCAGCGATATGCATGGCGGTCGGAAAAGTATCATTCGAAGATTGCGACATATTTACGTCGTCGTTGGGATGAATGGGCTGTTTGCTGCCCATCACTCCGCCGGAAATTTCGATCGCGCGATTCGAGATAACCTCGTTGGCGTTCATGTTGGTCTGCGTACCGCTTCCGGTTTGCCAGATGCGCAACGGAAAATGCTCGTCCAACTTTCCGGCAATCACTTCGTCGGCGGCCTGAACGATTAGGCGCATCTTTTCCGGCGAAAGCTTTCCAAGATCCTCGTTCACAAGGGCGGCGGCCTTCTTCAGAATTCCGAACGCCCGAATCAATTCTGGCGGCATGGTATCGCGGCCAATGTTGAAGTGAATCAGCGAACGCGCAGTTTGGGCGCCATAATAGCGGTCATTTGGCACTTCAATTTTGCCCATGCTGTCGGATTCCACTCGTGCTCCCGCTTTCGATGCCGAAGACGCTTTGGCGTCCACGCTGGCTCCCTCCGCGAAGATATCCCGTAACGGCTAGAGAATTCTAGGGATTCAAACTTAGCATGATCTTCGGGTGATCGCCGCAGGAATCGCCGCGAGCATCCAGCAAGAGCCCTGGCGGCATCTTGGGCGAACCGGCATAGTCGCGGCTCCGCGCGCAGTACACGCCGCGAAAGCGATCCGGTGCGCACGGTTATCCGGCTATAATAATCAACTAAAGAATGCCCCTGCGAATGGATAGAGAGAACGCCACCGGCCGGAAAAATCGGCGCCTCGATATTGTGGCGCTGGTCGTCACGCTCATTTTGCTTGCGTGCACGGCTTGGGGCACGCGCTTCACTGCGCGTGCAGACGAACCTTACGCTCCCAGCCGCGACTACGACCTACAGGATATTCGCATCCACTTGTGGCTTGACGGCGCCGCTCCGCAATTTCACGGCGAGGTAGCCGAACGGGTCGCCGCTCTGCGAGCCGGCGTTGTCGATTTCAAATTCGATTCCGTTGGTTTGAATATCCAGGACGTCACGATTGACGGTGCGCCATCGAAATTTTCAACGACTCCCACGCAGCTGATCGTCTCACTTCCTCGCCCTGCCACTCGCGGTGAGCGCCACGACATCCTGATCCGCTACTCCGGGAAGCCAAAACGGGGGCTTTATTTCATCCTCCCGAATCAAGATTATCCGCACCAGCCCGCGGAAGTTTGGACCCAGGGTGAGGCGGAGGACACGCGCTACTACATTCCCCTTTATGATTATCCCAACGACCGCGCCACCTCCGAGATGCTTCTCACGGTTCCCTCAAACTGGATCACCGTTTCCAACGGCCGGTTAATGGGCGTGAAGAATGAAGGCGACCGCGCGAAAACGTGGGACTGGAAACAGTCCCAGCCGCTTTCAACCTATCTGATATCGGCGATCGCGGGCGAATTCGACGAGCAGGACGATTCCTGGAACGGGGTCGCGCTGCGATTCCTGGTTCCGCGCGGCAACCAATTCGAGATTCAGTCCACGTTTGCCCGCACGAAGCAGATGCTCGATCTTTTTTCCAGCAAGCTCGGCGTGCCATACCCTTGGACGCAGTACGCGCAAACTTCCGTCGACGGCTTCACCGAAGGCGGGATGGAAAATACCAGCGCCACCACACTGAGCGTCCGTGACTTGGTGAATCCCAAGTTGCTGCCGGAGCTGCGCGTCGGCGACGATTTCGTGATTTCGCACGAGATGGCACATCAATGGTTCGGCGACTTGGTCACCTGCAAGGACTGGGCGAATCTTTGGCTGAACGAAGGATTCGCCACTTTCTTCGAGCACTACTGGATGGAACAGCACTACGGCGCCGACGAAGCCGCCTACGATTTCTGGACCGACCGCCGCGATTGGTTCGGGCAGAAGCGCCTGTTTGCGGTGCCGATCGTCACGCGCGATTTTGACGACTCCACAAAATACGCTGGCAATATCTACACTAAGGCCGGCTGGGTGCTGCAAATGCTGCGCGAAAAGCTTGGCGATGACGACTTCTTCGCCGCTTTGCGCCACTACCTTACCGTCAACCGGGGACAAAATGTGGTAAGCGCCGATTTGCAAAAATCAATCGAGCAGGCCACATCCACCGACGTGGACGAGTTTTTCCACCAGTGGATTTACGGCGCGGGCGCGCCGGAATTTAGCGTCGCCTATACCTACGACCCCGCGGCACATCAGATCAAGCTGAACGTAACTCAGACACAAAAAGTGGAGGGCGCGGTGGGACTCTTCGATGTTCCGATCGGCATCGAAATCGCGACCAGTGCGGGAAGTCACACCTATTCGGTCGACGTGAGCCGGGCGCAACAAAGCTTCACTTTTCCCGCCGGCAGCGCGCCCCTGATGGTGATCTTCGACAAGGGCGACAAAATTCTGAAGACCGCCGATTTCCCGAAGGATCCGGCCCTTTGGATTTATCAACTCAAGAATGCCGAGACTGTTCCCGATCGCGCCGACGCCGCGGTGGCTCTCGGTGCGGTGCGAAATAATTCCGCTGCGGTGGCGGCGCTGGCCGATTCTGCCCAGCACGATCGTTTTTGGGGCGCGCGCGCGGAATCCTTGAAGGCGCTGGCGAAAATCGGCGGCCCGGACGCGCAAACGGCGGTGCTGGCCGGTTTGAATGATCGCCTTCCCTGGGTCCGCGATGTCGCCGCGCGCGTGCTGGGACGTTTCAAGGGCGATTCCAACGTCGCGTCAACGCTCACCTCCACCGCATCGGGCGACCCCGCATATCGCGTCCGCGCGGCCGCGCTTCTTGCGCTTGCCGAGGTGAAAGCTCCGGGCGCATTCGACGTACTCAGCGCCGCGGTGCGCTCCGATTCGCCCGACAACATGCTGCGCGATGCCGCCCTTAGGGGCATGGGCGACCTGGGCGACGATCGCGCCACCCCGATTCTTCTCGATTGGGCCGCGCCTGGAAAGCCGCTTCCTAGCCGCCAGGAAGCGATCGCGTCTTTGGCTAGCATGGACAAAAGGGACAAAGGCATCACGGCCGCGCTGGTTTCTTACCTGAAGGAGCCGTACTTCGATGTGCGGCTCGCCACCATCATCGCTCTCGGTGCCAGAGGCGACACGGCTGCCGTCGAACCGCTCGAAGCCCTTCTCAAGAGCGGCGATCTGCCGCCAGAGCAGGAAAGCTTCATCCGCGCCACTCTTTCAGCGCTTGGACCGCAGCCCGCCGCGAAGTGATCACGTCCGCGGCGCTCCGTCGGCCAGTAAGATTCGCAGGTCGCGCAAATTGTTTCCGGTGGGTCCTGTGACGATGACATCTCCGAGACGCTCGAAGAAAGTGTACGCGTCGCTGCGCTTCAGAAAATCGGCAGGATCGAATCCCGCGGCCCGCGCGCGCGCCGCTGTCTCGCCATCCGCGGCGGAGCCGGCCGCGGGACTGTTTCCGTCAATTCCGTCCGTTCCTGCGCTGAGCACGGTAATGTTCTTCCCGGCGATTTTAGGCACGCACCCGAGCACAAACGCGGAGTTGCGCCCGCCGATTCCGTTGCCGGTCACAGGACTGCTCAGTTCCCCATCCGCCAACACAGCTACGGGACGGCCGGGATGCTCGTGCATCTGAAGTTCGAGTTGCGCGTGCAACAACGCGAGCAAGTAATCAGCGGCTTTTTCCAGCGGCCAATTGTCAGTGGAATTATCGCAGACGCAGACGTAACCTTCAGCCTCACACGCGTGGTGCGCAGCGTGCATCAACTCGTGCTGCCCCAACACAAGGCTGAAGCTGGAGCGCGCGAAAGCTGGATCGCCGGGTTTGGGAGTTTCCGGAAGCGTGTGATTTTCAAACGCGGCCTTCAGCCGCGCGGGTAGCTTTTCGATCAGTGAATATTTTTTCGCCACTGCTTCGGCATCGCGAATCGTCGAAGGGTCCGGCAGAGTTGGCCCCGAGGCCAACGCCGATTCCTGGCCTAGGGGTACGTCGCTGATGGCCAGGGTGATTTTCTTGGACTTCGGGGCCGCCGCGGCGAGGCGCCCGCCTTTTGTCGCCGATACGTGCTTGCGAATGGCGTTGATTTCCTCGATCGATCCGCCGCACTTGACCAGCGTCGAATGCAGACGGTCGAAATCCGCGAGCGTGACCTTCGGGTCGAGCGGCTGCTCCACAAGAGACGAGCCGCCTCCGGAAATTAGAAAAAAGATCAGGGTGCGTTCGTCGCAGCGCGCCAGCCGATGCAGAATGGCGCGTCCTGCCGCGAAACTCGCCGCATTGGGGACGGGATGTCCGCCCACGAAAATCTGCCATCCCGAAAGCTGGCGCGGGGGCGTTGCAGGGACAACTAAAATTCCTTCAAGAGAAAAATCCGGCGACAGCACGCGCATTAAGCCATCAGCCATCGCCAAAGAGGCCTTGCCGTAGGCAATGGCGACGATGGAATGAAATTCGCGCAAGTCGATCGAGTGCTCGCCCGCGCGAATCCGCGAACCGCTCCGCCCGAGTTTCTTCTCAATTGCGCCGGGAACGTCGATGGCGGCCAGAGTCTGGTGGAAAATGCGCTCGGCTATCTTTTTCACGCTTTGTCGATCGCGGCGGCGCCCGCGCGCGCGACATCAAGGTCCTGATCTTCGCTTCCGGCGCTCACTCCGATCGCCCCCACCACTTCCCCATCGACCAGCAGGGGCACGCCTCCGCGAATCGGTGTTTGATGCTCCTGCGCCGCAAGCCCAAGGCCTACTGCCAGCGCAACGTTTACCTGATCGCCCGCCATCGCCGGACCCGTTGCCGCGCGGCGCATCGCCGCGGCTCGCGCCTTCACTAACGCAACGGCAATCGACGCCGGCTTGGCCCCGTCCATTCGCTCGAAGGCGAGCAGGTGCGCGCCATCGTCCACTACGGCAATGTTCATCGGCACGCGAATTTCTTCCGACCGCCGCTGTGCTGCCGCGAGCGCGGCACGTGCCCCCGCGAGCGTAAGCTTTGGGTGATTCCGCGTTACGAGTTCCATCGGTTAGTCTCCCGAGAGATCACAGTCCCAGCGCTTGCGCATTTAGCGCGTTTGGCGGACGGTTCCCTTTAAAAAGCGCTACTGCATTTGTCGCCGCCATCACGGCCATTTTGGTTCGCGTTTCCACGGTCGCGCTGCCGATATGCGGCGCGAGAATTACGTCCTTGCGAGCAAGCAAGCCCGGATGCACCTTGGGTTCCTGCTCGTAAACGTCCAGCGCGGCGCCCGCGATCTGTTTGCGCTCGAGCGCCTCCACGAGCGCTGCTTCATCGACCACTGGGCCTCGCGCGGCGTTAATCAGATACGCGGTCGGCTTCATTTTTCCCAGCGCCTCCGTCGAAATCAAATGCCGCGTCTCGGAAAGGAGCGGCACATGCAGCGTCACGAAATCCGATTCGCGCAGCACTCGGTCCAGGTCCGCGAACTCCGCCTGCAATTCCCTTTCGACATCCAGAGGGACTCGCACGCTATCGCTATAGAGGACGCGCATTTGAAATCCGCGCGCACGCCGCGCAACGCCTCGCCCGATTCGCCCGAAACCGATGACGCCTAACGTTTTGCCCCACACATCGCCGCCGAGGAGTTGATCGAGATCCCATCCGGGCCACGTGCCACTACGCATCCAGGCATCGCCTTCCACGAGCCGCCGCGCGATCGCCATCAACAATGTCCACGCGAGGTCCGCCGTCGTTTCATCAAGCACGCCGGGAGTGTGCGCGGCGACCACTTTGTGGCGGGTGCATGCCGCCACGTCAATATTGTCGTACCCGACGGAGACGGTTGCCGCTACGCGCAGCTTTGGGGCTGCGCTCAGCAGCTCTTCGTTCACTTTTTCGGTCAGCAGACAGACCAGCGCTTCCTTATCCGGCACGCGAGCAAGCAATTCGGCGCGGGGAATGCTCTCGGTCCGCGTCCAATATTCGGTGTCGAACTGCTGATCCAGTATCGCGCGCGCTTCCGGAAACAGCGGGCGCGTTGCTAGAGCTTTCGGCTTGCCCATTCGGCCCTTTCCGTCGAAAACTTTTTCGCTCCACCAGTAGCATACACCAACACCCAATCGAACTTTGCCACTGGGCGGGAATTCCGCTAGCCTGTGTGGGACAATCGCTCGCTGATGAGACGCCAGCATACTATCGAAGAAAAAGAGGCGCACACGCCGGAGGTTACGTCCGAACAGGTGACCGCGTATCTCGCCACCACCCAGCAGCCTTCCACTATCAGGCAAATTGCTCACGGCATGGACCTGAAGCATCGCGGCCGCCGCTTTCTGCCTCGCGTAATCAAGCAACTTAAGCGTCGCGGCGATATCGAGGAAATTCATGGAGGGCGGTACCGCCTCGCGGGACAAAAGAATGGCCCGGCGCCAGCGGCCCGGCGCGCAGTTGTGCCTGCGTCTGCGAAAACCCCGGCCAGTCCGCCGTCGCGACAAATTGCCGCGGCGCCGAAGCGCGCCAGAGATCCCAATTTAGTCGCCGGCCGCATCGTGACCCATCGCGATGGCTACGGCTTTGTGGTTCCCGACGCTCCGATTCCGCGCGTCGAAGGCGACCTCTTCATCGGCCGCGATAATCTAGGCGATGCCATGAATGGCGATCGCGTGCTGGCTCGTGTCGAGCGTCGCCGTCCCGATGGCCGCGCCGAAGGTCGCGTCGTGCAGATCGTCGAGCGCCAACATCCCACGCTGGTCGGTCTGTTTCGCTACGGCCCTCACGGAAATCACGTTCTTCCCTACGACACGCGCATCACTCACGAGGTTTTTATCGCGCCGGGCGACGAGCTGACGCCGGACCTGCAGCAAAAGCTAGGACTTGGCACCGGCGGCCAACCGCCGCCGAGCCGTCGCGCGCGTCTTCCCGAACTCGATGGCGCGGTTGTAGATGTGGAGATCACGCGCTATCCCAAGGGCGGCCTCGCGCCGGCCGGCCGCGTGATCGAAATTCTTGGACGACCTGGCGAGATCGGCGTTGATGTTGAAATCATAATTCGCAAGCATCACCTGCCGCATATTTTCCCTGCGGAGGTGCTTGCCGAAGCTCGCGCGACTCTGCAACAAGTTGTGAATTCGGATTTAGGCGGCCGGCGCGATTTTCGCGATTTGCCGATTGTGACTATCGACGGCGAAACAGCGCGCGATTTTGACGACGCCGTTTATGTCCACACGCTACCGAACGGCCATTATGAATTGCAAGTGCATATTGCGGATGTCGCTCACTACGTTCGCCGCGATTCGCCGCTGGACCGCGAGGCGCGTTTGCGCGGCACTTCCGTCTATTTCCCGAATCGCGCCGTTCCCATGCTTCCGGAGGAATTGTCCAATGGGATTTGCTCTCTCAATCCAAAAGTGGATCGTTTGGTGATGAGCGCGATCATGGAAATGGATGCCGCAGGCAACATGGTCGCCGCCGATTTCACGGCGGGAGTTATTCGGTCCGCCGAGCGCATGACGTACACCAACGTCCACAAAGTTCTCGAAGGCGATCCCGAAATGCTTCGGCGCTACGCTTCGCTGACCGGTGAATTTCGCCGCATGAAAGAGCTGGCGCTTTTGCTCAACAAGAGGCGTTACGCGCGCGGCTCGATCGATTTCGATCTTCCCGAGCCGATGATCGAATTCGACGAATCGGGCCGCATGGTGAGCATCGACCGCAGCGTGCGCAACATCGCTCACCGGATCATCGAGGAATTCATGCTCGCTGCCAACGAGGCTGTGGCTCAATACCTCGAAAAACGCGGCATCGCTTCGCTGCATCGCGTTCACGAAAAGCCCGATCCGAAAAAAGTGCTCGAGTTCGAAGAGCTTGCGCAGGCTTTCGGTTATTCGCTTGGAGTCGAGGATTTGGCCGAGCGCCGCGTCGCTGTTCGGCATGGCAGCGTGCGGGCGACGCTGAAAGCGGGAGGAGGGCGGGGCCGCCCGCGCCCCATGAGCGTGACCATGCCGGCGGCGGAAGAGGTGAACATCCGCCCACAGCATTATCAGCGGCTCACGGAAAAAATCGCCGGCAGACCGGAAGAGCGAATCCTTTCCTATCTGATGCTTCGATCGCTGAAACAAGCTCGCTACTCGCCCGATTTGCTTGGCCATTTTGCGCTGGCCGCGAAGGAATATACGCATTTCACGTCGCCGATTCGCCGCTACCCGGATTTGATCGTGCATCGCGCGCTGAAATGGGCGCTCGAAAATCCGTCGGTCGCGCCCGTTCGCGCGACGCTCCCTGACGCGCGTCCCGGAAAGGAGGTGTCTGTGCCAATGCTTGGGCCCTATCGCCGCACCGAACTTCAAGCCATTGCGTCCGAAGCTTCGGAAGCGGAACGGCGCGCCGACGGCGCGGAACGCGAGCTGATGGAATGGAAGACCGCGCAGTTCATGGAAAGCCGCCTGGGAGAGGAATATGACGCGCTGATTATTTCGGTGCAGAAATTCGGATTCTTCGTGGAGTTGACCGAGATTTTCGTTGAAGGCTTGGTGAGCATCGACCGGCTGGAGGAATCGACCGGTCAGCGGTGCGTGTTTCGCGAGCGCGACCATACGATAGTTACCGAGCCGCATCGTGGAACGCGAGGCGCTTCCGGGGCGCGACGAATCTTCGCGCTGGGCGACCGCGTGCAAGTTCGCGCCGAGCGGATTGATCCGCTGCGGCATCGCGTGGAGTTCGCTCTAGCCTGATACATCGAAGAGCGATTCTTCGAATGCGTGTCCCGTTGCTTCGCGCGAAACCAAAAACGCGCGACACTCCGCTCAGAATGACGACGTTGGGGAGGAGACTCAAATGAAACCAACCGTAGGATTCATCGGACTCGGCTTGATGGGCAAACCGATGGCGCGAAATGTGCTTCGCGCTGGATTTCCGCTGGTGGTCTGGAATCGTACGAGCGCAAAGGCTGACGACTTAGTTCGCGACGGAGCCAAGCTTGCCGCGAACCCGCGCGACGCAGCCGCTCAATCGGACGTGCTGATCACGATCGTGAGCGATCCTCCGGCGCTTGAAGAAGTTGTTTGGGGCTCCAAAGGCACGACGGAGAAAACCGGCGCGCTCGATGGGTTGCGTTCCGGTAGAACTTTGATCGACTCGAGCACCGTATCGCCTGATCTTGCGCGCCGCGTGGCGGCGGCATGTGCCGAGCGCAGCGTTGATTTCCTGGACGCGCCGGTAACCGGCGGCACATGGGGAGCTGAAAAGGGCGAGGTGGTTTTCATGGTTGGCGGGAAGGCCGAAGTTCTCGAACGCGCCAAGCCCGTACTCGAAGCGATGGGCAAGAAGTTTTTTCTGCTGGGTCCGAATGGCGCGGGGCAAACGGTGAAGCTCGGCATGAATTTACTTTTGGCTCTCGAAGTGAACGCGTTCGCGGAATCGCTCGCGCTGGTCACGGCCGCAGGCGTGCCCGGGGAAAAGCTTATGGAGGTGATGCAATCCAGCATGGGTCGCTCGGGGCTGCTGGACGTGAAAGCGCCGCTGATGCTGAAAGGCGAGTTCCCCGCCAGCTTCCCGCTGCGTCTGATGCACAAAGACATTCGACTGGCGCTGGAACTGGCCCGCGAGCAAGGCGTGACGCTGCCAGCTGGAGCGGCGGCATACGGTACATTCAGCAAGGTGAAGGAAGCAGCCGACGCTGCGAAGGAAGACCCCGATTTTGCCGCCGTCGCCCGCTTCTGGAAGAGAGCTGCTCACGCCTAGCGGATCGACTCTCGTGACGCGCGAGAGCGCGGCAATTGCCTCTTCTCACCGCGCTAAGGCGAGAGCGCGAGCACTCGCCAGTCCGGATTGCATTTTGTGGTAGGGTGTAACAGATACAGAGAAAGGCGATTCTGGGCGTTCACCTAAGGAGATGGGCTGAAGGAAGTGCCGGATTCGATGGACGACTGGATCGAAGAGAAAGCCGCTCTGCTCAAGAAGCGGCAGGAACAGGCGGAAAAGGCGCGCCAATCAGGCGTACATGAGGCGGATGTTATTTCCGCTCAGGGCCGCGATGTATTGGAGCAACTGGAAGCTGTGGTGCGCAGAGACGTGGAAAAATGGAACGCACATTTTCCAGATGATGCACGGCGAAGAATTGATAGCGTAGAGAGGCTGAATCCAAGCGGGTTTGTTGTCCGCAAAACGGGCTATCCTACCGCAACCCTCCAAGCAGTGTACGACCCCGCCTCCATGTCAATACAGTTCACGGTTACCAAGGTTCGAGCGACCGGCGAAGGAGCATATAACGTTAAGGGTGTCTTTCACCTGAATCTGTCGGAGGGGGGAGATATCTATCTAACGAACCGCTCGGGAGAACATTTCCCGTTTCTAGATGCATCTCGTCACCTACTCGAAGCGGTACTCGACACCTAGTTCGAGGCAAAATCGCGGGACCATGCGCGACTTGCGCTTGACGAAACATGCCATTCAGGCTAGCGCGGTGCTCGGGAAGAAGCCAAGGGGCAGGTCGCGGACGGTGCGGAGGCCGGCGGGCGCGGCGAGAATTGCGGGAATGGCGTTGACGGCTACGGCCGCGGTGGCAATGTCGCCGTGCGTGCCACCGGGAATCGTCAGCGCGAGATTCGGCTCGCCTCGCAACTCGACGGAGTCCGCTGGGTGCTTTGCGCCTACGTACATTTGCAGCTCCATGAAGATTTTTTCTCTTCCGGCGGCAATGCCTCGGGCGATTTGGTGAACTCCGGCAACTTGGCCGGACGCAACTTCGAGGAATTCTGTCTTCACGGATCCTTCGGCGATGATGGGTTCGATGGTTTCGGAGATATCGTCGAGCGGGAGACCGAGGCCATCGGCGACCATGGCGATGGATTCAGGCAAACCGTGATGCTTGATGACCCCGGCGGCAACCTGAGCGCGAAATTCATCGGGCGTCATGCCCGCACCGATCTTTTTCTGCAGCGGCAAGCGGCGCTTCGATGCGTCGACAATTCGCACGGCCTTGGCCCAGTCCACGCGCTGCGAGGCCGCGGCCAGCGTGAGAACGAGTTTATCCATCACAAAGCCGGGATTGACACCGGTGCCTACCAGCGCGACACCTTCATCCTTCGCGGCCGCATCGAGCTTCTGTGAAAGTTCGGGGTGCTTGCGAAACGGATAGGCCAATTCCTCGCAGGTGGAGACAACGCAGCATCCCGCGGAGAGGCAGGCGAGCAATTCGTCCATCACGTTGACGAGATAGGAGGAAGTTGTGTGGACGACGACATCGACGGGCTTCGCAAGCGCTTCCGAAACGGCGGCGGAAATAGGGATTCCCCACGGGGCGTCTTGCGCACCGGTGAGTTCGCCGAGATCGCGACTGGTCTTCGCGGGGTCGCGGTCGATGGCGCCCACGATTTCGAGTGGCGTCTTCTCTCGCATCAGGCGAACGATTGAGGCGCCGATTGGTCCTACGCCGAACTGGACTACGCGAATCTTCTTTCGCACGGGGCGTCCTTTGGGCGAAAAATAAACGTCTAAAGTAACAGAATTTGCGGAATTGGCTCCACAAGGACGTTCGATCGTCCCCACGGGACTTTTGATTTTCGTTCTCGTATCCCGGCACTCTGCTTCGCTGCGTGCCCGGCTAATGACAACCGCGCCTCCGGCAGTGCCAGCACGAAGGCGCTGGCAAAGTGCCTTTGGTTGCGCTTGAGGCACCCGCCTGAAGGGCACCACCACGAAGACAACCAACCTGTGCAGGCTTAAAGCAGATTCCTCACGCCGTTAAAGCAAAAACGGGATTCGGGATGACAGCGCCGCTGTGCGCGGCGAGTTGCTGCGCGGTGGTCGAGGCGGCGGCAGTTTCGCGCTGCAGTTCTGCGAGGAACGCGGCTTCGGCGCGCGCGACGTACGCCTGGTAGCCTGCGGGATCGATGAAGGGGTTGACGCGTGGATTTTTCTCCATGGCTTCGCGCTTTTGCTTCAGCGAGTAAAAGGAGCCGTGGGCGCCCAGAAATACGTCGCATGGGAGCGATTTCAGGGCACGGAAAGTTTTTTCGTAGTCGGCTTGGATGCCGGGGTAGGTTGCGGGGGCGTTCGGGCGATCGGTCAGCTTGTAATTCGGCAGAACGGAGGCGCTGCCGACGAAGACGACGTTGTACGGTTTGCCGTTATCGCGCGTCACCATCGTCCAAGTGGTGCAGCCGCGGGTGTGGCCCGGCGTGAGATGCGCTGTCATGGTTACGCCACCCAGCGAGACTGTATCGCCATCGTGAATCACGCGGTCGGGCGCAACGGCGGGAAACGATTTGCCGCTGGTGAGTCCCGGCACTTCTTCCGCTATGGCCACGAGCCGGGCACCGGTGGAGCGCTTGAGTTCGGCGAAACCTCCCGCGTGATCGAGATGTTCGTGGCTGCTTATCAGAATTTTCACGTCAGCCAATTTGAAACCGAGGGTTTTGATGTTGGCTTCGATCTGGGGAGCGGTTTCAACGAAGCCGCCGTCGAGCAAGATGTCGCCTGAGGACGTGACGATCAGATAGGAAGTGATATCCGACGCACCCACGTAGTAGATATTTCCGATGATGTGGAACGGCGGCACAGGCTGATTCATATTGCGAGAGAGATCATTGGCTTGCGCTTGAGCGAAGGCCGGAAGGGCCATCGCGAGAGCGAGAATCCACCGAATTGCGCGCAACGCCAGCGTGGCGAAACCGATACGTGGTGCGGATAGTCTGTTCGAAAGCATTTCTCTTTCTCGCGCGAGCAAAGCTAGCAGAAGGAAGGTCGAGGCGCAAATGGTTGCTGTGGCGACTCAGCGCTTCGCTGTGTTGTTGACAGGCGCATGACGCGACCAGTAATATTCCGCGCCACGTTGCAGTCAACTAGGATCATCAAGTAGTGGGAGAAAAGATCATGAAGAACGGACCTTCCTAGCCGTAGTGGCAGTCCTCTGCGTATTTCTTTCCACAGGAGCGGGAACGAAAGCTCAAGATCAGGCTGCGCCGCCACCGGCGGGAACGCCAACAACGGCCACGGCTGCTCCGGGAGCCACTGCGCCGCAAGGGCGAAAAAAGCGGGTCGCGATATTCGATTTCGACTATGCGACGGTGCAGACCGCGTCGGCCGCGGCGTTTGGCACGAATGTGGACGTCGGCAAGGGAATTACGGACCTGCTGGTGAAGTATTTGGTGCAGGACGGCACCTACTCGGTGATCGAGCGGCAAGCGCTGGATAAAATCCTGGCCGAGCAGAATTTCTCGAATAGCGACCGCGCGAATCCGAATCCGGCCGCCAAGACTCGGCAAACTGTTGGGCGTGGACGCCATCATCGTGGGCGCGGTCACGCAATTCGGTAACGACACGAAGAACACCAACGTGGGCGGAGGCGGTGGCGGATTTGGCGGATTCGGTATCGGCGGATTTTCGCACAAGAACACCAAGGCTATCGTGAACATCGATGCGCGCATCGTGGACATCGATACGGCGGAGATTCTGGGCGTGGCTGAAGGACACGGTGAATCGTCGCGATCGAGCACTGGGCTGCTGGGAGGCGGTGGCCATTGGGGAGGTTGGGGCGGCGGGAATGTGGACTTCGGCAACAGCGATTTCCAGCAGACGATTCTCGGAGAAGCAGTGAAAAAGTCCGTAGAGCAATGAGCACGGGACTAGTAGCCGATAACACCAAACTGCAAATCCGCACCATCGTTGTTTCGGGACTCGTGGCCGCAGTGGATAGTGGGCAGATCGTGCTGAACGTGGGAGGCAAGGCGGGTCTGAAAGTGGGCGATCAACTATCGGTCGAACGGGTCACGAGGGAGATCAAAGATCCCTCTACCGGAGCCGTGATCCGGCGTATGACTTCGCCTGTCGGCGTAGTGCGCGTGACGGACGTGGATGATCTTTCGGCGGTGGCCGCGCCTGTCTCCGGAGCAGGATTCAAGGTGGGCGACGCGGTAAAGACCGTAACCCAGTAGGGCTCAATCGCGAGTGGTCAAAGAGGAATTCCAGGCGAGTACGGACGCATTTCGAGGATACGAGGAAAATCTTTACACGAGCGGACGAATCGGCGCAAGTGGTTGTTGGTGTAAAGAAAAATCGTCCACGGTTGGTGTGGTGTTTGGGGCAAAATCCGCCGTTTTCAACCAGCGGTCATTCCATCGGCAGGCCGACGTAATTTTCCGCGAGGGTTTGCGACGCGGCGCGCGAACTGGTGACGTAGTCCAATTCCGCGAGCTGGCGGCGCTGATCGAAGGCGTTGTCGGTATCAAACAGGTGGAGCATGGACGTCATCCACCAGGAAAAGCGCTGCACCTTCCAGACGCGCCTCAAGCAAGTATCCGAATAATTTTCGAGCAGATTGCGCTTTCCGGTTTTGTAGAATTCCGCGAAGGCGGGCGCGAGCACGCGAATATCGGAAACCGCCAGATTGAGACCTTTCGCGCCGGTCGGCGGGACGATGTGCGCCGCGTCGCCCGCAAGGAAAAGGTTACCGTATTGCATGGGCTCGACGACGAAGCTGCGCATGGGGGTGACACCTTTCTGAAGTATGCGACCCTCGGTGAGCTTCCAGTCTTCGACTGTGCCAAACCGCGCCTGCAACTCCTGCCAGATTCGCCCGTCGGGCCATTCGTTGATGTCCTCATCGGGCGTGCACTGGAGATAGAGGCGGCTGATCTCCGGCGAGCGCATGCTGAGCAGAGCGAAGCCGCGCTCATGGTAGGCGTAAATCAGCTCCTCGGATGACGGAGGCGCCTCGGCCAGAATTCCCAGCCAGCCGAAGGGGTAGATTCGGTCGAAGATTTTCAGCGCGCCTTCCGGAATCGACGGGCGGCAGACACCGTGGAAGCCATCGCAACCGGCAATGAAGTCGCAGGAGATTTCGTGCGACTCGCCGCCGGTGCGAAAGCGGATCTTCGGCTTGCCACTGGTATTCGCGCCGCTGACGCCGAAATCGTGCACACTTACATCGGCCGCTTCCAGGAAAACCTGGCCCTTCGCGGCCGCGCGCGCGTCGAAAAGATCCGCCACGACCTTATTCTGCGGATAAATCGTGACGGAGCGGCCGTTGGCGAGTTCCTTGAAGTCAATGCGATGAGTGCGGCCGCCGAAACGAAGCCGGACGCCGTAGTGGGTAAGCCCTTCGCGTTTGAGCCGCTCGCCAACACCCGTCTCTTTGAGCAAATCGACAGTTCCCTGCTCGAGCAGGCCAGCACGCACGCGCTCCTCGACGTACTGCCGGCTGCGCGTCTCGACGACAACCGATTCAACGCCTTGCAGGTGAAGAAGATGGGACAGCAAGAGGCCCGCTGGCCCGGCGCCGACGATTCCGACTTGTGTGCGCGATTTCAAAGATCAGCGTGCCTGGCGAGAACCGGGCTATTTTACATTCATCTTGCAAAGCCGGTAGATCAAACTAGAATGCTGGCACGTCTTCTGCGATGACCCGCCGTTTTGGGCGGCGGGGCACGAAAATGCAATGAGCACCGCCTTCCGAGCGCGATTCGGCAAGCGGCTGTTCGGGGGGAAGCCAAGTGGCGACCGAGCGAGGATTCTACGGCTGGAAACTCGTAGGGGCACTTTCGGCCATGGATTTTCTGAACCTCGGATTTCCGTTTTATATCGGCGCTGTGATCAATCGCTTATATGCTGCAGCACATTCAGATGAGCCGCAGCACGTTCGGATTTGGGTCCACGCTGCTGAATCTGTTCGTGGGCATCCCGTCCACCCTGGTGGCCATTTCCATCGTGAAGCGGGGCATTCGCGTGACGTACTTGATTGGCTCGGCGTTCGTCTGCATCGGCTCGCTGTTTCTGGCGTTTGCTACTACGAAACCCTGGGATTTCCTTCTCGGATTCGGCGTCATCAACGGCATCGGCGTGTGCTTTGGCGACATCATTCCCGGCACACCGCGGCGGCGCGCTGGTTCGAACGTTACCGCGGCCGCGCCGTCGGCCTGGTGCTGAGTGGTTCCGGTGTGTGCGGATTTTTCATGGCTCCGCTGATCGATAAGCTTCTTCGCGCCAGTGGCGGCAATTGGCGCCTGGGCTGGGAAATCGTCGCGGGAGGAGCCGTTCTCGCGGGAATCATCGCGCTGCTATTCGTCAAGGAAAGCGCCCGAGGATTTGGGTCAGCTTCCTGACGGAGAAGTAAAAGACTCCACGGGCGCACCCCGGCAACACGTTCCCAGTGCCTTAATTACGCAATACGAATGGACCCCGGGCGAGGCGTATCGCACCAGCAGCTTCTGGCTCGTGGTGTTCGGCGGGACTGGCTGCGCAATTTCCATTTTTCATTTTCGTTGCGCATTGGCTGCTACATCTGCAGAGCGTCGGCATTCCGTCGGGCGACGCCGCATTCTCTCTGGGCCTTTTTACGGTCGCCTGCATCGCCGGCCGATTGATCGGCGGTTGGCTGATGGACACAGTGACGGCGCGGTACGCTTTCATGATCGGACTATGCTGTTATCTGATCGGTTCGCTTGCTGCGCTGCGTGTGGGCCCGGGCGCCCTGTGGATGGCCAATGCCGCCGCAGTTCTTTATGGGCTCGCCATCGGCTGGACGTTCACCTGCATGACCACCTGCATCGCGCACTACTACGGTCCCGTAGCATTTCCGAAACTTGCGGGTACGCTGCTGCTTCTCACTTCTGGCGGCGCGTCACCGGCGGGCTGGGTCGGCGGGAAGATATTCGATGTGTACGGCAGCTACACTCGTGCCTGGCAACTGAATATCGTTATTACCGTGATCGGCATCGTCGCCATCCTATTTGCTACGATGCCGCATCATCGTACTGAAAGCAGGGCGGTCGCCCGCGCAGCATGAGCTCGGAGGTTCGCACAAGAGCCTCAAGTGTCCGGTAAAGGCGAAGTTTTACCGCTCGAACCGGGTCGCCGTTGCACAGGCTGAATGAAGATGGGAGGGAATCTCCGATGCCGAAGCAAGAATTCTACGGTTGGAAACTGGTCGCCGTCCTATTTTCGCTGGACTTCATCAACATGGGATTCCCGTATTACGGCGCGACGGTGATCAATGGCTATATGGTCCGCGAGGTTGCAATGACGCGGAGCATGGTCGGCCTCGGCTTCACGCTGCTGAATTTGTTCGTGGGCTTGGCGGCGGTGCTTGTCGCGATATCGATTGTGAAATTCGGGCTAAGAGCCACATTCGTCTCGGGCTCGGCGATGATCTGCGCCGGCGCTTTGTTCATGGGACTCTACGCGAGCAAGCCCTGGCATTATTTGGTGGCGTTTGGAGTTGTGATCGGAATTGGAATCAGCTTCGCGACACTGGTTCCGGCCGCGACCACTGTGGCTCGGTGGTTCAGGCGGTATCGCGGAAGAGCGATGGGAATTGCGCTTTCCGCCTCGGGCTTCGCAGGCCTTGGCGTGGCACCGTTTTTGGACAAAATGCTACGAACTGCGGGAGGGAATTGGCGCACGGGCTGGGATATCGTCGCGGGCGCGGTTGTGATTGCAGGAATCATCGCTTTCCTTTTCGTGAGGGAAAGCCCGGAATCGATGGGACAACTCGTGGACGGGATTCCCGAGGCGGAGCAGGCGCAGCCGTCGCGCACCGACTCGCTGGCCACCAAGCATGCCTGGACTGCCGCGCAAGCGTATCGAACGCCGGCGTACTGGCTGATCGCGATCGCAGGAATCATGGCGACGTTTCCATTTTTCCTGTTCGTGGCCCACTGGATTCTGCGCCTGCGCGGCGCGGGCATCAGTTCCGGCGACGCGGCTCTGGCGATGGGCCTGTTTACGCTCGGCACGCTGGGCGGGCGCTGGCTCGGCGGTTTGCTGATGGACTTCATGAATGCGCGGCTGGCTTTCGTCCTCGGCCTCAGCGTCTATTTCATCGGTTCCTATCTCGCGATCATCGTGCGGTCAGACACGCTGATGGTGGCCTACCTCGCCGCGATTTTGTATGGCGGCGCTTACGGTTGGGCATTCACTTGCACTGGAACGGTCATAGCGCACTACTTCGGTCCGGCGGCTTTTCCTAAATTGTACGGAACGATGACGCTGCTGATTTCGGCCGGCGCTTGCCCGGCGGGCTATGTGGGCGGAAGAATTTTTGACCTTTACGGGAGCTACAAGCAGGCGTTCGAATTGAATTGCCTGATGGCCGCCATTGGGATCGTTGCGATTGCGTTTGCCACCATGCCACGCCCGCGAGGTGCGACGGTGACATCCCCCGACCAACTTGCGCAAGCACAAACGGTGTAATCGGGGCGCGTGCATTTGGAAAGCCTTCCGGCTCGCGACCTCGTGGGCGCCCGCTTAAGCTTCCGAGCATTACGATTGCATTCCCACTTGAAAAGCAGTATAAAAAGGTAACCGTTCTGCGGGCTGGATTACTTCCCCGCCGAACCAGAGGTTCAACTATGCTGTCGATATTGAAGCGTTTATTGCGACAGCAATCCGGAAACGATCTCGTCGAATACGCGCTCTTGATGGCGTTAATAGTCGTCGCTGTGATTGTGTCGGTCTACAGCTTCGGGCGGTCCAATCAGCAGAGCGTTTCTCGAGCCTCGCAGGCCGTGTCGGCAGGTGGCTCTGGCGGCGGCCAAGGTGGCGGCGCGCAAGGCGGGGGCGGCGGCGGACCAGGGCGGGGGCAGCGGTGGACAAGGCGGCTCACAAGCCGGGCGGCGACGGCGGCGGACAAGCTGGGGGCGGTGGCGACGGCGGCCAAGTCAGCGGACAAGGCGGTAGCGGCGGAGGCGGTGGGGCGGGCACCCTGCCGAGGGGCGGTGGCACAGGGCTACACTAGGCCAACCGCTGAGCCAGTGCTTCCTTTCCCGATTTGAGACCTGCCGGAGATCGCTGAAATAGAAGTTCCCCCTTCAGGACCAAACTACAACACGCAAATGACCTCATTGCTCTCTCGCCAGTAAGTATGTCAGCGAACTTTTCCTAGCGCCCGCTAAATCAGATAGAGAACAGCAAGGAATACGCCGCAACGGAAACGGAATTTACTCGGGACTATCCAGAGAGGGATCGAACGCGCCACCTACTCGGTGTACGCGCTCGGTTGGTTGCGGGGGTCGGATTTGAACCGACGACCTCCGGGTTATGAGCCCGACGAGCTACCAGGCTGCTCCACCCCGCGAAGTCATCATAGCGGATGCTTGAGATTCGGTCAAACACCCTCAAGACTTACCTTCGCAACATTTGGCCGGCAGATGTTTCAGCATAGATCGAATTGTCCGCCTTGCCTTGCGAGTTAAATGAAGAAGTCGCGCCGCAGCAGCACCGCTTAGGAGTCTTCAGGTTTGACTGCCTGCGGCAGAAACGTGGATGTTCCCCATCAGGACGTCGCGCACCTTGCCGGCCAGTTCATCCGGACCGAATGGTTTCTCGATGAAGGCTGTCCCTGGGTTAAGAATCCCGATATTGATGGCGTCATCTTCCGTATAGGCAGACATGTAAAGCACCTTCAGGCCCGGGCGAAGCTTGCCCAAGCGTTCGACCAATTCGCGTCCTTTCATTCCAGGCATGACGACGTCGGTGAGAACCAAATCGATAGTTTCCTGGTGGGACTCCACGAACTGAATGGCATCCGTGGCGCTCCTCGCCTCGAGGACAGTGTATCCTCTCAATTGCAAAAACTCGCGCGTCATGCGACGCACCGCGTCATCATCTTCTACTACGAGGATTCGTTCTTCGTGCCCAAGGAAGCGAACCAGAGGTGTCGGCGCGTCGGCAGCTGCTTCAACCGGTTCTTCAACTCGTGGAAGGTAGATTTGAAATGTCGTCCCCGATCCGGCCTTGCTGGAGACCGTGACACAACCGCCGCTTTGATTTACGGTACCATATACCGTTGCCAAGCCGAGTCCCGAACCCCGGCTTTTGTCCTTGGTGGTGAAGAACGGTTCAAAGAGATGCGCTTGCGTGGCTTCGTCCATGCCATGGCCGGTATCGCGCACACTAAGTACCACGTGGGGACCGCCCCGAACTCCCGGGTGAGTGCTGATCCACGCCTCGTCCAGATCGCAGTTGGAGGTTTCGATCGTCAACTCTCCGCCGTTCGGCATGGCATCTCGCGCATTAAAGACGAGATTCATGATGACTTGCTCCAACTGCGCAGAATCGGCCCTGACATGGCCCAGGTCGGGATGGAGATCGATCTTCAAGCCGATGTCATCACCGAGCACCGGTGGCAACATTTCTGCCAGCTGCGTGATTAGTGTATTGAGGTCCAATACGCGGGCCTGGAGTACTTGCTTCCGGCCGAAGGCTAGGAGCTTCCTCGTCAATGAAGAGGCTCGGTCGGCCGCCTTCACAATTTCCGTCAGTTCCTGACGCAACGTGGGGCTCAGGCCAATGGCGTTCAACGAGAGCGCAGCTTGGCCGCGGATGACCATCAGCACATTATTGAAGTCGTGAGCCACGCCACCGGCTAGCCGGCCGACGGCTTCCATCTTTTGCGCTTGGCGCAGCGCTTCCTCGGCTTTTTCCCGCCCGGCGATCTCCTTTTGTAATTCACGATTCGAAGCTTGCAGTTTCCTAACATGGAGCAGCGATGATTCCGTCATATAAACGGCGAATCCGAGCACTACGGCCATCAGAATGCCTCCGCCGAAAACCAGCGTCGGCAGAGGCGACCTGGCGTACGCAACTACGCCAGTCTTTGGCCAAGCCTTCACCTCCCAGCTTAGCCCCTCGACTTGTATGTTGGCCTGCTGGGCATAGGGCCCTTCCCGAACCGGCCCGGCTAGTGTTCGACTGTAGATTGCTTCGTGACCATCGGAGACCAGCACCCAATAATCGGGCGCAACATCTTGGAGGATGGACGAGAGCAACGCCTGGTACCGGAACACGCCAACCAGAAATCCTCTTAGTTTCGTCTGTGAGTACACGGGTACAAAGACCAGGAACCCTCTGCCACCCTGTCGCAAGGTAGTTGGAGGAGTCGCCGTCACGTTCCCGCTGCCGAGGGCGTCTTCAAGCTTCGCCCGCTGATGCGGGTCGGCGCCTAGGTTTGCATCAACATCGCCTTCATTCCCTCTCTGAGGTTCCACCCAGACCACATGGAATGTTGGGTCGATCCATTCGATCGCCTGGTAGGCTGGGTAACCGCTCATCACCAGACTCGCATCGGACTCCATATCTCGATCGGCAAGGCGGTCTGGTTCCTGCCAGCGCCCTGCCAAGCGTTCCAGCGAAAGAATCCGCGCGCTCAATTCCGACTCTGTCTTGGCTTTTACAAATAAGGCCTGCTCCTTGGTGTTGGCCTGAATCTCAACCCGCCGGTTAGTAAGTAGTAACTGCCAAAGGACTAGAGCAGCGATGATCGTAGTCAAGCCGAAAATGGCAGGCAGCAACAACCGATCGATGAAGCTTCTGTGCATCTGTACCCTCAAATCAATATTGCATGACCGCAGCGCGCCCTCGCAACCGTTCTCGTTCCGTCACCCGACGGCGCTTCGAACGTCCCAGGAATGCTTGCAGGATGCAATTCGAGAAACGCTTATTGGCAGTAGCTGCCCAGCTTCGGTTGATATCCACTTTGAAGCGCTTGACCTTGCGTCATGATGGCCCCTGGCTCTAGTGTCCTGAAATCCGGACTGTGAGCGCAGTAATAGAATCCGCTATGTTGAATGGTCCACACCGGTAAGGCCGCTGCCGCGGGATCAATGGCGTTGTCCGCGTCCAAGCCGAGGAGAGCCCTCAGGCTCCCGATGAATCCACTGTCTTGCTGGGGGGGCACGATGGCTACACGCACCAGCGGAACCGGGGTGGCGGCGTCGACACCGGTCGAAGCAGTCTGGGATGGCGCGGTCCGAACGGTGGGCTTGGTCTGCGCAGTCGGTCTCGTTTGAGGTGCGTTTTCGGGTAGCACCGCGGTGGATGCCGGAATGGCTTGGATCATTTGTACGTTGGAGCTATCTCCTGCCGGAGGCCTGCTGAGACTGGTAGCCATCACGATCAGCACCAAAATTCCCATTGTACCGGCCGCTACCGCAACTGCGAGCTTCCGCCGCCGACGTAAGTCCGAAGCAGACGAATCAGGCACTGCTTGCACGCGGCGATCCGCCGCGACAATCTCGGGTCGGGGAGAAATTGCGTCGGGCAACAGACAATCTCTCGGAAGCATCTCGCGGCCGCCCACCGGTAGACTCTGAGGCCCGAGACGCAGTTCGTAATGATTCGCGGACAATTCAAAGGCTCTGGGTGTGTCCGCTGGCTCTTCGAATCCTTCTTCAGGACGATTTCGGAAGCGTAGCGTGGGACGCCCCGGTTCGGGCGGAGCCGCACCATCAGGAGTACTCACAAAATCATGATGTTGCGGTGGCTCCGAAAGCGATTCGCGCAAAATCCCGGCGACAAAACTCGGCTGCGCACTCTCAGGTTTCTCCGAAGGGAAAATCACGGGGATCGAAGCGTGGATCGGAAGACGCTGCCGTTCGCCCTTTGCCGTAGGTATCGGGTGCGGCTCTTTCTCCGTTTGCACATTCCAGGTGGGCGGCTCTTGGCTCGCAATCCACTCTGTAATCTGCTGTTCCGTGTTACCCGGGAGATCCTTAAAGGAAACCCCGACCTCTTTGTGCGTCGGGTCCAGCCATGTAACGTACCCCACGATCTCGATCGCTTGTTCGATGCCTTGCAGTCGAAAATTTAGGGCTAACTCCGTCTCGGCATTCAGCTTCGCCGCCGCCTGCAGAGACACCCCTCCCGCACTGAGGTTGACAACAATGCCCCCATTTCCCGGGCCAAGCGCAACGTATATGATCGAGGTTGGTTTATGCCGAAGGTGACGGCGTCGCTCGTCTACAATGGGACTGTTCCGGAGAGGTGCGACGTGATGCACTTTTTCCTGCCGACGCGCCGGCTATTGAGAATCAACGGCGTCGATAAAGACCGCGGCCGCTATTCACCTTCTGCTGGACGCTCGTCCAATTGAACAGACATAATTTCCCTTGAGCGATCATCGCAGCAAGCCGCAGTCCACTACCCTTGTCATTCTAACCGAAGTTTGCGATTTGCACCTCCAGTTTTTGCTTTCTGCCCTTCCCGCATTCTCCCCGAGGAAGCTTGCGGCCGTTCACCTTACAATAGGCTGTGTCCAACCGAAAGCCAGTGCCCATACTCGATTTCCGGGACTTCGCGCCTCCAGTTAGTTTCGTTTCTCTCGTAAGAACTTACAGCTTTGAAGAACGATTCAGGCCGCGGTGTGGCCGGCCGGAATCGCAGGCGCCGCTGCCGCTTTGAGTGGCACAGGAGGACTGTAGACGTGCCAGAAATCGCCCTCAGCTTTCGCAAATTCAACCGCGACCTTCCTTCGGCCCCGCTTTTTCGAATCGACATAAACCACGCGGCATTCGCGCTCCTCTTCCGTGAAACTATTGACGATGAGGATCTTTTGGCCGAGCTTTACAAGCGGCTTCATATCGAGGAGCCCGCCGTACAGGCTCACCGCCATCGTGGCAGTTACATCGCGAAAGGGGCAGTTCCGGGGAGTCCGTCCATAAACTTTGACGGGAATCGTATACGGGAAGCGCTTGCAACGGCGGCGCTCAACCATAGCAATCTCCTTCGCAGCGCCGAGATTCGAGAATTGACGCGGCTCAAAGGTAGGTCCGGCGACCGCTTTAGTGCAATAGTACTCCGTTAACTAACTGCATAACCCTGTTCTCAGGCTCGTTGATCTGCGAGCCCACAAACAATTCCGCGGCGCGAAAGAGCGTCGGAGGCGCAGTCGCCACCGAGGACGACACTTGCGATCTCAAGACCGCTGGACTTATGCTGCTGCCAAAGACTTGCCGACTTTCGGAATTGCTACAGCTCTGCCATTCTGCAGCGGTCCGAATGTTCGCCGCGATTCCCACAAATAATATAAAATCCACCGTCACGTGGGGCCCGTAGCTCAGCTGGTTAGAGCAGCGGACTCATAATCCGTTGGTCCTAGGTTCGAATCCTAGCGGGCCCACCGACAATTCTAAGCACGGGAAGCGAAGTCACCGTGAGAGCGGAGATCGCTGAAAGCCGCCAGGGACGCGGGTTCTCGCCTCATGAACCCCCCATTGAGGCCGGAATCGAGCCCGAGTGCCATTCCAGCTACCCTGAAGAACTCGCAATGAATGGCCTTGTGACGCCGGTTTGACGGAAGAATCAGGACCTACTCATTAAGTTCCTACCGGTCAGCAGGATGATCGGTAGGGGTGGTGGGAATCGGCAGCTAGAAGGGCAGTTTTGTGGCCCAGATGCGGCCGCTTTTCAATTGAACGAAGAGCCTAGGTACCGGCGTTCCTCCGGCAAACTGTTTCGATGCCACCTTTTTGAACTAAGCCCCACGTTTTGCGCGGCCCGGATATTCACTTCTGGCCTAATTCTGAGCTATGGAACGGCTGTTGCTAAGCGATGTCTGACCATCACGTAGCTTGGGCGGCAATCGTTTCAGGCTGCATAGTGTTCAGAGCGGCCTGCATCCGAATTTGTGTTGCTCGGCATATAAACCTTTGATAGCGTCCGGCGAACGCTCTAGCCAATATCGACTTATCTTTCCTTTGACCAACGGGGTGTGGGCGCGTGTCGATTGAATCTAGGCTGAAGCTCGTTCAAGCCCGATTGTCGAAGCATCCTTTTGTTGCATGCCTTGTTTTCGTGGCGACCGTTTCATCTCCAGCCCGCGATCGTCACTGTAACGCGGGCGCGCGGCTAGCCCGCGACGAAAGTGTCGGCGCCGATCCAGAATTTTGCGAGGGACTTCAAGTTGCTCTTGTAAGTGCGTGAGACCGTGTATTCCTTGCCGCCCTTGATGCGAAGCACGTACTCTCCCGTGGGCCAAGGCTGAATTTCTTCAACGAAGGAACCGTTCACCAGCACGGAGCGGTGTATTCTTATAAACCCGTAGGCTTTTAGCTTTTCCGCCATCGTAGAAATCGACTCTCGGAGTAGGTACGATCCTGAAGGGCGCCGTAACAGCACGTAATTGCCTTGAGCTTCGATAATCACCACGTCGGCCGGATCTACAAAAAGGATCCTTCCTTTCGTCTTGATGGCGATTTTCGCTGACTTCGACAACGCATCCTCGAGCTGAGGCAGTATTTTCACCAATTGGGCCGCCCGCTCGCTTTCCGTTCTGCGGATTGCCGTATCTAGTGCTTCATGAAGACGATTCTGTGCAAAAGGCTTCAGGACATAGTCAACGGCGTGCTTCTCAAATGCCGCAACGGCGTATTGATGGTGCGCGGTGACAAACACAATTGATGGTATCGGCCGTCGCCACTTATTTAACCGGTCGGCTAGCTCGATTCCCGATAATTCCGGCATGTGAATGTCGAGTAAAAGGACATCATAGGACCCGTTTTGTAGCAATTCCAGGGCTTCAACAGCGTCGTTCGCGCAATCGAGGGTGTGAACGTCGTTTCTCGCTCTTAAGGCATTCTCGAGGGAGCTTCTGGAAAGTGGTTCGTCGTCGACAATCAATACCCGCACAATCTTTTCCTCCACTAAGCGTGTATGTTCGAGGCCAACATTTCTTTCATCGCCTCCTTCTGTTGACCGATTGCCGGCAACACAAGGGTCGCGATCGCAACGCCATCGCTACCCTGGTCGAAGTAGAGAGTCGCCTCGTCCTCGTAAAGGTGTTTCAATCGCGCTCTCACATTCTGGAGACCCAGCCCCATCCCTGCTTGCCGCTTTCCTCCAACGCTATTGCGGATTGCGATCTCCAGCATGCCTCCCGCTCGCCGAGACGAAACCTCGATCCATCCTCCTCCGCGACAACAAGCCACACCGTGGAAAATCGCATTTTCAACGAGAGGTTGCATGATCAGTTGTGGCACAAGCAAATGCCGCGCGGCGGGGTCAATCTGCCAGCGGACTTCAAGTCGGTCTTCCAAACGCATTTTCTCCACGCTGAGGTAATCGTCGAC
Source organism: uncultured Acidobacteriota bacterium (assembly GCA_963759485.1). GTDB lineage: Bacteria > Acidobacteriota > Terriglobia > Acidiferrales > UBA7541 > Palsa-295. The sequence goes on along the minus strand of CAVWZE010000002.1, from coordinate 1,098,908 downwards.
AAACTTCAATTCTTCATCGAGGCTAATGACGTCCGAGCTCGCACACTGCAAAGCAGTCCGAAGCAAGTTAGAGACCTTAAGAACCATCGTTTTGGCGTGCTCTTTCTCTGTGTCAATCAGAGCTGAGATTCCCTGGAGTGTATTGAATAAGAAATGCGGATGAAGCTGACTCTTCAGGGCCTGGAGTTCGCTGGTGGCAAGCGCCTGCTGCAATTCAAGTTCCTGGTCCCTCGCCCGCTTAAAGTACTCGTATGCATGCGCGGCCGCCAGAAGAATGATGTAGTTCCAGATGGTCTCGGCGAAAACGTCAAAACCCGTAACAAACGCGTGCAACGAGCGTTGATCGAACTTCTGAGCAGGAATATTCCAAGGCGGCATTAAAATCCAATGGACGCTCACGCAGGCGATGAGGTAAAGCGCGATGCCAAGAATATAGCCAGCTACGCGACCAAACCGAATCGGTTTGGTGATTGGATAGCGGTGAACTATCGCGAAAATGGGAGGCGTGAACAGCGCCGTGCACAGTAGAAATCCGCCTTCGACAAGGAGTGCGGTCCAGTAAGATGTGCGGAGTCCCCGCTCCAAGAAGTGGAGCTTATCCTCCCCTGCTGCCAGAAAGGCAAGGCTCATCCAAAACAAGATGGACCACAAGTAGGCCCATCCGATTGTCGAAAGCTTTCGCTGGGCAACTTCCATGCACCGCATTCTATCTGGATTTGGCCTCCTTGGGCACCTGAAGGGACGAACGCACGAAAAGTACATTCAGTCCAACAAAGACCGGATGTTACTTGCCACTTGATTCGGATAGCGCATGCTGATGTGCGCACCCTGTTGCCCGTGGCACACGATGCTAACGCACGGGATCTCCCGACGCGCCGCGCCCGGCGCGTCGATTCCATGATCGCCCTCAGCGACGAATGGGCCGTTTCGGCGGTTTCGACTGCGGACTTCAAATTCCCCAGGTGGACGGTAAGTCGTCTTTCCGTCCTCGCGCTGAATAGGTCAACATTTCGTGCTCACTTTCCGTAACTTCGACCCGGATTCCCACGACTCATCACATCATCCTTGCAGCCCCCGATAGAAGCGAACATTGTGAGCCCAGCTGGTGGGGAAGATTGGGTTCTATTCCGCATTTTCCGTATTGTCAAATCGCCGATAGAGAACCCGGTTTTGTTGGGGTCACAGCCGGATTCGGGAGCCGAAGATGAAAAAAGTAATGTTTTGCAATCTGTTGTGCGCGCTTTTGGCGTGTGGTTTCGCGGGATTCGCAGCAGCACAGACGACAGGCGGAACGCTGCGCGGAGCAGTAACCGACAGCCAGGGACTAGCGATCGCCGACGCGTCAGTGAGCATCACCAACACTGCCACACAGGTGACTATTCCCCTTTCAAGTACTGCTGCCGGACTCTACAACTACCCCGACCTACCGGTCGGCACCTACTCGATTACGGTCGAGAAGGACGGCTTCCAGAAAGTCGTCCGGAGCGGCATTCAGATCTTCGCAAACCAGGTTACCGAGGTGAATGTTTCCCTCCCACTTGGATCGGTCACATCAACGATAGAGGTTACGGGCGCAACGCCACTTGTGCAGACAGGGACCTCGCAGATTTCGAATGATTTCAATAGCATGCAGGTAACGCAACTTCCGAACCTAGACCCGACGGGTTCGCAGTTGCAGCTCGCATTGCTCGCCCCGGGGACGACCTCGCAGCAGGCTGGCATCACGGGTGAAGGCGGTTCGATTGGCGGCACGCGTCCGCGCATGAACAGCTTCACAATTGACGGCGTGGATGACAACCGAATCGATCTCACAGGCCACACACAGTACGTGATCCCGGACTCGGTGGCAGAATTCAATCTGTTGACAAACCAGTTCGCCGCCGAATACGGCCATTCGGCCGGAGGGCAATTTAACACCATCACAAAATCGGGCACCAACGAGTGGCACGGCGGAGCGTGGGGGTTTAACAACAACCGTAACTACAATGCCTACGACAATCTGGAGAAGACTCTGGTCAACGGCGCCGTCCCTCCCAAGCCGCGGTTTGACTTCAACCGAGTTGGCACCGAGATTGGCGGGCCGATCATCCACGACAAGCTATTCATTTACGGCGCGTTCCAGCGGATTATTCAGGGGCTGGCGACCCAGGCTGTGGTTCAGCATACGGTCACCGCTGCTGGTCTAACGACTCTGGAATCCGTTTCAGATCCAGCGGTGCAAGACATCCTGAAGCAATTTCCTACCGCAGGTTCGAGTGATGGCACGGAGCTTGTGACGGTGCCAGGCACCGCGTGCGCGGGCGGGTGCCTTATCCCCGTCGGCCCGATCTCTCCGCAGGCGCCGAATTTCCTTAATCAATGGGATTTCATTATCAATGCTGATGCCTCGCTGGGAAAACATTCGCTCTCCTTTCATGTTCTCTACGATCGGAGTCGCCAGCCGAACGTGAACGCAGACACGCCACTGGCTCAATTTACGGGCTCAGAGCCAGGCGACGACAGAAAGTACCTGTTCAAGGACACCTGGGTGATTTCAAGTCGATTCGTGAACGAGTTCCGCATGGGCTATTCCCGACTTGATAACGGTTTCACGGTTCCGACGGCGTTTGCGAATTTTCCGAACGCGGAGGTGGACACGCTGGGTATCAATGTGGGGCCGCAGGGCTGCTCCCCGCAGAGCACCATCCTCAACACCTACCAGTTTGCTGACAACATGAGCTTCGTGCGTGGAAAGCACAATTTCAAATGGGGAGTGCAGTGGCTCCACGTGATTGATCCGACTAACGTCCTCGCTCGCTCACGCGGTGAATGGGACTACGCAACCCTCAACGAGTTCGTGAACGACGAGATACCAACTGGACTGAACGGCGCGCTGCGCGGCGCGGGCTCCGGCCTGTTTCGCGGCAACGAGAACGGCGCTTCCGGCTTCGTACAGGACGACTGGAGAGTGACGCCACGCCTGACGCTAAACCTCGGGCTGCGCTACGAGTGGAACGGTGTTCCGAAGGACGACAATTTGCAGAACCTCAATGCCATTTCGACCCTGCCCGGAGTATTCAGGTTTGGCACGCCCAAAGCCGATTACAACAACATCGGGCCTCGCATCGGCTTGGCTTGGGATCCCACAGGCAACGGGAAATGGGCGGTGCGCGCGGGTTTTGGGATTTCGTATGACCAAACGCCGCAGAACTTTATTACGCTCAGTTTGCCTCCGCAACTCTATACGGAGCAAAATCCCACGCTCACGTGCGCTCTGGCTGGCGCGCCGGCCTGGTGCTCACAGCCTAATGGCCAGGGATTCTTGCAGGGTGGGGGCCTTCTGCAGGTTAACGTTCCCTGCGCCACAGTGTTGGACTGCCGAGAGTCCACCAGCGCCCAGATCGTCGATATTGTTGAGCCCAAGGTGTTGACGTGGTCCTTGGGCGTTCAGCACGAAGTGGGCTGGAATTCGAGTCTCGAGCTCCGATACGTTGGAACACGCAGTCTGGAACTGCCGATACAAGCTCGTCAAGGCATTCAGACGGGCTTCGACGCAGGACTGGGTGCGATTCCGACCTACCTCAGCGCGTCAGCCGTTCCAGCCACCGTAGCTTCGCCGGCTACGACGCTCGGCACTTGGGATACCTTCGAGAATAACGGTGGCGGCGCGGCCACGGCCACCGGATGCGCCGACCCATCCCCATTCAAATACGGAGTGCAGGGATTCTGCGGTGCACTGATAACGGGATTTCCGCCGCTGGCTAACGCGACATACAACGGGGTTTCGTTGGACTTCAACCACCGTGTAGGCCACGGGCTGCTTCTGCGCGCTAACTACACCTATTCAAAGAACATGGACGATGCCACGAACGAGCTGTTTAGCAGCCGAGTCAACCCGCGGCGGTCGCAGGATTGGCGGGACCTGAGTAATGACTGGGCGCGTTCGTCGCTCGACGTCCCGAGCAAGTTGGCTGTCTCCTGGGTGTACGATCTCCCCACTTCGCATGCGGACAATGGCTTTGTGAGGGGGTTTGCGAACGGCTGGCAGTGGGAGGGCAGCTGGCAAGTCTATAGTGGGACGCCTGTCACTATTCTGAACGGGGCCGATGTTGGCGGGGACTTCGATTCAGCAGGTGACACGCCTATTCTGAATCCGGCTGCGAGCGGGATCGGTGCATCGGGCATCGACTTCGTTTGCAATGACGGGGCGGGCGGGGCGACGCGGATTGTCCCGGCCAGTGCTCAGGACCCGAACACCGGTCTGGTTACTGGTTGCGGTGCCGGTGATGACTCGAATATCGTAGGCTACGTTGCACAGGATTCAACCGCAAAGTACGTTTTCGCGGGCCTCGGCGCAAAGAGCAACGTACGCCGCAATAGTTTCCGGTCGCCTGGCGTCAACGTGTGGAATATGGGATTTCAGAAAGACACCAGGATCACAGAACGGGTTCACCTGGCCCTGTCAGTGTCTTCGTACGACGTCTTCAATCACAGGAACTACGCGTTGGCACAGCCGGACGTACTCGAGGCGGCGAATGGATCGTTCATTAATTCGGTCAACAATGCGTTGAGCACCACCTATACGAACATCAACGACGCTGGCGCGGGCTTCCTGGACAAAACTCAGTTCTCCGGGGGATCGCGCAGAATCCAGTTGGGGGCCCGAATCACTTTCTAAGTTCAGTGTATAGCACAGCGGATTCAAAAGGGGGCTTTTCCGGGCCCCCTTTTGTTTTGAGGTAGCCGATCCAGCCGTGCCCACCTCCCAGCAAGCATTGCTAGCCTTCGTTCGCCTCCGCGCAAGATCAGCCGCTCCGGCTGAGTTAATCGCTTCACCATTCCTGTGCCGGAGACGAAGATGGCGTCCCCACAACTCCCGTTCGCGCTTTCACCCGATGGCCGCCGGTTGGCCTTCGAGGCAACCGACCCCGATGGCCGTTGGGAGTTGTGAATACGCTCACTGGCCTCGCTGGAGGCACGGCCGGTGCCCAGCGCGGAATCGGTTAGGATGTCTCCGTTTTTCTGGAGTCCCGATAGCCGGTATATCGCATCTGGTGTTCTCAGCGAGCTCAAGAAGGTTGACGTCTCCGGCGGACCGGCCCAGATGTTGGGCAGCTTCAGTGGGACTGTACTTGGCGGAAACTGAAACCTGCGAGGATCCTCTTCGGGACTTACCAAGGTATGACGCGGGTTCCGGAGAACGCTGGGGTCGCAACCCCGGTGACCACACTCGGTTTCACTTATTTCCGTCTGTCGCAGAAGTCGGAAAATAGCGACGATCACGCGGGAGTCCCCAAGCCCCTTTTCCGAATGCCACCGCACGTTGGATCCTTAGTTCTCGGTCTTGGGCGCACTCTGCGTCGCCTGCTCCGCGCACTCCCGGTCGTGTTCCGCTCGGGATTCAACGATAAGCACATAGTGATGGTTCTGCGATGCCGGATTGTTGTCCTCGCGAAGCGTGGCGTAGACGGTTGGTTTGTCCCACACGGAGAGATGATCTTTCCAAGTGGTTCCAAGGGCATTGCGCATCGGGAATGCTGTCTCGCTCGATCTAGGGCCGAATTTCTTTGTTAGATCGCTCACCGCATCAGAGTTTTCATTCACTAAAGTCATCAGCTTAACTAAGTGTCCACCATCCACAACGAAATCCATCCAGCTCGAGTTTGCAACCTCCGCGCGACCTCCGCGCCCCACTGCGGCCAAAAGGCGGTCACATGTCGGTTTTATGGTGTGCTGCTCGCACAACTTAACCTGCTGTTGAACGTTAGGCTCTTTGCTCAGAAGTTCCGCTATGCTCTCGCCGATGAAATGGCCTTTGATCTCGATCGGCTTCATGTCCCCGCTCTGCGCAGACAAGGTCCATGGCAGAAATATGAACACGAAGCAAATGAAGCGTCGTTGCATGGGATTCTGGCCCGCTGACAGAACGTTAGACTGAAGGAACGACTCGGGGAATAGTACGGTGTCTAGTTGGGTATCGACAGATAGGAGATCTTGATCATGTGTTGGCAAAAGACCGGCTCGCGTATTCTCGCGCAAGTCGTTGCGAACACGCGGCCAATTGAAGTAGTTTGCGTCCGCCAGAAAGAACGGATTACGCACAAGATTTCGTGAACGTCTTCAAGGTGATTGGCTGGACCGTGAATAATGGTGAGCCGTCAGGAGCCTTGAACGCTCAATCCATGGTCTGGCGTTTCTGGTCAGTGTACAAGACAGCCTACCTCCCGGTGACGAGAGAGCGCACAAAATGACTCACCGGATAACTGGGCCAATCGCTTGACCTTAAAAATCGGCAAAGTCACGATTTACTCTCAGCCTTAAACGACCAGCTCATGCCCCACGAGTAGAACGCGAGAATGATCGCGATGTCCAAGGGCAAACCAAAGACGATATAGAGCAGCGGCATGAACAAGACGGACTTCCGCAATACGATTGCCTGCAAAAGGATCTGGAACGGAAGAAATAGAGAAAGGTGGCCCATCGTCATGGCCGTGAGCGCGGCCTTTCTGATTAAGCCGAAATCGAAGATGTAGTACGTCAAGCCAAACAGAATGGGCACAAAAGAAATCAGCCCGATTGCATAGCTCATGAATCCTTCCAAATAGCTATCGGGTGTATGGGGAAACCGCGCCGGAAACAATAAGAAATAGACTAAAGCGGTAGCCTGAATAAAAAGGACAGCGCGCACAAGATACGTGACGGGAATGAACTTCGCGGGGAAAACAAGTGTTGCGATCCACAGCACGATGACGATTGCTGCGGTGAACCACCAAGTGCGCGCGTCGGGGACAATGCTATCCATCCGGGGATACGGAACGGCGAAGCGAACATAGGGCGTGATCTGATGTGCTCCCAGGCCGAGATTGGTGCGCAACGCGAGCATCCTCGTTCCCACTACCAGCGCGAATCGCCAGACCCGGCAAAGCCACGGCAGCGAGGCGATCCACACGAACGAAACCAACAAGACAAGCAGGGCTGACGTGATCAGGTCGAGGGGCCCTAGATCGAACCGAGTGAGCGCTCTGTGCATGGCGATGACGCCACCCCGGTGGCCCCGAAAGCGGCTTCGGTCGGCAAATCTGGGCGCACGATCAGAAGTCTTTGAAGATTCCAAAGCTTCCACCACCTCGCTGGTAGAACGGACTGTGGTAATAATCCGCCACTAAATTGAATCCCCACTGCTTGCCAACCCACTGCCGCCAGGTGACGGTAACGGTCTGGCTTGGGAAGCGCGTGAAAACCGCGGTCGGCCCAACCAATTGGTACGCTTCTTGTCCAAATCCTACATTTAAAGTGACGTAACGATGTTCGTTCCGCCCTTGGGTAACAGCCACGAAACCGGCGGGCGAGAAAACCGCGCCGGGATTGCTGACGTTGAATCGCACGCCCTCCTCGATGATCCACGGCTTTTCGAAATAGTAAGTGGTTCCGACGAAAAAGCTACTATCTCGATGAACGTCCTTTGCGGCGTAATAGCCGAATCCAACGGTCGAGATGAGCTGCTTGCGCGCGCCCCACTTCCGATTCACGAATGCGTCACCCCGATAGCGCGGCCAGAAGAAGCCGCCGACGCTCGAACCGAGCGTGAGCGACGCGTACCAGTCGGGGTTGAAGTTGTATGTATCGCCGGCGGCCATATACACGCCGGCGGCGCCGAATTCATGCTGCCCGTTGATTTCGCCGCTCCAGGTATTCTTTCCCGTCACAACTACCCCGCGAAAATAGCCGCCGCTCCAACGGCCGAAATTGTTCGATAGGGTCTCGTAGCTCCCACCGGCTTCCACAAAGTTGGTCAGAATTTTTTCTTCCGCCGGCTGCTCGGGTGTGTTAGCAGTTGTTGGAATCGGAGCTGATTCCTGAAGCAGCGCAGTAGTTGGAATTGCCTGGGCATTCGCCGTCAGCGCGAACGCAAGGCTCACGACCACCACGGCCAGGCCGCCCAGACAAATGCGCAGCGTCGGGATATTCATTGACCCATAACCTTGGATTCGATTTCCAGATGCTGCCCTTCTCCCGCGACCACTCGCCAACCATTCCCATCTCGCTGAATTTTGCACGCGCCTTGCGTGACATCCGGCCGCCTAAATTTGTTCGCCGGGAGCCACCAGGATTCGTGAGCCAGCGTTTGGGGATCGGCAGCATCAAGGAAGGCTCGCCCATCGCGCTCCGTCAGCTTCCAGTCCACCTTCTTGCGCGAGTTCAGAAAGTTGCCGATCTGCACCATTGTGTACCAGCGAAATACTCCCTGCATTCTGAGTTGCGCGGTTTTTTCCAACCAGGCGCCGACGATCCGTCGGTAAGGCAAAATTCCTGGAGGGTGAAAGTAAATCAGGCGCACCTGCCGCTGAGCGACGGTGAAGTCCGTCGCCGCATCAAGCCACTGTTCTGCCGCGGCCTGCGAGTATCCTTCGGTTTTCATTTCCTCGAACGAGGCAGCTCGATCCATGTGCAGGATCGGAAAGGCCCAGATCGTCGATCCGGCACGGCGGCCCTTACGATAGCCTTGCGTGGGACCCATTCCCGTATCGCCGGTGAAGTAGTAGCCCACAAAACGGTGTTGTTCGAGCCACACAGTCACCCACTGAGGCTGATTGCCCACGGGAGCGGAGTATTCAAGGACCGGCTTGCCGCCTACCTTCTCGAGAGCATTCTTGTTGAGCTCAAGATACTTTTCCATGTCCTGGGGAGGGTCCTTATCAACGTGCTCGGCGAAGTAATTGTGAATCCATCCTCCGTGGCTGCCAATTTCATCTCCAAGCCCGATATACTTGTGGATTAAGCCTTGACTGATGGGGTTATGAAGCACGTTGAAGCCTTGACGATCGCCAATCGCATAGGTATCTGGTCCCGCGGTGATGTCGATCGAATAGGGTCCTTGCTCCAGAATTTTCCACGTGCCCATCTCCTGAAGGGCCTTGATGGCTGCATTGGAATCGACGTGCCAATCCAAAACAATGCCTCCGACGCCGTCGGGTACGGGCATCAGGTAAGGCAGAGACAAAACCCGCGAGGCGAAATACTTGATGAAGGCATGCAGTGGAAGTCCATCGGTGTACCCCTCCAAATATCCGAGCGGAATATTTACGAAAAGGACTGATCCTTTTTGGAAGGAGTGGAGCCCAGCGACGATTCCAACTCTTGAACGCAGCAAGACTTGCCCGCTGTAGGCTCCTGACGTAACGAAAGCTGGGATACTCCAAGTCGCCATACTCATAGCGCCGAAGCTGAACTTCAAACTCGCCGCCGCTTGTTGCAACCGCCTTTCTCGCAGGAGGAGACAGTGGATAGTATTTTCCGGGCGGCACTCCTAGATCATTCATTACCGGGATGGTGCCGCTCACGTCCGCCGCTTGAATCATTCCATCACGCAGCGAGTCGTAGAGTGCGTAGTCCACTCCTGCCAGATCGGACAGTCGTGATCGGGCGCCGGCGTAACGCCCCTCTTGGGATTTTGTGCCCGCATCATAAACGAGCATCAGGCTTCCCCCGCCCGCCACATATTCGCGGATAGCGCCTATCAGGACGTCGTTCGCCTGCAGATGGAAGGAGTCGGGAAAAATCACGCCGGCGCATGGCGGCCTTCCAAACAGCGGCTGCAAGAAGGTTGAATCGTGTATGGGGACTATGTGCAGCCCCTCTTCGCTCGCTGCATCGGTCCAAACCGTAACGTGAGGATCGGAAAAGTCTGTGCCGTCCGGCACCAGTAACAGCAGCCGATCACTCTCCGAACTGGAGGGATCGCGGCTCCGGCTCCTCCACAATAGGAGTCCAACCAGCGCGGCCACGAAAAGCACCACAAGGACAGTGATAATTGCCCGCTTCTTCATCTTTTGGGAACCACCCGCCCCTCGTTCCTAGCCCAAAGCGTCCCGAAGACCTGGGCGCCCTCCTCGAGTTCGATGGTTAGCGCACTCACCGTTGTTGGCATTCGCGCCGTGCCACACTCCGTGCCGGATTCAATCTCCATTTCGTGCTCCGCCAGGATTGGGCCGCCAATGCGGCAACGCGGACCGATTTGCATGGTAGCCGCGCTGATAAGGCTGCCCTCCACAGATGCGCCGGCTTCTACGATCATTTCTTTGTTGCTCTTCGCGCTGCCGAGCACTCGCGCGCCCGCACCAATGTGCAGCTTGCCGCGAGCCACCACGCTACCGGTGACCACCTCACCAGGTCGTATCTCGAAGTCCCCCTCGATCAGAACGCGGCCGCTCGGCCCCGGCAGGGCGGCAGTCTCGGCGGGAAGATCGGACGGAATGAAAGAAATCTCGTTGAGGGTATCGCTAGAGCATCCGAACTTGATGCGTGGCGCATTCAGGCGTTGGAAGGCGCAGCCGGGTTGCAACTGTATCTCTCGGTCAGCCGAAATACGCCCGTACAGATCGCAGTCCTGTGCCGCTCGAAATGTTCCCGCCGCGTGCGCCCAGCGTGTGATATGGCTGGCTGGCCCCAGGCAGATGTCCTTCTCTCCGAGAAGCGCGCGGTAGGTGCTGCCTTCTCCTCCAACGAACTCCCCCGCTGCATAAATCTCCTTGAGGAAAGTGAGCCCACCGGAGAGGGCTATGTCCGTGCCAGCGGCAACGACCCACGCGCAAGCAGGTTGCTTCTTCCCGGCGTTTAGAAAAACCTCGGTGTCGGCGCTTCCCAGCAAAACGTATTCGTCTCCGCGCGGCAGTATTCCCCTCACTGTGGTTCCGGAACCAACACATTGTTGCAAGGGACCCTGCAGCTCCTCCAGATAGGTGCGGAAGCCGTGCGCGAAATGCCGGATCTCTCCCCCGTATTGCTGAATTACGCCGAGTGGCTCCGCATCGCGCTTGCAACGCAGCTCTACAATCGCCGGCACCAGGGGAAGGGTGAAAAGTACGCCCGCCAACAAGATGAGCATCAAGAGTGCGAGGGAGGAGTTCACGGAGTGGTCCGGAAGCGCTCGGTCTTGTCCCAGTGAAACTGCGCGCCGGTGAGCGGTGCCATCAACTGGGAAACCACAGCGTGAGATACGGAAAAGATGCTGACTGCAAATCCTAGAACCAGGAACGGGAGGAGGCATATACGCTGGCGCGTGTGATCCAGCCGAACTGCTGCCGCAATTTCAAAAAAGGCGGCAAAATTTCCCGTCGCAGCGTAGGCCGTAAAGGCCAGTAACGCGATCACGCCATGGAGCGGAGCCACTCCTTGATAAAACACAGCGAGAGCCAGCAGCCACCCAATCAGGGTCAAGGGTGCCACCGCATAGACGCCGAGAAGCAGAAAGCCGTCTGTGCGTTCGCGGAACGTGGCGCGATGCTTCCCGAACAACAAGTGGAAACCATATGCCGCCAAAGCCTGATTGTGTCCCTTGGCCCACCGCATGATCTGCTTGATGCGCACTGGCCACGTCTCTGGGACCTCTTCGTAACACTCCGAACGATTCTGGTATACGGTTTTCCAACCGGCCAGCAGAAGGCGAAAGGTTAGGTCGGTATCTTCGGTGAGAGAATTGTCGTTCCAGCCGCCGATTTCCCGCAGCGCGCTCAGCCTAACCCCGGCTACCGTACCGCCGTGTTGCGGCACAAGGCGAAGATTCATTCGGGCCTGCTGATCCACCTGATAGCCCCCTGATCGCTCAAGATCGAGCAGTCGCGTAAGCAAGTTTGTTCCCACGTTCAGGGGAACCACGCGCCCCATTACTCCGCCTACCTCGGGATCGAAGAACGGCGCAACGAGTTGACGGACCAATCCGCGGCCGGGAATATAGTCGGCGTCAAATATGAGAATCACTTCGGTCTCGACCATTTCCATCGCGTCTTTCAACGCGGCGGCTTTGCCTCCTTTCCCGCCTTCGCGATGAAACGGGCGGATGCGGCCGGGGTGATCTTTAACAAAAAGATCGATAATCTCGCGGGTGCGGTCCGTGGAACGGTCGTTTACGGGCACGACCAACATCTTGTCGGCGGGATAATTCACTCCCATCAATGCAGCCAGGATGTTCGTTATCACCTTCTCTTCATTGTGAGCAGCCACCAAGACGGTTACTTCCGGCCAGTTGGCCGTGTCTATATCAATGTAGGGGTGGCGTTGAAATCCGAACAGCCGATTCAGCGTGAACCAATAGTGGCGCAAGGTATAGATCGAGATGACAGCGACAATGCCGAAGAGAATGTAGATCATCGTATGCAGCCACGCTTTAGGAATGGACCTTGTCGAGACCGGCTTCCATCGCATGATTCGGCACGTCGCTCTTGCGGCGACGAGGGTTGCGCCTCAGTGGCAATTTAAATTCCTTGTCGGCGTCCAGAAGAGGCGTTTTCTTCTGATGCCAGCGCGCGATGGCCTCGGCGATTCTCTCGGAAGCCCTGCCGTCACCGTAGGGGTTCTCTCCTTCCGCCATGTCCTGGTATGCCTCCGAGTCGCTGAGCAGGCGCTCGGCTTCGCTGACGATCGCTTCCCGCGACATCCCGATGATCTTGGCCATTCCGAACTGCGAGGCTTCGGGCCGCTCCGTAACTTTGCGCAGGACCAACACCGGCTTGCTGAAGGTAGGGGCCTCTTCCTGAATTCCGCCCGAATCGGTGAGAACCATAAAGCAGCGGCGCAGGAGACTAACGAATGTGATGTAATCGAGCGGCTCCGTGAGGTGGATCCGGTCTGTATCCCCGAGAAGCGCGTTGACTGTGCCTTGCACGTTCGGATTCATATGAACCGGGTAGATCACACGAATGTCCGGGTACTTGGTCACGAGGTCCTTCAGGGCGAGGCACATGTTCTCCTGGTCGCTTCCCCACGATTCCCGGCGGTGAGAGGTGACCAATACGAGGCGGCCTTGGTCCGTGGGAATGCCGGCAAGCGGAGTATTTTTCCAAGAGTGAGGCAGCTGGCTCAGCCCGCGCAGCGCGTCCACCACCGTGTTTCCGGTGACGACAATCTTCTCGGGCGCCACGCCTTCCGCCAGCAGTGCATCGCGCGAGTTAGCCGTTGGTGCAAAGTGTATCTCTGTGACCACCGAAACCAGGCGCCTGTTAGCCTCCTCTGGAAACGGGTTGTAGATGTCATGGCTCCGAAGGCCGGCCTCCACGTGCCCAACGGCAATCTTGCAGTAGTACGCCGCCAAAGCGGAGGCAAAAGCAGTAGTGGTGTCACCCTGCACCAGGACCATGTTGGGAAGAAAGCGCTGGCAAGCGTTCTCCACGGTGTCAATCACGCGGCCCGTGAGTGAGCTGAGCGTTTGGTTCGGACGCATGACGGCCAAGTCAAAGTCCGGCTTGATCTTGAACAATTGAAGCGCGTGGTCGAGCATGGTCCGATGCTGGCCCGTATGCACGACCGCCACCTCGAAATCGTCCGAGCGCTGGCGTAGTTCATGGATTACGAGGGCTAACTTGATGGCTTCCGGGCGTGTGCCCAAAATCGCCATAACGCGGCAAGGCTTGGTCAACTTCACACTCCATAGGAAGGGGGACAACCCTGAACCCCGGCTGAGTACCATATTTTGCCATGGCCGCCAGTCACAGCGACGTCGAAGTGGCGAGGCGATTAACAAGTAGTTATCCCAATATGCTGAAAATCGTCCCCTTTTGAGCGGGGAAATCCGAAAATCGGTGGCAACCTGGAGACGCACCTCTACGATCACGGAGCCGGCCTCGAAGTGCTCAAGGCACTGATGCCCCTAGTCGAGGTGCTCGCAATTGAATTCGATCATATTGCGGTCGGGATCGAGGATGTAGAGCTGGGGATGGCCAGTGACGGAATTGGGCCGTAGCTGGAGGCTGCGCAGGTCGCCGGCTTCCACGTCTTCGCGGAAGCCTTTCTTGTGCAGCCAGTCGAGTGTTTCCCGATAGCTTTTCACGCGCAGGGCAAAGTGAACGTCTTGCGGATTGTTCGGCCTCCCGACGCGCTGCAGCGCGCCCATTCCAACAACAATGTGGAGATGCTGTTCAGCGTCGCCGATGCGGAACCACAGGCCGGGAAAATCGAACGGAGGGCGCTCGATTTCCTCCAGTTCGAGGACGTCGCGGTAGAAACTGCGCGAGCGCTCCAGATCGTTGACGCCGATCAGAACGTGATGAAGGTACGGTTTATTCATAATGCTCTTCCACACGGGCACCGGCAAACAACTTAAATCGTCGCCGCGAGCGTAGCCGTACGGAACATGAGCTTGCGCACGGAGCTGTTGCCCTTCTACCACAAGTTGCGTTACCCTCGTACTCGGTATTGTGCTTCTAGCATTACTCGGCGTTCCGACGGACGCGGACGTCGGCACGACAGGACGTCGACACACCGATAACAGGACGGGGAGAGTACTGTTGCGCACCAAATTGACGCTCGCGACTGTGGTTGGGTTGCTGCTCTGCAGTCTCGCGACCATCGAGCTCCCTGAGCTGGTCAACCTCATCGACAACACGTCGAATGATTACTCTCTCGTCTTACTCACGAGAGATGCACCGACGGTAATCAAAGTTCAGGTTGGGATGCTCTCTCAAGGGAGCACGGATTTGACGGACGTCCAACACCGACCGGCCGCCGCGTCGGGCTGTGCCATCCCCTTCATCCAGCCCATTCACACGCCCGACAACATCCTTCACCTGTTGTGCATCCATCGAACATAACTTCTTTTTGGGAATCCCTCTAGAAAACGCATTCCTTCACTGACTTTTCATTGGTCTGTCAGTCGAAGGTCACAGACTCCTTCTATATAGACGACTGGAGGGCATCGTGGAAGTCGAACACCGCGTGGAACCGTGCACTAGCTGTGACAAGCCTGATTGCGGAGCCATAGTAGTCATTACGAACCCAAGTGTCGCCCCCGAAAAAAAACAGCCTCACCGGGCGGGTGACCGCCTCGATCTGACTTGTCCAGCCTGCGGAAGGCCTTTCTCGATTTCGATCTTGGAACTGGATTGGTTGGAAGTTGACGATAACGATTTCGCTAGAGGGTTCGTCGGCGGGCGCGGTCAGCGCACCCCCGAAGCAAGGAGAACGAATGGGGCGCGTCGAAGCGATCCCAAACGCACGCTTCAGGGTAGGTGACATTTACACCGGAGAGAGATAACGAGGCGGTACTCTAAGGTCACGAGGCAGAACCAAAGGGAAGCTGATTGCAATCGAACCGCGGCAAGAATTGTATCGAATGGACCTTATCGTCAGCGGATATTTCTCTGCTCTCAACGTTGAACGAAAAATCGACGGCATTTTCGTTGAGCAAACGAACTGTGTCCTCCGTAAATGAGTGAAAGCCGCCGTAGGGGTGGCAGTAAGTGCGAAGCGGCAATTTGCAAATGGAAGACAAAAACGCGAATGACGATTCGATTTCGATA
Organism: uncultured Acidobacteriota bacterium; assembly: GCA_963759485.1. Taxonomy (GTDB): domain Bacteria; phylum Acidobacteriota; class Terriglobia; order Acidiferrales; family UBA7541; genus Palsa-295. The sequence goes on along the minus strand of CAVWZE010000002.1, from coordinate 1,083,639 downwards.
GCTTGTTCCTGGGCAGAGAGTTTGCTCATTACGGGATGGCTGCTTGTGTGGGAACCGATTACCATGTCGCTCGACGCCATTTCGACAATTTGATCGGCTGTCACATAGAAGTCAGAGACTTCGAAATCAAAACCAAACTTCCTCGCGATGGCATCAATCGTTTCTGAGCGATACGCATAGTCAATGTAATAATTGAGAAGCCTCTTGAATTCTGAAATCCCTCCATAATTATCTTGATGTGTGTAAGTGCTCTTTCTGAATTCCTCCCGCCTCTTGAACGGAATCATCTCCTCCGACACGATGCTCAGGGCATATCGGAGAAGCTGGTTTCCCTCAAAGGCGCCGCATAGCAAATGAATCTTATGAACTTCAAGAATTCGGTTTTCCGTGTACGGCAGGGTTGGAATATAGAATATGCCCCACAGATTTCTTGATTTTAATTCAGGAAAAACATAGCGAAAATGGCATGACATCGCATCATCGAATGTTAGAAGCACTTTGCCGTCTGTAGAAGGCATCGAGCCATCACTAAGGTATCGACACCATTCATCAAAGGTCACAAAGCCCCGGGTCTGCTCGAAAAAATCGAGCTGTTTCCTGAAATTGCGGACATCAAGAAATCGGAAGTTTGGCAGGGCTTCGCTGTACTCTCGCACATAGTGATACATAACAGCTTTCACGGCGAATCCTTGAACGCTCGGTTTTCAACGATATAAGGATATTTGTTGGAATCCGTCGCATCCAAATGCGCCTCGATCATGCCCTCGGAAAAATTGCGATACAGTCTCTCGCAAGCGGCGGCGTCAAAATCTCCCATTCTGTATAGCTTGCCTGTTGACTCTGGCTGCCGCCCGTGGGTTAGCGAGTCAAAATGAGCGATGATATCGGCATAAGCCTTGGTCATTTTTCGAATCAATCGATTGCCTATGCTATGCGGGCTGTCGCCTAAAAATATGTCGGCACGAATTTGATGAATGATTTCACCGCTATCGATCCCAGGATCAATGTACATAAATGTTGCGCCGACCATATGCGGCTCTTTGTTGATTAGAGGCCACACATTGGTTCCGGAACCTCTGTAATACGGAGAAAGCCCGAGATGAACGTTCAAAAAACGATTCTTGAAGACTTCAAGCAACTCACTCTTTATCAGAGACGAGCCATAGCAAATCAGGAGATCAGGATTCCAAGCCCTAATTTGCCGTACAATCTGCTCGTCGTTTATCTCGCCCTTCCTAATTTTCAACGGGTCGGACCTGTCGATAAGTTGGGACGACACCTCGCCGAAGAAATCGACTTCTGACTGCTTGCGGGCCAAAACGTGCCTCTTCTCCAACTCACTCGCGTTCGCATTACCAAAGATCCGGGATTCAAGGCTTTTCTCAGTTCCCTCACAGAACGATTTGACCACTTCAAATCTGTTGTCGTTCGAAAGGCTTATTCGAAAATACAAATGCCGCAGCTCATCACCCGTCAATATGATTACGCGTTTCACTCGACTCAGTTCCTCGGAGCGGACTTATCGGATGCGGCTACTCCCTCGCTCCAGTGATAGCTTAGAACACCGTAGGCCTTACCGTTAGTCTTGACATTCGTTGGGAGTGCGATTTCGGACTCGCCACTGAGGCTTCCGCGGTGCACTCCAGAACCCATTTGAAATCGTCCCCCACGGCACCCGGCTACCCAAAAAGTCCGAGTCGATCTGACAATAAAGCGGGATCTTGCCTTTCTGCCTGGGGCGCGACGAGAGGGATGCTGCACAAGCAAATGAAGCATAAGTAGTCGAGAGTAGTCGGGGCGCTTAAGGGCTTTCCACCAAGGTACTCTCCTTCTCTTCCTGACTCCCGCCGCGAAAGAAGCACTCAAGGCAGACTGAATCCCTGATCTGGCTGACGCAATTCCGACACCATATGGTCCAACATCTGAGACCCCACGTTGTCCGTAAGTACTTTACGGGACTAACGTTAGCGAGCGTGCCAGGCTTGCTGCATTTAAGCGCCGCTCAAACGGGGGCAAACATTTGCATACTAGTGGTCCGACCCTTCCGCAAACTCGGCCACCTGGTCGTTCCCGGCAACGGCTATCTTGATTCCGCCCAGGCGGCTTGCTCGATTACCGGCCGCACCCGCCGGGTTCACTCGTGGACGCCTATTGTCCGCTGGGACGGAACGAAATCCTCCATCACCGCTTTCCGCATCAGGTCCGGGGGTAGCAACCCCTGGGCCAGGATGAAGTTGTGGAATTTCTTCTGATCGAACTTGGCGCCGAGCGCAGCTTCCGTGTCCTTTCGCAGCGCAATTAACTTGGTGTAACCGTAGAAATAGCTCGTGGCCTGCCCCGGTGAACCATAGGTGTAGCGCTCCAGTTCCTCCTCCGCGAAGGCGGGTGACTGCACGACATCTTGCTCCAGAACTCGCCTCGCATCGGCGGGCTGGATCTTGCCGGCTTGCAACTCAGGATCGAGAAACGCTCGCGCCGCGCGCAGAAGCCGGTAATCCAAAGAAACCAGTTGGCCTGCCGGCGGCATGTACGGCTCGATCAGAGATTCCGAGTAAAGTCCCCAGCCTTCCACGTTGGTGCTGTTGAATGCGTAGAGCACCCGCGCGCGAGACACGCCGTGCTCGAGCATGGAGTCGAACTGCAGTTCGTGTCCGGGGCGCGCTTCGTGCGCGATAAGGGTCCATGATGCAGCGTCGAAAGTGAAATCGTCATACTTCTGTGCAGCCTTCTGGCCGGGCGCCGCTGGTATGTTCAGCGGCAGAACGAATTCGCCTTTCTGCCCCGTGTTATCTAGAAACGGCGGAGCAACCATGTGAGGCGCGGGTTGCTGCGCGGTCTCTGCGGCTGAGGCAATGCGGATGCGCGCCGGTCGATCAGGAAGCGTCACGATTTGATGTTCGACGATAATTTTCTCGATCTGCTTCAATCGGTTTTCATAAAAGGGCAGAATGGCGTCGCCAACCAACTGTTGTTTCTTCAGGTCGCGCATCACATCTCGATAATCGCTTGACGAGAGATGCCGCTGTTGTGCAACTTCTGCCGCGATGGGCTTCATCTCCTCCTGGATCTCTGTGAAAGCTTGATGCGCCATGGCGGCGATCCGCGCGGCCGGAATGTCCAGGCCGTAACCCTGAAGATCTAGCGCATACTCCTCCGGCGGAAGACGAAAATCCGTTCGAGCCTTCGGCAGCACGTTGGCGCGATACCATGCGTCGTATCCGGTGAGCTGAGATTCCAGGGTTTTGAGCGGTTCTTGCCATCCTTCGAGTTTGAACTTCTGGAAAAGAGCGGCAATTCCTTCCAAGTAATTCGAATCTCTGCCTAATTCTGTCTCGATTTCCACTCGCGGAGGATAGATAACGCCCGGTTTGGCCATCTGTTCGATCACGCGCTGCTTCAAAATTTCGGCGATCGGTTTGTACCCTGGCTCCATGCCCGCGTATGCGCGAAGCCGCGCGACGGCAGCTGGTCGTCGTTCGGCAGGCGTTTGAGCATCGAGTAAAATGCGCAGGCCGCTGAACACCGCGCGGCTCGGATCAATAAACGGGACGTCGTGGGCCCGTTGAAAGTCCTCCTGTTTGAAATTGAGCTCGATCTTGCGAATCATAATTTGCAGATCCTGCTCAACTTGTTCTTGCTGCCGCTGGGCTGCGGCTACCTTGAACTTTTCGAGCACAGCTTCGGTTTCGCGCCGCTCCTGATCTTCGTCAGCCAAGGTCGGCTGCGATGCCTTTGTGTCGAATTGGCTGAGACCTTGGTTGGAACCAAACTCAGGATTGTGTTTCATCTGAATCGCCAGCAGCATGTTCGTATAGTTGTTGCTAATGGCGATCCAGCTTGGTGTTGAAGCCGGCGTCTGCGCGTAAGCGCACAAAATCACAATCAGAATGGCTGTAAGGAGAGCTGTTTTCTGTTTCAATTTACCTCCCGGCCGAATGACCGAGCTAGTAAATCACCCTGGCCAGTGAAACGTCAATTTAGTTCGAGTTCGTCAGGTTTCTTGGCGATTTCGTCGCGGGAAATCCATCAATATCGTCATTTAGCTCGTTCCTTTTTGTGCCCCGTTTTGTGCCCTTGCAACCTCCCGGATCCGCTGCTACAATCAAATCGTACTAAGTTAGTCCTGTATAGCTTTGAGGTGGGCGTGCAATGGTAAGGCTAGGCAAATTAACGGACTACGGGCTGGTGCTGATGACCTGTATCGCGCGTACGCAGGGCGTTCCGCTGCGGACGGCGCGGGATCTGGCGCGGGAATCCAAGCTGCCTATTTCGACCGTGAGCAAGCTGCTCAAAGAACTGCTGCAAAGCGGGCTGCTGATTTCGCATCGCGGGACCAAGGGCGGCTACGTGCTTGCGCGGGAGCCGCGGACCATTTCGGTGCTGGAAATGATCGCGGCGATTGAAGGGCCGATGGCGCTTACCGAGTGCAGCACGGACGTCACCGGCTTGTGCAATCTTGAGTCGTACTGCCCTATTAAAAGCAATCAGCAAATTATCAATCGAGCCGTCAGAAGCGTGCTTGAAAAGGTCACTCTTTCAGACCTGATGCACCCGCTTCACCTGACGACAATCGAGGACGCGCGCGGCAAAGTCTTGCCGGTGATCGCGTCCGGGAGAGTTCAATGAGTTCGAATACCGACACGATTCGGGAGCTAGCGCAACAGGAATACAAGTGGGGATTCGTCACCGATATCGGCGAGGATCGTGCTCCCAAAGGCTTGAACGAAGATATTATCCGCCTGATCTCCACCAAGAAGAATGAGCCGGAATTCATGCTCGAGTGGAGACTGAAGGCGTTCAGGTATTGGGAATCTCTGGAAAAAGCGCAAGCCGAACCGAAATGGGCCAACATCCACTACCCGCCCATCGACTATCAGGCGATTTCGTACTACTCCGCGCCCAAGCAGAAGCCCAATCTGAAGAGCCTGGACGAACTTGACCCGGAGATTCTGCGGACGTACGAGAAGCTGGGCATTCCGCTCGCGGAACAAAAAATGCTCGCGGGCGTTGCGGTGGACGCGGTGTTCGACAGCGTCTCCGTGGCCACAACTTTCAAGGCCAAACTTGCCGAGGTAGGAGTTATTTTCTGCTCGTTTTCCGAGGCAGTGCAAAATCACTCGGAGCTGGTGAAAAAGTATCTCGGCAGCGTTGTCCCTTACACTGACAACTTCTTCGCCTCGCTCAACGCAGCAGTATTCACTGATGGGTCGTTCGTATACGTGCCGAAGGGCGTGCGCTGTCCGATGGAACTCTCGACTTACTTCCGCATCAACGCCGCGGAAACCGGCCAGTTCGAGCGTACTTTAATTATTGCGGACGAAGGCGCTTCCGTCAGTTACCTCGAAGGGTGTACGGCGCCGATTCGAGACGAAAATCAGCTTCACGCCGCAGTGGTTGAATTAATCGCCCTCGATAACGCTCAAATCAAGTACTCCACGGTTCAGAACTGGTATCCGGGCGACAAGAACGGCAAGGGCGGAATCTACAATTTCGTCACCAAGCGCGGCGCGTGTCGCGGGAAGAATTCCAAGATTTCGTGGACGCAGGTAGAAACCGGCTCCGCCATCACCTGGAAATATCCGAGCTGCATCCTGCAGGGTGAAAATTCGGTGGGCGAATTCTACTCCGTCGCGCTCACCAATAATTACCAGCAAGCCGACACCGGCACGAAGATGATTCACATCGGCAAAAACACGACGAGCACGATCGTCTCCAAGGGCATTTCGGCAGGCCACGGACAGAACACCTACCGGGGCCAAGTGACCATCATGAAAGGCGCCACGGGCGCGAGAAATTATACTCAGTGCGATTCCCTGCTGATCGGCGACAAGTGCGGGGCTCACACGTTTCCGTACATCGAAGTGAAGAATTCGACGGCTCGAATGGAGCACGAGGCTTCTACATCGAAAATCGGCGAAGACCAGATGTTCTATCTTCGCCAGCGCGGCCTGAAGGCCGAGGACGCCGTCTCGATGATCGTGAATGGCTTCTGCAAGCGCGTGTTCCGCGAGCTGCCGATGGAATTCGCCGTGGAAGCGCAAAAGCTTCTGAGCGTGAGCCTCGAAGGAAGCGTCGGATAATCGGGCCGTTTCTGCTCGACAGTCCAGCCGAGCAGAAATCGCTGCAAGTTACAGAAAATAAACGACGGCGTCACCGGCTACCCGTCACAAAAATGAGCGGCTGAGGCCGCCACGAGGGCGGAACGAATGAGTTTGCTGGAAATCAAAGACCTGAAAGTCAGGGTGGATGACCGCGAGATTCTCAAGGGCATCAACCTCAAATTGAACTCGGGAGAAGTGCACTCGATCATGGGACCCAACGGCTCCGGCAAGAGCACGCTGGCGCAAGTGCTGGCCCGCCGCGAGACGTACGAGGTTACTGGCGGCCAAGTTCTTTTCGAAGGCAAGGACCTGCTGGCGATGAAACCGGAAGAGGCGGCGTGCGAGGGACTCTTCCTAGCGTTTCAGTACCCCGTCGAAATTCCGGGCATCAGCAACGCCTACTTTCTTCGCTCGGCGCTGAACGCGATCCGTAAATATCGGGGGCAGGAAGAGATGGACGCCATGGATTTTCTGCCCAAGCTGCGCGAAAAGCTGAAGCTGCTGGATATGGACGAAAAGCTGCTGAACCGTTCTGTGAACGAAGCGTTTTCCGGCGGCGAGAAAAAGCGCAACGAAATTCTGCAAATGGCCGTGCTCGAGCCGAAGTTGGCGATCCTGGACGAAACGGACTCCGGGTTGGACATCGACGCGCTGAGGATCGTCGCTCAAGGCGTGAACGCGATGCGAAATCCGGAACGCACCATGCTGGTGGTCACGCACTATCAGCGGCTGCTCAACTACATTGTCCCGGATTATGTCCACGTGCTGGTGGATGGCCGCATCGTGAAGTCCGGTGGGGCGGAGTTGGCGCTGGACCTCGAAGACAAAGGCTACGCCGCGTTTGAGGCAGGAGCGGGAGCCTAGCCGCTGCGGAGAATTCAGGGGGAGCGATAGCGTGGCAACGGCGATCTCAGGATTGCAAAATTACGACGAGAGCTTCAGCGGATTTGAAAAAGCCGCTGCGGGCCGCGAATTATCCTGGCTGCGAGAGCTGAGGCAAAGCGGCTTTGCGCGCTTCAGCAAAACGGGATTTCCGACTACGCGCGACGAGGACTGGCGGTTCACCAATCCCGCAGCGATCGCGCAGACTCACTTTCGGCTGGTCCGAAACGGCCATTCTCTTCCCTCTAAAGATGAGCTCGGGCCCTTTCGAGTGCCGGGCGCCGGTTGCCAGGCCGTTTTTGTGGACGGGCGTTTTGCGCCGCACCTTTCGACGATCGGTAAGTTGCCCGCTGGGATCACCGTCGCGAGCCTCCGAGCGGAACTCGCGAGCAATCCCGGCGCGGTTGAACCTTACCTAGGCCGCTACCTCGATCTTCAGCGTGACGCGTTCGGCGCGCTCAACACTGCATTTCTGGAGGACGGGGCGTTCGTTCACGTCGCCAAAGGTGTCGTGGCGGAAGAGCCGATCGCGCTGCTATTCGTTTCAACCGCGCACGATGCGCCTACTGTAAGTTATCCGCGCAATTTGATCGTGGCGGAAGAGAACAGCCAACTCACGCTCGTTGAAGACTACGTCTCGCTGGGCGAAAGCGAGGCTCTCTGCAACACGGTAACCGAATTGGTGGCGGGCGATCACAGCGTGGTATCGCACTACATGATCGAACGCGAGCACGTGAGGGCGTACAACGTCTCCACGCTTCGAATTCAGCAAGGACGGAGCGCCGATGTGGCCTCGCATTCGGTTTTGATCGGAGGCGCGCTGGTTCGCAACAACGTCCATCCGGTGCTGAAGGGCGAAGGCGGCGAGTGCCTGATTAATGGACTCTTTATCGGCAACGGGCGGCAACACCTGGACAATTACATGCTGGTGGAACACGCCAGCCCGCACTGCGCGAGCAGGCAATTCTACAACGGGATTCTGGGGGACCGCGCGCACGGCGTTTTTCACGGCCGCATCATCGTCCACAAGGATGCACAGAAAACCGACGCCAAGCAGACCAACCGCAACCTGCTACTTTCCGATACGGCGCAAATCGATACCAAGCCGCAACTGGAGATTTATGCGGACGACGTGAAGTGCACGCACGGCGCAACCATCGGGCAGATCGAGGAGAGCGCGTTGTTTTATTTGCGGTCACGCGGAATTGATGAAGCCTCCGCACGAACTCTTCTGCTGGTCGCTTTCGCGAGCGAATGCCTCGACCGGATGAAGGAAGGGCCGGTGCGAACGCACGTGGAAAGGCTGGTTCACGATCAGGCGCTTCGTATGGCCGGCACATCGCATCCAATGCAGCAGAGAGATCAGAAACAATGAGCACTGCCGCAAACAAAGTCGAAACTCGGGCGCAAGGGCCTGCGAGGGGCGCGCAAACGCACGCTAGCGGCCTGGATGTCGAGAAAATTCGCGCCGATTTTCCGATTCTTCATCAGACGGTGCATGGCAAGCCGCTGGTCTATCTGGATAATGCCGCCACGTCGCAGAAGCCTCGGGCCGTGATCGACGCGATCACGCGGTACTACGAGGGAACGAACTCCAATATTCACCGCGGCGTCCATTTTCTTTCCGAGCAGGCCACGGCGGAATATGAGGCAGCGCGCCAGACCGCGCAGAAATTCATAAATGCGGCCCACGCGCACGAAATTATTTTCGTTCGCGGAACCACGGAAGGCATCAATCTGGTCGCGCAAACCTACGGGCGCGCGCAGATTCACCAGGGCGACGAAGTGCTGATCACCGCGATGGAGCACCATTCCAATATCGTCCCATGGCAGATTCTGTGCGACGAGCGAGGCGCAAAGCTGCGAGTGGCGCCCATCAATGACCAGGGCGAGTTGCTGCTCGATGAGTTTGCCCGGCTTCTCGGGCCGCGCACGAAGCTTGCGGCCTTCACGCACGTTTCAAACGCGCTTGGCACGATCAATCCGGTGAAGCGAATGATCGAGCTGGCGCATGGCAAGAATATTCCAGTGCTGATTGACGGCGCGCAGGCGGCCCCGCATATAAAAGTGGATGTCCAGGCGCTCGACTGCGATTTTTATACTTTCTCGGGACATAAGGTTTACGGGCCAACGGGAATCGGCGTGCTTTACGGGAAGACCGCGCTGCTGGACGCGATGCCTCCCTATCAAGGCGGCGGCGACATGATCAGCTCCGTCACGTTCGAAAAGACGACGTATAACAAGCTGCCCTACAAGTTCGAAGCCGGCACGCCCGATATAGCGGGGGTGATCGGGCTCGGCGCGGCGCTGAGGTATGTGAATGGGTTAGGAATCGAGAATATTGCCGCTCACGAACATGAGTTGCTCGCCTACGCGACGGAAAAGATTTCCGCGATCCCGGGAGTTGATTTGATTGGGACGGCCAAGGAAAGAGCGGGCGTGATCTCGTTCGTGGTGGAAGGCGTGCATCCTCACGATGTGGGAACGATCCTGGATCAAGAAGGAATTGCAATTCGCACCGGGCATCATTGCTCGCAGCCGGTGATGGAGCGATTCGGAATCCCGGCCACGGCGCGGGCGTCATTCGCGGTGTACAACACTTTTGAGGAAATCGACGTGTTGGTTCGCGGAATCGGAAAAGTGCGCGAGGTATTTGCGTGATGAGTGAACTGCGCGATTTATATCAGGATGTAATCCTGGAGCATAGCAAGGCGCCCAGGAACTATCGCGAGTTGCCTGCGGCGAATCATAAAGCCGAGGGTTTCAACCCGCTTTGCGGCGACCGGTTCACGATTTACGTGACCACCGAGGGCGATTCGATTCGCGATATCACGTTTCAAGGCTCCGGCTGCGCCATCTCGAAAGCGTCCGCCTCGATGATGACGCAAAGCCTGAAAGGCAAGAGCAGGGCGGAAGCGGCGAAAATATTCGAGCGCTTCCACAATCTCGTGACCGGCCAGCAATCCTCGAATGGCGATGCGGAGCTGGGCAAATTGACCGTCTTTTCCGGCGTCTCCGAGTTTCCCGTTCGCGTGAAATGCGCCACGCTGGCGTGGCATACGCTGCAGGCGGCGCTCGAGGACAAGCAGGAGGCAGTTTCCACGGAGTAACTTGGGGACAGACTGGGCAATATGGCCACTGAAATCATCACCGTAAGCCGCGATTGCGACGCTATTGAAATCCCCAGCGGCACGAAGGGCGTGCTTCCCTCCGGCACCGGCGTTCGCGTGATGCAGTTTCTCGGAAGCAGCTGGACCGTGACCAGCGCGCACGGCATGTTCCGCGTGGATGTAAAGAATGCAGATGCGCTGGGACTCACGCCGCCAGTTGCCCCTGCCCAGGGAGCGCCGGGCGCTTCGGAAGGCGGTTTCAACGAGAAAATGGTCTGGGACCAACTAAAGACGGTCTTCGATCCTGAGATACCGGTGAACATTGCCGATCTCGGCCTGATCTACTCCTGCGTAACGGCGCCGCTCGATCAGGGTGGGCATCGGATCGATATCAAAATGTCGATGACGGCTCCCGGATGCGGCATGGGCAACGTTCTAAAAGCCGATGTCGAGAACAAGCTCGGGAATCTCCCTGATGTGAAGGAAGTTAATGTGGAAATTGTGTTCGAACCTCCCTGGAATCCCAGCCTGATGTCCGAAGCGGCGAAATTGCAGCTTGGCTTTGACATTTAGCTTATCCGCCGCCATCATTCGCCGCCACTACAGCTTTTGTGCGCCAGTTTTACAGATAGCCCCCGATTGTATCCGCTGGGTGCGCTCCTTAGGGTCGAACCTGGGGAGGAATCACTACAATGAAGAGAGAAACAACGCGGAAAGCCGTTTTCGCCGCGACGGTGGCAGGATTATCACTGCTTGTAGCCGGCATAATGTTCGGCCAGGAAAATCAAAAAGGAACCACGGATCCACCTCTGAACACTGTGACCGATTCCCACTTCGCCACGGAGGCCGCCGCGGGCGGAATCGCCGAGGTCAGGTTAGGGCACCTCGCCGAAGAGAAAGGCTCCAGCGAGTCCGTGAAGAATTTTGGCAAGAGAATGGTCGAAGATCATTCAAAAGCCAACGGTAAATTGACGGGCATCGCCTCGCAGCAAGGAATAACCCTTCCGACGGAGATGGATAAGAAGGATCAAGCCACTTACGACCACCTTTCGAGCCTCTCCGGGAAGGCTTTCGACCAGGCTTACGCACGCGACATGGTGAACGACCATGTGAAGGATATCGCAGCGTTTAAGCAGGAATCTCAGGACGGCAAGAACGAAGCTGTGAAGAATTTTGCTTCAGAAACGCTGCCCACGCTCGAAACACATCTGAAGCTGGCACATCAGATGGCGCATGCGGTTGGGGCTTCGACGAGCGCGAAAAACATGAACAACACGACGAAGTAAGAGCCGGATCTTTGTGTCTGCTTGGAGGCTGGCTCTTTATTTAAAGGGCCAGCCTTGCTCTTCACAGGTTGCGCGCGGTCAACCAGCCAAACATTTTGCCGCGGCGCGGAAGTCCGCGTGGGCTTCGCTAATATTGACGGCGACGGCGCCTTTATGAGCGCGCCGGGACATCAGCTTTTGCGAACCGCTCCACACCAGTTGTAATCCCGCAAAAATTGCAATCAGGGCGATCACGAGCTTTAATTTTCGCGCCGGGAGATAGCGCGCCGATGCGCATCCGATGATGACGCCCGGGATTCCGCCTTCGAGCAGCTGAGTGAGAAGATGACCGTTGATGGAGCCAAACCTCCAATGGAAGGCGCTGCCGAGCACGGCCAGGACGAGGCCGAATAAAATATCGGTGCCGACTACCTCCGGAGGAGTCATTTCGGAATAATTCAGCAGGAGCACGGTGCCTAACGCGCCCGCGCCAGCTGAGGAAAATCCCGCTTCGACGCCGATTGGCAAAGCCAGCCAAGGCAGCCAGCGCGAATTCTTTTTCGCGAAATTTCGATTCTGGGCGCGGGGGACGAAAGTAATGCTGGAGGAAGCAGTGAGCAGGAGGCCGAGCAGAATTACCACGACAGGACTATTCGCGTTGCTACTGAGAACGCGCAGAATGTAAGTGCCGAGCAGGAGGCCGGGAACCGCGCCAAGCGAAAGCAGCCATAAGTAGCGGCCGTGGATGTGGCGTCCCGCGAGATAGAAGGGCGCGGCAATCAGCCGCAGCACGCCCGCAAAGACGAAGGCAGTCCCCACCGCCGTTTCCGCAGAGAGGCCTACGATCAGAACCAGTGCGGGCACTGTGAAACTGCCGCCACCAATTCCCGTAAGACCGACCGCGAGCGCGATCAGGAAACCGATCAGGATGTGCATCAAACAGTCCGCTTGGATTCGGTGTGGATCCCGCACTCGAGCTTGGCGCCGCCCCAGCGGCCCGAACGCGGATCGGCGCCTGCCGCCGGAATCGCGGTGCACGGCTCGCAGCCGATACTTCGGTATCCGGAATCGTAAAGCGGGAGATAATCGATTTTATTCTCAGCGGTGTATTTCCAGATTTGGCCCCAAGTCCAAGCGGCGAGAGGACTCGCTTTCACGATCACTTTGCCCGAGGGCAGCTCGTGGTGCTCCAGCACTTTTAGATTTTTGCGCGTGGGCGATTGCTCGCGGCGCAAGCCGGTGAACCACACGTCGAATTCCTCGAGCGCGCTGAAAAGAGGTTCGACTTTGCGCAAGTGGCAGCAACGTCCCGGATCGGTGCGATTCAAGATGCCGAATTGCGATTCCTGATCGGCCACGGACTGCTTCGCTGCAAGATTTCGCACGTTCAAATTCCACGCTTGTGCCATGCGATCGCGATACGCGTACGTTTCCGCGAAGTGATAGCCGGTGTCGAGAAACAGCACGGGAATATCCGGCAAACGACGGCGCAGCAGATCGAGCACGATCATGTCTTCGGCCTGAAAGCTGCACGTCAGGCAGATCGAACCTTTATTTGTGGCGGCGATATTTTCGGCGAGGAGACGGTCGATCGCAGCTTCGGGGGAAAGCGTCTCAAATTCTTCAGCGAGCATGGGCTGGCTCATGGCTTGTCCTTGTGCGTATCGGAATACGTGGAGCGCCATTTTCGCAGAACTTTCATGATGCGCTCGACTGCTTCCTCATCGGTGTCGTCGGTGATGCGAACCGCGAAAAATGATTCGGGACCGAAAATTGCGCGAACGACTTGTTTCTGGTCCGTGCCGTCGTCGAGCGGACAAAATACGGTGATGTAGCCGGAGAGGCGAAATGCCTTAGCTACAGTGACAAGCTCGTGCGAAAGAAAATCATTGGGGCCGGCGATCTGCACCTGCCAGCCTTCGTCGAATAGCTGGCGCTCCACAAGTTCGGCGACATGGGGCCGCCCCTTCAGCCAGACCGCGGCTGCGGGATGGCCGAAGCGAAGGATGCGTTCTTCCTTGGTGCTGTGCTTTCGATGCGCGGCCGTCGCTCGCGATCCTGTTTCGACCGCGCGCTCGATGATTCCCGCGGCGACGGTCGCGTTGTGCAGCGGGTCAATCAAAATGAAGCTGCCGGTGGTGCGGTTCGTTTGATAGGGATCGAAGAAAAGCGGCAGAGTGGTTTTAACGTCTACCGCGCCGATTTCGTTCAGCTCGAGCTTCGTTGCAGGAACGTGCTGGAGAGTATTGATGTCCACGCGGTAACGAATTTGGCTCACGCGTGCGCGCACTGTTTTGGTCGTGTGCTTCAGCACATAAATCTTGTGCGGGTCGAGCGGCTCGGAGTGCATCCACACCAGCGTGGCCTGAAATTCCGTGCCGGCCGCGGGCCGCTGATCTTCCGCAACCAGCATGTCGCCGCGGCTGATGTCGATTTCATCTTCCAAGGTAACCGTAACGGAACTTCCCGGACCGGCGGATTCCAGTTCCTCTTCAAAAGCTACGATGGATTGCACACGCGTCTTCACGCCGGAAGGCAGCGCCATGATGCTTGCGCCAGGCCGAACTTCCCCGGAAACTACCTGGCCCGCGAAACCACGGAAACTCGCGTCCGGACGAATCACGTATTGCACGGGGAATCGCAGCGGCCCTGAAGACGGATCCGCGCCGGCGGGCAGCGACTCGAGATGTTCCAGCAGCGCGGGACCCTCAAACCACGGCATGCGCTTGCTGCGGCGCACGACGTTGTCGCCCTCGAGCGCGCTTACCGGCACCGAGTAGACATTTTTTATTCCCAGCTGATCGGCAAACTCGCGAAACTCGGCGGAGATGCGGTCAAATACTTCCTGCGAAAAGGCAACCAAGTCCATTTTGTTTACGGCGGCAACGATGTGCTGCACTCCGAGCAGATGCGCGATGTATGCGTGGCGGCGCGACTGCCGCAAAACGCCCTTGGTTGCATCCATCAGAACGACGGCGGCCTCCGCGGTCGAAGCGCCCGTGGCCATATTGCGCGTGTACTGCTCGTGGCCCGGAGTATCAGCGATGATGAATTTACGGCGTGGAGTGGAAAAATACCGGTAGGCTACGTCGATGGTGATTCCCTGCTCGCGCTCGGCGCGGAGGCCATCCGTGAGTAACGAAAAATCAATGGGACCGCTCGAACGATTGACCTTGCTCTTCTGCACGGAAGCGAGCTGATCTTCGAGAACGGATTTGCTGTCGTAGAGGAGGCGCCCGATCAAGGTGGACTTGCCGTCGTCCACGCTGCCCGCGGTGGAAAATCGCAGCAATCCGGCGGCGGGCGCTGATAATTCCCCGGGTGCTGCCGCTTCCGCCGCCGGCGCCTGGGTGATGGACGATGCCTCAGCCGGTTCTGGAGTTACGGTGGACACTAGAAATATCCCTCGCGCTTCTTGATCTCCATCGAGCCTTCTTCGTCATGATCGATCACGCGATTCTCGCGCTCGGAACGCCGGAACGAAATCATCTCCTCGATGATCTGGGGAACGGTATCCGCATCCGAGCGGATCGCGCCGGTGCAAGGCACGCATCCCAGCGAGCGCATCCGGCACTTCACCATCTGCGCTTTTTCTCCGGGCAGCAGATGTACGCCGGTCTGCAAGAGCAGAATCGATCCGCCGCGCACTACAGCTTCCCGCTCCTTGGCGAAATACAGCGGAACGATAGGAATTTTCTCCGAGTGGATGTACAGCCAGACGTCCAGCTCGGTCCAATTGGAAAGGGGAAAAACGCGGATGCTCTCGCCCTTGTGGTGGCGGCTATTGTAAAGACTCCATAGCTCGGGGCGCTGGTTTTTCGGGTCCCACTGGCCGAGCGAATCGCGGAACGAATAGACGCGTTCTTTGGCCCGCGACTTTTCCTCGTCGCGCCGAGCTCCCCCGAACGCTGCGTCGAATCCACCTTCGGCGAGTCCGTCCAGGAGCGAGCGCGTCTTGAGAAAGCCGCAGCATTTCTGCGTGCCAAGGGTGTAGGGATTTGCGCCATCGTCGAGAGCCTTCTGATTCTTGTGCACGATCAGTTGGGCGCCCACATGCTTGGCGTACCAATCGCGAAATTCGATCATTTCGGGAAATTTGTAACTAGTGTCGATGTGCAGAAGCGGGAACGGAATCTTCCCCGGATAAAACGCCTTCTGCGCGAGGCGCAACATTACGGACGAGTCCTTGCCGATCGAATAGAGCATTACCGGATGCGCGAATTCGGCCGCGGCTTCGCGCAGAATGAAAATGCTCTCGGCTTCGAGCATTTTCAGATGGTCGAGTTGGCTTGGTAACCCCATCTGCTTCCTTTCGTCCTTATACAGATGCAGCTGGAACTCGCGAAAGACCATAAAAAAACCCGCCTCCCGGTGATTTCCCGAGGGCGGGTGGAACTCAAGCCTTGTCTTGTTGCGAACTTAGCTCAGGAACCCAGTCGCCCCCGCATGCGCGCACATCGGCGCGATGCTACAACAACAGGCGCAACAAGTTTTGGTCGTCGCTAAGTTCATATAAAGTACCAAATCAGTCTAATATAAGCGGCCCCCCGCTGTCAACGTGGCATTAAGCCAGTCCGATCGCTATCACTGAAGAAACGAGCGCCAATACCATTTCGCGCGCTTCATGAACGGAAGGACCATCGGGGTTCGCTGCCGGTACTGCCTGTACGCGTCCCCGAAGTAAGAAATGAGGTCGCGTTCTTCGAATTGAATGGCTATGAGGATGTAGCCCGTTGTCGCCACGGCAAACAACAGGTGGCCGTAACTCATCTTGGGAGTGGCCCAGAAGGCCAGTAGAAATCCCAAATAGATCGGATGTCGGACACTCTTGTAAAGCATGGGCGTCTTGAAGCCAATCGGTTCATATGGCTTGCCGCGCATGTAGAACCCTACTTGCCGCAAGCCGAAAAGGTCCGCGTGGCTGACCAGCATCGTGCCGAACAAAACTGTGAGCCAGCCAAGACCGAAAAGGCCGAGGAGTATCCACTGACCAGCGACGTTCTCGACGCTCCATACAGTTTCCGTCATAGGCCGCCACTGCCAATAGAGCAAGTCGAGGCAGAGACTGGCGAGCAGAACATACGTGCTTCGCTCAATAGGCTGAGGAATAAGCTTTGTCCACCCGCGCTTGAACCATTGGCGCGCCATCACGCTATGCTGGATGGCGAAAAGGCTCAGTAAGAGCGCATCGATTATCAAAGCCTCGGCGGAAAAGCGTCCGACGCCGGAATCGATGGACTTCGGAACGAAGAAGTTGCCGACAAAACCAATCGCGTAGAGAAACGTGACGAAGAAAATCAGGTACGCGATAAGCCCGTACAGAAATGCTGCGATCTTGCCCATGGTGTGCCTCCTGAGCTAAGGCGCCATTTGCCTCTGAGGATTCCGCAGGCCGCGTAGCGTAAATGACGACCGCGGTGCTTCTCATGTATACGAATCGACAATCGGCTCGCATGCTATTCCCCTCGCCACTCCGCAGTCAAGAAGGTTGCCCCCAAAGCGGGCGCCTCGGGAAGAGGCCGCTTCCGCCGATTCCACTTTTCCATGCCGTGTATAGGAAACCCATAAGTAACGCCCAAAAAAAGATGCATCGACCGGGTCGAGGTGAAAATCCAATATGGTGTAGAAGGGAGAGCATAAAATTGGACACATTTCTTCCGCCAATCGAAAAGCCGAACGGACTGATGATGAAGCTGGCGTATTACTTTACGCGGCGGCAATTTGGCAAAGTGCTGACACCGCTGAAGGTGCATTCCTCGCGGCTACCGCCGGCATTTGGTCTGTTCTATACGAAGATCGGCAGACTCGACAAAAAGCTCTCGCTGTCGCCCGAGATGGCTCTGCTCATTCGCGAGCAGGTGGCGCGCATCAACGTCTGCCTCTTTTGTATAGACATTGGCCGGGCATTCACAATCAAGGCCTCAATGAATCAGGCCAAATTTGATGCGTTGGAGCAATACCGCACGAGCCCTCTCTTCAGCGATGGGGAGCGCGCGGCACTCGACTATGTGACGGAGCTAACAAAGAACAAAAATGTGAATCCGGACACTTTTGCTCGCATGGCGCGCTACTATTCCGAGCGCGAGATCTGCGAAATCGTCTGGCTGGTCGCCACCGAGCACGTTTATAACATGACCAACATTGGCCTGAACATCCACTCGGACATGCTCTGCGATATGGGCAGAAAAAAGCGGAATTGACCGCAACCTCGGCGCGATCTGCCCCATTTTGTAGTTCCATCCGACAGCCACATCACATTCTCGTAACGGAGTCTGCACTCGTTGACTTGCCCTCTACCCCGACCTAAGATGAGTCGCGCATGAATCCCTGCCAAGGCTGATATGAAGAGCCTTCGTTTCATCTGGAGGTTTTTTTCCTATGACCGGTCGCGATGAAAACGTCAGAGGATGCAAGCCGATTTTCTGGGGCTGCCTCGCTCTGGTTCTATTTCTATCGGCCTGCAGCAACCAGCCGCCGGATACGCGTGCCGCGGATGAAAGCACCATCAAAAATCTGGACGCACAATGGTCGCAGGCGGCCGCATCCAATGACGTCCACGCTACCATCTCGTATTACGCTGATAACGCATCCGTGCTGCCTCCCAACGCTCCCATCGCCGACAGCGGGCCGGCCATTCAGGCTGTGTGGGAATCGCTGCTCGGCCCGGGCAACTCCGTTTCCTGGCAACCGAGCAAAGTGCAGGTTTCGCGTTCCGGAGACTTGGCCTATGTGATCGGTGTTTATCAGGCGGCCTCCAAAGACTCGCGGGGCAATCCGGTGCAGGATCACGGCAAGTACGTGGAGGTGTGGAACAAGCAGGCGGACGGCAAATGGAAGGCCGTCGCCGATATTTTTAACTCCGACTTGCCTGTGGCAACGCCTCCCGCGCCGAAGGCTAAAGCCGAATCGCGCCACCATCATCGCGCCCGTGCCAAGCACCGCCGCTAATCGAACCACGTACTACGATCAAGGCGCTGTTGGTCTCGAGCGGAAGGGCGGAATTTAAGCCCCACCGTAAAGACGGCGCGCGCAGCACCTTCCTCTGCGCGATTTCTTTCGCGGTTTCCGGGCCCGCCAGTTGACGCCGCAGCCCAAGTACGCTAGAACCATGGGGCTGCTGCCGAAACGCCATGCAATCTCCCAAACTTTTGACTCCCCGTGACGCCGCCAAAGTGTTGGGCATCAGCTATCCGACCGTCAAGCAGTGGATTTACAAGAAAAAGCTACGCACTATCAGGACTGCCGGAGGCCATCACCGCGTTCCCGAATCCGAGTTGGATAAATTCCTGCATTTGCAATCGGAACGCCTGCCCATCGAGGAGCGCCGGCCGAACTTTCGCCACATCAGCGGCCGCAATCAACTGGCCGGGCGAGTCACCGAGATCAAGATCGATGGGCTGATCGCGCAGGTGGGCCTTTCGATTGGCGGCCAGAGGATCACCTCGATAATTACCGCGGATGCGGTGAGGGAAATGCGGCTGAAGGTGGGAGACAAGGCTGCGGCGTTGATCAAATCCACCGAGGTGATGATCGTTCGCACGTAGGCTTTTCGTGTGGCCTGCGCTTTCAAAGTTCCCGCAAAGCTTCAATCGCGTAGTAGCATGTTGACACTCCGTGTTGAACCGCGTTAAATCGGACCGTGCGCCGCCGAATACCCAGCCACATCGTATACGCCCTTGCGACGCTTATTTTCTTTTGCGGGTGCAAATTTGCAGGCCATCCGGCTGCGCGGAACGGAAATCTGACGGTCTCTGCGGCGATCAGCATGAAGGACGCCCTGGACGAAGTGGAGCGTGACTATGCGGCTGCAACTCCAGGCGTCACCATCGCAAGTAATTATGGCGCTTCCGGCACTCTTCAACTTCAGATTGAACAGGGGGCGCCCGTAGACATTTATCTTTCCGCCTCGCCGAAGCAGATGGATAACCTCCAGGCGAAAGGGCTTTTGCTCGAAGGAACGCGCAGGAATTTGCTTCGAAATGAAATCGTGTTAATCGTCCCGAAGGACTCGACGTCGCACATCTCCTCGTTTCAAGATCTGGCGCGGCCTGATGTGAAGCCCATCGCGCTGGGCGAGCCTGCGACGGTTCCAGCGGGGGAGTACGCGAAAGAGGCGCTCACTTACTTTGGAATTTACGGCGCGGTGGGGCCCAAAGCCCTGCTTGCCAAGGATGTGCGACAGGTGCTGACATACGTCGAAACGGGAGATGTGGAAGCCGGCATCGTGTATTCCACCGATGCTGCCTCGTCCTCAAAAGTGAAAGTTGTCGCCATGGCTCCTGCAGCATCGCATGCACGGGCGATCTATCCTGTCGCCGTGATCAAAACGTCTCGCGATCCCACGGCAGCACGCGCCTTTGAAGATTTTCTCTCCGGCGCCCAAGCACGCGCCATTTTTCAGAAGGACGGATTCGCGGCCGCGAGTCCGTGAGTCCGTGAGACAAAACAGCCAGCAACATCACCGGCTTTTAATTACGCGATTTTTCTTTCAACTGCCGAAGCAATCGCGCGAATTTCCTTCATCAACTGCGCGAACTGATCCGGGTAGAGCGATTGCACTCCGTCGGAAAGCGCGCGCTCCGGATCGGGATGCACTTCAATCAGCAATCCATCCGCGCCTGCTGCCACGGCGGCGCGAGCCATCGGCGCGACTTTGTCGCGCTTCCCTGTTCCGTGCGAAGGGTCAACCACCACCGGAAGATGCGAGAGGCCTTTCAGCACCGGCACCGCCGCGATATCGAGCGTGTTGCGCAGCGCCGTCTCGAAGGTCCGAATGCCGCGCTCGCAAAGAATCACTTTGTAGTTGCCGCCAGCCATGATGTATTCAGCGCTCAGCAGCAGCTCTTCGAGCGTTCCAGACATTCCGCGCTTCAGCAGCACCGGCTTGTCGACTTCGCCAAGACCGCGCAGTAAGTGATAATTCTGCATGTTGCGCGCGCCTACCTGGAGCACGTCCACATACGGCAGCATGATTTGGATCTGCGATGGGTCCATCACCTCGCTGATGACCAGCAGATCGTTCTTGTCCGCCGCGTCGCGCATTAACTTCAGGCCCTCCTCGCCCAGTCCCTGGAAGCTATAGGGCGACGAGCGCGGCTTGAACGCGCCTCCGCGCAAGAGCTTGGCTCCCGATTGCGCCACGCGGGCCGCGATGTCAAAAATCTGGTCCGACGATTCGACCGCGCATGGCCCCGCGGCAACCACGACGGCGCTGCCCCCGATCGTGACCCCCTTGCCGAGATCGAGCAGCGAGCCTTCCGGGCGGCAGCTGCGCGCGGCCAGTTTGAATGGATGTGAAATTCGAACGATCTCCTCAACTCCCGGCGCCGAACTCAAAGCGAGAAGTTCCTCCCGCTTCCGCTGGCTGTTTCCCCACGACTCCGATCACGGTGCGCTCCTTGCCGCGGATCAAATGCGCTTCGAATCCGCATTCCTTGATCCGATCGACGATATGGTTGATCTGTTGTTCGGTTGCATCGCCCAGCATGTTGAAAATCATTTTTCAAGTCCTCGCAGATGGCTGAGATTTGCCGCTCGCCGATCGCGTTGCGGACACATACGATCCGAGAATCCGCAGCTCAACGACCAGTTTTTCCAGTTCGCGCAGCGCCGCGGCCACTTCCGGATCGCGTCTCGACGCTTGCAGGTCCAAATAAAAGCGGTATTGCCAGGGGCTTCCATGCACCGGCCGGCTTTCGATCTTCATGAGATTCAAATTTCGCCGCGCGAAGGGCTCAAGCGCGTGATACAGGGCGCGAGGGCGGTGATCGAGCTGAAACACCAGGGACAGCTTATCGGAGTTCTCCGGTTCCACCGATGAGAGCGACAGCAGCAGGAAGCGCGTGTAGTTTTCGCGATTGTCCTCGAGATGGTCTTGAAGAATCACGCCGCCGTAAATTTCCGCCGCGCGGCGGCCCGCGATTGCCGCGCGCGAACGATCACCGGCGCGGACGATCTCTCGTACGCTACCGGCAGTGTCCTCCGTGGCGATCCGTTTCAGCCGCGGATGCCCGCCGAAAAACTGTTCGCACTGCGCCAGCGCGACCGGATGCGATTCCACAATCGCGAGATCTTCGAACGAGCCGCCGGGCGCAACAATCAAGCTGTGCACGATGGGAATGATCACTTCCGCCAAAATATTCAGGCGGCTATCCACGAGCAGGTCGAAGGACCGGTGGACCGAACCCGCCAGGCTGTTTTCAATGGGCGCGAGAATGTAATCCGCGGCAGCGTCGTCGATCGCGCGAAAAGCGGCTTCGAACGTCGGACGCGGCACGAGCACAATATTTTCGCCGAGAAGTTTCACGGCCGCCTCTTCGCTGAAGGCGCCGCGCTCTCCTTGAAATGCCACTCGCGCGTTTTTCTCGACTCTCATTCCCTTAGCGTCGCGACGTGTTGCGATGATTCGCGAGCGGCCTCCTGTTTTCCTTCTCGTCGGACGTTCCACCGTAGCCGTGTTGCTGCTGCGTCTGAATCGACTCGCGCAAGATCACCTCGTAAATTTTGGCCACTGAATCGTTTGCGAGCGGCCCCGGGTTCAAGCTTTTCATGCGGGATAGAATCTCCTGTTCGCGGGCGGGAACACGCAGGGCCACGCCTTCGTCCGCTTTCAGCCGCCCCACCTCCAGCGCCAACTCCGTTCGCAAATTCAAGAGATGCAGCAACGCGGTATCAATTGCGTCGATTTTGCTTCGCCAGTCTATGATTCGCGCTCGTTGCGTCATCGTGCTTCTCCTCAAATGCAAAGTTGGACCAGTTCATGTTATCGCCCGCCACATCGAAAAACGACGATGTGGCCTGTGTAATTCCGGGCCCGAAAGCTTTCCGCCAACAAAAAAGGCCGCGTCCTCTTTTGGAGTCGCGGCCCGGTTCTCGAAACTTTGTGCGGCTTTTAGCTGTTCAGTTCACCCGCGCGCGTTTCGCCGGCCCGCTTCCGCCAAAAGAGGAAGCGGTAGGTAAAGGCGAAGTTTCGATAAGCAATGCTCATGGCGCGGTCTAAACGCTCCTGAATCGAAGCGCAACTATACCGAACGCTTACCCGGACCGTCAAGCGCTTCTTCGCCTGAGCCGGGCATAAGTGGGATTTATATTGGTTGCAATGTTTCCAAATTTGACTTATCGGCCGGGAACGAGCCTAATCGAGTTTGCAGGGCGTAACCGGCAAGGCTGAACCGGCCGGAGCTTTCGCTCCAGAAAACTAATTGTCGATTGGGAAGTGAGACGTTACTCTATGACGCTGCCGATTACGATTTCCGTATACGTAGTAGCCGGGTGGGGGACGCCCTCCTAAGCCGACCTTAGGTGTATGCGCCCCGCACCGGAAGCCAGGTAGCGGGGCTTTTTTGTTGCCTTTCGCGAAAGAGGCCAAGCAGCAATGCAAAGTGACGTGATCAAAAAAGGAATCGCGCGTGCGCCGAATCGCGCAATGCTGAAGGCCACAGGGCTCACCGACGCCGATCTGGCGCGGCCCCTTGTGGCTGTAGCGAATACGTGGTCGGAAATCACGCCTTGCAACTTTCATCTTCGCTCGCTGGCGGAGAAGGTGAAAGAAGGCATTCGAGCCGCGGGCGGCACGCCGATCGAATGCAACACCATCGTCATTTCCGATGGGATCACTATGGGAACGGAAGGCATGAAGGGCTCTCTCGTATCGCGCGAGGTGATCGCCGATTCGATCGAACTTTTCGTGCGTTCGCACGCCTTCGATGCCGTGGTCGCAATTTGTGGCTGCGACAAAACAATTCCCGGCACGGTGATGGCTCTCGCCCGGCTGAATCTGCCCGGCCTTTCCCTCTACGGCGGTTCGATTCTGGCGGGGAAATTCCACGGGCACGACGTGACCATACAAGACGTGTTCGAAGCTCCCGGCGCCTTCGCCGCAGGCAAAATGACCGAGAAGGAAGTATGCGAACTGGAAGATCACGCGTGTCCGGGAGCGGGAGCGTGCGGCGGACAGTTCACCGCCAACACCATGGCGACGGCAATCACTTTTCTCGGCATTTCTCCGATGGGCGCGAACGAAGTGCCTGCCGTAGACCCGCGCAAAGCGCAAATTGCGTTTGATTGCGGGAAACAAGTGATGCAGCTTCTGAAGGACGACATCCGCCCGAGAGAAATCATCACACACGCGTCGCTCGAAAATGCGATTGCTTCAGTAGCTGCCACCGGAGGCTCGACCAACGCCGTGCTACATCTGCTGGCCATTGCTCGCGATGCGGGCGTGGCCTTGAAAATCGACGAATTCGATCAAATTTCCGCGAAGACTCCGGTGATCGCGGACCTCAAGCCCGGCGGCCGATTCACGGCGCCTGACATGTTTCATGCGGGCGGCATGAGGCTGCTGGGGAAACGCCTCCAAGAGGCGGGCTTGCTGCATGATGGGAAAACGGCGTCGGGGCGCAACCTTTTCGACGAGATTCGCAGTGCCACCGAGACGCCTGCGCAAGAAGTGTTGCGCCCCCTTTCAAATCCGCTAAAGAAGGACGGCGGATTTGCGATTCTTCGAGGTTCTCTCGCTCCGGATGGATGTGTGGTCAAGCTTGCGGGCCATGAACGGCTGCTTCACACCGGACCGGCGCGCGTGTTCGATTCCGAGGAAGCGGCATTTGAAGCTGTCCAGGCGCGGAAGATCAAGCCCGGCGATGTGGTAGTGATTCGCTACGAAGGGCCCCGAGGGGGGCCTGGGATGCGCGAGATGCTGGCCGTTACCGGCGCAATTGTGGGCCAGGGACTTGGCGACACCGTCGCACTGCTCACCGACGGACGCTTCAGCGGCGCTACCCATGGGCTGATGGTCGCCCACGTGGCCCCCGAAGCGGCGCATGGTGGCCCGATTGCGTTCGTGCGCGATGGGGACGAGATTACTCTCGACGTGCGAGCCAGGCGGCTCGATTTGGAGGCCAATATCGACGAGCGTCGCGCGCAATGGAAGCCGCCCGCGCCGCGTTACACCACGGGCGTGATGGCCAAATACGCAAAGCTTGTTTCATCGGCATCGGATGGCGCCGTTACCAGCGCCGGATAGAGATTCTAAATTTCCAAGGAGAAAAAGACATGGCCAAGATGTTCTGGGAAAAAGATGCAAACCCGCGAGCCCTGGAAGGAAAGCGCATCGCGGTAATCGGATACGGCAGCCAGGGCCGCGCCCACGCGCTAAACTTGCGCGATAGCAAACTCAACGTCGTCGTGGGGCTGCGCCGCGGCGGACCGTCCTGGACTCAAGCCGAGCAAGATGGCTGGAAACTCGCTGCGCCATCCGAGGCTTCCGAAGGCGCGGACGTGATCGTGATGCTTGCGCCTGATATGGCCCAGCCCGCGATTTACGTGAACGAAATCGCCCCTAATCTGAAAGAGGGAGCCATGCTGCTTTTCTCGCACGGATTCAACATTCACTACGGCCAAATTACGCCGCCCAAGAATATCGACGTAACAATGGTCGCGCCCAAAGGTCCCGGTAATCTGGTGCGGCGGCAATACGAGGCCGAGCGCGGCGTTCCCTGCTTGCTCGCCGTGCATCAAGATGCATCGGGTCACGCGTTCGATCGCACGCTGGCCTACGCGCATGCCATTGGCGGCACGCGCCCCGGCGTGATTCAGACCACTTTCAGTGAAGAAACGGAAACAGATCTCTTCGGCGAGCAGGCCGTTTTGTGTGGCGGCGCGCGCGCCCTGATTCAGGCCGGATGGGAGACTCTGGTGGAAGCGGGCTACCAGCCCGAATCGGCGTATTTCGAATGCCTGCACGAGCTAAAGCTGATCGTCGATCTGATCTACGAAGGCGGCATCGCGGAAATGCATAAGTTTGTCAGCGAGACCGCCAAGTACGGCGATCTGACCCGCGGCAACCGCGTGATTGATGACAACGTGCGCAAGACCATGAAGACGATCCTGAACGAAATTCAATCCGGCCAGTTTGCGAAGGAGTGGGTACTCGAAAATCAAGCCGGCCGCCCGCAGTACACGAAGCTTCTCGAACGCGACAAGAATCATCCGATCGAAAAGGTTGGCGTGGAACTACGAAAGCAGATGTCGTGGCTCAAACCCGAATCAACGGCAGCGGCGCGTGGCAAGAAATAGTCGCCGCCGCGAGGTCTTTTCGGTCTGCGCGCCTGCCGCAAGCGACAGCGTGATGCGCTGGGCGTAATTTATGGCCGGCACAGTTTTCTTTCGCCGAATAGCTGTCATAGGCACAGGCCTGATCGGCGGGTCGTTCGCACTGGCGCTGCGCGAGCAAAATCCCGGCGTCTCTGTGGCGGGTTACGCCCGCCCTGACTCCGCGCGGCAAGCTCGCGATCGTGGCGCAATCGACGAAGCGGCCTCGGATCTTGCCGGCGCAGTGCGTGGCGCCGACCTCGTATACATCGCGCTGCCGATCGGGGCGTCGATCGAAATGCTGCCTGCGATTGCCGCTGCCGCCGAGCCGCACGCGCTCATTACCGACTCCGGCAGCACGAAATCCGCAATTGTCCGCGCGGCTCGGAACCACTTCCGCACCGGCGCGCGATTTCTGGGTGGACATCCCATGGCGGGAAAGGAAGTTTCCGGCATCGAGCACGCCGATGCGGCACTATTTCGTAATGCGCCGTACGCCTTGATCGCGCCCGAAGGCGATCCCGATCCTCGGGTAAGGCATTTCGTAGAACTGATCCGTGCCATGGGCGCGCGGCCCGTTTTGTCTGACGCGGAAACACATGATTGGGCGGTCGGCATCGTCTCCCACCTGCCGCAACTCTTGTCTGTCGCGCTGGCGAACGTGGTTCAAGATGAAACGGACGAGACGGGCTTACCTTTGACGCTTGCCGGGCCGGGCTTGCAGGATATGCTGCGGCTCTCGGGAGGTCCCTACGAAGTTTGGCGCGACATCCTTCTTACCAATACCGAAAATATTTCGCGTGCGCTCGATCGCCTCGGGCAGGCTATCGATCACATCAGGACGCGCCTGCGTAGCAAAGAGCTTGAATCCGAATTCCACGCTGCAAACGAACTGTATGGTCTGCTGCGCAAGCAGCCGTAGTTTGCCGCCCTTGTGAGGGACCTCAGCGCTTCATTGCGGGCTTAGCGTCATTTTCGGGTGCCGCACCGCTCACGCCCTGGCGAGCCAGCGCCACAAACGCCGATGCCGAACGCGGCAGCGTACGGTCGCGCCGGTAGACCAAGCCCAGTTCGCGCCACATTTCCATGTCCGAAATGGGAATCAGTTTCACCTGGCCGGCGCGAACTTCATCTTGCGCGAATCCTTCGCTGATCAACGATACGCCGAGGCCTGCGGCGACAAAACGCTTGATCATTCCCACGCTCGCCAGCTCCATCGTAATCCGCAGGCGTGAACGGAACGGTCTAAACTGCTTATCAAGTACCTGGCGGGTAAATCCGGTCTTTGGAAATATCAGCGGCTGCTCGGCGATGTCTTTAGTGCGCACGCTCTTATTCGCCGCCAGCGGATTCGTGGGGCTGACCATCAACATCAAGCGGTCCCGAAAGATGGGGTGAACCTTCAGGCTAGGCGACTTCACGGGAAGCGTGACGATACCGACGTCCACTGTGCCGTCTTCAACTTTCTCGAGCACCTTGTGGCTGAAATTCCGGTAGATGCTGATCTGCACTCCGGGAAAGCTCCGGTTGTATTCCGCGAAAATATCCGGCAGCACGTAGAGGCAGGTCGCCTCGTTCGCGCCAATGGCCAGCGTGCCGTGCGGCGTGCTCGATTGATCTGCAACCGCGCGCAAGGATTCATTGCGCAGTGTCAGCAACCTTGCCGCATATTCGAGCAGCGTTTCGCCGGCGATGGTCAGGCGCACCGTCTTTCCCACTCGGTCGAAAAGCTTTTGCCCGTACTCCTGCTCCAGTTGCCTGATCTGCGCGCTCACGGCAGGTTGCGAACGGTACAGCTTTTGTCCCGCGCGAGAAAAACTCCCCTGTTTGGCGATCTCGAGAAAAGTGATTAGGTGGTCGAAGTCCATGGATTGGTGACGAATTATAGCAAAATAGAGGCACACTCACTTGCAAGCCTTAAAATCAATAGGCTGGACAAGGGCGTTCCTCGATATTCCGATACCGGCCCCTCCATCGGCTCGGCGCCGGTGCTCGCAGGCCAGTGCCGCAAAGAATTTCCCGGTGCGTCCTGGCGATATCGTAAGATTGTCGCTACTCTCGTTTGCGCGGTAGGGACGGTCACTCATTGAGCGCAACTGCTTCTCCAGAAAAACGGCTGCTCGTCTGCTGCACGCGGACGAAGATGCCGTCCGCCATTGCGGGTGAGATTCGCTCGTTGGCCGCAGGTCCGCTCAATTGGGATTCGCTTCTAAACGATGCCGCGGGTCATACCGTCACGCCTCTCCTCGCCAAGCAACTCACTGCCGTGGCGGGCGATGCACTCTCCGCCGCGCGCCTGAAGCAGTTGAAAGACCTCGCGCGCGCCGCGGTTGTTCGCAGCCTTGCCTTTAGCGCGGAGCTCATCGCGATCCTAGATCTCTTCCGCTCCGAGGGCCTTCAGGCGATCCCCTACAAGGGCCCCGTTCTCGCCGAGCAGGCCTACGGCGACTTCACCTTGCGCGAGTTTGAGGACCTCGACCTTATCCTGCGCCAGAAAGACATGCCTAAAGCGAACCGCCTGATCGCCGGCCTCGGCTATCGCGCGACACATCCCTGGACTCTCTCCCAGAACGCGGCCACTTCGCTCGTCCCGGGCGAATACTGTTATCGCAACGAGCGCCGCCGGATGGTCATTGAACTTCATACCGAGCGCACCCTACGCCACTTTCCACTACGGCCGGATATCGGCGTGCTCGCTGAGCGACTCGTCCGCGTCTCCCTTAGCGGACACCCAATCCAAACCTTTGCCCCTGAAGATGGCCTTCCGCTTCTCTGCATTCATGGATCCAAAGACTTCTGGGAGCGCATCAGTTGGATCGCCGATATCGCTGAGTTTGCTCAAGCCCATCCGCAGCTGGATTGGGACTGGGTTATGCGCCGCACAGAGTCGCTGCGCGCGTCGCGCATGCTTCATCTTGGGCTTGCGCTCGCAGTGCGCTTTTTTAACCTGCCACTGGTGGACGAAATTCGGCAGCGCGTGGAAGCCGATGAAATCGCGGGCGTTCTTGCCGGCGAAATCGAGGTAAGACTTTTTCACGACAGCGCGAATTCATTTGGTGCTGCCGGCAGATTTCGATTTCGGCGTCGAATGCTTGAGGGAATTTTTGATGGCTGGCGCTATTCCGTCCGCCTAACGATTTCGCCTGCGGAGGAGGACGGGGAAACCGTCCGCCTGCCTCGCCCGCTCGCCCCGCTCTACGTCGCGCTCCGCCCGTTCCGTCTGCTTCGAAAATATGGAGCCTCGGATGAACGCCCCATGCGGCCCTCCGGCTGATTCGCCTCTCCGTGCCACCCTGAGAGTCCACAGGCGACTAACATCGACTCGTTTGGAGTTGTGTTAAGGTTTTCCAAGAATTTGTAATCATAGGAGAATCTTTCAATGGACACAGGGCTCCAGGACAAGGTTGCGCTCGTCACCGGATCGAGCAAAGGGATTGGCCGCTCGATCGCATTCGCGATGGCCACAGAGGGCTGCCAGGTTGTAATCAATGGCCGCAACGCAAGCGAACTGGCGGCCACTGAGGCAGAGTTGCGGGCTTCGCACGCCATTGTCCATGCGGTCGCAGCCGACGTCACCGAAGCCGAAGGCGCGAAGCGCGCGGTGGACGAGACCGTCGGAAAGTTTGGCACGATCCATATTCTCATCAACAATGCCGGCGGCGCGGGCCGCTTCGGTTCTTTCGAGGATCTCACCGATGAGGAATGGCTCGGTGCTTTCAACCTCAACGTTCTCTCAGCCGTTCGCACCACTCGGGCCGCTCTTCCTTACATGCTGAAGGAGAAATGGGGACGAATCATCAATATTTCCTCCGAATCCGCCGTCCAGCCGGATCCCATGATGCCCCACTACAACGCCGCCAAAGCCGCCCTGAATAACCTAACCAAGAGTCTCTCGAAAGCCTACGGTGCCCAAGGCATTCTCGTGAACACCGTCTCGCCCGCGTTCATTCGGACGCCGCTCCTCGAAGGGCTGCTCGATCAACGGGCGAAGGAGCGGGGCATCACCAGGGACGAAGCCGAAAAAGTTCTTCTCCGCGAATTTCGTCCCAATATTCTCCTCAGTCGTGCCGGGAGGCCTGACGAGACGGCAGGCATTGTAGTTTTTCTCGCGTCGGAGCAAGCCTCATTCATCACCGGCGCCAACTTCCGCGTTGACGGCGGCTCCGTCGCCAGCGTGTAGCATCGTCCATGTATTTGCGAGCCCATTTTTGATGCGTCGTCCACACAATAGGAAATTCGCGCCCAGCCTTCACCTGCGCTAAAATTGTTCGTTAGTTATCTGGGGGGACACAATGACGACCGCCGCGAATCCAACCACCGCCGCGCAAGGGAAACAGCAATCCGAAAATCCGCTCAAGGCTCTCGCCCGTTTCGGCCAATCCGTTTGGCTTGACTATATCCGCCGCAACCTGCTCACCACCGGCGAACTCGGGCGCCTGATTGCCGAGGACGGCCTTCGCGGCATGACCTCCAATCCCGCCATCTTCGAAAAAGCCATCGCCGGCAGCACGGACTACGCTCAGGCGCTCGAGGAACTTGCCAAGCAAAAGGATCTCGACGCCAAGGCCATCTTCGAGCATCTCGCCATCCGCGATATTCAGGACGCAGCGGATATCTTGCGGCCCGTTTATCTTCAAACAAAACGCCGCGACGGATACGTAAGCCTGGAAGTTTCGCCCTACCTGGCCCACAAGACGCGCGAAACCATCGACGAGGCGCGCCGCCTCTGGAACACCGTCGCTCGCGAGAACGTCATGATCAAGGTTCCCGGCACGCCCGAGGGCCTGCCCGCCATCCGCGAACTGATTGGCAGCGGCATCAATGTGAATGTCACTCTCCTTTTTGCGCAGGAGGTTTACGAAAAAGTTGCGGAGGCGTTTATCGCTGGCCTCGAGGATTTTGCGAAACGTGATGGCGACGTGAGCCGCGTAGCCAGCGTTGCCAGCTTCTTCGTCAGCCGTATCGACGCGCTCGTCGATGGCAAGCTCGCCGAACTCATCAAGAATCCGCCGTCCGGGATCGACGGCGCTTTCCTGAGCGGATTGCAGGGCAAAGTCGCCATTGCCAACGCCAAGCTCGCCTATCGGCTCTACAAGGAAATCTTCAATGGCCCGCGTTGGCAATCCCTGGCCCAACGCGGCGCCACCACGCAACGCCTCCTCTGGGCCAGCACGAGCACGAAGAATCCCGCCTACAGCGACATTCTTTACGTCGAAGAACTAATCGGTCCCGACACGGTGAATACCATCCCTCCGGCCACGTTTGACGCGTTCCGCGACCACGGCAAGCCGCGCGCCAGCCTCGAGGAAAATGTCGATCAAGCCCGTCAAACCATGAGCGATCTCGCCCGCGCGGGAATCTCCATGAAGGCCGTCACCGACCAGCTTACCGAAGACGGCGTCAAACTTTTTGCCGAAGCTTTCGACAAGCTTCTAGCGGCTGTCGAAAAGAGCGTCCAGAAAACTGCACCATCCGCTGCCGCAAGCCTCTCGTATAAGCTGCCGGCTGATCTCACCCAGGCAGTCAAGGCCGCGCTGGATGATTGGAGCGCGAATAATAAGGTCAAGCGCCTCTGGGCGCGCGACGCCTCCCTCTGGACCAACTCCGACGAAAGCAAGTGGCTCGGATGGCTTTCCATCACTGAGGATCAAAGATCGAATGTCGATCGCTTCCGGCAGATTGCCGAGGAAATCGCTTCCGAGGGTTTTACCCACGCCGTGCTTCTCGGCATGGGCGGCTCCAGCTTGTGCGTCGAAGTCTTGAAATTCACCTTCGGCAGGATTTCAGGGCATCCGGAGTTTTGGATTCTGGACTCTACTTCGCCTGCTCAAATCAAAGCCATCGAGTCGAAACTCGATCTCGCCAAAACAATTTTCATCGTGTCAAGCAAATCGGGCAGCACTCTTGAGCCGAACATCTTCAAACAATATTTCTTCGAACGCGTGAAGCAGGCCGTCGGCCCCGCGAAAGCCGCATCGCATTTCATCGCAATCACCGACCCCGGCTCGCACCTGCAAAAAGTTGCTGAGTCCGACGGTTTTCGCGGCGTGTTTTTCGGCTCGCCGAGTATCGGCGGTCGCTACTCTGCTCTTTCAAATTTCGGCACGATCCCCGGCGCCATTCAGGGCATTGACATCCCCAAGTTCCTCGACGGCACCGAGGAAATGGTACACGCCTGCGCCTCGGTCGTTCCCGCGGAGCAAAATCCCGGCGTCATTCTTGGCGCCATCCTGGGAACGCTCCAAAAGACCGGCCGGGATAAAGTCACGATCTTCACCTCGCCCGGCATTTCCGATCTCGGAGCGTGGCTCGAACAATTGCTCGCCGAATCCACTGGCAAAGAAGGACGCGGCCTCATTCCTGTGGACCGCGAGGAAATCGGCGCGCCCGATGTTTACGGAAATGATCGCGTCTTCGCCTACCTGCGCCTGAGCGCCGCTTCCGATTCCAAGCAGGACAAGGCAATCGACGCGCTTGAAAAAGCCGGCCATCCCGTGATTCGTATCAACGTCCCCGACGTCATCGACATCGGCCAGGAATTTTTCCGTTGGGAAATTGCCACTGCCGTCGCTGGCTCCATTATCGGCATTAACGCGTTCAATCAGCCGGACGTAGAAGCCAGCAAGATCGAAACGCGAAAGCTAACCGACCAATACGAAAAATCCGGCTCGCTACCGCAGGAATCGCCCATCTTCGAGCAGGATGGCATCAAGCTATTTACCGACGAAACAAATGCTGCCGCTCTGAAGCAGTCGTCTGGAAAAGACGCCACGCTCGCTGCCTACATGCGTGCGCATCTCGGCCGCCTCAAACCCGGGGATTATTTTGCTTTGCTCGGTTTCATCCAGATGAATGACGCTCACGAAGCCGCACTCCAATCCATCCGCCATTCCGTGCGCGACAAAAAGCGCGTCGCCACCTGCCTTGGCTTCGGCCCGCGCTTCCTACATTCCACGGGACAAGCCTACAAAGGTGGGCCGAACTCCGGCGTGTTCCTCCAAATCACGTGTGACTATGCCCCGGATCTTCCAGTGCCAGGGCAGAAGTATACTTTCGGCATCGTGCAGGCCGCCCAAGCCCGCGGCGATTTTCAAGTGCTAGCCGAACGCAACCGTCGCGCCCTTCGCGTTCACCTTGGTCCAGACGTAGCCACCGGCCTGGCCAAGCTCCGCGACGCCGTCACCCAAGCCTTATCCTGATTGAGCGGCGTGCAGTTCGGTCTTTTGAATTATTCACTGAACCAAATAGAAGGGGTTCGGCAGCTTGAAGACCCGCTCCGCGCAACAACCTGCGAGGTCGCTTGCCTGATCGCCGATATTCAGAATAATCCGGTAACCTTTTGCTTCAATTTTCTGGCGCGCCTGCGACTTAAATACTCGCGCTGGTAACTTGTCTGTTTCAGGACGCATGATTAGGTCGGTCCAGCCGTGGTATCCCGCGGCGTTCAAATTCCGAACCGTCGTCTCACGCTCATGCTCGCTTCGTCCCGTCAAAAAGAACACGGCAATTCCGTTCTTCTCGACGAAATTGAAAAGCTCAAGAACAGGAATAATCGCGGGATCGTGTGCATCAGAGAAGAGTTTGACTTCGACAGCGTATGAACAGAAGCCGCAACCCGACATTGCATCCCAATTTGACAGCGCCGTTTCATCGATATCAAAAACGGCCGCCCATTTGCCCTGTTTCGGCTCATCCTTCAGTCGCGTCGCTACATAGTCTCTGGCAGAGTTCGCTATCTGTCTGATCTCCCTGCCATACTCTCCGGAGTCATGATACTGCATGAGTCGCGCAACCACGATTGCGTGATTCTCAGGTTCTTGTGTGGCTACACGCTGTTTTACGTTCGAGCTTGTTTGCGCCTTTAGCGAAGATGCGAAAATCAAAGCGATGATCAAGAACCGCGCGGCATTCTTCATCTCTTACCTCGAAAGAAACACGAGCGCCAAAGTCCGACACTATAGAAAGCAAGCTGAAGGGCAACTTCAGGAGATAAGATAGCAGGAAAGACCCTGGACATCCTGGCGATCATGGGAAGCTAGCCAGTGCTCCGGGAAGTTGTCGAGCACCGCATCCGCGAAGCAGCGAAAATAGGGAAGAAATTAGGACTCTTCCTTGAATTCGCCGGCCTGCATCGTCAAATATCGCTCGTAGCCCATTTCTTTCATCTGATGCACTTGGGCTTCGAGCCAATCGACGTGATCTTCCTCATCTTTGAGCAGATCGACCAGCAAATCCCGCGAGCCATTGTCTTTTTGTTCAGTGGCGATCTGAACGGCCGTGTTGTATTGCGCTACCGCTGAAACCTCGAGTTTCAGGTCGGCTTCGATCATGTCGCGCACCGTTGAGCCGACCGTGAGCTTGAGGGGCTCCATCGCGGGCGATCCATCGAGGAAGAGGATGCGTTCCAGCAGTGCTTCCGCATGCTTCATTTCCCCGATGGACTGCTTCTTGATGTATTCGGAAAGTTTGCGATAGCCCCAGTTTTCACACATTTCCGCGTGCAGGAAATATTGGTTAATCGCCGTGAGCTCCTCGCGAAGAGCCTTGTTAAGTTCTTCGATGACCTTCGGATTCCCTTTCATGGAAAAGAGTATGCCACAAGTTGTGGAGTGATTTACACGCCAGGCAAAATGCGAACTCCTCTTACCTCAATTCCGCTCTGCCGAATACCTCCAGCATTTCAGTCTCTGATGGAGGCTGAAGAACGCTCCGCGCGGCAAAATTCTACGCCTCAGGGTAACGTGTGCCCCGAATGCGCTCCGCTGCTTTCGCAAAGTTGTAGGGCGTGTGCCGCAGCTCAATCTCGGAACCGAGCAAGAGCCAGTCCGCGCCCCGCTTCCCGAAAGGCATCCCCACGCTTCCGGCATTTGCCACGCGCGTTCGTCC
Source organism: uncultured Acidobacteriota bacterium (assembly GCA_963759485.1). Taxonomy (GTDB): domain Bacteria; phylum Acidobacteriota; class Terriglobia; order Acidiferrales; family UBA7541; genus Palsa-295. The sequence continues at coordinate 1,049,304 of CAVWZE010000002.1, read as the reverse complement.
AATCATTCGATCGAATTGCATGTGTGTATGGCCGCAGACAACTACATCCGCGTCGACTCCCTCGAAGACAGGCAAAAGCCGGCTTTCAGGGGTCAAACGAGTGAAGCACTCGTTCTCGTTTCGAGGCGTCGCATGACAAAACAACACCCGGCCCAGCCCGTCAATCTCCAGGCGAAGTGTTTTAGGTCAGGTGGATAAAAACCGCTCGTGGCCGGCATCAAGTTGCTCTCCCATCCACTGGATGGCGGGCCGATATTGCTCCGGGACCGCACTTGGCTCCTTGCCTGCCATGTGTTCGAGAACGGCGACTTCACCGTTGCCGTAGATGTAGTGCACGGGAACATCTAGGTCTGCTAAACACGCAAGCGTTTCACGCGGCATCGGCCCCGGAAGCACATCGCCCCCGACCACTACTTGGTCGACTTGTGCTTCGCGAATCTCCTGTAGCACGGCCTCCAGAGCAGGAAGATTTCCGTGAATGTCGTAGATCGCAGCAACCCGCATGAGAGGGCAACAATATACGTGCCAGACCAAGCCAAATCTACTACTCTGGCCGTGGCTTGGCAGCCAGATCCGGGATCAGCATTACCCGCCGGAAAAGTGAACCGCGATAATCCTATTGCCGGTAGAACGGAGGGGTTGACGCTATGCTCATTCGTGCATCCATTCCCGCAGATGATCCAGAGAGAGTCGCTCGCGTCATCGCCGAAGTTTGGCGCGGAGAGTACTTTCCTTTTCTCTTTCCGCAAACCTTTCTCGTTATGGCCGGGGACGATCGCGGCAGCACGATCGATGTAGCCCCGCGCGGGAAGGAGGTATTCCCGGCAGAAACGAACATGTCTTTCCGAGTGAACGCCTCACCCTCACCGCACAGTGAAGTGCATCTCAACATCGCTACTCCGCTCGGTGTGGATGAAGCGCTAGCGATCGCGAAGCGCGAAGGTTGGACGGCAAGAGTCTGTGATCGCGGTGTCGTCTACAAAGTGATCGAATTCTGGCTTGAAAATAAGTTCATGCTGGAACTCATGACCGAAGCGGAGTTGAAGCGCTACCAGGCTTTTATGACACCCACAAATGTGCGCGGCATGATCGCCAAGGGACCATCGCCTGTGCGTTAGTTTCCCCCTTCTTCTTAGCGACTTACCAGAGAGCACATCAGCAGGCCGCCGCGCGTTCGTTTTCTTGGTATGCTCTGAGGCCCTGCGAAACGCTGGGGCTTCGGAGACACCCATGATGAGGAAAGTAATCCTCCAGATTGTTCTCTTTGTCGTTTGGCCCTCTCTCAGTTGGTCGCAAGCCGCAACATCGCTCTCGCCAGACGTGCGCACCTTTGTAAGAGAAGACGCCCCGGTCCTCGCCCTTGCCCACGTGCGCGTGATCGACGGCACCGGCGGCCTCGCCCGTTCCGATCAAACAGTTGTCATTCGCGATGGAAAAATCAGCGTGCTGGGGGATGCGGCAACCACCAAGGTGCCGGACGGCGCCAAAATTCTCGATCTCACTGGGCGTACAGTTATGCCGGGAATTGTCGGCATGCACGACCACATGTTTTATCCTGCGCCCGGTCGTTCCATACCTCTCTACAACGAACACGCAGCAAGTTTTCCGCGCCTCTACCTGGCGGGAGGAGTCACCTCGCTGCGCACCACCGGGAGCCTTGAGCCATATACTGACCTCGAACTGAAGCGCGCGATCGACGAAGGTAAAATGGCCGGGCCCAAGATTCACGTCACGGGACCGTATCTCGAGGGCCAGGGCGCATTCACTCTCCAAATGCACCAATTGAAGGACGCCGAAGACGCACGCCGCACCGTGAAATTCTGGATCTCCGAAGGTGTCACGTCCTTCAAGGCCTATATGAACATCACGCCGGAAGAACTCGCAGCCGCCATCAAGGCTGCCCATGCTCAAGGGACAAAAGTCACGGGACATCTTTGCTCCATCGGTTTTCGCGAAGCCGCAGCCTTGGGTATCGACGACCTCGAGCATGGCCTGCTCGAGGACACCGAATTCCTCCCCGGCAAGAAGCCCGGCCAATGCCCCCCTGGTGACGCCGCCGACAAGGCCCTGCTCGGAATGGATGTGACCAGCGGGCCGATCCACGAAATGATTCTGGACTTGATTGCTCACCACGTCGCCGTCACTTCTACGTTGCCGGTTTATGAGACCCTCGTTCCCAATCGCGCTCCCGTGGATACTCGCGTTCTGGATGCCATGCTTCCGGAATCTCGTATCGATTACCTCATTCGTCGCGCACGGATTTCTGACGGGGCCGCAAAATCCGATTGGCCCGCTCTCTTCAAGAAAGAAATGGAATTCGAGCGTGAGTTCGTGAAGCAGGGCGGCCAGCTCCTTGCCGGACTCGATCCCACCGGATACGGCGGCGTGATCGCCGGATTTGGCGACCAGCGCGAAATTGAGTTGCTCGTCGAAGCGGGGTTCACGCCGTTGGAAGCGATTCACATTGCCACATCGAATGGCGCTGAATTTCTAGGTGAGCTGGATAGGATCGGCACGTTGGCTGCCGGCAAGCAGGCCGACATCGTCGTCATCAACGGCGACCCGTCCCAAAACATAAAAGACATCGAAAAGGTGGAAACCGTGTTCAAGGACGGCGTAGGCTATGACTCACCCAAGCTGATCGAATCCGTTCAAGGGCTCGTCGGTCTGCACTGACGCACACGAACAGTCCATCTTCGTAGTGGTATTCTATTTGTGTTATGCGGGTGTTGATATCTGGCGCGGGAATTGCGGGTTCCACTCTCGCATACTGGCTGGTCCGCCATGGCATGCAGCCTACCCTCGTCGAGAAAGCTCCCCGATTGCGCACCGGCGGTTACGTGATCGACTTCTGGGGCGCAGGATTCGAAATCGCGGATCGCATGGGACTGCTGCCCGAGATCACCCTCAAAGGATATAAGGTCCGGGAGTTGCGAGTTGTAGATCGAGCCGGAAAAAAGATAGCCGGATTTCCGGTCGACGCATTTGCCCGTGTTACGAACGGCCGCTTTATTACCCTTCCGCGAGGGGATTTGGCTGCATCAATTTTCGGGCTGCTCGAAGGAAAAGTCGAGACGATCTTTGGCGATAGTGTGGCCCGAATCGATCAGTCCAACAAAGCCGTTCACGTAGCCTTCGAAAGTGGAGCGGAACGCGACTTCGATCTAGTCGTCGGAGCAGACGGGCTTCACTCGCGAGTTCGTGAAATCGTTTTGGGCGCGGAAAACCGCTTTGAGAAGTATCTGGGATGTAAAGTGGCGGTTCTCGAAGTCGCGGGCTACAGGCCGCGAGACGAACTCGTTTACGTTCTCTACACAGAGGTGGGCCAACAGGTTGGCCGCTTTACTATGCGCGGCGATCGCACTTTGTTCCTGTTCACGTTCGCTGATGCAGATGCCGTCGGCCCCAGCGACCTTCCAGCCCAAAAAGCGCTGTTGCGGAAGCGCTTCGGAAAGAGCGGATGGGAATGCCCGGAGATTCTGGACGCTCTTGACGCCGCGAACGATCTCTATTTCGATCGCGTCAGCCAGATACGCATGGATGAACAAGAAGGACTATGGACGCGGGGACGCGTGTGCTTGGTCGGGGATGCCGCTTCATGCGTGTCGCTGCTCGCAGGGCAAGGTACGGCCTTGGCCATGGTCGCAGCCTACATCCTGGCGGGAGAACTTCATCGCGCAAACGGGAACTACGCCGAGGCCTTTGCTCGCTACCAGAGCCTATTCGGCCCATTTGTTCGCGGCAAGCAAAAAGGGGCGCTGCGCTTTGCCGGTTTCTTCGCACCCAAATCTAAATTTTCTCTATTCCTCCGCAATCAGGTGATAAGGCTACTGGACTTCCCTTGGATTGCCGATCTTACTGTCGGACGTGACATCGCCGACAGAATCCCGCTTCCCCAATACTGAAGGGCACCGTCCCGCTCGCAACGAAAGTCCACAGACTCTCGCCCTTGCGCTCCGCCTTCCGTGTATTAAGATGGATGCGATGAAAACTTTTGTGGAACATGACGGGCCGTTCGAAGGTCTCGCGAAGACCGGCGCCTTGCGAGAACCTTCGCCACAGTTCCGCGCGCCCGCTCCGTGGCTCGCGCCCCCGGGAATCTAATCGACACACCGTACGAGTAGAAAGCCTCCTAAGTTACTGCAAACACAAGGCAGGCGTCGCGTCTACCCGTCACAAGTTCGGGGGCCTTTTGCGGCCCCTCGGAGGCCTATTTCGTGGTTCAGACTGACTCTGGGAAGCTAACGCAAGAAACTCTAGGAAACCCCGCGGGGCCCTGCGCGATGGTCATTTTCGGCGCTGGTGGCGACCTCACCAAGCGAATGCTGATCCCCGCCATGTACAACCTTTGCCGAGGTAAATTGCTCCCCGAGGAATTTGCCATCGTCGGAGTCTCGATCGAACCCTTCTCGGTGGACGAGTTTCGCGAGCGAGCCAGCAAAGATATTCGAGAGTTCGCCGTCGGCGGCGTGGATATGAAATCGTGGGACTGGTTCGTCAAGCGCCTCTACTACGTGTCGGGGGATTTTCACGACCCCAAAATGTATGGAAAACTAAAAGAAACTTTGGGCCAGGTGCAAAAGGAGGAATCTACCGGAGGTAATGTTCTCTTTTACTTGGCCACCAGCCCCGAATTTTTTCCTGTCGTCGTGCAGCAACTGGGCGCTGCGGAGCTTACGAAACAAGATGCCCAAATGTGGAAGCGTGTCGTTATCGAAAAGCCGTTCGGCCATGATTTGCCCTCCGCCATATCGCTGAACCACGCCGTCGGCGAAGTTCTCGATGAAAAACAGGTCTACCGGATCGATCATTACCTTGGAAAAGAAACTGTCCAGAACATCTTGGCCTTTCGATTCGCCAACGGAATTTTCGAGCCTGTGTGGAACCGCCGCTACGTCGATCACGTGCAAGTCACCGTCGCGGAAGAATTGGGCGTCGAACTGCGCGGAGGATATTACGAAACGGCGGGCGCTCTGCGGGACATGGTCCCCAATCACATTTTTCAGCTGATAACGCTCTGTGCGATGGAGCCTCCAATCTCTTTCGATGCCGATGCGGTCCACGACGAGCAAACCAAAATTTTGCGAGCTCTTCAGCCTTTCAGCCCTGAAAAGGTGCTCGACCACGCCGTGCGCGGTCAATATGGCGAAGGCGTTATCGCGGGCAAGCGCGTGCCCGCCTATCACAACGAGCCGCACGTCGCCCCCGATTCGCAGACTCCAACATTTGTGGCCATGGCTCTACACATCGACAATTGGCGTTGGGCTGGAGTTCCCTTCTATCTTCGCACCGGAAAACGCATGGCCGCGCGCGCCACGCAGATCGTGATTCGTTTCCGCAAGCCTCCGCTCGTTCTCTTCCGCAAAACTTCGATCGATCGGATCATGCCGAATGAACTGGTAATCAATATCCAGCCCGAGGAGGGAATTTCCCTGAGTTTCGAGGCCAAGGTTCCGGGGCCGGTGGTGCGCTTGGGCGCGGTGAATATGGACTTTCAATACTCGGACTATTTCGGCACCACCCCTTCCACCGGATACGAAACGCTCATTTACGATTGCATGATGGGCGACCCCACGTTATTTCAGCGTGCTGATATGGTGGAGGCCGCCTGGGCGGTCGTGCAGCCGATCCTCGATGTGTGGAAGGCTTTGCCCCCGCGCGATTTTCCAAACTATGCGGCGGGCGCCTGGGGGCCTGCGCAGGCGGATGAACTACTGCGGCGCGAAGGGCGCGAGTGGAGGGATCCAACGCGCGTCAACAGCCTGCATCAACGCGTTGCTGCAGCAAACACGCCGGAGGCTGCCGTCACCGGCAAGTCCTGAGACCGCAGCGGGCTGACTTGCACGTGGTGGGAAGCCAAGTGCCTGGCCTCTTCGCTCTTGAAAGTTTATTTCTTCAGGCGCGCGATCTCGAACTGGTCCCCTATTTTGGTCCCGGTGCGATAAATGGTGTGCGCGGGAAGCTCGAGGATGCTGGAAGCTTTCAGCGAGACCGCTGAGATTCGGAACGGCCGCACATGCTCTTCGACGTGAACGACCTGTTTTTCCTTGCTGAGAAAGATCAAATCGATCGGGAAAAGCATTCCAATCGTATGTACGCCGCGGGAGGGTACGAGCCACAGACCACGGCCGGGTTGGGCCCATCGCTTCGTCTTCCCAAGAAGACCGACAAGTCTCGGAAAATAGCTATCGGCGATCGTAGCTTCAGTGGCCACGAACGTTTCCTGTGTCTTGTTGTAGACATAGACTGAATGGTTGTTGTGACCGTTGCTAGACATACCTCACCCGGCCTCTGCCTTCTCGAGGGTGGCCTCCCCTCAGTCTGATGAATGGTAACTACTCGACAATCTTCCGCTTGCGGCGCCAAATGATGATGAACAGAACCACCACCGCCAGCACCCCGGCCACCACTCGGATCAGCGTAACGTTATCCATTTACCACGCTCCTATTGATGCCAATTTAAGCTTCGCGCCAACCTCGCCTCGATGAAAATACCGCCGCTTCCATCACTTCAATGCCGGCGCAAGCTGCCGAATAACCGCGATCACCGCGGGACCTAGGATCACGACCATTAAGGCGGGGAATATGAAAAACACCAGGGGCGGAACCATCTTCACTGTTGTTTTAGCGCTCATTTCTTCGGCCCGCTGCCGCCGCCTCATCCTCAAATCGTCGGAGTGAACTCTTAGGGACTGAGCAACGCTCGTGCCAAAGCGCTCGGTCTGAATCAGCATGGCCACCAGAGATTTGATATCTTCCAGGCCGGTTCTTCGAGCGAGCTCCCGCAATGCGTCGAGCCGTGTTTTCCCTATCCTCATTTCAAGGTTCACAAGCGTGATTTCATCGCTGAGTTCAGGGTGAGTAATCCGCAACTCTTCCGCCACACGCATCAGAGACTGATCCAGGCCAAGTCCTGCCTCGACGCAGATCACCAGCAAATCCAAAGCGTCTGGGAGCCCCAAGCGGAGCCGCTGTTGGCGCGCGTGAACGCGCCACACGAGCCAAAGTTCCGGAAGCAAATATCCGAGCACCAGGGCGCCCAAAAAGGACAGCCATGCGTTAACGCGATACAATCCGGTCGCGACAACCAAGGCGACAAGCCCCAGAGGCAATAGGATCTTCACTCCGCGTATGGCGGAGGTGGCATTCGCACTGCGGTAGCCGGCCCGGAGCATCACGAGCTGTGCGTTCGAGGGCGATCCCGAAGCGCCGGGCAACAATTTCCCAACAGAGGCCAAGGTGTCGCGAACCCTGTCCTTCTTTCGTTTTGAAGCCGCTGCATCCGAAACCGGAGCAGAGGCATTGAGCAGCCGCGAAAGCCGCGCAACAGCATCCATTTCAGCGGGCAAAAAGGCGTAGAGCAAAGCGCCAATCATCGCGACAGTCGCTACGAATGTAATTGTAGTTGCGGCCCAGAGCATGTTCCCGTCCCCGCCTCAGACTTCGATATGAATGATCTTCCAAATCACGATCGACCCGACGACTTGCAAGATGCCGGCGATGGCCAAAATCGCAGGCCCTTGCGGGTCGCTAAATAACACTCCGATATAGTGCGGATTTATGATGTCGAGCAATATCATCATTATCGGAGGGAGGGCGATAAGAATCGCCGCTGTCAGCCTCCCCTGCGCAGTCTTCACCTGGATCTCGCGGTATATCCGGAAACGATCGCGGATTACCCGCGCTAGGCCGTCCAAAATCTCCGCCAAGTTGCCACCGGTCTCCTTCTGAATCAGCAAGGCGGTCACAAAAAAACGGACGTCAATCAACGGGACTCGTTCCGCCATGTTTAACAACGCATCCCGAAGCGGGAGGCCGAAGTTCTGCTCGTCAAATGTTGTCCGAAACTCTCCGGCGATCGGCTCCGGCGTTTCCTTCGAAATCATTTCGAGACCCGTTGTAAAGGCATGGCCCGCTCGGACAGCGCGACCTAGCAAATCAAGCGACTCGGGAAAATGTTCTTCAAAGCTTTGGAAGCGTTTGTGGCGCTTCCACGCCACAAGAGCGATTGGAAGCGCACCTGCCGCTAGTCCCAACACAAGTGCGACAAGAAAACGCCCGAGCAACTGTCCTGCGATCAAATACGTCGCGAATAGGGCGATGCCGCTTATCATCACCAGCACGGCGGGCCTCATCTTTAGTCCCGCCTGGCTTATCAGATCACGAAGCCGCGTTGACCAGGACCAGTGCAGCATCAAGCGGTTGATGAAAGGAACGCCGCTGAGCGTCTCGTCGCGTAGGAGTCCGACTCCAAGGGCCGCTTCGCCGCCGCGAAGTTCCGTTTTGCGGACTGCTTCAATTCGCCGCCGGACCACTTGCTGAGTCTTTGAGGTTCCGGCAACAAACCAGATGAAAAGCAATGCCGCCGCAACAACCAAGAACGTTAAAGCCGAAATAAACAGCGCCATATCGGATTCCCCGCACCCCGCTAAGCGCGAATCGCTTGGTGGTGCAAGACCCCCACAAATGAATTTACTTTGGCTCTCCCATTTCGAACATGGATACGGGCAGCTGAATGCCGGTAACGACCAAGCGTTCCGAGAACTTCGGACGTATCCCCGTGGGAACGAACGTGCCGATTACTTCGCCGTTTTCGCGGACGCCGCGTTTGCGAAACACGAAAATATCCTGCATCGTAACCACTTCCCCTTCCATGCCCGTAATTTCCGCGATACTAACAAGCTTGCGAGTGCCGTCGCTCAAGCGGCTTATCTGAACCACTACGTCAATGGCCGCCGAAATCTGGCGCCGAATAGCGCCCTCGGGAATATTGAGATTGGCCATCGCGACCATGGTTTCCAAGCGACTCAGGGCATCACGGGGGGTGTTCGCGTGAATGGTGGTTAGTGAGCCGTCGTGACCCGTGTTCATCGCCTGAAGCATATCGAGGGCTTCCTCGCCGCGAACCTCACCCACGATGATGCGGTCGGGACGCATGCGCAACGAGTTGATCACTAATTGACGCTGCTGAACGGCTCCGCGACCCTCAATATTAGGCGGCCGGGTTTCCAGACGCACCACGTGCTCCTGGTGGAGCTGCAATTCCGCTGCATCTTCAATGGTGACGATGCGCTCGCGATTCGAGATGTAGGAGGAAAGGACGTTCAGGAAGGTCGTTTTGCCGGCGCCGGTTCCTCCGGAGATCAGAATGTTCAGACGCGCTTTGACGCATCCTTGCAAGAGTTCCAGCATCCACGGGGTGAGGGTCTGGTTGGCAATCAAATCATCCGCGGTCAAGGGATCCCGCCCGAAACGCCGGATGGAAAGACATGGCCCATCCACAGCGAGGGGAGGAATGATGGCGTTGACGCGAGAACCGTCCGCGAGCCGGGCGTCTACCATGGGAGAAGACTCGTCTACGCGCCGGCCGATCGCAGAAACAATTCGGTCAATGATGCCCATCAAATGAGCATCGTTGCGGAACTGCACGCCCGTTTGCTCGAGCACTCCCTTCCGCTCGACGTACACCCGCTTATAGCTGTTAACCAAAATATCCGAAATCGTCGGATCCGCCAGCAAAGGTTCGAGAGGTCCGAGGCCGAATACCTCGTCGAGGACTTCCTGCGCCAGCCGCTCCCGTTCCTGCAAATTCATGGGCGTGGATTCGCCGACGACGAGTGCCTCGAGAATGAGTCCCACCTCGCGCCGGACTTCGTCGCGGTTGACCTCATTTAGACGGTCGAGATTCAATTTTTGAATCAGCTTGCGGTGTATCGCGGCCTTTACTGCGCCGAAATCCGTTCGCGTCGAAGTGATGGGCACCAGGGCCATGGCTCATTTACCTCTTTGCCGGAAATGAAAAAAATCCCTTTTTTGGCGCAGCTGTGGAATCCATGCCGGACAATTGGGCGGCGATTTGCCGGTACCGGTTGCTGAGCAAGTTGTTGTGGTTCTGCAGCAGGGGCGTGCCAAGATTCACGGCCTCGCTGGCCTTGCGAAAATCATTCGGGATGCAGGCGAAGATGGGGCGGTTGACGCTCTTCTCGATACTCTTCAGCACTTCCTCGTCCCCTTTATGCCAGCGATTGATGATGATTCGCGCGCGGTCCGGCTCCATCCCAAAGCCACTCAGCGCGACCAGTCGGCGGTCGAGGGTCCAAAGAGCGGGGACATTCGCTTCGGCCACGATCATGACCATCCGGGACATGCGCAATATCGGGCTCCATTCCGAGGAAAATTGCGAGCCCATATCGAGCAGCACGACATCGCAGTTGTTTTGCGCCACGTTGACGATGCGCTCCAGCAATGGAATGTGAATCGTCTGCCACTCTTCCGGCTGCGCTGTGCCGCCAAGGATTTCCAATTTCGTCTTGTGTTGCGTGAGCAGGCCGCTGAAGAAGTGGCTGTCGAGGCGGTTCAAATTTTCGACCGCGTCGCGCACTCCAAAACGCGGGTGCAGATCCAAGAGCAAATGAACGTTCCCTAGCGGCCTCGCGAAATCGAGAATCACTACTTTCTTGTGCGCATAAGTAGCTAGTTGCACGCCCAGATTGACCGTCACCGTAGTTGTGCCCACGCCGCCCTTCGAACCCATTACCACGATGAGCTTGTTCAGAGACGGAATCTCCGTCGCGTCAAGATCACCGGAGACCCGGGAAAGCATATTCCGCAGCGCCTCAACGCTGACGGGCTTGGGCATGAAATCCTGAACGCCGCTGCGCATAGCGTCCAGCAGGAGTTGGTGTCCCGGAGGCGAAACGGCGGAACAGGCGATGAGCTTCGTCGCAGGATGAGCGCGCCGAAGGAGGGCGGCGAGCGCGAAATATGGATCCGGGTCGCGCGCCAAGTCCAAAAAGACAACGTCCGGCATGGCGTCGGGTGAGTCCGGAATCCGATCGGTGGGGACCGACCACTGTCGGATTGATTTTACGAGTCCGGTCTGCTCCAAATTCGCCACAAGTTGGGCTGAACTCGTGAGATCGCTGCTGGCGATGGCTACTGTAAGCATTGTCCGGATTCCCTAGACTTCCTTAGCTCTCATCCTACCATTCATTTGGACCCAGTCGGGTTCTGCGCCGGCGGGATTGCCCGAGGCAAAAACGTCGCTGGAAACGCGGGTCCCGGAGGCATCTGTCCCACCGCGAACGGCTGAATAACGTGCGGAGTCACAACGATGATCAGTTCATTATTCGACCGATTCAGCGATTCGCTTTGAAAAAGCTTTCCCAAGATCGGAATGTCGCCAATGCCAGGTATTTTCTCGAGCTGCTTTGTTACACGATTGTCGAGGAGACCGGCGATCGCAAAGCTCTGCCCGTCTCTCAAATCCATTTCGGACTCAACGCGATCCGTCGCGAGCGCGGGAATCAGGAATCCCTGAATGGTGAGCGCATTGGAGAAATCCAGAGAGCTGACTTCCGGCTGTACCTTCAGATGGATGAGGCCATCCGGCGTAAGCGTGGGAGTGAAGTTAAGGCGTACACCGTAATCTTTGAATTGAATGGTGATCGCACCCGAAGTCCCGCCGGTTACACTCTGCAAAACCGGATAAGGGAATTGGCCTCCTGCCAGGAAACTGGCTTCTTTCCCCGACTGGGTGATCAAGTTAGGTTCCGCGAGGATTTGGAGCAAATTCTTGCTTTGCAACGCCTGGATTATCGCACCCAGGTTGATGTCCGGGCGGTAAATGAAGATATTGAGCAGGTCGCTGACGTTGAAGGTATTCTGCCCGGATGTAGAAGTAGTGGTGGTGGTCCCGGTCGTTGAAGTGGTCGTCAGGCTCCCTAGCGAGGGAGGCGAAAATTGCTGTGTGGAGGTCGACATTGGCATGTTCGAGCCGAAAGTTCGGATCAGGTTCACCCCAAACTGGCTGATCGCTTGCCGGCTGACTTCCGCGAATCTCACCTGCAGTGAGATTTCTTCCGTGGGCGTTGCGGGAACTTCCATGAAGCTGGTTACCTTTGGGGCGACGTTCTTTACCACGTCCAATATCTTGTCCGCCACTTCGGGTGAAGAGACTTTGCCGGATAGCATAACCACGGGTCCGGATGTGGAAATCTGCACCGGCTCGGATGGGAATACCTCGTGGATTTTCTGAGTCAGCCCCATGACGTCAATATCCACGGAAACTTCAAACGCCTGGCTTTGACCCGATTCGTCCCAAATGATTAGAGAAACGCCTCCCGGAGCTTTGCCGTTGAGGAGAACCTGCGTTGGGCTCACGACAACGGCCTCGGCAATCGACGGATCGGCCAAGGAGACCCGCTTGATCCGGGTGGCTGAGGTGATCACAAGTGATCGCCCCACCAGGACATGCAACGTCTGCGCCGATTCCGACGAAGTTGTCTGCCCGCCCTCCGCTTGCGCGGGAGCGCCCGGTTGGTTTTGCACGACGGGCGAGACTGCCTTCATGTCGGCCTGTTGAGGCTGCGAAAACGCGACAGGTGGCGTTAGAACGAGGGCCGTTAGCAGGGCCGAAGCAAAAAAGAATCTGCCGCCTGCGCAATCGTATTGGTCGAGCATTCGCGTCCTCTGTATTTTCATCATTGATTTTCAAACGTCTTCATCGTGCGTTTGTCACCCGTGATCACTTCGACGGCGTATGGCGCGGGTGGTGCGGCTCGAGCCACTCGCACAACCTTGTGCTCAGTTTGCGGAGGAGCTCCTCCCCCGGAGAAAAGGACCGCTTGCGTAACAGAAGGAGGATCTACGTCCTTCGCATCCACCGTGTTCCGAAGCGCCAGTTGAATTTTCCCTTCGGTGCTGGCCATCGTTAGCTTGGCGGCATCCGCAGGAGAGACCAGCAAGGTGATCACCGGGACGGTCTGCGGCTTTCCTTCGCGGTCTTGTCCAGTTTTTTGGCCAGCGGCGAGCACGCGAACATTTTCGAGAATGGTGCGGGTGATATTTTGGGAGCCATTAGGTCCGCCCGCGCCCGTTTGTCCCGTCACCAAAACATCCACCATCGTCCCCGGGATCACGAAGCCAGCGACGCCAACCACATCGTTCACGGCAACCGAGACAGCCCGCATTCCTTCAGGAATCGTCGCGGGCAGGCCGGCGCCGGCAGCGACTGGAGCCAGCTTCGAATCCAGGATCGGCTCATTCTCGACAACAGGTGTAATCAACGCTCGGTTAGCGCAATCTTGGATGCGGGTAAACATTCCCGCCACCGGTTCGTCACCCGGCCAGGGCATCAGCCGAAGATTGCTCGCATCCACCCGCGCTCCAACTTGAAGAGGTACGGCCGCCACCACAATCGTCCGCGTGGCCGGGGGTCGAACAATCGCCGCGTTTTTGAGCTGGCGGTACACGAAGAAACTCAGGAAAAATGCGATTACAATGGCGCCCACGAGTCCCACAAGCAACCGCGTCCGGTTCATATTCCGAATCTCCTTACCGCGATCTCACAGCCCCCACCGGGCCGCGCAGATGCATATCAAAGTACCGGCTGCAACAGCTACACCGAACGGCAGTTTCATCAGCACCGGATTATCCAGCGAAATCTCCGGGCTGACACGCAACGACAAAAAGCCTTGCACGAGCACGGCGAGGTTAGAAAGCGTCTCGATTACTCTGCGGGTGCGCACCATCTGGACAATCGCCATCAATCCCGCTACGAAAACGCTGGCCACGAGAACGAAAGGAAAAAGCGCGGGACCCAGGAAGGCACCTACGGCGCCCATCAGCTTCCAATCGCCCGCCCCCAGCGCGCGCAGCAATACCAGGGGCAACAGCACCAGCAGGGCCAGCCCGGCGCCCTCTAGCGACGTCTTCGTTCCGGACCATCCCTTAAAGTACGAATTCAGGGCGATCCCGACAAAAATTCCCGGAATGGTCAGCCAGTTCGGGATCTTGTGGTCACGCAAGTCCGTCCAAGCCGCCACTAATGTTAGGGCGAGGGTGAAAGACCAGATTGTCGTTCCCGCAGCGTTCATGGGATTCCGATGGTCTTATGATTCATAGGACCCATGGTTTCGGGACGGACAAGTGCGAATCCCCCTCCGCCTGGAGACATGCCCGGCGAGCTAACGAAACGTCTCGGCAACTGACGGTGGCACTGCCCCGAACCGGGTTTCGGAGCGGTCAATGCTCGAGGGAAGCCGCTAGCTGGTGCTTAGGTTGACCACGGCCTTGCTGAACACGTTGTTGATCGCATTGGCGAGCGTACTCAGCGTGCCGATGGCAGCCAACGCAACCAGAACCAGCAGAAGAGCATATTCCGTCAGGTCTTGCCCTTCCTCTTCCTTCCAAAGCCTCATCAGAAGATTCTTCATCGTTTCCCTCTCAACAGTGATGTAAATGAACTGGCAGACCCCTATTGCGACGACTCTAAAGCATTCTAAACGCCAATCCGCTAAGCTATTGAATTTAGAAGCATTAAAACCCTAGCCACAAGGGCCAACGTATCCACGCGCCCGTACCCCTCTAAACCGTCACCTTCTGGCTACAATTGACCACGACGATTCTTCCTAAGTGCTGACACTCGTCGAGGCACGGTGCGATACCGACCTAGCGAACCGCCTTCCCCTAAGGACTGCCCGAACGGATCTCGATCAGTTCCTCGTGCACCATCACGTGGTGACACTCCTAGGTAAGCCCCGCCGGGGTCCCTTCCACTTGCTGACTACTCACCCAACGACCCGCCGACCATAGTGCCATCAATTCGACGAGAAAGAACGAGCCCATCTTGCTGGTTACCAACAGCAAAAAATACAAAGGGGTTAGGAAGAACAGAAACCCAAGGGTCACGATCAGGTACGCTCTCCTCTTTGACATAAGCGCTGCCGCTGGCGCCGTCATAGCCAGTCCCCAAATCAGCAGCGGCAGAATCATCAAGCTGAAGTCATGGAGAAATGAGTGGAAACTAACCAGCGCTGTGGTCGCAACCGCTATTGCAAAAGCCACATCCGATGTCGCCGGACTCTTTGCCTTTCGCATCTGCTCCGCCGCCCATCCCAGCCCCACGAAAGTCCCTACCAGCAAGAGACCGGCACGTACTCCTGAAGGCACCCATGTCGGCAGCGACACCCACAAGAAACCACGCCACGTCGTCATCAATCCAAGCTGTATGTCCCACTGCTTCTCAAGCACCCTCGCGGATTGTTGTGATCCTTGCGCTACCAGTGCCCGCGCGTAATCCGCCCATCCGTGCAAGCCAACCACCCAAGTAGACAAAGCAAGAGTTAAAGCAGCACCCGGCATGAAACCGCGAACGACCTTCCACTTTCCAGCCAGTAACACAATCAAAATGAACGGCAAGACCAGTTGCGGCCGAAACAGACCAAGCGCCAGAACAAAGCCGGCTATATCGTCCTTCCCCCGCCTCCAAAGCCAAAAGGAAAGTGCAAACAAAGACAGCAGCAAAATCGAGTCTTGGCCCTGCAGCAGACAATGCCACTCGGGATAAAATGCGAGGATTGTCAGCAACGCTAGAGAGAAACTCCATCTGCCGGGGTAAAGGTTTCGCATCGTCAATGCGACGCCGCCAAGCATCGCCAGGCTGACAAACGTCCAGACTATGTATGCCGCCCGAAACTGTAAGTAGGTAAGGGGGACGAAGAGAAGCAGCTCGTATGGTAAGTGGTTGTAGGGAGGCCGGGCTACGTCGGTGACTCTGCGAATGAAAGCATTCTCGGCGTCGAAGTCGTAGAGGCTTGAAGCTTTTCCTTCGCGTACCATCTGCGCGTTCGAATAGAAAATTGGGAAATCGTTTTTCCCAGCCATGATTTGTTTCCACGGAAGGAAAAAAACAAGGGCGTTCATGGAAAGCATGATTACCAGGAAGCTTCGAAGGACTCGCCGATCGATCCTTATAGCAATAGCAGTTTCAGTTGTCCCGGCTACTATTTCATTCACTCGATCACCGCCGGCTCATTCGCGCAGCCTGATCCGCGCAGGCCAGAAACCGCTGATCGAGGGGTCGAGGCCACCCCAGTGGCCGGCGGAACTGGTGAAGAGGTCATGTTCGCTGCCGCAAATCCGCTCACCTTGGTCGCATTACGAGCGGCAATTGCACAAGAGACCCCGGCCGATCCCCGAGGGACATATACGTAGAAGCGATCTTGTGGGTTGAGTCGCTCAGGCCCCGGGACTGCGATTGCATCCGCGATCTGATAGTTTTGCTCGAGAACTTCTCGAGCAGGCCGGGTCAGGTACATATTAAGCAACTGCGGCTCTCTCTCCTTGTCTAGATCAAAGTCGAGGACGATCGCGGCAAACCACCGTTCACGGATTCTGGCGAGCAAGTACTGGTCGGAAAGAACCCCGCGGCGGGCGAGTAGCTCGGTCTGAAAGAGATCGGTAAAAGGCGTATCGAAGCCCGCCTGAACCAAATCGCCCCCGCGAAAACCGAGGACCCGTGCATGAGGACGAATGTTGTGCCTGAAGAAACTTTGGACAGCAGCGTACTGCACCGCATCGGCCAGCTTGGGTGCAGAAGGCGTGTACCACTGGCCCGCGAGAAGCGCGATGGCCAATAACACCATTACTTCGAGTGCCCCGCGCCGCCGTGAAATCCTGCTGATCAAAAGTGCAGGTACCAAAACACTGATCAGGAGGATCGACTCGTAAAAGTACTGAATGAAAGCGGATTCCTTTCCAATCGTTACGAGTCCTAGCAGAATTGCGGCAACGAAATAGCACTGCAGCATTGTGTTCTGATGGATGCGCACGTATTCGAACCCAAGCAAAACGGGAGAAGCAAACATGAAGGTGAAAACCAGAAGTCCCAGCTCAAACTGACGCCAGGAAAAAAGCGTGGATTGATAAAACAGGAAATGGCGCCAGAACTCTTGGCCGCGAAACACGACAAGTTGAAAAAGCGCGAATGTCCCGAGAAGAGCCGCAGCGAGCAGTCCGGCAAACTGTGCGGCTCGGGCAAACCGCTTTTCGAGCAACAGATATGCGAACACTGCCAAAGGACCTGCGACAAACTGCTGTTTATAATAGAAGCTCAATGCCATTAGCGGCACCGCGAGAAAAATAGCTCGCGTATCCCTAAATTTGTACGCGACTAGAAAACCTGAAAAACAAAGGAACAATGCCACACTGTCCGATAGCCCCGAAACACCATGGAATGTGACGATCCCATAGGAAAGAAAGACGAGAGGGCTCAGGCCAGCCACCAACCAACTCTCCGTGACCCAGAACGCCAACAGTCCGCATTCTGCCGCACACCCCAGAATTGCGAAGGTTGAAAGCAAACGAAGTGGAAAATAGGACGGATTGCTCGGATCGATTAGCGTGGAACCGGCCAGAAAATACAGGGGTCCGTAGGTGGCCCCCGCAAAACCCTCTGGGCTAGGTGCTGTGTAAATCGGAATGCGCTCTGCCAACCGGGCAGTTTCCGCGAGTGCGGATCCTTCGTAGCTTTCCTCGCCCGGATAGCGGATCCTCGCGGGCCACGTGGAAACATTTCGCACGGCAAAGAAACCAGCCAGCAAAAAAGCGCTCAGGACGTACAGGAAAGACGCGCGAAACACGTTGCGCCAACCTGCAATCACTTGCTTAGGCCTTCTCGCCCCAAATTACGATGTTCCACGCGACCCATCGAAGGAGCGGGATTTGCGTCAATACCCTGTCCGCAGCACGGAGCGGCTTCCACCACCAGAGATCCTCCGGCCTCTCCCGCAAAATTCTCTTCCAGTAACGGTCCTCATTCGGGTGGACTCGATCCTTCAGATAATATTTCCCAAAAAGCAGCAGTGCTGAAATCCAGAATTCCCTGTGCTCTACGCGACGAAAATATTTTCGCACAAGCTTCAGGTCTGCGGTGGTGAGGGGAGACTCGTCCGCAGTCCGCACTTCAGTCGCCATACGCCGGTACACGTTGATCATCGGGTTATAAGCAAGCGGGTCGTAGGAAAAGAATCGGCCGTCCGGTTTTAGCGCCCGGCTCATTCCCGCGAAAAGGCTCGCACGGTCCTGAACGTGATGAATCGTGTTCGCGATGTAGATCAGGTCGTACGATCCCGCTGGCACGCCAAGATTTTCCGCACCCCCGACAATCCCTTCGAGGTCTACGCCATGCTTCTTCCCCAAGGCCAGCGCCGTCTCAACCATGCCCGGCGAGACATCCACAGTCGTTACGCGCGCACCCCTTAGGGCAAAATAAACCGAAGACTCACCGAGGCCTGCTCCGATGTCGAGCAGTCTTTTTCCTTGGAGCGACCCCATTCGGCTTAGGATGAATTGGTTCTCCATCGCCGTCGGCGCTTCGAAACAATCGCGCACGAGGATATCCTCGATTCGAGTGCTGCTCGCCCACCGGTCGTGAAAATCCGCTTCGCGCTTATGGGTAATGAGGTCGCTCGGCATGCTGGTCAGCCTTTGACGGTCGTGATACGCGTCCGCCGCTCTTGCCGACTCCTGGCGTCGCGCGCCTCAAAGCCGATTCTTTCCCGCAAAACATAAAGAGGCCGCCGCTTCGATTCCCCGTAAGTCCGGCCCACATATTCGCCGATTATTCCCATGCAGATTAACTGCACGCCGCCGATGAAGAGAACGGCGATCAGTATGCTCGTCCAGCCCTTGACCAGCCCGTGCACACCCAGGAACCGCTCGATCACTGCGACGACAATGCCCACGATGGCAATGCCGGACGCCGCGAAGCCTATCCACGTCGCAATCCTCAAAGGAAGCACCGAGAAGGAAAAAATGCCGTCCATCGCAAACCGGAGCATCTTGAGAAACGAAAACTTGGTGGTTCCCGCGGTCCGCGCTTCGCGGTGATACGAAACCCCGACTTGCGAGAATCCTAGCCAGCTCACCATCCCGCGCACGAACCGGTCACGTTCGGGCATCTCCAAAAGCGCGTTCACCACGCGACGGTCCATCAACCGGAAAGTCGCCCGTGTCCAAGGGTATCCGAGTGTCCGAAAGCCGCGCGATGCACCGATAAAACGCCTTCGCTGTCCAGAGCTTGAACGCCGTCTCGCCTTCCCGGTCTGCGCGAACTCCGTAGACCACATCGTAGCCGTCCATCCACTTCTGTATGAATTCCAGGATCACTTCCGGTGGATCTTGCAGGTCGGCGTCGATGATTACCGCAGCGTCGCCGGAGGCGTGCTCCAATCCGGCAGTAATTGCCATCTGATGCCCGAAATTGCGCGAGAAGCGGATCACGCGAATGCGGTCGTCGGACTGTTGCAACTGGCGAAGCAGCTCCGCCGTGGAATCTGAACTCCCGTCATCCACATAAACGATTTCATAGTTCACCGGCGCTTGCTCGAGGGCCGCCTCGAGCCGGCGATTCGTTTCGCGGACGATTTCTTCTTCGTTGAAGCACGGCACTACTACGGAGAGGAACGGACGGCCGTGACCCGAGCCGGCGGGCGTGGACGAAAAAGTTATTCGTGGTTTCGTGGGAAATTCCTGATCCATGTTTACTCCCCGCCTGCCGCGAGTTTCGCTGTATGGACCTGTCGCCGGATAAACAGCACGCTAACATGGTCCGAATAGACTCTCTGCCAATCAGGAAGGGCGTCCAGCACGGTCGCTAACGGCGCATTTCGCTCCAGGAGGCACGCCTGGATACCGTAATTTCGAAGCACAGTGAACGCGCCAGGCTTCAGCGCCGTGATGTGAAGGTAATCGGAAAGCACTCCACCCCGCTCATAAACTTCGCTGCGGCCGTCGATGAAAACCCTCTCACCGGACCATACCAGGTAGCCGCCAAAACCGTAATCGTTGAACATCCGGCCCGCAACCGGATGCTGGCGCAGATACTTCACCGCATCCACGGGAAAAGTATCCGCTACTTTCTTATCGAGGAAGCTCCGCGAAGGAGCGTAGTGCCACACAAGTACAACCACTCCAACCATCAGAACCGCGTTTAGTACGTACTTGTCTTTTTTCCTGTCATAGCGCGGCAGCCAGCGAGAAAACACGACTGCCAAAAGAGGGGCGCAAAATGGCACGAAGAGCAAAATAAACCGCACATGCAAGCACGACAGCACCACAGCGCCGAGAAACAGAACGAACTCCTCCAGGCGCCATTTCAAATCGAAAATCATTTGCAAGACGAAGAAGCCCAGCACTAGGGCCAGGAATATTTTTCCGCCGAGCAGGCTGAACGGCATGGGCAGCCACTCAAGTATGTTCCCTACGCTGACGGGAATCGCGGAAGCCACCCGAAAGGGAAAAACGGCGAGCTCCGTTCCATACGGCGTAATCGGCAGCGTTGCGAGGCAAAGCAGAAAAACAAATTCGAGGCGAATGCGCTCCTTGTGGGTCCATCGCTTCGCTTCAATGGCGCCCAGACGAAACACCTTCAGTCCGCTCACCAAGTAAACCAAGATCACTCCCAGTCCAATGATGAATGTGCCGTGCGTGTTCACCCAGACGAGAACCAACGGCGGGAGAAACCAAATCGGCCACTGCTTTCCTTGGCGGAAAAGCTCCAGCGCAATCAACGTCAGCACGAGAAACAAATAACCCAGCATCTGCGAGCGCATGGTGAACTGCGCAGATGCCAGCGTAAACAGAATCGCGGCCGCCAGGAATCCCGCTTTCGAGTTCCTCGCGCGTATTGTCGCGAACACGTACAGCGCGAGCATTACCGCGCTGCCTAAAACAATCAGCAAGGTGTCCAACCCGCGCACTCCACCGATTCGCGCCACAGCCCCGATGAGCACGTCTCCGAGCCACTCGAAGGCGATCCAAGGTTGACCATGCACCGTAAAAGAGTACGGGTCCACAGTAGGCCAATGATGCGT
The DNA here is from genome assembly GCA_963759485.1 of uncultured Acidobacteriota bacterium. Lineage (GTDB taxonomy): Bacteria > Acidobacteriota > Terriglobia > Acidiferrales > UBA7541 > Palsa-295. The sequence continues at coordinate 1,028,647 of CAVWZE010000002.1, read as the reverse complement.
GGCGAGAATGGTCTGGCCCGTGGTGATGTGCCACCACATATCCGGGTCGACTGTGAACTTCCTGCCAGCGTAGAAAGTTGCGCCCACAAGGAACGTCCCCAGCATCACTGGAAACGAGAACACCCATTTCAGAATTTGTAGCGCACGCGAAGCGGACGCAACCGGACGCGCAGCCGCTGCAACGGCCTCAGCAGCTGGCGTTTCCCCGCCCGGCAAAGGAAAAGAGAGCCCCTCGCCGCGCGTTGCCGGAATTGCGATGTTCTGTTCGCTCATCGGTTTCTTATGTGCCTGAATTACGCCCTCGCAGGAAGTGAATGCAACGGGGTCGCCAAATCTCGGACGGCAGGAGCCTCCTAGTGCGAAATGATCATCTGCGAAGTGCTCGATAGCGTTATCGCGCTGCTGCGGATGAACGGAATCAGAAAATTGAAGTTATAGCTGACCTGTACCTGGACTGTGCAGCCGGGAGCATTCGGCGTCGCAGGCATAGGCGGCGGCCCCGGACTCCCACTGCAAATGATCGGGCTATCCGCGTTTACCGGCCAGCTCGCCGTCGTATCGAGGCAGGCCGAGCCGCCGCACCCGGTACCGGCCGTGTCAATACTCGCCGCTGCTGCAAGTTGCTTGACGTAGTTCTGAATGTCCGTACTCGAAGCTGGCCCGCTGTTCATTCCGCCGGTGCCGTTGCAGCTGTTGTCGCCCAGAACCCCACAGTTAGCACCGTTCACGGCTGCCCAGTGCGTTGCCTGTCGCGCCGCGCCGGAGACGAAATGGTATGCGTAGAGTGCCCGACTAAAATCCACGATTCCCAGAACCATCGTGATGAGAATCATGAAAACAAAGGCAAACTCCACGAGCGTGCTTCCGGCCTCGCCGTTCAGCCGTCGCAAGCTTGCTGTCGCACATCCTTCGGATTTGAGACTACGTGGCATTCGCTCGTTTCATTTCCTCAATCTTGTGCCACGCGCATCGTCGACGTCCTCGATATGGTGATTGAGTTCGAGATTCCCGGATAGTTAAATAGTGGAGTAAACGTCCCGGAAGCCGTCACAGACACCATCACCACGTAATGCCCTCCGCTGCCATTCGAGCACGTGGTATCCAAGCCGGGGTTGCCGGCCGTCGTGCAGGCCGCGGTTGTCGTGCCCTGATATGTTACTGTTCCCCCGCTGTCACATCCGCACGAATTCGAGGAGCTGACCGTAAGGCCGCTGATCGGTTGGCCGTTGTTCTGGAAGTCATTATCGGCAGCCAATTGAATGCCGGTTAGATTCCCTGATTGCAGCAGGCCCTCCGCGCCGTAAGCAGCGCCGGCTCGCGCTGCATTTCCTACCAATATGCCGATATACGCGTAGCGACCCAGTTCGATTGTTCCGACCAACAGGGCGAGGAGTATCGGTGTTACCAGAGCCATCTCAAGCAGGGCCTGCCCGGTTTGAGATCGCGGACCTTCTGGGCCGCGCCCGATATTCAGGCGTTTGCTCGCGAGACCGGCTCGTACTTTTCGGTTCGCTTTCATCTCCTATTCCACTAAGGTCGCAACTTTGACGCCATTCGTACCCAGCGACAGTCCTGCAAAACCTTGCAAGTTAATTGTCGGGCTGCCACCCAGGGTGAGTGATTCGCGCGACGATGGCCCCGATGGAACTGCTTCCTGAAAGCGTTAGAGGCGCCTTCGGGAAATACAAAACCCCGCTGAGAACATTGCCATCCCCGCCCAGTAGCGGAGGATTCGTGTCGTTCGGATCTTGAAAGAATAGAATTCCGGCATATGGACCAGTAGTCGGTGCTGTCAATTGGACGCTCGCCGCCCCCACTGACGCTTATGGTCGCGCCGTTTGTGAAGTAGAACAGTCACGCCCGTTCCGGTAACCGTCGCGTTACCGTTAATCGTTAAGTTGCCTCCAGAAATCACATATACCCCGGACGGAAAATTAGTCAGTGCCACTGTTGAGAATCGCTGAAGGTCCGGATTTACCGGGTTATTTCGAAGGTTAATCGTGACCGCCCACGGCGGCGGCGTCAAGAATGATAGTGGGTCAGACGTGGCGGGAGTTCCGTTCCCCAGGATCCCCGACACACCCAAAGACAGAAGCGTTGCATCACGTTGATGCCCAGCGTCGAAGATGCCGTTATCCATGATCGTGCAGTTCGGGCCTGTCAGATTCGCACCTGGTCCCTGGATGCCCCCGAGCGGGCGGGGAACCTGAGCCTAGCGTATACACGCAGCCGTTGTTCGGTCCGCCGCTCACGTTTGTGGCAACGGCCCGCGCCGTTACCGCTTCACTGCTGACTCCCAGTATCCTCATGAAGTATGTCGGCTGAACCTGCGGCCACGCGCGCCTCTACATAGTCGCACGGCACGCGGCCCGACTGGTATGCGGCCCGTGACGCGGCGGATCTGTCGACCTGGACACACACGGTGCCCGACAGCGGCACCGGACCCGCAGTCGCTCACCGTGACCGCCACCATTATCCGTAAAACCATTCGCCGCAGAGGCATTTTGCGCCGCGGCCATTACGCCGCCACTGCGAGGAAACGCAAGATCGTTCGCGCCCGCAATTGCCGCGGCGTCGGCCGCGCTTTGCTGCAGGCGCTTCTCGTAGCGCAGCATGCCCATGTCAACTCCGAGGCCCGCAAAGCCGATCAGGGCGACCATCGCCACGACGGTAACGGCCAACGCTTGGCCCGCCTCACTTTTGCGTCTCATCGCCTTCTCCCAGCACCTGCTCTTATTCAAGACTACGTGCGGACATTCTCTCTTGCACGATTTGGCCGGACGGAAGGCTAGGTGTCGCCACGATCGCCGTCGGAGCTTCTTCCGTCTCCTCGATGCCTAGCTGATTGATTAGCCGGTGCAAATAGGCGCGCGCGACGCCGAGTGTCCGCGCAGTTTCCGTCTTGCTCCATCCACACTCGCGCAAAGTTCGGAGGACCAGTCGCTTCTTGAATTCACGTACTTCTTCCTCGTACGAACGCGCCAATTTCGGACCCTCGCATTCGCTTCGCAAACCAGCCGGCAAATGGCGAATCTCCACCGTGGGTCCTTCCGCCAATACCACCGCGCGCTGCACCACATTCAGCAGCTCGCGGACGTTTCCCGGCCACCCGTATTCTTCAAGCGCTTGCATCGCCGGCGGTGAAAAGCGCTTGGCCTTTTTGTTGAATTGCTGCGCGCAAGTCTCCAGAAAATGCTGCACGAGCAGCGGAATATCGTCCCGGCGTTCGCGGAGCGCGGGAAGATGCAATTGCACCACGTTCAGGCGATAGTAGAGATCGTCGCGGAATTTTCCTTGCTGGACCATCTCGCCAAGGTTGCGGTTCGACGCACAGATCAATCGAATATTTACGTCCACCGTGGTGTTGCCGCCGAGGCGCTCGAACTTTCTCTCCTGCAAGACGCGAAGCAACTTTGGTTGGAGGCCCACGCCTAAATCGCCGATTTCGTCGAGGAAGAGTGTGCCCTGATCGGCCGTTTCCACGCGGCCGCGCCGCATCGTCATCGCGCCCGTGAACGCGCCTCTTTCGTGGCCGAAAAGCTCGTCCTCGATCAGTGTTTCCGGAAGATTCGCGCAGGAAAACGCCACCATCTGGCGCGCGCTTCGTGAACTCATTCGATGAATTGCCCGAGCGAGGAGTTCCTTGCCCGTTCCCGTCTCTCCCGTAATCAGGACGCTTACGTCGCAGGGAGCGATCTTCTGAGCAAGCGCAAAAAGCTCTTGCATCGCTTGCGACGTGCCCAGCAGTTCGTGCAGCCGCCCCGTTCCTCGGGTGCTGGCTCGCAGACGCTCCAGTTCCCTTTCGGCCGCGTAGAAATTGTAGGCGCGGCGCAGAATCAGTCGCAGCTCCACCATGCTGGGAAGGTTCGTCACGCTGTCATAAGCGCCGCGGGCCACCGCCTCCAGCAGTAGTTCACTGTTACCTGTGTCGCAGACGACCACAGCCGGCGGGTGATTGGGAATCTTGACGATCTCGTCCAGGAGGCGCAGGCCGCGCTCGGAATCGCCCTGCGTGCTGGCCGATCGAAGGTCCAGGATGGCGACGTCGCACCAATCGTGCAGGTCGGTGAGCCGGTTGTGGTACAGGTCCTTGCTTGAGCGTATGGCGAACCCATCCCCCAGGGCTCTCCCAATGGCATCCGCCAGACCCGAATCTTCACTCAAAAAGCAAACGCGTATCGTGGAATCCGCCAAGATGTGCACCTTCCCGGCCTTAGACGGCCCAAGCCCCGTTCCGGTCAGCCAACTTTGTTACACCCCGCTACTCGCAGCAGTACATTCGTACTAGGGGAGGTGCAAACATTATGCCACGGCCTGTCAACACTCCTCGAACGACCTTAGCTCAACGGAATCATGAAGATGTGTGGCACAGATGACAACCCAGTCCCCAAAAGGAGACATCTATACAGACCTGATGGGCAAGACTTCGCACATTTTCGCCTAAGCTTTTCCCATTCAAGTGACAAAAATAGGTTAGAAATCGCGGTGTCACGTTTCGGTTACACCGAGGTCGGTGTGCCGTCAGGGCAGGAAAATCCGAGGCGGCGGCGCGAATCGGGGCCCTAAACGCTCTCAATTTCCTTCGAGTTTGAAAGCAATATCCCAGACGATTCGCTTCTAGTTTGAAGCTTGATTTTCCTCTAGTTAGAAACATTTCCGGTCGCGTCCACGGGCACACCAACCAGGATTTCGACCGGAACCGGCTTGCCATCGCGCATTGCGGGCTTGAACTTCCAGCGACTGAAGGCGATTTTCGCCGCCTCGTCCATCTGGGGCAAAATGCCTTGAAATATCTCCAAGCCGCCAACCGTTCCGTCGGCCCCCAGCGTCCCCTTCAGAACGATCAGTTTGTGGGCCTTCGCCGGAGGGACTGGCAGCCTTCTAAAATCGTATCGGGTCTCCACATCCAGGTCTGGCGGCACCAGCCCGCTATCCATGTGAACGAAGGTGGATGTCGGACGGGGTGGCGCAGCTCCCTCCGTTCCGGGCTTCTGGCAATATTGCATCGTCCAGTTCTTGCCCGGCATGGCGAGAAAAATGGTGTAAATCTTGCCACAGCGCAGCACATCGTAGACGTCGAGGCCGCCTCCGCCAACCGGCCCGGCCGAGACGATAATGGAGCTTTTGCGAACGCTCAGGTGGCGAGGAACTGCGTAAACCATGGCCAGCGCTACGGCGGGAAGCGTTCCCCCGCCGGGTTCTCCGCCCTTGCCGTTAATGCTGACTGACCCCGCATTCCCCGTGTTCCCGCCTCCGCCTCCGGCGCTTTCGGCTCCGATTCCGGTGCTAGCGTCGCTTCCAGTGCGAGTGCCTCCCGCACCGGCGCCGGTTGCACCATTCGGGCTGCCCGCTGGCGACCCGCCGTTGCCGGGGGCCCCAGAAATCGCGAACTCGCCCGAGCGGTTTCCCGGCGGAAGCACGACGGGAGAAGTTGGCCCCGCTGGGTCCACACCGATCACCACCAGGCCGGTCCCATTAGCCGCACCTTCAATCGGCGGCGCCTCCTGAACACTCGTGGCTTGCCCAGTTCGAGCCTCCGGAGCGCTTGCGACGGGAGGGAGAAGAGGAACCCGAAGTTGCGGGTCGGTTGACTCCTCGATACTTTTCAGCGCCGCGGCATTTTCGGCAGTCACAGCGGGCGCAGCATCGGCATTGAGTTGCCGCTGGGCTTGCACCGGTCGCGTTTCGCTGGGCCTGAACCTGAATACCGGCTTCGGTATTTGGACCGAGATTATGTTCGGCAACTTTATGTCCTGGGTAATTCGAATATCCGGAGGCGAATTGGGCTGGTAGATCGTCTGATGAGAATTATCCGGGTGGACGGGTTTCGAGATGATGACGACCGCCTGCTGGACCGTGCTTCCCAATAGGGGCGGGCGATCCGGGACGGAACCGGCGCCGGGGCGTCCCCCGGGTCCTGCTGGGGCGACGCGCGGAAGTACTTTGGCCTGATCGAGCAACGGCACCCGATAATAAATGTGCTCGGAAATGGGAGACACAGGCGCCGCGAACGATTCCCTGGGCATCGCTTGGTGCAGATAAACGATCAGCAAGATAAAACAGATGTGAATTACCAGCGATGCGCTAAAGGGATGGCCGGAGGATCGGGTCTTCTCCAGCGTGACGTGACGAAACGAGTTTCCCGAATTCACATAGGCGGGCAGTTTGACGCGGGCGAAGATCGTTTTCACCGACTCCCATAAACTTGAGGAGGCTCGATCCCGCAACACCATAAACTGCGGCATCCGGCCCTGAATGAACTGGGCCTGGGTTCGTTGGACCGTGCGAGGCCCGGCAGGCGCTTCAGATGTGAAAAGTTTCAGCAAAGAGGCCTCAACTCGAAGTCATCCAATCATCTGACGACTGGCACAAGGGGTTCATCGGGCGTGAGTTGGGCGACTGGGAGACGTACCCCACACTACTCCCCTCGATTTGCCACCCGGAACAGAGCAAGCGTGCTTCCAATGATTGATCGCTGTCTCCGCCCACAAGGGGAGTTCCTTTCGTTCCTCGTGAAGGAGTCACCTATTGGCTACACGTGCGTGGCGCTTTCAACTAAATCTAGGTCCTGTCTGCCGGGCCAATCAAGGCCGATTTGACCTCCGCGAATCGCAGTCAAGACTGCGATTCCACGCAGTTTACGAATTTACGAATCGTACCCTATTCGCGGGTTTGGCACCACTCCTGCATGGCAAGTCTGAGAATCAACTGAGGGGTTGGTCTGGTTCGCCAATGGACAGGCATTTTGGAACCGCTGCTTTTGGTCATTTGCAGGGGTTTGCGCTGGTTTCGGTAGCTCTCGTCGCCGCGTGCGGAGTTGCCAGGGGGCAAGCGGCGGCTGAGTATTCTGGCGCTACGTCCGTTTCAGCCACCACGACCGCCGAAAAACCGAAGATGGTCCCCGCCCCTAGCAAGCCAGCCGCTCGCAAGAGTTCGTCATATCTAATCATTTCAACCGGCCCGCCGCCGGAGGTTGTCAACCGCAAGGCTCTTGAGGAGCGGGCCGGCAGGGATGCCAGCAAGTTGTTGCTGCGGTCCGTCCCTTCACCGGCGCGAGCCTGGGTGGACGGAGCGTTCGTTGGGAACACGCCGTTGCTCCTCATTTTGGCGCCCGGAAAGTATCAAGTGGAAGTACGCGGGCAGCGACTCGAGTCCGCCCTGCAAACGGTGGATTTGTTGCCGCGCGAAACACGCGACATTGCCCTTCAAATGGCTGTACGATACCCGACCACTGTTTCCATTCGCTAAGGGTCTCCTCGGAAATTGGAAGTGGAAGGACCGAACATGGCAGACATCGATATTGACCGACAGTTGCTTGCTTCGGCGGGAAAGCAAGAGCCAAGCGTAGCGCTTCGCGTCCTGTGGACCCTCGCTGTGATTGCAGTGGCAGGGGCGGCCGCGCTCGTGGGCTTTAAGCTCGGTTCAAATTCTGCCGAACTCGGCCCGAGCTTGCAGACACGCATCAACGTGAATCAGATCCAGCAACAGCTGGACGACATACAGATGCGCCTGGATAATTTGGAGAGACACCGCAGGGTCGTTGTGGTGACTCCGGCGGGAGCTCAACCGAAAGCCGCTGTGGCAAATTCCGCCGGCACGAATCCCTCGCCGAGCCCCGAATTCACGATTTCTTCAGCCAGCGCGATGAAGCCGGAGACCGACACGACCCCGGGTCCAGCGGCGCAACTTCGTACCGGTCCGCGGACCCGACTGGCGCGAATGTGCTCGACGTACCCAACGCGGCCAACCATGAAGCTTGGGAAGCGACCACCGACCGGCTGGCCGACGTGGTGGGGGTGGTTGGCTCGCAGCAGGGCGAACTCAGCCAAACTCGCGATCAGGTGAATCAACTGGAGGCAGAAACACGGCGCACCGCAACTCAGTTTGAATTGCGCCGCGGAACGGACCCCCAACTCGTGGGCCCTGTTGCGCTGCTCTTGAAGGATTCAGACTTCAAGAAACAGCGGTACACGGTGTGCGTATACGTCGTCTCCAACCAGTGCATCGAATTGAAGGATCGCGCAGTCGACGAGGTCGTCGTGTTCGCCCTGTCACACGATCGCTCACCGCTCGAATTGATCGCGACAAAGGTGACCCGCGACGGGATCGTGGGTTATCTCGAGATTCCCGCCAACAAATAGCGCCCGCCTCAAGATGCGGCTGTTGAGATAAAGTAGTCGCGGCAGGCTCGATCCAAGGCATCCCGCGTGATCCGTGGTTGCGCGCCGAGGTAAGCCGCGCCCCAAAAAATCTGATTGATCAGGTCGCGCGGGTAGCACTGCTTAAGCGGTTGCTTCAGCTCTTGTGTAATCACATCAACCGCGTGCTCCGGTACGCCCGCTTCACACTCAACCAAACGCCTGGTACACTCCGCCCGAAAGATCTGGATAAACTGCTGCGGCGTGGCGTGCGCGACCCGGATCTTGTTTGGGATTCTTCGAATGAAGGCCTCGTCGCCAAGTTCGCTCGGCTCAAGGTTGGTTGAAAAAACCACGCAGACGTCAAAGGGGATTTCGAACTTCTTCCCGCCGGACAAGGTGAGAAAGTCCACCCGGCGATCCAACGGCGTCATCCAACGGTTAAGAAGCTCCTCGGGACGCATTCTCTGACGGCCGAAGTCATCCAAAATGAGCACTCCGTTGTTGGCTTTCATCTGCAGCGGCGCCGTGTACAAACGGTTCGAAGCAATGAGTTGAATATCCAGCATCTCCGACGAGAGTTCCCCTCCCGTCAAAATGCGCGGCCGGTGACAAAGGACCCAGCGTTTGTCCATCTCCTCGGAAAGACCGTTCTCACACTCCCGATGAACGCCCGGGTCGTAAACGGTGATGATCTGGCCATCCACCTCAACCGCATAAGGAATCCAAACGTAATCGTTATAAATGGCGGGAATGCAGCCGGCGATACTGGTCTTTCCAGTTCCCGAGGGACCGTACAGAAAGATTGACGTGCCGGAAACCACGGCTGTGCCCAGCCGCGCCAGCAAATCCGCATCAAGGACAAGCGGATGGAGGGCCTGCTCCAGGTCGGAGGGCTGTATCCCCGTTTGTTGCACGGTTTGTGCAGCGACCCGATGGCGATAATTCGCGAGGGATACAGGGGCTGGTCCGGCATATTGGCTAATCGCCAGAAGGTCCGTTGCTCGCGATCTGCCTTGAGTGCTCGCGGCTATTCGATGGCTTCCCCCCACCATCCCTTTTACTTCGCAGAGTTGTTCCTTCCGGAAGAATTGAAAGATTTCGTCGATTACGCCGATGCCGAGACGCATCTGCCTGCTTAGCTCGGCCAAAGACATTTCACCATGGAGGTACAACGTTTTCAGCGCTATGTCCTCAAGAACTCCTCTGCGGATGCCGGTTTCCCGGACTTCGTGGGGTGTAACTCCCGCTAAATCTGGCACATCCCCTCCGGTTCGTCTGCCGCGCCGGGCGCAGAGCGACGCTTCCCCATCAATCACTCGCAAGCCTTTTGCCAATTGGCGAAAACAGGATGTTGCGGGAGGGGGCACCTGTGAATATCGAAAAAGTCCCCGTACTAATGGGCCGCCTCAAATTCCCGAAAGCGGCGTTCCAATTCCCATTGCTGTCGCGCTCGTTCACTCGATTGAAGGAAACCGGCGCACGCTTGCGAGGGGTGCGGGGTGCCTAAAGTATCGGGCGCGCACGCCGCAACCGGGCGGTTGAAACGATCCCGGTCGCGCCACAGGCTGGCTCCAGCGAGGAAGCTGTGTTCGATGCTGGCGCGCACCATCTGCTTCAGGTCCGCATAGGTGAGCCCGTAAGTTTCCACGGCGCGTGCGTATTCGTGCGTCAGGTCAATTCGCGATACGCCCTCGTCGTCCGTTGAAAGGGCGACGGGAACCCCAAATCTTTGGTAAATGGCCAAGGGGTCGTTTTTCCCGGCAACCCCCAGGATCACATCGTTGCTCGTCAGGTTGATTTCGACCATCACATGCTTTGCGGCCATTTCCCTCAGCAAGTCGTAGGGGCGATCTTCGTACATCACGTCGACGCCATGGCCGATACGCTCGGCGTGTCCCTGCTCCACGGCCAGGCGAATGTGGCAGCAGAGTCCTTCAGGCGGCACCAACCCCGGAGCAAGCTCGCCCGCGTGCAGACTGACGTGCACCTTGGGATAGATACCGTGCAGGAATTCCAGCATCTTCATATGCAAGGCATAATCCGACATGGCGATGCGGTCGTCTTCCGGTTGAACGTAATTGATGCCGACGACGCGCGGATCAGCAGAAGCCGCTTCAAAGCCAAGCACCGTCTGCGCAAAAACCCGCTCGGGAGGAAAGGCGCGGAGAACCTGGTAGATGTACCTGATTTGCACGCTGCACGCGGCGGCCTGGTTCGGTTCGCCGCAATGCTCCCGCGTTTTTCGAATCGACTCGGCCTGATCCAGATAGGCGCGCACCACGGCGACGTCGTCCCGCAAACCCTGAGCCAAAAGCTGCTGACGAAATTCGCCAAACGCCTGGCCGGCGTGCCATCCGAGTTTTTTCGCGATGGCCGCAGTGTGATCGAACGGAGGCGTCACCATTATTTCCAGATACTGTTCGTTTTGTGCAGCGGCTCGAGTGGCAACTTCATCGAGCCACTCGCCGGCGTGGTTCCCGCTCACGGCGCTGAATCGAGCGAAGGCGTCGAAGAAGTGATCGTGGCCAGTGATGCCGGTGGAAGGCACGAAACCGCGCATCGAAAACGCGTCCACCAAGGCATCGTAGAGGTGCTGATCCTTGTCGGCTTCGGCCGCGGGAACGTCTCCTTTGCCGCACGGAGCGCCTGAAGTGGGATTTTCAGCGGGCGGCCGCACGAAGGATAGCGACACGATGTCCACACAGAGCTGGTCCTCAATACCCTCCTTGATCCAGGACTCGGCATAGACCGCGCCGCTGAGGTGGACGTGCAGGTCGCCGCCCTTGGGCATGCTAACTAGAAACGCCCGAAGGTCGAGCGGGTTCGTTCTGGCGCTATCCAGCAGATGGGCGGTGCGCTCTTCGCGCGCCCGCTGCGGGGAATGGCGCGGAGCTTGCGCCTTTAGTTGCGCAAACGCTGGGACGGCCCAGAAGCAACCTAAGATAAGGCCAGACAAATAGCGGCAAGGACGAGCCATTCGCACCCTTTGTTTGAATTTCAGGCTAAACTTGAAGCGATCCGATACATTTTAGCTGCAAAAGTCCGCATGACAAGAGGAAGAACACGCATGAGTGCGACAAGCAAAAGCCTATCGAGAGCGTTCGCTTCGGTCGTTTCGATCGCTCTCATTTTTGGCCAGCTACCCGCGTTCGGATGGGGCAACCAGGGACACACGGACATCAACTTCGTCGCCGCCAGCAAGCTTCCCAAATCCATGCCGCCTTTTTTCAGAACGCGTTTCGCAGTGGCGCGTATCGCGTATCTCGGACCGGAGCCGGACCGGTGGCGCGGCGCTACCGAGTACGCACTGAACAACGCCCAAAGCCCCGATCATTTCATCAACCTGGAACGGATCGAGGGCTTCGGCGCGCTTCCGAAGGGCCGCTACGAGTTCTACAAAATGCTCTACGCGAAACGGGCGGCCACGCGGACTGATCCTGACGACTTTCTGCCCGAGAACGTGGGCCTGCAGCCGTACATCACCATGGAAGTGTTCGAGCGGCTGAAGGTCGCGTTCCGCGATTATCGAACCCTTAAGCAAGCCGGAAAAGACACTGGCCCCGTGGAGCAAGATGCCATTTTCTACGCGGGCTGGCTGGGACATTACGTCGCTGATGGATCGCAGCCGCTTCACACCACCATTGATTACGATGGATGGGTCGGGCCCAATCCCAACGGATTCACCACCCAGCGCGGCATCCATTGGCGCTTCGAAAACGATTTCGTCAATCGGACGATTACCGCGAAGGATTTTGCAGCGATGGTGGGAGCGCCACACCGATTGGATGATGTCTTCACCGACTATCTAAAATACCTGTGGACGTCACATGGGTTCGTGAACCAAGTCTACGAATTCGATAAATCCGGAAGCTTTAATGGAGCCGGGACGCCCGAAGCCGTTAAATTCACAGAAGAAAGACTGGCCGCCGGCGCGCAAATGCTGCTGGATCTCTGGTACACGGCGTGGCTACAAAGCGCTGAACCCGTGCCAAGCGGCGCAAGTCCTGCACCCGCGAAATAACCAAGAATCAAAACGTCAAATCAAGAAGGGCGGCTATCGAAAATTTCGAAGGCCGCCCTTTTTTTCTTGAGGTCAGAATTCGAAGCGGGCGCCGAACTGCAATTGACGCGCTCCATAAAGCGCGCCCGAAGTTGTCGAAACGCTGCCGAATGAAGAAGACGGCAGCAGGCAGCCGTTGGTGTGACCGGTGCAAGCGCCCACGCCGGGTCCAGCATAGGTATAGGCAGTGGTGTTGACGGCGCTCACGATCGTGCTGTTGAACAAATTGAATGCATCCACGCTGAAGTTGAGCCGATACCTTTCGGCGAAAGCGAAGGTGCGGCCGAAGCGGAAGTCTATGGTGGTGAAATTCGGCAAGTTGTACGGGTTGCGCTTGAGCCAGGAAGCGCGGCCGCCCGTAGGTCCGGCGAAGGTGCTGACTTCGGCGCCGGTCATGCCGCCATCGCCGGGAAGCGCGCTGCCGAGGATGGACGTGCCGATATTTGCGCCATAGGGCTGACCGGTGGCGGACGTGACGATGGCCGAGACATTCCAACCATCCAAAAGTTGCCGAGCTGCTTTGCTGGAGAAGTCCCGCGCGTACATTGGCTCCCATACCACGCTGCCGACGAAGCGATGCCGCTGATCGAGGTCCGAATAAGAATAGTCGCGCTTCAGATTGTATGGGTCGAGTACGCCGTCGGTGCCAAAGAAAGTGCCGTTTGTGCCTTCGGTCTCGCCGTCGTCCAATGCTTTGCTGTAAGTGTAATTAAATAGGAGTTCAACATCGTGACTCATCGGCTTACGCAACGTGAGCACCAATCCGTTGTACCAGGAGCTGATCGCGCTTACCTGGTTGAGGATCAGGCCGGTGCCGGTGTCCAGGCGCGCGGTATAGAACGGCACGGTTGCAACCAAAGAGGTGGCGCCGGAGGAAGTCAAAACGTCATAGCTCTTCGTGGCGGTTGCGGGCGCAACGTTGGCATCGTGGCTGGCGGGCAAGTGAAGGCCGCGCGTCAACAAGTAGGTGGCGGAGACGGTCATACGCCCCGGCAACTCCCGCTCGATTGCGATCTCGCCTTCGTGCGCGGCGGGATTGACGAAGTTGGGAACCATTCCATGAACCGCCGCGGAATTCGCGGGGAGCGTCCCTCCTGGAATGCCTACAGTGGGTGTGAGCGCACCGGCGAATGGGGCGGCTACCGGCGGGCCTGGAGGCGTAAAGAAAACGTTGGGGAAAAGCGGCGCGCAACTGGTGATGCCGCTGGGGCCACAGCCGCTGAACGTCTGCTGGAAAACGCCGTTCTCGACACGCAGGGCGTAATACGTGCTGTTGGACGTCTTGCCATAGAAAATTCCGTAGCCCGCGCGGAGGATCGTGTTTCTGTCGAGTTGCCACGCAATTCCGATTCGAGGAGCGATGTTGTTCGTGTCAATATTCAGCGTCGATGTGTAGAGCGTCAGCAGCGGCGTGGCCGTATTGGGACGGGGAGGAGCCGGGACGTGCTGCAGGTCATATCGAACGCCGAGATTCAAAGTCACACTCGGCCGAATCTTCCAGGTATCCTCCAAATAAAGGCCGAGATCGTTGTCGTAGAAGGCGTCCTTCCCGACGTGGGTGATGGGATCGTTCACTTGAGTAAAGCTGGCGTAGTGCTGCTCCGTCAGGCCGTCTCCAACATCGGCTCCCACGGCGTCGGCAACCCAGCGGCAAAATGTTGCGTTGGCGCCCGACGGGCATCCCGCGAAAGCTGTCGTGCTGTTGTAGCTGTAGTTTCCATCGCCTTGGAAAAGGTTGATCAGCAGCTCGTGGATGAAGTTGACGTCCACGCCCATCTTGAACGTGTGAAGGCCCTTCAAAATCGAAAAATTGTCTGAGATTTCGTTGCGGTGCTCGTCCGGAAACGCCGGGCGTGGAAGAGCCGACGTCTCACCGTAAGACACAAGGTTCAGCAGCGAAGCGGATGGACCCGGCGAGTTCGTGCTGTCGAATTCGAAGTCTCTTCCCCACGAATACCGGACCTCGTTGACCTTATTCGAAGAAAAAGTGGAAGTCCAGTTCGCTATGAAAAATCGCTCATGGGTTCCACCCGAGCCGTTCTGCGTGGCCCCGCCGTTGTTCACAGTTGGCGCGGTATTGTATCCGTACGGCTCCTTCCAGTTCTGCCAGTTGAACACCGCGCTGAAGTGATTTGCCTGGCTGGCCTGGTAATCGAGCTTGCCGAGAAATACATCCTGCTTCAAATCGCGCGGGAAAGCGCCAAGGAGATCCGTATTGATGAATGCTTTGGCGTTGTTGCAGTCACTCGCCGTGACGGCCGCGGGGCAAACGAAACCGTTGATCGTCGGAGTTGGCGTAGTGGAGGTGTAGAGAATCGGGTTCACTTTACGGAACCCATCATAGGTTGCGAAGAAAAATAATTTGTCCTTGATAATCGGTCCGCCCACACTTCCGCCAAACTGATTCTGCTGGTGCACCGTCTGCGTCAAAATACCGCGCGATTTTCCAAGCGGGTCCAGCGCGTTTGCAGACGGATACCGCAAATTATAGAAGAGGTCGCCGTGCAGATTATTTGTCCCGGACTTGGTGACGGCGTTCACCGTGCCGCCGACGGCTTGGCCGAATTCGGCGCTATAGTTGCTGGAGGCAACTTGAAACTCCTGAATGGAGTCGGCGCTGTAGACGTAGCTCACGATGATGGCTCGTCCCCGCGCCTCCGAGAAGAATGCCTGCGTGTTGTTCGCTCCATCCACGGAGTTTCCGTTATAAAGGCTGGAAATTCCGTGGAAGCTGCTCAGACCACTGTTTCCGTCCGTCGTGACCGCCGGAGTGAGCAGCACGAAGTTTTCCCAACGCCGCGCCACCAGCGGCAATCCACTCACCAAATTCTGGCTCACAATTTGCGATTGTTCCGTCTTCTCCGCTTCCAGCACCGGCGCTTCGCCGACTACGGTGACGGTGCTTTGCTGTGTTTCCAGGCGCATCTGCACGTCTACGGTCACTCTGTCACCCACATGAACCGCCACTCCCTTGGTGACAACCGATTGGAAGCCGCCATGCGTGGCGGTGACTTCATAAGTCCCAGGCTGCAAGTACGGCGCCACGTATAGTCCAGCCTCGTTAGTGGTATAGGCTGCCTCAGTCCCGGTATCGGCGTTGCGGACGGTCACGCTCACGCCCGTCATGGCCAGCCCGTTCGGATCGGTCACTGTGCCTGTGATCGTTCCCGTTGCCGTTTGCGCTCTCGCAAACGGCGGCCCCAGCAGGCATAGAAAAATTACGGAAAGAAGACAGAACACCAGCGATTGAACGTCGCCCTTGCCAGAAAATTTCGATTTCACCCGGTTCTCCTAGAAACTCCCCTTAGACTAGCAACCTGCAGATGAATTTCGGGTGAACCCTTGATAAACCAATTCCTACAAAATGGCAAATCCGTATTTTGAATTCACCGGATAATTGGCCTCAACGCTTCGCGCCTGCGCTGATGATGTAGACTCTTGGCGCTGGAACGATTATGTGTCCAGAGGACGGCCACTTCATGCACAAGTTCCTGTGGAGTTTATTTGCGGCGCTGATCGCCTTCGTGACCTACGTCGGGTCTCTAACCGCCCAAGCCCCAACCCCGGTGGAATCAACCACTCCCATCCACGTCAAGGTTGTGGTGGTCACCATGTTTGAGCGCGGAGAGGACACTGGCGATGCCCCCGGCGAGTTTCAGTTGTGGGTCGAGCGCGAACATCTTGACCGCGTGCTTCCGCTGCCGGCTGGCTATCACCACGTTCGCATGAATGGCGACGGCGTTCTCGGCATGCTCACGGGCGTGGGAACGGCGAAAGCGGCGGCGTCCGTGATGGCGCTTGGACTCGACCCGCGCTTCGATTTTTCAAAAGCCTACTGGATTGTCGCCGGAATTGGCGGAGGCGATCCGGCGGACGTTTCACTGGCCTCGGCCGTCTGGGCCAACCACGTGATCGATAGCGATCTCGGCTACGAAATCGACGCGCGGGAGATTCCGAAAGACTGGCCCACGGGTTACACGCCGCTAAACAGGGCGACTCCTTATGAAGAACCGCTCCCAAGCAATCTGGACGGAGAGCTTTATACCCTCAACCCGCAACTGGTTGCGTGGGCGTTTCAGCTTACAAAAAACGTGCCGCTGGCCGATTCGGAATCGTTGCGCGAGTCGCGAGCGCGGTTCGCCGGCTTCCCGAACGCGGTGAAGCCGCCTTTTGTGACCAGAGGCGACGCGATGTCCGGCGGCACTTTCTGGCACGGCACTCTGATGGACCAATGGGCGAATGCCTGGGTATCTTATTTTACGGGCGGCCAGGGAAACTTCATGGTCTCGGCGATGGAAGACACCGGCACGATGCAAGCGTTAACATTTTTGAGCCACGCGGGGCGGCGTGGACATAAATCGCGTTTTGGTGCTGCGAACGGTGAGCAACTACGATCGCCAAGCTCCGGGTTCGACTGCCGCGGCGAGCCTGAAGCTGATGGCCACTGGAAACTACCCGGCCTATATGCAGTCGCTCGAAGCAGCGGAAACCGTTGGCGACAAAGTTGTGCGGGATATTGTCGAACACTGGGCTGAGCGCGAATCCACGATTCCCGGATCCAAATAGAAAGCGCAAAATGAAATCCCAACTCGACTACGCGGCAATGCTCGCGGTTGCCTTGGCCGAGGCTCGCAAAGGACTGGCCGAAGGCGGAATCCCCATCGGCGCCGCGATTTTCGATGCGCGCGGGCAACTCGTCGCCAGCGGACACAATCGCCGCGTGCAAAATGGCGATCCGTCGATGCACGGCGAGACGGACGCTTTCCGCAACGCCGGCCGCCAGCGCAACTATCGCGACTTGATTATGGTGACCACGCTCGCGCCGTGTTGGTATTGCAGCGGGCTGGTACGGCAATTCGGCTTCGGCACAGTGGTGGTCGGCGAAAGCAGGAATTTTCAGGGCGGAATCGAGTGGCTACGGTCGCTAGGCGTGGGCGTGATTGATCTCGATTCGGAAGAATGCGCATCGCTTCTGGCCGGCTACATTCGCGCGCATTCCGAAGTATGGAACGAAGACATTGGGCAGGAATGAGCGGACACTAAGGAATCGTTTTGGCGGAAAACAAATCTCGATACGAGCGCGTTACCTGGATCGTGCTCGATAGTGTTGGAATTGGCGAGTTACCGGACGCTGCCGACTATGGCGACGTAGGGCGCGACACGCTCGGCCACATTGCGCGTTCGCGTTTTTTGCAGATTCCGAATCTCGTTCGCCTCGGCCTCGCGAATATCAAACCGCTCGAGCATCTTGCGCCACCAGCCCGGCCCGACGGAAGTTTCGGCAAGGGCGCGACGGTCTCCCCCGGAAAGGACACGACCACCGGCCACTGGGAGATGGCCGGCATCTGGCTGGAGCAAGCTTTCCCAGTTTATCCGCACGGCTTTCCGAAGGAAGTGATTGCGGAATTTGAGCGGCGAATCGGCCGCCGCACGCTCGGCAACAAGCCCGCCTCCGGCACCGAAATTATCAAGGAACTCGGCGAAGAGCACGTGCGCACGGGGTTTCCTATCGTCTACACGTCGGGTGACAGCGTTTTTCAGATTGCCGCGCATGAGGACGTGATTCCCATCGCTGAGCTGTATCGCATGTGCGAAACCGCCCGCGCCCTGCTCGATGCACCGAACCGCGTGGGCCGCGTGATCGCGCGCCCGTTTACCGGCACGCGGGGAAATTTCCGGCGCACCGAGCGCCGCCACGACTACGCCGTGGAACCGCCGCGCCCCATGCTTCTCGATGTGCTTGCGGAGCGAAAAATTCCCATCTTCGGCGTGGGAAAAATTCACGATATTTATAATGGCCGCGGCGTGCGGGATTACGAGACCACGAAAGACAATGCCGACGGCATGGCGAAGCTCACGGAATCTTTGTCTCGGCAGTCGCGCGGATTGATTTTCGCAAACCTCGTCGATTTCGATATGCTATACGGGCATCGCAAGGATGTTGAAGGCTTCGCACGTTCGCTCGAGGAATTTGACGCGCTGCTTGGCCCGTTCCTTGCTTCTCTACGTGATCCCGACCTGCTGCTGATCACCGCCGATCACGGTTGCGATCCCGATCCCGTGAATCCGACGACGGATCATTCGCGCGAGTACGTCCCCATTCTCGCGTATGGCCCGGGCGCGCGCGGCGGCGCCAATCTCGGTATCCGCTCGACGCTCGCCGACATGGGCCAAACCGTGGCCGAAAATTTCGGCGCCTCGCTGCCGCACGGCGCCAGCTTCCTCGAAGCCATCAAGTAGATCCGCCGTACCAAGAGGGCCTCCCCCAGCACCAACCTCTCAATAATTCCTGCATCCAATATAGATGTATATACATCTATCTGAGCATGAGCAAATTGCTCGTGCCACCGCTGCCTTGCTTTTGCGCCAGCCTCCGGCGAGCCTCGCGGGCGCTCACGCAGGTTTATGAGCAGGCGCTGCGCCCGCTGGGACTTCGCGGCACCCAGTTCACCGTCCTTCAGGCGCTTTCGCTTGCTGGAGACGTTCCCCAGGGCGAGCTCGGCCGCATCCTCGCAATGGACAGCACTACCCTCACGCGCACTCTCGAAATCATGCGCCGGAGGGGCTGGCTCGCGACGCGCTACGGCAAGGACAGGCGCGAACGATGGCTCAGTCTTGCCAAAGCTGGCGAAGCGGAATTCAAGCGCGCATTGCCTCACTGGGAAAAAGTGCAAGCGCGGTTGCGTCGCCGGTTTGGAAACAAGCGCTGGAACAATTTCATGAACTTCACCAACCAAGTGACGAATGAGGTCACAGAATAAGGAGGCTTGTCATGGACAACGCAAAGTACGGAAAGCTCGCCGCCGGGCTGATTGCGGCCTGGTTCGTTTTCACTCTTATCGCCTCGGGCCTGCACGTGTTCAGGAGTGATTTCAGCCGTCCGGCGATTCTTTTCGCCCTAGCGGGGCTCACACCCATCGCGGTGTTCGCGGTTTGGTCTGCTGCCTCGAAAGGATTTCGGCAGTTCACGGAATCTCTCGATCCGAGTATTCTCACGCTTGTGCAGTCTTGGAGGATAGTCGGCTTTGCTTTTCTTGTTCTGTACGTTTATGCCCTCCTGCCGCGCGTTTTTGCGCTGTCCGCGGGTTGGGGAGACGTCCTTATCGGAGCGACCGCGCCCTTCGTTGCGCTGCGGCTCGCCAATCCCGAGCACCGCAGAGGCTTCATCTTGTGGCAAGTGCTCGGAATTCTGGATCTCGTGTTGGCGGTCACATTCGCCGCAACTGCAATGTTGATTGACCCGCACGGCATTGCGCCCACTGCTCTCACCGTTCTGCCTCTCAGCCTGATTCCAACTTTCGGCGTGCCGCTGCTGTTGATTTTGCACGTCATCAGCATCGGACAAGCCCGGCGTTGGCCGGCGCAGGCGCAGTCGCGCGTTGGCGAGCGTGTGCCCTCTCGCGCCGCGTAAATTGGGGCGCGGTCGCGCAGCGGCGTCATCTGTCTGCCCTGACGAAGGAAGGGCAGCGGAACGTCCCGACGTTCTAATCTTTGGCGGAGATCGGTTCCTTCCGATCTCCGGATCCGGACGCGCAGGTGAGGCGCATTCGCGCCTACCACGCTTCGCCTCATTTCTTAC
This sequence comes from uncultured Acidobacteriota bacterium, assembly GCA_963759485.1. GTDB lineage: Bacteria > Acidobacteriota > Terriglobia > Acidiferrales > UBA7541 > Palsa-295. The sequence goes on along the minus strand of CAVWZE010000002.1, from coordinate 1,008,867 downwards.
AGAGAGTCACCGATTGACGAGCCGAACGCCCTGCCTCAACTTCGCTATGATGTGACCAACATCAGGGAGCGACTTATGCCGGAAACACAATTGCCTGGAATCAAGATAGCCATACTGGCGACGGATGGTTTCGAGGAATCAGAATTGATGCAGCCGCGCGCCGCCTTGGAAGATGCCGGCGCGAAAACCATACTTATTTCCCCCAAGGACAACCAAATTCAAGGAATGAAGCACCACGATAAGTCCCAGAAAGTGGATGTGGACCTGCCGCTGGCCGAAGCGGACGCGGCCGACTACGACGGCGTGCTTTTGCCGGGTGGCGCGCTGAACGCCGACGCTTTGCGAGTCGAAAAGGCGGCCCAGGAATTTGTCCGCGAAATCGACCGCGCAAAAAAGCCGATCGCCGTCATCTGCCACGGGTCGTGGCTGCTGGTCTCTGCCGGGCTCGTGAAAAGCAGAACCCTAACCAGCTACCACACCATCCAGGACGACATTCGCAACGCAGGTGGCAACTGGCAAGATGAGGAAGTCGTCAGCGATGCCAATTGGGTATCCAGTCGCCAGCCTTCGGATATTCCCGCATTCAATCGCGAAATGCTCGCGCTCTTCGCGAAATCGAAATCAAAAGCCAAAACCGCCTGAAGAGTGTCACATTCCAGAAAAAGTCCACAGGCGGCCGCGCTTGACCGCTTCCTCTCCTCTGCTAATTTGGAAGTGTGGCAGAAGAGACCCAATTCGGCGCGGTGCAAGAACGCTGGACGGAGCGGCAGAGCTCCGTCCGAACCCGCCTTACGCCCCGGGCGCTCTGCGCTCAAATCCTGTACCTTTCCCGCTGGTTCGCCCGCGCGAGCCTCCGGCTCGACAAGCCATTCGACACGAGCCAATCGCCCCTGATATCTAATCGACACAAGAGCCGAGTAGAACGTGATGCAACCCGCAGAAAACAAAGGACTGCGACCATGTCTACTCGACACTGGCGCTAGACCCTCGTTGTCGGTCGCCTACGCGGCAAGCAAAACGGCCCGATGACGCCCGCACGGCGAATGCGCAAATATCCCACTCCCACTAATACAGCGAGTATGGGATTGAGCGAGCACGAATTGCATGCATATCATGTGATCGCGGTGACTAACGGCGGAACTCCGGAGACTGTGAAGGATTTTCACCTTGGGAGTTCCTGCGCTATCTTCTGGGATGGATGTCAACGCGCTTTTGCCAAGCTAGTAGGAGAAAAGCCGGGTAACAGGGAGCGCTCGGCGAGGATCGTCAAAATCGCGGTGGTGGTGGCGGCCGTTTTGGTGTTAGCCCTGGCGGCGGCCGGGACCGTCCTGGCCCTGCACTGGCCGTTTTCGCAGGCGCGCGTGACTCAATCGCTGCAGGAAGATTTTCCGGCGAGCGTCACCTTCGAAAAATTTCACTCCACTTTCTTTCCACACCCCGGCTGCGTGGGCGAAGGCGTAGCCTTCAGGTGGCTGGGAAGCCTGCCCAGCACGCTTCCGATCGTGACCATTCAACGCTTCACGATCAGGGCGCACTATATCGACATCGTCCTGCGCCCCGGCTATCTCTCGCGCATCATTATGAAGGGGTTTCATGTTTATGTCCCGCCGCCGGGAACCCCGCACGGCCCTTCGAACTGGCAGGCGACAAAATCCACCATTCGCGTGGACGACGTAATCGCCGACGGAGCTTCGATCGAAATCGCCCGAGCCGACGGCCATGCGCCGCTACGTTTCGACATTTCGAAAATGAAATTGGGTTCCGTGAGCCAAAACACAGCGATGTCTTACAAAGTGGCGCTGCACAATCCGCTGCCGCCGGGCGAGATTCGCGGGCAAGGACAATTCGGTCCGTGGAACTCCGATGCTCCGGGCCAGACGCCCGTACGCGGCAAATACACCTTCCAGAATGCCGATCTGGGCGTTTTTAGCGGCATTGCCGGAATGCTTTCCGCCGAAGGAACATTTCAGGGCATTTTAGGCCGCATCGAATCGCAAGGCAGCATCGACATACCGGATTTCATGGTCACGCGCAGCAAGCATTCCGTCCACGTAGCCGCCAGCTTTAATGGCTCCGTAAACGGAATCAACGGCGACGTGCAACTGGAAAGCGTAACCGCCGCGTTTCTGAAAACCCAAGTGCTCGCCAGCGGCGAAATCGCGGGTCACGCCGGGCAACATGGCAAGACCGCTTCGATCGATATGACCGTCCATGACGGCCGCATTCAAGACGTGCTTGGGCTGTTCGTGAGCGGGCCGAAGCCTCCTCTCGATGGCGTTACGAGCTTTCGCGCGCGCGTTGTGATCCCCCCCGGGAAGGAACCGTTTGTCCAAAAGGTGCGACTCAGCGCAGACTTCGGCATCGAAAGCGGGCAGTTCGCGCAAACATCGACGCAAGAGAACGTGGATGAACTCAGCAACCAATCCCGCGGTCTAAAGCCACACGAGCGGGCAGAAGATGAGGACCCGGAGCGGGTGATTTCCAACTTCGCAGGCCACGTGGAGCTTCGCGACGCGACTGCGGCCTTCGCGAACGCGTCCTTTGAGGTGCCCGGAGCGTTCGCGCGAATGCACGGCACCTATAATTTGCAAAGTGAAGTGGTGGATCTGCACGGCACTCTAAAGACGGAAGCGGAGCTGTCCAAAATGACCAGTGGTTTCAAATCCGCTCTGCTGAAACCCTTTAACATTTTCTTCAAAAGGAAACGCGCCGGTGCCGTGGTCCCTGTACGCCTGATCGGTACGTATAAGCACGCACAGGCCGGCCTCGATCTGCCGTAAAACGTCCTCTCTGATAAACCTCCGGCGGCCAGAAAATAACAACTCGATGGCTATTTATGTGGAGCGACTGACGCGGAGTCGGCGGCGATGGGCGGGATGACGGCGCGGAGGAGGGCGATGAAGTGCGATTTCACGCGCTCGCCGGTTGCCAGTACTTCGGCGTGGGTAAGCGGCTGATCGAGGATGCCGGCGGCCATGTTGGTGGCGCAGGAAATTCCGAGGACGCGGATGCCCATTTGCCGGGCGACGATCACTTCGGGAACGGTGGACATGCCGACCAAGATCCGCGCCGATGGTTTTCAAGTAGCGAATTTCGGCGGGGGTTTCGAAGCTGGGACCGGAGAGCGCGGCGTATACTCCTTCGTGAACGTCGAGGCCGAGCCGCTTCGCCTCGCGCAGCGCGATTTCGCGATATGGCTTGAAGTAGGCATCGCTCATATCCGGAAAGCGCGGGCCGAAGCGCTCGTCGTTCGGTCCGATCAGCGGATTATCTCCCTGCAAATTGATGTGATCGCGAATCACGACCAGCGCGCCCTGGCTGTAATCGAGATTGATCGCTCCAGCCGCGTTGGTGAGGATGGCGGCGCGGATGCCGAGGCGTCCAAGGACGCGCATCGGGAAGATCACTTCCCGGCTCGAATATCCTTCGTACAAGTGGACGCGGCCTTGCATCGCGGCGACGGGAACGTCGCCAGCTTTTCCGATCACGAGAGAGCCGGCGTGTCCGGGAACGGTGGAGCACGGGAAGCCAGGAATTTTCTGGTACGGGATGCTCGTGGCGGAAGCGAGTTCGTCGGCGAAAGCGCCGAGGCCCGAGCCGAGAACCAGCGCGACTTTCGGGCGCAATTTCGTTTTCGAGAGAATGAACTTTCGCGGCGCGCGAGGCGCGGGCAAATTCGTCGGTGCTAGCCGGGGATTTCGAGCGACGCGCGTTCATCGCAACATGATCCCCACGAGCGATGCGGACATCAGGTTCGCCATCGTCCCCGCGAGCATGGCGCGGATGCCGAGACGCGCCAACTCGCCTTTCTTATTTGGAGCGAGCGCGCCGATGCCGCCGATCTGGATGCCAATCGAACTGAAATTCGCAAACCCGCACAGCGCGAAAGTGGCGATGGTGAAAGAGCGCGGATTCAGCGTGGCCTGCATCGGACCGAGCCGCTGGAAGGCGACGAGTTCATTGGTCACCATCCGCAAGCCGAGCAGGTTGCCGACCGTGCTGCAGTCGTGCCAGGGAACGCCAGCCATCCACGCGATCGGCGCAAAAACCCAACCGAAAATTTGCTCGAGGCTGGAAGGAAACCAGCCCATATGATGCGGTGCGAGCAGATTGTGGATTCCGCCGAAACACGCGTCCACCAGATAAATCAGGGCGATGAAGGAAATGAGCATCGCGGCGACATTGAGCGCGAGGTGCAGGCCGTCAATGGTGCCGCGGGCGAGCGCGCCGAGGGCGTTGGTGTCTTTTTCCATTTCGGCCATTTCCACGCGGCCGGCGGTGAGTGGCTTCTCCGTTTCGGGCACGAGCATTTTGGCGATGAGAATGGTGCCGGGAGCGGTCATGATCACGGCGGCGAGCAAATGCTCAGGCTTAATTCCGTAAGCCATGTAGGCGCCCATCAAGCTGCCGGAAACGTGGGCCATGCCGCTGGTCATGATGGTCATCAACTCGGACCGCGTGACTTCCGGAAGAAAAGGACGAATGGTGAGAGGCGCCTCGGTCTGGCCCATGAAGATGCTGGCGGCGACGTTGAGCGATTCGGCCCCGCTCGCGCCCATTAGGCGGGTCATTACCTGGGCCATGGCTTTCACGATCACCTGCATGACGCCGTAGTAATAAAGCAGCGCGAAAAACGCGGCGATAAAAATAATGATCGGAAGCGCCTGGAACGCGAAGTAGAAGCCGCGCGGCGAATTGTTTTGTCCCAAATCGCCGAAGACGAACGAAGAGCCGTAGTAAGAAAAATCGAGCAGCCACTTTGCACCGGCGCCGAGTTTGCTGAAGACGAGCTGGCCGACGGACCAGCGCATCACCAGAAAGGCCAGGGCGATTTGCAAGCCGAGTCCCCAGGCGACTGTTTTGTAGCGGATGGCGCGGCGATTCGTCGAAAACACGTAACACACGCCGATAATGAAAATAACGCCCAGAACACCGACAAATCGGTGCATTCAGCGCTCTCCCTGACGGCCGCCGCGCATCTTTTGTGTGGCGATATTTCGTACTACAAAACGGCTAGACCCCGAACTTACAAACTCAAAGCGACTTTCGTTAAGTCGCCGGAGGCGCAATCAGCGACGCCGCAACCTTGCGCTGATACTCGTGCGCCTTCGCTAGAATCTCCGGCTTGTTGATCGTGAAGTTTATACGATCTTCCATCACAACTTTTCCGGCGATTACAACCGTCCTCACGTCGTGCGCATTCAGCGCATAGACGAGCTGCGAGTAGACGTTGTACATCGGCGTGGAATGCGTGGCGCCAGTGCCGATGAGGACCAAGTCCGCCTGCTTGCCCGCCTCGAGCGAACCGATCTGGCGGTCGAGATGCAGCGCTCGCGCGCCGCCGATGGTGGCCATCTCAACTACCTGCCAAGCCGGAAGCGCGCGCGGGTCCATGCGAGTACACTTTTTGCAGTTTCGCGGCGATGTTCATTTCCTGGAACAGATCTTGATTGTTGTTGCTCGCGGCGCTGTCGGTCGCGAGGCCGACCGGCTCGCCCGCAGCAAGCATATCGACGACGGGCATCACGCCAGAGGCGAGTTTCATGTTGCTCGAAGGATTGTGCACGCTGCCCACGCCGTAGCGAACCAGCTTGGCGATGTCCTCGGCGTCAGCCCAGATGCAGTGCGCGCCGATCACGTCCGGCCCGAGCACGCCGATCTTTTCGAGATAAGCGATGGGCGAAAGGCCGTATTTCTTGCGGCTCAACTCGGTTTCAAAAGGAGCTTCCGCGATGTGGATCAGAATCGGCACGCCTTCGCGCCGCGCCACCGCGGCCGCTGCGCGCAGATTGTCTTCCGAGAGCGTGTAAATCGAATGGGGCGCAACGGCCGGTGTGATAAGCGGATCGTTTTTCCAGCGGCGGATAAAGGTCTCGGTGTACGCGAAGGCGGCGGCGACATTTTTATTGTCGGGCGCGGGAAAATCGAGAATGGTTTCGCCCGAGGATACCGCGCATTCCCGCTTCCTTCGTCACCCGCGCGACGACGTCCTCGAAATAATACATGTCGGCGATAGGTGGTCATGCCGCCGCGCACCATTTCGAGCAAGCCCAGCCGCGTGCCCCACAAAACAAAGTCCTCGGTGACGTTGCGCGCTTCGGCGGGGAAGATATATCGCTGCAGCCAGTCGTCAAGCGAATGATCCTCGGCAATGCCGCGAAAGAGGCTCATAGCGGCGTGCGCGTGGCCGTTGATCAACCCGGGCAGCACCAGAGTTCCGCTGGCATCAATCGTTCTGGCTTCGTTCGATTGGGATTCGAGGTCGGTTCGCTTGCTGACAGCCACTATCGAATCGCCCTGAATTGCAACGGCACCGTCTTCGATGACGCGGCGCTGTGCGTCCATGGTGACGACCGTCCCACCGCTGATGAATAAGTCCATGCTCTCCTTTCGCGACGCTTACCTCGATCCGACAAACTGGAGAGTGTACGCCATAGCCGAATCGAATGGCTCAATCACTTTCAAATCGAGAAGTCACCGGTACATGGTATTGCAACAGGCTGGATTAGTCCGCTCAATTGGAGGCGCGGTCCCCAGTATTGACCCTCCCGTTGTGAGCCGCTACTATGCGCAGCACATCAACGTCACCTAGTTGGATCTGTATGCATTTCGCGGGAGGGCGCTATGTTCTGTTCGTCGTGTGGCGCGGCGGTAAAGGAAGGTTCGACGTTCTGCGGGAACTGCGGCACCCCAGTTAGTAACAGCGCAGCTCAAGCGCCAGCTGGGGCAGCGGTCGCAGGTGTGCCGGCCACGAGCGCGCCGCCAATCATTCAAGGCGGCATGGCAGCAGCGCGCGATACGGGGCTGTATGCAGGCTTCTGGCTGCGCGTGGTCGCAGCGGTCATCGACGGCCTGCTTATTGGCATCCCGTTCGTCGTTATCGCGGCGGTGATCTTTGCGAGCGCTCTTCCAATGCTCCGGGATTTTGGCAGGGGGCCAAGTCCCAATCCATTCCTGCTCATAAGCCTATTTTTTCCACGATTGTTGCTGCTTGGCGTTTTAGGCTTGGTCGGCACGTGGTTGTACTGGAGTCTTCTGGAAAGCTCTTCGTGGCAAGCGACACTGGGCAAAAAAGCGCTGGGGCTATATGTGACCGATTTGACGGGAGCGCCGCTGAGCTTTGGAAGAGCGAGTGGACGTTTCTTCGCCGGTCGCGGAATTGCGTATGTCCCTTCGATCGGAGGACTCTATTTCTTGGTTGATTGCATCATGGCGGGCGTCACGGAAAAAAAACAGGCGCTGCACGATATGATCGCCGGGTGTCTAGTGCAGCGGAGCGCATAATCGGAAACGGAATTTCGTTTCATCGAGGAGGCAGGATGTATCGGGCACGACTTCGCTCCATATCGCGTACATCGGCATTTTTCATCGCGATTTTGCTGATCGGTTGCCGCGCTGGTTTGACGCCTGTTGAAACAGCCAAGCCTGCCGCTCGACCGACGATTGTCTTTATGACCGATTTCGGCACCGCGAATGATGCCGTGGCAATCTGCAAGGCCGTGATTATCGGAATTGTGCCGAACGTGCGAATCATGGATATCACCCATCAAGTGACTCCCTTCTCGATCGCGGAGGGAGCGCGATTTTTGGCCGGCGTAACGCCTTACTACCCACCCGGCACGGTTTTCCTTGTCGTCGTGGACCCCACCGTGGGCACCTCCCGAAAAGCTGTAATCGTTAAATCGGCGAAGGGACAATATTTTGTGCTTCCTGACAACGGGGTGATCACGCCGGTGGCGGATCGAGACGGCATAGCAGGCGCTCACGAGATCACCAACCCGTCCTGGATGATTGGCGATAAGATTTCTTCCACATTTCATGGACGCGATATTTTTTCTCCCGCGGCGGCACATTTGGCGGCGGGAGATGATTGGACGCTCGCGGGACCGGCGGTGGAAAACCTTGTACGCCTAAACCCGCCCGTCGCAACGATCGGGACGAAAGGTATTAGCGGCGAAGTGATCGCGCTCGATGATCCCTTCGGCAGTCTTATTACAGATATCCTGGGAAGCGACTTCAAGGAACTGGGCTACGCGGTGGGCGATAAAGTAAAGCTCATAATCGAGAAGAGGGAATACACCTTCCCATACGAGAAAACGTTTATGGGCGTCCCCGCTGGAGAGTCTCTCGTCTACATCGACTCGCGCGGCCGCGTAGGAATCGCCGTGAATCAAGGTAATTTTTCGAAGAAGTACGGCGTCAACCCGCCACTTTCAATCTTCATTCCCCGTAAGGGGTAAAGATCGAGCCGTTCGCACGACGACGGCGCAGTGTCGGCCGGCATTTAACCGGCCGGTGCGGCTGGAATCACACGGCGGATCAGTTTTCTGGATGGTGGAGGCGAATCAACGATCTGATAACTTTGCTCGATCAGCATTCTTGCACGCGCTGCACGGGTTTGGGAGTTGTACATAAGCGTGCAAAGAGTTTCCCCCTCCGATACGGGATCGCCACTTTTCTTGTGCAGAACAATTCCGACGGCCGGATCAATTGAGTCTTCCTTCTTTTCACGGCCGCCACCAAGAAGCATGCACGCCGTACCCACGTCCTCGCATTGAATGGCGCCTACATAGCCACTCCTCGGACTCTTCACATCAAGAGCATGCGCCGCCCGAGGTAGGCGCGCCGGGTTGTGGATCGCGGCGGTATCGCCACCTTGCAAAGCGACCATCTCACGGAATCTCTCAGACGCCTGTCCGGACTGGATCAATTCATCAGCAAGACCCTTTCCCTCCTCGATCGTGGTTGCGCGGCCACCGAGGTGAAACATCCATGCCGCCAGTTCCCTGCAGAGTTCGCGCAAGTCCTCGGGACCTCCACCGCGCAGCACGGCAAGGGCTTCCTCAACTTCAACAGCGTTGCCAACGCGCTGCCCCAGGGGCTGATCCATATCCGTGATGAGTGCGATGGTTTTCTTGCCCATTCTGCGCCCGGTCTCGACCATCAAGTCCGCAAGGAATGCCGCGTCCTCATCCGTTTTCATGAACGCGCCGGAGCCGGTTTTTACGTCCAGCACCAGGCCATCGATTCCCTCCGCCAGTTTCTTGCTCATGATGGACGCGCAAATCAGAGAGGGACTTTCCACCGTGCCGGTGACGTCTCGCAACGAGTAAAGGAGGCGGTCAGCCGGAGCAATTTCCACTGTCTGACCGATCATGGCGCAGCCGCAGACGCGCAAAATCTCCGTGAGGCGAGCGGTCGTAAGGTTCACGTTGAAGCCTGGAATCGCTTCCAGCTTGTCGAGCGTGCCGCCCGTGTGGCCCAAACCGCGACCGCTAATCATGGGAACCACCAAGCCGCCAGCGGCTGCGAGCGGCGCCAAAATAAGAGACGTCTTGTCGCCAACTCCGCCGGTCGAGTGTTTGTCTATTTTCGCGGCTGAAAATTTGGAGAGGTCCAGTATTTCTCCCGAATGCAGCATGGCATCCGTTAAAATTGCCGTTTCCTCGCGGCTCAAACCTCGAAGGAAAGCGGCCATGAGCCACGCGGATACTTGGTAGTCGGGGATTTCACCGAGCGTGTAGCCGCGGACGAGGAAATCAATTTCCGCGCGGGAGAGTTCGTGGCCGTCGCGCTTTTTGCGAATTACGTCCACGGCGCGAATCGTGCCGGCGGGGCTTTCTCCAGAGGCGGTCACTTAAGGCGAAATCCTTCTGGCAGCAGATCCGCGATCGGCAGCTCTTTCCAACCCTCGGCGCTGCGAAAGATGACGGTTGCCTTGGGTCCGAACTCGTAAATTACCTGGCGACAGGCTCCGCACGGAGAGCAGGGCGCGTTCTGGTTATTCGCGACGGCGATCGCTCGAATTTCCATTTTCGGTCCCAGCTGCGCGACGGCGCTGAAAATCGCCGTGCGTTCGGCACAATTGCTCATCCCGTAGGAGGCATTCTCCACGTTGCAACCAAAAAAAAGATCTCCGCGCGTGGTCAGCAACGCCGCGCCGACCTTGAAAGCAGAATAGGGAGCGTAAGCACGGCTCATAGCCCGCCGCGCCGCCGCGAGCAGTCGCCGCCGGACTTGGCCTGTAGAACTGCGATTTGGCATGGATGAACTCGAACTTCCGCGCTGCCGTACAGGAAATGCGAAAACAGAAGATAGCGTAGTAACATCTAGTGGCGATGTCGAGTCGAAACTCAGCGGTCGACCAAGAGTCTCCGATGGCTAGCTGGCAGAACCTCGCCGCCATCATCGATCACACAAACCTTCGGCCCGAAGCGACGCCGCGCGAGATCGCCCGTCTGTGCGATGAAGCTCGCCAGGTTGGCTTCGGGGCGGTGATGGTGAATCCCTGCTATGTCGCGTTGGCGTCTGCGAATTTGCAGAATAGTGGAGTCAAAGTGGGAGCGGTGGTTGGTTTTCCGCTGGGCGCCACTCTCACCAGCGTGAAAGCATTTGAGGCGCAAGAAGCCTTGAAGCTGGGGGCCCGCGAGATCGATATGGTTTTGAATATCGGAGCGCTTAAAGCCGGCGATCACGAGTTGGTCTTATCTGACATTTCAGGCGTGCTCGAGGTAGTGCGCGAGCGAAAGGCGCTGCTCAAGGTAATCCTGGAAACTGGCCTGCTTACCAATGAAGAAAAGCTCACGGCATGCGCAATCAGTGAGAAGGCGGGAGCCGATTTCGTAAAGACTAGCACGGGATTTCTCGGAGGTGTTGCCACCGTGGAGGATGTGGCCTTGATGCGCGGCGCTGTGAAGATCGGCGTAAAGGCATCCGGCGGAATTCGAACTGCGATTGATGCGCGCGCAATGATCGCGGCCGGCGCGAACCGGCTCGGCACCAGCAGCGGCATAAACATCATTCGCGAACTACGCGCGGAGACCGAGAGTGATGCGTCGACACGATAGCTATCGTTGATCGCGCTTGCAGGAAACGACCCGGGATCGAGCCAGCGCCGCCCCTGTTTGCAATGCAGACCGCAAATACGCTATAGCGCAGCACACAGCCCTTGGCGATACTTGCCGTTGAGACCGACCACATATTCTGCCGATCTCGGCGACAGAGTGCTCACATCCACTTGTCGATCGATTCGCTCCTGCCGTGGTTCATGTTCGCTATCTGGAAAAAGGCATTGGTTTGGCCGCCGCAAACGACGAAGTTAATAGCGCTGGCCTTTGGGAACCACGGGATCAACGTGTCCTCTGGAACCTTGTACCAAGTGGCATAGGGCTCTCTTCCCTCGAGCGCGAGCGGATATGTGTACACGTAGGCCAGGGAGGACTCCCGGTATTCCTTCGCCGTGCGCATCGTATTCTTCCACAACCACTCGGAGAGCTTTTCCTTGGTGTCGTATCCTTGATCCACCAGACGCTTCGCCACTAGCGGGTCGCAAACCACCAGCGCGCCGCTTGTTCCCGCCATTGTCTGGAACATGTCGCTGATCTGTTCGTCGAACATCGGATTCACGATCGCTCCCGCGCCCTTCGCTCCGTGACCCTGGCGGATGTCCCATCCCAGGAAAAAGCTCACCACATTTTCCTCGGGCTTGAATCCCATCTGCACGTGAAAGGGAGTCCACGGGCTGCTCTTCTCGTCTTCCGCAATCACCAGGTTGTTGTAGTCCAGATTGTTGCCCTGCGAACCTTGGTACGTGTCGCCGGGTATACCGCCAGAGCTGAGGTTCTTGCTCATCAATGTCCACGATCGGCCGATGGTGGCATTCGACTGCGCGAATGGACTCAGCGCGCCGATCCCGTAATTCATGCTGAGCTTGTCGCGGATGGGACCGTTGATTACGATCGCGCTGCTGGCCGACGTGGTGGAGCCGAAGAGCCCTAATTCGCCCACGGACGCCATCGCAAGCACCACAGGAAAATATTCCGGTCTGCATCCCGCCATTACAGCGTTTACCGCCACTTGCCTCACTGTGTATCCCCACTGCGCGGACTCATAGCCCACGCCCTGGATCGCTTTCTTGAGCACTTCGTCCGGATGGTGGCTCGTTCCCTTGAGCATCGCTTCTACTTTCTCTTCGGTGGGAATAATCACCGGCATGTAATCCGTCATTCCATTATTCATGAAGATTTCTTGCAAGTTATCCAAGGTGTCCGGGCCGTAGACGGACGGCCCTGCCGAAACATTCTCGATCCCGGTCTTCTTCTCTTCGTCGGAAAGCGGCGTGGTCAGGTCATCCGTGATCTCCTTCATCATGGATTTCCCCGTTACCGGATCGGAACCTCCGACCATTGCCGCCAGTTCTGCAGGCGTCTTGCCCCACACAGGATGCGGAGTGAACACGATTGGTTCAAGCGGCATGCCTCGCTTTGCCGCGGTGGTTTTCGAGAGTTCTACGAAGGCCCTGGTACACATCGGAACTGCGGGGATTCCCATCTTTTCAATGGTTATGCAGTGACCCACGGTCGCTGGTGCGCAACCTCCTCAATGGCCAATTGCCATGATGGCTGCGTTGCCTTTTGCCTTGATTTCCGCCCAGAGCGGCGGGTCATCCGCGGCCCAGCCCCCGGCCTTCTTCCGAGAGACGGTCTTCACGGTGGGCATGTTCTGCTGAAACCATCCCTGTATCTCTTGCAGCAGCAGGCCGCCGCCAAAGAAACCCGTGTCGACCAGATAGATTGTCTTCCCGTCCAGCGTGTCGAGCCGAGGGGCCATGGAATAGAGCCGCACGGCCGGCGGGGTACCCTTGGGACTGACCGCCGTGAACTTCGCCTCGCTACCACCACTGCTATGCACAGCCTTCTTCGCTTCCGCCTCCACTGCGGAGCCGGCGAGAAGCACCGGGGACGTACCCAGCAACGACAATAGCCTTCGTCTATTAATTTTCATGGATGAAATGCCTCCTATCCTGTGATCGCGCTCTTGCAAACCTGGGGCGCGTACATCCACAACCTCCCGTGCCGAGAAGCCTGCCTCGTTTTGGTTCAGCGCCCGAAAAATACCGAACGTGCTTGGATGAAAGTTCAGGTGAAGCCCACGGGGGAACTCAGCAGAGTCGGTTGCGAGGTGAAACACATATGGCCCAAATCCATCTACTTTTTTCTCCGCCGGCTTGAACCAGCCACTCGTGATTGCTCGACGCGAGGCGGAGGAACAGCCTTTCTTCGAATTGCGCGGGAAGACCCGTAAGCGGAGCGTGGCTGCGCGCCACGCTCCACTAGAGGATCTAGACCGATACTCAGAAGATATATTTGACCGCGAACTGCATGATTCTCGGAGCAACGTCGGATTTAAGCTGACCGAACGTGCTGCTGTTCAGAACCGTGCCGTTCGTCCCTCCCGCCGCAATGCCGGAAGTACCGGGATTCAGCAAATTAGTGTGATTCGCAATGTTGAAGGTTTCCCAGCGGATCTCTATGCCCTGCCTCTCTGTGATTGCGAACCGGCGCGATAGAGAAATGTCCACATCGACATACCCTGGGCCCTCCAAGCTGTTCGCTTTCGTATTTCCGAGGGTGCCTAACGCTGGCTGAGCAAACGCTTTCCCGTTAATGTAGCAATTGACTGTCGTGGGGTGGCAGTAAGGATTTGAGAGCACTTGATTCGGACGCTGCGCGCCAATTCCCGTCAGAGCGTCGTCCAGACCCGTGGTCACCGTAAAATAGCTGCCCGAGTGCCAGCCCACGATGGGTGCGAGCTGCCAGCCTCCGGCGATCAACTCGAGCGCTCGCGACGAATAACGCGGCGACTGAAGAACGCCGGAAAGGTTGAAGTTATGGTGAATGTCAATGTACGGGCAGTTTCCTCGGTCAAACCGGGGATCGGAGGGGTTGGTGTAAACCGGGCCGGAAAGCTCTGTCGTCTGCGAATCGGCGATACAATGCGAGTACGTATAATTCGCCAGCACCGAGAAGTGGCTTGAGAGCCGGTGTTCCGCCGAAACGATCAGCCCGTTGTAGCTGCCCGTCCCGCTGTCATCCAGGTATTCGGTCGTGCCATAGAATGGTCCCTGGCTCGGATTCAACTGCGTGAAAAGGCGACGCGCCTGGGTGTTGCCGGTGGTTGAGCACGCCCCCGCCGCCTTCAGGCCGTATTGACCCGCTGCGCAGTTTCCGGGGACATACACCGCCGGATTCAATTCCTTATCCATCCAAAGGTGTACGACCTCGTTGCCCAGGTAGCTCGCTTTCAAGAGCCAGCTTGGCCCCATCTGCTTTTGAATCGTCAGGTTATACTGTTCCACGTACGTGTTGCTGACGTTGAGCGGAATGGTCTCATAGTATCCGGCCGACGGGTAAGCAGTACTCGCATTCTGCACCGTCGGAAACGGGCTTACGCCAGTCGGATAATAGGCCCAGGGAGTTGCGAATGTATCCGCCGTCCCCACCGGGGGGATAACCGTGATGCCCTCGCCCCAGAGTGGCTCCGCTGAGATGTTATAGTAGAAAAGCGTGTGGGGCATGTCGTAGAAGATTCCCCAAGACGCTCGAATGAGCGTTTTCCCGCTGCCTGTGGGATCCCATGCCAGCCCAATCCGCGGCGCGAAATTCAGCCAGCTTGTCTTGTTGGGCCGCGAACCCGTCGGGAACTGGGAATCGCCCGGGTAGAATGTTCCCGCGGGAGCATTCGGAAAAGTTGACGAATGCACGTTGTTGAGGAAGTCTTGCATGATGAAATGGGAGACTTGTTTGTTATGGAAAGTGCCGTTGAGATAAGGCTCCCAGCGCAGGCCGTAGTTCAGCGTCAGGCGCGAATTGATCTTCCAGCTGTCCTGCGCGTAGATCCCGATGTATCTCCAATACTCATTATCATGCGAAACATTCAACTGGGTGAACGAACTGAGCGCCCCAGCGACGAAATCAGACATGGCGTTGCCGGTATCCGCGCCCGAGAAAGTAAATAGCCCGTTGCAATAAACGCAAAACGTGGAGGTTTGCCAGGGACGAATAAAGCTCACCCCGAATTGCAACTGATGCGAGCCCTTGGTCAGGCTGAAGTCGTCCGCCAGCTGGTACGTCTTGGTGTTGACCAGACCGGGAGTAGCGAATCCACCGGCGCTCTGGAAATCTCCGCGTGATGTTAATATTCGAATAGTGGTTGAAGGGAGCCGCGGAAATGAACATGCCCTGCACGCCGATATCGGCGGGATTGACAATCGGCACCTGAAACTTCGTGACGCCGTCTGTATTGAACGAGAAGTGGAATGTATTCAGCGCGTTGGGACTGATTAGATACGTATGACCAATCACCACCGAATTCACACTGTCGTCCGTACCCGCGTTCTGCACCGATAGCTCCGTTCCGGTGAAGCTGGATGGCTGCAGACTGTGAGTCCCGAAGTAACGCACGAAGAGCGATTGCTTGGAATTGATCTGATAATCGACTTTCGCTAAGCCCATGTGCTCGTTTTGATTTTGAATAATTCGATACGTAACGTTCCCGCACGGTCCCGGGCCTACATCGAAGTGGCTGGCAAAGGCCAGCGCCTCCGGGCTGACCGGAGTTGTGAGTTTGTTGCCCACGTACAAAGGTCCCTTCAACGTCTGAGGCGTGGCGAAGCAATTCGCTTCATAGGCCGTGAAGTCGCCGGTAAGCTCCGCCGCGGTGGGAAGAACGGCGGCGAGCGCCGCCGGCTGCGATCGAATCAACGTCCCCTGATAGCCCAGGAAAAAGAATAGCTTGTTCTGCTTGATCGGCCCTCCCAAGGTGCCGCCGAACTGATTGCGCTTCAGGTTATCGCTCGCTCCGTTTGTATCGGTAGGTGAGAAGGTGAAGAAGTCCCTCGCGTTGAAGTCCGCGTTGCGCACGAATTCGAACGCGTCTCCGTGAAATTGATTGGTGCCGGATTTGCTGACCATGTTGATCGCTCCCGCCGAGTGCTGTCCGTACTGGGCTGGCAGCGCGCTGGTTTGCACGTTGAATTCCTGTATTGCGTCGGGGAAAGGCGTGGGCAAGTTCAGGTTATTGAATGGATCGTTGTACGTTCCCCCATCCAGCAGGTAAGTGGTTCCATTCAGCAGTCCGCCGCCAACGCTTACCAGCGCCTCGTTTGGGTAGCTCTTGCTGGAAACCAGATTTCCCACGCTCGGTGCCTGGCCAAAGCCGTACTGCACGGCGTTCGATGCGCCGGCCAGCGTGATCAACTGCGTCACTTGGCGTCCGTTGAGTGGCAGATCGACGACGGACTGCGAGTTGACCACCTGGCCCACTCCAGTAGAGGAAGTTTCGATCATTGCTGCTGCGGCCTCCACCTGCACGGTTTGGTTGATCGCGCCCACCTTCAACACAGGATCGATCGTCGGGCCCTCGGCGACTTGCAAAACGATGCCCGTCTGAAGAAACGTCGTGAACCCTTCCTTCGTCACCTGCATCTGGTAGGGACCCAGTGGCAGGCTCGGCAGCGAATATACCCCGTTCGCATCCGTCGTCGCGGTCCGCGTGACTCCCGTAGCCGTTTGCGTGACCGTAACCTGCGCTCCCCCCACCACCGCTCCCGAGGCGTCCTTCACTGTTCCGGAAATCTGCGATGTGGCCTGTGCGAAAACTCCCGCACAACATCCCAAAAACAACACACTCATGATGGCTAACTGCGTTAATGTCCGCTTCATGATCCCTCCAGGTAGTGCTGGATTTGGAGTACTGACCGTGCTTGAGCGCGTGAGGACGAACCACTAGCAGGTATGCTGCAACACACCAGAACTCTCGTCTGAAACCTTGGCATTTTCCCACCCATACACCCACCGCGCGCATTCCCCATATCACTTGCGCCCGATCGTTGTCAAGACTAAACAGTGTCGCTGCCAACGTGAGAATTTCCGGTTTGTGCAAAGTAGAAATGACCGCATAACGATGTCGGCTTCCTTGACGTGAGTAAACGCCCGCGGACGAAAATGTCGAGGGCACTTTGCGATCAACTAAGAAGTTGGTGGACGTGGCCAGGATCGAACCGTCGACCCCCTGCTTGCAAAGCCGGACAGTCGCCTCCAACGACTCGTTCCGTCTTCTTTAACTATTAACATTTCCAACAAATCGGGGAATCTGCTTTTCGCTCAAAGCTAACTCGAATCTGTCGAAAACGGTGCATTCTCGCACAGTTTGTACACAGACGATTTTAAGAGAACGTGCACAGGAGTCATTGCATAAAGCGATCAGGATTGAACAGAAGGAAGTCAGTTGGGACCACCTGTCGACGTTGCAGTTATGTTTTCCTGGCCATGTACGTTGCAGTTATGTTTTCCTGGCCATGTAGAAGTAGATCGTGGGGGTAACGAAAAGGGAAAGGATCACGGCGATCAAGAGACCTCCGATCACGGCAATGGCGAGGGGCTGGAGCATCTGCGACCCCGCGCCGATGGCAAGCGCGAGCGGCAACATTCCGGAAACTGCTGCGATCGCCGTCATGACGATGGGGCGCAACCTGCGGCGGCCAGCCTGGAAGATCGACTCCTCTAGCGAAAAACCGGCCGCGCGGAATTTCTCGTCGGCATCCAGCAGCAAGATGCCGTTCTTGGCCACGATGCCGATCACCATGATCAGGCCCATAAACGACGAGAGATTGAACGTGATGCCGGTAAGGAGCAGGGCGACAAAAACGCCGGCCGTCGACAACACGGCCGAAGCAAGAATAGAAATTGGCGCCGAGAAATTACGGAACTCAAACAGCACCACGAGGAACACAAGGACAATCGCGAGGACGAGAACGAGCGTGAGATCGCGAAAAGATTGCTGTTGCGTCTGATAGAGGCCGCCGTACTCGATGCGGATGGACGGCGGGATATGCATTTGGGCCAAAGCCGCCTGCACGGCAGCGATCCCGTGACCCATGTCGAGGCCCTCAAGGCGGGCCGTGACCGCTACATAGCGTTGCTCGCTATCCTGCAAAATTTCGGTCTGCCCGGCAAGTTCAGTGATCGACGCGAGCGATCCCAGATTGGCCAACTGCCCACTGGGGCTGACGAGCATCGTGTCGTTCATCCGGGATAACGAAGAGCGGATTTCGGCGGGATAGCGGATGCGGACGGCGTAAGGGCGATCGTTGACGACGACGGGCTGCGCGGCCGTTACGCCGTCGAGCATCGCCGTGGCCTCGTCGGCGATGTCCTGAGGCGAGAATCCGGCGTGCGAGGCTTTGGCCATGTCCACTTGAAACGAAACTGCCGGGCCGCTGGTGGTGGAATCGATCCCGTTGTCGACGTCCACCACCGGGTGCGCACCGTCCACCTCAATCTTGCCGATCGCGTCAGCCACCTGGGGCGCCCAACCATCCAGTAGTTTCGGGTCGGGAGAAAACATCATGATATCGATTGGCTGAGGAGCGCCCGTAAGGTCGCCAATCATGTCCTGTAGTTTCTGCGTAAACTCGATGCCGACGGCGGGCTCGGCCTGAGAGATCTTTGTTCGAATGTCGTTCATGATCGTCCAGATATCGCGGCTGCGATTGGTTTTCAGGTCCGCCGAAATATCGCCGATGTTGGCCTCGGTGACCGCGGCGAGACCAAGCTGAAGTCCGGTGCGTCGAGAAGTGCTGGCCACCTCCGGAGTCGAGCCGACAATTTGAACCATGTGCGAGACCATCCGATTGGTCTCTTCGAGCGAACTCCCTGGCGGTGTCACGTAATCGAGGATGAAGCTGCCTTCGTCCATCTTGGGCAATAGATCCGATCCGATCTGCTGGTAACACAGATAGGAGGCGACGATCAGAGCCACGGCCAGGATCGGCACCCAGACCGGATACTTCAGGCTCCGCCGGAACCATCGCTCGTAAAAGCGAATTACTTTCCCGAAGTAGCCCTTCATCAAGTGCTGCTCCTCGGCTTGTAAGAGCACGTTCAACTCCCGCTTCCGAACCTCTTCCCCGGATTCCGCCGAAGCTGAATTCTCAGCCTGCGAAGGGGGAACCCCTGGAGAAGACGCATCTCCGTGCTCACGAGGAGATGCCTCATCGTTGCTCTTGGAATGCTTGCGCAATAGGTAGAGGCAGAGGGTCGGTGTCCACGTAAGCGCGAGGGCGAGCGAAGTCAGCAGAGCCACGCCAATCGTCACAGCCATGGCGCGGAAAAAGACGCCCGTCACGCCGGTGATGGCGATGAGCGGCAGGAAGACGACGATGGGCGTGAGCGTCGATCCCACTAAGGGAGTGGAAAGCTCGCGAAGCGTCAACTGAACGGCCTCGATCCTGCCTTCGCCAGCTTCCCTGTGCAGTACGACGTTCTCGAGCACGACTATGGCGTCGTCGATAATCAGGCCAACGGCGGCGGCCATGCCTCCGAGAGTCATCAGGTTGAAGCTCTCTCCCAGAGCGTGCATCACGATGAACGTCACGAGCAGGCTGATGGGTATTACCATGCCAGCGATGAAGGATGTTCCCCAATCGCGCAGAAACAGGACGAGCACGGCGGAGGCCAACAGGAGGCCGATTAGTATGGCGTCGCGAACGCTCTTGATGGATTCACCGACGATCCACGATTGATCATAGAACGTGCTCACATGCACGCTCGGGGGCAGGCTTTTTTCAATCCGCGCCATTTCCCCCTTTACTTCCGTGGCGACCTGCATGGTGTTGCTGCCGGGCTGGCGGTTGATGTTGATGAGGACCGCAGGACGGCCGTTGGCGGTGACGATGGTGAAGTGCGGCTCGAACGAGGATACGACATTCGCGACGTCGCCCACGTAGATGGGACTGCCAGATGCCGAATTCTTAACGAAAATGCGACCGAGTTCCTGTTCATCGTGGGCCTGGCCCGTGATCAGTCCCAAATACAACTGATGGTTTTGGGGAAAAAGCCCGGGTGATTGGATGATGTTCGATCGATCGACCGCCGAGACAAGCTGTGAAATACTTACTACAGTCGCTCGAAGCTTGGCCGGTTGCGGCACGATGTGGAATTCCGGGACCTGCCCGCCCTGGACCAAGATGGTCGACACGCCCGGGAGACTTGCGAGGCGAGGCTTGATGTCGTAGGTAGCCGACTCCCAGAGTTGTTGTTGCGAAAGTGCATCCGAGGTCAAGCCATAACCCAGGATCGGAAAGCTGGAGAATTCCAGCTGCTCGCTGGAGACTTTGGCCGTCGGTGGCAGCGTGGCCTCGACTCGAACGAGGGCTGCGTTCACGCGCTGAAGGGCTTGAAACATGTCCACGCGCCAGCTGAAGAAAAGATCGATTTCGGCCGAGCCTCGGCTGGTAATCGATCGCACGTCCTGGATTCCTTGGACCCCGCTAACTGCTTCCTCGATCGGGCGTGTGATGGTGACAAGCATTTGGTCGATGGGCATCACGCCGTTATCGACGCCGACGATGACGCGCGGAAAATCCGTGGTGGGGAAAACCGCAATGGGAATGCTAAATGCGAGGTAGGCTCCCACCATCGCCAGGGTGATAATGAGAAAGATGATCGACTTGTGCTCACGCGCGAACCAAAAGTGCTCGCCTTGGGTCGCTGGCCGTTCTGGAATGCGTGAAGTCGTTCCGGTTGAATTTGGCATGGATCGTTGCTGACCCTTAGTTGGCGCCCCCGCCACCCGATGCGGGACTCGGGGAAACCGTCACCTTCATGCCATCAGGCAGGCCGTAGGCACCGGCGGCTACCACCTGTTCGCCATTGCGCAATCCACTCAAAATCTGCACTTCGGCGCCCGCACGGATTCCAGTTTTGACGTTGGTCTGGCGGGCTTGTCCATCTTGGCCAATTACCATTACGGTGGTTGTTCCATCGGGCGCGGTCAGAATCGCCTCCCTGGGCACCACAAGTGCGTCTTTCACTGTTTTCGTGACGATGCTCAGGCTGACCGTTGAACCGGGCTTGAGCCGTGCGCCCGGATTGTGCGCTTCAACCCATAGTTGGACGGTCGTGCTGTTGGGATCGAGTGCCGGGCTGACGACCGTCACCTTCCCCGGAGTCTCTGGTACTCCGCCACCGGACGAAAGCGATGCGGGATCGCCAACTCGCAATTCCGCCGCTTGCTCAGGCGAGACATACGCCCGCGCCACCACCGAAGACAGATCCATCACCGTGAGGATCGGCGAGCCGCTGGACGGGGTTTCTCCGGCGTAATACGGCCGGTCGGCCACCACGCCGTTGATTGGGCTCACAACCTTCGTGTAATTAAGCTGTGCTTCCGCGCTGACCGTTCTGCCCTTTGCCGCGGTGAGTTGCCCCTGAGCGGCTTTCAAGTTATAGGCTTTCTGCGCGAGGTCGTACTGATTGCGAGCTTGCGTCAGTGCGATACCCGCATCCTCGACATCCCTGGCCGCCATGGCCCCTTGCTTGTAGAGCGTTTCGCGGCTGTCGTAGAGCTTTTGCGCCGCGTCGAGCTGCTCTTTCGCAACCTGCACGTCTTGCGAGGCGCTTTCCAGCGCGCTTTTGTAGCTTGCTTCCGCCTGCTCGTATCCGCCTTGATTCTCGGTCAAGGCGCCGACCAAATCCTGGTTCTCTAGCTCGGCCAGCAGCTGTCCGGCGCGGACTTGGCTGCCGCGCTGCACGTAAAACTTTTTGATGGGCGCAAGAACTTTCGGCACGATCGCGACTTCATCGCGCGGGTAAAGAATCGCGTCCGTATCGATCGTGGCCTGAATCGTTTTGCTCGCCACGGTGGCCGCCTGCACGGTTACAACCGGCACTACCTGTTTTTCGTTTTTCGACGAGCACGAAACCATTAGGCTCCCGGCAACGATGAGAGCGGCCACGCGGAAACGCGTCCAGCCGTCGCGGCGGTCGAAGATTTTCGCTGAGACGAACATCGCTGAGTTAGTCTCTTCCATTTTCCCCGGTTCCGGCGAAAGAAGTCAGAAACTGCCCGTGACGGTTTGCAGCGTCGCCACGGCCACGCGATAGTGCATCTCGGCCTCGGCGTATGCATTCCTGGCCTGCGTCAAAGTGTTCTCCGCGGTCACAACCTCGAGCGCCGTCGACGCTCCCGCTTTGTAGCGCAAATCGATCAAACGGAGGCTTTCCGCCGCCAGATCAGCCGTGCCCCGCGATTCTTCCACGCTGGCGCGCGCGACGGTGGCTTCATCGTACGAACCATACAGATTGCTGAGGAGTTGTCGCTGCGCCTGGCTCAGTTCGAAGCGCGCCTGCTCTCGTTGATATTCCGCCTGGTGAAGCTTGCTCCGCAGCGTACCCCAATCCCACAGGGGCACATTCACTCCGACGGTTATGAAATAGCCCAGGTTCGGCAACGAGCCGGCCTTCGGGTCTCCAACGCTTACGCTGTGCAGAGCAAAGGAATTCGCCTCGATTCCGTAGATGCTGTCCGTGTAAAACGCCGGCAGAAAGGCGCCCTTCGCGGCGGTGACGCCGAGATTCGCCGACTGGAGGGACTCCATCGCCACGCGCAAATCCGGATTTTCATGCTCGGCCATTCTTTCCGTTTCCGAAAATGGAGGCAAGGGGAGGGGTGAGTCCATATCATCCACGATCGTGAAATTCTCGTTAAAAGCCGGGAACAGCAGCACGGCGAGATCCATCCGACCTGACTCCATGGCGAGGTTAGCGTCCTCGAACGCCTGCTCGGCCTGCCGATCCTGAATCTCCGCCTGCACGACGTCGCTGTGGGCCACTTGACCGACGCGCTCCGCATCCTGGGTGATGCTGTAGAAATGGTGAGCAGTGTCGCGGGCCGCCTGCGCTGTGGCGTACTTGCGCTGCGCAACCGCTAGCGCGTAATACAAGCGGGTGACGGTCAGCGTCAAGCCGCGCCTCGCCATTTCGGCCTGCGCGTTGGCGATCGCTTCCGCGACTCTCGCCCGGCCATATCCCGTGCCCAGGTATTTATCGGGCGAAAGGTCTTCGTGGAGGATTCCCCAGGAGCGATACACGTGGACGCCGTCATTCGTGACGAATCTTCCGACTGGAGTTCTCCCTCCATTTCCCTGCGTCAACAGAGCTTCGGACCTGTAGCTGAACGACGGCAGAATTGCGTTTCGCGCCTGCAAACGGTCCTCCTGCCCGCTTTTTGCGGCAGTCAAGGCGGCCTGAAATTGGGCGTCGACCTTTCGCGCCCGTTCAATTGCATCTTGCAGTGTGATCGCCACGGGTGGAGTGGCCGCGTTCGGCCCCTGCAGCTGCACGAACTGCTCCTGAGGTTCAGGAGGCAGTTGGTTGTGGACCGATGGCCCGGTCGTTTGCGCGCGAGCCTGGGACGCGGCGCCGAGCACGACGCCGGCGACAAGGAGAATCGAACGGCGGAGTACGGCGGCGACTCTCTCGGATTGCCTGGCACGGCCGCAATGAACCAGCGGTCGATCCTGTTTTGACCAACCTAAATTTCTCATTGTGATTCCTCCCCGCCTCAACATTCGGTCCACCTCGATGAAACGGTCACATCCACGCGCAAGATTATGAAAGTTAAACTGGATAGGAGCGCGTCCATGGAATCTTGCGCACCATAAGCCTCAAGGCCGTGGAAATCGGGGGCCAGCACGCGCCAAACGCTATTTCCTCACCGCCTCCCAAGCACAAGGACATGGAACGTATCCGGCACCACCCGGAAAGGCCTCATGTGCGCCGGCGGATTCTCAATGCGCTCAAGTTTCGCAGTAGCGAGAAACACCTCGTGCGTCTTAGGATCGAGTGCCACGGTCCGCGCGCCGGGCTCAGTCGCCACGTTTTCGATTACACTGAATTTTTCAGGCGAATCCTCGTGGATCACCGTCAAGGTTCCGTCGCCGTTTGAAGCGAACGCATATTGCGTTCCCGGATCAAACCGCGTGGCATCCACGCCTTGTCCGATTGGCAACGTTGCGACCACTTTGCCCGCGTCTGCGTTGACTACTACCATCAATCGGTTGCGGCACCCGGAAAACAGGATGCGGTGCACGGGATCAATTGCCAAACCGCTAGGACGCTCGCCGGGCGCTAGCGAAAACCGATGCATGATCTTCAGAGTGCCCGAGTCGATCTCGATGATTTCGCTGGTGCTTTCGATATTCGCGTAGATATGCCCCCGGCCATCGGCAACGGGAAATTCCGGCTTGCCGCCCAAGTCGATACGGCCTACGACTTTTCCTGTCGCCGCGTCCAGCACGGTCGAGGACTGCGAGTCGCCGTTCATGGTGAAGACGCGCTTCGACACCGGATCGTAGACTTCGCCGTCGGCGTCCGGCTCGGCGGGCGTGCTGCCGGTCACTTTCAGTGTTTTCAGATCAAAGATCCAAACCTTTGCAGCTTGTCCGTCGGTGACGAACCCACGATTGAATTCCGGCGCCAGAACGATCCCGTGAATGCCTGTCATGCCGCCGATTTCGCCGACAATCTTGCCGGTATCGACGTTCACGACCGCAACATTCGTGCCATGCGAAACGAAAAGACGCCGAGTGGAAGGTTGGAATTTCATATAGTCCCAGAAAGTGTCTCCGGGAATAGGAATCGTTTTGATCAGATGATATCCGGATGCCCCTGCAGCCGCCGCTGTACTCCCCGCCCGGACCGCGAGGAAAGTCCCAGCAAAAACTACGAGAACAAACGCAAGCACGGCCGCATACACAAAAGATTTCGATTTGCATCCTTGTGTCACGTGTCCCTCCTCGTCTATCTTAGGCTCCTTCAGAGTGTTCGCTCCATCGCCACTCAAAAGCCCCCGCTTGCTAGTGCCACACGACAACCGCACAACTGGCCAATGAACGCCAAGTTTCTATACCCATAGGATTCCCTCTTCGTCCGAACCGAGCGGAACGCACAAATTCTATTTGTATGAAGCTGAAGAGAACCTTAAGATGAACGAAAGAACAGCGTTGAAGGGATGTTGCGATTGGCACCGCGCTTTAAGCGTTGACGGGCAAGTCTATACATACCTCAGTGCCCCGCTCGTGCCGACGGCGAGCTTCGATGCGGCCTCCATACGCCTCAACGATCGCCTTTGCGATCGCCAGGCCCAACCCAAATCCTCCGGTCGAGCGAGCGCGGGACGGATCGCCGCGATGAAACCGCTCGAAAATGTTGGGCAGCTCGGCAGCTGGAATTCCGGAACCGGAATCCTCGACCGACACCCGGGCGAAACCTGCTCCATTGCGTTGCACGCGGACGATGACTTTCGATGTTGCACAGCTATATTGAATCGCGTTCTCCAGAAGATTGATCCAGATCAATTCGAGGTCCTCGGGATCCGCGTGAAGATGAACGGTGTATGAGCTCGCCAGCTCAAGCGTAATCCCGCGAGCGTCAGCCAGCCCCTTCATGCGCGCTATCGCGGTTTCGCATGTGGAAGTCAAATCGGTGATCCCATTGTGCGGCGACGCATGCTCGGCCCGGTGCTCCGCCCACTGCTCGATGCGGGCGAGACGCAGCATCCGTTCGAGAAGATCCTCCAACCGTGCGCAGTCCGCGAGAAGCTGTTCGAGGCCGCCACGATATTCGCTTTCCGTGCGGGGTCGATGCAGCAAAGATTGCAGACTTGACTTCACAATCGCGACGGACGTCTTTAGCTCGTGAGCGGCGTCGCTAGTGAAATCGCGTTGCTGCCGAAAGGATTTTTTCAAGCGAGCCAGGAGAGTTTGAAGAGCGGAGACAAGGGGAACAAGCTCAGTCGTGCGAGTCGCAGCCACAGGTGGCCGAAAGCTCCAATCGCTAGGCGAAATCGCATCTGAAGCAACAGCAAGCTCGCGCAGGGGCGATAGGCCACGACGTACCAACCACGCCGCAAGGCAGCCGGCTGCGAGCAGGAATGCGAAGCTCGCGCCGCTCACGTAGAACGCCAATTCAGTGAGCCGATGGTTCATGTCTTCCAAGGAAGCCGCGTAGATGACGGTCACACGCGACGGAATGCGCACGGTGTCTTCATCGTCGAGCACCGTAACATTGCGGAGCGCGATACCGCGATACTGCATACCGCCGATACGGAGAATCGCGTTGCGCCGATCCGACGAGGCGAAGTCTCTGAGAATCCCTTCAGCGCCGTCTGACTGCGCCACCCAGTGGTTATCGGCCGCGCGAATTTCAAAGATGTCACGATGGCGTGAATCAGAAGGCCGGGGCAGGAGCGACGAATCGAATAGCAATCCGGGAGGATCGCTTTCAGTGTAGCGCACGAGAGCGAGCGTACCTGCAGCGCGACCTTCGAGCGCCACATCGAAGGCGGCGCGAAGCTGTCTGCGCGCGTAGAGTACAGCCACGGCGGTTACCCCTGCGGTGAGAAGAAACTGGCAAACCACAACTGCGAGGATAATTCGACGCATGATCGACAAGCTTTTCATCTCTCGTTCATGCGCTTCTTGCGCAGGCGGCTGTACTGTCGCGCCATTATTGCGGCTCTCGCTCCGGCCGGAGGACATAGCCCTGTCCTCGCATCGTGTGAATTAGTTTTCTGGAATGGCGATCGTCAATCTTGCGGCGCAGACCGGATATATAGACCTCGATTACGTTACTGAATTTTTCCCAGTTGTAATCGTAAAGATGCTCCAGGAGCTCGCCTTTGGAGATGACCGCGCGGGAGCGATGCGCGAGATATTCGAGCACCCGATATTCCATTGGGGCAAGCGCAATTTCCTGCTCGCCGCGCCGCACAGTGCGTTCGACCGTATCGAGGCGAAGATCGTCAATGGAAATAATCGGGGAGCGCTGGTCCTTGCCGCGGCGAACGAGGGCTTTCGCACGGGCGAGAAACTCTCCCAAGTCAAAGGGCTTTGCAAGGTAATCATCGGCGCCCGCATTGAGCAAACGCACGACAGATTTTTTTTCATAGCGCGCAGTGAGGATCAGAACCGGCGCATCGTGGCAATGCTCTCGGTAACGAGAGAGCAGCTCGCACCCGTCGAGTTTAGGAAGCATCAAATCGAGTACTACCAAATCGTAGTCGTTTGTTTCGGCTAGGTCGATTCCCTGCTCGCCGTCAGCCGCGATATCAACGGCGTAGCCAGTGCCCTCTCGCAAGGCTCGCGCAATATTCTCCGCGAGCCGTTGTTCGTCTTCGATCACCAACACTCGCACAACCGTTGAGCCTCCCAGCCTTTACTCTACGTAGCACAGTAACATTGCGGAGACAAGGGCTGGGCTCGGATTCTCAATCTCGGCGTCGTAGACCGGGATCTCGTCGGTTTACCCGAAGGACATTTCGGGACTACCGCCAAGCTACTGTGATCAATGCAAGTCGCGAAATGAAGCTCTGCGGAAAGGGTGCTCATAGTTTGCTCTTGGACCGTATCCTTTGGGGGTGTAGTAATGGAATCGGAGCTTCAAGTCCGTTAGCGGACACGTTGTTGAACCTGTGTATGCGTTCGATAAGCTGGTCGTGCCCTTGGGCGCCACTGTCACGGGCCAACTCACGAAGATCGGCAACGTCCCCAACGGCAAGCGCACACTCGATGCGTTAGACGCCGAATTCACTCCAGCGCGCAAAATCGATGGGCCAATCTCGAGCTACTCGTTGACTGGCTCGAGTCCGAAAATTTTCAGGTACAAACCGCCACCACACTCGACGAAGCCTTCGCGCCGTTCAAAGGAGACCCACCCGAAACAGTTCTGCTCGACGTCCAATTGGGCGCGCAGGACGGCCTTGAGCTGGCAACGTGGATTCGCCGCGACCCAACGCTTCGCGCGATCCCCGTCATTGCCGTCACTGCTCACGCCATGCTCACTGATTACGAGCGCGTGATGCGCGCCGGATGCAGCGCCTGCGTTTCGAAGCCAATAAGCTTTTGCCAACTTCGCGAGCACCTCAATCGTTGGCTCATAGAGCCAGCGAAACAGTCGTTGAGCAGCTAAGCGCCGATCGATCGAGGCCTCGACTCCCATCATAATCATAAGCAGCGAAGACGATCGAGAGCAATTCATCAGCACATCAACTGTCCTTCATGTGTTTGTCACACTCCCTCGATCAAATCTGACTCCGTAGTAATTAGCCAAAGTCGATATTTGAACGATGACGCGCAGCTACGGGCCGTGTTGATGTGTCCTCATTTCTTCCGGAGCAAAGAAGAACAGGCGAGGTTTACATGAGATATCTCACACCACTAGCAATCGTATTACTGTTTGTAGCGGTGATTCCGGCGAAGGCGCAAACCGACCGCGCTATTTTGGAGGGAACGATCACGGACCAAAGCGGAGCAACGGTTCCCGGGGCAAGCATTAAGATCACCGAAATGGATACCGGAACAAGCCAGGAGGCTAAATCCAACGGGCACGGCTATTACTTGGCTCCCGGTCTCGCTATCGGGAGGTATTCCGTTTCCGTTTCGAAGGCCGGATTTAACACGAAGGTCATCAGCGACGTGATACTACGCGTTGGAGAGGGCCACGCTCTCGACGTCGGGCTCGAACTCGGCCCGGTTAGCCAACGAGTCGACGTCCAAGCGCAGGTGAATCCCGCCGAGCACACATCGGCGGCGGACGCATCCGTTATCAGCAACCAAGAGATCACGAATTTGCCGGTGAACGGGCGGGACTGGTCTGAGTTGACTATCCTAGCCCCGTTCGCACAAGACGACGGCGGAGGCGATCAGCGCACCATACGCTTCGCCGGGCGCGCGCGAGATGACAATAACTTCAGCATCGACGGCGTGGACGCGGGTGGCATTCAGGAACAGGCTCAGAAATCCTCTGTGCGGCTGCAGATCTCAGAAGATGCCGTTGACGAATATCGTGTGAATAGCGCCCTTTACGACACCGAGTATGGCACTCAGTCCGGCGGCCAGGTCAACGTGGTCACTAAGTCGGGCACGAACGACTTTCATGGTACCGTCTTCGGCTACCTGAGAAATTCGGTCTTTGACGCGCGCGACTTCAATGATTTCGATGGGGTGGGAAACCCTGTGAAGCTTCCTTTCAGGATGGGACAGTATGGATTGACCGTTGGGGGACCGATCCGAAAGGACCAGACGTTCTTTTTCATCAGCTATGAAGGACTGCGCCAGCTGCAACAGAGTTCGACGAATGGCTCCACTTTCGTGCCGAGTGCGACGCTGGTACAAGACGTCCTAGTGAACGGCCGAAACGGCGAAGGCCCTTCGCCGGCGATGTGCGCGGTTCTGCAAGGATTTCCCTGGCGTGCCTCGACCGGCTCGCTCGGAGGTTGCACTCCAAAATTCGTCTATCCCGATAGCGCTTTCGTCAACTGCTCGGTGGCGGCGGGTAATTGTGGACTCACGTTCGACGCCAACGACCTGTCGACGGACGTAGAGGAGTTCGTCCATCCGATTCGAACCACCATCCATGAGGATACCTGGCTGGTTCGCTTCGACCACAAATTCAGCGACAAGACAATGTTTTATGGCCGAGCGCAGCGGGACATCAGCCTTTCATCTGCCCAGATCAACGTCAGCGCGACCGGTCTCGACAGCGATCAGGTATTCAATCATCCGGCGAACTACCTGCTCGCGCTACAACACGTGTTTTCACCTGATCTATTTAACGAGACGAAGTTCTATGTAAACCGTTCGCCTTTTCACAATCCTCACGGAAGCACCCTGCCGTTTGCGGTGAACACGGATTTTTTCTCGAGTATTCCGAACGAGTCGGCCGACATTGAAGTGGGAACGACCTTCGGAGTTATCGACAACCTCGCTTTGACCCATGGCCGAAATACTTTCAAAATGGGCATGGAATATCGGAGGGTTCGACTGAATCAGGGCCAGACAGCAGACAACAACCTCACCTTCGGCGACGACCAGAGCCTCATTTCAGGCACTGTCTCGGGCATATTGTTCAACGCCCCGTGGTGCTGCCACCGGTTGCGCCGCAATTTCTTCATGCCGTACTTCCAGGACGAATGGAGGATAACCCCCACATTTACCGTCACCGCTGGACTGCGTTGGGAATACTATGGCGTTCCGGACGAGGCAACCAATCGAACGACCGTATTCGACTTCAACGCTTTTCATGGAGCCTGCCTCGGAACAGGGTCCTTCAACACGCCCTTCCCCGCGCCGATTAACACGCCGCCTTGCCCGGCAAATCCATCTCTCACGAATCCAGATTATCGTGACTTTGACCCCCGCATCAGCCTTGCCTGGGCTCCCGCGGCAATGCACGACAAGACGGTTGTCCGCACTGGATTTGGAATTTATCATGGCGCAGCACAGAACGACGATGAGAATGCCGGCCTGGAGAGCGACACCTTCCGTGTGGTCGTGAACCAAGCAGTCCCGATGGACCCTGCCTTCGCGCAGGCAAGCCCAGACCTCTCCGGCCTTTCAATCTCGAAGGCAGGCGCTCACCCTCGCGCTTTGCAGCGCGAAGGGCGCCGCAATCTCTACGTAGAGGAATGGGGGCTGACGGTCGAACAGGCAATTCCGGCTAACTTCGTGCTTTCAGCTTCCTATCTGGGAAGCCATGGCGTGCGACTGTTTTCGCGCGGCGCCGTGAATCTTTGTTCGATTCCTGTAACCCTCAACAGCGCCGGCACGGACTGCGTTCGGCCGCTGGATCAATTCTTCCCGGACCCCAATAATCCCGATCCCTATGGCTCGGTCGATTACAAAAGCGATATCGGATCGAGCACCTACAATGGACTGAACCTTTCTCTCCAGCGGCAGCTCACGAACGGCTTTTCCTTTCTAGCGCGCTATACGTATTCTCACTCGATTAACGACGGTTCAGTGGGCGGTGGCGAATCCAATGGGCCGGAAAACATCAATTGCCTCGCTTGCGATAAAGGACCTAGTGTCTTCGACATCCGCCACAATTTCGTCGCCGAGGAGGTGTACCAACTTCCCTTTGGGCCCGGCACGAGCCACCTGCAACGTTCCGGCGCCTTGAGCAAACTTGTCAGCGGATGGATGGTAAGCGGCGTCAATACGTACCATACCGGCCACCCGTTGACGGTGACTATGGATCTGGGCAATAGCATTTCGGGCGGACCGTTTGATGGATTTGCCGATACGTATCTGTTACCGGATGGCAACGATCAAACCGATCAGCGTCCCGACATTGTTCCTGGGGTGCCGCTGACGCTCCCAGGAGGAGGCCATAACGGCGTACCGCTAATAAACGCCGCCGCGTTTCAGGCCCCACCCGTCGATGCAAACGGCAACTTCACCCGATACGGCAATGAGGGAAATGGGATGATTCGGGCGCTCCCCTCCTGGCAAATTGATCTCGCACTTGAAAAGGAGACGCGTCTCACAGAGCGGTTCACGCTGGAATTTGCTGTGCAGGCCTTCAACATATTCAACCATACGCAGCTTGGCGACCCGGGTTTGCTCAAACTCATTTACGACCCCGCAGCGTCATCAACTGGCTTTCTGGATACGCAGCCGGGCTTCGGCGTAATTACCAGCACAGTGAACTTCAACAACAACAACGACAACGACTCTTCGCCGAACACTGGAACGGGATTGCCCAGGCAGATCCAGTTTATGTTGCGTTTGAAATTTTAGCCTGGTGCGGGCGCCGTGATTATCGGCTGGTCGCTCAAGTTGAGTCAGGGATTTACTACGGTTGCCGGCGGCTTTTGGGGGATGGCGCCCGACTCGAACAAGTCAGAGAGATCAGTGGCGCTGGATGCATCACCCAGGAACGGTCCCACGTGAAAAATTTCTTGCATGGTGCGCAAATCGGAGGAATGCGTGTAGGCCAACCGGCTCGCATACGGAAGGCCGTTCACGTTCCGATGAGCACGCGGAGAGATGATAATCTCGCCGATCGTGTGTTCGAGGTCGTCCGGGTTATCACCCGCCGACCTGTCCGATTCGGATTCGTCCCACCAAATGACGATGACGCCTTGGTTCTTGTAAGCGTTTGACGCCATGATGACGGGAACGATCTGGCCCAAAAAGTCGTCGCCCTGCCTGATCCTTGCAGCGTCGCCGGTTAGTCCGTTGTAACCCCCTCCGATCGCAGTGTGCATATCGTTGTATTGGTCCGGGGTAATCCAGTTGTAATCGGCCACGGCATCGTTTGCCAGGTCGGTCAACAACTGCTGCAACGGTGCGTAGTGCGAAGATAACGGATTCATTGGAGTCGGGTCGTCGCCGCCGTTGGTATCGGTGAAGAACACCATGGGATTATGCTTGGCAGCATAATTGAATTGGCTGGAGCCGTTATACGCATTGAAGTAGCTACTGGCGAAGCCCGAAAAACTGGCCAGCGGAACGGTCCACTTTTCCG
The DNA here is from genome assembly GCA_963759485.1 of uncultured Acidobacteriota bacterium. Classification (GTDB taxonomy): domain Bacteria; phylum Acidobacteriota; class Terriglobia; order Acidiferrales; family UBA7541; genus Palsa-295. The sequence goes on along the minus strand of CAVWZE010000002.1, from coordinate 976,936 downwards.
GCGGCAGGGGAATGTTGGTTAGTGCACCGCTACTCAGGGAAAGGTCGATGTCTTCCTGGTACGACTTCCAGGTTTTTCCAGCCACGGTGAGGAGATGGCTCAGATGCAGCGGAGTATCCTGGTTCGAGGGTCCCTCCCCGGAATAGGGGTCGTCGTCGTCCGACACGCCGAAATCAGTACCAGCTTCGGACCAGATATAGTTCGGCTCGGAAGGATGTATATGGGGGTTGTTTCCGTTTCCGTTTCCGGTGACCAAGACATTATGGTAGGCCGTTGCATAAGCGACCTGCTTGCTGATCTGAACTCTTGAGCCGTTAACACTGACGAAGGCGGTTCCGTTCACAAGACTGTTGATGAATGGCGCGTTCGAATTCTGAAAAAGCTGCTGAGTCTTGCCAGTGAACTGGTTTGCCGGCTGAGTCCAATTGTGATTCTCCATCGCGATCACGAAAACGGTCTTGATCTCCTGGGCGCTGACGCTGGAATTGCCCAACGCGGTCAAGAGAATAAGCACGCCCAAAACGTAGAAACCTCTGACCCGCGACACCGACACCTCCAAAAGGCAGATTTGACACGGACGGCGGAGCATGCTTCAGGTCACACAAAGTGAGCCAACGAACCAAGCTGCGCCCATACCTTCATAACAGGCTCGTTTTGCATAACGATGACCGGCATATGACGGATGAAAGACTCTGAGCCGAAAGCTCCTTGCCTGCGGTCTTCTCGGCTGACGGCTGTTCACCGGATTCTGTAACTCCGATGGGGCAGTCACTAGGATCCGACTCCGATTGAATGTCAATTCGTTTCTGTAGTACAAGCTTAGTTTTTGCTGGGCGAGGCAACGATCAGTGCGCTTAGTTGGGTGAAACTTCCATGCGCCAGGTACACAGTGCCATTTTTGGCGACTGCAGCGTTGCGAGCACCTTCGTGAGTAGGCACTCGCACGACCATGGCTAGGTGACCATTGGCATCCGCGCGGGCGACGGTGAGTTTAGCGGCACGGGCCGCTCCAGCATAGAGCATATGCGGGGCAGGCTCGTAAACGAGATCGCCTGCGTTCATGTGATAGACCTTCTTGCTCGCTGAAGCCGACATCGACAGGTCTCTGCAGACCGGTAATACGACCTCGCCGCAGCCTATCTCTCCGAGGTGGTCAATTGTTGGTAGCCGGAGGCTGCTCCGCGCCCGAGCGGCGCCAGGTGAAATACTCGTCGAGGACCTTCAGCGCATCCTCATTCACGATTGGGCCCGCCTGCGTGCTACCGGATGCGATATGCAACATCTCAGGTGCGGCTGCGCTGTAGGCCGGCCAATTCGGCAGATCGGCACCATTAGGATTACCGGTCTTGGCAAAGTTCGTCCAGTAGGTGCGCATCGTCTCCGACATCGCCTCATCTTTGGCGGTCGGAGCCGGGCGATTGTGTTCGGTTAGTTGCCGGAATACATACGGGAGCTCCTCAGAGTGCGGCGTACCGAACCCCGCCTTAGGAGAGTCAGGAGGGTAATCAGGGTGTTCGTCAAAGTAGTAGAAGAACACCTTGGATTTGCCGGTCTTCGTCTGCAGACGAGCCCACGTCCAACTGTGCGAGCCGAACGCGGCGTCGCGTGTCAGATTGCGCGCCGTCCTTTTCCCCGCAGGTGTTTCTCCACCTGGATAGGCGGCAAGGATTCTGTCGGCAAATGGGCCGTAACGCTGGCGCACGCTCTCCACATAGGCTTCCTGTGAGGCGGGGACACCGAAAGTGGCGCCTTCGTCGGAGTTATAGCCAACTATGACCGGAACGTCGTTATATCGGCCTGCCTTGTAAAGTTTGTATTGGTCGCCCGCGATAACCCACCCATCAACATTAGGCCCGGCGATCCCAGGCTGGCGCAGACTGGCGGCTTCTATTTTGTCGGCCGGAAGCTTGCGCAGTTCCGCGATGCTGGAAACACCTAACGTGCTTACCCAGGCAGCACCTGCCTTCTCGGCCGCTGCTAACGGCGTAATGCTGTCACCGAGGCCTCCGCCGGCGCGAACCGGCGCGAAAGACGCGCCGCTCTCGGCAATGGCGCCATCGAACAGACCTTTTGCCAGCGGGGATGCGCAGAGCATGCTCACCGCCGCGGAACCGGCCGACTCGCCGAAGATGGTTACCCGGTTGGGATTGCCGCCGAATGCCGAAATGTTCTTCTGAACCCACTTCAAGCCCGAAATCATGTCGAGAAGGCCGTAGTTCCCCGATACGTGGCGGTCATTCTCGGCGCTCAACTCCGGGTGCGCCAGAAACCCCATTACTCCGAGGCGGTAACCGATCGACACCACGACGACGCCCTTCTTTGCTAACCATTCGCCGTGATACAGCTTTTCGGCAGGCGTGCCCGCCACGAAGCCGCCGCCATGGATCCAAACCATTACGGGCAGATTCTCGTGCGCATTCTTGGTGGGCGTCCAGACGTTAAGGTAAAGACAATCCTCGCTGGGTGCCGGCAAGCTTGCGATTGCCGCATTCGTCTGTATGCATGCCCTTCCGAACTGGTCGGCCGCCCGTACACCCTTCCACTTCGACGCAGGCTGCGGGGCCTTCCAGCGGAGATCTCCCACTGGCGGAGCGGCATAAGGAATGCCCTTAAAGACGGTTACGGTGGTGGCATCCCTCTCGGTGGCACCGCTTACTAGGCCACTTTCGATCCTAACTGTACTACTTACCTGGGCAAAGCAGGGCATCCCCAAAAGCACAGCCGCTAACGCACACCAGAGATGTTTCATGGCGACTCCTTGTCTTCCTCCGGTTTCACGGAAGACTATCCAGCAGAGACTCACTGCCAACTCGTGTCACCCAGAAGTGATCCCGCGCGCAAGATGCGCCGCAAGCGCATGATCAGGAGACCGTGTTACTCCTACTTCACTTTATAGAATCGAATGTGCACGGCAGGCTTGCCCTCGACCGTGGCGAGTTCGAGCGTTCCGATGAACGCTCCGCCATTCAGCCAGGCATGCGGTCCGAGCGGCGCTTCAAAGCTCGGCGTGGTGAAGAGCTTGGCGTTCGTGCCGGAAGCCGCGCATAGCGTGCCCTTGTTAATGACGTTGATAACTGCGCCGTCATCGGTTTGAATCATGTAGTCGGCTTGAATCGAATGACACCCAGTCTTGGTGGCCAGTTGCCAGTCCCAGCCACCCGACAAGACTTTGCCCCGGATATTGGGGCCGGAGAACGTTCCGCCGGTTATTGGAACAATATTTCGCTCTCCGAACGGAGTTTCACCAGGATGAATACTGGCGCCCAGCGTTACGAACTCTTCAAAGACAAACTCCAGATGCGGAGTATCTGGAGTATCCTTTTGCGAACCGTTTGAGTTCGAGTTCGCTTGTTGGGCATATGCACTGCCAGCCCACAAGGCCGCCACTAAAGCTGCGATTGACAAGGCACGCCCTGCTCTACTCATCTGACCTATTCTCTTGCTCATAGAAAGTGCCCGCTCCTCTCGATCAAGGGTTATCACCCAAAATGTTTTGCAAGCGCGAGCGATGAATCGTTGGCGTTGCTCCCACTTGCGTTGCAACCCACGACGCGAATCGGTTCGCTGATTCACTGATCTCTTCCAGTGATTTGCCCCTTACGTAGTCATGGGCCAGGGATGCTGCAAAGGCGTCGCCGGCTCCGACAGCGTCCGCGACCTTCACGCTGAAGCCCTTGTGCTCGATTGTTCTATTTTCCGAAACGAGAAGGCTGCCACGAGCGCCGCGCGTCAGGCAGACGAGCCGCAGATGAAACTTGCTCAGCAATCGTCGAGCGAGCGTTTCCTCATCGCCCGCGTCGAATGCGAGCAACGAAGTCACGCGCAACAATTCATGATCGTTCAGCTTGACGATGTCCGTGTATTGTAGCGATCTGCGCAACACTTCCATGCTGTAGAACGATTGGCGGAGGTTGACGTCAAAAATGCGGAGCGCTTTCTTCGCCGTATTCTGCAAAAAACGCTCGATCGTAGCGGCAGAGGTCGGTGAACGCTGGGCGAGCGAACCAAAGCAAACTACATCAGCACGTGCGGATAGTTGTTCCCATGATTCCGTCCATTCCAAAAAGTCCCAAGAAACGGACTCCTTGATTGTGAATGTGGGCTGACCCGCGGAATCAATGAACACGCCTGCCATTCCTGTGGGGTGCTGACGGTCGCATTGGACGTAGGCCGTGTTGAGTACGAGTTCTTGCATGACGCGGGTGGCTTCACGCCCCAAGTCATCATCGCCCACACGACTAGCCACTACTCCTTGATCTCCAAGGAGGTTCGTCATGTAGGCAAAATTGGCAGGAGCACCGCCCAACACCTTCCCTGACGGCAGAAGGTCCCACAAGACCTCGCCCAACCCGATCATGAGAGCTGGGCTAGTCACGAACCCGCCTGAGCACCACGCACCGCTGTACGGTGCCACACCTACTGGAAGAGCCTGGGTGCGAAATCCGCGAGATACTTACGCCACACTGTCCAGACATGCGCTCCCGAACTTTCGAACCACACATGTTCGATTCCAGCTTTCTCTAGTACCTCGTGAGATTCACTTACAGGACCGAGTAGAAAATCGTCGCTTCCTATTCCAATCCACAATAGCCGCAGTTGCTGGTTGAGTCTTGCAGGATTCGCCAGAATCCCGTCGTAGTCCTTTGTCGTGTCTGTTATGGCGATGGCGGGACTGAATGCTCCGATATAGCCGAACTGCTCGAGATGATTGAGTCCTATGCGGAGGGCCTGAGCTCCACCCATCGACAAACCGGCTAGGGCACGATGGTTACGGTCGGGCATGGTGCGGAACTGGGTATCAATGAAGGGAATCAGCTCCGTCGAAACGATTCGATCGAACTGGGTGTAGCGTTCATCCATGAAGTCGTGCGACACAGTCCGCGACGGTGGTGGACCTGAATTATCGCCGGGTCGATTCGGAGCCGGAGGTTGAAAATGTACTCCGACCATCCCGTTCTCATTCACGATTATCATGGGTCTGGCCTTGTGAGCTGCAATCAAGTTGTCCAGGATGAAATTCTCATGTCCCTGATCGCTCCAAGCGGCTTCATCCTCGCCGAACCCATGCTGAAGGTACAGAACCGGATATCGTGAAATGCCACGATCGTATCCCGGCGGCGTATAAACGAATATTCTTCTCGACTCACCGGTTATTTTAGAGCGATACCACTCGATGCGAACCGTGCCATGTGGCACATCCTTAGCTGCAAAGAAGTCGGATTCCGGTGCGGGAACTTCGAGTCCGCTGACTTCTTGCCGTGCGGCGAAGAAGGTCCTGCTTCCGGGGTCGTTCGAAATAAATCCATCAACGGAGATCGCGTAGTAGTGGAAACCGGGCAGCAGCGGCTTTGTCGTAACTTCCCAGAATCCGTCCGCAACTTTGGTCATGTCGTATGTCTGCTGGCCTAATTCCATCAGAAGCTGGACTTTCTGGGCTCCTTCCGCTCGAACGCGAAACGTTGCGCTCAGATCGCTGTTCAGTCGAGGAAACTCGGCACCCGGTATGTTCGTTGGAGCTGGCGCCGAATGACCTTGCTGTGCCAAGCAGGGTCCGCTCGCTAGCATGATTGCTAACAGGAAGTGTTTGGCTGCCACTCGCTTCTCCTCAAAGTTCTTAACGACCGCCCGGAACGTTTCCTGCCTCCAAAATCACCTTTTCTTGCCGATGGCCTCGGAACTACTTAGAACCGACAGGTCAACAGCAGCCGCGATGGCCTTGTAGCCCGCAGCGCTGGGATGAAGATGGTCACCCGATTGGTAATCGTCCCGAAACCGGGACGGATGATTCGGGTCACGCACAGCGGCGTCGAAATCAAAAACAGCGTCAAAAACCCCGCTGGTGCGGATCCATCGATTAACGGCTTGACGTGTGACCTCTCCATCCTCGCTGTAGTAGTCGGCGCCTTCATAGGGCGTCAACGTAGCTCCGAAAACCCTGATTCCGTGCTGATGGGCCCTTTCAATTATTTGCCGCAGCCCGGCGATGAGATCTTCAGCACTGGCCACCTCCCCGGAAAACGGACCGTCCTTGGGAGTTGTGCCATCTGGAAGCGGCCGTGGCTTCATGTGTGGCCAGCCAATGTCGTTGATGCCCTCCAGCATGATCAGGCTAACTACACCCGGCTGCGCCAAAACATCGCGATCGAAGCGGGCAAGAGCGCTGACGCCAGCACCGTCACGGAGTATACGATTTCCACCGATGCCTTCATTGAGAACTGCCAACCCGCCAGCCCCGTGGTCATTCGCCAACCGGCCGGCCAGCATATCAGGCCAATCGCCATATTCTCCTTGCTTCGCCCCGACTCCGTCGGTAATCGAGTCACCAAACGCGATTGTTGCCGCCGCTCGGTCGGAGCCCCACACCTCGACATCTGAAAGCCAGTACCACGACGTTCTCACTGTGGCGTTCGGTATCTCCACTTGCGACGTGAAGTCCCCCGGCCCCGAAATATAAGTTTCGTGCTGCGCCCAGAAGTGAGTGGACGATGCTGGAGTCTTTTCGGGCAAGTAAATAGTGATCGCTACCTCTGCAAACGCCGGAACCTTCAAATCGGCTGGATCGCTCAGCATCGGTGCCCCTGGGGGAATACTCACCGAGGTCTTGCCGCTGAACGTCAAGACGCGATCGGATTCCGGGATGATCTGCGCGCCCTTGGACAAGAGCGCGACATGAGCTGCACCGATGACGACAGCGGCGGTTCCAAACCCGTTCGAGAACCTGATTCGCAGGCGCTCTCCGCCAAGCGTGGGCCGCACAACCATCCGAATCGTCTGATTCTCGATGACTGGCGAGGCAGGAAGGTCGGGAAACGGGAGCGGTGCGTGCACTGCGGCGCTCCAGGCGCTTACCCAGTGCCCGTTACTCTTGGTGGTTTCAGCCTTGGCACCCAGACTCAGTATTACGGCTACGATGATCGGGAAAACCGCGGTCGCCTTGATCTTGGCCAAAGTTCCTCCTGTCTATCAGAAACGGACGCGCCTTCCGCCGCAATCCATGAAGCGTCCGGCCTGCGTTGGAAAACGCGATGGAGCTCTAATTCAACGCCCGGCGTGATTCAGCGGCACTGCCCAAGTGACGATCAAAGAATCGGATAATCACGTTCACGGCATCCTTCGACTCCGGAACGTCCATGTTATAGAAGAATCCATGGAAGAGACCTTCCCAAACATGGAGTTCGGCATCGACTCCCAATTTCACCAGCTGCTCGTGCGTATACAGAGCGGCGCTCAATTCAAAGCCTCGTGTGCCCGTGATCATGAGTGTTGGTGGAAACTTCGCAAGGATTTCTGGTGAATTGATTGGTGAAACCAGCGGGTCCTTCGGATCAGTGCCGCTGAAGTAGCTTAGGGTCGGCGCTGTGCCTCTCGCGTTTGGCAGCGTCAAACGTGCCTCACCCAATGGAACCGCAGTGTAAAGCGCGTCACCGCCGAAAGCACCGCCCGCCGACGCACAGAAAATCCCGATCGCCCCCGGCGTAGGGAGTGAATGGGTTTGAAACCACGCCACGGACATCGCAGTCAGCATACCGCCAGCCGAGCAGCCATAGATGCCAATGTCTTGTGGCTTATGCGATTTCAATAGTTCCCGATATACGCTCGCCACATCTTCGCTGGCCGCGGGAAACTTGTACTCCGAGCCCTCACGATAGTCGACGCTAACTACCTCGATTTTCCCCAGCGCCGCGACAGGAATCGATTCAAGCTCGGCACATCCCGGCCAGCATCCGGAAAACCCGCCGCCGTGAAGGTTAATGAGGACTCGACCCTTGTTTCTTGCTGAAACTCCCGCCTTTGGCGTGTAAACGTACGCATGCACGCCGTCAATCTTCTCGTCTTTCTTCTCGACAGGGAACAGTTCGTAGTCACGTGCGAGATACGGCTTCATGAAACGCGGTACGCCTGCATCTTGCTGTACGATTTCCGGATCCTGCATATCCTTCAAATGTTGCGTTACGTATGCTTTTGCTTCGGGACTCAGAAACACGGACATCGGCACTTCTTGAGCCGGAACTTCTACCGTGCCGTCGGGTTGCACAACCACCTTTGGCGGGCCCGGTGAGCGTACATCCTGAGCAAATATCGTCGGGGATAGTAACGTCAGACTTGACAAACACAGGATTAGGAAAATCGGGCGAGTATTCATAAACGGCATGGGTCCTCTCAGATCAACTCAATATGATCGCGGTGGTTCGAGAGTGAGGCACCGCTCGACGCCGAACGGTGCCCCTGACAAATCGATTAAAAGCTGAGACGCAGACCGAATTGAATCGCCCGGGGTGAGCCGGCGTCCGAAGTCACTATCCCGAAATTCGCACCGTTGGTAAAGATACCTGGATCTCCAAATCGCGTGCGATTGAATAGATTGAAGAACTCCGCAGTGAACTGCAGATCCACCCCCTCGGCGATCGGTGTGCGCTTTGCAATCGAGAAGTCCCAGTTGTTCTGGTAATCCTGACGCATGGTGGGATCCACTCGGGGCGCGTTTCCGAATCCCACCACGGAACCGGTATCTACGGTCTGGAAACATGCCGTATTGAACCAGCCATGGATAGCCCTGAATTGACGCGAGCCTGGCGCGCTCTTGTTGCAGCCGGGCACAACATTCGGGCGCATCCATAGGCCTTGTGCCCCGAAGTATCCTGTACCGCCGCCTAGCTGGCTGAGAGCCGACCCTGAAAAGTACTGCGATAGAGCGATTGGGACTCCGCTCCGAATTGTGGTAATTCCGTTGACCCGCCATCCTGAAACGACGTCGCCCAGCACTCCCTGAGCACCGCCCATGAAGCGTTTGCCGCGGCCGAACGGGAGATCAATCCCGTACCCGATATCCAGATTCTGAGGTATATCGTAAGAGCTCAGGGAATACTCACTGTCAAGATTGTCATTGTTCTGGATGGATCCACCGAAAATACCTCCCTCATCCAGGAAGGCCGTCACGCTGTCGCTGTTCGACATTAATTTCGACCAAGTGTACGCAACGGTCAGTATCCCTTTGCCGCCGAACCTCTTTATGAACGACGCCTGCAAGGACTGGTAGTTCGACTTGCCTTTGTATGGGTCCAAGGCAAGGACGCGCCCGAATTGTGGATATGGCAACAGCAACTGTCCAGTGGCTACGGTCGGTTGCGACAGGGGCGACCCTGGAGTAGTAATGGTCCCAAAGAAGGGATTTGGAACCTGAGCCAACAAGGAAGCCGGCCCCATCGAAAAGTACTGCTCTGGCAGCTGATTCAGGTTGATTTCCGGAACAGTCGCCCATCCCTGAAGGAGAAGATGGGAGCCCTTCGATGCTGCGTATGCCACCGTGAGGGATGAATCTCTGCCAATCTGTCGTTCGACTGCTGCGTTCCACTGCTGGACGTATGGAACTGGACTGCCCGGGACGCGCATGGCAAAAATCGGCTGGCCGTAGAAGAAGCTGGGGGGGGCATTGCGCCGGATCGGCTGGTTAATGCCGAACGGGAATGGATTATCCACAGTCGCCTGAATGGAGTCTGGGCTCCCTGTTTGCACTTCGAACGTGTTGTTGACCGATGTGGGTGCGCCATTGATCGGCGAGAGGTTCGGTCCGTCTTGACCCAACGTCGGGGGCGGATACGAAATGCCATACGCCACGCGCAACACAGTCTTATCCGTCAGACGATAGGCTAAACCAAGGCGGGGCGAAAACAGTTTCCAGTGCAAATCGTCTTCTCTGCCTGACGGCCACGCGGGAGTGTTGAGGAGAGCAACATTGCCCATGAGTTGCTGCTGTTGCCCCGTGACGGTATTGAAGAACGATCCCAGCGGACTGGCCTGTTTTGGCAGGAAAACGGTGTCATTGCCGCGCGCTTCCGAGTAAGCACTCGGCTGATCCCAGCGCAGGCCTGCCGTCACTGTCAGCTTCTTGGTCGCCTGGAAAGTATCCTCTACGAAAAAGCCGTAGGCGGTGAAGTATGCTCTTGAACCGCCACCAAGAAAAGGCGTCATGCCTGTACTGACCGGAATGCCCAAAAGAAATGACGCCAGGGAGCTACCCCCCGCAGCGGCAGACGACGCAGTAGCGTACTGATTAGAGTTCACCGAGACGTTGTTGTTATCTGGGTTGGATATCCACGTCACGCGCCGCACTTGGCCACCGAACTTGACCTGATGGCGTCCGCTGATCTTGGTGAGAGCGCCGGACAGCGTGTACTGGCCCTGATGCCAGTAAAGCTCAGAGCCAACACCATTACTGGCCGACAGAGATCCGACTCCTGAGGCGTCGGTGAAATTCAACGAAGGCCAGTTTGCCGGCGCGACGAGTTGGTTTGGAACACCTGCCCAGCCAGGTCCAAACTGCGAGAGATTAACATTCAGGCTGTCCGGCAACTCGTTTTGAAACGCCCTGAGATACGCCAGTCGCACGTCCAGCAGAGTGGAAGGGCTAAAAGCGTGAGTGTAACCTAAGGTCGCCTCTTGGGTGGTCACGCCAGTCTGACCTTGACCCTGCGTATGCGTTCCCCAAGCGTCGTAGGGGTCGCTTTCCGCCGACCAATGCGTATACCGGCCGAATAAAGAGTCTTTATCGGAGAAACGGTGGTCTATTCGCGCGTTGTATTGATTGTTGATGCCTCCGATGCCATACGTGGAGATGAAATTGTTCACGATCCCGGCTGCGTTAGGGCCCTTAGGGGCTGGGTAAGATACGGCGAGAAGTTTCAGCGCAGTCTGGTCAAGCCGATTCGGGCAGATTACGTTGAGCACTCCATTGCACTGAAATTGCGGGTCTCCCGGCTGGCTCTGGTCGTAAATCACAGGCAGGCCGGGCGCGCTAAAGTCGCCCTTCAACTCGCCCGGCGTGGGAACAGTGCTTATGGCATCGGCAGTCGAACGGATCACCTCACGCTCCCAACCAAAGAAGAAGAATGTGTTGTCCTTCCGTATCGGGCCGCCGATTGTTGCTCCGAATTGATTTTGAACGAGAGGTGCCCGCGGCAGTCCGTTAAGTTGCGAGAAAAAGTCGTTGGCATCGAGTACCTTGTTGCGCAGATACTCGTAAGCGGTACCGTGAAATGCGTTGGTTCCCGATTTGGTGGTGATATTGACCACGCCTCCCGCGTAGTTACCATATTCGGCGGGAACATTGTTGGTTACGACGCGGAACTCCTGCACCACATCTTGCGATGGAATGAAAGCGTTGAGATTGTTTGCCGGCCCATTGGAGGAAACACCGTCCACGTAGAATTGGCTCTGGTTTCCGAAGCCTCCGCCGATCGCGTAGTTCCCGAAGCCGATCGAGTTTGTCCTTGCGCCGCCAGCCTGGTTCGAGACAGCGTTGCCGTAGGTGTCACCTTGTGCCACTACGCCCGGTACGAGCGTCAGCATGTTGTTCACGTTCCTACCGCTCAGAGGTATGCTCTCGACCTCTTCCTGACCGATGGTCGTCCCTAGGGAGGCACTATCTGTTTGCAATGGCGGCGCCTCGGTGGTCACTACGACAGACTGAGCTATAGTGCCGACCTGCAGCGCCGCATCGACGCGGGTAGCAACACCGACTTGGACCTGTACTCCATCTTCGGTGAAGCGCTTGAAGCCAGCCGCTTCAATCTCGACTCGGTACTGTCCAGCGCTAAGATTCGGGAAGGTGTAGGTACCGCCGGAACCGGTCTCGACACTCCTTGTTTCGTTCGTGCCTAAGTTCGTGAGCTTTACCGTCGCACCGGCGACGGTTCCCCCGCTTGGATCGGAGACAGTTCCAAGGACCGATCCGAACGTAACCTGCGCATCTAGCCGAGCGCAAAAGCTCGCCATTCCGAAGGCGAGCATCGCTGCCATTGCTCCCGAAATCAGATGCCGCCGACACACTTTGCTCGCAAGGACTCCCTGTAGGACGCTAAGCATCTTTCCTCCCTCCAACGAATTCGAAAAAAACGCGGACGGTCGACAGTCGACCGTTCGGAAGCTCAAATCCTGCCTACCGCTTGAACGACGCAAATATCGGGACGCAATTCCGAGAGCAACGCAGCATCACAATCGTAACTGGAGCGGGCTTTTAGCTCGGCCTGCTCGGAGTTGTCAATACACTTTGTAGACAACTAAGCGAAAAGTTGCCTATACCGCATGAACTACGGTCGGAGTTGTATAGACGACTTTTGCAGGGTTCGGGGGCTTCGACGCGACTCTGCATTCAGCGACGAAGTGGCAATGATGCGGAGAAAAGGGCCGCTCGGGTAGGCTCTCAGCGTTCGGCTAGGGCTATCTCGTCTGCTGCCGCTGCTTGTTTGAGGCCATCCCGCAAGATTTGCGCACCATCAGTTCGCATCTCAGGAGGATGTCGCGCGGAGGTAAATCGGGATTAGCAATCCTGTCAAGCATGACAGCTAAGGCCATTCTCCCAAGGTCACGGCAAGGCTGGTGTAGAGTCGTAAGCGGAACAGGCAACAGCCGGGCGTATTTCACATCGTCGATTCCAACGATGCGAATATCTTTAGGAATACGTCGGCCAAGCGAGATGAGGGTGTGCATCAGATCCCCAGCGGTGAGATCGTTGGCGCAAACGAAAGCATCTGGCCGATCCTTTCTTAAGATTGACCGAATGACTTTTGTGTCAGACGTGTCTGCGATTCTGACCATATCGCGACCGCGCTTGCTGGCTTGCGATCGCAATGCCTCGCGATACCCGGCGATACGAGCATCTACCGTCGGTGCGGAATTGGGTCTCGCGAAGAAAGCGATGCGCTTGGCTCCTGCTTTAATCAAGTGTTCGGTGGCCAGGTATCCAGCACGACGGTTATCGATACCGACCAAATCATATTTGCTGCGCCGAGGATAGGGCTCGAGGCATCGGTCAAGAAGAACGACGGGAATTCGTGCTCGATCAAGCGCAGCCACGATCCGATGGTTTGACTGAAACCGATTCGTGCTGTACTCGACTGGGGCGAAGAATACGCCAGACACCTTTCTGGAGATATAGTGCTCGCAGAGCTGTTCAGCCGCCTTCTCTTTGTCCTGTTCCTTCGACACTGAGTTTCCCCATAGCAGGGAATGATGCATTGCCTCCTGCGATTCCATCATGCCCTTGCAGATGCCTTCGAAAATTTCGGTCTGCCCCAACTCCGGAATCAATAGCCCAAACATATGACTACCCGAGTGAGAATTCGAGGATACGAAAGTTCCCGATCCAACACGCCGGGTTATCAGGCCCAAGGTTTGTAACTCACGCATTGCGCGAAATACGGTCATCCGCGAAGCCCCAAAACGTCTGACGAGTTCAGATTCGCTTGGCAGACGGCCGCCAGGCTTATAATTGCCCGAGCAAATATCGTCCTGTAGCTTCTCGATTATCTGACGGTACTTGTGATGCGACATGCGCGCCCCTTCGTTTCTACTGATCGCACGACCCGCGGCGCCTAGGATATTACCATAGACAACTTGCTGGTCACGCTGCGGCAATACCCTTGACACTTGTTGGCTTGAGCCTTAGAAGTGCTCTTGCCCACTAAGCTGAAAGCAAAGGAAGATATTGAAGAATCAGGTCCAACTGATCGCTTACGCCGACCGATTAGCCGGTGACCTAAAGCGACTGAAAGTGCTGCTCCGCGGCCCTTTCAAAGGTATTTTCGGCGGAGTGCATGTCCTACCTTTCTTCGTCCCGATCGACGGCGCGGACGCTGGCTTCGACCCGATCGATCACACCAGAGTCGACCCTCGGATCGGCGATTGGGAAGACGTCCGCGCGCTTGGTGAAGAGATCGAACTGATGGCTGATCTCATCGTCAATCACGTATCCAGCGACTCTCCCCAGTTTCGAGATTTTCAAGAAAATGGGGCCGATTCCCCGTTCGCGGATATGTTTCTGACCCACGATCGAGTTTTCCCCGTCGGTGCACGGGAGCAGGATCTCGTGCGCATATATCGTCCGCGACCGGGGCTGCCCTTTACGAGCGTAACGCTGCAATCGAGTCAGAAAAGGCTCCTGTGGACTACCTTCACGCCCCAGCAGGTCGATATCGACGTGGAGCACCCGCATGGCAGGGCTTACTTGAGTACGATCCTCAGCCGGTTTCGCTCGTCCGGAATACGCATGGTCAGGCTCGATGCGGTCGGCTACGCAATCAAGAAGGCGGGAACCAGCTGTTTCATGATCCCAGAGACCTATCATTTCATTGAGTCTCTGGCGTCAGAGGCTCACGCTCTGGGAATTGAAGTGCTCGTCGAGATTCACAGCCACTACCTGCAACAAGTTGAAATCGCGCGTCGCGTCGATTGGGTCTACGATTTCGCACTTCCGCCACTCGTGCTACATTCCCTCTTTTCCCGCGACTCTCGGGCTCTTGTCCACTGGCTGCGAACTCGTCCCAACAACGCGGTCACAGTACTCGACACGCACGATGGTATCGGAGTCATTGATGTCGGCGCAGGTCGTGAGGGAGAGCCGGGCCTTCTAACGCCGAATGAGACCGACAGGCTCGTCGAGACGATTCATTCACGGAGCGGCGGCCAGAGCCGGCTGGCTACGGGCGCGGCGGCGAATAATCTCGACCTCTACCAGGTCAATTGCGCCTTTTACGACGCGCTAGGCCGCCGAGGGGATGAATACCTCGTGGCGCGCGCCATCCAGTTTTTCGTACCCGGAATTCCCCAGGTGTATTACGTGGGACTGCTGGCCGGGACAAACGACATGGAACTTCTGGAGCGCACGAAAGTTGGCCGTGATATCAACCGCCATTGCTACACCTCATCGGAAATACAGGACGCTCTAGGCAATCCGGTGGTGAGGAATCTCCTTGAACTAATCCGTCTGCGCAATTCGCACCCATCTTTCGCGGGGCAAGCGCACGTTGAAACTCCCTCCGAACACACGCTGATAATTACATGGGGGCTGGATGCTCACTGGGCAAGGCTTGAGGTGGATTTCTCAGCGCTACGCGCTCTAGTTACGTTTTCTAAGGCAAACCGCGAGGAGGAAGGAAAAGCTGCCATCGGAAGATGGGATCTGTGCGCTGGTGGAACCCTGTGCTGGTGAGCAATCTGATGAAGAGTACCCAGCCGACTAAGACAAACCTCGCCGTAATCAAGTGGCTCACGTTTTTGATGTTCATGATGTTCGCAATGACGACGGACGCGGTCGGCGTCATCATTCCCCAGGTCATCAAGGAATTTCACTTGAACATGACGGTGGCAGGAGCCTTTCAGTACGCCACCATGTCCGGAATCGCGTTCGCCGGCTTCTTTCTTGGCCATCTGGCGGACAAGCTTGGGCGAAAAATAGCGATAATCCTCGGTCTCGTATTATTTGCTCTCAATTCATACCTTTTCGCGGTGGGCAGCTCCTTCTTGTTCTTCCTCGTGCTGTTGCTGATTTCCGGGATGGCAATCGGCATTTTCAAGACGGGTGCGCTGGCCCTCATCAGTGATATCACCCGATCCACGACTGAACACACAGCGACCATGAATACTGTGGAGGGCTTCTTTGCAGTCGGTGCGATCATTGGGCCAGCCGCTGTTGCCCACCTCCTGGCAATCGGCGCGTCGTGGAAGTGGTTGTACGTGATGGCAGGAACTATCTGTGTGGTTCTGATCGTCACGGCTTCCTCGGTGACTTATCCGCAGTCCACACGATCGGTCGAATCTGTAGACCTCAAACGCACAATGGCTATGATGAGAAACCCATATGCCCTTGGTTTCTCTGGCGCGATATTCCTCTACGTTGCCGTCGAGAGTGCGGTCTATGTGTGGATGCCTACTCTGCTTTCCGCCTATCGCGGATCCGCGACTTTTGTAGCCGCATATGCTATTTCGATCTTCTTTGTGCTTCGGGCAGCCGGGCGGTTCTTGGGCTCGAGGATGCTCGCAAGACTGAACTGGGCTGCCGTCGTAGCCCTATTCAGTCTCGCGATACTTGTCTGTTTCGCGTTGAGCATGATCGGCGGAATCTCAATAACGGTTTTCCTACTTCCCCTATCCGGCTTGTTCATGTCGGTTCTTTATCCCACGATCAACTCTAAAGGGATCAGCTGCTTCCGCAAGGCTGAGCACGGCACGATCGCAGGCGTGATTTTGTTTTTCACCTGCGCGGCTGCAGTTGTCGGGCCCTTGGCCATGGGAGCTATCAGTGATTGTCTCGGGAATCCGAAGTACGGATTCATTCTGGCCACTGGTTTTGCAGGCCTACTTTTCGTCTCGCTCCTGCTGAACTGGACTATCAATCCTACTCGCCAGATTCTGCGCGAGCTGGATGCGACCGAATACCACGTGGGCGAGACACATTGAGGAGCGTGGCAAGAGCAAGCGTGAAGTATTTCCGCACAGGTTCAGCGTCTGCCCCGCCTCAGTGATCTCGGTTTCTTCCATCTGCGGGCTGCCTTCGGCCTCATCCGTCTGAGTTCCCGTGTCTCCCCACACATGCTTTCCGCGTATTTGACGAACTCAAGAGTGGTTTGCGCCTTCTCATCCTTGCGCCAGACGACATGGACCGGCATTACCGCCGACCGTTCATCGAGGGGAAGCGCGACCAGGCGACCCGCAAAGGACGGGTAGTAGGGTCCCTCGCCAACCGCGAGATAGATACCTTTGCCAGATTCGACCAGAATCGCGCCCGCTTCGTCATAAGGCATGGTTTCAGTGGGAATCATCTTCGGTGCGATTCCTGCGTTACGAAATAACTCCAGCATCTTTTCGTTGAACCCTGGAGAAATGTTTCGATCAATCATAAGGACATTCTCCTGAGCGAGGTCCTTGAGCCGAATGCGCCTCCGCCTGGCCAAGGGGCTGGATTTTCGAAGTACGACGGAAAAACCTTCGTTAAATAGCAGGCTGGAGGTGAGTTGAGAATTGCTGAGGGGAGGCCGCATGAACCCCACATCAATCCTGCGATCGTCAAATGCTTCGCTTTGAAAACCTGAAGCGATGTTCTTGACGTCTACTTCTACCCCAGGAAAAAGTCGGAGGTAGCCGTTGATAATTCGGCTTACAACATCCCCGAGACCTTTGCCGATTGCGACTCGCAGAGTGCCCGCTGCACCGGCCTGCACTTGCTTCGCGGCTTCCACGGCCTGGGCTGCATGCTGCAGCGCGACGCGCGCTTCGCTCAAGAAACTGTTCCCGGCATCGGTGAGAAAGACCCGGCTGCTGTTGCGGTCGAAGAGCTGGACTCCGATTTCACGTTCGAGATCGAATATCTGCCGGCTCAGCACAGGCTGGCCGACCTCGAGTCTTTTCGCCGCTTTCGTGAAATTCAATTCCTCAGCAACGGCTATGAAGTACCGCAGATGTCGAAGTTCCATATACAGCTCCGCATTCTAACGAGAATTCTCTTCATTGAGCAATGCTTATTAGACATTGTTACAATGCATGAAAAGTGTTGACAGGAATCGCTGGCTGCGTGTATTCGTATCCGACATCCGGTGGGTTCCTAATTGCCTTTTGGACCTCCAGCGCGCAATTCGGCGGGCACTCCCATGGGGAGGGGCTAAATGTTCGGCTATAGACAGGTAGGTAGGTTTCTGTTGGGAGTGGCCTTCTTCGCCGGCTTCGTGGCCACGGACGTCGCGGTCGCGCAAGTCGGCACGGGAAGCATCCAGGGCATCGTTTCAGATAGTTCCGGCGCGACCATTGCGGAAGCCTCCGTAACGGTGACGAATACCCAGACCGGTGTCGTCACGCTCATTACAGCTAACACCCAAGGTAGATATGCTGCACCGGATCTCCTCGTCGGAACCTACGATGTTCAAGCGAAGATGACGGGTTTCCAGACGCAGATTCATACCGGCGTCGTAATCACTGTAGGCCAAAATGTTGTTGTGGATTTCTCCTTGCCCGTCGGCCAAGTGACGGAAACCGTGACCGTTCAGGGTGCAACCACGCAGGTGGAGACGACCTCCGCGGAGATATCGGCTCAGATCGGGCAGCAGCAGGTCGAGCAACTCCCCCTGAATGGTCGCAATTATGAACAGTTGATCCTTCTTGCGCCTGGAGTCCAAACGGTGACAACGGGAGCACAAAGCTCCTTTTACGGCAGAGAGCCAAGTTATTCGATCGCCGGTTCACGGCCAGAAGGTCAGGAGCTCCTCCTCGATGGAGCCAACATCCAGGGGTTTTGGAACCACGGCGCCGGCAACAGCATCATCGGAACCTCGCTCGGAGTTGAGGCCATCGGTGAGTTTCAGGTTCTGACCAACTCCTATAGCGCCCGCTTCGGCGGCAGCGGCAGCGTCATGAACGCAACTACGAAGTCCGGAACCAACACTTTCCATGGCAGCGTGTATGACTTCTTCCGCAACAATGTCCTCGATGCCCGCGATACCTTTAACACAACCGCTTCTCCAATGGATCCGTATCGGCAAAATCAATTCGGTGGAGCAGTCGGCGGTCCGATTAAGAAGGACAAGCTATTCTTTTTCGTAAACTACGAAGGCATTCGAAGGCTGCGCGGATTCACCTTGCTTCCCACAGTCCCGGACGCAGAGGCGCGGCTGGGTAACCTGCCGGATTGCGTGGTCAACCCCGCGCCTGGATGCAATCCCGCTGCACTGGACCCACTTCCTCTCAATCCGACATCTCAAGCGATCATGGCCCTTTATCCGACCGGAGGCGCAAGTGCATTTGAAGTGCCCTCCCCATTTGGCGGACCGAGCGGCGTCGATCAGATCACCGTCAATTCGCCCGAACCGGCCAATGAGGATTACGTCAATACTCGGTGGGACTATGTCCTTTCCGAAAGCAATACGATTTTTGGGCGCTATGTCTTTGACAACGGATCGCTTGTGGACCCGACGGTCTCACCCCTCGGACTGTACCCGGAAACGTCGAAGGGTCGGAATCAATACGTCACGATTGGCGATAAGAAAGTCTTTTCATCGAATCTGATCAACGACGCCCGGTTTACCTTCACACGTTCGAAGATGCGTGCATTTGTGACCGGAGAGAATCCGGTCCTGCAGTTCTTCAGCTTCTACGGCGAGAATAGGCAGGACAGCACCGTGACCGTTACCGGGGGACCCACGCCGATCGGTCCGAGCGCATTTACTCCTGACTTTGAACTTCAAAATGTATTCTCTCTAAATGACGATGTTTTCTGGGTCCATGGGAAGCACTCTTTTGAAATCGGCGCGGAGTTTCGAAGGCTGCAAAGCCCGCTGGCGAACGGATTCTTCGAGGATCAGGGCTGGAATTTTCCGAGCTATGCGAGCTTCATCGAGGGCCAGCCGATTTCTCCCCTTGCGCCTCCTATAACCTTACTCGGGGCGCTCCCGGGACTCGCGAACTCCTACAGAAGCTTTCGGGAATCGGACTTGTTCCCTTACATTCAAGACACCTGGAAAGTGTCGCGGACTGTAACTCTGAACTTGGGACTGCGCTACGACTTCATCTCGAATCCTGTCGAAGCTCACAATTTGCTTTGCGCATTTATCGATCCGAGCAGCCCATCCACGACGGGTTGCACGCCTGTCTCGCATGTGTTCGCGTCGAATCCGTCGGTGAAAAGTTTCGATCCGCGCGTTGGGATCGCGTGGGATCCATTTGCGGATCACAAGACCTCCATCAGAGCGGGTGCAGGTTTATTCCACGATCCGATTCAGGTTCGTAACTATCACCCCGCATTTATCTTTGCCGGACCGTTTCAGACGGCAGTATCGCTTTGCGTGTTCGGGGGACCGCCTTGCAGTTACCCGACGCCGTTCCTTGGGATCACGGTCCCGATTCCGACCATCGGTGAAGCCTTGGAGTACGATCCGGGCGTGACACCGTTTGTACTTCAATACAACTTTGGCGTCCAACGCGAGATATTCAAGAACACGGTCTTCAGCATGTCGTATGTCGGCTCAAGGGGATACGACTTGATGGTCCAGAATGATTTGAATCCTGAAATCCCAACGATTGTGAACGGGCAACCGACATTTCCTCTGGGTTCAGTCCGGCAAAATCCCAATCTCGGGGGCATCGCATTCAACAAGCCGGACGGCTCCTCCTGGTACAACTCGCTGCAAGCGTACTTGACGCACAATCTCGGTAAGAATCTGCAATTTCAGGCGTCCTATACCTATTCCAAGTGCATCGACTACGGCTCGGTCGCCTTCGGATTGGAGGCTGGGAATAGCGGCCAGCAAGCCCAGTCCGATCCATATGACCTTGCCCTGGACAAGGGAGTGTGTGATTTCGACGTCCGCCACAATTTCGTCGCGAATACAGTCTACAGGTTGCCGTTCCGCGGCAATCGCTGGGTGGAAGGCTGGCAATTGACTGGCATTGTAACCGCCCGTAGCGGAACTCCTTTCAGCATTCAAGATGGAATCGATCAAGCCAACCTGAATGATCCAGCTGGCCAGCCGGGCGAGAGGCCGGACCTTACAGGGCAAAGCACCCTGCCGCCCGGCGGAAGAAGTGCGCACAACCTTTGGTTCAACCCTGGTGCTTTTGCATTGCAGCCTTTCGGCACGCTAGGCGACCTAAGGAGGAACACTCTTTTCGGGCCTAGATTCGTCAATCTCGATACATCCGTGACGAAAGTTACTCGGATCACCGAGGCCACGAATCTCGAATTCCGAGCGGAGATTTTCAACCTCTTCAACCATCCGAACTACGGACTGCCGGTTTCGGTGCTAACGAGCCCGAACTTTGGAGAAATCTTGGGCACGGCTGGAAACGCCCGACAGATCCAATTCGCGCTCAAGTTTAGCTTCTAGATCGTCATTGCAAATCGGAGAGGGAACGCGACTGGGTTAGATCGGCGAATCGCGCTGCCTTTTTGAAACGACACTGATGGTCGAACTATCAGATTGCAGTACGAAAGGGAGTCCGCGCGGCGCCCACCCCGCTCGCGCGGTCCCTTTTCAATGGGGAGCCGATGCGGCGCAAACACCCCGCGCTAAACGGCTCCCTTTCTTGCTTCTCGCGCGCGGAGCAACGCTTGCCGGAGGGTTGTACAACTCGATGACTAAGTACAAAAAGTTTCTGCCGGTCATGTTGGTCCTCTCTTGGCTCGCCGCACCCACCAATGCCGGCCAGGGCGGCGGCACGGCGGATTCGGCTCTCGAGCCAAGCGCTGCGGACAGCTGTGCCCGGCTCGCAACGGCGAAGGCCGAATGGCCTGACGCAACGACACATATCCAGCAGTCCGCTTGGCACGCAGAGGGCTCACAGGTAGCACTTCCGATGGCGCCGCCGGTCACGCTACCCGCCCACTGTGAGTTAACCGGGGCCATGCAAGAGCGCGTGGGGGTGGATGGGCAGCAATACGCGATCCGTTTCCACCTGCGCCTGCCCCTGCGATGGAACGGGAAGTTTCTATTTGAAGGTGGCGGCGGCACTGAGGGAGACCTGGGCAGTGCAATCGGCGCTACCACGCCGGGAGCGCCACCCGCCATCGCTCAGGGCTACGCTGTCGTGTCCCAGGACTCCGGCCACGACAACGCGACGAATAGCGTCGCGAGCCGCGGCGGCAACGTCGCTTTCGGTTTTGATCCAGAGGCGCGGGCCAACTACGGTGGAGCTTCTCTCAAGTTGGTCGCTGAAACTGCCAAGGCGATCATTCATTCATACTATGGCCGCCTACCTGAGCACTCCTATTTCGTTGGGTGCTCCAAGGGCGGTCAGGAAGGTATGGCCTTTGCGCAGCGCTTTCCAGAAGAATTCGACGGCATTGTTGCGGGCGCACCCGGATTCTCTCTGCCCCGTGCCGCCGTTGCGGAAGCGTGGGATACGCAAGCCTTTGGTAGCTTGGTAAAGGCGACCGGCGCAAAGACGTTCGATCCGAAGTTGCTACCGACGAGCTTCAGCGAAACGCAATTCCGCACCGTTCGCGAGGCCATCCTTGCGGCATGCGATGCAGACGATGGAGTGCAGGATGGCATCACGTCGAACTTCGAATCTTGCACGTGGCCGCGCGTCGCGAAGGAGTTGAATCGCCGAAACTGTTCGACTTCGAAGACTGACGCATGTTTGAGTGATGCGCAGATAAATGTGTTAGGACGCGTGCACGGGGGGCCGAAGAACAGCCGCGACAAATCACTCTATTCCGATTGGCCGATCGATGCGGGCATGGGCAGCGACGGCTGGCGTATCTGGAAGATCGGTCCTGCAACGGGCGGGTTTCCGGGTATCAACGTGGCGATGGGAGGTCCTGCGCTGGCGGCAATTTTCACAACACCGCCGACCGCTTTGAATGCAGATCCGAAGGTCGCGCTCGACTTCGCTCTGAGCTTTGATTTTGATCGCGACGCACCAAATATCTATGCGATCCAGACTCCCTTTAAACGTTCTGCTTGGGATGACATCTCGGCCCGCTCACCTCATTTGGAGGGATTGCGCGCGCATGGCGGAAAAATGATCGTGTACCAGGGAGCCTCCGATCCGGTGTTCTCGCTAAACGACACACTCGCCTGGTACCGCGAAGTCGAAAAGCTCAACGGTGAGTCCTCCGCGGACTTTGTTCGCGTCTTTCCAGTCCCGGGCATGGCCCATTGCGGGGGCGGCCCGTCCACGGATCAATTCGATCCCCTGGGCGCGTTGGTCGATTGGGTGGAAAAAGGATCGGCTCCGGATCGAATAATCGCGAAAGCTGGCGCCAACAGCCCATGGCCAGGACGCACCAGGCCCTTGTGCGCGTACCCGGAAACCCCGCATTACGAAGGAAACGGCAGCGTCGAAGATGCTGCGAATTTCGTTTGTCGAAGCGGTAGATGAGCTGTCGAAACGGGCTCGACTGTTACAGGTTCCCACCCCTGGGAAGAGAGGTCGGCCAGTGCTCAATGTTGCAAGACATGTTGACACTGGCCGGCTGTTCCATTCTCGTGTTATATGGGCCTTCAACCGTTGCGTTTTTCTTAGACGCTGCGATTTGGCTGTGGGTTCGACGGTGGGCCTCCCAAAAGCGTTCTTGGGTCTCAGATCAGTATTGACCGTTCCAATCTGACTAGATGAAGCACAGGTCGGACACTATCCGAGACGCGACTCAGACGGCCTACGACGTTGCCTTAATCGGCGGTGGAGCGTTCGGCGTCGGTTATGAACGTGAGGGGAACAGTCCCGCGAGGTGATCGAAAACATTCTCTTCCCGGCGTAGCGTCAGTTATTTGTGATCGAGATCTTCGATTCGTGAATGCTGGTAACCCAGTCGAGAGGTATTGAAGAATGAGAGCTAATTCCTCGCGTACGGTCGTTGGCCTCCTTTGCCTGTTCGGTCTCTGGTTGGTTCAAACGGCATCAGCGGCCCAGGAGCCCGAGGGCAGATCTGCCGGTGCTGGGTCGACGGTTGGCTCGGGGCCTTACAAGGCCATCATGGAAATGGATCCAGGTCTCCCCGGGCACACAGTATATCGGCCGGATGATCTCTCGGCCTTGAGCGGCACTACTTTGCCGATCGTCGTCTGGGGTAACGGTGCGTGTGCGAATGCCGGGAATTTCTTCGCACCGTTTCTTACAGAGATTTCTTCATACGGGTATCTTGTGGTCGCCCTCGGTCCAATAGTGCGGTTGAACGCGGCAGGATTCCCACCGGGCCCAGCCGTGCTGCCGAGGCCTCAAGGGTCTGATCCTGCTCAACCTCCACCCAACCTGCCTCCGCCAGCGACCCATTCTGTCCAATTGATTGAAGCCGTCGATTGGGCTATCGCCGAAAATCAACGTGCCGGCAGCAAGTACTATCAGCGGCTCGACAGCAAGAAAATCGCCGTAATGGGTCAGTCTTGCGGCGGTGTACAGGCGATCGAGGTAGCGGCGGATCCTCGCATAACGACCGCCATGATTTGGAATAGTGGTCTTTTCCCCAAGCCGACCGAAATGGCCGGGGGAAAGTCCATGAGCAAGGATGACCTAAAGTCGCTCCATACGCCGGTGGCATACGTCAGCGGTGATGCTCAAGACATCGCCTTTGCAAACGCTGACGACGATTTCGAGCGGATTGCGTCCGTTCCGATATTTCGAGGCTACGAAAGAGGAGTCACTCATGGTGGCACCTATCGTCAACCAAACGGGGGCGAATTCAGTGGCGTCGCAGTTGCCTGGCTGAATTGGCAGCTGAAAGGCGATCAACGCGCCAGCTTGATGTTTAAGAGAGCGAATTGCGGGCTGTGCGTCAATCCTCGGTGGGTGGTTCGAAAGAAGAAGATTGACTGAGTAACGCGTTAGTCTAGAGCGTCAAAGCGGACAATGAAAGTAACGATTCACATCCCGTTAGCTGTGGCTCTTTTGGCCAGCGCGGCAACTGCGCAACAGAATCGGCGGACGACTGTGATGCCCTGCGTCTCTCAGTCGACGCCGTGTTCGGGACAGCCGATCGCATTCGGCTCCGCTATCGACGCGGACCAGCAGATCCGCGAATCGCATTCGTTGGCGAAAAGCCTAGCGGTGTCCGGCAATCCTCGGTGGCGGGCCAAAGGTGACCAACATCGCACCTATAGATTCTCCGCTGGCGGAGCGGATATCCCGTATCGCCTTTACGTCCCGACCTCGTGGGACGGTCAATCGAAATTGCCGCTCATCGTGATGCTTCATGGAGGCGGCTCTGACGAGAACCGCTACCTGGATAGCAACGGCAAGCAACTTCTGCGCCTGGCCGAGCAGCACGGTTACGTGCTGGTTTCGCCTCTGGGTTATAGCCCATTAGGCGCTTATGGAACTCCGCTCAGACTTCCCGCGGTCTTTGGGCAGCCCGAAGCCGCTGCGAAGCAAAGAGCCGCTGTAACACCGGGACAGGAGCGGGGGCTGGAACTCAGCGAAAAGGATGTCCTGAATGTCCTCGAGATAGTCCTCAATGAATATCCGATAGACGAGACGTCCATTTTCTTGATGGGTCACTCGATGGGTAGTGGAGGGACCTGGTATCTCGGGGCAAAGTACTTTCAGTTGTGGCGAGCCATCGCGCCCATGTCCGGTCCCTTTGTTGACGAGGCAAACTATCCCTGGGATCGCATTCGGCCTATGCCCATCATGATGTCCGAGGGGACGAGGGCATTGCCGTCAGTGAAAGGCAGCTATTTGATGCGGGATTGGATGATAGCCCAAGGCTTTGATCTTGAATATCTCGAAGTCGACGCTGACCATGGCGGCATGGTGCCTTTAGTGCTCCCTGCGGTTTTCGATTTTTTCGATCGCTATCGCAGCAAGTAGCACGAACCCTCGAAGGAAGTCCATTATGGCGTTGGCTATGATCATCAACACCGAGAATAGGGTTGAGAGAGACCCTCAGCGCGAGGCGCGCATCGCAATCGAAAATCTGTTGTTCCTGTCGCACGTATGAAGATTGAGATAGATAGTTTTGGGGTGTGGACTCGTTAGAAGGAAAGCGCTCAATCACGAAGCTATCCAGATTGTTGCTGCGGCTGAAAGTGGTGAACCACAAGATCAGCGAGATCGAAATGCTCGTGCACCGCAATGCGGACGCCGCCACGGCTCTCGAAAAATTCGGGCAGCCGAATTCGGCCTGGACCCAGCCGCTTGAGCCCGCACAGCGCGTGCCGCGGCAGGAAATGATCAAGATTGCGAATTCCTATTACGACGGCATCCTCCATTCGTCGGGCGATACAGTGCCGTTCGATCCGAAATGCAACCGCATCCTCGACGGCGACCAGGACACCAACAATCGGGCCGCCAAGGGTTGGTTCGATAAGGATTCATTCCGGCCCGATGCGATGGGAATCCGCGAAAATATGAACACGCACATCTGGTCGTACATCCATTCGATTGAGCCGCGCCACATCGTGGTAGTTGACGAAAAAATCGGAATCGTTGTGGGCACCTTCATGTTCAATCATCCCGGCAATGTGAAATAGGCGGACGTGCCGGGAGTGGGGAAGGTGCCGATGCCACCGGTCACGCAACGGCCGTCGAGCGTGCTGATGGGCGAATTCTTCAAGCTCGAAAGCGGCAAAATCCGCCAGATCGAAGGGATTTCAGTGGCTCTGCCTTACGGATCTCGTACTGGCTGGGAAACATCTGGAAGGGAGTAGGGAGCATTGAGAAATGCGCGCTGCAGCCCAGTGCTTCAATTCCTCGTGGGGGAGAATGTCTGTGCCTAGGTGGGTGCTTGCGTTCTTGTTTTGTTTTTGCCTTCAGGGTGCATCGCAGGCACAAGCCGCGAACGAGGTTGTGTTGTTTGACGGCAAAGTTTTCACCGGCGAACCTGAGCATCCTTATGCCGAGGCCGTGGCGATCCGCGATGACAAGATTGTGGCCGTTGGTAACCGTGGCGACGTTTCCAGGACCGTGGCGAGCGATGCCAAGTTCATCGACCTCAAGGGCGATTTCTTGATGCCGGGGTTGATCGACAGCCATTGTCACGCTATCGGTGGAGGGCTGTTACTGATCGCGGCCATCGTCGGAGAAGACACTCGCACTATGGATCAGTTGGTGGCCTTTGCAGCCGAGGCCAAGAAGAGCGGACGAGGAATGCACGGCGACATCCTGATTGTGAGTGGAGTTCCGCTGGCGTTCTGGTCCAAGAACGAGGAATTGAACGACCGCTTCAATAGTGGCCCCTACGCAGATCAGCCGGTCCTGCTCGAAGGGATGGACCACCACACGGCGTGGGCCAATCGAGCGCTGCTCAAGCGAGCCCGCATCACGAACGAATTCATTCGCGGCCTCGATTCGGTGGGCCGCGGATATTACGGCTACGGCCCGGATTTTGAGCCCAATGGTTTCCTGGTGGACGTCGGATCGGACAAGGCAAGATCGGTGGTGCCAAAGCCGAGCGACGAACAAATGCTTGCGGCCGGCCGCGCCGCAGTTCAGTACATGCACGAACAAGGAATCACCGCGTGGCTGGACGCAGCGGCCAGTGAAGAGATCCTGACCACCTATCGACATTTGGCGGAACGCGGTGAACTGAACGTTCACGTTGCGGCACTTCCGGTCATCGACTTCAAGAGCGGCCATCCAGATCAGCAGTTGGCCACGGCGCTCAAGTGGCGGGAAGAATACAAAAATGTTCCCGGCGTCAAGATCGTCGGAATCAAGGTGTTTGCCGACGGCGTTGTGGAATATCCCTCGCAAACAGCGGTTCTATCCAAGCCATATCGGAATACGGGAGGGAACGGCGAGCTCCTGTTCGATCCGGCCGAATTCGCGAAGATCGCGATTGCGGCGGATAAGCAAGGAATGCTCGTTCACGTTCACGCGATCGGCGACCGCGCTGTCACTGAAGCGCTGAACGGATTCGAGGAGGTCCGCAAGGCAAACGGAAAATCCGGTCTACCCGATACGATTACGCACCTGCAATTCGTGCGGCCAGAAGATATTCCGCGGTTCCACGAACTCGGTGTGATCGCGTCATTCCAGCTTTACTGGGCCAGCGCCGAAACGGACACGATCGAACTGGTGAAACCTTACATCGATCCGGCTTTGTACGAGTGGCAATATCCGGCACGGTCGATTCTGGACGCGGGTGGCGTGATCGCGGGCGCCAGCGACTGGCCGGTTTCGACGGCCAACCCGTTCCGCGCTATTTATCAGGCCGAAACGCGCAAAGGGCCGGAAGGCGTGTTGGATGCAAGTCAGCGCGTCCCCCGCGAGGCCATGCTGTATGCCTACACACGAAATGCGGCTCTGGCACTGGCCGACCAGGACCAGATCGGGTCGATCGCTCCCGGCAAGCAAGCGGATTTTGCTCTGCTGGATCGCGACGTCTTGACGGTATCTGCCGAGGAGGCCAGGGATACGAAAGTGTTGTGGACGGTGGTCGGCGGCAAGACTGTCTACGGGGCGCAACCCTGAGATCTGTTCTGAATGTCACAATCAAAGGAGAAGTCGTGAACCGATCTGCGCTACGTCTTCCGACGTTTGTGCTCTTGCTTTCTCTTTCTGGCTCGATCGCGACGGAGATTACGCGGGCTGAGACCTCCAAGACGATCGAGAACTACCGTCTACATATGTTTGACGAGCCGTTCCGGAGCTTGGCAAACCGTACGATCGAGTTGATGTTTGACACGGCGCGTGTCGATAACGGGCCGGACCAGTCGGTACTACCGGAGGCCAAAGCCAAGCTCGACTTCACGTATCAATTCAACGGTGTTCAGCATTCGGCCGGGGATGTACTCGGGGATACCGATGCTGATGCATTGCTGATCATCAAGGACGGCAAGATCGTCTACGAGCGCTATCTGAACCGCGCCGACGCGAAGACGCATTTCAATTCCTATTCGATGGCTAAATCCTTCAACTCCATCCTCATAGGACTGGCGATTGCCGACGGGCATATTCGATCCGTGCTCGATCCCGTTGAGAAGTATGTCCCGGAACTCAAGAATTCGGGATATGGTGGGACCACGATTAGGGACTTGCTCGAGATGCGATCCGGCGTCGAGTGGGACGATAATTTCTTCGCCGAAGGCTCGACGGCGCGCAAGGCGCACGTGGCAGCGTGGGTCGAGGGTTCGGCGCGCTATACCGATTTCGCGGCCGGCGCGAAACGGGCACATCCGCCGGGCACGGTTTTTGATTACGACACGATGGATGCCGCGATCGTCGGCCTGGTCGTCGAGCGCGCAGTCAAGATGCCGATCAGCCGATATCTAAGTGATCGGCTCTGGAAGCCCGCCGGCATGCAATCCTACGCTTTCTATGTAATCGACGGGCCGCCAGGCATTGGCCGCGAATTCAGCGGCGGCGGTTTCAATGCTGTGTTGCGCGACTACGGCCGTGTCGGGCTGATGATGTTGAATGGAGGGCGCGCCAACGGGCGTCAGATTCTGCCCGCCTCGTACGTTGCGGAATCGACGACGGCTTCCACCACAAGCGATGCCGAAACGAAGGAAGCCCATCTCGGCTACGCCTACTTCTGGTGGCCGGTCCTGAACTCGCGCGCCTATATCGCACTCGGCGGCGAAGACCAATTCATTTATGTCGATCCCGCGAGCAAGACGGTTGTCGTGAAGATGAGCCATGGGCCTGTTGGTCCCGACGCCGAGGCGCAAGAACAGGAGACGCTCAGTTTCCTCGATGCCGCGTCCCGTTGGAAGTTGCGTTGAGCGATGGGGCCGCGTCCTGATTGAGTCCGAACGGCGGCCGAACGACACAAGGAGAATGAGATGAAAATCTTAGTTTGGATGAGCGGGATCATCTTTGCTGCGGCGATCGGTGTATCCCTCGCGAATGTCAGCGCACAGACGACCGCACCAACATTCATGGCGCGGTCCGCAGATTGCGCCGAGGTCGCCGGCGCGCTGCCAGCGAATTGCGTTATCGATATCAGCAAAATGAACCCGGCTGGCCTTCTGGTTGATAAATACAGCTATATGACGCAGCCCTACAGCTTTTACTATTTCCATCACATGGACCGGCTTGGTTTCCGAACCGATTGGGCAAGAAAGGGGAGTGATACATACCCATTGAAGGAGCCTACCAGACCGTTTTCCCTGGGATATGCCTTGCGCGGCGGCGACTATTCTCTCGACGACTATTTTCAGAGGAACTTTGTCACTGGGTTTCTCGTTCTCCACGACGATCAGATCGTGCTCGAAAAGTACTTCCATGGAGCGGA
Source organism: uncultured Acidobacteriota bacterium (assembly GCA_963759485.1). GTDB lineage: Bacteria > Acidobacteriota > Terriglobia > Acidiferrales > UBA7541 > Palsa-295. The sequence continues at coordinate 947,499 of CAVWZE010000002.1, read as the reverse complement.
CCAGAATTCAAGATTCGTGTCTCAGTCCGTCGGAAAATCAATCGTCTCGATCTTAGTGGGCGCGGCCGTAAGCGACGGTGCGATCAAGAGCGTTGACGATCCCCTCGTGAAGTATCTGCCCTATCTATCTAACAGCGGATTTCGCGACGTTACCGTCAAGAATCTCCTTCAAATGTCTTCGGGCGTCGACTATAGCGAAGACTACACCGATCCGAAATCCGGAGCGGCCCTCATTGGCGCCGCTTTGCTAACCGGGGATCCCACGTTCAAGAACTTTGCCGCCTCGATCGGATCCACTGCCACGAAACCCGGAACTCGATTCAACTACCAGAGCGTGAACACGCAAGTGTTGGGGCTTCTTCTGGAGCAGGTCACCGGCAAGCCGCTGAACCAATACGCACAAGAGAAGTTATGGAAGAAGATCGGAGCGCAAAGCGATGCCTTCTTCTATCGGGCGCAAAAGCAGCCGGATACTTGTGCGTTCGCATGTTTCAATGCCACGGTTCGTGATTATGCTCGCGTCGGCCTGATGATGATGCGCGGCGGGATGCTCGGAAATAATCGTGTCCTGCCTCCGTCCTGGGTGCATGAATCCACAACTCCAGACGCCGATTACCTTCAGCCCAAGCCAGCCGTCTCCAATGGCGCCCCGGCACAACAAGGATATGCCTATCAGTGGTGGATTCCGTATGGTCACGAAGGTGCGTTTAACGCAGAAGGCATTTACGGTCAGTCAATTTACGTGAACCCGACACGACGTGTCGTGATCGTGCAAACCAGCGCCTGGCCCACGCCTCTGGGGAGTCCAGCACTCGATGAGGAGAACTCACTGGTTCATGAAAAGATCTCCCATGAAGTTGCGCCTTAACTCTTTTGGCCGTTTGAAGCACGGGCGAGCCAGAGTGTCGCGAGTTCGAATCTCTGGTCAAAATTGTGAACGTGAGCGGCAGCGAGGATGACCTTCGGTCCAGGTTCAGTCCAATGAAAGAGGGTGGTTGCACCGCGTGTTTCCGTGTACGCGACACCAGATGTGGCACTTGTGTGAATTTGCCTGCTTTGTTGCAAAGCACGAAAACTCGTTCCAACAAGCACGCTTCACAGTTCGTGCAAAGCTGGGAGTCCACTACAGCTGTCCAAATGTAAGCACTCTTAAATGCTAGATCAGCGGGGGGTCGATACAGCTCTGTAAATAATCACTCGCGCTTGCGATGCGAGCGCGGCATTCGCCGAAGCCGACAGAGACATACCCTTCTCGGTTGGCGCGCGCCTTGAAGACTACTTCGTCGCCGTCCTCCAGATACCGACGGCTCTCTCCATGCGGCAGACGAAAAGGCTCGGTATGTTCCATGAGGCAAGCCCTACTGTCGTCCGTTGGACCCGATACAGTCCCGCTGCCCAGGAGGTCGCCGGGCTGCAAGTTGCAGCCGTTGCTGGCGTGGTGCGCGATCATTTGGGCAAAACTCCAATAGGCGTACTTGAAATTCGTTGTGACGATGCGAACCGGAGCTACGCCAGATTCGCGCATCCCTGAAGTCGAGAGATGCCCTTCTAACTCGACGTCGATTCCACCTTCAGCTCGATCGCTTTCCGAATCGAGATACGCAAGCGGCGAAGGCCAGTCCGGTTGCGTAGGGCGGAAAACGGCTGCGCGAAACGGCGCAAGTGCTTCTGGGCTGACAATCCACGGAGAAACCGTGGTGGACAAGCTCTTGCTGAGGAACGGTCCCAGCATGCTCTCCCAAAATTGGACATCGCGCGCCGACCAATCGTTGAGCAAACAGTAGCCAAAGATGTGCGCTGCCGCCGACTCGATGGGAATCGATGACCCGAGCGGATTGCCGGTGGAAACGAATGCGCCCACTTCCAGTTCAAAATCGAGCGCCTTCGACGGGCCGAACAGCACAACGCCCTCGGAATCCTTGAACTGGCCCTGCGTGCGGCGAATGTCCTCGCCGCTGACTCGTATCGAGCTGGCACGCCCGTGATATGCCACCGGCATGTAAGTGAGAACAGACGCCAAGGGCGAGTCCAGGGGCTTTCGTACAGCTCTCTGGGCGTGGAATGTCGAACACACGAAATCTGTAAAGTTGCCGATCTTCGCAGGAAGCAGCATTTCCGCAGAAGACATGGGCACGAGCAGGCGGTTGGCGTGTGACTCTACGCGCCTTCGCTCCGGACCGTCGGCGCGTAGCAGGTCGGATAGCCGCGCGCGCAGGGCGGACGCAGGCCGCGATCCGAGAGTCATCAAAGGATTGAGAGTGTCCCCCGCCGCCGCGCGAGCTGCATTAGCGGCCTCGCCGGATAAGAAGCCCAGATCGAGGGCGGCAGCGAGATCGAAAATCCGGTCCCCGATAGCGGTACCGCCTCTCGCAATTCCGCCTTCGCGAAAGATCCCCAGCGGGAGATTTTGGATCGGGAAATCGGTGTCGGGGTGATTCGCCGACTGCAGCCAACTTCGGCGCGATGGATCGTGCGTCTCGTTCAGGTTCATCCGCGAACTCTGTCCGTTCGGGCCTTACGTTCATTGTGATAGCGGGCCATGCCGCCGAAGAGTTCGGGAACCGGCAAACGATCCGCTTTGCCGCTGAACTCGCAATAGCACGCATACACGTTGACGACGATCCGCTCGGGGTCAGTCCAATCGGCGAAGGCGTCGAGCGCAATATCGCGGGCGGCGTCCTCGTAGCCCATTCCGGCGTCGAAGCGCTTTCGCGATTCGTCACGCACGAATTCGAGGTATCGCTTCAGCGCGCGGACGCCGCTTTTGTCGGTGATAGGACCGTGACCCGGTACAACCGTCTCCACGTCCCATTCGAGGATCGTGTCACACGCGCGAATCCAGTTGCCGACGGGGCCGGCCCAAATCACTGGATGACCCCCCGCGAAAAGAATATCTCCGGTGAATACGGTTTTGTCTGCCGGAACGTGAATGACGATGTCGCCGCGGGTGTGCGCCGGGCCCATGTCGAGAAGACGCACTTCCTTGCTTCCGACGCGCAGCATCAGCTCGCGATCAAACGTGCGGGAGGGAAGCACGGCGCGGATGTTAGTGAAGTCAAACCGGCTGCCGAGCACTTCCTGAAAGAAGGCGCCCGCGTCGCCGGTCATCGGATAACGCGGGGCGGAGATTTGTTCCTTCATCTCCTCCAGACATGCGGTCGACGATATGATTTGCGCGCCCGCGATCAGCTGGTTTCCATTCGTGTGGTCCGGATTGGAATGCGTGTTCACAAGCGTCCCTATTTTTTCGGAGACCGGCACGGCGGCGCGCATCCGATCGAGCATTTCGCGCGTCAGCTTGAGATCCATGAGCGTGTCGACAAGCAGCGCTTCGCGGCTGTCGACCACGAGGCCGGAATTGCTGTAGCCCCAGGTGCCATCCGGCTGAAGATACGCGTAGCAGCCATTCCCGAGATCGTGGAGCCCTTTTGTATACGGCCACTTCTTCATGAGGAATCGCCTTTTCGTTTCGATCGAAATCCTCTCACTCGCCTGGCCTCTGCCGCTCGACGGCGATTTCAGAGCGGCTGCACAACCGTCTGAGCAACGCGGCCCATCAGGGTCCCCACATCTGCTTTGGGATCCGGATGCATCTCCCATTCACCGATCTGAAGCGAAGCTTCCAGAATTAACTTGCAGCGCTCGAAGCGGCGGCGCATGAAGGATTGCAGCGAATCCTGCAGCGGCCGGTTCATTTGCAGCTCCTCCGCCAGCACGACCGCGTCTTCGACGGCCTGTGCCGCTCCCTGCCCGAGGTGCGGCGTAATCGAATGGGCTGCGTCGCCGATCAACGCCACGCGCCCGCGATACCAGGGCGAAGGCACCAGAACCGATTCAAGAGGGCGGTAGACGACCAACCCCGGATCTGTGATGCCGCGAGCTAACTCGCCGATCGTGCCGCCGAACGGCTTCAATCGCTCGCGCATGATATCGGCCAATTCATTTTGCGGGAAGCGGGGATTGCCCGGTTCCGGGCCGATCTGAAATATGTAAGCCGTTTCGCGCGTAAGAGGGATTAGCCCCGCCTTCGGTCCTTCACTCGTGGCATAGATCGAGCCGTAATCGATTTCCGGCGGGCGAGGAACGTTGTAGCGCCAGACGCCCTCTCCCGTAAATCGAGGCTGGAGATGATCCCCGAACAGCATCGTGCGAAGCTGGGAATGTACGCCGTCCCCGCCGACGACGAAGTCGTACTCTCTCGCGCTGCCATCGGTGAATCGCACGGCGACGTTGCTCTCGGATTGCCGGAGTTCTGCGACACTCACACCGAGATGAAGCTGGACGCCGGCCTTCTTCGATGCGGCAAAAAGCACGTCGTGCAAAGCAGGACGGGTCAAACCGAGAAATGCGGGATAGTTGGGTCCGGCCAACTTCATGCCGGGGGTTTCGTTCATCACGTTGCCGTTGGCGTCGCAAAAGCGGAGGCCCTGATAGGGAAACCCGGCGGCCACACAATCGTCCGCGATGCCGAGACTGACCATCGCCCGGACCAGGTTGCTCTGCGCGATGATGCCCACGTGGTAGACGGTCCATTGCTGTTTGATCTCGGCGATCTCAACATCGATTCCGGCTCTGCGCAACCCGATGGAGAGGGCCAGACCGCCGATCCCGCCGCCTACGATGAGCACTTTGCTGACGTTCGGCATTCCGTTCTCCCCAAACCTCACCCTCTCGAAGTTGCGCCTGCGTCGATACCCAGCAGGCGCGCCGCATTTCCTCCGAGGATCTGCTCGCGCTGCTGTTCCGTCAAACCCGGCACCGCCGCGAGGAATTTGTGGGGCTCGTACGCGCCCATGTCGAAAGGGTAGTCCGTGCCGAGCAGGATGTGCGCTGCTCCGACTTCTTCGATCAAATGCCGCAACCCCTCGGGTGTGTAAACCAGACTGTCGAAATAGATGCGCTTCAAATACTCGCTCGGCTTGTGCTTGATCTTCGCCGCTTCCGGGCGCACGGCGAACCCGTGGTCCGATCGGCCCACGTAGGAAGGCAAGTAGCCGCCGCCATGAGCCGCGCAGATCTTCAGCCCCTGATGGCGGTCCAGGACGCCGCCGAAGATCAGATGCGAGAGCGCAATCGTGGTCTCAATCGGCTGGCCGATGATGTTGCCGAGGTAATGGCAGTTCACGCGTTCGGCCAGAGATGTGCCGAGCGGATGAATGAAGACAAGGCAGCCGAGCTCCTCGGCTTTCGACCAAAAGGGGTCGAAGCGGCTGTCCGAGAATTCTTGCCCGTTGCAGGCAGATGAGATTTCGACGCCGTGCAGCCCGTACTTCCCCATGCAGTCTTTCAATTGCTCGACGGATAACTCTGGATGCTGAAGCGCTACGTTGCCGAGCCCGCGCAGACGGTCCGAATGGGCGGCGCACAGCGACGCAATCTGCTCGTTCTGCGTGGCCACGATCTGCTTCGCCAGATCGGCATCGGCCCAGTAGTAATACTGGTTCGGCGAAGGGCTGATCACCTGTACATCCACGCCCATGGCGTCCATCCGTCGCAGGCGCTCGCCGATATCCGTGAGCTGGGGCATCAGGCTGGCGAAAAGCTTGCGGTTATATTCGACCGATTCGGCTCCATACATTCGCAGCTGTGCCGCGGGTTCGGCCTGTTTTTCCGGCCGGTCTGCGACGAGGCGCTCGACTTGCACCGTCAGAACGTGGCAATGAATGTCCACGGTGAGAGACCGGCGGCCGCTCTCCGATCGAACTACCCGAGCGGGCATATCAGCGGGCGTCATGAGCGTTGCCCTCCTCCGCGATGCACGGATTACGCTGCGTGCCAAGGCCCGTGATCGAACCTTCCATGACGTCTCCGGGCTTTAGGAAGCGGTTGTAGTGCGTGCCGTTTCCGGCAGGCGACCCGGTCGCGATCAGATCGCCCGGCCAGAGCTGCACGTGCTTTGAAAGGAACTCGATGATCCGAGCCACCCCGAAGATCATGTCGGCGGTGCTTTCATCCTGCATCGTCCGGCCATTGAGCTTCAGCGTAATTTGCAGGCTCTGCGGATCCGCAACGAATGCGGCGGGTACGAGATAGGGACCTGTCGGCAAGTAGCCGGGGGAAGCTTTGGCTGCGAGCCAATCCGCTCCCAATGCACCGGCGTCTTTGCGGAAGACGAGGTCACGGTTGGTGATGTCATTGACGATCGTGTAGCCCGCCACGTATTCGAGGGCATTCTCCCGGCGTACATGACGCGCGGATTTGCCGATGATCACGGCGAGTTCGAGTTCCCAGTCCGGCTGTGCGGCGTGACGAGGCAGAATCACGGGATCGTAGGGGCCTGTCACAGCGGAGACCGGCTTCGTGAACACGAAAGGGGCTCCGTGTGCGGCGCGATCGTCCATCATCTTTGCGGCTTGTGCTCGGCGCTCTTCCGGACTTTGATCGCGCGATGCGCCCCCGACCTGATCGACAATTAGATCAATCACGTGCTTGCGATAGTTGGCTCCTGCGCAAAAAACCTGCCGGGGCAAGTCAACTGGCGGTCGGAACGCCAGCTGGTCGCGCGGCACAAAGACGCTTCGCCAGGCATCGCTCTCGGCTTCGGCGGCTTGAAGGAATTCTGCCGCACGCAGCAATGCCTCGAAGCTCGTCTTCCACTTTTCCAGGAGCGCGAGGACGGAAGAGGACTCTGGCGGCGCGGATCCGATCTGCTCGAACACCGGCTTCAACGCGTGAACCGGCGCCACTCGGTCGCCCAGCACCAGTGCGCAGACCGGCGCTCCGCCACTCACCGAGACGGTCGCAAGCGCAAAACGCGGCCCTGGCGGTGTCATGAGAGGCGGCCTTGAGCAGACATTGGGATTATTCCTGCCTCGGACTTCGATTGGGAGTTCCTGCCGGAACCTGTGCCATGTCGGGCTCTGGAATCGCAGGTTCTGGCGCCGGAGGCATCGCTTCCATGAAAGACTTGGGACCGTAATCGAGATTGCGGAACATCACGTTGGATCCTTGCGAGGGTTTCCAGATCGGTGGGCTGCCAATCGGGTATGTAGTTGCGGTATCCGCCGGTATTGAGCTCCACGCGTAAACCGACCGGATCTCGAAAATACAGGTAACCCTGTTCGCCGATTCCGTGTTTGCCGGGGCCGAACTCAATCGGGGTGCCCGATTCCAGAAGCATGTCTGCTGCGCGCAAAAGGTCCTCATACGATGGGACCCAGAAAGCGACGTGATGGAATCGTCCGGGCAACTTCGAGAAGTCGCCGCCAAAGCCCAAATCGTGCGACTTTTCGTTCGTGGTGAGGACGCCGAATACAGTGACTTTTGGGTCGTGGTCGAGAACCGTGTATCCCATGAAGCGAAAGCCCAGAGCATCGCGATACCATTGGCAAGTTTTCATGACGTCTTGCGTGTTCAAGGTAACGTGGTCGATCTGCCGCGGTGCGACGGCCCGGCCGACGAATCGCTGCGGGCGATCCGGATACGTTGACTTCAGCTCGGCAGGTGCATCGAAACGGTCGACCTCCCAGAAGACTTCGTGGCAGTGCCCTCCGGGGCCGCGAAATCGGTACGCACGGCCGTGCCCAAGCGATTCATCCCGCCATTCGCCGCGGATACCGCTTGCTTCAATCCTTGAGACCGCCTCGTTGAGTTCCTCCGTGCCTTCCGTGCGCCATGCCGCGTGGCCAAGCCCAGGCTGTTCCGCCGCGGTGAGCACGATGCTGTGATGGTAGTGCTCGCCCCAACACCGAAGATAGACGGACTTGCCGGAGCGGGCGCTTTCAACCAGCCCGAGGGCGTTCGTGAAAAAGGCGACCGAGTCTTCCAGTCTCGGCGTCAAGAGTTCGACGTGCGCGAGATGGGATAGGATGCGTCTGGGCATATGGGCGTCGTTTCGATGAGTAAGACTTGCGTACGCAGCCAAGATAGACGGATGATCCAGCATTCACCAAATCGTTTTTGAGCATACGCCGTATCCATTGAACAGATGCCGGGGAACACCAATGAAGCTCTCTCAATTCGATCTCAATCTCTTGGTGACACTGGACGCCCTGTTGACCGAAAAGAACGTGACCCGCGCCGGTATGCGCATCCATCTCAGTCAGTCCGCTACAAGCGCCGCACTCGCGCGATTGCGGAATTTCTTTCAAGATCAACTGCTGGTTCCGGTGGGCGGCAAAATGGTCTTGACGCCGGTGGCTCTGGGTCTCATCGAACCCGTACGAAATCTCTTGCTTCAGGCACAAGCAACGATCGCTACACGGGCCCGCTTCGACCCCCGGACTTCACGCCGGCGTTTCTCCGTGGCAGTGTCCGACTATGCGATCACGGTATTCATGGCGGATGCTCTGAGGAATGTTCAGCGGCTGGCGCCCCATCTTACTTTCGAACTCCTACCCACCAGTGAGCGGGCAGTTGAAGCTCTGGAAGCAGGCACCCTCGACTTTCTTGTAGCTCCCGACGTTTTCGCGACCAGAACGCATCCGAAGATGCCTCTCTTTCAAGATACGCATACGGTGATCGCCTGGATTCGGAACCCAAGCGTAGGAAACAGAATGTCCCTCGAGGAATACCTGAATCTCGGTCACGTCGCTATCCACGTCGGCGAAGGAGCCGCACCGAATTTCGACGAGCTGTTTCTGAGACGCCTAAAGTACAAGAGAAGAGCCGAAGTCGTTACGCACAGTTTCGATGTTGTCCCGCACCTGGTCGTGGGGACAAATCGAATCGCTACCGTCGCCACGCGCCTCGCAACGAAATACGCAAGATTCCTGCCGCTAAAACTCCTCCCACTTCCCGTTGATGTTCCGCCCATGATCGAAGCACTGCAATGGCACAAGTACCACGACAATGACCCAGCGTATGTTTGGCTTCGACGAGTGTTGAAAAGCGAGGCCGCGAGGTTGCCGGGGCCCAAGATTCCTTCGAATTGACCTGAGACCAAGAAACCGAGGCTAACTCCTGGTTAGTTTGAATGTATAGGTCGAAGGAGGAGCGCTTGGTGTAGAAAAGCTGAATTCAGCGATGCGCTGATTCAGAACACCAAGGAGGCTCCCCCATGGAATCTAGGTATTACATCGGCCTGGATGTGCACAAGCGGAAGATCAGCTACTGCGTGAAGGGCAGCGGTGGCAAGGTCTACGCCGAAGGATCGCTTCCCGCCACACGCACTGACTTGGACCACTGGATGAAGACTTTGCCACAGCCGTGGAGCGCGGCGATGGAAGCGACGATGTTCACCGGGTGGATCTACGATCACCTGAAGCCACATGCAGCCGCCCTGAAGGTGGCCCACCCGTTGATGCTGCGTGCCATTGCAGCAGCGAAAAAGAAGAACGACCGCATCGATGCCAACAAGATATGCGATTGCCTGCGTTGCGATTTCCTGCCGGAGTGCTACATGGCCTCCACGGCGATTCGCGAGAGGCGGCGCACGCTACGCTACCGCAACCTGCTGGTGCGTCAGATGGTGCAGATGAAAATCAAGATTAGCTCACTGCTGATGGAAGCCGGCGTGAGCTACAACAAGCAGCGGTTGCACAAGGCTGGCTACTTCCGCGAACTGCTGGCGACCAACCCGGATATCGATGAAGGGCTGCGGGCCCTGGTTTTTCAGCGCGCGGCCTGCCAGGTCTCGCCGTTAAGCCGACTGGGCGCGAGAGCACAAGCTCCCGACGCTCCCGTTGATTAGTTTCGAGACTGGCAGGAGAACACAAACTCAATCTTCTGGGCAGCCCGAAGAGCTGCGCCAGCAAATGGAAGTCTGGTTCTCCACCGTGAGGAACCGAGGCCGAGAGGCCAACACGACGCGCTGACGAAGCGAAACGAATTTACACCCGCGCTCCTCCGAAGCGCGCCAGGAGAGCTTTGGCCCTCTTGACAAAGACCTATCATGGAAGTCGGCTTACCGGACATCTCTAACAATGTCGGCTCCGTCAATCGTTTTGTGAGCGCACTTCTCCGTTCACTTCGAAGAGTGTCTTCGTTCGTTGTCTTCTTGGGCCTAGCGTCGATGACCACGGCTCGTCCGTAATCTTTCGGTCGGTTTCGGTCCGACCCAAACATCTCTTCGATCAAAACTTCGACCACGATTACTCGTTCAAACTCCCTTCGCAGGGAGTGGGGTGCCCCATCAAGTGCACGGTGTTCTATTTCACACCATGTCCGGTACCGAGCTGTCCCACGTACGAACCGAACTCTAAAGACTGCGAATACTCACAACCGTTCCGCCACATCCAGTACAACCGGATCCCCAGCCTGCGTCCCATCGCTACCTTGGCTATGCTCCTGTGCCGACGCATCGCCAGGTGGATATACCGACGTCGCCAGTCAGGATGGATTCGCGCTGCCGCCTGGGCCGCCTCCACCAACAAGAAGCGCAACAAGGAATTGCCTTGCTTGCTGATGTGCCCCAGCCGCTGCTTGCCGCCACTGGAGTCCTCACTGGGAATCATCCCCAAGTACGTGCCGATCTGCTTGCTCCGTTCAAACCGAGTCGGAGTTCCGATGATCAACACGTAAGCGAGTGCCGTAAGCGGGCCCACGCCCGGATGGGTCATCAGTCGCAGAACCTCGGGCCGCTTTCTGGCTTCCCGCTCGACCGCGGCCGTCAACTCTTCAATCGTCGGATTCAGGCGGTCCAGCAACTCCAGCAACTCTTGCCGGCGCCGACTGGCCCAGGGAGCTAACGCGAGCTTCTCTAACAACGTGCGCCCCTGTTCGCTGAACAGTTTTTTCTTCCAGCAATAGCCCTCGTTCATGGCCAGCGCCTGCAGCTGATTCATGATCCGCGTGCGCATCTGCACCAGCCGATGCCGATGCCACAGCAGTTGCCGTAGATCTCGATTCTCGGGGCTTGGTATCCAGATCTGCGGGAAGTTATTTTCCAGCATCAGCCTGCGTAGGAGTCGAGCATCATTGCGGTCGGTCTTCTGCTTCTTCACTCGCTTGGTCTGGATCTCCGCTGGATCGCCGATCCACAGCTCGAAACCCAACTCTGCCAGTAGCCGCTCGAACCAGCGTGAATAGCCGGTAGCCTCCATTCCTACCCGCACGCTCGCTCCTTGCCGCTTCAGGTCTCGATAGAATCTCTCCGCTTCTCACTGTGGCTCAGTTCCTGTTCACCGCACTCACCAGTCTCTTCCACACAAAATGCAATCGCTTGAAAGGTCGGGTGGTAATCTACGCCTATAATCATCATGTTCGGCTCCTCTCTCCCGAGCCTGTGGTCTCGACAAACCAGAGTCTACTCGTGTCGAGGAGCCGACATTGTTATGCACTAGCCTAGTAGCTGGCGTCGCCGGAGAGCGGGCTCAGTGATTCTGAGCATCTGCCTCGAAGGCAGGTGCCTTATTCAGCTAGTCGCCTAACCTTCAGTTAGTTCCAAATGTCCAATTCGGAAGTGTAGACAATTATGTGGATGCGAAAGCTTCAGATTTCAACTCGGGCTGGAGTTCGAGGAAAGCTAAGTGGTTAAAAAGATGGTGGACGTGACCGGGATCGAACCGGCGACCCCCTGCTTGCAAAGCAGGTGCTCTCCCAGCTGAGCTACACGCCCACAGCGGGAACTACTTCGATTCTAAAGTATTCGCACCCGCTCGAAAACTCCGAAAACCCACTTCTGTTCCTCCTGCGTCAAAAGCAGTGTCGCCGGAACTTTGTTGTGTAGCAGAGCGGCCGCTATAACATCTACTTGACGTCCAGCGGAGTAAACGCCGAGGACGTGATTGTTAGTGTATTTTTTAGCTCTAACTGCCCGACGGATTGGCCGACGTACACGGTGAATTCGCCCGGGTTTATCCGCCAGCCGTGGGCGCTCACATCGTAAAAAGAGAAGGCGCGGGCCATTCAACGGAATCCGTCACGCGGCGGGTTTCGCCGGGGAGCAAATTCACTCGCGCAAAACCCTTTAACTCCTTCAGCGGGCGTGGGATGCGGGGATGCGATTCGCCTACGTAGACTTCCGCCACGGTGGCGCCAGCGCGGGGGCCGGTGTTCGTCACGTCGAAGGAGACTTGGTAAAGCGGAGCGGCCGCGCGCGGCGTATTCCGATCTGGTGGACCTGAAATACGCGAGATTGGGCGCACGCTTAAGCTTCGATATTGGAACGTCGAATATGACAATCCTGAACCAAATTCGAAGCGCGTTTTGACGTTTTTGTACTCGTAACCCCGGTATCCGACGAATATTCCTTCCTTGTACACGACACGGTTGCTTCCCGGTTCCGGGTAGTAGCTGTCGTGAGCGGGATTATCTTCCCAGCGGCGCTCGAAGCTGACGGGCAGGCGGCCAGAGGGATTGACGTCTCCGAAAATGATCTGGGCGAGGGCAGTGCCGCCCTCCTGGCCTGGGTACCAGGCCTCCAGCAGGGCCGGGATCCGATCGACCCAGGCATTCATGTCCACTGCGCCGCCGGAAGTGATGACTACGATCACGCGCTTGTTGGCCGCTGCCATTTTTTCAATCAGCTCGTCTTGTCCGGGCGGCAGGCGGAAAGTGCGATCGGAGCCTTCGCTCTCGCTTTCGGGGTCAAAGCCTACGGCAACCACAACGGCATCGGCTGACGCAGCAATTTTTTCGGCGGCAGGATCGACGTAACTATCGCGGCGAACAATTCCAAAGCGAAATCTGGTTCCTAGGAAACCCGGCCTGCCGTGGCGCTCCAGAACGATCTTGTGCGGCCCTTGACTCAGCGCAAGCGTGGAATAGCCGACGAGCGCTTTCGCGATGGTCCAGTTGTCGAGATTCAATTTGCCATCAACATATAGCCGATAGTAGCCACCAGCTTCACCAGTGGATTGCACGAAGAAATCGTAGTCGCCTGCGTTGGAGGCGGTATAGTAGCCGGTCCATCGCGCGGCCACTGCGCCGGCTGGATACGCAGCTGCGCCAAAGCCGAGAGTCCGCGCCGGGACCCGCCGAAGTTTACGTGCGCGTCGGTGCGACGGAGCATCGGCTCACCTTCCAGACTCTCGCTCGAAAAATATTCTCCAACCAGTCCCCTGCTGCTGCCCGACTCGGTCGTGAAGAAATTCGTGTCTTGCGCCAATTCACTCAACTCCGGGATTCCACGGCGGTAGTACGTGTGCACCGTGGGTCCGAGTTCGTTGGCAATGCCTTCAAGGAAACTGACGGCGGCAAACGGCCGCACGCCAGCGCTGCCGCCTCCGACAGGCACGGCGGGATAGGCATCCGGCCCGATCACGGCACTGATTTGATTGCGTGCTTATTCAAAGGCAACACGTTTCCATCGTTCTTCAGCAGGACCATGCCCTCCTCCGCGGCAGCGAGGGCGGCTTGACGGCCTTCGAGGTTGTAGCGCGGAATGGCCAGATCGGTCTGATCCCTATCCAGCCAGTGCGATTTCACGGCCAGCCTGAGAATGCGGCGCACCTTATCGTCGATCGTTGCAAGCGATACTTTGCCATCGCGCACGGCGGGAAGCAGAGTGGCGCGATTCATGAACGCGCCGCTCGGCATTTCCAGATCAAGTCCGCTATTGGCCGCCGCAACGCCGTCGTAGGTTGCAAGCCAGTCGGACATCAGCACGCCTTGAAAACCCCATTCCTTTTTGAGTATTTCGGTGTCGAGGATTTCGTTTTGAGTCATGTGGACGCCGTTTACGAGATTGTAGGAGTCCATTACGGCCCCGACGTGCGCGTCCTTCACGGCAGCCTCGAAGACGGGGAGATAAATCTCGCGCAGCGTGCGTTCGTCGATGATCGAGTCCGTGTTGTGCCGGTCGAATTCCGAATTGTTGGCCACGAAGTGTTTGGCCGTGGCGCTAACGCCCTGGCTCTGGACGCCGTCGATGTAGCCGACGGCGATGCGCGACGCGAGGAAAGGGTCCTCGCCAAAGTACTCGAAGTTGCGGCCATTCAGCGGAGCGCGGTAGATGTTGAGGCCCGGCCCAAGGAGAAAATTCACGCCTTTCGCACGAGCGTCGCGCCCTATCTGCGTACCCACGCGTTCGGCGAGAGCCGGATCCCACGTAGCGGCTAGATTGATTCCGGCGGCCATTGCCGTGGCGGGACCAAAATTGCGTACGCCTATGGGACCATCGGCCATGCGCAAGGCCGGAACTCCGAACTCGGGCATGGCGCGTATAAAAAACCCATCTGTGCCACCTAGCAAATCAATCTTCTGTTCCAGGCTCATTTTGGCAAGGATTGCGTCCGCGCGCGGCGTCGGCATCGGATTTCGCGGAGGATTGAACCTGCGCACGTGCAGCAGCCAGCAGAATCACCGCGGTTACGCAAAGGATTTGGACGCCGCGCTTCATCATTTACTTCGCCTGGGGTTGGAACAACAGAGGAGCAAATTCAGTCAAGTTGCGTCGCCAGACCATCCAGGTATGGGCGCCCGGCGTTTCGATCCGGGTGAATCGCACGCCTTTCGATGTCAGCCAATCTTCGAATTGCCGATTCGCTTTGATGAGCTGATCATCGGTGCCGCACGCGATCCAAAGGAGCCGCAGTTGGGAGTTGATTTTGGCGTCCACGGCAGGAAACGCCGTTGAAACGTCGGCACCCGCCAGCATGACGGCGCTGCTGAAGCCGCCAACCCACGCAAATTTGTCGGGATGATTGAGTCCTGCCGAGAGCGACTCGCCGCCGCCCATCGAAAGGCCAGCTACCGCGCGGCCGTTGCTATCCTTTGATACGTGGTATTCCTTTTCGACTTGTGGAATTACTTCTTCAAGAAGCGCGTCGATGAATTTGTCATTGTTCGTTTTTGCGACGGCGGGATTGATGTTGAATCCGCCCTTTATGATATCCGGCACGCCGTAGCCCAGCGTATTCACGATCAGCATGGGTTTGGCTTTGCCCTCGGCGATCAAGTTGTCCAGAATCACATTCGCGCGGCCTATCGTCGTCCAGGCGCTGGCATCGTCGCTGAATCCATGAAGCAGGTAGAGGACTGGGTACGGCTGCTTGCGATGAGGATCGTAATTCGGGGGAGTGTACACGTAGAAGTTCCGCTCATCGCCAATGATGCCGGATTTATAAAAGTGATTCGTGATCGTCCCGTGCGGAACATCGTTCCATTCCCAACTGAGGGACGCCGGGCCCGGGACGTGGACAATGCTCTGTCCCAAAGCGATCTTGTACATGGGCTTCAGCGATGGGTTGGCGGGATCGGGCGTCATTGCGCCATCCACGACGAAACTATACGGATAAAAATCCGGCGCGAGCGGCTCGGTGGTCGCCGTCCACACCCCTTGGTCATCCATCTTCATCGGCAGGGGTGAGCCACCGTCCCGAAACACGACCACTTCCTTGGCGTTTGGCGCGCGGTAGCGGAACGTCACGCGGCCATCCGAGTCTACTTCCGGCGAATGAACGCCAGGGCCAATGGTGAAGGCGCGCGGGCGGGCTCTGCGAAGGCGCTTGTCCCCACGCCGCCGCGCCTGCCAGAAAGAAAATGCAAATCACGGCTATTTGCTTCATGGCTTGACCTTTCGTTCCTGTAATTTCTCGGTGAGGGTACCCTTTACTCGAAAAACGCGCAAGGAAACTGCGGACGTGTGTCACGGGGGTTCGAGTGCATATAGCGATTATTGGTCGGGTGAAGTCAGTGTAGGCTTTGGACAAACGTCCAGAACTCTTTGTTATCGCGGTAAGGCAGGAATGAATCGTCCTTTGCCGGGTCTGGCATGGTCTCGCCTTGTATAACGTTCGCTTTTCGAGCAAAAGCCTGCTGCAGATGCGTGCGCGCGTCCGCCAACTTCTTCTCCTCGGCGTCAGCGCAGGCCAAGTTGTAGTAGTACATCGGATAGTCTGGGTCTGCCGCTATCGCGGCATTGAAAAGAGCACGAGCCTCAGGAATATCTCCCGCAGATCCGTACGGCTATTCCGGCTTGATCAGTCGCCACACGTCGCCATTTTGTCTGATCTTTGACATCTTTGAGCTTCGCCAGTGCTTGTTCAAAGATCGGGGCTGCCGCTTGATACATGTGGTTGTCGTAAAGGATTTGGGCATATTGGAAAATATCGTTGAACGTCGGGACATACTGAGGGTCAAGGTGGTAGCTATCCCACATCTTCTTCAAGTTTGGATCACGGATAACGCTGACATCATTTCCGTAAATCTCAAGGTCGCCGCACACATCGTCCACAGCCAAAAAGCCGCGTATGCTGTAGATAAGTTTTCCACCCTGACCTTCACTCACGTAGGCCATCAGCTCCAGAGGAGGGCCTTCCGAGCGTACCATCTGTGTTGACGCGGCGATCTGTAACGTGGGATTGCTCTTCTTCAGAGGCTCCATGACTCCGTCCGGCACTTCGCACTTGTCATCGGTGTTTGCTCAGGAAAAAGGAACAGGAAGCCTAGGAGGGAAAATTGATTCGATGCATCGTGCGCTCGCACCCCAACTTCTGCGCTATTGGGCTTTGCGGAGACTTGAGCAAGTGTGAAGCCGCTTGTGCTCCAAGTCGAGTCGCCCCTTGTGAGAGGGGAGAGCAAGGGTAAAATTTCCATTGTTCACTATGCTTTGTGCGCTGGCCGGAAGTGCCGTCATGAATAGCCACATCAGGTACGTAGTTATCCTCTTCATGTCGCGGAGTCTAGTCCATTTATCGCTGTACGCAACGGATTTTGCTAGGCGAGGGCGTGTTGTTTTGGACCGAGTCCCCCGAAAGTTGCCGTTTCGGAAAAATCAAGGCAGACAAATTCGATCAAGGGACTCTTTCCTCGGCCCCTTGATCTGCCCTAAAATTCGACTAACTGCCAAATAAATAGTCGCAATCCCATGTTTATTAGGCAAAGGCGGGGCGCCCGCAACAGCAGGGAAACTCTGATGCACTGATAAACAATTTGAGGGTTAGGCGTAGCGGAAGAGGGCTTTGAAGCCGTAGTCCATGTGCTGCTGGATGTGGCAGTGGAAGAGGGTGAGGCCGGGCTGGTCGGCGGTGAAGTCTACGGTGGCGCGGCCGTAATAAGGGACGATGACGGTGTCCTTGATGACGCCTGAAGTTGGTTTGCCGTTGATGTCGACCAGTTCGAAACGGTGGCGATGCAGGTGAAGCGGGTGAGCGTCGTCGGTGCGATTGCGAAAGACGAGCCGGTAGCGCGCGCCCTTTTTCAGGACGAATTCATTCTCGTGCGGATATTGCTTGCCGTTCACGAGGAAGGCATTGAACCTTCCATTGCCGCTGGGAATTTTCGTGAACGCCATGTCGATCTTCTGATCGGGCGCGGGTGGCGCCGATGCTGCCGGGCGCGGTACGGCCGAAAATCGTGTAATCCCAGATGGCCTTAGAGGGCGGGATCCATTGGGGCTGCTGGTGCTGGTTCGCGTACTCGACGATGACGCCGAGGCCGAAGTTGCGGATGTTGTCCTGCGGGCGCGCCGAGAATCCAGATGCCCGGCTGGTTCATGTCGACGAAAGCGTCGGCGCGCTCGCCGGGACCGAGAAGAAGAACTTCGACGGGTTGCGGCGAGGGTACGGCGTTGCCGTCGAGAGCGAATACGCGGAATTTGTGGCCGGGAAACGCGATGGTTCGGTTTTCGATCGCGCTGGCGTTGAGGATATGCATGAGCAGGCGCTGGCCTTGCTTCACGCGAATCGGCTCGCCAACGCCGAGGGCTTTGTCGTTGATCGAGTACATCGCCGAACTGACTTCGAGGCCGTTCGGGCGCGCGTCGAGCACGGCGGGCCTTTCGGGCTGCGGGCCGCTCTGGGCTTCGTCGTCATCATCCATCAGCTGGGTAGTGAAGAAGGGTTCCCAGTCGCGCAGCGCGAGAAAAAGTTCCTGATCGTAGTGGCCGGGATCCTGGCCCGAGTCGACCATGACGAAGCCGAACTGGCCGGTGTAGGTGCCTTTGTGCAGGTCGTCCATCGCCATTGCGTGGGAGTGGTACCAGCGCGTGCCGGCGGGTCCCGGCGTGAACTGAAACTGGCGGCTGGCCGTGCGGCGGGACGGGCGGCGTTTCCTCTTCTTCCACGCCGTCGACGTCGGAGGGGATCAGAAAGCCGTGCCAGTGGACGAATTCGGGCGTGTCCGTGTCGTTGATAACGTCCACGGTGACGGGCTTGCCTTCGCGCATGCGGAGGACGGGGCCGGGAGAAGTGCCGTTATAGCCGATGGTGCTGATGATGCGGGTAGGGGCGAGCTCGACGGTAACCGGCGCGATGCGCAGGGTGAAGTCCGCTTTGACGCCTGATTGCGCGGACTGCGGCGAGGCCTCGGCGGGGGAAGATTTTGGAGGCATCCCCTGCATCTGCTGATCGGCAAAGGCCTTTGCCCCACTGAGGCCAAGCGCGGCCGCGCCACCCAATTTTATGAATGCCCTTCGCCGCACGGCTCTCCCGCACCTTTCCTCGTGGCTGGAGATGGATACGCCAATCTGTTAGGCTCTCCTTGCGCATCAAAGTATCTCATGAAGTGTGATGTATGAAGCTCGCGCGGCGAATTTCGGTTGCAGCCATCCTGGTAGCCTTCAGCGGAAGTCTGTTAGCCCTCCAATCGAACGGATATCAATTTTACGGGTCGAGTCCCTACGCGCCCGTGACCCCGGAGCAGGCAAACGAGAAGGCCGAGTTCTCCTGGTCGCGGCTGCAATATACCGCGGCGCAACGCGGCTTTGGCGGCGGCTTCGGTGGCGGCGGCTTCGGCTACAGGGGGTATGGGAATGGCGGCGGATGGACTTGGGGCCAAGACTACCCCAAGGCCGACCGGCAATTTCTGCTGGCGCTGCGCCGCTTGACGCGGGTGAACGCGCGATCGACCGAGCAAGTGGTCGATCTCGACGACGACAAGATTTTCAACTACCCGTGGGTTTACGCCGTCGATGTGGAAGATTGGACCTTCACTCCCGCGGAAGCCAAACGGCTGCACGATTATCTGCTGAAGGGCGGCTTCCTGATGGTTGACAATTTCCACGGCACCGCCGACTGGGAAAATTTCATGAATGGGATGCGGCTGGTTATCCCCGACCGGCCGGTGGAGGACCTCAGCAACTCAGACGAGATTTTTCACGTCTTATATGACCTGAGCGACCGTTTTCAGGTGCCGGGAGAACAATACATCAACACCGGCCGCACGTACGAGAAGGACGGCTACGTGCCGAAATGGCGGGCTATTCGGGACGACAAAGGACGCGTGATGGTGGCGATTTGCCACAACATGCATCTGGGAGACGCGTGGGAATGGGCGGACAGTCCCGAGTATCCAGAGCGCTTTGCATCCATGGCTTTTCGCGTGGGCATCAATTATGTGATTTACGGGATGACGCACTGAGTATCTGACGGCTGGGGTGCGATTCGATCGAGCGATTGTAAAGAAATGTGCGACGAATGTTCCAATTCCTCTTCAAGTATCCGGCGCCAACATTTTCGAAGGGCCAGTTCGTTTTGCTTGGCCCGTGGCCGAAGTGGGCGCTGTTTTTGGCGATCCTGGCAGCGGCTGCGGGGCTCGGATGGCTGATTCGTTCGCGACTGCCGCGCGCCGCGCCGAGATTGCGAAGCTGGCGCGCGGGAATTATTTGGCTCTTGCAGGCGGCACTCGCCGCACTTGTGCTGATTTTGCTGTGGCAGCCGGCGATTACGGTTGCGCAGCTGAAGCCGCAACAGAACATTATCGCGCTGCTGGTGGACGACTCGCGCAGCATGTCCATCGCGGATGGCGGCAACATTACACGGCTTGCGCAAGGCGTGAATCTGTTGCAGGGCGGCGTGCTGGCGGATTTGCAGAAGAAATTTCAGACGCGATTGTACAGGCTCGATAGCCATCTCACGCGCGTCTCCAGCCTGAAGGAACTGCAGCCCGCGGCACCCGCAACTCACATCGGTGAAAGTCTGAAGCAATTTGTCGCCGAGACTTCGGATCTGCCCGTCGGCGCGATTGTGCTGCTGACTGACGGAGACGACAATTCGGGCGGCATCGACTTGGACACCATTGCCGCGCTTCGCAACCGGCGCATCCCAGTCCATACGGTGGGATTGGGAGCGGAGGAAATGCGGCACGATGTGGAGATTGACGATGCCGCCGTTGCGCCGCGTGCGATGGCCGATTCGCGGTTGACCGCGACCGTCACTTTGCACCAACAAGGCTACGCCGGGGAAAAATCGATGCTTGCGGTTCGCGACGGGGAGAAGCTGCTGAGCTCGCGCGAAATCACATTTAGCAGCAACGGAAAAAGCCAATCAGAGACACTTCTCTTCAACGCCGGCGATGCCGGAGCCAAGGCGCTGCAGTTTACGATCGACCCGATGCCCGGCGAGGAAAATCGGCTGAACAACGGCGTCACGCGGCTGGTGAATGTGATGTCCGATAAGCGGCGCATTCTTTACGTGGAGGGCGAGCCGCGCTGGGAGTACAAGTTCATGCGGCGCGCTGAGGACGACGACAAATTGGTGCAGGTAGCATCGATGTTGCGGACAACCGAGAATAAGATTTATCGCCAGGGGATCAATGACCCCAAGGAGCTCGCGAACGGTTTCCCTTCGAATACCGACGATCTTTTTGGATACCAGGCGATTATTATTGGCTCGGTCGAAGCGGGGTATTTCACGCCCACGCAAAAGGATCTGATCCGGCAGTTCGTCGACCGGCGCGGAGGCGGGCTGCTGCTCTTGGGCGGGCGATTTGCCTTGTCCGACGGCGGCTGGGGCGGATCAGAACTTGCGGACCTTCTTCCGGTGAATTTGCCCAATCGAAAAAATACGTTTCAGCGCGTCCCGGCCACCGTCGAATTAACGCAGGCGGGCGCGGACAGCCTGATTTGCCGGTTGGTAGACGACCCGGCGCGCAACGCCGAGCGCTGGAAAACGCTTCCCTACCTGATGGACCATCAAGATCCGGGCACGCCCAAGCTAGGCGCTACCGTGCTGGCCGAGATGAAAGTTGGCGGGCGCAAGATGCCGTTGCTGATCACGCAGAATTACGGGCGCGGCCGCACGGCCGTGCTCGCTACTTCGGGTACGTGGCGGTGGCAGATGAGCCTTCCGTTGGGCGACACGAGCCACGACATGTTCTGGCGGCAATTGCTGCGTTGGCTGGTCGCCGACACGCCGGATCGCGTGGTCGCGTCCGTGCCGCATCAGGAATTATTCGACGATGGGCACATCAGCTTTTCAGCAGACGTGCGCGGCAAGGACTATCTTCCCGCTGCCGATGCCAGCGTCCAGGCACAGATCACGGGGCCGGGCGGCGTCTCCGCGAAAGTTGACATGACTCCGGTTCCCGATAAGCCGGGTACCTTCCAGGGTGAATGGACTGCAGATAAGCCCGGATCGTATCTGACGGAGGTGACCGCTCAGCGCGGCGGGCAGGAACTTGGGCGCGACGTATTTACGTTTCAACGGACGGACGGCGTGGCCGAAAGTTTTCACACCGAACAGAATCGCGACCTGCTTGAAAAACTTTCGTCGCAAACCGACGGCCGCTACTGGCGTCCGCAAGACCTGTCGAAACTCCCCGGCGAAATTTCCTATTCCGAGGCGGGAATTAGCGTTCGCGAGACAAAGGCGCTCTGGGATATGCCGATCGTCTTCATCGCGATTCTGCTGCTGCTGTTTTCCGAGTGGCTGCTGCGGCGGAAATGGGGCGTGATATGAGGGTGAAGTCGGCGGCCCTCGCGTTGTGCTGCGGCCTTTTGCTGTGCGCGATCCCTGCGCGCGCCGGCGTTTACTACGTCACGGTAGCAGGCTTGGGCGGCGAGCCGGACTACGAGCAGGAATTCACCTCGCTGGCAACCGACCTCGACCGACTGCTCAAAGCTTCCGGAAGTGATGCTCACGTCTTCACGCTGGACGGCAATGATGCCACTCGAGCGCGACTGACGGACGTGCTCGGCAAGATAGCCAGCCAAGCCAAGCCTGACGACGATTTCGTGCTGATTCTGATCGGCCACGGCACCTACGACGGCGTCGAATACAAGTTCAATCTTGTGGGACCTGATATTTCCGCCGTGGATTTGGCGGCGCTGTGTGACCGCATTGCTGCCAAGCGGCAACTTATTGTTAATACGACCAGCGCCAGCGGCGGCTCGGTTCCCGCCCTTGAGAAGCGCGGGCGCTGCGTGATCGCCGCAACAAAAAGTGGAACGGAGAAGAACGCCACTGTGTTTGCGCGGTACTGGGTTGAAGCTCTGCACGATCCCGAGGCAGACCTGGACAAGAATGAATCCGTTAGCGCACTCGAAGCTTTTCAATACGCCACCAAGAAAACAGCCGCCTTTTATGATGCCCAAAAGCGGCTCGCCACCGAACACGCCGTCTTCGACGATACCGGGCATCACGACCCGGTGCGTGAGCCGGCGTCAGACACAGGCGAGGGCCTGTTACTTTCCAATTTCACGCTGATCCGTCTGGGTGCCGCTCAAAAGGCTTACAACGACCCTGCGAAGCGCGCATTGCTCGCGCAAAAAGAAGACCTCGAACGGAAAATAGACACTTTGAAATACCAAAAGCTGGCTATGTCGCAGGACGACTATAAGACACAACTTACCGCCGCGCTCTTGGAGTTGGCGAAGGTGCAGGATCAATTAGACAAGTGAAACACGCATACCAATTCGCGGCAATTTGCGCCGGATTGCTCGCCGCTGCAAGCGCGGTGTGGCCCGCCACGCCAGACGACTGCCACTTGCAGCGCAAACACGGCCAGCAAAGCGAAGCTCAAGCCTGCTACAAGTCGCTCACACTCGCTGGCGATCCGTATCTCCGCGCTGAAGGATATTGGGGCCTTGAAAATTACGAGCAGGCCAACAACGAATTTCGCCTCGCGGTGGCGCAGAACGACAAAAGCGCCCTATATCGTGTTCGATGGGGAATGCTCCTGCACGAGCGATTCAATAACACCGACGCCGAAGGCTTGTTCAAAGAAGCCTTGCAGCGCGATCCAAAAGACGCGCGAGCCTATCTGGGACTCGCGCTAGTCAGCGCCGACGGATTCGACAGCAAAGCCATTGATTGGGTCTCCAGCGCCCTCGCCATCGATCCTAAACTTGTGGAAGCCCATGAGCTGATGGCGAAGCTTGCTCTCGAAGACTCCCAGACCGATGAAGCCATCCGCCAGGCCGATGATGCGATCAATCTTTCTCCCGACGCTCTCGACGCAATGGCAATTCACGCGGCCGTCGAAGTGCTGGCGGACCGCTCGCCCGACGCGTGGTTTGCGAAAATCCACCAAGTGAATCCGGCGTACGGCGAAGCCTACGCAATTGTGGCCCACCACCTGGTGCTGAATTACCGTTACGAAGACGCCGTCGATTATTACCGCAGAGCCATCGCCGCCGATCCGCAGCTCTTGTCCGCCCGGTCGCAACTCGGAATCAATTTGATGCGCCTGGGGCAGGACGACGAACCGCGCAAGCAGCTCGAAATGTGCTACGAGAATGGCTACCGCAACGAAGAGACGGTCAACAGCCTCCGCCTACTCGATAGCTACAAGAATTTCGTCTCGTTTCGCGACCACAACACCATCATCAAACTCCACAGGAACGAAGCCGAACTTCTACGCCCGTATGTGGAAGACTTGTTGAAGCGCGCCATGGCGACCTATGACAAGAAGTACAAAATGACTCTACCCGGCCCGGTCCAGGTGGAAGTCTATCCCGACCACGAGGATTTTGCGGTGCGCACCATGGGGATGCCCGGACTGGGCGCGCTGGGCGTCACGTTTGGAGAGGTTGTGGCGATGGACAGTCCCTCCGCGCGCAAGCCGGGTGACTTTAATTGGGCGAGCACGCTCTGGCACGAGATGAGCCACGTTTATATTCTCACCGCAACCAATCACCGCGTGCCGCGCTGGTTCACCGAGGGGCTGGCCGTGCACGAAGAAACCCAGGCCTCTCCGGAGTGGGGCGACCCGATCACGCCGGACGTGATCGTTGCGCTGCACGACAAGAAGTTGCTTCCCATCGCCGATCTCGATCGCGGCTTCGTGCGGCCTGAATATCCCTCGCAGGTGATCGTCTCCTATTATCAGGCGGGCCGCATCTGCGATTACATACAGGACCGCTGGGGCGCCGATGAGCTGCTCGAGATGGTGCACTCGTTCGCGGCGAAGGAGACAACCGCCGCAACCATCCAGCAAGATTTGAAAATGACCCCGGAGGAATTCGATAAAGAGTTTCAGGAGTGGCTATACAAAGGCGATGGCCAGGTCGCCGCGCATTTTGACGAATGGCGCACAAAGCTGAAAGACGTTGTCGAGCAGGCTAAGAACCACAATTACGACGTCGTGCTTAAGGAAGGCACAGAAGTGGTCCAGTTGTACCCGCAATACATTTACGACGCGAACGCTTATCAATTTATCGCCGAAGCCGATCTAGCAAAAGACAACAAACAGGCCGCCGCCGCGATCCTAACTGACTATGAAAAAGAGGGCGGCCGGGACCCGGAGACATTGAAGCAATTAGCCAGTCTCGAGGAAACGCTGGGCTCGCCGAAGGAAGCCGCCGCGACCCTAAACCGCATCAACTATATCTATCCCGAAGATCAGCAGCTTCACGAGCGCCT
The DNA here is from genome assembly GCA_963759485.1 of uncultured Acidobacteriota bacterium. GTDB lineage: Bacteria > Acidobacteriota > Terriglobia > Acidiferrales > UBA7541 > Palsa-295. Next base: position 923,095 of record CAVWZE010000002.1, on the reverse strand, counting down.
CGGCAAACTGTGGCTTGCCCAGCAGAACTATCAGGGCGCGATCCGTGAATATTCCGCTGTGCTTGCTCTGCACCCGCTTGACAAAGCTTCGGCGGCATTCGACTTGGCGCAGGCCTACTTTGACGCCGGCCAAAAAGACAAAGCCGAGGACAACGTCTTGCAGGCGCTCGAAGCGGCTCCCGATTTTCGCCCCGCCCAAAAGCTCCTATTGCAAATCCATAGCTCCGAGAAAGGCAAATAACCGATGGCTGCCGCCGCCGAAATCAATCTCGACTCCGTAGAACTAAGGAAGCGCATTGAACGCTTTCAGGCCGCGCGCGAGGGCATCCTCGCGCAGGTCCGCCAGGTGATCGTGGGACAGGATGAGGTCCTCGATCAGGTCCTTACGGCGCTCTTCGTCGGCGGACATTGCCTGATTACGGGGCTGCCGGGCACCGCCAAGACGCTGATGGTGAGGACAATCGCGCAGACACTCGGACTCGTATTCAAGCGCATTCAATTTACGCCGGACCTGATGCCCTCAGACATCACGGGCACGGACATCATCGAAGAAGATCCAACCACTGGCCATCGCCGCTGGACATTCGTCCACGGCCCGATCTTCGGGAATATTCTTCTGGCCGATGAAGTGAACCGCACGCCGCCTAAAACGCAATCGGCGTTGCTGGAAGCCATGCAGGAGTTGTCGTGCACGGTCCGCGGCAATCAGTACACGCTGCCATCGCCGTTTTTCGTCCTGGCGACGCAGAACCCCATCGAGCTCGAGGGCACCTATCCGCTTCCCGAGGCGCAGCTAGACCGCTTCTTCTTCAACATCGTGCTCGACTATCTGAGCGCGGAAGAAGAGGTGAAGGTCGTCGATCTGACCACCACCACTCACACTGCCCAGGTGCAGCCGGTCACTAACGCCGGAGAGATTCTCGATTTTCAGCAACTCGTTCGCATGGTGCCGGTCGCGGAATCGCTTGCCGCGTACGTGGTCAAACTGGTGCGAGCCACGCGCCACAATAGCGGCGTCGCTCCCGATTTCGTGAAGAAATACGTGAACTACGGAGCCAGCGTGCGCGCTGCACAATACATCGTTCTCGCTTCCAAGGCGCGCGCGCTGGCAAGGCGCCGGTACCACGTGGCCTACGAGGATGTCGCCGCCGTGGCGATCCCCGTCCTTCGCCACCGCGTGCTCCTGAATTTTCACGCCGAGTCAGATCGCATCGATTCGGACGAAATTCTGCGGCGCTTGCTACAGCAGATGCCGCCCCCGCAGGGTGCCTGACATGCAACGCTTTCTCGATCCGGCTGTGCTGTCGCGCATTTCGGGCCTTGATCTCGTAGCTAAGACCGTGGTCGATGGCTTTGTTGCCGGCCTCCACCGCTCGCCTGATTTCGGCTTCAGCCAAGAGTTCGCCGAGTATCGCGCTTATTCCCCGGGAGATGATCTGCGCCACGTGGATTGGAATGTGTTCGCGCGCACCGAACGCGCCTATCTGAAGCGCTATCGCGGCGAAACGAACAGCCTGCTCACCGTCCTCCTCGACGCCAGCAACTCCATGACCTACACGTCGCACGGCGTCACCAAGATGGATTACGCGCGCTTCGTGGCTGCCTCGCTCTTCTATCTCGCCATACACAACCAGCGCGACGCCGCCGGTTTGATCGTCTTCGATGACGAAGTGCGCAATTACATCCGCCCCTCGATTCGTCGCGGACAGTTACACCGCCTGCTGAGCGGGCTCGAATTGGCGGAGGCTCGGGCACGCACGGATTTCGCCAAGCCGCTCGACCATTTCCAGCAGTTTCTTCGGCGCCGCGGAGTGGTTTTGATTATTTCCGACTTCTTCGAAGAGCCCGAGAAAATTGTGCGGACTATCGAGCCGCTGCGATTTCACGGCAATGAAGTTGTGCTCTTTCACGTACTCGATCCCAAAGAGATTCGCCCTGAACTCGGCGAGCCCGTGATACTCGTCGATCTCGAAACCCAGCAGCGCATCGAAGTAACTCCGGAATACGCGAAAAACGAGTACCGCACAAAAATGGACGCGCACATCTCCGAATTGCGCGAACGCACGCAAGGCGCTGGGATGGACTATTTCTTGCTCGTCACCGACCGGCCTCTCGATAGCGCTCTCGCGGAATACCTCACTATCCGCCAGGGGAGAAACTAATGGGCGTTTTGGCTCCATGGTTCCTCGCCGGCGCGGCGGCGATCGCGGTGCCCATTTACTTGCACCTGCTGCGTCAACACACCTCCGCCCCGCAGCCGTTTAGTTCCCTGATGTTTTTCGAGCCTCGGACGCAAACCTCCATCAGGCAGCGCCGCCTGCGCTACTTGGTGCTCCTGGCGCTCCGGCTCGCATTGCTTCTGTTTTTGGTGCTGGCGTTTGCCGATCCGTTCATCAATCGCTCGGTGGCTGGCGTGAAAAGCGAAAAACTGATGATGGTAGTGGTCGATAATTCCTTCAGCATGCGCGCCGGCTCGCGTCTCGCCGACGCTAAGCGAGAGGCCATCTCGCTGTTGGCATCGCGAAATCCCGCGGAACGTGCTCAAGTGATGGAACTTGGATCCAAGCTCGAAGCGCTCACTCAGCCGATTCAGGACGCGGGCGCCCTGCGCGCCGCCGTTCAAAGTATCGCGCCGGGTGATTCGCGCGGCAGTTTCGGTGAGCTTGCGCGCTCCTTGCGATCACTCGCCACAAATGTTCCCACTCCCATTGAACTGCACCTTTTCAGCGATATGCAGAAGTCCAACATGCCGCCAACTTTTAGCGACGTGGCTCTCCCCGCCAACGTCAAGCTGGTGCTGCATCCCGTGGCAAACGGCAATCCGGCGCCCAATTGGGTGGTCGAAAGTGTGAACGCCCCGGGTCAGGTGTGGCAGCCAAAGAAGGCGCGCGTGCAGGCCGTGATCGCCGGCTACAATACGCCGGAAGCCGCGCGCACTGTCTCGCTCGTCATCAATGCCAAAACAATCGCCACGAAAAAGATCGACGTGCCTGCCAACGGCCGCGCCACCGTCGAATTCGATTCGCTCGACGTGCCTTACGGTTTCAGCCGCTGCGAAGTGCGCATCGATTCCGCCGACGTGCTTCCGGGCGACGATGCGGCCTTATTTGCCGTCGAACGCTCCGATCCCTCACAAGTGCTCTTTCTCCACGACGCGACCGATACTCGATCCCCGCTCTATTTCGGCGCTGCCCTCAGCGCTACAGCCCAATCTGCTTTTACGATGGAAAGCGTGCCCGTTCTCCAGGCCGGAAACATTCGGTTTTCGAAGTATGCGTTCGTGGTTCTTTCGGACGCCGGCTCCCTGCCCGCTTCACTGGACAATGATCTGTTGCAATACGTCCGACGCGGCGGCAGCGTCTTGGTCGCGGCGGGAACTTCGCTCGGGCGGCGTTCGCGCATCCCCATCTTCGGCGCAAACATTGTGCAGGCGCGCTACTATTCGAACGACGGCGGCAGCTATCTCACGATTGGCGACGCCGATCCGTCCTATCCATCCATCGCCAAGGCCGATCGCTGGTCCGGCGTGAAGTTCTACTACGCCACGCAAGTGGACGACTCCGGCTCTCGCGTGGTCGCCCGGCTCGCGGACCACACACCCGTGTTACTTGAGAAAAGGATCGGCGAAGGCCGCGTCCTGCTGCTCGCATCGGGCTTAGACAATATCACCAACGACTTTCCGCTCCATCCGCAGTTCGTTCCCTTCGTCGAGCAGACTGCTTTCTACCTTTCCGGGACCGAACGCCGGAGCGGCTCGCGCGAGGTGGATTCCCTGGTCGAGTTGCGAAACGCAAAAGAGCAAGCGGTCGGCGTCGAGGTGATCGACCCCGACGGCCATCGCCCTCTCTCACTGAAAGACGCCGCCACTGCGCAGTCCTTCCAGCTGACGGGCGCCGGCTTTTACCAGTTCCGCCTCGCCAACGGCAGGCAGGATGTCGTCGGCGTGAATCCCGATCGCCGTGAGTCCGATCTCGCCGTCATGTCCCCGGACGTCCAATCGCTATGGAGCGGAAACGCGGGCACGCAGCCGGAGCACGCCGTCGCGGCCGACGAAGGGCCCGATAAAAATACGCGCTTTCCTTTGTGGTGGTACGTTATGCTGTTTGCATTGGTCGTGGCGTTGGCCGAATCCTGGGTAGCGAACCAGCACCTTGCCGCCCGGAGGGAGGACTTATGAGCGCAAGAAACGAGCTCAACTCCTACGTGGGTAAGCTGGAACGACGCCTTCGCCTCGCCACCATATTGCGCGGCGCCGCGATCTTTACCTCTGCCGCGCTGATCGCAACTCTTCTTCTCGTTCTTATCGCGAATGCCTTTGCGTTTTCCGAGTGGAGCGTAGGCAGTGCCCGCTTTATCCTTTTGATCGCGCTGGCGGCGGCCGCCGCGTTCGGGATTGCGTTCCCACTCTGGCGGCTGAGCCGCAAACGTGCGGCGGACGACGCGGAAAAAGTGTTTCCGCAATTCCAGCAGCGCCTCGTCACTTTCGCTGACCGCGCTCCCGATGAACGCGAGCCTTTCATCGAGCTGCTCGCTGCGGACACGCTTGAAATTGCCCGTCGCAGCGAGCCTCAACTGCTTGCGCCCAACACAAAGCTGCTGGCTCTGCTCGGCGGCGGCCTCGCCTCACTGGCGGTGCTTGTCTGGATGATCGTGGCCGGACCGGGTTATCTCGGCTATGGCTCCGCGCTACTTTGGGAAGGCTGGCACGTCAAGGCCAGCCCCTTTTACGATATTCGCGTCACCCCTGGCGATGCATCGGTTCGCCGCAATGCCGACGAACTTGTGACCGCGCAGCCGATTGGAATTCAAACCGGCAAAGTCCGCCTCTACGCCCGCTATCACAGCGCCTCAAAATGGGAACAGCTCACCATGCAGCCTCAGCCGGGCGGCTCTGCTTTTCAATTTATGTTTGCCGGATTGCCCGAGGGCGTGGAGTATTACGTCGAAGCGGGCGCCGTTCACTCGCGCCACTTCAATATTCGCGTTGTGGATCTTCCCGCGGTTAAACAGATTCGCGTTACGTACCACTTCCCTTCTTGGACCGGCCTGAAGAATGTGGTTGACGAGCATGGCGGCGACCTTCGCGCTGTCGAAGGAACGCAGGCCGCGCTTGAAGTCGTCACCGACCGGCCCATGCGTGACGGCGTCCTGGTGCTCGACAATGGCCAGCAGATCCAGTTGACTGGCGGCACAAATAATCATTATTCCGGCGCAATCACTATGGACAAAGACGGCGCCTACCACGTCGCTGCAATCGATCAAGGACAGCCTGTTCGCCTTTCCGAGGATTTTTTCATTGCCGCGAACAAAGCCAACCCGCCCGAAGTTGAAATCGTCAGGCCCGGCCGCGATTACCGCGCCAGTCCCATCGAGGAAGTTACCATCTCCGCAAAGGCCACTGACGAATTCGCGCTGAACGATTTGTCGGTTCATTATTCCGTGAACGGCGGCCCCGAGCAGACCGCCAGCCTGCTGAAACAAAAGGGCGCAAAAGAAGCCGACGGCTCCACGACGCTTTATCTCGAAAATTTCAAGCTCGTGCCGGGCGATCTCGTCAGCTTCTACGCTTCCGCAAAAGATGCGCGTGCCGAATCCCATACAGACATGTTTTTCATTCAGGCCGATCCGTTCGAGCGCGAATTCTCTCAGTCGCAGCAATCCGGCGGCGGTGGGGGCGGCGGACAAGGAAACCCCAACGATATTTCCGATCGCGAAAAGGAAATCATCGCCGCCACCTGGAAACAACAAGGCAATAAATCAGCCTCGTCGCAACAGGCTGCCGAGCAGGGCAAATTCCTCTCCGAGGTTCAGTCCAAGCTTCGCGATCAGGCCATAGCGCTCGCGGGACGCCTCCAGTTGCGCGACATGACCCAAGCGAACGATGGATTCAGCGCGTTTCAAAAAGATATGAGCGCCGCGGCCGAGGCCATGAATCCGGCCGCCGATAAACTTCATCAGCAAAAGTGGCATGATGCGCTTCCCAGCGAACAGAAGGCGCTCCAACATTTGCTGCAGGCTGAAGCAACGTTTCGCCAGATTCAAGTAGCGTTTGGCAACCAGGGTGGCGGCGGTGGTGGCGGCGGCGCGGGACGCGATCTTGCCAGCCTCTTTGACCTCGAACTCGATACGCAAAAAAACCAGTATGAGACCGCCCAAACCGCTGCCTCGGCCGGTAACTCCCGCGAGCAGCAAATCGACGATGCGCTGAAGAAGCTCGACGAACTCGCGCGCCGCCAGCAGGAACTCGCGCAACAGCGAACCACTAACGGTCAGACTTTCGACCAGCGCTGGCAGCAGGAAATGTTGCGCCGCGAAGCGGAACAGTTGCAGCGGCAGATGGAACAGATGGCCCAAAACCAGCAGAACGGAAATTCATCCAGTCCATCTGCCTCGAGCCAATCTTCCAACTCCAACGGTCAGTCTGCCTCCGGCCAATCCCAAAGTTCCGCCGACCCGCGCGTCCAGCAAGCCCTCAACGCCCTTCGCCAAGCGGACGAAGCCATGCGCCGGGCCTCTTCATCGCAGCAAGGGAGCGCCGAATCTCGCGGCGCCGCCGATCGCCTCCGCGAAGCCGAAAATCTTCTGAATGGCGTGCAGCGGCAGCAAAATTCGGGCCGCCTCGATTCCATCGCGCGCGAAGCCGATCGGCTGGCGGCTGAGCAACAAAATCAGTCCGATCGTCTGCGCCGCCTCTCCGAATCTCAGGACGCCTGGAACGCAGCACAGGCTCTGGCCGGGGATCGCCAGCACCTCGCGGACGATCTTTCGCAGCTCGAAAAGCAGATGCGCGATGCCGCGCGCGATCTGGCTTCCACGCAACAGGACGCCGCGTCCAAGCTTCGCGATGCCCTGGGCGACATGGATTCGGACGATCTCCAAACGCGCATCCAGAGAAGCGCGGACTGGCTCCGCCGCGGCTACGATCCCAACTCGGAGTCCACCGAATCTGAAATTGCCAAGGATCTCGGTCGTCTTGGTGGCCAGGTGCGCGATGCCCAGCGCGCGCTCGGTTCCGGCCAATCGCAGCAGCAGGATTCGCAGACCGCTCTGGACCGCGTCCAACGGCTGAAAGATCAGATGGAAGCCCTCACGCGCGGCTTAGGCGCACGCGATTCGCAAAATCGTCAGCAGGCTCAGTTGGGACGCAGACGGCCAGCGCAGCGGGCAGCAAGGTGGACAACAGGGTGGCCAACAAGCCGGCGGACAGCAAGGTGGTGGGCAGCAAGCTCAACAGGGCCAAGCCGGACCCGGCGGCGCATTCGGCCCCGGCCTGGACCGCTCGGGCGGCGCCAATGCGCGCGGCTATCGCGATGATGGCTATTACACCGGCGGACAGCGATACGGCGGCGACGGTCGCGGAAACTGGTGGATCGATACGGGCAACAACTCAAATCTCCCTGGGGCCGTTCCTCCCGACAATTCTCAGCTTCCGCCCGATCCCGAGTTGACCTATCGGCAGAGCGTCAGCAACTTGAACCAGCTTCTCAACACTTTCCAGAACGATCCCGAAGAAAAGCGTGAGTTGCAGGGCCTGATCCAGCAAATGCAGCGGCTCGATCCCAAGCGCTTCCCCGGAAATCCCGCGCTTCTCGAGCAAATTCACAACCAAGTCCTCACCGAGGTGAATAACCTCGAACTGCAAGTGCAGCGAAAGCTCGGCGACCAGTCCGGGCAGATTCGCAGCGCCGACCCAATCTCGGTGCCCACCGGCTACGAAGACGCCGTCGCCGAATATTTCCGCCGCCTTAGCAAAAACCCGTAGCTCGCCTCCTTGGTTAGCGACGAGTGCTCTTCTGAGGGATAGAGGTGAAGGCTCGCGCGCGTGATGCCGCGCGAGCGGAGGAGCCTCCAGCCTCAGCCTCTTGTTGGTCTAGTGACGATCAGGTTGATCGCCCCCGTGACCCTCTTGGTAGCCGGACTCGTAAGCTCTCTGATCTTCATCTTTCTTGAACTTCCTCTTCCTGGAGTGGTCCTTGTTATGCATTTTGTCATCCTTGCCATCACGCATGCCCATCTGATAGTTTTTGTTTTTCGAATAATCATGCGTCTGAGCCTGGTCCTGAGACCGGTCGCGAGACTGGTCCTGGGATAGCGGAGACGCAGTCAGTACCGCGCCTCCAGTGATACCAGTGCCCAGCGCCAACGCCAGAACCCAGACACATTGCCTTAAATTCATTCGCACTCGCATAAGACTCTTCCTCCTTGTGTTGGTTGATCGAATCTAGTTGGAATTTCCGATTTGGATCTCTAGCTTGTGCTTTATTCTGCCGGTGATCTGGGTTCTACCCTTCGCGTGTTCCTGCCTCAGCTTTTTTTTGGACTTGGGACCGAAAGAACAGTTTCTTTGCTGGATGTTTTGATTGGCTCGTTCTTCTTCTGGCGTTTGCCGCTCGCAGTGCTCCGGACCTGATATGACGGGCCCCAGTTGATTCCAGTGCGTCCGGATTCGTGGGTTCCCGTATCCATACCTTGATTCAAATCCTGTTGCTTGGCTCGCTCGTTGGCGCGGCGCGCTCCTGTGTGTTGCTCCATTTCCGCGTCCAACTTCTCTTCCGCCTTCAGGCTGCCGGATTTAGTTTTCGTTGCTTCTGTTTCAGCCATGTCGTGCCCCCCTTAAGATTTAGAAAACTTGCGATCACCAGAAATATTAGAGCCGTCTTTGTTTGTACAAAGACCTGAGCCCACAGATTCCTGCTCGTTAGGAAGCTCCGGCCTTGACCATAAATCTGGCTGGCAAGGGGAAGCTACGACATCTATATTCAGTGTCAGGAAAGTTTGTGTCTGTTCCATACCGCACACATGCAGCTCGGCCCGATAGAATCCGCAGTATTCAGCATGGTGAACTATGTTTACGGGGGCTAAAAGGAATTGCCGATGGCCCGCGCAATCGCCCCTGGATCGCTCGACCCACCAACGTCGCAGGGCGTGCCATGGCGTCTGCAGTTGTAGCGGCGGGTCGCTGAGTTTTTTCGACCCTCGGATGTAAGATAGCGGCGTTCGCCCTGATCGAGCACAAGGAGCACACGAACATGAAGCCAAAGAACACGATCTGCCTCTGGTTCGACAAAGACGCGCATGAGGCGGCGCGCTTCTACGCCGCCACCTTTCCGGATAGCAAAGTAACCGCGGTTCACCAGGCTCCCGGTGACTATCCGGGCGGCAAGAAGGGCGATGTGCTGACGGTGGAGTTCACCGTCCTGGGCATTCCCTGTCTCGGTCTCAACGGCGGCCCGGCGTTCAAGCACACCGAGGCCTTTTCCTTCCAGATCGCGACGGACAATCAGGAAGAGACGGACCGTTACTGGAACGCGATCGTCGGCAATGGCGGCGCGGAAAGCGCGTGCGGTTGGTGCAAGGACCGCTGGGGCCTCTCCTGGCAGATCACGCCGCGCGCGCTAACCGATGCGCTTGCGGCTGGCGGCGGTGAGGCAAAGCGTGCCTTCGACGCGATGATGACAATGAAGAAGATCGACATCGCCGCCATCGAGGCAGCGCGGCGAGGCTGACGTAAATGCGCCGACACGTCATTATTCAAGCCCCCAGAGCGGGCGCAGTGCGGGAAGTCTGGCGTGCGCCGCGAAATGGGAATAGGAAAATTGGCTGGGTGGTGCGGAAATAAGCCTAAGGGTCTGCCGCCCGCCAACGCTTAAGAACCAGCTTATTACTTGTCGCCGTGATATAGCACGCGGAACTTGTCAGGCTTTCCATCTGTCGTCCATCGTACTCTCGCTGCTTCGACGGTGGCTGCCGGATCCAATCTGTGTGCTCTCTCCCCGGTCAGCCCTTGTGTACGGCCGTGAGCGATGACCTTCTTGCTTTGGATCGCATCATAGCCACCATTTTCGCTAGGCTCTACGATGATCTTCGGCATATTTGGCACCGCCTTTCTCAGCCTAAACGTTTACGCTATTCTTACCGAAGCGTCAAGAACCGATAGGGATATAATCTGCGTTTAGTCCGGGGATGCAGTGCCCGGAAAAGAGGCCCAAATGGCCAAACCGGCCAATGTGATCTTGCAGTTCGATAAATCGGCGGGCTACTGGTCAGCGTTCGTCACAGACGCCGACGGAGCTATCGTCCGTGAGATAGGTAATTTAATCGTCGCGTCCTTTCCCGTGAAGAACTACACCCTCGAGGATCACCAATTCGTGCAACTGGCTCTAAACCGCAAGAATGGTAGGGAATTTGTAATCCTAATCCCGCGGAACATTGTGGTGACAGTCATCGAGGGCAAGCGGGGCCTTGGTGAGGATTCCTACTTTGCAGGCGGCACGACTAAGTGAGGCGGTTTATACCGATCTAAACCATCTCGCTAGCGATTCCGTGACAGACGCGGACGTGATGCAAGCCAGCGGGGGCAGTCCCCGGGGCACTCGGGTTTCGAATCACCCAACACTGGGCCAATGCGGGGCGATGACACCGTCGCCGATACTATCTTGGGAGTACGCCTTTGCGGGCGTTCTTCCGAACTGTGGCAGGGGTGAACTCCACGATTCTTCCCACAACAGGCCAAAGCCTAACGCCTGCGGCCGACAGACAAAACCGTCGAAGAGCCTTATCGTTTTCGTAGATCGGCACGCGTTCTCTTATGATCGAATCGTGGGTATCAGAACGTTCTAGGAGCTTCATGATTTCCGGGCTCGTACATACAATCTGAGACAGTTCCGGCCAGCGTTCGCCCAGCACCGCCCATTTCCCAATATGCCTTGAAGAGAGCGTCGGCTTTCCACCAAACATTTTTCGCTCATGCGCGACGAAGAGCAGCAATCGCAACCGATTCAGCAGCCGTTTGGCATGACGTGGCATTGGCTCTAGGTGCCGCATCACTTCGTCTTCGGCCTCGCGCTGAATCTCCGATTCGTCTTCGAGATAACGCTGCAGCCGTTCTCGCACAAGCCCTTCCGTCTCCTGATCGTTTCGCCAGGCTGCGTTCTGCATTCTTACGTATGCCTCGACCTGGGAAAAATCTCGTTCGCCCGCCGCTATCCTCTCTATAATCTGTTTGTCAATGAGTTTGCGTCGTCTTGATTCACGCATCCATTTGTAAATTCCGCGGAGTAGCCAATCGATCCAAATGCCGCCAGCCCACCCACTCATAACGAGTGCGGCCCTAGCGACCCACCCTATCTGGAAGGGAAATACTTTTTTCGCAATTGACGGCACGAAAAGAGCGGGCAGCAGCAACATAATGCCGATCACCCACGGAGCCATAACCCGCCAAACGCGCGCCCAAAACAATCCGGTCGAAACGCGACGGACTCTGACCTGAAGGTCCTTCCAGAATGCCGGCCACCAACCCACTGTTTTTTCCGCCGGTACTTCCCTCGCCAAGGCCTCGACCATTTGGCGGATCATCCTCACGGGATAGATGGGCAGATCAAACTGCAGCTGGATTATCTTCTGGAGAAAACTCCAGCCATAGGTGGAAAAACTCAGAGGCGGATAAGTCGCGGCCGTTGGTGTCTCAGGTATTGCAAGGTCCCTGTACTTGACCTCAGCACACTTTGCGACGACCTGCATATCACTCATGATCACGACAACCACATCAGGTTGGTCTAGAAGCTGATTGATCGCTTCGAGCACGTCCGCGGAATGGGGTGGCCGACATCGGTCAAGGTCATCAATGAAGATCACAAATTTGCTCCCTTTGGGAGCGGCTTGTCTAATAAGTTTTCCAAGCTGACTACGGACCTCTTGCATCGATGCGGTCTTGGCGGCCGATTGGGGGTCCCTGGCAAATTCGCTCAATGACTTAGCTAGCGGCCAGATAGCTAACACGAAATGCCATATTAGATACGATGCGAGCGCAAAAGCCGTGAGGTAAGCACCGCCGGTACGCGTGACTAAGGATTTCATAACTGCAGGATCAAGCTTCGCCACTTCCGCCAGGGTGTGGCCGCTTCGCAGCGATGCGAGCGTGCAGACGACGACACCCGCAACCAATACAAAGAAATACTTCAATGCCTTCCGAAGCTTCCTTTGCCCTGCCGTCGAAAGGCCGGACGGCAAAGGAGAAAAAACGCGCCGCCACAGAGCGCGAGAGCGACTTGCGACCTGAGCTATCTCCGTCGCGAGGGCTGTCGACAGAACCGGTGCGTCATCGTGCATCCAAGAGGCAAACCAACAGGTCACGTGTGGCGCGTGCCCATCCGCGGCGGACTTGGTCTCGAGCCGCCGCCTAATCATTTGGCCAAGCGTCGTTTTGCCTGCACCCCACTTCGCGTTGATCGCCATGACTAGCGGCGTTGCGGTCCTCGGGCTATCAATGATTCCGGCGATCGCATCGGCGAACGGCTTGAAGCCAAGCCTGTCTCCGAGATCATCCGAAAGGGCCACGTCGGCCAACATCCGAAGGCTTGGCCTCCGGTCAGCCGGAGATGCCACTGAACTTGATGCAGAGGAATAACGAACCTTGGCATATTGCGTCTGGGCTGTCTGCAGAACGGGCTCGGCGCTTCGCGAGAACGGATTCCAACTCCGTTTTTTATGGCGAGGACGGCTTTGACCAAGGAGATTTAGTCGTATCATCGACGTCGGCTTGCTGTCGCGTGCGGCCAAGCATCTTGTGGTCGGAATGACTCCGCCCTGTTGGCGCCCTTCCGTAAAAAGAAGTTAACACAGGTTAGCCCGGTGGAAATACCTTGCTCCTCAATAGGGTGATGATAATTCTTGAACCTAGGTGTGCTCAGGGAAAGGGTAATGCCACCCGATCAAACCGAAGGGCACCTCGGGTAGATGAAGCACCGACTGGAACGTCGCCACGGGCTCGGGCACTTACACATCTTACTTGCGACGAGGGATCGTCACTTCATCGAATCGTCGAATTCGCGCATCCAGTCTTTTGTCTTGAGGACTTCGCGGGGCTTCGATCCATCGGCGGGGCCGACAATTCCGTCCTTTTCCATCAGATCAATCAGGCGGGCGGCGCGGCCGTAGCCGATGCGCAGACGCCGCTGCAGTGTGGATGTGGATGCGCGGCCCATTTCGCAGCAGACGCGTATCGCATCCTGGTAGAGGTCGTCGTCCACTTCCTCGTCGTCTTCGCCGCCGCTTCCGCCAGAGCCGCCGACCGCATTCTCGTCCTTCGGCGGCTTCAGAAGTTCCTCGTTGTAAATTGCCTTGGCCTGTTCGCGCCAGAAATCGCAGACCGCCGAAACTTCGTTCTCGTGCACGTAAGGACCATGAATGCGGTGCAGCCGCGACGATCCCGCGGGCAAATAGAGCATGTCGCCCCTACCCAGCAGCGATTCGGAGCCGTTGGTATCGAGAATGGTCCGCGAATCGACTTTGCTGGCCACGCGGAACGATATGCGCGCCGGGAAATTGGCCTTGATCAATCCGGTAATCACGTCAACCGAAGGCCGCTGAGTGGCGAGAATCAAATGGATGCCCACCGCGCGCGCCATCTGCGCCAGCCGCGTGATGGATTCCTCCACGCCATTGGTATCCACCATCATCAGGTCGGCCAATTCGTCGATTACGATTACGATGTAGGGCAGCGGGCGATGATCGTCCTCGGCATTTTCAAAGAGCGAAAGCGATTGCTGCCTCTCGAATGTGCGATTGTACTGCTCGATGTTGCGGACGCTGCGCTGTGCGAGCAGCTTCAGGCGCCGCTCCATTTCGCGCGTGGCATTCCGCAGGACGTTCGCCGCCACTTTCGCGTCGGTGACCACCGGCGTGTAAAGATGCGGAATGTCCGCATAAAGCCCCAGTTCGAGGCGCTTCGGATCGACGAGCACCAACTTCAATTCCTCCGGCGTTGACTTGAAGAGCATTCCCATCAGTAAGGAATTGATGAAGACGCTTTTGCCCGTACCGGTGGAACCTGCGATCAGCAGGTGCGGCATCTGCGTCAATTCGGTGGCGCGAATGCGGCCGATCAAATCCTTGCCCAGAGGAAGCGTCAGTTTGGAGGACGAATGCGAAAATTCGGGCGATTCGATGATGTCGCGCAACGCAATCGTTTCGCGGCGCGCGTTGGGGACTTCGATTCCCACGGTCGATTTGCCGGGAATGCGCTCGATCAGAATCGATTCGGCGCGAAGCGCAAGGCACAAATCTTCGGCCAGCCCCGTAATGCGGCTGTACTTGATCCCCGCCTCGGGCTTGAACTCGAAAGTGGTGACCACCGGCCCGGGATTGATTTGCGTCACGTGGCCGCCCACTTCGAACTCCGCGCACTTCTGCTCGATGGCTCGCGCGCACTCCTTCAACTCGCTCTCGCTCATCTTTTCGCTGCGCTCGGAGGGATGCAGCAGAATCGTGGGCGGCAGGCGGAAGGCGGTCTTGTTACGCGAAATTTTCGGCTCGGCGGAGCTTTTCTTCGGCGGAGCAGGCACCGCGTCGTGGAAATCTATGACGGCCGGGCCACGTTCGCCCAGCGCCGGCTTTTGGAAATCCACCGCCGGCTTTTCTTCCTCTTCCTCATCTTCGTCCGTCACCTTGGGCGAGACTCGCTGCTGGATGATCGGTTTGCGCCCAACGATCTTGGTTTCTTCCACTTGCTTTCGCAGATAGGCCGCTTCACGCTCTTCGCGCCATTCCTTCGCGCGAGCTAGCAATTTTCCGAGCGGCCCTTGTCCCGCCATCGGTTTTTTCATCCACGCGAGCAGCGTGCGGAACGAAAATCGCGTGGCGAGCAAGAGAGCGGCGAGCAAAGTCGCAATGGCCACCAGATTCGCGCCGACAGGGTTGAAGGCCGCGCGCAATCCGTCTGCAAGAACTCTGCCGAGCACACCGCCCGAAGGAAGCGAACCGCGCACCTCGGGCATATTTACCAGGCTAAACTCGGCGGAGAGCGACCCCACCATCAGAGCCCATCCAACCAGCTTGGCGATCGGAGTATCGATCGGCTGGCTGCGGAACCACCGCATCGCCAGAATAAACATGCCCGCCGGAAACAAAAACGCCGCGTAACCCGCCAGCTGAAATAACGCATCCGCCAGGTAGGCGCCCACAAGGCCGATCCAATTGTGTACCGAACCCAGGCTGGGCGCGGATGCCGACACGTTGAGCGATGGATCGGACGGAGAATAGGACAGCAGGCTCAGGGCCAACAGAATCGCAACACTGAGTCCCACGAATCCGATCAATTCGTTGAGGCGCTTGTTTTCGCTTGGCGTCAAAACGCGCACGGAAATCTCCTTCGCCCTGAGAACGGCGCGTGGCCGTTCGAAGGGAGTGCCCCGGAAGTCCGCTCTTGGGATTGTAGGGGCTTTCTCGGGACAAAAAAAGGGGAAGGCTCCCGCTCAGCTTGGGTCGCGCGGGCGCTGTCGCGCGGAGCCCATGGGAGGAACGCGAGTACGAGGGTGACTATAGCAGAGAAAATTGCCGGGGCGACAGGGGTCTTCGGTAAGCGATGTGCTACTCCTGCAACTAGCGATTTTTCGCGGCGCTTCCCTGAGGATGACGACGCGCGCAAGCTCGGACTTGGCAGAAAATGGCTGACGGCCTATACTGCGTCTCGCGCACACGGATGCTCGAAGCGCACAGGTATTCCGTTGATTTCTCTCAACACTCCTCAGCTATCGGCCAGCCGCTCCACCGGCTTCACTTGAATTTCCGCCTAGAGGCGCCCGGCGGCCGCCTTTCGATTTCAGCCGCACACCGCGATACCAAATTGAATTAGCCCGCAATCACTGGAATTTCCAATCGTCATAAAACTGCCCGATTGGGCAGAGGAGGGTCCATGGCGGACATCCATGCCGTTTTAGCCGCAAACGAAAAGCTTTCGCAAGAGCTGCTTCGCGCAGGCGCCGACTCGATCGATCAATCGAGGCGATTCCCGCGGGAAAATCTTGAGGCGCTTGGCAAGTCCGGCGTGCTCGGCCTGCTGATCCCGGCGGAATACGGGGGAACCGGCGCAGGACTCGCCGAAATGTCGAAGGTCCTAGAAGTGCAGGCGCAGAGCTGCGCATCCACGGCCATGGTCACGCTTATGCATTTCTGCGCGACTGCCGCGATCGTCGCCAAGGGCAGCGATGCTCTGAAGAAGGAAATCCTGCCGAGATGCGCGCGCGGCGAACATATCAGCACATTGGCTTTCAGCGAGGCAGGCTCGGGGGGCCATTTTTACGCGCCAGTTAGTGAGGTGCGCGTAAACGGCGGGAAGAAAACGCTCAGCGCGGCCAAGAGTTTCGTCACCAGCGCCGGGGAGGCGGACAGCTACGTCGTCTCCGCACGCAAGGCCGGTGCCAGCGCGCCCACCGAGACCAACCTCTATCTGATCGCCAAGAACACAGCCGGATTATCAACGCAAGGGCGCTTCGAGGGACTCGGGCTCGCCGGCAATGCCAGCGCGCCAATGTCGCTAACCGATGTGGCGATCGACGATGCCACGCGCTTGGGGCCGGAAGGCACTGGGTTTCAGAGCATGCTTGAGGTTGTGTTGCCGCATTTCCAAATCGGCGTTGCTTCGGTTTCTATAGGTTTGGCGAAGGCGGCGCATCAAATAATTGTCGGGCGCATGGGGGCGCGCAAATATGAACATGCCGGCGGCGCCGCGCTTGCATCGATCCCGCGCGTCCAATTTCTCGTTGCCGAGATCACGCTGGCGGTGAATTCCGGGGAAGCCTACGTGCGGGAAACAATTCGTAAGGCGATGGCCGCCGATCCCGCGGCGATGCTCGATGTGCTTGGTGTGAAGGTTGTTGCCGCGGATGCTTGCCTGGCCGCTGTTTCCCGGGCGATGACTCTGGGCGGCGGATGGGCGTTCGGCCGGCGTGGCGGCCTTGAGAGAATTTTCCGCGATACGCAGGCGGCCGCCGTGATGGCGCCTTCGAGCGACATTCTTAAGGACTTTGTCGGCAAAGCGAGTCTGGGGCTGCCACTATTCTAGTGGCGCGCTGAAATTTTTGCAGAGGGAGGAATAATGTCGAGATCATCCGCAGGTGAACCGCTGTACATTGGGGCCGTAGCGTACGATCCCAAAGTGGTGACGATTTGGGAGGGATTTAAAGAATATTTCGCCAAACATGCAGTGGAAATCGATTACGTCCTCTATTCGACGTACGACGCTCAAGTGGACGCAAACGTTTCCGGCGCCGTGGACATCGCGTGGAATTCGCCGCTAGCCTGGGTGAAAAGCCAGATCGTTAGCGGGGGAGCTTGCCGCGCGATCGCCATGCGCGATTCCGACCGGGACCTCACGACGAAAATTATTGTGCGCGCGAATTCGACTCTTTCCACGCTGGCCGATCTGAAGGGCAAGACGCTGGCGGTCGGCGCGTTGGATTCTCCGCAGGCTACACTGATTCCGCTGGGGATGGTGGCTGAGTCCGGAGTCGATCCACGGCGCGATTGCCGCGTGCTCCACCACAACGTAATGGTCGGCAAGCACGGCGATCATGTGGGCGGCGAGCGAGACGCCGCAAAGGCGCTGGCTTCTGGCGCCGCAGACGCTGCCTGTGTCCTGGACGCGAATTACACCGTCTTCATCAACGAAGGCACCCTCGACCCGGGAACCACGCGCGTGCTGGCTACCACTTCGCCCTTCGACCACTGCAATTTCACGACGCGAGCCGACCTGCCGGAGCAACGCGTGAAGCCGTTTCTCGACGCGCTGCTGGGCATGTCGTTCCAGGATCCGGAGGTCCGCGTCTTCATGGAAATGGAAGGATTGAAGAAATGGCTGCCAGCACGGACGAGCGGTTACGCGCAGCTGGAAAAGGCCGTGGAGCGCTTCAATTTTTACGGCGCTTCCGCTTCGTCGGCCGGAAGCTGAAATTCATCCGGCTTTCAGCCATGCCCGACTCCACCCCTAAATCGCGGCTTGATCTGGAGGACCTGGCGCTGCACGAAGGTGCGACAGTTCTGCTGCGCCGCAGTCTTTCGCAACTGGCCGCGGGTGATTGGTGCGAAGTTCACGGCGATTCGGCGGAATTCGGCAGCCAGCTCGCGGCCTGGTGCCGAAAGGAAGGGCTTCGGTGTGAGCCAGTACAAGGGGTCGCCGGAATGTACCGGGTCGAATCCCCCGGGCCTGCTCCGGCGATTCACACTTCGCGCGTTGAAGTTAGCGAAACGGCTGCGCTGAACTGGGGGCTTGCGCCGCGCGGCGCACGTATCGAAAAAGGTGGACCCGACTTCGGGTTTACCCTACGGCAGAAACGCGACGTATGGGCGCGCGAACTGAGCACGATCTACTCGCAGGCGGCTGCGAATCAGTGGTCGGCTTCTCGCGACATTCCGTGGTTCGATCTTCCGAAGCTCTCGGCCGAAGTCGAATCCGCGGTCGGGCAGATCATGACTTTTCTCACCGAAAATGAATTCGCCGCGCTGTACGTGCCGGCACGCTTTATACCCCGCGTCCACCCGCATTACCGCGAGGTGGTGGAAGTGCTGGCTATGCAGATCGTGGACGAGGCTCGCCACGCCGAAGCCTTCACGCGGCGCGCCGAAGCAGGCGGTGCGGGCCTGGGCACGACCGCGACTAGCGGGCAGCTTTCTCTGAAGACACTGCTCGAAGAGCCAGATTTTACGACGGCGACATTTCTACTTTGCGTTATGGGCGAAGGCACATTTCTTACGCTGCTAAAATTTCTTGGTGAACACGCGCCCGATCCGGTGACCGCCACGCTCGCACGATTGGCGCACCGAGACGAAGCGCGTCACGTGGCGTTCGGGACCGAACACATGCGATATGTTTTCGAGCGCGAGCCCGACATGCGGCTTTCGATGGCCGCTGCAGTCGAGCGGCGCAGTCAAATGCTCGCGTCGATCTCGGGACTGAGCCCCTATGTCCACGATGCGCTGGTGATCTTCGCCGGAGGCGGAGTTTCGGTCCCGCAGATACGCACAGGTTCGCGCCATGTGGCCGAGTTGCAGCGCGAGATGGATCGCACGCGGCGGGAACGCCTGCAGTCGCTGGGTTTTGAGCCTGCCGCAGCAACGGCAATGTCCGCGTATCACACGAAGAATTTCATGTGATTCGAGCCATCAGGCATGCGCTCGAAATGCGGAATGTTTGAGCCAGTCCGCGAAATGCGTTTGGCTGAGCCGCGCGTCATCGGCCGGAACGAGTGCGGGCTCGCTAACCTCTATGCCGTAGTAGCGCGCATGCGGATCAGCGACAACCTCGCGCGGATCCCTCCATGCGGCTAGAGCTTGCCGGACGAGTTCATCGAGGCGAAACTTATCCGGCCCTCCGACTTCAACGGTGCCGTTCACAGGCTTGCCCACCGCGATCCTTTCGACCGCACTGGCGACGTCGTCGGCCGCCATGGGCTGGATGAGCGCAGTTGGCAGACGTACTTTGTTGCAGTCGGTGGAAAAATCGGCGATGCCCTTGACGAATTCGAAGAACTGCGTGGCGCGGATAATTGAGTAAGGCATTGAGGAAGCCTTGATCAAATTCTCCTGAGCGAGTTTTGCACGAAAGTAGCCGCTTTCGAGCAAACGGTCAGTTCCTACGACAGACAACGCAACGTGATGTCCTACGCCTG
This sequence comes from uncultured Acidobacteriota bacterium, assembly GCA_963759485.1. Classification (GTDB taxonomy): domain Bacteria; phylum Acidobacteriota; class Terriglobia; order Acidiferrales; family UBA7541; genus Palsa-295. The sequence goes on along the minus strand of CAVWZE010000002.1, from coordinate 903,653 downwards.
CGTCCGCCTCAGAGGCGAGGAGGTTACGAGTTGATGTCTCAAAGAAGTTCATCACCGCCGCGTCTTCCCAGGAGGGAGCGTTCGATACGTCAACGACCACCGATGCACCCTTCAGCGCTTCGGCCAGTCCCTCGCCCGTGATGGTGTTGACGCCCGAATTCGGTGATGCCGCGACAGCCTCATGGCCGTGCTCCTTTAACTTCGGCACAAGTCTTGATCCGATAAGTCCACTGCCCCCGATGACTACGATTTTCATGGTTGTCTCCTTGATGGATTACGGGGCTGGGCAGATTGTCGATTTCGGCATTTCGAACGTGCACTCGTACTCGCTAAACCCGGCAAGTTTACCGCAAATCCAACTGGAAAAATAAGGCCCCAGGCACGGGGTTGGGTCGGTACGGCGCGATTTCCCTGAATCCCAACGAACGATAAATCGCAATTGCAGGCGCCATCGATGGGAGCGTATCCAGCCGCATTAGGTGATAGCCGATCTCCCGTGCCGAGCTGATCAGCGCGTCGATCATTGCGCCGCCTATACGTTTTCCGCGAAACGCTGGACGAACGTAGAGCCGCTTCATCTCGCAAATGTCACTACTGAGGGGGCGCAAGGCGCCACAGCCACCGATTTCGTTTCCGTGAAACGCGAGCAGGAGGCGACCAGCGGGCCTCGCGTAGTCCCCGGGCAGTGTGGCCAATTCCTCTGCAAAACCCTGAAAGCAAAGGTCGACTTCCAGCGATTCGGAATACTCGATAAAAAGCTTTCGAATCGTGGCGACGAATTCGGGTGTTTCCGCGCTTTCGATGCGGATCACAGAACTCCCTCAAAACGGGATCGGTCGTTGACCACAAAACGGTGGCACCGAAGCATGGTCTCGTAAAGAGCCAAATTGATCGGAGCGACGTTCGACCGGCAGGACTTTGGCATAAGCGCCGATCCCGGTATGATCGGGGACCAATTCGGATTCAGCTTGATACCGAGATGTTCAGAAGTGAGGGCAACATGACGATTTGGAAATTTATTACGACAGGATCCGCCAAGAAAGCGTGGTTAGCAACTGCGGTGGTGGTGGCTTTGCTCTGTTGCGCCTCCGCCAGCGCTCGAACGCAGACGTGCGACGAAGCATGCCTCAAGGGTTTCATGGACGGGTATCTACAGGCTCTCGCCACGCACGATTCTTCCACACTGCCGCTCGCGGACCACCATCGCTACACCGAGAACGGCGCTGAACTCGAGCTGGGCAAGGAAGGGCTATGGGTGACGTTCAACTCCTACGGGCCATACCGACATGACGTTTTCGATCCGTCCACTGGTGGTGTCGCAACTTACGTCAATCTGCTCGAGAATCATGAGATCCCGTTTCCGGACTTGTTAATGGTTCGCCTGAAGGTGGTTAATCGCAAAATCGTCGAAATCGAAACTGTGGTCGACCGACACGTGCAATCCGCGCAGAATTTGCCACCGAAGGATCCGAGTTGGATGGAGATCATGAACCGCGAAGAGCCCCCCACGACGCGACTCGGGCGCGAGGAGTTGCAGAAGGGCGCCCTTGGCTATTTGCGCTCGGTCGCCTTTCGCGACGGCCATCTTGCGCCTTACGCAGAGTCCTGCATTCGCCTGGAGGACGGCAATGTGACGGCGATCGGCCCCAACGACACGCCTCCAGTGCCGATTGGACGACAGCCGACCGAGGTTGCAGGTGAGGCGCCGCGGCCGAACATGCTGGGGATCGGCTGCGGCAAACAGCTGGATTACGGCGAGTACTCGTTCATCACCGGATACGAGGACGCGCACTTTCCCATCATCGATGTGAAGCGCCAGCTCGTTTTCGCCACGTTCGACTTCATGCGCCGCGGAAATGTGGAGAGTTGGACCTATAAGGGCCACCGATTCGCAATGCCGGAAGGAATGCGCGAGCCGAACGAGATTTTGAACACGGAAATCTTCAAGTTCGTGGATGGCAAGATCTCGCGCGTCGAGGCTGTATTCGAAGGCCCGCAGTCCTACAAGCGCGGCACAGGCTGGCCGGGCGGCACCAAAGCTGAATCTCGTCCGAGTGGGCAGTGAGAAATCGACTTGTCCGGCAGATGGCCTGGGCCAGTTCCTCAGAGCCTTGATTGCACCAGCATGACTGGAATATAGTTAGCGCCATGGCAGCCACTGCAATTCCTGGTTCGCAAAGCCGGCTGGATCTGTTTCGAATCGAAGCGGAAGATAAAGTTGCGCTAAACGGCCTGCTGTGGGAGCCGCAGAAGGCCGACGATTCGCTGGTCGTGATGGTACCGGGCGGCACGACTGGCGCGGCGCTGTATCCGGCGCATGATTACTCACCCCTTGCCAACGCGCTGACGGATAGAGGCTACGCGTTCCTGCTTGGCAACATGCGAGCCTCGTACAACAATCCCTACGCGGAATATAGCGACGCGGTGAAGGACATCGCGGCGTTTGTAGCGCACGCAAAATCGAAGGGTTACGCGCGGATTGCGATTCTGGGCATCAGCCTTGGCGGCCCTCGCATGGCGCAGTATATGGCTGAGCGAAACGACCCCGCCGTGAAGGCCGTCGGGTTTATAGCGTCGATCCCGTCACCGTATCTGGAGTTTCAAGTGCGGAGCAGCGACGCGGACAAGCGGCGGCTGGAGGATACGCTCAAGCAGGCGCGCGAAATGGTCGCTCAAGGCAAAGGGCAGGAACCAGTCGCGTTTGCGAACTGGTTTCCGGGCGCCGTGTCAGTGATGGGAAGCGCGAAGGGGCTGATCAGCTTTTTCGGAGCGCCGAGCGATCCGAGCGCGCCTAGCTCCGTCAAGTACGGGCCGAAGATCAAAGTTCCCGCCTTGGTGATTCACGGCGATAGCGACGAGCTTTCCCTCCCGCCGAATGCTCAAAAGATTTACGATAGCCTGACGGCGTCGCCGCAGCGCGACTTAGTCTGGGTTAAAGGCGCGAGCCACTATTTGACGCCTGGCCCGCTCGCGGAGTCTTACGCCAAACTCACTGTCGATTGGCTCGTGAGAAACTTTCCCGCATCCGCTGGCCGGTAGGCGCTTTCCTGCGCCACCGTACGTAGTCCGCTCCCAGGTTTCAGACGGCGACGCTCATCAAGTCCGACCGGCGTTGATCGAGACCCTTGCAACTCCAGATATGCGCTCCGTAGAAGGCGCATGGCCACGTAACAAAAGTAGTCATATTTGTTCGTGGCTCTCTGACAGGCTTTAATTGGCGCCAACAGGCACGAAATGCAGCGCAACAATCAGGCGCATCGACGGAATCCGCGGCCACTTGCAGGGGCCGCGTCCCAACCTCGTGAACAAAGAAGTCCGGGACGTCGCGGCCAAGACGGCCCTTATCGCTTTAGTCCAGCTTATGATTTGCGGGACCTGAGGTGCTTCGGCCAGATGCCATAGCGGCCGGCGGATAGGATGCCGTTCGGATCGAGGGCGTCCTTCACGGTTTCGTGGAGGCGGTGGAGGGCATGGTTGTTGTAGGAATAGGTGTCCACCACCTTGTCCATGAAGGCGATATGCGTGCGGTAGAATCCCCAACCATGTTCGGCGGCCACTTCGAGCACGCGTTGGTAGGCGGCTCGTGTCTTCGCATTCACCTTGGGATCACGAGTGACGGGCAAGCCGTGGAACATGATGAACGAGCGCCAATGGAACGTCTCCGCGTAGCCGTTTTGCGGCACGATGCCCATCTCCCGGAAGGTGCGGTCGAAAACGCGGCGCGCCTCGAGGATGGCTTCGCCGGAGGCCGGTATGATTGGAGAAATATCCAGGTGGCCGGTGACCGGAGCGTCCGCCTTCTGGGAGAGCAGGCCCCCGAAGACGGCCAGGCTCGGAATGCCGAGCGCGCCTTTCTCCGCGAGATTCTCGATTTCCGCGTCGGTTAGCGGAAAGCGGTAGATAGGTCCATCTTCGAAGCTCGCGCCGCTGATCGCCGAGAGGCGCTCCTTCACATGCTCCCACTGCGCCGCCGCCACCTTAGCAGGGCCGTAGAAGTGCAGGTCCGTTTGCCAGAAGTGGAGGTTCTTTGAAGCAGCGTAGCTGTTCCATTCCTCGGCCGAACCGCCATCGGGCTTGGTGTCCAAGGCGGTTTTTTCGGCGTCGAGGGGACCGTTGAACACCGGGCTTCTGATCGCGAAGTGGGCGTTGATCACGCCGGCGTACATCAGGTTAGCGAGGATGTCGACGAAAGGAATGATGTCGTCGTGACGCTGAACGCGGGCGCGGCCGATCAGGCACGCCTCCGGTTCCGGGTACAACCAGAATCCCATCTTGGTGACCACGCCGAAGTTCGATTGCGAGAAGATCCCGTCCATAAACGGCCCGATCCCATACTTGAACTGCTGCCAGGTCTGGGCAGTCGGAAGGGCCCCCATACCGGTGCGCACTACTTCCCCGCTGGCCAGCACGACCTCCATCCCGCAGTGCGCATCGAAGTGGTCGCGATAAGGCAATGGTGTGCTGCCCGCACCACGATCAAGGGCGTTGCCTACCGGACTGCCCCACCCGGGCTCGGGGCAGTCAATCCAGAGCTTCAGTCCCTTTTCACGGATAGTGCGGTAGAGGTCGAAGTAACTCACGCCGGGCTCCACTAGAGCGAAGGCGTTTTTTTCGCTCACCTCGAGGACGCGGTTCATCCGTTTGAGATCGAGGACAACGCTTCCGGAAAGAACGGGTGCGGAGCCGCCATAAGCGAGGTTGCGTCCCGTCGAGATGGTGTAGAGAGGGATGGAGAGCCGGTTGGCAATCCGGACGATCTCTTGAACCTGCTCCACCGTGTCAGGAGCTACCGCAGCCGACGGAACACTGTCTTCCGCTTCGCCCCACAGCGGAGAATACGCATCGCGATAGAGCGCCACGTCCTCGTCGGACGTGAACACCCACTCTTTGCCGACTAGCTCCTCGAAGCCTTTGAGGGCGTCGCTAAAATCGTTCGCTTTCACTCCTGGCGGCAGATGAATGTTTCACCCCCGTGCGCTCAATCCGATTGGAACTGCCACGTTTATGTTCTAGACCTTGTTGATGTCCTGCTTGTTCCGCAGCTTCTTGATGAATGCCTGCAGGAGTGGTTTGATCGGATCGGGAGCGCCCGGCATCGCAGCGTTGGCTTCTTTCAGGGCGCTTTCGAAATCTCCCTGGCCGCTGTAGACGCGAGCCATTGCGGCGTGGGCGCGCCAGTGGTCGGGATATTTCTTCGCCAGGTTTCGATAAACGGCGAAAGCCTCGTCCTGTTTTTTCTGTGCCTGAAGCTGTAGAGCGAAGGCGTAGAGCTGATTCACATCTGCTTTGGCCAGCGCCTGATTGCGCGCGACGGTCGCTTCGTCCTTGCGGCCAAGAGCGTCGAGAACTCGCGACTTGGTCATCAAGTTGTCGTAGCGCTCTTCGACTTGAATGGACTGATTCGAATACTTCAAGGCTTCATCGAGATCCGTTTTTTCGGAGAGAAGATAGTTGGCGGAGTCGTCCCAGCCTTCCCAGGTATATTGCGGGAGCCCGCGAAGTTGCTTGTGAAGGCTGTCTTCGACGACTTCGTGGACATTTACCCCGACCGTGAATGGCACGGCGAGCTTTTCCCAGCGGAGAGTGACGACGGCCGAGTCGGGCTTGAGATTATCGAAGTCATACGTCAACGCCTCGTGGAAATCGGTCGGCGCGGGCTTTACTGTGACGCGCAACGCATCTTCGGCCTGACTGTAAGTGAAGCTTCCCCATGCGGCGTTCATCTTCGAGAAGGCGATCGTCCATTCATTTTCCGACGGAACCATGTGCAAGCCGTAGGTGCCGGCCGTAAGCGGCTGTCCTTCGATCGTTACAGGATCGCTGAACGAAATCGTGGTGTTCTCATTCGCGCCTGCGCGCCACGGCAGGCCGTAAGGAACCAAGCCGCCCCACACCTTCCGCCCGTTGACGAGAGGGCGGTGATAGTTGATCGTGATATCCGTGATGCCGATTCGCTGCGTGATCACGGCATGCTGGCTGGGGCGCGGAAGATTCATCACCGTTGATTGCGCCCTGACTAATCCTGCGGTAGCGAACAGCAACAAGACGGCGGCCATCGTTCGAAGTTTTCCCATGTTGGCTCCTATGGTCGAGCTGAATTGCGCATCATGCGGTTGCGGTGGCGTCCGGCCCGCAAGCAGGACTTGGACTGGTTGACGCATTCACTCCGGAGCACTTGCACCAAACCCACCACCCGAGATTTTCGATTTTGGACCGGAGTGCGGAACATCGTATGCCTCTCCTGCCGCGGAGGCAACAAGGGTGGCCACGTTGAGAGGCCCTGGTTAAGTGGCTTCCCGGTCGCCTTGCGGCTGTAAGGTAGAAGACGGCGTAAAGTCCGGCGCGGATCGCTTCTCTCCCGCGGATGTCAGCAAACTCACGAGTGCAACTGCCGCGAAGTTGAAACACAAGCCAATGAATCCGGCATTGAGTCCCATTACGGGATCGTGATCGGTGAGCACGAGACCAACAGCAATCAAGACGCCGGTAACCATTCCGGCGAAGACGCCCGGCATGGTAGCTCGCTGCGAATACAGGCCCAAAACAACTCCGGGGAAAAACTGCGCCACCACGGCGTATCCCATCAGCAAAAGACCTACCAGGGTTGTGGAGTTGAAAATGGCAGAACCAAGTGCGGCGCATGTGATTGAGAGGACAGTGATCTTTGCCAACTTCCCGACTTGCCGGTCCGTCATGCGGGGTGCCAGAACCGAGCGGCAGAGGTTCTTTGCAAACAAGCTTGACGCTGTAAGTATCAGGATCGCCGCCGGAACCATCGCGGTGAGAGCACCTGCTCCGCCAATTACTCCCAGGAACCAGGGAGGGAAGGTCTTGCGGACAATCGATAGGAGTGCAAGGTCACCGTTGCCGCCAAGGTGGGGCAAAACTAGAAGAGCGGCCAGACCAACGAAAAACATCAGCGGCATGGTAATGGTATAGAAGGGCATTGCTACCGCCGTGCGGCGCAGCGTGTCGCCGCTCTTCGCGGCAAAGCAGGCACCAAAGTAATGTGGCCACATGCAGAACCCCAGCGCCACCATGAAAACTGTCGAGATGTACCACGAGTGTCCGAGATTCGTGGTCGCGCCCGGCATTACCAGATGACTGGGATTGGCGCGCACGAGTGCGGCAAACATCGGACCAATGCCTCCAAAATAAATGTATGGGATAGCCAAGCCAACGAAAATGGCGGCAAAGAGCAATAGAAAATCCTTCAATACGCTGACCCACGCTACGCCGCGGATCCCGCTGCTGAATACGAAGCCGGCGACAATGGCGAACGAGATCACCATGGCTGGGATCCGATGGATAGCTCCAAAACTGGCCACCTCCACAATCATCCCGAGTCCGGTGATCTGAATCTGCAAATAGAGGATCAATAAAAGGATTCCCACCAAGGCAACAAACGCGGCGAGATACTTGCTGTGGTAGCGCACTTGAAAGAAGTCGGCCTGCGTTTGAAGATGGTACTTCCTGCCGACTTCCCAAACATCAGGCAGAATGTAGAACGCGACGACATATATCAAAGGCGTGTAGCCGAGAATGTACAAAACAGGCCCACCTTTGGAGTACGCCCAGCCGCTGGCCCCGAGGAACGTGAACGCGGTGTAAATCTCTCCGGCGGTTAGCATCCAGACCAGCAGGACGCCGAAACCACGACCGCCGACAATCCATTGTTCGAAATCCATCGTATGGTGAGTTCGCGCATAAAAACCCAGAAACGCGCCTGCTGCGACGATGGAGCAGATTATGCTGAGAGCAACGACGCTAGGGCTCACAGAGCGCCGCCTTCTTTGCCACTGGAGTCGATGGTGCGCGACCTTTCCAGCCGATATGCGCCCCACATACAGAGTGGAGTAAGGAGTATCCATGAGATCAGCCAGAAAAAGTTGAAGGGCAAACCCAGAATTACCGGATAAACGCGGTCCCAAAGTGATACCGAAAAGCACGATCCCACAAAAGGAATTAGGCCTAGAAGAATCGACCCTAGAGATGGACGCTTCGCGAGAAATCTCCGATCATCGGGATGTCCCATGTGCGCGGGATTGTAGCAGCATTTTGAGGGAACGGTTTAGTCGGGATCGCAACAACTCCACTCGCCCGACCGATCACAGAGTGATCGGACACGTCGGCGAATGAGTGTAACTTCTGGCTAACGGGTTACCGGAAACTGTGCCATCGCCCGTGACTTCCGAGGATATTGACCCTCGGCCAAACCGGTATATACTGCGGCCCGGTCAAACACCCAAGCCTGAAACGTACTGGGGTGGACTGATCGAGGTTCTGGGCGGCTGGCGATTCGCCGCACGCATCGGATTCCAGTTTGCAGAAAATCATTCTGAGGAGGAAGCAATGAAGAAGTGGCTGGTAGTGGCTGGACTGGCGGCGGCTTTGGCGATCCCGTCGTTTGCGGCGACAAGCACCTGGACGATTGATCCGAATCATGCCAACGCACAATTTCTAGTAAAGCACCTCGGAATTTCGACGATTCAGGGAGATTTCACCAAGATAACCGGCACGGTAATGCTGGACGATTCGGATATCACCAATTCGAGCGTAAATGTGACGATCGACGTGAATTCCGTCGATACGCGGGTGCAGCGCCGGGATGACGACCTGAGGAGCGAGCATTTCTTTGATGTGGCCAAGTATCCGACGATGACCTTCCAATCGACGAAGATTACGAAGGATGGCGACGACAAATTGACGATGACCGGGAACCTAACGATTCGCGGCGTTACAAAGGAAGTGACGCTCGACGTGACTGGTCCGACGAAGGCGATCACGGCGATGGGCGGCCTGCGGCGCGGCGCTTCGGCGACCACAAAAATCAATCGGCAGGATTTCGGCGTGAGCGCCGATCCCGGGATGGTAGGAGACGATATAACGATTTTGATCGACCTGGAGATGACAGCACCTGCGGGGACGAAGTAGGTTCACGCACCAGCATCGATTGTTCGCGTGATTGGAAGCGGCGCCATTCGTGGCGCCGCCTTTTTTTGCGGGGCTGGGCAGGATTGGGTGTTCTCGCTGGCGGTGCCCAGAAACGCCGAAGTCTCGCCCAAGCTGAGCGCAAGTGGCTCAGGGGAAACCAAGTAAGTTTGCCGGGCACGGCATGCCGTGCCCCTACGACGGCAAAGGCGTCTGCCGGCGAGAAATACGCTCGGCCAGGTAGACGCCTAGCAGGACCAGGGCGGCGCTGGTGACGAGGCGCGGCGTGGGGCGTTCGCCGAGGATCGGAATCGAGAGCAGAAAGACTACGACTGGCTGGAAATAATTTACGGCGACCACGCGAGAGGCGTCCATGAGGCGCAGCAGCCAGTAGAAAAGAAGATAGCCAACCACCGCGCTAACTCCAGCCATATAAAACATCCCGACCCAACCTACCCAGCCGACGCTTTTCCAATCGAGCTTGATCGCCTGTCGAATGGCGAGCGGCATAAAAAGGATAGCCGCCACGGAGGCATTGAATGCGTTCATCGAAATCGAATCGTAGGAGCGCGCCACCCGTTTGCCGAGAACGGCGTACATCGAAAAGCCCAACACGCCCGCAAGGGTGATCAGATCGCCTGCGAGCAGAGGCGAATTCGCCGGGGAACCGTGCGGGGTCTCCAGCACGACAACACCTGCGAAGGAAATAGCCATCCCCAGCAACTTGGCCAACGTCAACTTTTCCAACTTCATGCCGCTGGCGAGCAAGAGAATGAAAACGGGACCCAGGGCGATGATCACGACGGAATGCTGCGAAGTCGTGTAGCTAAGTCCGAGGACGAAGCAGCCCTGATTCACGACGAAGCCGAAAAATCCGAGATAAGCAAAAGTGGGAACATCTCGCGCGCGCAGTGGCGTGCGGCTGGCGCGAGGCTGCGCGAAGTAAATCGCCAGCAGCAATGAACAAATCAGCTCGGCGCGAAAGGGAATAAGCGTGACGGCGGCGATGTGCGCGAGGGTGATCTTGACGACGATGTAATTGACGGACCAAACGGTGAGAACGCCGGCGAGTCCCATGGCCAATAGAAACGAGCTGGGGCGTTTTGTGGGAAGCGCGCTGGCCGGTGTGTTGGACGGAGCGGGAGAGAGGCTCAAGCTATTCGAGAACCTCGCGCCGCTGGGTGAGCGATTCGATTCGGTCGAGCCGCGGCTGGTACCCGATTCCGGGAGCGGAGGGCACGCGAATGGTTCCGTGCGGCGTTACTTCCACCTCGGGATCGATGATGTCTTCGGCCCAATAACGGCGGCTCGCGGAGACGTCGCCGGGAAGAGAAAAATTCGGGAGCGAGGACATGGCGATGTTGTGCGCGCGGCCGATACCCGATTCGAGCATGCCGCCACACCACACGGGAATGGAGTGCCTCTGGCAAAGATCGTGAATGCGGCGGGCGGAGGTGTGGCCGCCGACGCGGCCGAGTTTGATATTTATGATTTTGCAGGCCTGGATTTCGATGGCGGCGCGCGCGTGTTCGACATCGTGAATGCATTCATCGAGACAAATGGGCGTATCGATCTGGCGCTGGAGTTTGGCATGGGAAAAGATGTCGTCCCAGCCGAGTGGCTGCTCGATCATGATGAGGTAGAAGACGTCGAGCTGCTTCAGAAGCGGCGCGTCTTCGAGGCGATAGGCGGAGTTGGCGTCGGCCATCAGGCGGATGCTCGGGAAACGTTCGCGGAGAGCGCGCACGGGCTCGATATCGCGACCCGGCTTGATTTTGATCTTGATGCGCTGATAGCCCGCGGAGAGAGCTTCTTCCACTCTGGCGAACAGCGCGGCCCTGGTTGGCTGGATTCCGATCGAAACGCCGCAGGGAATCTCGCCGCGCGCGCCGCCGAGAAGCCTGGCGAGAGGCAGGTTTTTTTGCTTGGCCTCGGCGTCCCAGAAAGCAGCTTCGAGCGCGGCTTTGGCCATGTTGTGACCGCGAACCGGTGCGAGCAGTTCCCATACTTCGGAGGCGGCTCCGATTTCCTTTTCTTTGAGTAATGGCCAAAGATGATCGCGCAGAATCAGCCAGGCGGTTTCGACAGTCTCGTAAGAATAAAAAGGGTTTTCGCCGGCGGTTGATTCGCCCCAGCCGATGGTGCCGTCGACATCCGCTTCGAGAAGAAGGATGCGGCGCAAATCGGACTTGCCGAAGCTGGTCTCAAACGGCGAGAGCAGCCGAAGATGAATTTCGCGAAGCGTGATTTTGCGAAGCCGCATGGCCGCCTTTCAGCTTTCCACCAGTTCTGGAAGCCGCAAACCTTCAATCACGGACGCGGGCTCGAGAAGATAATCCGTTGCGCGCGGGCGCGATTCGACACCCGTCGCGACATAGCCCTTCGCGAACCATTCTTCAAACTGTTCGCGGGCCAAAGTCTGAAGGCGGGTGGCAGCCTCGCGGTCGGTGTCCCGGATTTCGGCGAGGTTCGCGGGAACCGAAATGCGCTGCGCCGAATCTTTCATCGGGCTCGGGTTATCCGCGAGAATGGATTTCACGCGCTCGGAGGCCAGCCACCATTCCGCAACGAGCCGATCGGTCGGCAGGCCAGCGTGCAGCGGACTTTGCGTAACCCCATAGCAATCGGGAATGTATTTGCGCGCGATCGCGCCGAGGCGCACCAAATTAAAGTGCGCGTTCTTGAGATCGAGGGGATCGAACGTCCACTCGATTAGCTCGATGCTACGCTTCAGCGCGTCCTGTCGCTGGAAAAGCTTTAGGCGGCGCCCCACGCCGCGGTTGTGGAATTCGGGGAGGACAGCGGTCATGTGCGAGTGCAGATAGAGTTTGCCCGACCTGACTGCTGCGAGCGCTAGAGTGAAGCCGACCATTTTTGGACTGCTGCTCCCTGCGGCGTGTGTGGCGTCGAACGCGCCGAACACTTGTCCTCCGGTGTGATGGGCCACCACGAAGATGGCTGACGGTACGGCGATATCTTCGCCCCAGACTAAATGTTCGAGGCGTACACACTCGTCGTATTCCGCGAGCGTTGCGCAGTGCCGAATTTCAATCTCGTGGTAAGAGGGCGAAGGTTCCATTGAGCCTACGTGCAAAGTATAGGCGAGATTCCAGCCGAAGTTTACCTGAAACGGGATTGTCGAGAACGGCGGCACGCGACGATTTCGCCCGCCTAAACGGGCTTCGCGCCAGCAAAAAGCGCCAATTCGCGCCATTTCCAGTGGCAATCCACGTCGTCGAAGCCGATTTCGCGGAGCCAAAGCAATTGCGTTTCCAGGTCGAGGAGTTTGTTGGATGGATCTTCGTCCGGCCATCCAATGGCTTCCAGAAATTGCGCGTGGGCTCGGGGCGAGACGGAAGCGACATGCTCCAGATTGCAGAAGATGCCGCCGGGCGAGAGGATCTCGAATATTTTTTGATAGAGCGCGCGTTTGCGTTCGTGAACCAGGTGATGAATCGCGAAGCTCGAGACGACGGCATCGAAGCGGCCCAGCGACGGGAGCTTGGCGTCAAAATCGTGAGCGACGATCGTGACGCTGCGATCGTTGCGGAAAGCGTCGCGGGCGGCGTCGAGCATGGTGGGCGAAAAATCGAGACCGACGAACTCGGCAGCGGGCCGGAGCGGTTTCAACAGCGAGATGAGCCTGCCGGCGCCGGTCCCCAGATCGAGAACTCGTTTGGCGCCGGCGGGCACGAATTCGATCAAGGCGGATTCTCCTTCAACGCGATGGGGAATTGAGTCGGCGCGGCGGAGGTACTCCAGAGAATGCTCGGCGGTGGACCAGAGATTGATTCCTTGCGATTGGGGCATGGATAACGTCGCTCCTGAACGAGTAAACCGCGCAATCGGCGGATAAGTCCAATTTACAATCCTTGCCTAAGGCATAACGTCAACTTATGTAGCGGCGGGCGCCCGGGCTGCGCGTCGTGCAGGGGAACAAGCTTAGATCTTGAATCGGTTTTCCTACATTGATCGAGTCAAAGCCGAGATATGGCACCGCACAGGCTTAGCTGGAAGACTTGTGGATCCGGCGCCAGGACAGCAGCTACTCAACGATTACTAAACACGGCTCCGTGCGGAATGGCGCTCCATTTCCAACCGTCCGGCCAGCTGCGTGTGAAGTCGATCGATTCCGGATCAATCGTAAGCTTCCCGGTCTGCCGGTCGATCTTCGCAAAGAGAGCGTGCGTTGAAAGGGCGCCGTACCCTGTGATGACCAGGCGATCGCCTCCGGGCTCCGCTGCGAGCCAGTGCGGATCTTGGTCAGGCTCCAAAAGAATGCGGCTGACCTCGTGCGGGTGCTCGGCATCGTGCATGTCTAGGCTCACAATTGCGTGGCCACTTTGCATGGTCTCGACGAGATAATCGCCGACGACGATCGGAACTTCGCACACCCGATAACCGAAGTCATAAACGTGTTGGAGCGCCGGATGCTCACCAGCGAGATTCCGCACCAGGAACAACCCGCAGTTAAAAGTCGGGACGACGACGGTCTTGCCATCGGCAAGCGCGCGCGGCTCCGACGAATTCGAAGGATCGTCATTATACCAATCCGCGCTTTTCGGCAACACAATCGTGTCCAGTAGCTTCAGATCGGACAGCCGCCAGATCTGCGCCACGTGGCTGACCTGCGCACCCATCATGTCGGCGCTGCCCGTTACGACACGATTGAGTTTCTCGATGACGGCCAAGCTGTACGGTCGAATATTGGGATCGACCTGGGGGGCCGCAGCGGAGCTGCTTTTCACGATGTGTCCATCCGCGTCGAACTCCACGAGCCCGCCCGGAGCGCGATTGAAGCCGCCGGAATACTGAAACGTCGCAAGCGTATGGCCGCTTGAGAGGTAAGCGAACGAATGCGGATATCCGTAGGCGTCGGCATTACTGAATTTTCGAAGAAGGGCCGGATGCGTTGCCTCGTGTAGATCGAAGATGTAAGTGCTGTTTCCCATCCAATCGTTCGCATACAGCAAGTCGTTCGGGGGCAGCGCGTAGTTCGTGTGGTGCGCCATCATAGCCTGTCCGACCGGAAGCATCGCGACAAGCTTGCCGAATGGAGAAGCGTCCGGCGCAACGTCAAAAACGGCGAGGAAGTCCTTGCCGAGCCCGAGCCCGGCTTGCGTTGTGGCGTTGGGATGCGAAGCTTCCATCGCCCACACGAAAAGATAATGGCTATGGCTTGGCGACGAACCCGCACCTAGCAGCAGGGCGACGGATAGCAAGAGAACGCTGCCAAGGAACCATTCCACGCCGGGACGTACCCTCATCCAGAATTTCCTTTTGAATCTCGAAAACGGCACCATAGTACACGAGCGCCCAAAGTTAGTTAGGTAGAATTCAAAATGGGAATGCGAGCTTGGATTGGTCCCAGAGTTCCTCCATGCGGGCGCGAGACAGATCGGCAAAGCGGCGGCCCTCTCGCGCGGCAGCGGATTCCATCCACTGGAAGCGCTTTTTGAACTTGCGATTGGCGCTCTTGAGCGCAATTTCCGGGTCCACGCCGAGAAAACGGGCGATGTTGACACTGGCGAAGAGTAGATCGCCTACTTCTTCCTCGAGGTGCGGCGCCGATTTTCCAGAAGTCGCCGGGACAATGGATTCGATTTCGCGCCGCTCCTCGTCGAGCTTGTCGAAAATGCCCGCGAGATTCTCCCAGTCGAAGCCGACACGCGAGGCCCGGCGCGTAAGCTGATACGCTTCCAGAGCGCCGGGCAGCGAATGCGGAACCCCGGAGAGAATCGATTCATCCGCAGCCGATTTCGTAGTTGAGGACGCGGTCGCTTGTCCCTTCGCCTCGCGTTCCGCGGCACGTTCATCCGCCTTGATCTGTTCCCAATTCTTCAGCACGGCAGCGGGAGTGCTGGCCTTCACATTGCCGAAAACGTGCGGATGGCGGCGAATCATCTTCTCGTGCACGGACTCGATCACGTCGGAAATCGTGAAGCGGCCGGATGCCTCGGCCAGATTCGCGTGGAAAACCACCTGGAGCAGCAGATCGCCGAGCTCGGATGAAAACTTGCTTGGATCGCCCGAATCCATGGCGTCGAGAACTTCGTAGGTTTCCTCGATGAGAAATTTCCGGAGCGATTGGTGAGTTTGCTCGCGATCCCAAGGGCAGCCATTTGGCGCGCGCAGGCGGGCCTGCAGCGCGACGAGCTTGGCGAACCATCTGCCAGCCAATTTGTCGCGAGGGCTGACGGAAATTCGGGAGCGAATGGAGGTCGGGACCTTGGTGCGCTTCTTCGGCCGACACTTGGCGGGCATTTTCCTCTTTTGAGTCATGGGTCTTTTTTTCACCGTCTCGGGGGACGTGCCAATTTACCGGTTGCGGCTCGCTCGCGCAACCCGCGTTTGCCTGAGCGCATACAGCTTGGCGGCTTGTGGCACATGGAGGCCAATGTTAGACTTTTATCTTCATGTGAAGTTGGCGGCGGTGTTCAAGAGCTAGTTCCAAAAGGTGTTACGTGGCCGATTCTCAACGAGACGAAGGATTCAAGGTCGTAGACCGGCGCCTTTTTACCGAAGAGGGCGAACTGCGCCAAGGTGTTGTTGAACGCGAACGGCGCGATGAAGAAGCGGCAGCGACGAAAGCCGCAACCATCGAACTGGAGAAGTCGCGCGCCGCAAAAACTCCGCAGCCGGCCGCAGCGGGCGGCCCAGGTGTGGCTGTTCAATCGGAGAACGACGCAGGCTCCGCGTCTACCGGAGCCGCCGCCGATGCGATGGAGCCTTCGCGGAATTTTCAGATGCTGGTCGATTTCCTCACGCGAAACGCGGCTGCCATGCTCGGCGGGATGGCCGATCCGCAGACAGGAAAGGCCTATGTCGATTTGGAAGGAGCGCATGAGGTGATCGACATGCTGGACGCTCTTCGCGAAAAGACCCGGGGAAATTTAGCGAAGGCGGACGACGACCTGCTGATGGAAATGATCGGCAGCCTGAAACTTACATACATGGAAATCTCAAAAGCGGCCGCCGCGCAAATGGCCAAACAGGCGGCGCAGAAAAAGTGACGTCATTCTGCATGCCTGGGCAGGTTGTTTGAGATATTGGCCTGTCCTTACCTCAAGCGCCTAGAAGCCTTCCTGTGATCCGATGGCCTCACTGCAATTGACAGTTTTGGGTTCGGGCACGTCGATGGGGGTGCCCACGCTGGGTTGCCACTGCGCCGTGTGCGAATCGAAGGACCCGCACGACCAGCGGACACGGCCCTCCGTGCTGCTCTCGTACGGAGAACGGAATGTGGTGATCGATACGACGCCGGATTTCCGCTATCAGGCCCTGCGGGCGCGGATCGATCGGCTGAATGCGGTCATCTACACGCATGGGCATGCCGATCACGTCCTGGGGCTGGACGACATACGCCCGTTCAATCTGAAACTAAAAGGCCCGGTGCCTATCTACGCGGCGGCAGAAACGCTTGCAACCCTCCGGAGGCAATTTTCATATATTTTCGAGGCTGAGCCGGGCAGCTGGGTTCCGCTAGTCGATCTGCATGAAATCGACGGACCGTTCAATTTATTCGGGACAAGCTTCGTCCCGATACCGGCGATACACGGATCCCAGGCTGTGCTGGGATTCCGATTCGGTAAGGCGGCCTATCTGACCGACTTCAGCAGCGTGCCCGATAGCTCGAAGGCGCTGCTGCGCGGACTCGACGATTTCATTTTGGACGCTTTGCGATACGTGCCGCATCCAGCGCATTCCAATGTCGAACAATCGCTCGCGCTGGTGGAGGAATTGCGGCCGAAGCGCGCGTGGTTCACGCACATTTGTCACGATCTAGGCCACGAACAAGCAAATGCACGGCTGCCGGAAAATGTACGGCTCGCTTATGACGGCTTGAGCTTTGAGGTCGAACTCTGATGCCGCTCGCCGTTCTACATTCCGCCGAGGCTTGGGCAGAACACTTCGGCAAAAGCGGGAAGGGCACGGCACTGACGATCGGAAACTTTGATGGCGTGCATCTCGGGCACCAGAAAATTCTTCAAGGCGTCCTCAAGCGGGCGCGGCAGTCGGAGCTGATGAGCGCCGTCCTCACATTTTATCCTCACCCGGCGCGCGTTCTCCGGCCCGCGGAAGCTCCCGCGCTGCTGGAAACGCTTGCGCAACGCCTGGAGGCAATCGAAACCATGGGGATTGAAGCCGCGCTGGTAATTCAATTCGATGCGGAGCTTGCGGAAATCGGCCCCGAGGATTTCGTCCGGCGGTTTTTGGTGGATACGATGCGAGCGCGGTCCGTTTTGGTCGGGACCAATTTCCGCTTCGGACATCGCCAGGCGGGCAACGCCAAATCGCTTGCCGATCTCGGAGCGCAATGGGGTTTCGAAGTTGCGATTGTGCCACCGGTGGTCGAGGATGGAAGCATCGTCTCAAGCACGGCGATCCGGCGCGCGCTTCGCGACGGCAATGCCGAGCAGGCCGCAAGAATGCTCGGGCGTCCCTTTTCGCTCGCGGGAGAAATCAGGACTGGGACAGGGCAGGGGCGGAAACTCGTGGTGCCGACATTGAATCTGGCAACCGAACAGGAGCTGCTGCCCAAGGATGGCGTGTACGCTACACACGCGGTGGTCGAAGGGAAGACCTACCGGGCGGCGACCAATATCGGCGTGCGGCCAACTTTCGATGGTGCACGCAAGACAGTGGAATCGCACCTCTTCGATTTCAGCGAAGACTTGACGAGCGGAAAACTCGAGGTGCGCTTTCGCAAGCGGCTGCGCGACGAACAAAAGTTTTCAGGCCCCGCGGAGCTGCGGGCGCAGGTTCTGCGCGATATCGAACAAGCGAAAGAGTATTTCAGGGAAGCAGCAAGCAAAACGGCCTGAGAAAGACCATCGCCGGCACGAATCGCCGCGGCCGCTAACCGGCGACCGCCGCCTTCGCTCGGCATTCCTCGCAAAGCCCGCCGATCTCCGTGCGCGCCACACTAATTTCGATTCCGCAATCGCGCGAGATCTGCTGCTTTAGGTCTTCGTACAGCTGGCTTTCGAACTCACGCACTTTCCCGCATTGAATGCAGGCCACGTGGATGTGATCGCGAGGGCCGTGGCTTTCGTAGTAATGACGATGCCCGCGAAGATGAAGAAGGTCCAGCTCGTCGATCAGTCCGAGATGTTTGAGCAGTTCCAGGGTGCGATAGACCGTGACGCGCGTGATTTTGGAGTCGATTTTCTGTGCTTGCTCCAATATTTCGGCAGCGTCCATGTGGCGAACCGCCGATTCAATCACCTGAACCACCACGCGACGCTGGCGCGTGAGACGAATGCGACGCGCGCCAAGCTCACGCTGAAGCTTGCCTGCGGGTTCGTGAACATTGATGCGTTCGCCCGTCGAGACGCGATGTGCGGGGGTGGCAGACATCTTACTGCGAGCATTATAGCAAAAGGAGATGCGAAGCGGTTGCCCGCGGGAACCGACCGAATCCGCTAGTGGTGGGCCTGGATCACCCTCAGGATGTCGTTATACATCACAAAGGCGAAGAAGCTCAGTAGGAAGACGAGGCCCACCTGAATAAAGCGCTCCTTAAAGGCAACGCTCAGATCCCGGCGAAGCGTCCCTTCAATAGCCAACATCAAGACGTGACCCCCATCCAGAATCGGAATTGGGAGAAGGTTTAGCAAACCGAGATTGAGGCTGATGACGGCGGTCAGTTCCAGGAACCTCATCGGACCACGTTTTGCAGCCCGGCCGGCCTCGCGGGCAATACCAACGAC
This sequence comes from uncultured Acidobacteriota bacterium, assembly GCA_963759485.1. Taxonomy (GTDB): domain Bacteria; phylum Acidobacteriota; class Terriglobia; order Acidiferrales; family UBA7541; genus Palsa-295. The sequence continues at coordinate 885,009 of CAVWZE010000002.1, read as the reverse complement.
TGTTGTTAAGTCGCGCGGCGAGACTTTGCCACTAAAAAGGCCGCCGAGAACCTGCCCGATCTGGCGAGTACCCGAATACGTGGCGATTCCCGCGTCGCGAACGGACTCAATAAAGCCCTGGCGCTCGTAAATCTCATCGGTCTTTTCACTGACGCCGACCTGCCAAGCGAGTTGACCGTCGGCTCCGAGGGCGTGCATGGGCGTGATGTCGAATGGAATTTCCTTGCCGTCGCGACGCACCACGAAGTGGACCGAGTGCCCATTCGAATTGCGTACTTGGTCCACAAGCTGCAACCAGCTCGCGACCGGCCGCCCATTGATGGAGACAATCTCGTCATTAGCCTTCATCCCAGCCCTTTCAGCGGGAGACCCCAGGGCAATCTCATCGGCAACCGCGGGCATCGCCGGATATCCGACCAGCGAATCGGAGGCATCCTGCCCTTGCGCCACTTTTTCGGTAAGGGTTTGCTTTGCGCCAGCACGATCTACAACGATTGAAATCGAGCTGCCCGGCTCGACCTTATCGATTTGCGCGAGCACTGACTCCCACGAAGGCGTGCGGACGCCGTTCACGGCGACAATTCGATCGCCCGGTTGGACGCTCGGTCCCGGCGGCAGGTTCTGCGGCAGGGCGGCAACCACGGCGGGGCCGCTCAGGTAGGTATCGGTGGGCATCCCCACAAACAAATAGATGCCCCAGAAAATGCCAAAGGTCAGCAGGATGTTCATCGCTGGACCGGCGACAGCGATGAGGAATCGCTGCCAGCGCGGGCGCGAGAGAAATTCGTAAGGTTCGCCGGTGCGCTCCGCGACGGGATTATCGCCCGCCATGCGGACATAGCCGCCCAAGGGAAACGCGCTTACGCGGTAATCGGTGTCGCCGCGCTTCACTCCCCATATTCGCGGGCCCAATCCAATCGAAAAGACTTCCACGCGCACGCCGCACAGCTTGGCGGCGACGAAGTGGCCCCATTCGTGAAGCAAAACCATGATACCGAGGACGACGCCACCGGCCAGGATGATTCTCAGCGTTTCGGTCATAAGGTCTCTTTATAGTATCGAAAGATGGGCGCCGCGGATGGCCGACTTCCGGCAGAGGCGCAAAAAAGAAACTAGTTGTGCCGCGAGCCCTTCCGCCCGGCCCGCCGCATCACTTCGATGCGCGCCAGCCGGCGGGCTTCCGCATCGGCGGCGAGAACATCGTCAATACTGCCGAGCGGCCCGCCCGGCATCTTCTCCAAAACCTCTTCGATCGCCTCCGCGATTCCCGGGAACGGCAGCCGGCCGTCGAGAAAGGCAGCCACCGCGATCTCGTCCGCGGCATTCAGTGCGCAGGGCATCGCCCCTCCCTGGCGAAGCGCCACCCGGGCTAATTCGAAGCAGCGGAATTTTCGAGGCGGAACTTCCTCGAAGTCAAGTCTGCGCAGCGCAACCCAATCCACCGCACAATTATTGGATGCGACTCGCTGCGGATAAGTTAGCGCATATTGTATGGGCATGCGCATATCCGGGGGCCCCAATTGCGCCAGTACTGAGCCATCGGCGTATTCCACCATCGAATGCACCATGGACTGCGGATGGATAACCACATGTATCTTGTCCGAATCCATGCCGAATAGCCAGCGGGCCTCAATCACCTCGAAACCTTTATTCATCAAGGTCGCGGAATCGATGGTAATCCTCCGGCCCATCTTCCAATTCGGATGCGCCAAAGCCTGCTTCGGCGTCACCTTAGCGAGTCGTGAAACCGGCGTCTCACGAAATGGGCCGCCAGAGGCGGTGAGGATCAATCGCCTGACTTCGCCGCGGGTTCCGGCGCGAAGACACTGGTGAATGGCGTTGTGCTCGCTATCGACCGGCAGCAGCGAAATGCCATGCCGCGCGACCGCTGCCATCACCACTTCGCCAGCAGCAACGAGCACCTCCTTATTGGCGAGAGCGATGCTCTTGCCACGCTCGATGGCTTTGTACGTAGCCCGCAGCCCAACCACGCCGACCGTAGCCGAGAGCACCATTTCGGCGTCGGGGTGCGTGGCCACGCGCTCCATTCCTTCGTCGCCGGACAAAATTTCCGGTGATGCGCGGTCTTTGCGGCGCCCGTCACCGCGCGTGCCGCGAGATTTCAGCGCGGCGCACAATTCGGCAGCCGCTTCGGGTGTGCCTACCGAGACCACCTTGGGATGGTGCTTCTCGATTTGCTCCGCCAGCAGCCGGATATTCGAACCGGCGGCGAGCGCTACGACCTCAAAGTCATGAGGCAATGATTCGACCACGCTCAGGCACTGTCGCCCGATCGAGCCGGTAGAACCGAGAATGGAGATGCGTTTCATTCGTACGGGTTTCGCGCAGGACGCCGCCGCAGCAGCGCCGGGCAATCCCTCAATTTTCCGACGCCGTGCAATTCTATAGGGCTTTCACGAATTTTGCGAATTCGCGCTAGGCCTACATCCTGAACCTCTACCCGCAAACTGCGGCGCAGTGTTAGATTAGGAGCCTCAGCGCGGCGCCGAATCACCGCTTGCGGCGCAGCGCGTGCCGTTTACCCGATTGCGAAACATTCACGTCGAGGAGAATCCGAAAATGAAGCGCACTTGCACACTGACGGCTGCTGTGTTGGTCGTGATGACGCTGGCTCTGGTCTTCAGCGCAAAGGCGACGCCTGTCCCTCAAAGGCATCCCGCATATTTGCACGCTCTCGCCGATTTGCGGCATGCGCGCGCGTATTTAGCGCATCCCGATAGCGGCGAAATGCATGACGCGGAGAGAAACGCCGTCGATGAGATCGATAAAGCGATCGCCGAAATCAAGGCGGCGGCCATCGACGATGGCAAAAATCTCGAAGACCATCCTGGAATCGATTCGCACCTGCGGTGGGTTGGCCGCCTCAACAAAGCGGCTTCTCTGCTCGACAAAGCGCATGACGACGTCGCCAAGGAAGAAGACAATTCCTCAGCGCAGGGCTTGCAGGAGCGCGTCCTCGGGCACATTGGCAAAGCTCACAAGCATGTGGAGGAAGCGATTTCGCTTGAGCAATAAGGTACAGCAGCCGATACTTAATTCCGAGGTAAGCACAACCATTTGAGCGCACCTTCATTATTGGCAATCCCGCTGGGCGGTTTGGGCGAATTCGGAATGAACATGATGGCCCTCCGCTTCGGCGACGACATCGTCGTCATCGACGCCGGGCTGATGTTTCCCGAGCAGGAATTACTCGGCGTCGACATCGTTATCCCCGACATTACCTACCTGAAACAGAACAAGCGGATGGTGCGTGCCATCGTTCTCACGCATGCGCACGAGGACCATATCGGCGCGATTCCGTACATTCTTGGCGATTTGAACGTCCCGATCTACGGCACGCAATTTACCTTGGCTCTGGTGCGAAAAAAGCTGGAGGAACACGCGCTGCTGGAGTCCGCGAAATTGCACGAAGTGGCACCCGGAGAAGTCACCACCATCGGGCCTTTTCAGATCGAGTATTTGCACGTCACGCACAGCACGATTGACTGCGTGGCTCTCGCCATTCGCACGCCGGTGGGCGTGGTGATTCACACTGGCGATTACAAAATGGATCCTACGCCTGTCGATGGCAAGCCTTTCGACCTGCACGCCTTCGCGCGATACGGACAGGAAGGAGTCCTCGCGCTTTTTAGTGACAGTACCAACGTCGAACGGCCGGGGTTCACCCCCTCCGAGCGCGCTGTTGTAGTGCGGATGGAAGAGCTGTTTCGCGCTGCGCCCGAAAAAGTAGTGGTGTCGTGCTTTTCCAGCTCGGTTCATCGCATCCAGCAAGTAATCAACGTGGCATGCGGCGTGGGCCGCAAAGTGGGATTCGTCGGCCGCAGCATGGTGGACAACGTCGAGATCGCGCACGGCCTGGGAAAACTCCGGATTCCGGATGGCAGTGTCGTAAGGCCTCAGGATATTCGCACGTTCGATCCGAAGCGGCTCGTGGTGCTCGCCAGTGGCACGCAGGCCGAACCGATGTCCGCGCTTTCGCGCATTTCCGTGGACAATCACCGCCTGCTCAGCATCGAGCAAAACGACACCGTGATTCTTTCCGCGCGTATTATTCCCGGAAACGAAAAAGCCATCTTCCGGATGATCGACCATCTCTTCCGCCGCCGCGTGCTCGTCTATTACGAAGGAGGACGCTCCGCGCCCATCCACGTTTCCGGCCATGCCAGCCAGGAAGAAATGAAAATCCTTTTGCAACTGGTGAAGCCGAAATATTTCGTGCCGCTGCACGGAGAATACCGCCAGCTTTTTCAGCACGCCGCGCTGGCGGAACAGGTTGGCGCGGTCTCCGGCCAGATTTTCCTGCTCGAAAGCGGCCATCCCGTGGAATTCACCGCCGATGGGCAAGCGCATCAACGCGAGCCGGTCCCTGCCGGGCGCGTGATGGTGGATTCGGGATCGCTCGAGGAAATTGAAGACGTGGTGGTGCGCGACCGCAGGCATCTCTCCGAAGACGGCGTGGTGGTAGCCATCATCGCCATCGACAAACACACGGGCCTGCTCGAAGGCACGCCCGAGATCGTTACGCGCGGCTTCCTGCCGAGCGACGATGGCCAGGAAGTCCTTAGCAAATCGCGAGAAGTAATCCTGAAAACGGTCGAGCAATCCAGTCCCGAAGAAAAGATGGACTGGAGCGTGATCAAGGAAAAAATTCGCGTGGATTTGAAACGCTACCTCAACAAGCAGACTGCCAAGCGCCCACTCATCCTACCTGTAATTCTCGAAGTATGATGAAGTATGACGGCTCATGAGCAGACTATTTTCGGTTGCGTCAGGGAATTAATCGTTTTCTCGGAGATGCCGGGCTGGTAACGCTCGTAGGCAACGGCATATGCGTCGGTATTCTCACCCTTGGCGCCTTTGTCCCCAGTGATAATAATAAGAATCGTTCTGTCCGAATTGTAGAACGCGATTTGCGAACGCTCCGATCCGTATCCGCTAACCCTCTTGAAGCCGGAAAGATGCGAAGAATACCATGCGACCGCAGCATCTACTTTAATGTTGTAAAGCGAATAAAAGTTGCCCTGGAATTTGCTCTTGCAGATTTGCGCATCCGGCATTTGCGTCGGTTCGTTGTACGTGTAAGCCACGTCGGGCATATGCTTTCCGGAATCCGTGGCGGAAATCAGCGGAAGGCCCGTCAGCGGATCGTTCGTAAGCAGCTTTCCTTGGCCTGCAGCGCTCGCGAAACAGAAAATGAGAGTTGCTGTGATCAGCAGAGTAGTCTTCATTTATCGTCTCCGTTGTGAACTGTGTACGGCAAATTGTCTTCTCATACCATGAACCCGGCCACTAAACGGTCTCCGCCGGCGACAGTTCAGGTTGGCTAAATGGTCTCGCTCGTTGTCACTTGGTCGAGACGGAGCGGTTACTGCGGTGGCTGGCCTCGTTTTTGATATTCGGTGCCATGGCGGAATAGGCCGGCCTTGGGCATTTCCTCCGAGTAAACGACGCGCGCCGGCAGAAATATATTCGCCGCATCCGGTGAGTAGGGCACAGCAACTTCGATGGCCGCGTTCGTCTCGTAGCGGCGCTTGCTGCGAAAGCACATCCCGACCGGCGAAATATCCTCGCAGACGGCGAGTTCGTCGTCCGTATCCGGCTGCCGGACGCAAGCGGTCAGCCGGGTTTTAAGCCTCATGCGCTGCCGTCCCCGCTGCTCGCCGCCAGGCGGGATGCTCGCCTGGCCGTCGCTTCCGCGCCGCCCGCGCGCGCCCCGTCCGAAAAGCTTCTTCTCGTCTTCGTGCGGCGCCTGGACCCAGATGCTGGGAACTCCGCAGGTTTTGCAATGGCGCGCGATTCCGCGATTGGTTTCAAACGTCCGCAGCTCCAATTCGTTCAGGTACACCACTTCGCGGCTGCGGCAAGAGATGCAATCCAGCAGCATTCGCGCCACCGACTCGGGAGATTCGGCAATGGGAGGAAATTCAACGCCCCAAAGATCGGCTGCGGGATCGAGTATTTCCACCGAGTATATGTAGCCGTCGTCCTGGCGCCCGAACTGTCCCACCACTCGCACTTCGCTCCTGCGGCCGGATTCGCTGGGGGCTCTTCGCTGCATGATCATCCGCTGATCGGTCTTCAGATCGTGGTCCAGCAGAATTACCGCGCCATTGCGATTGATCTGCAAAGTCCGCGCAGGCGAGTTGAATTCCCGACCCTGGCTATCGAAACCGGAGACTTCCAGCAACAATGTGAGCGAGACGCGATCGGTGCGGCGCTGCCTGCCCGGTTCCATTGAACCTCCCAAGAGGTGAACCACTCGCCTGCACAAGATATCACATCCGTCTTTTGCCGTATCGCCACCTCGTCGCGCCGGATGCCCCGGCAAACGGCATATTCCGGTGCCTAACGAGATACGAACGCTCCTGGTGATTCGGTAGATGACGTAACACCGGTGGCATTTGTGAAACGAGGAAACCGTGCCTGCCTTGCGTACAACCTTCCGGCGGTACTTGGGTATCATCCAAAGCATGCCACTTCGTCCGTCTCGTTGGTCGGCCGCGAACGATTCGGAACAAATTGAGGCGACTTCGCCCGCATCGGTTGCGGCCGTGCGATTTCCGCCGTCGCTTTCTGCGCTCGTCGAAACATGCTGGCGCAAAGCCGACGCGCCCACGGAGTGGAGTCTAACCCGCGACGAATTTCAGGCCGCGCTGGAGCGCAGCGCCATACATCGTTTCGGACCGGCCCAGCCGCTGCAGGAACATTTAATCCGGCGATACCTCGAAACGCTGAATGTACGCGATCTGGCTTTGGCGCGCGCGTGCAGCGCCGGGAACAACGCGGCATGGGATTTCTTCATGGCACAATTTCGTCCGGAACTTTATCGCGCCGCGCGAGCCATCGTCGGTAATACGGGCGGCGAGTCCGCAGCCCGCGAGCTCGCCGATTCCCTGTGCGCCGATTTGTACGGTTTGCGCGAGCGCGAGGGTAAACGGCAATCGCTCTTCGATTATTTTCACGGCCGCAGCAAGCTCGGCACCTGGCTGCGCGCGATCCTCGCGCGGCGGCATGTGAACGAGATTCGCCGCACCCGAAGAACAGAGTCGCTGGAAGACGGCACGGGCGAGCCGCGGGACGAAATCGCGGCTCTGACATCTGCGTCCGCGGCAAATATTTTGCCGGATCCCGAGCGGGCGAGCTACATGGCTATCCTGCAAGCAGCTCTTGTGGCCGCACTCAATGCTCTCGATCCGCGCGACCGGCTGCGTCTCGCCTATTACTACGTGGACGACCGAACCCTCGCCGAAATTGGGCGCCTGCTCGGCGAACACGAGGCCACCGTCTCACGCAAACTGGAGCGCACGCGGCGCGATATCCGCCGGAGCGTTGAAGCGGCGCTCCGCTGCGACAAAAAATTCAGCGATGAGCAGGTGCGACTATGCTTCCAATACGCTGCTGGGCAATGGCCCTTTGATTTGACGGCCAGCTTGCGACATTCTGGAACGCAGGCCGGCGCGGAAGCCGAACCGAGCACGCTTTCGGCGCGGGACTAATGCCAATGCTGCAAGATTTGCGATTTCGTCCGTTCTAAGATGTTAGGAGGAGCGCACGTTCATGGCTTCACCACGGCCCGATAAAGCAGGCGTCGAGATGCTGCGTCACAGCCTCGCCCACGAGCTCGCTGCTGCCGGCGAGTGTCCGGACTCGGAGATTCTGGCAGCCTATTTCGAGCGCTCGCTGGACGCGGAGGAAACAGCGCGTTGCGAGTTGCATTTGTCCGGTTGCGCACGCTGCAGGGAGGAAATTTCGCTGCTGGAACGCGCCAGCCGAGACGTCGCAGTCGCGGGAGACGGCACGCAAGCTGTGGGACGCCGGGCGTGGGATTGGGATTGGCGCTGGCTGGCACCCACTGCCGCCGCGTTAATCATTGCAGTGGTCTGGATCGTGCAGCGCCCGTCCAATCTGAATAGGGGATCGCAATCGCAAACCCTTGTGGCCATGTCGCAGCCGTCGGAGCCGCCGGTGAAGGAACTCCCGGCGCCGCCTCGCACGCCCAGGCGCGACGCTCCTCCCGCTTCTGCGACTGGGTCGGGGATGGCGCAAAATCGCGCGCTCGACAAAACGCAGAATGCCATTTCGCGCGAGATGATCCAGCCTTCGACCAACGAAAGGCCGCATCAAGTTGCGCCTCTCGATGTTCGCAGGGATGCCAACTCAAATCTTCCCGCGAAATCGGCTGGCGCACTGCAAAGCGATTCCGAGGAACGCGCCACTCGGACTGAAACCGAACCCAAGGCAATGACGGATACGCTGCAAACGGCCCCGGCTTCTCCGGCGGCGGCTGCACCGCCCGCACAGGCGGCGAATGCTGGTGGAACGGTCCAGGGGGAAAGGGACGAAAGCGCGCAGACTCTGAAGTCGAAGCAGCAAATGACTGCTCCGGCCAAGCCAAATCTCTACGCTAAAAAAGACGAGAAGACCGCGCCAGCGTCAAGCGGAATCGGGGCTGTGGCGCGAGTGGTGCGGACTCCGGATCCAAAGGTGCTCTGGCAGATACCGGAACAAGGCGTTCTGAAATCCGAAGACGGCGGCGCGACGTGGCACCAAGCTAGTCTGCTCGTGGCAAACGCGCACATCGTTTCCATCGCCGCTCCGTCCGCGCAAGTCTGCTGGCTCGCCGGTCGCGACTCGCTGATCCTGCTGACGACAGATGGAACGAATTGGCAAACTGTTGGGCCACCGACGAGGGCGGATTTCGTCCGAGTCGAGGCTCAGGACGCATCCTCTGCCACTGTAACCGCCCGAGACGGCCACCAGTTTACGACTAGCGACGCCGGCAAGCACTGGCATCCCATTCCGTAAGAGCCTACGCGAGGCGAACCTTCGGCCGACCCCGCCGTGGCTAAAGCCATGATCTGAATTGGCACTATTCGCAGGCCTGAAGGCCTGCGCTTTCACCGAGGTGCTGCTATCGCGGGCCCAACGGAGGCCATGGCTAGGTCGCCGAAAAATAGGCTGCAAGAAATCCGCTCCTCGCCGTTCTAACCGTGAAGCAGCATTCACGCGAAGGAGACAGCCCATGCCATCACGCACAGCGAAAATTGTCAGCACCGCCGCACTGGCGGCCATCGTCTTTTTTGTTTCGCCAGGCGGAAAACTGAGAGAGGTCCGCGCCGCCGATGCACGTGGCGAAAGCCAGTCGAAAACCGAGTACTCTGCCACCACGCAGAAGGACCAGTCCGATCTTTCCGTGACGGTCTACAACTCGAATATCGCGCTGGTTCGCGACGTCCGTCAGATTCGCTTGCAGCCGGGGGTGTACCCGTTGCGTTTTGAAGACGTGGCCGCTTCGATCATGCCCGCCACGGTGCATTTCCGTTCGCTGACCGACCCTTCAAAGCTGAACGTGATTGAGCAAAATTACGAGTACGATTTACTCGATCCGCAGAAGCTCTTGAACAAATACGTGGGCAAGGAAGTCTCGTTCGAGTGGCAAGGCATGGAAACAAAGGCGCTGCTGCTTTCAGACAATGGCGGGCCTGTCTGGAAGATCGGAAACCAAATTGTCACCGGCCTCAGCGTTGGTTCCTATCGCTTTCCCGAGTTGCCGGACAATCTTTACAGCCGTCCCACGCTGGTCTGGACACTCGACAATCGCGGTGCGGACGCCCAAAAGGTGGAAGCCTCTTACCTCGCCAACAATATGAATTGGAACGCGGATTACGTGTTGACGGTTGCGCGCGATGAAAAGACCGCCGACCTCGACGGCTGGGTCACGCTGGTGAACAACAGCGGGGCCGCCTATCACGACGCCAAATTGCAGCTTGTGGCTGGCGACGTTCATCGCACGCCGCAGGTGGTGCTTGAAGAACGTGACATGGTCGCGAAAAGCATGGCTATGAACGCGGCCCCCGCGCAATTCGCGCAGGAAAACTTTTCCGAATATCACCTGTACACGCTCGGGCGGCGCACCTCGATTCAAAACAACGAATCGAAGCAAATCAGCCTGCTCACCGCAACGAACATTCCGGTTGAAAAATATCTTCAGGTTGAAGGGCAGCAATATTACTACCGCAACCCGCAAGGGATCGGAAACGCCATTCCGCAACCAGTGAAAGTTTTCTACCGCTTCAAGAACGAACAGCAAGCGGGCCTCGGTATGCCGCTGCCCGCCGGAACGGTACGAGTCTATCAGGCCGATTCACAGGGCGGCGCGCAATTTGCGGGCGAAGACAACATCAGCCACACGCCGAAGGACGAAACGTTGCGAATCTACGTGGGCAACGCATTTGACGTGGTCTGCGAACGCAAGCAGACCGACTACAAAAAGATCGCCTACGATCTTTACGAGATGGAATACCAAATCACGCTGCGCAACCACAAGAACGGGCCGGTGACGGTGGAAGTCCGGGAGCCGATCGGGGGCGATTGGGACGTGGTCAACTCGAATTACAAATGGACGAAGCTGGATGTTTCGACACTCGGTTTTCAGATTCCGGTGGAGAAAGACGGCGGGTCGACGCTGGATTATCGCGTGCGCGTGAAATGGTAGCGGATGCACTTCCGCGAGTTGCGCGCGAGTGAAATGGGTTACGGCTCGGCTGGATGGTCGATCAGCGAGAGCTCGTGCGCGTAAAGGGGATTCGAGGGAAATTCGTCCACCAGGCTGGCAAGCAGCGGGCGGGCAAGATCCATGTGGTGTTCGCGTTCGTAGGCCAGCGCCAGCATGATTTTGGCGAAGGGCTTGAGGTAGTGACCGTGGTCCGCGGCAAGCTGCATTTGCTGGATTCCCCGGTCTTTATCGCCGTGGATTCCGCCAAACCACAGGAACGCGCGCTTGAAGCCGGATAGGTTGCCGATCACGTAGTTGCTGGCGCCCAGCGCGAGGTAGCCATCTTTGGCATCCGGATCGATCGCCAGCAGTTTGTTGGCTTCTGCTTCCGCCTGGCGCATCAACCCGAGTCCGGCCATCTGCTTTTTTACGATCATGGCGTCATAGTCGGACTCCATTCCGTCGGCCATCGTCAAGACAAGCAGAGCATGCGCATTATTTGGCTCGGTTTTCAGTGTTGCCTTGGCCATCGCGCGGGCGCGGTTATTGGCGGACAGAAAAGGCGAATTGCGGTTCTCAGCGGCCGTGCCGTCCGCACCGTGCAGGAACTTGTCGTCGTTCAGGAAGAACTGCGACGTGAAAATTCCCTTGGCGTTGAATTCCTCGTAGAGGTAGCTTGCAGCTTCGGCAGCCGAGCCCATCGCGTCAGTGGGATTCTTCTCCTGGTAAGAGACGAAATCCTCACGCGCGCCCTTGAAATTTAATTCGTAGAGGCTGTGAAAGCCGTTATCGAGCAGAGCGGCAGGGGAAGGCCGCGCTTCAGCGGAGTTGCTGGGCTGCGGGCCGGCGGCATAGGACGGCGAGAAGGACGAGGCCACACAGCAGAACGCGGAAATGACTATCAGGCATCCCGCTGCCTGCGCGGCCTTACCACTCAACGCCATGGTACCTCGCAGCATAAAGCTATTAGGCCACCCGGGCCCGCTTTAGGTTTTCGCTCGCTGTCCTCATTCTAGTTCGACTGTTCCGGGGGACCAGGAGTTACATGGGTGCTGGTGCCTACAGGTTATCCCCCAAAAAATCAGTAATTCCCTGGAAGAGCTGGATGCGCGCGGGCGCGTCCCCAATGCCGTGGCCTCGTCCGGGGAAAATCATCAGATCGTCCGGATACTTACCGGCGAGGATGAGTTTATTGAGCACCTCGGCCGTGTTTACGAAATGCACGTTATCATCCCCGGTGGAATGCGCAATCATCAATTTTCCCCGAAGATTGGCGGCCTGATATGCGGGGGAGGAATCGCCGTACCCCTCGGGATTATCTTGCGGGCGGCCCATGTAACGCTCGGTGTAAATCGTATCGTAGAGGCGCCAGTCAGTTACGGGCGCGACGGAGACGCCGGCCTTGAAAACGTCGGGTGCATTGAACATGGCATCTAGCGCCATGGTCCCGCCGAAACTCCAGCCCCAGATGCCGATACGTGAAGGATCAACGTAGGGGAGTGACTTCAGGTATTTCACGCCAGTGAGCTGGTCTTCCAGCGCGATTTTTCCAAGATAGTGATAAATGACGGTTTCAAAGGCGTGTCCGCGGCCGTAGGAGCCGCGATTATCGAGAGTGAAAATGATGTAGCCCTTTTCGGCCATCATCTCCAGCCAGAGAAAATCCTTGCCGTCCCAGGCGTTGTGGACGTTTTGCACTTGCGGCCCGCCGTACACGTTGACGAGCACGGGATATTTTCTCGAGGAGTCGAAATCCGGCGGCTGGATGATGGAAGCGTAGAGCTTCGTGCCGTCGTCCGCGGAGAGATTCAGGAATTTCACGGGAGAGAGTTCGTAGTCGGCAAGTTCCGGAACTTTGTTTTCGTTGATTGCGGCGGCGCGTACGCCATCCATACGATCGAGATCCTGGCGAGGCGGCGTCATAGCGTTTGAATAGGTGTCCACGAAAGCGGATTCATTGGGGGCGATGAGCACGTCGTGAGTGCCCCGCTCGCTCGTCACCTTGGTGACGCTCTTGTCCGCGAGCGAGAGCCTGTAGAGCTGAATGCCGAGAACATTGTCCTTATTGGACAGAAAATAGATGAAGCCATGCGCTTCGTCGACGGCGGGATGGCTGGCGGCGCCGGGGCCAACGCCTCCGTTGCCCGTGATGGCCCAGTCGCCGCTCGTCAACTGCTCAAGCTCATGGCCCGCGAGATCGTAGAGATAATAGTGGCGAAAACCGGTGCGTTCGCTTGACCAGAGGAAGCGTTTATTGTCCGCAAAGAAGTAAAGATCGTCCGCGATATTGACCCAGTATTTGTCGGTTTCGGTGAGGATGGTTGCTGAAGAGCCAGTGGAGGCGTCACAGAAAAGCAGATCGAGGCGATTTTGGGCGCGGTTCAAGCGTTCGATCGCCACGCGCTTGCTATCGTGCAACCACACAACGCGCGGCAGGTAGACGTCGGTGTCCGCGCCTGTATCCATCCATCTGGTTTCGCCGCCGGTGACCGAGACCACGCCCACGCGCACGACGGGATTTGCCCCGCCCGCTTCGGGAAAGCGGGTGTACTCGATGGCTCCGGTGGCTGAGCTCATGTCGATGATGGGATAGCGAGTCACCGGCCGCTCGTCCATTTCGTAGTACGCTATTTTTGAAGAGTCGGGGGACCACCAATAGGCGGTGGTGGCGTCGAGTTCCTCGGGATAGACCCAATCGAGTTGGCCCTTCAGGATTTCTTCGCTGCCGCCGGCGGTCAAGGCATGTACTTTGCCGGTTACAATATTTGCCACCCAGAGATTTGAATCGCGCACGAAGCTAACCCATTGGCCATCGGGAGAAAATTTGGGATCCGCGATTTCGTGGCCCGCGTCGTCCGAGGGATTCACGAGTGGCTTGGCCTCCATCGTTTTCAGATTCAGAAGAACGAGGCTGCTGCTGCCGGAAAAGAGCAGTGCATCGTTTTTTGGCGACCAGAAGTAGGTTTCGGCTTGGACGCGGCCGAGCCCCGTTGACTGAACGGCTTTCGCTTCGCTGAGGCTGAGTGACTTGGTTTAGCACATCGGCGTTCACCAGAACGCTACGGCGACCAGTGGCTGCATCCATCGTCCACATCTCCGTCTCGGGCGTGTGATCGAGGTAGGAAATGCGCCTTCCGTCCGGTTCCCACTCGATTCCCTCGGTCAAAGAGCCGCTCAGATTCGGGGCTCCGTAGATTCGCTCGACTGTCAGGGTCTTTGCGGGTCGCGGATGCGCGAGGGCCGCCGTTGCGCCGAGGAGAATGGCGAGCGCGGCGCAAACTGGCGTCCGCAGGAAGGCAACGAGAAGGCGCCGGTGGAGAAGTGTTCTTGACCTCGTGGTTTTGTGACGGGTAGAGTGCGCGCCGACCGTTTGGTTTGAGTGAGTTAGAGTGGTTTCTGCTCGCCAGGTGTGTCGAGCAGAAATTGCGAGATTAGGCGAGGCGAGGGGCCAGAATGCGCTGGTTTCGGGTCGACCGCCGCGTTGTCCCTTCACTCCGGCTCGAAGATGCATTCAACCTCCTTTGTAGCCACGGTAGCATCATGCCTGATGTGATCGGTGTTGCAAGGACCTTGTGGTGTGGACTTTTTCGGATCGGGCGACGAGGAGGAGCCAGGGAAAACCACTCTCATTCGGTTCGTTTTCGCAGGCCTGAAGGCTTGCGCTTCCACAGGGTACACGTCGAATTGAAATTTATGGCAGAGCGAAAGCGACGAAGCAGTTTCCGGATGCTCCAATCACGTATTGTTTGCCATCAACTGCGTAAGTCATGAGATTCGATTCAGAGTCCGATCCGCCGACTGTAAATTCCCACAACAGCTTGCCGGTGGCGGCGTCAAGCGCGAAGAAATTGCCTTCGTTGCTTCCGGCGAAGACCAAGCCGCCCGCCGTCGCAAGCGTGCTGGCCTCGGCGGGAGCAAGCATGCGGTACTCCCACTTCATTTTGCCGGTGGTTGCTTCCAGCGCGCGAATCGCACCGTAAACCTGGTCTGCCGGAAGATTGATTCTTCCGCCTCCACCAAAGCTTGGAAAATCTACCTTGGGTTCACCCGCAACGGTATACGCGCCCGTTTCGCGTGCTGAGACGTAAAACAGTTTCGTTTCCGGGCTGTAGGACGGGCTATTCCAATTCGTGCCTCCGTGGCCATCGGGATAGACCAATCGCCCTTTAGGAGTTGGCTCTATATCGGGCAACTCAATGGGCCGCCCCTTGGCGTCGAGCCCTTTCGCCCAAGTCTCTTTTACAAAGGGGACGCCGGTGATGAACTGGCCCGTTACGCGATCCAGCACGTAATAAAACGCGTTGCGGTTGGCCTGCGCCAGAAGCTTTCTGGGCTTTCCGTCGATCGTCGCGTCGAATAACACGGGAACTTGAATCGAATCCCAGTCATGAGTGTCGTGGGGCGTGTACTGGAAATACCACTTCATTTTTCCTGTGTCGGGATCGATGGCCAGGACTGAATCGGTGTAAAGGTTGTCGCCTTCCCTGTTGTGGCCATTGTAATCGGGCGCCGGGTTTCCGGTGGTCCAATACAGCGTGTTTAGCTCCGGGTCATAGGATCCAGTGCCCCACGTGGCTGCGCCGCCGGTGCCGGACATATCTTTTCCCCATGTTTCCGAACCAGGCTCACCCGGAGCGGGAACGGTCCACAAGCGCCAAAGCCGCTTGCCCGTTTTGGCGTCGTAGGCGTCCAGGAAACCGCGAATGCCAACGTCGCCTCCAGAAACGCCGATGATGACTTTTCCATCGAGCACTCGGGGCGCGCCCGTCATCGCGTATCCCTGGTTGTTATCGTCAACGTGGACATTCCATTTCAGCGCGCCCGTTATGGCGTCCAGGGCAACCAGATGCGCATCGAGCGTTTCCATATAAAGCGTATTGCCGAGAATCGCCACTCCGCGATTCGAGCGATGCACTCCAATGGTATAAATTCTTTCTGGAAGCTTGGCGCTCCAGGTCCAAATCTCCGTGCCGAGCCGCGCGTCCAGGGCGATGACCGTGCTCAACGGTTCGGTGACGTACATAATCCCGTTCACGACGATCGGAGACGTTTCCACCGGCCGAAGAGGACGGTCGGGCTGGTAGATCCACGCGGGCTTCAGGTTATGAACGTTTTCTCGATTGATCTGCGTAAGCCTCGAGAAACGCTGGGAAGAATAGTCGCCGCCGTACATCAGCCAATTTTGCGGCGTTTCGTCGGCGTGCAGCAACTGTTGGTAGGTCACATCCTGCGCGAGTGTCCGCGCCGAAGCGGGCAAGAGCAAAACCAAAAACACCAGCGCATAGAAAAAGGTTTTCATTGTGCACTCTTCAGAGTCATGAGATAGGCCACCACGTCGTCCATCTGCGCGTCGGACAAGGTGCCCTTGAAGCTCGGCATGAAACTTTTCCCCGGCTCCTTTTCCAAGGAGCGCAAACTGGGCTTCCACAGACCGTGAAATTTTCCGCCGGCATCCCTCAGGACAATCGTGAACGAGTCTTCACCGACGCGTATGCCCTCAACTTCGTGTCCGTCTTTTTCAACAGCGCGAAACATCAGATATTGCGTCACGCTCCCGCCGAAAATGCCGCCTCCGACCTGCGGCAAATTCGCGCCAGGATCTTGCAATCTCGTTTTCAAGTTTGTGGGGCCGCGACTCGCGCCGATTCGGCTGAGATCGGGTCCAATGCTGCCGCCTTGGCCGTCAATCATATGGCACGTGGAGCAGCCGCTCGAATTGTAGAGAGCCTCGCCCTTCTGGGAGTCGCCGACTGTTTTCTCGGACGCGGCCGTGCCGCTCAGCGTTCGCAGATAAGCCACGATGTCCGCGGCTTGTTTATCGGTAACCGTGGAAAAGCTCGGCATTGCGGTGCCTGGAATTCCTCTGCGGATGATGCCTTGCACAACCGCGTCGCCTAAGCTGGCCGGAACGCCATGCAGATCGGGACCCTCTTGCCCTCCGGCATCGACCCCGTGGCACGTCGAGCAATTCTGAGCAAATTGCTGTTTGCCGTCTTCGATGTCGGGGGGCACCTTTGCGGCTCGAGAAGCAGGCGCGGCCTGCTCGGCCGGGGCTTCCTGGCCTGCGGCGCGAGCAACACGAGGCGAATTGAGCGCTAGAGTCCATGCCAGGAGAACCAAGGCGGAAAGCCAGAAGCACCTAATTAGATTCATTCAACACTCCAGTATTCACCATTAGCCTCCCCGCATGCTCCGCGTTGCAGAGGGAACCTAGCACCACCTTCTACGCGCGTCAACGACCTTCAGACGTATGCACCGAACCGCTGGTTCCGCCCGGGCCGGACTTTCACAATCCCGAGAAAGAATTTCCCTTGAAATTTGAACCTAGCAAGGCCGGGCCGTCATCGAATTTTCTTCAGGAGATTGGAGAAGGCTAGTGGGATCGGCTGGGAGGCCGAGGGCAAAAGTCCGCCTGCGGGGCTTGCATGGCGGATCACAACCCATTTAAAGTTGCGAGCCAATGGCTGACAGTTCCGAAAGCATCGGAAGCGCTCAAGCCGGCAACGCGCCGGAAATAGCGGCGCCCGCGTTTTCTCCCACGACGTGGCTGCCGAGTTTCAATCCTTGGCTGATCGCCGTTGTGGTTGCTCTGGCCGCGTTCATGGAAGTGCTCGATACGAGCATTGCCAACGTGGCGCTGCCCTACATGGCAGGCAGCCTCGGCGTCAGCAACGACGAAAGCACTTGGGTGCTCACGTCCTATCTTGTCTCGAACGCGATCGTCTTGCCGATCAGTGGCTGGCTTGTCACCGTAATCGGGCGCAAGCGGCTGTTCATGATATGTCTCTCCATTTTCACCGTGAGCTCCCTTTTGTGCGGAATCGCGCCCAGCCTCGGTGCGCTAATTTTTTTCCGCGTCCTTCAAGGTGCAGGGGGCGGCGGACTCCAGCCTTTGGCGCAATCGATTTTGGCGGATTCGTTTCCACCAGAAAAGCGGGGCCTTGCCTTCGCCGTGTATGGCATCACCGTAATCGTCGCACCCACGATCGGTCCGACTCTTGGCGGATGGATCACGGACAGCTACTCCTGGCGCTGGATTTTCTTCATCAACCTGCCCGTCGGCATTCTAGCCCTGCTACTTGTCTTTCGATTTGTAGAGGATCCCCCGTGGGCCAACCGCGTCAAGGACGCTCTCGCGCGTGTCGACTATATTGGTATCTCGCTGCTCGCCCTCGGCGTAGGCGCGCTGCAGGTTATGCTCGATAAAGGACAGGAAGACGACTGGTTCAGCTCGCACTTCATCCTTACGTTTTCCATCCTCGCCGCTGCCGGTCTGGTATCGCTTTTTATTTGGGAGTGGTGGTTCGCGAAAAATAGCGTTGTGGATGTGCGCCTTTTCAAGAATCTGAACTTCCTCGGCGCCAACGTAATGATGTTCACCCTCGGTGTTATTTACTTTTCGAGCCTGGTTCTAATGCCGCAGTACCTGCAAACTCTGATGGGCTACACCGCCGAAAGTTCCGGGTTCGTGCTTACCGCCGGTTCCGCCGTCTTGCTCTTCACCATGCCTTTGATCGGGGTTCTTTCCGGGAAGTTTCAGGCGCGCTACCTCATCGCCTTTGGCTGGCTCAGTCTTGTATTGGGCTTCTATTATTCCGCCGTCCGTCTCGACTTGGACATCAGCTTCGGCGTCGCCAGTGTCATTCGAGTCGTGCAAGTCATCGGCCTGCCCTTCTTGTTCGTTCCCATTAACCTCGCTTCGTATGTTGGCATGCCGCCGGAAAAAAGCAGCAGCGTCTCAGGCTTGATCAACTTCATGCGCAATATCGGCAGCAGCGTCGGAACGTCGATGGTTACCACCTTGATTGCCCGCCGTGCTCAATTCCATCAGGTGCACCTGGTGGCGAATGTCGCCCCAGGGCAGCCCACGTTTGCTCAAGCGGTAGCCGCCCTGGCAGCGCACCTCACGGCATCCGGCATGAACGCCGAGCGCGCCATGACGCAAGCGTATGCCCTGATCTACCGCACCCTGATCGCCCAAGCCAGCACGCTTGCTTATATCGATACATTCTTCATTCTGGCGGCCGGAGCGGGAATCATGTTTCTACTCTCCTTCACTCTGAGAAAGAATGATCCCGGCGGGCGCCGAGTCGTGATGGAATAGCCGGGATATGGTAAGCTTCCGCTGGTCAGCCTGGCGGGGCGAAAACCAGCTCGGAGGCAGCGCCCAACGTCGATGATTCGAATTATCACCATCGAGCGCGAATACGGCAGCGGCGGCGCTGAAATCGCCAAGAGAGTTGCGGCGCGGCTAGGCTGGAAGTTGTGGGACCAACTGTTGACCAACGAAATCGCCCGCCTGATGGAATGCGATTGCCGCGTGGTGGAAGAACACGAAGAAAAACGGGATCCCCTCTACTACCGCCTCTTTAAATCTTTCATGCGCGGCAGCTACGAAGGCAGCCTGAACGCCCCGCGGCTGAAGATGGCGGATACGGATTGCATTCGCGAGGTTGCCGAGCGCGTCGTCAAGGATGTTGCGGAACGCGGCCAGAGCGTCATTGTCGGGCGCGGCTCCGCCTACTATCTCCAAGGCCGTTCCGATGCCTTCCACATATTCGTTTACGCCCCGCTGGGCGAAAAGGTTCAGCGGCTGCGCGCCACCGGCAAAAGCGAACGCGAAGCGCACCAGCTTGCTGAAACGATTGATCTCGACCGCGCCGCTTTCATCAAGCAATACTTCGGCGTCGAATGGCCGGACCGCCACCGTTTCCACTTGATGATCAACTCCACCATCGGCACGGACGCGGCGGTGGACCTCATACTCGAGGGAATTGCCATGCAGGACAAGCCTCAAACCGCGAGCGCCCCTCCGCCCCTAAAAGTCGAAAAGGCATGACAGGCGAAGGGGCCGGGCACACGCGGCTCGGTCAACCAAAGAAATAAATCCCGCAAGGCAACTGCGTCGTTAGAGACAGCGCTTCAGGTCAAAATCCTGCACATGACTCCTTGCGTCGTGCCACGAAGCGCGGTATTCGAGGGGTTAACGATTCCGCACAACTAAGCGGCAGAAGCGGCCCAAACCGCATCTATAAGACTATAGTCGGCCCAGCGATCGGAAACCCAGGCAATGAGGCAGGCAAAGTTCGGCGAGAGCGTCGAAGGCCGCCTCATCCAGCAAGGTTTCGATGGAAAAGCCGAGCAAAACCACGAATTTGAGATGCCCCTCTTGCGGAAGCAGAAGAATTCGCAAATCTCGCCGCCGCGTCTTTCTCGAACGCTTCTCTTCACGATTTCTCAACCGGCGCCCCTTCCGTTGTATGGATTGTTACGAACGGTTTTATAGTCCCGAGCAAACTGATGCTTCGCGGCCCCGGCCTCTGGTGAAGGCCGAACCCCCAAGGCGCAATTCCCTGCAGGCTCAAACAGTCCTGAAGACAAAGATTCCGGTGACGTCCAACCAACTGGAAAGGCGAAGTTTCAGTCGTCTGCCCTGCAAAATACCGGCGCGAATTGTAACCGCCTCGGGACCGAGCACAATCGGCACCTTGAGCGATATCAGCCTAAATGGTTGCTTCATTGAGACGCGGAACACCGTTTCGGTTGGAAACGAAATTGAGCTGTCGCTAGAAGTCGAAGAGGGACCGCAAAGTCGGGCGCTGGTTCGAAGGTCGCTTCCAGCCACAGGCATGGGAGTCGAATTCACCGTCATGACTGTGCCAAACTTTCGAAAGCTTCAGAACATCGCCAGGAATTCTGTTCGGCTCCACGCAAACCCTTGACGGCTATATTCCTTTAGGCCTCTACATCCACTTGTCGATCGACGCGCTCCGGCCGTGATTCATGTTGGCGATTTGAAAGAAGGCATTGGCCTGGCCGCCGCAAACCACAAAATTAATCTGTTTTGCCGAGACGAAGAAGGGGATTATCGCGTCGTCTGGAAGCTTGTACCAGCTGGCATAGGGCTCTCTCCCCTGTAGCGCGAGCGGATACAAGTGAAATGACGCTAAGAAGGATTCCTTAAAATCCTTCACGGTGCGCTGCGTGTTCTTGAATACCCATTCGGAGAGCTTTTCCTTGGTGTCGTATCCCTGGTCCACTAAGCGCTTCGCCACCAGCGGATCTAGGATTGCCAGCGCGCCCGATCCACCAACCAGGGATTGACACATGAAGCTGATCTGTTGATCGAACATCGCAATCTCGGCTCCCGCACCCCTCGCGCCATGACCCTGGCGGAGGTCCGGGCCGCCGAATATACTCACCACGTTTTCCTCGGGCTTGAATCCCATCTGCACGTGAAAGGGAGGCCACGGGCTGTTCTTCTCGTCCTCGGCAATAATGCAATTGTTGTAGTCCAGCTGGTTGCCCTGGCCGCCCTGGTAGGTATCTCCGGGGATACCTCCATTCGTGAGATTCTTTCCCATCAGCGTCCACGACCGCCCGATGGTGGCATTCGCCTGCGCGAACGGACTCAGCGCGCCGAGGCCGTAATTCATATTGAGCTTGTCGCGGATCGGACCGTTGATCACGATCGCGGTACTCGACGATGTCGTGGAGCCAAAAAGCCCGAGCGGCCCCAATGACGCCATCGCAAGTACCACGGGAAAATATTCCGGCCTGCAGCCGGACATCACCGCGTTTACGGCCACCTGCCTGACCGTGTAACCCCACCGCGCGGACGTATAGCCCACACCTTGGACTCGGCGTCCTGAGCACTTCGTCCGGCTTATGGCTCGTTGCCTTCAGCATCGCCTGGACTTTTTCTTCCGTGGGAATGACGATGGGCATGTAATCCGTCATTCCGTTGTTCATGAAAATTTCTTGCAGATTATCCACAGTATCGGGACCGAAGGTAGCCGGTCCTGCCGGCAATGGCTTGCATCCCGGTCTTCTGTTCGTCGGCCGTAAGCGGCCGGGTCAGGTCGTCGACGATCTCCTTCATGATCTGTATTCCCGATACCGGGTCGGGATTCACCAGATATGCCGCGAGTTCCGCGTCTGTCTTGCCTCCGACGGGATGAGGAGTGAAAACTTGCCGCAAGTGCGGCATGCCATCTCGTGACGCGGTGAGCTTGGCCAATTCCGTGTAGGCCTGAGTGCACATCGGAATTGCAGGGACGCCCATCTTTTCCACCTCTACGCAGTGACTCACGGTCGCTGGGGCGCAGCCTCCTCAATGCCCAATAGCCATCACGCACGCGTACGCGTTTGCCTTGATTTCCGCCCAGAGCTTCGGATCATCCGCGGCATACTCCCCAGCCTTCGTCCGGAAGACCGTCTTCACATTAGGCATATTCTGCTGAAACCAAGCCTGCATCTTGTGGAGCAGCGTCGCGCTGCCGAGGAAACTCGTGGCGTCGACCACGTAAATCGTCTTGCCGTCGAGAGAGTTGGCGCGAGGAGCCATGGAATAGAGCTGTATTGGCGGCGGAGTGCCCTTGGGACTCACCGCCGTGAGCTTGGCTTCGCTTCCCGCGTTGCTGGGAGCGTCCCTTTTCTTTCGCTCCGCTTCTGCCGGCGAAGCTGCCAGAAGTGCCGGAGAGATGCCAAGCAGCGACAGCAATTGGCGCCTATTCATGATTCCGTTCCCCCTTTTTCCAAATGCAGGACGAAGACCAGCCGTCTTTAACCCTCACCCACATAGACGTACCGGCGCGGATTTCGGTTATAGCCTCTCATGCCGCCCGCCAACGTACAACTGCGCGCCGGAAAACGCAATGCTCCAGCTAAGTTGCGCGCATTGTCGATACACGGGGCTCGCGCGATAATGCTAGCTATGACCTCGACTACAGCATTTGCCAAAGGACACTTTGCGGGCACGCCCGAATTCGAAAAAAACCTCGACCGCCTCGCCGAAGTTGCGGTGCGCGCCGGCCTGGGACTCGCGCCGGGACAAGAGCTGGTGATGACCGCCACGCTGGATGCCGTTCCCCTCGCGCGGCTCATCACCGGGCACGCATACAAAGCGGGCGCCGAGCTCGTCACAACTTTTTTTTCTGACGAGCAATCCGCGCTGCTTCGTTTTCGCTACGCCCCAAGCGCCAGCTTTGACGCTGCTCCATCGTGGCTCTATGAAGGCATGGCTCAGGCATACCGCAATGGCGCCGCGCGCCTGGCGATTGCCGGCAGCGACCCTTCCCTGCTCTCCAAGGAGGATCCGGAAAAAGTGAGCCGCGTGAATCGCGCCACCTCGAAAGCATACCGCCCGGCACTCGAGCTGATCACCCGCCACGAGATCAACTGGACCATCATTGCCTGCGCGACTCCCGCGTGGGCGGCGGCCGTCTTCCCCGATCTTCCGCAGGACGAAGCGCTCGCCCGCCTATGGAAGGCCATCTTCGCCGCATCGCGCGCCGACCAGCCTGATCCGGTCGGCGCGTGGAAAGAGCACGACGCGCACTTGCACGCTCGCGCCAACCGGCTGAACGAGAAACGCTATTCCGCCTTGCACTTTCGAGGATCTGGCACCGATCTTCGCGTGGGCCTCGCCGACGATCATCTGTGGCTCGGCGGAGGCACAACCGCGGGGAATGGCCGCTACTGCATTCCCAATATGCCCACCGAGGAAGTTTTCACCACGCCGCACAAAGATCGCGTCGAAGGACGCGTCACCAGCACCAAGCCGCTCTCGTATCAAGGAACGATGATCGAAGAAATTTCCGTGCGATTCCAGGCTGGTAAAATTGTCGAGGCTCATGCTCTGCGCGGCGAGCAAGTGCTGCTGCGCATGATTGAGACGGACGAAGGCGCGCGGCGCCTCGGCGAAGTATCTTTGGTGCCGAACTCGTCGCCCATCGCGGCCAGCGGCTTGCTCTTTATGAACACTCTTTTCGATGAAAACGCCGCATGCCACATTGCACTCGGTCAGGCCTACAGCACTTGCATCAAGGATGGCGACAGCCTCACTCCGGAACAACTCGCGTCGCGAGGTGCAAATGAAAGCCTGATTCACGTGGACTGGATGATCGGATCGAATCGCATAGATGTGGATGGCATCAGCGCAGGCGGTGATTCGGAACCGGTGATGCGCGCCGGCGAATGGGTTTAGCGTTTGTCACGCGTCCGCGAACTTCACCAACATCTTGCCAGTGTTTTCGCCCTGCAACACGCCGATCAGCGCGCGCGGCGCGTTCTCGAATCCCGCCACGATGTGCTCGCGATATTTCAGCTTGCCCTCTTTCATCCACTGGGCCATCTGCGCGATGCCCTCCGGGAAACGCTCCATGAATTGCGTGACGATGAAACCCTCCGCGCGGCACTGTTTGCTCAGCAAATAAATGTAAGGTCGCACGCCCAACTCGGGCTTGGCCGCGTTGTATTGCGAAATCTGTCCGCAAATCGAAATGCGCGCCCGCACGTTCAGCACCGGAAGCACCGCGTCGGTAACGCTCCCGCCGACGTTGTCGAAATAGCAGTCGATGCCCTTGGGGCAAAGCTCTTTCAGTTTGGCCGCGTAGTCTTGTGTGGTCTTGTAATTGAAAGCGCCGTCGAAGCCCAAGTCGCCGGTCAGCCACGCAATCTTCTCGTCGCTCCCGGCCACTCCCACCGCGCGGCAGCCCCTGATTTTCGCAATCTGCCCGACAAGCGAGCCCACCGCCCCCGCGGCCCCCGAGACAACCACTGTCTCGCCCGGCTTCGGCTGGCATAGATCGAGAAAGCCGAAGTAGGCCGTCATCCCCGGCATTCCCAAAACACCCAGAGCCGTTGAAATCGGCGCGCGGCTCGCATCCAGCTTTTGTAAGCCGCGGCCGTCGGAGATCGCATACTCCTGCCAGCCCCAATACCCCACCACGATGTCGCCCGTTTGAAATTGCGGATTCAGTGACTGCAGCACTTTGCCGACAGTTCCTCCGACCATCAGCTGCCCAATGTCCACGGGATCCGCGTAGGTTCGCACGCCGGTCATCCGGCCGCGCATGTAGGGATCAACCGAAAGAAAAAGTGTGCGGATGAGTATCTGGGCGTTCGCGAGCGCGGGGATCGACACCTCGACTAACCGAAAGTCGGATTCTTTTGGCATCCCCACGGGACGCGCCGCCAAAACAAACCGGCGATTCACACGGGGCAGCGGAGTTCCGGTAGTGGCGGACATGGCAGCCGTATTATGCCAGACTCCTCATCTGAATCTCATCCGAGTTGCGCCCACGCGAGCTCAGGCGCTCGCCCCGCCCACTTCCGTCTGGACGCGCATCAGAGGTACAAGATATTATCGGAATCGCCGCCTGTGCGCTCTGTGAGCGCATCGGTAAATAATCCCGGAGTGGCGGAACTGGCAGACGCGCACGACTCAAAATCGTGTGGCCGTAAGGCCGTGATGGTTCGACCCCATTCTCCGGGACCAAAAGTCCACGCCCACCGTAGACGACTTTTCTTTACACCCACAGGTACTTGCGCGATCCCACCCCCGAAAGCTAAAATTTTTTCTGTACCCTCGGACTACGTCCTCCTAAGTTAGCTGGGTGCCCCACGTGTTTTCCGAGCCCTTCTGCAGCGCCTTTGAATTTGCGGGTGCCCCATCCAGGCGGGTTTTGCGAGGGTGGGGTTTTTCTCTTTCGGTTGAGTTGAGTTAGCATCCAGGCGATGACCCTTCGCGTTCGCCGCCTCCTCCGTAATCCCCTCTTTCTCGTCTGCGCAACGGCTTTTCTTACCGCGCTGCTCGTGCAATCGGGCGAACTTGGCACCAGTGACACCACTCATCGCCTTCAGGCCACGCATTCCTTCTGGACTTCCGAGCCGCCGGTCGACCCCAACGACTATCCTGAGTTCGGAATTCACGGCCGCAACGGGAAGCTCTACGGCTGGTACGGAATCGGGCAATCGCTACTGATGGTCCCCGCCGACATAGCCGGCACCTACGCCGAGCAATTGCCGATTTTCGCAGACTACGACGCCGACCCGGCCGTGCGCAGCATCGTAGTGAGCTACAGCACGAACGTTCTCGTCTGCGTGCTTGCGGTGCTAGTGTGCTGGCGGCTGCTGGGCCTTTTCGGCTTCACGACCAACCAAAAAATCGCGGGCGTCTTTGCGCTGCTCTTCTGCACGACATTTCTTCATTACACGCAAAACATGATGGAGAACAATTACATTTTGCTTCTCACGCTCACCGGCCTCGCCTTCCAATATGAATGGCTGAAAACCAGCAGCCGACGCGCTCTTCTTATCGGTTCGCTCGCCCTCGGCGCCAACCTGCTTACGCGGCTGACCACGGTGATAGACCTGCTCGCGGTGCTCCTGTTTCTGGTGCTCACGGCGTGGCTCACGGGAATCAGAGGAAGCGCGCTGCGCGTGCATTTTTGGCGCTACGTGAAAATCGCTTTCCCCATTTACGCCGCTTTTTTTCTGACGGACCGCGCGTATCAGTATTATCGCTTCGGATCTTTCACCAACACTTACATTCAGCTATTCGGCCGCGAGCAAAAATCGCTGAATCCGGTGCTCCCGGCCGCGTATCCGTTCGAAACGCCATTCCACGTTGGATTCCTGGGGCCGCTCATCACGCCGGAAAAATCGATTTTTCTATTTGACCCTTTGCTCATTCTCACGGCGATTCTCGCAATCGCCGTTTGGAGGCGCTTTCGCCCTGATATTTGCGCGTACCTGATCTCGGCGGCAGCGCTCGTCCTGGGATACATCTGCTTCTACGCAACGTTTACGGATTGGAGCGGCGATTTCGCCTGGGGCGACCGCTACGTTTCCACTGCCGCGCAAATGGCCGCATTCATTTCTGTTCCGCTGCTGATGCGCCATCGCGCGAACGTAAGCAAATTCGTGTGGCGAATCGGGATGGCATTGGTGGCTGCCAGCGCAGTCGTGCAGATTTCCTCGGTAATGTTCTGGTGCCCGCTCGAAATTTATCAAATGGAAACGCTCGGTCATCCCACATTCGTGATCGGGCTTCGCCTGAAAAATATCTTGGCCTTCAGCCTGGGAAAAATGAATCAGTGGGGCCTCAGCAACGACGCAATGAAGGAAGACCCGTGGGATTACGTCCACATCACCGCTTTCAATTTCCTGCCGTTCTTGCTGGCGCGAGCGGGAAAGGCCGCCGCATGGCTTGTTGAATTGCTGACCGTGGTCTGGTTTACCATACTCGCCGCACTCATTGCGTTGCTCGCATTCATTCGCAACCAGGCAGTCGCCGGAAAACTTGGACCAACACCAGACATTCTGGGGTAGAACCATCCTGAATGCAGCCGTGTGATGAATCACATCGGCGCTCCGATGCGTCTAAGCTGATGACTGCCGCTTTGGGAGGAAACTCATGCACCTGACTCACTTTGGTCTCTGCACCGTGCTCGCTCTGAGCTTCGCCGTCGTCGCAAGTCCGGCCTCGGCGCAAGTCGCGAGTCCTCCCGCGAAAACCGAGTGCAAATTTCCAGACGGTAAAACCATTCACGTCGATTATTCGAGCCCGCGCATGCGCGGCCGCAAAATTTTCGGCGACTTAGTGCCGTACGGCGAGCCTTGGCGCGCAGGCGCGAACGAAGCAACCACATTTGTAATCGACGCCGACATGAACGTGGGCGGAAAAACTGTCCCGGCCGGAAGCTACACTCTTTTCGCGCTTCCCAAGGCCGATTCTTGGATGCTGATTATCAGCAAGCAAACTGGCGAATGGGGCGTTCCCTACCCAGGCGAGGAATCCGACTTCGCCCGCATCCCGATGAAAGTTTCCAAACTCCCGTCGCCGGTTGAGGATTTCACGATTGCATTCGATCACTCCGGCGGCGCTTGCACGATGCATCTGGATTGGGAAACCACGCGAGCTGCAGTGGAAATTACTGAGAAGAAATAACCTTTCGAAGGAAAAGGAGCTACTGCTGTATCTGCACGCGCGCCTGCGCCTTGTCGTGGTGCTGCCGCGGTTCGACGATCGCGCGAAACACGCGCCCGCGCCCGATCAAAAGCTCTCCCGAACGCGCCTCCACATCGAACACCAAAAATCGCCCGTGATATTTCACGAATCGCGCCCACGCCTTCACCGTCGCGCCCGGTCCCACAGCTTTCAAGTGATCCACTTCGATTCGTGTGCCGACCGAAATCGTTCCGGGCGGCAATTCCGATCGCACGGCTACCACGCTTGCATGCTCCATCAGTCCAATCATGGAAGGAGTTGAAAATACGGCCGGCAGATTTGGATCAATTGTCTGCAGCGTATGTTCGGGTCGCACCACTCGTTCGATCGTAGCCTCAAGCCCAAGGCGGGGCCCGTCGTGGTGCTGCGACGGGTCAGCAGCGCGCTTTCGCCGTTTCGTCGCGCTACTCGCTCGGCGCTTACCACGCTCTCTCTTCGCCTTTTTCATGGCAGGTACTCGCGGCCCACGCTATCCGCCGCGGCTGCCAGCCCGCGAAATCCGAACCAGCTGCGAATAAATTCAACCAGTGTGATTCCAAATTGGTCCCACAGCCGTTGCTTCAGCGTCCGATAGTCCTGCGTGCCGCTGAACACATCGCGGATCAAATCGCGAAACGCCGGCGAATAATTCAGCAATTGCACCATACGCGTGGTGATCGCCCCGCCCAGAAAATTCCCTCGAAAAAGTTTCCGCGCAATTTGCGCCGCCAATTCCAAATCGCCGGAAAAAGCAGCACGCAAACGCTCCGGATACGCCTGCGACTGCCCTTCGACAAGCGCCTGCGCTAGCAAATCCCCCGAGCGCAGCGCGTAGTAAAGCCCCTCACCTGTCACCGGATCGACGCAAGCCGCCGCGTCGCCGGCCATCCCCCAGTTCCTTCCCACGATTCGGCGATTGCGGATCGTTTGCGCTTGCGGCGACGGCAGCATGTGGCTGTAGAATCGCGCGCCCGCCATGGGAATTTTTTCTTCGTCCACAAATTGGTCCAGATGCCGCCGCAACTGTTGCGCCGGACTCTGTCCCATCTTCGCGCAAATGCCCACGGAAAGATGGTCAGCGCGCGGAAACGACCACATGTATCCCTCGAACTCCTTCAGAAATTTCACCTTCAGAATGTCTTCCTCGGTAGGAACAAAGTAACCAAGAGTTACTTCTAGATCCTTCGTACCCAGCGCTGTCGTTTCTGGCAGCAACTGGTTCCGCGCTCCCGCGGCTAGTACCACAAAATCCGAGCACCGCGCTTCGCCGCCGGCCGTCAAGTGCACCTGCGCGCCATCCGTATTTACGCTCGTCACGCGCGAGCACACCGTCGTGCAACCGGCGGCAATGGCGCGATCGAGCAGCAGTCCGTTCAGCACCTTTCTCGCGTAGATCACGATCGGGTGGCTCATCTCGAATCGTGCGCGATGGCCGCCGCCCGAAATCAGCTCCGCGGTCCGCACAATTTTCTTGGGTTGAGAACCTTCCAGAAGGAACGGGTACGCTTGAATGGCCTTGTGAGTGAGCCCGCCGCCGCACGGTTTTTCCCACGCGAGGCGCTCGTCAAATATCGTAACGTTGAATCCGTGGCTCGCCAGGCGTTCGCCGCACAGCGCGCCAGCCGGCCCTCCTCCGACAATCGCAATATCCTTCATGGCCGGCGAGTTTGGCCCTTTTCCCGGTCCCGTGGTCCGTGAATAACGTAAGCGACGCGCAAGTAGAACGACCACCCCAATAAATCAGGCGCAAAGTATAGCACCAAAGAGACGGTGGAAGCCCTCGAGCCGACCCTATAGAGTAACGGATTCGCGCCAAGCGATGCCTGGCGACTCGCCATCGTGCGGTGTCAGCGTACGCCCCTTTCCTTGCTTTCAATGGTCGAAGAGCCTAAAATCGAGGATCAATTCATGAAGGCACTTTTCGACAGGAGAGCTTTTCCTCAAGCCCGGCGACCTCGCTGGGCTTTGGCATTTAGGGCGCGAAAAACCGAAGGCAAGGAAGGCTTCTGTCGCGGCTACCGAAATCACGGGAGAGATGATGATTGATGGAGCTATCCCTGAGGCGCTGACGTTTGACGACGTGCTGCTGCTGCCGGGAAAATCGTCTGTGCTGCCAGCCCAAGCAGACACGCGGACCTGCCTCTCACGCAAGATCGCGCTGAACATTCCGATCGTCGCGGCGGCGATGGACACGGTGACCGACGCTCGCCTGGCCATCGCCATCGCGCGCCAGGGCGGCATCGGGTTCGTTCACCGCAACATGACGATCGATCGGCAAGCCGAAGAAGTCGACCGGGTGAAGCGTTCGGAGAGCGGCATGATCGTCGATCCCGTGACGATTGCGCCAGAAATGTCAGTGCGCCAAGCGCTTGACATCATGAACAAGTACAAGGTCTCGGGCCTGCCGGTTACGCGCGGCCAGCGCCTCGTAGGTATCCTGACCAACCGCGATCTGCGTTTCGAGCGCAATCTCGACCAGCCGGTAAGCAATGTGATGACGAAAGATAATCTCGTCACCGTGCCTGTGGGCACGACGCTCGAAGCGGCGGAACGCCTATTGCAGCAGCACCGCATTGAAAAGCTTCTAGTGGTGGACAAAGATTTTAACCTCAAAGGCTTGATCACGGTAAAGGACATTCAGAAGAAGCTGGAATTCCCCATAGCGACAAAGGACGAGCAAGGTCGCCTGCGCGTTGGAGCGGCGATCGGCGCGACCGGCGATTTTCTGGAGCGGGCGGAAGAAATGGCCCGCGAAAAAGTGGACGTGCTGGCCATCGACACGGCACACGGCCACACTGCGCGCGTGATGGAGTCGATACGCGCGCTCAAGCACCGCCTGCCTGACGTTCAACTTGTTGCCGGCAACGTTGCCACGGCTGAGGCGACTCACGACTTGATCTCCCTCGGAATCGACGGTTTAAAAATCGGCATTGGACCTGGCTCGATTTGCACCACGCGCGTCGTCACCGGGGCCGGCGTGCCACAAATCACCGCAATCGCGGAGTGTTCGCGCGCCGCGCAAGGATCGGGTGTTCCGCTGATTGCGGATGGCGGAATCAAATTTTCCGGCGACATAACTAAGGCCCTCGCCGCAGGCGCATCCGCGGTGATGATAGGCAGCCTTTTTGCGGGCACGGAGGAATCACCCGGCGAGACCATCCTTTATCAGGGGCGCACATTCAAATCCTATCGCGGCATGGGATCGCTGGGCGCGATGGAGGCTGGTTCGGCCGACCGCTATGCGCAGGAGGGTGCCGAGCGCGGCAAATCCGTGCCGGAAGGAATCGAAGGGCAGGTGCCATACAAAGGACCTCTTTCTGGCCTTGTGGAACAGCTCGTCGGCGGTTTGCGAAGCGGCATGGGATATTGCGGGGCCGAGAACCTGAAGGCGTTGCAGGAACGAAGCAAATTCATCCGCATATCCGCGGCTGGACTGCGTGAAAGCCACGTCCACGACGTGATCATCACTCGGGAAGCGCCGAACTACCGGTTGGAGTAGGTGGCTTGGCTCAGGAGTTGGTGGCCCGCGCTAGCGTGGGCGGTTGTAATCTCTCTTTTTTCAACTTCGGCGTTCACGTCGGACAATACAGGCCGGATCATTATTCCGATTCTCCATCGGCTGATCCCACACGCGACGATGGCCACCCTTCTTGAAATTCATCACGTCATCCGCAAATGCGGGCACTTCACCGAGTATTTCATTCTGAGCCTTTTGGTTCTGGGCGGAATACGTGCCGGCAGGCGCGAAGCGCGCATCGTCTGGGCCCTGGCCGCGATTGCCATCGTAGCTTTCTACGCGTCGCTCGACGAGGTTCACCAGATTTTTGTGCCGGGACGCACCCCGGCGGTCACCGACGTGTTGCTGGATACGATTGGTGGCATCTGCGCCCAGATTGCTTTCGCGGTGGTGATGTCCAAAAGGACCGCGGCTTGCAATCGGGAACGAGCCGAAGCGCCCTAATAGGAACTCAAGTGGGTTTCTGCTTCGGCGACCGGCCGAGCTAGTCCTTCTCAGGCGGGTCGGGGACACCAATCTTCGATAGCCGGTAGCGCAGGGCGTTGCGAGAGAGACCGAGCGACCGGGCGGCTTGGCTTTTATTGCCGTTCGCGTGACGCAACGCTTCGCGAATCATTTCGTCTTCCCACTGCTCAAGTGTAAATCCTTGCGGCAACACGGGCGCGGCTTCCGCCGTTGCGCGCCCTACGGGACGATCGAGCCGAATATCGGCGACATCGAGCATCTCGCCGGTAGAAAGCGTTACACCGCGTTCGATTATATTTTGGAGCTCACGCACGTTGCCGGGCCAGTGGAAATCCTCCAAAGCTTGCATGGCTTGGGGCGTGATTCCGCGAACCGGCTTGCCCGATTCTCGGGCGAATTTATCCAGAAAAAATTCCGCCAGGGGCGGAATGTCCTCTTTGCGTTCCCGCAAGGGTGGAATATCGATCGCTACGACATTCAACCGGTAGTAGAGGTCTTCACGAAATGTGCCTTCCTCAAGCGCATCCCGTAGATCACGATTGGTGGCGGCGATGAGGCGAACATCCACTTTTAGCGTCTTTGTGGCGCCGAGGCGCTCGAACTCGCGGTCCTGGAGCACACGAAGCAACTTCACCTGAGTCGGGGGAGGAACGTCGCCGATCTCGTCGAGAAAGAGGGTGCCTTTGTCAGCGGTTTCAAATTTTCCTGGTTTCGCCGAGGTGGCCCCGGAGAACGCGCCCTTCTCGTAACCGAAAAGCTCGCTTTCGAGAAGATTCTCGGGGATGGCGGTGCTGTTAATCTTTACGAAGGGGCCGGAAGCTCGATTCGAATGCTCGTGAATGGCGCGCGCCACCAGGTCCTTGCCAACGCCGCTTTCGCCTCCCACGAGGACAGTCGCATTGGTGGGGGCTACTCGTTCTACAAGGCCGAGCACCGCTTGCATTTTGTCACTTCGTGCGACGATATTTTTATACTCGTAGCGATGGCCCAACGCTTCGCGGAGAGCGCGATTCTCCTGCCGCAACTCGTGTGAGGCGAGTTCCTTTCGGATTACGAGCATCAGCTCGGTAAGGGAAAAGGGTTTCAAGACATAATCGCTCGCGCCGGCCTTCATGGCGCCCACGGCCGATTCGACGGTGCCGTAGGCGGTCATAAGCACCACAGGCAAACTGGCATTGGCGCGTTTGACCGCTAGGAGGAATTCGATGCCGCTCATACCCGGTAGCTTAAAGTCCGTTAGAACGAGATCGAAGCGTTCTCGGTTAAGTAACTGCAAGGCTGTTTCGGCATCGGGGGCCGTGCCTGCATGAAAACCTTCCTCAACCAGCTGGAGTTCGATTAACCGACGAAGTTTGGCCTCGTCTTCTACTACCAGGATCGACGCTTTGTCAGTCTTCATAGGCATGCTCGGGCCATACCGGGCCAATCAAATCAATTGTTTCACGAACCCGCGACCGGGAGAAATAGGTGAAAGCGCGCACCACTCTGATACTCGCTCTCGAGCCGAATCCAGCCATGGTGATCGTCCACGATCTTGGCAACGATCGAAAGACCCAGCCCGACTCCGTCCTTCTTCGACGTGAAAAACGGATTGAAGATTTGCTCGCGCGATTCCGCAGGCACGCCGGGTCCTGAATCCTCAATCGTGGCGCCCACGCCAGGACGACTGCGGAATATTTCCCGTTTCAGGGATATTCGCAGCCGTTTCTCGCCTTCTGCGCCGGAGTCATTCATGGCTTGGAATGCATTTTGAATCAGGTTGGCGAAGACGCGCTCACAGAGCTGTTGATCGCAGAGAACGTCCGGCAACCCGGGTGCGTAATGGCGTTCGATTTGGATGTTTGGCTCCGGGAACTGAGCTCGCACGGATTCGAGGGCGCGGTCGGCGATATCCGGAATCTGGTGCGGCTGCAATTCGATCTGCATGGGGCGCGCAAAGTCCAGAAATCTCGCCACCAGCGCATTTACGCGATTCACTTCGGAGGAGATGTATCCCGCAAGTTCGCTTGCTAGGGGAGTCGTGTCTTGCAGCTTTTGAGCGAGTATTTCCGCTGATCCCTTGATAACGCCCAGCGGATTGCGGATTTCGTGAGCGAGCCCTGCGGACATCTGCCCCAGCGCGGCGAGGCGTTCTGAACGGCGAGCTTCCGCTTCCGCCCGCTGCAATTGCTGGTTCGTTTCCTCGAGCCTCTGCGAAAGCGCCTGATAGCGTGCCACCTGACGGCGATTTTCCACCACGAAGCGGTTAACCAGCATCGCGGCGAGAAAAAAGAACAGTATTCGAATCGCTAAATCGTAAAGACTTTGGGCAGTAATCTCGTACTCCCAGTGCGCGGGAATCAGATAGGAGCAGTAGGCCAGAGAAGCCAGAGCCGTCCAAAACAGCGTTGCCAACGGGCCAAAATAGATTGCCGCTGTGACGACCGGTAGGTAGTAGATCGAATAATATCTGCTATTGATCGCAACTTCGCCGGTATGGTCCAGCAAAAGTGTGGCCAAGGCGATCTTTATGAGAACGCTGTAGATGGCACCCCGCGTCCGGAGTCGGGTGACCAATGCGCTCTCGAAATATTGGAATACGCCGAACCCCAAAAGGATTAGCTGCTTATGAATCTCGTTGATGGGCGGAAGAAGGGCCAGCGCCCCGAGAAACAACAGCCAAACTACGTCGATCCAGTCGATATTCGATTGTCTGCGTTCAGGCATATGGACAGAGGTGCTCCGAGCACTAGACATGGACGAACCCACGGGAATCTAACACGAACCGAACGGTTTTAGTTTTTCTACGACAGATCGGCGATCAAAATGACGAAAGAAGTAAGCTCACCGAATCGACGGAGTGCGCCGTATCGTCCGGTTGCTCACGGCGGCTGACGCGATCAAGGGTGCGTCCGATTATCAGAACAGCTGGCGTATCCATCGGCGGGAGCCCATCCAAATCGGCGAGGGCGGCGACACGCTGCTGCTGCTCCGGCATGCCGATGCGCGAAACAAGGATGGCTGGCGTATCCGGAGAGAGCCCAGCGGCCAAAAGCTCCTCGCGCAACGGCGAGAAATCATTGCCCGGCATGTAAACGATGAGTGTCGTGTCCGCGCGGGCGACCTCCCTCCAATCGGTCCTTTCTTGCGGAGCATTCTTGGAAGCACGGTGGCCGCTCACTATAATCACGCGGGAGCTTCTGCGGCGATCGGTAAGTGAAAAGCCTAGCGCCGCCGCCGCTGCCGTACCCGCGGTCACTCCCGGAACGATTTCAAATGGAATTCCGGCTTCTTCGAGAGCATCGATTTCTTCCGCCAGACGCCCGAATACCGCGGGGTCGCCTCCATGCAGCCGGACTACGTCCAGGCCGCGCCGCGCCGATTCGATCATCCGCGCATTAATTTCCGCCTGAGTGATCGCCTTTGCGCCGCAGCGCTTTCCAACATTGGCGACTTCGGCTTGCGGTCCAGCCACGGCGAGAATGGCGGCAGGAACGAGATCGTCATGCAGAATCACACCCGCCCGCTCGATGAGGCCGTGAGCTTTGACCGTCAATAATCCGGGATCGCCGGGGCCAGACCCGACTAGGTGCACTCTCCCGAAAAAGATGTCAGCCATAAAACTCCATCCTACATCTTATGTGTTGGCTCGTTGGTGGGTCAACCTCCCGGCGCGCCATGCGGACAGCACTCTTGGCCATCGGCGTGATGTGTACACCTGAGACCCGCGGCCCTTATGTTCGTGTATCCACAAGGCAACCGCCAACGTCTAAAATGGGGAAAAATATCGGTTGAGGTGCACATGCCGCCTTCAAGAACGTCATCGCCGTCTACAGACTTCACTTCTTCAGGTATACCCCGCACGGAAGTTTCGCTGCCTCCAGACCCCGAGTTGGGTGCGGGACCGAAAAGGCGGCGGGCGTGGCTTTGGATTGTTCTGTTGATTTTGATTGCCATCGCTGCGATTGCCGGTTACAGGATGCACCAGAATGCAGTCGCAGCGACCAAAAGCAAGGAACAATCCAAGCCAACGGCGGTCTCTGTTGGCGTAACTCTGGTGCAGAAACGGGACGTCCCTTTCTACCTTACGGGCTTGGGGTCGGTGACAGCCTTCAATACCGTCACTGTTCACACCCGAGTCGATGGTCAGATCATGAAGGTGTATTTCCGGGAAGGGCAATTCGTTCACACAGGGGATTTGCTTGCGGAGATCGATCCGCGTCCTTATGAGGTAGCGTTGGCCCAGGCTCAGGGGCAGCTCGCGAAAGATATGGCGTCACAAAAGGACGCGCAGGTTGATCTGTCCCGCTACCAAACACTATGGCAGGAAGGAGTCATCGCGCGGCAGCAGGTCGATACGCAGCAGGCTACCGTCGGCCAGTATGACGGCGCGATTCAATCGGACGAGGCGCAAATCAACAGCGCCAAGCTTCAGCTGATATATTGCCGAATCACCTCGCCGATAACCGGGCGAGTCGGCTTGCGACTGGTCGATCCGGGCAATATTGTCCATGCGACGGACGCCAACGGTATGCTCGTAATTACGCAGGTGCAGCCCATTGCCGTGATTTTCACCCTGCCTGAAGATGGCCTGGGACAAGTGGTCTCACAAATGAAGAAACAGCGGCTCACGGTAGAGGCCTACAGCCGCGACGACAAAACGAAGCTCGAGGAAGGTAAACTCCTAACAATCGATAATCAAATCGATCAATCGACGGGTACGATCAAGCTGAAGTCGCAATTCGATAACCCTGATCTATTGCTTTGGCCCAATGAATTCGTCAATATTCGATTATTCCTCAGCGAGCGCAAGAATGCCCTCGTCATTCCTTCAGCCGCGATTCAGACCGGGTCTCAAGGGTCCTTCGTTTATCTCGTAGGCAGCGATAACAAGGCGCAGGTCCAGCCAATCCAGGTAGATTTTGCCGAGGGGAACATTTCGGTGATCCGCCAGGGACTGGCTGAAAAAGACCAAATTGTTGTGGATGGCGCCGAGAAACTCCAGGGCGGAGCACTCGTGAGCCCACACGAGTCGAGCGCGCTTCCCAATCCCAACGCTGGCCCTGGCTCGACTTCGTCGCCGGACCTCTAACCGTGAGTCCCTCCAAACCATTTATCCTCCGGCCGGTCGCCACCTCCCTGCTGATGGTGGGGGTGATGCTGGCGGGCATGGTGGCCTACCTGCAGCTTCCAGTGTCCGCGTTACCACAGGTGGACTATCCGACCATTCAGGTCGTTACTTTTTATCCTGGTGCCAACCCGGACGTGATGGCATCTGCCGTCACTACGCCGCTGGAGCGGCAGTTCGGAGAGCTACCCGGGTTGGCGCAGATGACCTCCACGAGTTCCCTGAGCGGATCGGTGATCACGCTGCAATTCGACTTGAAAGAGGACATCGACGTAGCCGAGCAGGAAGTGCAGGCGGCAATCAATGCTGCATCGACATACCTTCCTCGCGATTTGCCAAATCCTCCGATTTACAGCAAGGTGAATCCCGCCGACACGCCCATTCTCACTCTCGCGTTAACTTCCGATACGTTGCCTCTTCAAAAGGTGGAAGATTTTGCGGACACCAACCTCGCACAGAAGATCTCGCAGCTATCGGGTGTGGGATTGGTCACCATCAGCGGAGGCCAGAAACCCGCTGTGCGAGTGCAGGCCAATCCAACAGCGCTCGCTTCCTACGGATTGAGTCTGGAAGATCTTCGCACGGCGCTGGGCAGCGCCAACGTCGATCAAGCCAAAGGTAACCTGAACGGACCGCGGCAGTCCTTCACCATTCAGGACAATGATCAGCTTCTTTCGAGCGATGCATACCGTCCCCTGGTGATCGCCTATCGCAACGGTGGCCCTGTTCGGTTATCGGATGTGGCAACGGTAAGCGATAGCTCCGAAAATACAACGCAAGCGGCCTGGATGAACACCAAGCCAGCAGTCATCCTGAACATCCAGCGGCAGCCGGGCGCCAACATCATTGGCGTAGCAAACCGCGTGAAGGCTTTGCTTCCGCGTCTGCAAGCGTCATTGCCGTCGTCCATGCGTGTGACCACGCTCACGGACATGACCACCACCATTCGGGCCTCGGTAAGTGACGTTCAATTCGAGCTGATGCTCACGATTGCGTCTCGTTGTGATGGTTATGTTTCTGTTTCTCCGCAGTCTTTCCGCCACGATCATTCCAAGCGTGGCTGTTCCTCTCTCGATTGTAGGAACGTTCGGGGTGATGTATCTGGCGGGTTACAGCCTCGATAACCTTTCGCTGATGGCACTCACGATCTCAACGGGATTCGTGGTGGATGATGCCATCGTCATGATCGAAAATATTGCCCGCTTTATTGAGGAAGGCCACTCACCACTGGATGCCGCTTTGAAGGGGTCCGAGCAGATCGGTTTCACCATCGTTTCGCTGACTGTCTCTCTCATCGCCGTGCTGATTCCTCTTCTTTTCATGGGCGACATCATCGGACGGCTGTTTCGGGAATTCGCCGTGACGCTGGGAGCGACAATCTTGGTGTCGGCTTTCGTTTCTCTCACCCTTACGCCAATGATGTCGGCAAAGCTGCTACGCCGGGAAGACCCATCCCGGCAAGGGAGGTTGTATAAGGCTACGGGGCGCTTTTTTGACCGCATGATCGCTTTCTATGGGCGCACCCTGCAAGTCGTCTTGCGCCACCAAACGATCACATTGATCGTTACCGTCGGCACTTTGCTTCTAACATTTCTACTTTATTACTACATTCCCAAGGGATTTTTCCCCGTGCAGGATACGGGAGTAATTCTCGGGATTTCGGAAGCCCCCCAGTCCATCTCGTTTTCGGCTATGGCAAAGAGCCAACAGGCGCTGGCCGCGGTCATTTTGAAGGATCCCGACGTTGTCAGTCTGTCTTCATTCATCGGAGTGGATGGCACGAATACGACGCCAAATAGCGGCAGAATCCAAATTAACCTCAAGTCACGCGATGAGCGGAAGGCCACAGCCTTGCAAATTATCCAGAGACTTGAGCCTGAGTTGGCGAACGTCCCCGGCATCACCTTGTTCATGCAGCCCGTTCAGGACCTAACGGTCGAGGATCGCGTAAGCCGTACGCAGTACCAATATTCGATTGAGGACGCAGACCCCGTGGAGCTTTCGCAATGGGCTCCGAAGTTGATGGCGAAACTGAAGACTCTGCCACAACTGCTCGATATCGCTTCTGACCAGCAAGACGAAGGGCTTGAGGCGGACCTGGTGATCGATCGCGACACGGCGGCGCGGCTCGGAGTCCTGCCGGCCGCAATCGACAACACCTTGTACGACGCTTTTGGCCAGCGCCAAGTCTCCACCATGTTCACGCAGCTGAATCAATATCACGTGGTACTAGAGGTCGATCCTCAGTTTCAGCAGAATCCCGATTCACTCAAGGATATATACGTAAAGTCTTCTAACGGTACACAGGTGCCTTTGAGCGCATTCACGCACCTGGAGAGGCACAACACTGCCCTGGCCGTAAATCATCAGGGCCAATTTCCAGTTGTGACCCTGTCGTTTAATTTAGCTCCGAATGCATCGCTGGGTGCGGCCGTGGACGCAATTGACAAGGCCGCTCAGCAGATCAATCTGCCGCTCTCGGTGCATCCGAGCTTTCAGGGCACCGCGCAGGCGTTTGAAAACTCGCTTGCTAATGAGCCTCTACTTATTCTGGCAGCGGTCATAACCGTGTACATCGTGCTCGGCGTGCTGTACGAAAGTTACATTCATCCGATCACGATCCTTTCCACTCTTCCGTCGGCCGGCGTGGGCGCGATGCTGGCGCTGTGGGTCTGTGGCAAGGACTTTAGCGTGATCGCCCTGATCGGAATAATATTACTTATCGGTATCGTACAGAAGAATGCAATTATGATGATCGATTTCGCGCTGGATGCGGAGCGGAAAGAAGGAAAGCCGCCGCACGAGGCAATCTATCAGGCCTGTTTGCTGCGGTTCCGGCCGATTATGATGACCACGATGGCGGCGCTGCTGGGCGGTATTCCCCTCGCTTTAGGGACGGGAACAGGCTCGGAATTGCGCCGCCCGCTCGGCATCAGCATCGTAGGCGGCCTGCTCATCAGCCAAATTCTGACACTGTACACAACTCCTGTCGTCTACCTGGCGTTCGATCGGTTGGCGATGCGTTTTCGCCACCATCACGTGAGTCATGCGCAAGAGTCGGAAGCTACAACTGATTGAAGATTGCAAGACAAGCTCGACATAGAGCCCGAACGTGAACATCTCCGCGCCTTTTGTTAAAAGACCGATCGCCACTTCGCTTTTGACGGCGGCAATCTTGTTGGCGGGAATAATTGCGTATCAGTTTCTGCCCGTCGCCCCGCTTCCCCAAGTGGACTTCCCAACAATCCAGGTGCAGGCGACCCTCCCAGGAGCAAGCCCGGAAACCATGGCGTCGGCTGTTGCTACACCGCTGGAGCGCCAGTTCGGTCGGATTGCCGGAATCACCGAGATGACGTCCAGCAGCCTCGCCGGCGCCACGTCAATCACGCTGCAATTCGATCTCAATCGCAATATCGACGCAGCCGCTCGCGATGTGCAGGCGGCGATCAATGGAGCATCGGGTCAGCTCCCAGCAAACCTGCCGAGCCGTCCGTACTACAGAAAGATCAATCCCGCCGATTCTCCCGTGATGATTTTAGCGTTGCGGTCTGACGTCCTACCGCAGAGCCGGCTGTACGACATCGCCGACTCGATCATTGCGCAAAAACTGTCTCAAGTCAGCGGTGTGGGCCAGGTTTCCGTGGGCGGCAGCGCCCGCCCGGCTGTTCGCATCGAGATAAACCCGGCGGTGCTCGCCGCGTATGGAATTGGACTGGAGGATGTTCGCACCGCGCTGGGACAAGTAAATTCCAATGAGCCAAAGGGCGATCTGGCTAACAGAATCGTCCGTTGGACTCTCACCGACAACGATCAGTTGTTTGACGCGAATCATTATCGCCCGCTGGTTATTGCCTACCGCAATGGCGCGCCTGTCCGCTTGGGTGATATCGCTACGGTGGTCGACTCCGTCGAGAACCTTTACGCTGCTGGGGTCGTGAATAGCAAGCCGTCTGTGCTGCTTATCATTAATCGGCAACCGAATGCGAATATCGTGGGCACGGCGGATCGCATTGACGCAATGCTGCCGCTGCTACGGGCTTCCATTCCGGCTTCCGCTGATCTCACGGTGGCAATCGATCGCACCATGACGATTCGCGCCTCCGTTAAGGACGTGCAGATCACGTTACTCATCACTGTCGTTTTGGTGATCCTCGTGATTTTCGTTTTTCTCCGAACAGTCTGGGCAACAGTGATTCCGGCGGTGGCCGTGCCAGTCTCATTGGTCGGAACGTTCGCGGTGATGTATCTCCTTGGATATTCGATCGATAACCTTTCCCTGATGGCTCTCACCATCTCCACCGGATTCGTAGTGGATGACGCAATTGTGGTAATCGAAAATATCACGCGCTATCGGGAGGTTGGACTCTCACCGATGGAGTCGGCGCTGAGAGGCGCGCAGGAGATCGGCTTTACAGTGCTCTCAATGAGCACATCGCTGATCGCGGTCTTTATTCCTATTTTGTTGATGGGTGGCATCGTCGGACGCCTCTTCCGTGAGTTTGCGGTCACCCTGAGCGTAACGATTTTGATATCGCTAGTCGTCTCGCTAACCGCCACGCCGATGATGTGTGCAAAGCTTCTCAAACCTATTCGCAAGGAACGCCACAATTTTCTTTACCGCTTGAGCGAAACGGGTTTTCAGAAGCTGGTTGCGGCCTACGATAAGGGCCTCCGTTGGGTACTAGCTCATCAGCCAATCACCTTAGCCATTACGATTGCGATGGTTTTCCTGAGCGCCATACTTTACTACTACGTTCCCAAGGGCTTCTTTCCGCAGCAGGACACGGGGCTATTGAGTGGTTCGATCCAGGCCGCCCAGGATGTCTCGTTCGATGCCATGCGAGTAAAGCAAAAGCAGTTCAGCGAGATTGTCACGTCGGATCCGGCGGTGCAGAGCAACATCGCGTTTGTCGGAGGAAATAATGCGATAAACAACGGACGAATGTTCATTATGCTGAAGCCGCTCTCGCAGCGAAAGATTAGCGCCGACCAAGTAATTCAGCGCCTTCGAAAGAAGCTTGCGGCGGTGCCCGGCGCCACGCTGTACCTTCAGGCCAATCAGGATATTCGAGTCGGCGGGCGCTCCAGCAACGCGCAGTATCAATACACCTTGGAAAGCGAGAATTTGCAGGATTTGGAGGCTTGGTCGCCCCGGTTGTTGGCCAAGCTGAAGACGCTACCGGAGTTGCGCGACGTCTCAACCGATCAACAGGATAAGGGTCTCCAAGCTACCCTGGTAATCGACCGCGACACCGCCGCGCGTCTGGGCCTGGACACGCAGGTGATCGACGACACGCTGTACGACGCTTTCGGCCAACGGCAAGTCTCAACCGTCTTCACTCAGTTGAACGAATACCATCTGGTAATGGAAGTTGGGCCGGAATTTCAACGAAATCCCGACGCTCTCAAGGGCATTTATATGCGTTCAGCAAACGGCACTCAGGTTCCCCTCAGTGCCTTCTCGCATTACGAGTTAAAAACCACTCCTCTTACCGTCAATCACCAGGGGCAATACCCTGCCGTTACCCTATCGTTCAATCTCGCCCCGGGCGTCGCCCTGGGACAAGCTGTAACGGCCGTGAATCGGTTGGCAAATCAGATGGTTTTGCCCGGATCGATATTGGCTACCTTCCAAGGCACGGCGCAGGCATTCCAGGCCTCCCTCGCGAACGAGCCTATTCTGATCGTCACCGCCCTTTTCGCCGTGTATATCGTGCTTGGAATGCTGTACGAGAGTTACATTCATCCTATCACCATTCTTTCCACTCTTCCGTCCGCCGGCGTTGGCGCCATTCTCGCAATACTAATCTCGGGTTCCGATCTAAACGTGATGTCGATCATCGGCATCATTCTCTTGATTGGTATCGTCAAGAAAAACGCGATTATGATGATTGATTTTGCTTTGGATGCCGAGCGAAAGGAAGGCAAGACTCCTCGGGAAGCGATATATCAAGCCTGCCTGCTGCGCTTCCGGCCGATTATGATGACCACAATGGCAGCGCTGCTCGGTGGTCTGCCGCTGGCTCTCGGAACCGGTACAGGTTCGGAGCTGCGCCGGCCCCTCGGCATCAGCATTGTCGGTGGATTATTGGTTAGCCAGATGTTGACGCTATTTACCACTCCGGTCGTTTATCTCTACATGGACCGGCTTCGCGATTGGCGCCTGCGAAGAACGGAAGGCCGGGCCGCCTTGAAGCTCCCACGGGACCTGGACTCTTCGTCGCTTCCCCATCCCCGCGCGTGAAGGCCTTTTGAGGACTGCACAGAAGAGAGTAAAGCTGGAAGAGCATCGGTTGCTGTAAAATATTAACACCCACGATGCAGAGCATTGGGGTTGCGGTAAAGGTAATAATCCTGGTGGCTGCCGCAGCGGTATCACGATTTTTCGGCTTCCGGAATTCATTGTCAGTCGTGCTCGTCCAGAGGGACTTATCGTGAGACTCAGCCTCCGCTTAATTCTTTCCCTGGTGATCGGAATCACCCTCGTCACATTTTTCATTTCTCGAAACGAAGTCATATCGCAGAAGCGGGGATTGCGCGCCGATCTCGAGCGAAGAGCTCAAATTTTGGCTGAGAGTCTGGGGGAAATTGTTGAGCCGGCCCTTGAGCGAAGTTCGCACGAGCAGCTCCGGCACATTGTGGAGCGCTTCGGTAACAGGCAGCGCCTGGCCGGTGTGGTTGTCTACGATGGCAAGGGAGAGGTGATCGCCGAAAGTTCAAGTCTGGCCTCGCGGTTTACGCCGCCGCCTGTCCCGCTTGCTCGCGTCGAAAAGGCGGACGACGGCGTAAGCGAATTCCTCAAACTCGGTGGCACAGCGATCCACGCGTATTATTTACCCTTGCATGACGGCGCGAAGCTTTCCGGCATATTGGCCATTTTTCATGACGCCGACTACATTGAGGCGCAAAGTAAGAGCATTTGGCGGGAAACCATCTGGCACGTCATCGCTCAAGTGCTCCTGATTGTATTCTTGACCGTACTGATTATTCGCTGGACAGTTGTGCTGCCCATTTCGCGCATGGCGCAGTGGATGAAAGATCTGCGAGGGGGGCAGGTCACCCCGCGGCCTGAGTTGCCCAAGGAAGACTTCCTGGCTCCGTTTTCCCAGGAAGTGGTCAATTTCGCCCGCAGTTTAGCGGAAGCCCGAGCGGCCGCCACCGAGGAAGCCCGGCTTCGAGAAACAGGCCAGTCTCTCTGGACTCCTGAACGATTACGGGTAAGCCTGCAGCGTAAGCTGAAAGGAGCCCTGTTCGTTGTTTCCAATCGCGAACCCTATATTCACATCCACCGCGGGAAAGGTATCGAAACATCGGTTCCAGCGAGCGGTGTTGTTACGGCTCTTGAACCGGTCCTACGCGCCTGCGACGGTACTTGGATTGCGCACGGTTCGGGGGACGCGGACCGCGAAATGGTTGACGAGCATGATCGCCTGCGCGTTCCTCCGGACAAGCCCGAATACACTCTCAGGCGCGTCTGGCTCAGTCCGGAAGAAGAGGCCGGATACTATTACGGTTTCTCGAACGAAGGCCTCTGGCCGCTGTGCCATATCGCTCACACCCGTCCCACCTTTCGCACGTCGGATTGGCAGAGCTATCAGCAGGCCAACGAAAAGTTCGCGGCTGCCGTGCTCGATGAACTGCAAAATTCACAGCATCCCCTTTTGCTCGTGCAGGACTATCATTTCGCGCTCTTGCCGCGGATGGTCAAAAAGGCTCGTCCCGACGCCCGCATCGCGATCTTCTGGCATATTCCTTGGCCCAATCCCGAAGCGTTCGGCATCTGCCCCTGGCAGCGCGAACTCCTCGACGGCTTGCTCGGAGCCGATTTGATCGGCTTTCACACCCAAGCTCACTGCAACAATTTTCTCGAGACCGTCGACGCGGTTCTGGAATCCAGAATCGAATGGGAACGCTTTGCTGTAAAGCGCCGCGACCATCTGACCTTCGTCCAACCGTTTCCGATCAGCGTGGACTTTCGCGAGGCCCAGCGCGAGCACGACCCAGCCGATGGCTCGCCCTACGAACTGCGCGCCTCAATTCTTAAGAACCTCGGTGTTCAGGCCAGTTTTCTGGGTATTGGAGTAGATCGCATCGACTACACCAAGGGCATCATCGAACGATTTCGGGGAATCGAGAGCTTTCTGGAGAAGTCGCCCTCCTATCAGGGCAGTTTCACGTTTGTCCAGATCGGCGCTCCCAGCCGGACCACGATCCCGCGCTACCATGACTTGATCGACGAGGTCGAAGCCGAAGCCGCGCGTATCAATACCAAATTTGCCACCGGAAATTGGAAGCCCATCGTCCTTTTGA
The DNA here is from genome assembly GCA_963759485.1 of uncultured Acidobacteriota bacterium. Taxonomy (GTDB): domain Bacteria; phylum Acidobacteriota; class Terriglobia; order Acidiferrales; family UBA7541; genus Palsa-295. The sequence continues at coordinate 840,320 of CAVWZE010000002.1, read as the reverse complement.
CTCGGCACCACAGTCACAGCGAGATCTTGCCGTATTACCGCGCCGCGGATCTCTGCATGGTCACTTCCCTTCACGACGGCATGAATCTTGTCGCCAAGGAATTCGTTGCCTCGCGCGTGGACGGCGAGGGCGCTCTCATCCTAAGTCAGTTCACGGGTGCCACTCGCGAACTCCGAGATGCGATCATCGTGAATCCTTACGATACGGAACAACTCGGGAACGCGATTCGCGAAGCGCTTGAAATGAAGGCCGAGGAACGCCAGAGTCGCATGCGCCACATGCGCCAGATGGTAAGAGAGCACAACGTGTATCGCTGGGCCGGAAATCTCCTTACCGAGCTTTCTGAGATCAGAGTCGAAGAAAGCGAATTGGCTGCAAAGCAATCTTAGGTATTCGGACCCGAGGACTTGGCCGACAACAAATCTTCCGAAATGCCGCACCGCCGGCCCTCCGCCCGGTCGAAATACGTATTTGCAGACCTTCGTCGAATCCTGGCCCGGTTGCGGGATGCAAAAAGAATCGCGCTTCTTCTTGATTGCGACGGAACCCTCGTTCCACTCAAGCCCCATCCTTCCGAAGTCCGCGTGCCGCCGCAAGTCAAGGAGGTGCTCCGTCGGCTTGTGGCTAATCGAAGTCTGTTCGTAGCCATTGTCAGCGGCCGCCGAGTTCGCGACCTCAAGGCGTTGCTGAACGTGAAAGGATTGCATTATTTCGGGCTGCACGGCGCCGAATGGGACCGAGGAAGCACACGCGTCAGGCCCGCGACTCTTGCCGCCATTCGCGCTGCAAAACAGGCGGCGCGCCGCACTTTTCAGGCTTGGCCCGGCATTTGGGTTGAAGATAAGGTCCGCACCTTTTCTATCCATTATCGCCAAGCTAAACCGGCAGCAAGGGATGCCGCATCCGTCGCCCTGGCCACACTTCTCGAGCGGTGGGGCGATGCACTTCACGTCCTTAACGGTAACCGGGTTTGGGAAATACTTCCCAGAGAAGTTGCAGGAAAGTCCTCTACAGTTTTGAGAATTCTGAAGGATCTTCCGGCAGGCACCCCCGCAATTTACATAGGAGACGACGGGACGGATGAACTGGCCTTCAAGGTTCTTGAGAACCAAATCACCGTTCGAGTTGGTGGCCACTGCGCCACATGCGCACGCTATTACCTGCGAACTCCCTCTGATGTGATCCGTTTTCTCGCGCGATTGGAAACCGAACTGCGCGCATGAATTTGTATTCGCTACTCACCGCGGGCGGCAGTGTGACGGCGGCGCGTATGGTACAATTTTCAGCTGTATCGGCCCGTCAGGCAGTTTCTCCAAACGGATGCGCCCGTAGCTCAGCTGGATAGAGCGTCTGGCTACGAACCAGAAGGTCGGGAGTTCGACTCTCTCCGGGCGCGCCACTTTTCTTCCCCGTTCTCAGTAGTTCCGAGACTAGACTCCTTCAACCTCTTCTCGATTTCGTGTCGCACATATCGCAGTTAGGACCTCGGGGGTCCCAGGTGCGATTTTCCGAGTCGAAGTCGAAGGCATAGGGCATCCTGCGCCCCCGCGGAAACCAAAAGGGTCTTCACTGGATGGTCTAACTAATTCTGACCGATCGCAAAGTGGCCTCCGGGATGGCATCGAGGACCTTGAATGTAACGCGCCGGGTACGCGAAGCATCTTTAGAACCGGAGGATTGTCTCTTCCTCCCGGAGAAGTTCTAACGAGAAAAATTGCTAATCCAGGCGAAGGAGAGAATCGCGATGAAGAGGAATTCCATTTTGGTAGCGGGACTTTGTTTTCTGGTCCTTTCGCTGGCGCACGTTGCGTCGGCGCAAGATGCCAAGGTGGCCGGCGGGTGGGACCTAAGCGCGCCCGGTCGCGGCGGCGCCGTGATGACCCAGACGCTCACGCTGCAGCAAGATGGCTCCAAACTTACCGGCACGCTAAAGGGCCAGCGAGGAGAGGCTCCGTTGACCGGCACCATCAGCGGGAACAATATCAGTTTCTCCGTAACGCGAAGCACTCCCAATGGCGACATGAAGCTTGACTACACGGGCATGGTGAGCGGAGATACGATGAAAGGGACGCTCGCCGTGATGGGCAACAACGTGGACTGGACAGCCAAGCGCTCTGGCGGCTCGGGCAACTGAGCACGGAAAACCTGGCCCAGGGAACAGCCGGGCTAGATCCGTTTCGGTATGGGAACCGCCTAAATGGCATTAGAAGGAATAGATCGCGTCAAACTGTAGTCGCTTGAGCCAGTCTTCCGGCGGCTTCGTGCTGTCGAAATTGAGCGGTCGGCCAATCAGCGCGGTGAATGAGAGTTGAACGTTGCGATGCGCCTGGTAGATGACCATGGCGCGATGCTGGGTCACGTTGCTGCCCTGGCGAATGTCGCTGTAATCGAAATTGGAGAGAACCGCCTCGCGCTCGATGAATATGCGCGCGTAATCGAATTGCCAGTCCCCTCGTTTCTGCGCCCTTCCGACCTGCGCTTCCGCCCAATAGCCACGGCGCTGGTGCGAATTGCACGCGAAGTTGACCGACTGCGAGTACTCGATTCCCGGGCTCTTCGATGACGGCGCGGTGTTTGCCGGAGGAAGCGCGATATTAGGCAAGTTTGCGCAGGCCTCGGTGTTCTGCACGTAGTCGCCGATGAGGACGATGGGCCACTTCGCAGACGGTGTGGTGATATCGAAGCGCGCCAGCGAATCGAGCAAACCGAATTTCGACGCGAACTGAGCATTTGTAATGGTGGTGACTCCCGTCGGCACATTTGTTGTGCCGCTGGTGACAAAGCTCGTTGCCGTTGTCGTAAAGATCGAATTTTGGACGGTGTTCCCCGTGCCAAGTGGGAGCAGCCCCGTAAAAGGAGTCTGGGGGTTTTTCGAGTCCGCCTTCGCCAAAGCCAACGCAATCGGATCGGCGTTGTGAAAATTATAGAAGCCGGAGAACGCACCGAACTTCAACCAGGGAGCGAGTTGCCACGTCGTCTGGATCTGGCCGCCGTACGTAACGCTCTGGACGATGCTCTGGTCATTCAGCGATACGCCGGCGACCTCGGCAAACGGCAACTCGAAGCCGACGAACGCGATCTTCTTCAGGACTGGAGTATGCAGGTCGAATACGAGGGTCTGCGCCAGGCCTTCGGGATTGAGGTCCTTATCCCAGGTGAGCTCCGTGTTGTACCACGGGTATCCAAACTTCCCGCCGATCAGGGTGAGCGCCTTGAATTGGTGAGGTGTGTATTCCACGAAAGCTTTATCGATGGCGATGGGCTTGCGCGCGTAGAAGTCGGTCACCGTCTGGTTGGTGGTGGTGGGATCGTTCACATCACCCGACGCCAGGGAGAAACCTCCGCTGAAATCGTCATTCAACTTCGCGTCCACATTGAATCGCAGGCGAAAGCGCTCCCTGTTTCGGTCCAGCGACTGATTGGCGGGGCCGCCGAAGGAGGGCTCATCTCGCAATCGAAAATCGCCGCTGAACGAAAATGGACCGAACTTTTTGAACCTGTCCTCCAGATTGCCGATCCGGTTCGAAAGGTCTTGCGGCGTCTGCGTCTGTCCCGGCTGCGTTGACGCGGAGACAAGGGTTGCCGAACTTTGGCCGCCTCCATTACCGGTGACGATCGGCGTCGCACCGAGCTTCGCCTCAAGCCTCGCTATTTGATCCATCTCCTCGCTAAGCGCCGCCCGCTCGCTGTCGAGTTCCTTACTGTGCTCATCGATCGCTTGGGACTGAGCCTCAACGCTGGCTTTCAAGTTTTCCAGCTCTAGCTGCAGCGATGAAGAAGCCGCGTCGCCAGGCGGCCCGCCCCACGACAATGGGGCCATGGTGGCCGCGAGGATCAGCGCCGTAAAGCTTCGCCTTAATCTGTGTTCAGAACTGATTCGCATCAAGATCTCCTGGTTTTGGCTTTGCGGCTCGCGTCTAAACCGGCGAACCAGAAACAAGATGAGTGTTCTCTTGACGAATAAAGACGGCTGAGTGCGAGAAAACTTAGCTGTGGCTACGACAACAGAGGTCTGAAAGGAAGGTGTAATCCAGAATCTTTGCGGTAGCGTTTCGAACGTCCAGAAGAATTTGGAATAGAGGGCGGTGCTTCCGATCGGTGTTTACGCGTCGGCGCAAGGACTCGAAATCCTCAAACGGTGCGAGCGGCCCGTCGATCCTGCGGATCACTTCGCCCAATGAAATTTCCCGCGGTGCGCGCTTCAACTGGTAGCCACCGTTGGCTCCGCGAAGGCTGACTACAATCCGCGCGCGCTTCAATTCCAAAAGGATCGCCTCAAGAAACTTTTCCGGCAAGTGCTCCTCGGCGGCGATAGCTTTGATCTTGACGATCTGATCCGGACGCCGCGCCAGTACGGTAAGCGCTTGCAGCGCGTAAAGTCCTCGTTGAGAAATGCGCATCGCCTGATTTCCTCTTATAGAAGTAAGTCTACTCAGTTAATAGACTTTTGTCAATCAGAAATTCGACAACACGACTAGCAAGTCACTTAGGTGGTAGGCGCTTCGTTGACGGAACGGTCCGCTGGCGGGGCCAAAAAGCTGAGGCAAATTAGAACGGCCGAGCGCTAGGCTGAGGGACCCGAGCGCCCGGCCTCTTCTCACCCCTCCGCAGGGTCAGGGTAAGAAACTGTTTATGCGGCGTGCTCTCCGTTCCGCATGAATTCGTAACGTTCGATGGCCGCAGCCACGCCCACTTCTCCTGAGTGCTCGGGGCTACTCCGCAATACCCGGCCCAGGCACCGAACCCGTACCGGCCCAGCCTGAGTCAGCTCGTGAGGAAGGGTCATGACGATCTCGACGGGTGATCCGCTCCTGAGGCCCTTGGGCAGATGAAAATACAAGCCTCGCGAGCTGACCTCGCGCGATTCCGTAGCGGCCTCTCCGACCACGTTCTCATCCGTCCATCGGACGGTTAGCGGCAATCGCATCAGGAACCGCCGCGAAATGCGTCTTTCTTTCAAGGACACAAGGCACTCCTTCAGTTTTCCAATTGCCCGTTCAGGATAGAGGTGAGCCCGATTTCAGCCAATAGAGCAAGAGGGCCAATTCACTATGGCCCCGCTGGTACAGAAGTACTGTGTCGAAGTCGCGGCGATAGGTAGTACCAAGGTAGCTAAGTCTAATAGAGAGAGGTCAGATGTCTATGGGCGGGACGTTACGCCTGATTACGCCTGGTCGATTAGGCGATGATGGATGGCGTACAGAGCCAGTTCCAGGCGATCCGAAACGCCGAGCTTATCGAAGATATTGTGAAGGTGGTTTTTTACGGTCTGTTCGCTGATGAATAGCTTTTCGCCGATTTCCCTATTGCGGAACCCTTGGGCCACTAATTGCACGATTTCCTTTTCGCGGTCGCTCAGCAGAGGCTTTTCCCGTCGCTGGCCGGATTCGGAGGACTTTTTGAAGGCGTCGATCACCTCGGCGGTCATGCGGTTATCGAGCCAAATTTCGCCGTCGTTGACCTTGCGAATACTCTTCAGCAGCAGATCGCTCGCGGATTGCTTCAGGACCACGCCTCGCGCGCCCAGGCGCATGGCGCGGACCACGTCGCGGTCGTCCTCGGCCGCCGTGAGAACGATCACGCGAGTGGGAAGAGTATCGAAATTGACCTCTTCCAGAACCCCCAAGCCGTCCTTCTCGGGCATCCGCAGATCAAGCAGGAGAATATCCGGCTTCAATTTCGCCAGCATCTTCGTGCATTCGACGCCGTTCGACGCCTCGCCGACGATCTCCACCTCGTCGGTCACCTCGAGGAGCTTGCGCAGCCCATCGCGAAAGATCGCATGGTCGTCCGCAACCAGGATTCGAATGGCCTGTTTTGGTTTCGGCATGTTAATTCAATGGAATTTCGACTATCAGACGGGCCCCGTGCCCAGGGTTTGATTCCACCGTCAGAGTTCCACCCATTCCTCGGGTTCGTTCCTTGATCGAAATTGGCCCGAGACGCAACCGATCCAGTTCCTCACTGGTATAGAGTCCAGAAAAACTGAACCCTCGGCCGTTGTCGTCCACGACGAGGAACACTTTCGCCTCGTCCTGCTCTAGTTTTACCACGACGTGGCTGGCACTCGCATGCTTTTTTATGTTGTGAAGTGCCTCACGGTAAATCTGAAATAGCTCGCGGCAAACGCGGTCCGGAAGCCTCAAATCGCGGTTTTCGATGAACAAATCCACCGCCAGGCCATGCTCGCTGCGGAAGCGTTCGGCAAACCCGTGCATCAGCTCCCGCATGTCCGCGCTCTCCACGCGTAGCGGGCGCAGATCGGTCACCATGCGGCGTAATTCCTCGCTTTCCTGCTGCACGGTTTTCTGCAGGCCCGCCAATTCTTGGCAGGCTTGTTCGGGCCTTTCCGGAAGCTTCCTCCGCAACACGTCGAGCTGAATCTTCAAGCTGAGCAGCGTTTGCAAGATCCCATCGTGCAGATCGCGCGAAATGCGGCTCCGCTCGGACTCAATCGCCCGCGCCCGCAAACTCCTCAACAGAAAGATATTCTCCAGCGGCGGCGCGATGTGCCGGATGATTTGCTCGAGCCAGCGCAAATCTCCCGCGGAAAACCGCCTCCGCGATTCGACGGGGTTCGCCAGCAACACGCGGCCCGCCGGACGTCCGTTCGCTTCGATCGTCACAGCCATCAGTGATCGCGCGCCGAAGCTCATTGCACGTCGATTCCGGGGGCGGTGCAACGTTCCGAAAACGCGCCCCGCTTCGGCGGTCCCATCCGAACCCTCGGCCCCTGCCGCCATTTCCACCGTTCCACCCCATCGAGACTTCCAGCGAGTCGAGCAAAAAAACATCGGAACGCGAAAGCGAAAGGGCCTCGGGTCCGCCCGGCTCAGAGACATCCGAACGCACCTTCCAGATAAAGAGCCGCTCCAATTCATCATCGCGAATCGCCAGGCATGCTCGTTCGCACTTGAAAACCAGCACCAGTTCGCCCAACATTTTGCGAATTGACTCATTCAAGCCGCTCTCGAATTGCAGCAGCCCGCGTAATTTTCTCCATGAATTGCTGCCGCGCGATGTGCTGCTGTTCGCGCGCGCCCACAAATCCCATTCCAAGCCCGGAAACCAGTGTTCCTATGCCGATCACTACCCAGTGCCCGATGCTCTGCCAGCGAAACGGCTCCTCCAGGGCCACGCGCACGATGATTCCAACAGTCGCAACGCCCACCAGCACCAGCAGTGCCCTCATGTTTCCCGCGAGTCGCCAGCGCAAATACCGTGAACAGAAAGAGAAACCAGAATGCCGATACAGAGGGGGTCAAATATAGGAAAACACCCAGCACTACGAGGTCCGCCACAAGTGGAATCCGCAGGCGCGTCTCGCTCAAAAACCGCTCCGCTAGCGCCACTACCAACGCCACGGCCAAATAGGACGATAGAACCACGATCGATAGCCGGCTCGCGGGAGCCGCGGCAGTCTCCAGAAGCGCAACCAGTGACAGCGCCGCGATCACCGCGCGCGCCAGCGTCACTTGACGCTCCAGGTACAGCCGTTCCGTGTTTTCGAGAGCCATCGTGGAGGGCAGGTATCCTTCAAAGTCTAGCAAGCGGCGAAGGCCATTCAATCCGCATGAGTCCGCGTGTGGTCTGTTAGTAATCGCCCCGAATGATTTCCACAGTCTTTACACCAAGCTCCGCGCCACACCGTTGACAATGGGTGCATAATCATTCGCGAAAGCACCGCCACGGGGGAATCTGGCTTGTCGCAACGCTATACGCGAAGAGAAGTGGGACGCATGCTAGGCGTTGCGCCGAGCCGCCTGCGCTATTGGGAGCGGCTACGGCTGGTGCGTCCGCTGGCACGCTGGGGAGAGCGCTTTTACACCTTTCGCGATCTGGTCGCTTTGCGGACCCTCCAGCGCTTGACCGAAAGGCGCGTTCCGGCGCTGCGTGTCCGGCGCGCCGTGAAACTCATCGAGGAGCAGTTCGGCAACTCCAGGCAGCCGCTGCAGGAATTTCAGTTTCTCGATCAAGGCCGGGACGTGTTGGTGATTCCTCCGGGCGCCGCGCGGCCGTTCAGTCCCATCAAGCGGCAGTGGGCTTTTCTTTTCGATTCGGCTTCACCCTCGAAGCTTCATTCCATGGCGAGTCCCAAGCCCGGAGCAGTTTTTTCAAGCCGCGCTCGATTGCGAGACACAGTCTGAGCTTCTGCCGCAGGCCATCGAGAACTATCGCCACGTCCTCGAACTCTCGCCCGGATGGGTCGATGCGCACATCAATCTTGGCGTGGCACTCTATCAAATGGGACGCTCCGACGAGGCGCTCTCCGAATTCGCTTGCGCCGTGCGGCTAGATCCACTGAATGGAATTTCCCGCTATAACCTGGGGTGTGTCCTGGAAGAGCGGGGCGACATGGATCAGGCCATCGAGCACCTGGTCCGCGCGGCCCGTTCCATGCCGGCCCACGCCGACGTTCATTTCAACCTCGCGCTTGCCTATGAAAAACGCGGAGAGCGCGATTTGGCTCGTGAGGAGTGGCTGCTCTATCTCCGCCTCGCTCCCAACGGCCTTTGGGCAGGCGAAGCCCGCGCCCACCTCAAACTGTGCTCTGAGTCGCCGAAACGTTCCGCCCCAATTCCCTTCCGCCGCAAGCCCTAATCAAAGGGAACCGTTTGCCTTCGCGCACAGCTCAAAAACAGCCCCCGGATCCAATTCACCGTGGACGATTTTTCTTTACACCAACAACTACTTGCGCCGTTTCGGCTCCCCGTGTAAACATTCTCCTCGTACCCTCGTACTGCGCCCACTCGGGCGCAATTCACGTTCGCCGCACCGATTTCCAAACCGGTATTTAACTGTTCCTCTTGCTTCTCTGAATCAGATTCTTGAAACCATCTCGCTCGTAGGCCAATTCCGTGTCAAGCGTAGTCCGACGCCTACCGACGTGCTATGATTTTCCCGGGCGGTGAGCGTAGCTCAGCTGGTAGAGCATCGGTCTGTGGCACCGAGGGTCGTGGGTTCAAATCCCATCGCTCACCCCAACCTTCCCACTGAAAAACAAGAAATTTTCAAGATGTTCTCGCCTTGAATCTTTGCACATTCATTGCACACGAGCACGAGATGGTCCGTCTCTTCAGCACAAAATTGGCTCGGGCCTGCTCATGTGCCGTCTAACCTATGAAAGTTCTCGAATTCGAGCGTCCAGATGGACGCTCGTTCGGCCCACGGGAGAATGAAGCCTCGATCTGATCGGGCAAAGCACGGCGCCCGCTGATTTCTTCGATGTGGATGCAATAAAACACCGGGATGTCACGGTCGAATTTCCCACGGGTCTGAGCCGCCGCAAATCCCGTTTGCCACCACATGGACCTCTTCTCTAAAGCAGATTGTGCCTGTTGTCTCGCCTCTGAATACTTCGGCATATCGGGGAATTCTTCGTATCGCCCTTGGACGATGACGCTCGCCCACTCGAGGTGGCTCCGGACGTCGTCAGCCTCTACACAGACGAGTGGATTTGAACGCATCCACTCGATCTTTTTCCCGATCGTGCCAAATCCATAGAGACGATCAGGCTCGTACGCAAAATAGATCGGCACTATGTAGGGTTGATTCTCATGGGCGCAGGCAAGCCGGCCAAATCCTAGTCTCCCGAGCAAATCCTTGCATTCTTGTCGATCCAACTCTCGTATAAGCATGCTGCCCTCCCTAGAATCTCCCAGCCCACATCATGCACCCTGTAGTTGAAGCTCGATGGTGACTGAGATCGCTCTGCGTTGTGATCTCTGTCACAATTGCTCTGTCTCCGCGCTAATCAGGCAAACGTGATCGAACCCCACAGCAAGAATGCCGCTAAGCCGCGAGCCGTCGCGGGAGCCGGTTCCATAGGGAGTTCAGCCAAGTCTCTTGCCGTTGCAACACGGATAGGAGCTCTGTGGAGAGAGACGAGCCCGGGACCACTGCGGCGCGATTCCTTGGTCGCGCTTCTCGCTGTAAGCGGAATACTTTGCCATCTTCTTCTTCGATTTGCGGTTCATTCCACGGCAGCCGTATTCCGCCTGCCTCTCTACCTTGTGCTGGTGATCGGTGGGTTGCCCTTGATCGTTACCCTGATGCGCAAATTTCTGGCGCGTGAGTTTGGTTCAGATTTGCTCGCGGGCATCTCAATCGTCGTCGCAGTCATTCAAGGCGAATACCTGGTCGGATCGATCATTGTGTTGATGCTTTCGGGCGGCGCCACGCTTGAGGAGTATTCCTCCCGACGAGCCTCCTTTGTTCTCGATGCGCTCGCAAAGCGGATGCCGCAAAGCGCCCACCGAAGAGTTGGCGACCAGACGATGGATGTAGAGGTAGCCGCAATCAATGTGGGGGATTCGCTCCTCGTATATCCTCACGAAGTGTGCCCGGCAGACGGAGTCGTTCTCGAAGGGCAAGGGAGGATGAATGAAGCTTTCTTGACCGGTGAGCCGTACGAGATGTCCAAGGCGCCGGGCTCGAAGGTGATTTCAGGTGCTTTGAACGGCGAGACAGCGTTGACAATTCGAGCTGAAAAGCTGCCCGTCGATTCCCGCTATGCGCGGATCATGCGCGTCATGGAGGAAACGCAGCAACGCCGGCCGCGGCTTCGTCGTCTCGGTGACCAACTGGGCGCCTGGTATACGCCCTTAGCTGTTGCAATCGCACTTTTGGCGTGGGCTCTTACCCGAGAGTCACATCGCTTTCTGGCTGTCTTAGTGATCGCCACTCCGTGCCCGCTGCTACTCGCGATTCCTGTCGCGGTGATCGGAGCGATCTCTGTGGCGGCTCGTCGGGGGATTATCATAAAGAACCCGGCTATTCTGGAACAGATCGAGTCTTGCCGCACATTCATATTCGACAAAACCGGTACCCTCACATACGGTCGCCCCTCACTTATCGAGATTGAATGTGCACCGGACCTTGCCGAAAGTGATGTGCTGCGCATGGCGGCTAGCGTGGAGCGCTACTCGAAGCATCCGCTCGCCCGTGCGATTCTCGATGCCGCGAATGAAGCAGGATTGCAACTGGAGCCTGTTTCGGAAGTCCACGAACCTCCGGGAGCTGGTCTGAGGGGCGTGGTCGCGGGGAGAGAGATTTTGCTCACGGGCAGGCGTCAAGTGCAGGCGAAGATAATCAAGTTGCCCGTGGCGCGTGAGGGCCTGGAATGCCTTATGTTTCTCAACGGAAGGTTCGCCGCTCTATTCCGTTTCCGCGATGCTCCGCGTCCAGGTGCTCGTATTTTTCTCGGACACCTTGGCCCGCGTCACGGAATTACGCGACTGGTTCTCGTTTCAGGAGACCGCCCCGATGAAGTCAGCTCCCTGGCAGCTGAAGTGGGCATTCGAGAAACTTACGCAGCAAAGTCGCCAGAGGAAAAGGTAGCGATCGTTCGCACCGAGACAGCACGCAGCAAGACCGTCTTCGTGGGAGACGGCATCAACGATGCCCCTGCCATGCAAGCGGCAACGATCGGCATTTCGCTTGGGCAAACAAGCGATATCGTTACCGAGGCGGCCGACGCTGTAGTACTGGATAGTTCTTTGTCAAAGGTGGACGAACTGATACATATTGGCGGACGGATGCGGCGAATTGCTCTCGAAAGTGCCATGGGCGGCATGGCGCTGAGCTTAATTGGTATGGTCATGGCTGCTTTTGGGTGGCTGCGCCCAATCGAGGGTGCGCTTGCCCAGGAGGTCATAGACCTCCTAGCGGTGTTGAATGCCGGACGTGCGAGCGTCATTTCAAAACATCTGACCGACTACTAGCCAGCCCCTCGTTTTCCTGGCCAACGCCAACGTTTGACGTCGCAACAAGAACTCTGACCACGAAGACAGCGCGACAAAAGCGAACCCTTATTTCGAGTTTCTGCTGCTCGTAGGCGGGCTTGGCTCGGCAGATTCCTTACCTCCTGCTCGGTTGGAAACAGCAGTCCAGTGGTGATGGTGATTACGTCGTAGTGTGACAACGGTCACTTACACTCCTACGCGTTCAGTTGTACAGAAGGGATGGAAAGAGGGACATGGGCTACCCAGGGAATGAGTTCTCGAGGCTGCTGAGAAGGAAAAGAACAGCTAGCCCGGCGGCTCTACCTCAAGTCTAGAGTCGAGGTTCGACCTGGCAGTTGAGAGTGTCCCTTACGGGAACCGGCGGCGAAGCTCGAAGTCCACGCAAAGCGTCAGCGGCTTCGACGCACCGGCCATCGGGCCGGAAGATGCTTCGGCTTCGCCGCTGTCTTAACAAGAATAGCCATCGCCCCTGGTGGGGCAAGTAAGGGGGATTTATGAGAAACATCTACGAGGAGTTGTTTGGTTTCCGCCGGGAATTCGAAGAGATGTTCAATCGAATGCTGACCGGTAGGCCATGGGCAGAGTGGGCGGAGCTACCTGCCTTCAAGAAGGAGTTTAACTTCACTCCTGCAGTGGAAGCCTACATGGACAAAGAAGGTAAGAAGTATGTTTGCCGCGTGACACTGCCGGGTGTTGAACCGAAGGACGTGCAAATCCAAGCGCAGGGAAACCTGCTCACCATTCATGGCGAGCGGAAATTCACTCGCAAAACCAAGGAAGTCGAGCTCATGGAACAGGAGGTTGCTTACGGCGTGTTCGACAGAACGCTCACGCTGCCAGAGGGCGTGATTGCTGAAAAACTGACGGCCGAGTATATAAATGGCGTGTTGGAAATCACCGCCCCGATCGCCGCGGCGGCCTTGCCTCGGAAGATCGAAATCAAGACCGCTGCACCAATCGGAAAGCAAATCGCAGCGTGAGTTGCAAGCAGGTACGAAAGGCCTGGAACCCCACGGTTCCGGGCCTTTCTTTTTGAGCTTGGGCGTTTTTGTGTGACCTAGATCGCGGCGTATATGGATAACAATTTGCAATAGCCGGATGCCCGAAGAAGTGGACGCGAGCTAAGGATCAGCGCATATGACATTTCAAGCGACCCGCGAGTCTTTGCGCGTTCTCCGGTGTGTGCGGTCATGAAACACTCAGAATACTCTGGAAACCTTGTAAGAGATCGTTATTGCAGGTGCTGGCAAATGTGCCAGTTTGCCGGTGTCAGTGTTCGCACTTCGACACAATTGGCGCGTTCCTTGCTTGGTCCATTAATAAGCCTGGACAGAGCAATTCGAATCGGCAAAGGTTCACGACACGATGTTCTTGATAGAGATAAAGAAAAATATCAAGGGCCGATTGCCCTATAAGGGGCCGGGCCAAGTAGGATGGCCCTTTTAGCATCGGCACGATTTACTCGATGCCTCTGACGGTCGTCACGACTGCGTGTGCCAACGATTCTGGAAGGGCCCAGATTGGCGGACGATTTTTCGTTCAGGTAGTTCTTCTCGCTTTTGCTCTCGGCTGCACAGCAACCGGGAGCTTCGCCCAAAAACGTCCCGAGTTGGGGCATCACCGCAGCGTAAACTTCACCTCCACGTGCATCTTGATCGAAACTGCCACTCCATCCAGGTAGGTCGGCTCGTACTTCCATTTCAGAACGGCTTCGAGCGCCGCGGGAATGAGCAGCCCAGGACCGTCAATCGCTTGCGCTTGCACCACGTTGCCATGTTCGTCGATGAGCGCCTCGATCGTGACGACCCCTTGAACGTGTGCCAGCTGGGCAATCTGCGAGTAAACCGGTGCCGGCTTGTATAGCTCTCGCGGAGCCTTGATATCCCCGCCGACGCGCACTACCCTCCCCGCCCTCATGGCAGGCGGAGGCGGCGCCAGCTTGGCCCCTATTGTTCCGCCGATGATTCCTCCCAACACGCCCCCTGACACTCCACCCGGCACGCCGCCGATCACCCCTTCCACTCCAGGGTCCGGCGGCGCCGCCTCGTCCCGCGCGATCCGAATCTTCGCTGGAATCATCGCGGGGGCCGTCAGCGCCTTTGGTTCGAGCACATGGATCGCGGGCTTCATCGCTCTCTGAGCAACTGACGCGGGCGGCGGTGCTCCGGCCGGAGGCCTTGGCGCCACGAGCAACATTGTTTGAAAAGCGCGCAGATCAATCACTTGCGTGTAAAAGAGAGGTGCCAATACCGCGGCGCTCACGATTGCGATGTGCAGAAGAATCGATAGTGCCCACTCCGCTGGACTCCGGTGTCCCTGCCTCCAGGGCGTCTCGAGCATCCCCTTCAGGAATGTCTCTTCCGCCTTCGCGGTGGTCGGCGGATGCAACTCTGCTAGCGACGCCGGATGGCCTGCCCAAACCGCCCCTTTGAAAACGTCAATTCCGAAATTGAGCATCTGGATCCTCCCTCCTCCGCTCAGCGCGGCTAGGGACCTTGACTCACGCGGTCTTTGTTTAACTCCTGGACAGCCCTGAATGTAGCGACCGTCATCACATCGTCGCGTGACGTGCGTCACACTAATTCGAACACTTTAGATGTGACTACTACGCGCCGCAGGACTGTCTTCGGACCCCTGGCCAATACTCGCTGCCACCACTGTCGGATTTGGCGCCGCAGTCGGCGCTTGGTCGGGCACGACTTTCACGATAGGCACGAGAGTAACTTTCGCAGAAATTGATCGCGCGATAAGGCACGTCCGCTCCGCCTTCTCCAATAGCTGCCCGGCTCGTTCGCGATCAAGCTCACGAGCGATTTTCACAAACGGATGCAGCCTGACTTCCGTGAATCTCCATCCGCCCGCATCCTTCTCTATAGTTCCTTCCGCATCGACTTCGAGTGACTCGAAGCTAAATTTCGATGCGTTTGCAATGCCGGAAAAGGTGCTCACGTAGCAACTTACTAACGCTGCCACGAAGAAATGCTCGGGTGTCCAAACCTGCGGCTCTCCAAAGAATTCCGGCGGCGCACTGAATCGGATCGGTTCCGGCACCCGATCGGAGGCGACCACGCCCGACCGGAGCCTCGTGGACCTCGCTCTCACTTCATAGGTGTGAATCGTTTCCATGATTCTTCTCCCCCGTTTCCCGAGCGCATCACTCCTCACGCTCGTTTCTTAAGCAACCGCAGCCCGCGCCTTCAGACCGGTTTCATTCCGAATCACAACCGTGGAACCCTTGGTCGTAATCAACATCTTGTCTTTGAACTCCGTCATCGTCCGGGTAACCGTCTCACGTGAGATGCCTACAATCTGCGATATTTCCTCGTGAGTGAGGCCCAGGTTGAAACGCTTGCCCAGATTGGTTTGTTGACCGTTCGAAGAGGTCTCGAGCAAGAATTGTGCGACCTTTTCGCTCGCGGACCGCGACAATCCGAGGTAGCGAATTTCCTGGCAGGCGAGGCGATAATCATTGCTCAGCTGCTGGATCGCCGCCGCGGAGACCTCTGCATGTTCCCGAATCAGCCTCAGCAGGTCGTCCCGCCGCACGAAGTTCACGTGGCACGGTTCGAGGGTCTCGGCTGTCAATTCATACGGCTGGCCCGATACCGATGCGTGCAAGCCAAGCATTTCTCCTGGCTCGCAGATCCGCGCGATCAAAGTTTTGCCATCGGCGGAATTCATCGTCAGTTTCACTCGCCCTTTGCACAGCATGTACACGCCGCGCGGAGCTTGTCCCTCGACGAATAGCACCGCATCCGCCGGGTAAGTGGCCGCAAACTTCACGCTGCTGAACGCTTGGAGCACGGGCGATGCCAGTTGGCAAAAGAAGCCATCCTTCCGCATCAGACACGTGTTGCAGTCTTCCGTAACTTCCATACCGTATGGCGCGTGCATATCACTCTCCTTCATTCCTGTCGGCTGTCTGTGTGCTAGAAATTGGACTCGCGATACTTAGGAACTCCCGCATGAACCCCGAAGGCTTGATCAGCTTTGCGCCTTGCTTCCGCATCGTCCGCAACAAGTCTCTTCCTTCCGGAGTGGCAAAGGTCACGCCACCTAGATCGACGGAAATTTCCTGATGCCCGTCGTGGTTCACCGCTTGGGCCCACGAGTTTCTAAGGACCTCTACCCACGGCCCTTCAACCTGACCCTCGAGCTTCAGCGAAAGTAAGTTCCGTTTGCGGTCCATTGTGATTCTCAGCACGATGTCCTCGTTCGCAGATCAGAAGTGCACAAACTTCACCAGTTGCTTCGCGCGGGGAGCACTTACTGTAAGTTGTTTATCTACAGATGGTTATGGACGGAGGGACTTCACAGTTATGGCTCACCTTAGAGGTATTTGCGGACGAAATGTCGTCAGGTGACGAAATGCCGTCGAGTCGTTCCGTCATCGCTATGAGCCGCTTTGCTCGTCGGGAGGTTCGACTGTGTGCCACTGCCTTCGGGGCGGCTGCTTTGTCGTTTCCGTTGAACCGCTAAATTCCGTCGCGTCGCCCTTATCGGATCACTTCGACCGAACACTGCGCGTGTAGCGCCACCGATTCAGACACGCTGCCCATCACCAACCGCTCAACTTTCCGCCAGCCGTGCGACCCGACCACGATCATGTCTGCGCCCCATTCTGCGGCCTCGTCCAAGATCACAGCCTTAGCGCTGCCCATCAGCGGCTCGCTCTGTTCAATCTGCGCAAACGAGGAATCGCTCAGGAGTTCGCGACCCTGCGTGATGGCCTCTGCCGCCCGTGACCGGCCGGCCTTCTCAATAGCTTCGGCTGCCACCACCGTTTGTTCCGCGTAGAAAAATCCGGTCGCTGGATCAGCTACCGGCATGAACGGAGAAAAAGCGCTGATCAGTTTCACGCATGTTGCCGTGGGCCAGGGCCGCTTGGCGACGGACCGAATCGCGGCCATCGAGCAATCCGACCCGTCCGTCGCGAGCAGGATCTTCAGTCCCTTTCGGGCCGGCGGCGCGTTTTGAGTATTTGCTCGCACAATCTCCACAGAACAAGGAGCCGTCCGTAGCACATGCTGCGCCACGCTGCCAAGCAAGAACCGTGCAACGCCGCTGTCCCCGTGCGAGCCGACAATCAGAAAATCCGCGCCCCATTTTTTGGCGTATTCCGGTACAGCGCTCCGTGGATGGCCCAAGAGAACTTCGGTGCGAATCTTAAGGCCGGACGCTTTCGACCGTTCGCCAATTACTCTTGTCGCCGATTCCGCTCCCTCTCTCGCCAATTCTAGGAGGTTCGCATCCAGCGGGAATGGTGATTCATCGACGACGTGCAGGATGCACGCCTCGCTCCCCGCCGGCCAAGGACGATTGCTCACAACCTCGATCATCTTCTGCGACTCCGGCGTCAGATCAGTAGCGATTAGCAGTTTCATCTTTGGTGTCGCCTTCCATGCCTTCTCTTTGGCAATGGCGCAAGAGCCCTACGAGATACTGGCGGCTTGCGATCCTTTGCCAAACCGGAACACTGCTGCCGCATCTGCTCCTTCCCGCAGCTGCTCTCGCGGCACAACATGCACCAATCCACCATGGCGAAGCGTCAGGATCGCCGCGAGATTCAACAACTCTTCGTCGCCCGCCTCATGTTCGGCGTGTACATGCACCGTCTCTGGAAAAGCCGGTCGGCCCCAGCGCTCTCCCGTAGAGGGCAGAAATAGGAACCGCACGAGTCCCTGCTCCGCGGCTGTAAGAATCTCGCGTAGATTAGCCGACGTCAGCGGGGTGTTGACATGTTCGTTGTACATTGCAAACGCACGCGCTTCTGTTTCCCGTAACCGCTTATCAACTATTTTCCACGCGGCAGCCTGTAGAGTGTCTGGCGACAAAAGGTCCGGATTCCCGCCAATTTCCTCATCCAAAAGATGCGGGTAGGTGTTTGCCTCCTGATAAATTGGGAAGAGATAATCGACCGCAGCTACGATCAGCGGCGCCCGCTGTCCCCTCAGCGAATCCGCAACACCCCGATCCACGGTGCGGAAGAAATGGATAAGCCTGTCTTTGCGCTCCAGGCTGGGACCATGAAAGATGGCGCCCTTCTGGTGAGCTGCTGGCGAGGAAGCCGTATGCATCTGGTATTGTCGCTCAACATGCAACCCTTCGAGGTCTTCTCGGAACGTTGCCGGAAAATCCTGCATCGTTCGCTCCCGAATCGCGGAACGCGAGCCTTCAAACAACCTCACATGTTTCTGGCTCAGCGCTAGGACAAAGAAGCGATCGTCCACAGGGACCAGAGGCAGCAGTGGTCGCACAAGAAATTCCCGTCCAACTGTCACTTGGTCGGCAACCGGTGCCGGTAGACGGCGGTAGCCGAAGAAATCTCGACTCATAAAGAATGCAAGGCCCGGCGCACTCGAATGAGCCGGGGAGTTCTCGCTCGTCGTGAGCCAATTCGATTCCAAAAGAGTTTCTGCCTCTGCGGCCGTCATCGCGGCATTCTGAAATGCCGATTCCGCGGTCCGAAGTACTCGCTTAAGGCGCGGTAAGCACTGTTGCGTGTCAGCCAGCTCGAAACATTTGCTCGTGTATAGCGAGATGCAAGGCGGCGTGTGCTGAGCCGCTATTTCGGCGTACTCGGCCTCTTTGGCCTCATCTTTTGTGTCCATTGCATGAATGTCCGTCGCCATTTTAATCCTCTATTTCCTGCCCGAAGCCCAAACCTTCAGGCCGCGATCCGAGCGCCTCTTCGCCATGCGTCTTCGAGGAAGCGACAAACATCCTCGTCACCGAGTTGCGGGAATTCTTCGTAGAAAATCCCCACCGCTCGGAAATCTCGCGGCGTTAGAAGACAAACCACGTCGTCCACTTCTGCGCGCAGGATCATATAAGTGGAAAGCGGGGCGACGCCGGCCGCCACGATGATGCGCGCGGCTCCCAGCCTCTTCACTCCTTCAATCGCCGCGCGCATCGTCGAACCCGTTGCGATACCGTCATCAACCAGGACTATGGTACGGTCGAGGAGCTTAAAGGCTGGCCGTGTTCCCCGGAAGATTATCTCCCGCCGCCGTAACTCCAACATTTCCTTCGTCACCACCCGGTCAACATCCCACGGGGAGAGTTGAAATTCCTCAACGACATCGGAATTTACGATTTCCACGCCTCCGCTGGCCACCGCACCCATAGCCAACTCTTCGTATCCGGGCACACCTAGTTTTCGCACCAGAAACACATCCAGAGGCAATCGAAGGTCAGTTGCGATGCCGCAGGCGACGGGCACACCGCCTCGCGGCAGACCGAGCACTACGACGTTAGCGTCATCACGCAAGGCCCCGAGCCGCTCTGCAAGCAGCCGCCCCGCTTCCATTCGATCGTGTAGCCTCTCGCGCACCCCGCAACCTCCTCCTGCAATCTCCCTGCCTTTTCGTTTTCACGCTAGAGCAGAGCGAGCTTCTATTACTTGCGGAACCAATGGACCGTAGATCTGGCGCAGCGTGTTCACCACATCTTCATTGGAAAGCCCGGCCTTGTGCCCGAATCCAGAGGATTCTATGTGAAGAACCACGTTATCCATGGAGAGAACCCCCTGAAGCACTCCATCCTCGTTCACGACCGGCAAGCGGCGAACCCGTTTCTCCGCCATCGTTTGCAGCGCCGCGTGGATTTCTTCCTGTTCCCGGCACGAGTAAACTTTCCCGGTCGCAACCTCTCCCACCGTAATCCGCCCCGCCGCCTGGCAACGCGTTCCCAGCGCCACGCATAGATCGCGGTCCGTTACCACTCCGATCAGCTTTCTCTTGGCATCGACGATCGGCAGAAAACCGCAATCGTGCTCCCACAACAACTGAACGGCTGAACCAAGATTCGTCTCTGGATTACAATAAGCAGGCGTCCTCATCATCACATCTTGTACCCTCATGGTTCTTCTCCTTCTTTGGGACCGGCCGGGCTTGCTGTTTCTACCCGGAACCCGGCGCCCCGAAAGTTACTCGTTCGAAAGTATGTTCTGGTGGATCACAGCCTCAGACCGCCGTCTCACTTTGCGTCGCGGCCGCCGGTTAGCCCTTTTGGGGACTGCCCTTTTGTCTTTCTGCGCCGCGCGTTTCGTCTTCTTTGTCATGTACCCAGCCTCCATCGAAAGGTTCTGTATCGTCGAAATCTGACCGAGTCCAAACCCGGGCGGGGCGAACATCCCCGTGTGATTCAGCTTCTGCTCCCGCCCGTTGGGTTGAACCCTACGCCGCTGCCGCTTTGGATTCGATCGGAATCGTGCGCGCCTTCATGACCTTAGGCAGATTGAGTTCGACGACACCGTCCTTCAATGTGGCTGTCGCCTTCTCAGCTTGCACCTCCGTCGGCAGTTCAATCACTCGCATGATCTGATTGGCGCACGTCTCTGAGTAGACGGTCTTACCCTTTTTTTCTTCCTTCTTGGTCTCCCGCCTCCCGCTAATCACAAGCCGGCGCGGCTCCACGTTGATCGCAAGCTCCTTTTCGTTGAATCCCGGAAGCTCCGCCCTAACGCTCAGTGCGTCCTCTGACTCCTTGAGTTCCACGTGAACGGGATGCAACAGCTCCTTTTCAGCTTGAAACCAGTGATCCAGGTCGTGTCCAGGGGCGTATCCGTTGCCCTCGAAAATCTCGTACGCTCGGTGCGAGATAGCCTCGAAGATCGCGTTCGCTCGATCGAACGCATTTTCAAACGTTACGGGTCTCGGAGTTGTCGGTTCCTTTGCAATTTGTACTGCTGTTGATTTCTCAGCCATAACACCTCTCCTCAGGTTTTCGGCCGGCCCTTGAAGTTCACCTGCGGCTCATCGTGCGGCCTGTCTGGAGAGCATCAAGGGCCAGCGCTCTGATAGCTACAATCGCAAAACTGCCACCCGCGGTACAGTGATGCGCGTCACATGTGCGTGTGATCGCTGCTAAGTGGGAAGAACTAAGACTAGAGATCTTTGCGGGAGATTTGCAGTTTCTGCATGCGGGAATTCAGGGTCGTGCGGTTCATGCCAAGGCGTTCCGCCGCGCCTCCCAAGCCGCCAATTTTACCTTTGGTCTCTCGTAGGACGCGGATGATGTGTTCGCGCTCGATATCCTCAAGCGTTGCCGATACCGTCGTCGGAGCCGCTTTATCAGCTTGCGCCAACTCCACAAGAGAAATTCGCAGCTCCGGCCCCGGAGAGAGGATCACTGCTCGTTCGATAACGTGTTCGAGTTCCCTTACATTGCCTGGCCACGAATATCGGCAGAGAGCTTCCATTGTCTCCGGTGACACCACATCGACATTTCTTCCGAAACGCTTCGCGAACTGAGACAGAAAATAATGGACGAGTAGCGGAATATCGTCGGACCTCTCTCTCAGCGGCGGGACAATGACGGGAAAAACGCTGAGGCGGTAATAGAGGTCGCTCCGAAACTGTCCCGAGGCCACGAGCTTTACTAGGTCGCGATTCGTCGCCGCCACGATGCGCACGTCGGAAGTTAGCGTCCGGCTGCTCCCGAGGCGCTCGAACTGCTTCTCCTGCAGCACGCGCAAAAGTTTTGGCTGCAGTTCCAGCGGGATTTCGCCGACTTCGTCCAGAAACAGCGTGCCTTGGTGCGCCAGTTCGAATCTCCCGATCCTCTGTGCGATCGCTCCTGTAAACGCGCCCTTTTCATGTCCGAAAAGCTCGCTCTCCAGCAAACCAGCCGGCACGGAAGCGCAGTTTACTTTTACAAAAGCTCGTTCGCGCCGCGGGCTCAGATTGTGCACTGCCCTTGCAAGACGCTCCTTGCCGGTTCCCGTTTCGCCGAGGATCAAAACGGTCGAGTTGGTCGGAGCAACTGTTTCAATCTGTTTCAGCACGCGCGCCAAAACCTTGCTAGTGCCAATGATCTCCTCAAAGTTGCCGCTCGTTCGCAGTTCATCTTCCAGGTAAAGCTTCTCGTTCTCGAGTCTTGCATTTAAGTCCGCCATCCGTTTGAATGCGAGCGCATTGTCGAGCGCCACCGCCACTTGGCTGGCCACGTGCGCGAGCGCGTCGAGATCTTCTTGCTGAAATGCATTCGGCTGTCGGCTAAATAAATTCAAAGTGCCCAATGGTCCTTCTCGTCCGATAAGAGGCATCCAGCAACCCGACTTCACCCCGATCTGTACCAGGTGTTGTGGGAGTTCGTGCGGGAATTCCTCCCCGGAAGCGCCCGTTAGCAGGAGCGGCTTTCGAAACACGTAAGACCAGCCGTAGGGTGATTTTGTAATGGAGATTAAATCGCCACCGGGGAGCGCCGTTAAGCCTGGCGCCGCACCGAGCGAATGAATCCGCAGCTTCTTTGTCTCGCTGTCGTAAAGCGCCAGACTCGCATAATCGAATGGCTTTACCTGACGGATGCACAGGCCGATCGCCCCCAGCAATTTCGAAATATCGAGATTCGAAAGCAAGGCATTCGTAACCTCAAAAATGAAAGCCTCGTCAATGCGCTTTCGTTCGGTAATGTCTCGCGTGACCTTGCTGAAACCTAAAAGCTTTCCGTCTGGATCGTGCAGCGCCGTGATCACCACGCTCGCCCAGAAGCGCGACCCGTCTTTGCGAATCCGCCAGCCGTCGTCTTCCGACCGGCCCTCTCGAGCGGCGATCTTGAGCTGTTCCTCCGGCTTTCCGCGCTCCACGTCTTCGGAAGAATAGAAGCGCGAAAAATGTTGCCCGATGATTTCATCCGCGCGATATCCTTTTATCCGTTCCGCGCCTTCGTTCCACGTTTCTACTTTGCCTTCCGGATCGAGCATGAAGATCGCGTAATCCTTCACCTCGTCGACGAGCAGCCGAAAACGTTCTTCGCTCAGTCGCAGCGCTTCCTGAATTTGCCTCCGTTCCGTGACGTCGCGGATCGCGCTTACGACGAATTGACCTTCCGGTTCCTCGAGAGGGCTCAAGCTGATTTCCACCGGGAAGGTACTGCCATCTTTGCGCCGGCCTTTCAATTCGAGGCCAGATCCCATCTCGCGCGTGCGAGGCGCCCTGCTAAATTCAGAGCGATGACCAACATGCGCGGGACGGGCCGCCTCCGGCACCAAAACTTCCACGGCCTTGCCCAGAAGCTCATGAGTGGCATAGCCGAACATGCGCTCGGCATGAGAGTTCATAAAAGTGATTTGGCCGGTCCGATCTACGATCACGACGGCGTCGGGAGCCGACTCCAGCAGTTTCCACCCCTCGTGCCCAGCTGGTTTCAGATTGGATTCGCGCTGCGTCTCTTCGTGCTCCATGGGTGCAAAGAAACTAGCATCGTGTGGAGTTTGAGGGCAAGTTTTGTGCCGCTTCGTGCCCTGAGGTGGTCGAAAGCAAGCGCTTTATGTGACTAGTTTGGCGCTTCAGATGTTGCAAACTCGACGATTGTTCTGCGGCTTCCGGTGTCTAAGTGCCGTGGCCAGAGGCGTTTCGCGAGGCCATTGGAAACAATTCTGTCGCGCCCGATGCCTCAAACTTGAAACACCGCCCAAAAAACAAAATTTGCACTTCGACTCTCATTTTTTCCGCGTTCTTTTTGCAGGTCAGACAAAAAATGTGAACGGGGAAACGAGTGTCAAAGACTAAGGACGGCTGTGATTTGTGCTGGATCCGCGGTCTCTTTCACTATGAAGCCGAAACGGCCCGCGAGACCGCGCATTCCAGCATTGTCCGGGAGAGTATGGGCCACGATGGACGTGAACTTCTGGTCGCGCGCGATTTCGATCAGGCGCCGAAGCAATTCCGTGCCGAGGCCGAGATGTTGCGCGGCATCCGCGACGAGGATCGCGACCTCCGCCACGCGCTGATCACGCTGACGGGACAGCCGAGCAATGCCGAGGATCTCGCGCGTTCCGGCGGCGTCAACACTTTCGGCGACAAGGGCCATCTCGCGGTCATAGTCGATAAAACATTTTCGCAAAAGGCGCTCGTGTGCCACGCGCGCGCTCAGCGCCTCCATGTGAAAATATCTAAGATAGACGGTTTGCTCGGAGAGAGATTCATGAAAGCGAGCTATCAGCGGCTCATCTTCGGGGCGAATCGGCCGAATCAAAACTTGGCGGCCATTCTTCATCTTCCAGCGCCAAACGTACTGTGTCGGATACGAACGGATGGCCGACTGAGGCAGTGCGCTATCCGCAACACTTTCGTCGAACAGGACGATGCGGGCATCCAGCGCGCACAATCCATCGGCTGAAGCGACAACCGGATTGATATCGATTTCCTTGATTCGCGGCAGCTCAATCGGAATGTAGCTGAATCGCACGAGGACGCCTTCGAGCGCTTGCATGTTCACCGGCTTTCGTCCTCGCACCCCCATGAGTGCTTCGTAAATTTTGGTCTGCTCCATCAGGCGTTGCGCGAGGGTGGTATTGAGCGGCGGCAGGCCCAGGGCGTGGTCCCGATAAACCTCCACAAGTTCGCCTCCGGACCCGAACAACAGCACGGGACCGAATTGCGAATCGACGCTGCTTCCCAAAATCAATTCGTATCCATGGAGTTGCACCATCGGCTGGACGGTGACTCCTTCGAAGGCATCCGCGCCCACCCGCGATGCCACACTGGACTGAATCTCCGCGTATGCACTTCGCACCGCATCCGAATTCGCAAGATTCAGCTTTACGCCACCCACGTCTGTCTTATGCGTGATGGTGTGGGAGTGAACTTTCAGGACGACGGGAAAGCCAATGCCGGATGCGAGTTGCGCGGCTTCGTCGGCACCGCGGGCGATCTTCGTGACGGTGGTGGGGATTTCATAGAGCGCGAGAATCTCTTTCGATTCCACCTCTGTGAGCAGAGTGCGCCCTTGAGCCAAAGCGGAATCGAGGATGCGCTTGGCTTTGCTCGTGCGCTCTCTGGAGAAGCTCGGATCGTCCGCGATGGACGGCGTTTCGTAGAGGCCTCGAAGGTGATAGCTGTAGCGCCACATGTAAACGAAGGCGCGCGCCGCAGTATCTGGAAAGGAAAATGTAGGAATTCCGGCTGCATTCAGGATGGCTTCGCCGGGTTCAACATACTTTCCGCCCATCCAGCTAGCCAGCAAGGGCTTTCCGTACCCTTTGGCGAAAGGTTTTAGACGCTGTGCAACGCCAGCCGGATCCGTCATTCCCTGCGGGGCGAGAACGGCGAGCAGGCCGTCGCTCTCCGGATCTTTTATCGCGATTTCAATCGCACGGGCGTATCGCTCCGGATCAGCATCGCCCAAAACGTCGATCGGATTTCCGTGACTCCAGTGAGGTGGCAGAAAAGCATCGAGGGCCGTTCGCGAGGCGTCCGAAAGGGGCGCTAACTCCGCGCCTTCTGCGATCAGGGCGTCCGTTGCGAGAACCGCGGGGCCTCCGGCGTTCGTTACAATCGTTAGTCGCGGCCCACGCGGACGCGGCTGCTTGCTCAGAACCTCAGCCATATAGAAGATGTCCGAAATGCTCTGGACGCGAAGGACTCCGCAACGGCGCAGCGCGGAGTCGAATACTTCATCGCTCCCTGTCAATGCGCCGGTGTGTGATGTTGCCGCCTTGGACGCAGCCTCCGAGCGGCCCGCCTTGATCACAATGATCGGCTTGCTCATGGCCACTTCACGCGCGGCGGAGAGGAACGAGCGCGCATCGCCCACCGATTCCATGTAAATCAGAATGCTTTCGGTGTTGGGGTCGTATCCGAAGTAGTCGATGAGGTCGCCCCATCCGACATCGAGCATCGAACCGGTGGACACAAATGCGCTGAAGCCGACGTCTTCGCGGAGGCTCCAGTCCAAAATCGCCGTCAGCAGTGCTCCGCTTTGGCTGAGAAACGCAACGTTTCCCGGCCGCGCAATATTCTGCGCGAATGTCGCATTGAAGCCGATCAGCGGATTCATCACTCCGAGACAGTTCGGACCGATGAGGCGTAATCGCGCGCGGCTGCAGCCGTTCTGCTATGTCGCGTTCGAGGGCTTGCCCTTCCGCTCCGTGCTCCCTGAACCCCGCAGAGATAACCACTGCCGCCTTTACGCCCGCGTCGATGCACTCGCCCACGATTCCGGGAACAGTTGCGGCGGGAGTGACAATGACGGCAAGGTCCAAGGCGTCTGGAATTTCGCGAATTGAAGCGTAGGAACGAAGGCCGAGAATTTCGGAATGGCGTGCATTTACCGGATAGACTTTTCCACAGAAGGAGGAGTTCTTCAGGTTGAGCAGCGTGGCTCGTCCTACGCTGCCTTCGCGGTCCGTGGCCCCAATTACTGCCACAGAGTGCGGAGCAAAAACGGCATCAAGCGAGGGAGCTTTATCTTTGTGAAGGTCGGGCGCGTCGCGTTGCAGCGGGGCTTGCGGATTCACATCCACACTATCGTAAGCTCAGCGCGTTTTGGCAAGCCCTCCCGTGTCAGCTGCGTGGACTGACGGGAGTGGCCTTGCCAGGCTCGGGGCTGGCTTGGTGGCCCGTAACTCCGGTGATACGGATGCGGTAGAAGATCGGCACCAAGGGCCGCTCGGCACCGTGGAGAATTGTTCTGACGTAACCGGGCTCCCACCACATTGCCCTCTTTTGCAGGAGTTCGAAAGCTAGCTCGCGCTGGCCCCTCCACTCGGGCACGTCGGGGAGCTCTTCAAAGCGACCGAAAACGACGATGCTGGTCCACTCGTGCGAGCTTGCTACCTCGTCCGCCTGGACGCAGACCAGAGGGTTGGCGCGCATCCAGGAGATCTTTTGTCCGACCGTGGAAAAGCTGTAAAGGCAACCGTCGCGGTAGGTGAAATATATTGGAACGATGTAGGGTTGAGCTTCTTGAGAGCACGCCAATCTGCCCAGGTGCGTACGGGCCAAAAAGTCCAGACTCGCCTGTTTGGTCATCTGTTGAATCAACATGGCAGCCCCCGATAATCTTCAGCGAAGCGGCAGTCCCCGGTTCAGTCCACGTCGTACCCTCCTCTCAGTTGCGGACAGTCAGCACGGGGCAAGCGGCGTGGACAACTACCTTGTGCGCGGTGTTCCGCTCAAGATGCGTTGCGGCTCCCATGAATGGCCCTGGATCCCGCACTCCCAGGACAATCAAGTCCGCATCGCGCTCTTTTGCGACCTTCAGAATCTGTTCCGCCGGGTTCCCAAATTGAACGACAGCTTCCAACCGGCACCACGGCTCCGCCGATTCCGGAACAATCTCGTGCAACCGAAATAGGAGATTTGACATGGCGTCCTCGGCAGCCGGATCGGTGGGCCGGGTTTCGAGTTCCTTCGCCACATGCAGGAGAATTAGCCGGGCCTGGTTTTCCTGCGCCATTGAAATGGCGTAGGGAGCGGCAGCGAGCGACTCCAGTGTGAAGTCTGTCGGAAAGAGTACACGACGGAATTGTGCAGCTCTATGTGCTCCGTGGTGTTCCATTGGTCCGATGGTGAGCACCGGCACGCGCGATCGCCTGAATATTTCTTCAGCCGCGGAGCCGAGCAGCAGCTTCTGAGTTCCCGTGCGGCCATGAGTGCCCAGCACGATCAGGTCAATTGAGTAGTCCTTGATCACTTGTTCGAGCGCCGGCCAGATCCCGGTTGCGCGCTCAAGAATCGATTCGTGCGGCAAGCCTGTGAGCTGTGCTTCGAGGCGTCGCATGTTCAGCTTGGCAGCGTCCTCTTGCGCTTCGATGGACACCTCGGTAACTTCCGGCGTCGTATATGTGTACACGGCGGGAATAAACACATGAAATGCGTAAATTTTGGCTCCATACTCGCGCGCGACGGAAGTTGCAAACGGCAATGCGGCTTCCGACGGTTCCGAGAAATCCGTCAGGTAAAGTATGTTCTTGAGAGTAATTCGCGTCCCGACCTCAGCATTTGGCATGGCAACCTCCTCGTTTCGGCACTGCTGTGAAATTCGGCCTTTTTGCTCCAGTTTTTTAGCACCTCACTGTCAGAACGGGACACGCGGCAGCTGCGACGACTTTGTGCGCCAACCCGATGCCTAGATGCGTTGCGGCACCGGGCACGCCCGCCGACTTACGAACGCCCAAGACGATCAAACTGGCATGGATGCGCTCGGCGACCTCGAGAATTTTCTCGCTGGCCACGCCTGTTTCGACGAAGCACCGAGGTTCGCGCCAGAACTTGGCCTCCTCGGGGATGAGCGTCCTTAGCAGACGCTCCGACGATGGCACGACCTCAGTTGCGGAAACCAACTCACCCACTTTCGGTTCCTCGACAACGTGCAGGAGATTCAGGTGCGCCTCGAGCGCCAGCGCGATCGACACGGCGTACGGCGCGGCGGTTTGGGACTCGGGGCTAAAGTCGGTGGCGTAGAGGACTTCCCGGAGCTCGTTTTCCGTACCTCTGATGTCCTGCGCGTGAGGGCCAACCGTCAAGACGGGGCACGTAGCTTGACGAAAGATCTCCTCGGCATGAGACCCGAGCAGTAATTTCCCAACGCCAGTGCGGCCTTGCGTGCCAAGGACGATCATATCCACCTTGTCCTTCGCCAGCGCCGACTCTACAATTTGCCACGCGGTTCCTTCACCCACACGAAGTTCACTCTTCAAGCCGGGGAATGAACTGGCAATGGATTTCTGCAATTCCTGCATCTTGTGTGCATCAGCGTCTTCCCCGCGCTGCCAGGTCTCCGGCGGGAGGGCGTAGTTGCGAGGCTCGCTCGCGTGAAGGATCAGTAACTTGGCCCTGAACCGATTGGCCAAGGCGCTGGCATAGGATTGCGCCCTCTTCGAGGAATCTGAGAAATCGGTCGCAAAGAGAATGGTTTTCACTGCTGCGGCGGTGGCTGATGCGGTAGCGGCTTTCATTTCACTCCTCCTGCCATTAGATTGAGCCTTTTCGCCGCAGCCATGCTGTGACGTGCATCACCCCGCAGTGTGGTTTTGATCACGGGTAGCAAGGATGGTTCGAGAGGCTGGGCCATCGAACCTCTCCAGAAAATCACGCGATCTCGACCACTACAAGAACTTGCGGGGAGCTTTTGGAGGGCAGTATTTTGGCGAGCCACACCATGGCGTTCAGTGTGGGTCGACGCATATCGTTGGTGCGAGTGTTGGTGCAAAATTCTTGTTCCTCCGGAATTGTGTGCGAAGGTCATCTCGCTGAAAGCCCCTGTCGGTTGTAGAACTTAGTGGCAAATTGGGCACGTCACGCGCGGAAGTGCCAAGAACCTGGGGCGCGTGGCTATAACATTGCCGTGCTTAAAATTCGCTTTTTCTTCATTTGAAAAAATCAGCGGTGAGTAGGGGTGTCTGATGGCGAATTCTAGAATGTCGAAAATTTCCGGTGTGGTTACTGCGGTGGTAGTGGGTGGGCTTTGCGCGCTGCTGGTTTCAGCGCCGCGCACCGCGGATGCGGTCCCCAGCTTTTCGCGGCAGACAGGGTTCGCGTGCAGCTCGTGCCACACGAATCCGCCCGAGCTGACGCCGCTGGGCCGCGCGTTCAAGCTGAATGGCTACACCATGCAAGGGCTGAAGGCGATCACCTCGCCCGCGGACAAGAACAAGAGCGGGCTTTCGCTGTTGTCGGTGCTGCCGCTTTCGGCGCAGATCGAGATATCGGATACGGGACTCAATAAGAAAGAGCCGGCCACGCAGAATTGGAGCATTTCGGTGCCGCAAGACGCGTCGATATTTCTGGCGGGATCGTACGCGAGCCACCTGGGCGGGTTCGTTCAAGTGACGTACGACGCGCAGGCCGACCATTTTTCCTGGGACAACACGGATGTGCGGTACGCGAATACCGGGAAGCTTTATGGCAAGCCGGTGGTGTACGGAATCGACATCAATAACAATCCGACAGTGGAAGATCTTTGGAACAGCACGCCGGCTTGGGGATTTCCGTGGAATGGCTCATCGTCGGCTCCGGGGCCGTCAGCGGCCGCGGTGATTGATGGGACGCTTGCGGCGGACGTGGCGGGCGTGGGCGGATATGCGATGTTTAACGATCACCTCTACGCCGCGGGCACGATTTACACTTCGGCGCACCTTGGAAATTCGCTCCCCAATACGGGCGTGGGATTCGGGTTCAACATTCAGGGCGCCGCGCCTTACTGGCGGCTGGCGTGGCAGCAATCTTTCGGGAACAATTATCTGGAAGTGGGCGGATACGGCATGCACGTCAGCTCGACACCGAATACGGTGGCGGGCCCCACGGACGATTTCACGGACGCGGCGGTGGATGCGCAGTGGGAGCGCGTGCTGCCGAAACTGAACAACAACCTGCTTACGATTCGCGGAACGTACATCCACGAAAGCCAGAACTTGAACGCCACGCTCGCAGCGGGCGGCGCGAGCTTTCTCTCGCACGATCTGAATACTTTTCGCGTCAACGCCGCGTATCATTTCGGATATCGGGTGACACCGGTGTTCGGATATTTCGTGACCACAGGAACGAGCGATCCGCTGCTGTACGCGCCGAATCCGCTCGATGGGAGCGCGACGGGAAGTCCCAATAGCCAGGGTTTCATTGCCAACATTACGTACTGGCCGGTGCAGAATATTCGGCTGGCGCTGCAATACACCGCGTACACGAAATTCAACGGGGCGGGCACGAACTATGATGGATTCGGACGCAACGCGAGCGACAACAATTCGCTGTATCTCCACCTAGGCGTTATTTTCTGAGCGAGATCGATCCGAGGCGGCCCGGCTGAAGCGAGGGCGCTCGGAAAATGACAATCGGGGGAAATTCGATGAGGAAATTAAGGACGGCATGGGCGGTGGGGGCGGCGGCAGTTCTGCTGGCGACGGGCGCGGCGGTGATGATGAACCCATCGGTGCGGGCGAGCGCGAAGGCGCAGGGCGGCGCGAGCGGCGAGATCACCGGCAAAGTTTATTTCAAGGGAGAGGCTCCGCGATTGCGCCGGATCATGATGGACAAGGACCCGGTGTGCGCGTCGCTGCACCCGGAAGGCGTGCTGCCGGAAGACGGACGCGTGAACGCGAATGGAACGCTGCCGAATGCATTCGTGTACGTCTCGAAGGGCGCGGAGAATGTTTCGGGTGGCGCGGCGTCGGCGGAGCCTGTCACGTTAACGCAGAACGAGTGCGAGTACGAGCCGCACGTCCTGGGAATTATGGTGGGGCAGCCGCTGCGGGTGGTGTCCAACGACCCCACCACGCACAACATTCACATCATGCCGAAGGCGGGGCACGATTTCGACGTGACGCAGCAGCCGGGCTCGCCGCCGGTGAGCGACAAGTTTTCGAAGCCACAGATCATGGTGCCGGTGCACTGCAACATTCACAATTGGATGCAGGCGTACATCGGAGTGGTGACGAATCCGTATTATGCGGTGACGGGAAACGAGGGCACGTTTCAAATCAAAGGAGTGCCCGCGGGGAGTTATACGCTGTCGATCTGGACCGCGACGTTTGGGACGCAGGAACGCGAAGTGACGGTGCGCGCGGGCCAATCCGCAAGCGAGGATTTCAGTTTCGCCGCCAAGTAATCGGCTGCTACGGAGTCAAATGTTCCTGGAGCTCCTCGATCCCTCAGAATGAACCCAGTGTAAACTTCCCTCGAAAACCCTTGGCCGGACCTGTCGTACTACATCATCGCGGCGCATAAGCTGCCTCTCAAACGTCTGCTCGCGTATTCTTAGGTTCCATGTCCGCCAGGACTAAGGAAAGGAACCGAGGAAACCCGCCAAGGCACCTCATCTGTATCAATGAGGACAGAGGGGTTGTTAGGGTACGGGAATTGAGTTTTTACCAGTGACTCTATAGCTGTGACGTCGCTCACTCCCTCCTGTGACTTCGATCACCGAAATGTGCCGCAATCCGGCGGTATACAAGCTATGTTCGCCCAAGTTGTGATGGCCCACAGCGGGTTCACAGCATGCGCCCGGACGAGCGACTCCGATATGAGCGCTCGAAGGCACCAATCATCAGAGGAGGTTTGGCATGAGCGTAACGACCGAGGTGGAGTTGCCGATTCCAGGTACTTACATGTTCGATGGCCAAGCAGCCATGAAAGGCTACGCACTCAATAAGATGTGCTACTCGTTCAACAAAGTTGAGAACCGCGAAGAGTTCCTAAGGGACGAAGACGCGTACTGCAAGAAATACGGCCTCACGGAAGAGCAGCACGAGGCCATTCGCGAACGCAACGTCCTCACCATGATTCATGAGGGCGGCTGCATCTACTATCTAGCAAAGTTCGCCGGAATCTTCGGTCTCACCGTCCAAGATGTGGGTGCCCAACAGACCGGCATGACGGTGGAAGAGTTCAAGAAAAAGCTCAAGGCTCAAGGAGAATAATCCATGGCGCGAGTGATTGGCGGACTCACCACTTCGCATATTCCCGCGATCGGAAACGCGGTTCCCCACGAGAGGGAACTCCTTAATGACCCGTACTGGAAGCCCTTCTTTGCCGCCTATCCACCGGCGCGAGCGTGGCTGCAGAAGATGAAGCCGGATGTGGCTGTGGTCATCTACAACGACCATGGACTTAACTTTTTCCTCGACAAGCTGCCAACCTTCGCGATTGGAGCGGCTTTCCAATATAAGAACGCGGACGAGGGATGGGGTATGCCGACGACTCCGCCGTTTCAGGGCGATCCAGAGCTTTCCTGGCACATCATCGAATCACTGGTACACGACGAATTCGACATCACTTCCTGCCAGGAAATGCTCGTCGATCATGGATTCACGGTGCCAATGTCGCTTTTCTGGCCGAACAATTCTTGGGGATGCATCAAGACAGTACCCGTGTGTATTAACACGGTGCAACATCCGTTGCCGTCGCCATTGCGATGCTTCAAGCTCGGGCAAGCGATAGGCCGTGCGATCGAATCCTATCCGAAAGACATCAAGGTGGTGGTGCTGGGTACCGGTGGCATGTCGCATCAGCTCGACGGCGAGCGGGCTGGATTCATCAACAAGAAATTCGACATGCTCTGCCTGGAGAGAATTGTCAACGAGCCCGAAGCGCTGACTAAGTACTCGATCCACGAACTGGTTCGCGAAGCCGGCGCCCAAGGCGCGGAATTCATTCTGTGGCTGGCGATGCGGGGTGTTTTGCATCCGAAGGTCACGAAGATTCACAGCAGCTACCATATCGCGGTGTCGAATACGGCTACGGGACTTCTAGTCTTAGAGAATGCGTCTTGATTCGAAGATGTACCCGGAATACGCGGCGTGCGACGGCAGTTTAGCGCGATCTAAAAGTCGGCCCACTTGTGAAAGCGCACGAGCTTCAATCCTTCTTCGCGCCAATTCGCGTGCCCGTGCTCGACGGCGACGGCAAGCAAAAGTCCTCTGTCAGAGACCCAAATCAAGGAGTCAGGCCGGAGCGTAACTTTAAGAGAATACTCGTAGGCGCGCCACTTCTGGCCCGCTAAATCAAGGCGCACTTGGCCCAGATATCGCAATCGGCCTTTTAGGATCGTGACCTCGACCGGATTTTCTTTGTCTGGTTGCTCGATGCGCGCGAGATCTACTTCCGTGTCGCGGTTCGGATCGCGCTCGGCATCGCGGGCGATCCCCCCGAGCGAGAACGCGGAAATCGGCCAGATGAGTCCGATCGGGGGTTGCACCGGGACATGCGTTTCGACGTCTGGGTGAGAGCGAGCACCCGCGAAGCAGTGGAGCTCCGCCGGAAGGAAGTCGCAAGACAACGGTCCCGATTGCGGTTTCCATCGCAGCTTTGAAAATTCGGTGAGATCGACAACCGTGAGATCGCGGGTGAGATGAACGAGAAAGCGATTGTCATGCGGCGTATCCCTGGGAGATTCAAAGTTTCGTCGACCCTCGACCTCATACGCGCCAGTTGCACTGCGCCAGATCGTCCAGGTTTCGTGGAAATCGTAAACTTCCTCGCCAAAAGGTCCGGTAGCGCCTAAATTGCTCTGCTCGATGACGGCGTATTCACCCTCGGCGATCTTCGTGCGATACGCCGGCGAGCCCGGAGGAGTAGCGTGTTTGGATCTTTCCTGACCCCCGTGCGGACTGGCTTCTGTCCCTGTCGGCAAAGCGAGGGCCAGCGCAAAAAAGACGAGCAGGAAAAGACAAAGACACGCGCAAATCCGGGTTCTCGTAGTCTTAATGGTTGCTCCAACGCGTTGCAAGTTGCGATTTTTGCGGGAACATGAGTTTGAAACTGAACGCCCCGAGGCGCTCCGCTATGCTTGACGCCACCTTCTTTTGTTCGTTACAGAGATCAGGTTAGCATCCGCATATGGTCTTGGGTCAAGCTATCGTTGTGTAGCGGCCGGATAGCGGAGAATGGGACATAGTCACGAACGATGAGCCCCCTGTCCACCAGCATCGGTGAGCTGCCCGCGCCAAAGTCAGCTCCGGCGTCTGGTCTCTCCTCGCGCGAGGCTGCTGAGCGTCTGAGCCAATACGGCGCGAACGAGCCGGCACCTGGGAAGCGGGGTGCGGCTGTTATCGAACTGTTCTTTCTGTTCTTGAACCCGCTGGTGATTATTCTGTTGGTAGCCAGCCTGGCTTCGTTCTTCCTTGGCGACGCCGCGGACGCTGTGATCATTCTCGTCATCGTTTTCCTGAGCATTGCGATCAATTTCTTTCAGACGTATCGCTCACACAAAGCGGTCGAGCGCTTGCGGGCGGACGTGACCCCGACGGCCACCGTCCTTCGCGAGGGCTCTTGGCAGGAGATCACCAGACGCGACGTCGTCCCCGGCGATGTTGTTCGGGTGGCGGCGGGAGATCTAGTGCCGGCCGATGGCCAGCTTCTTGAAGCGCGCGATCTGTACATTCAGCAGGGCGCTCTGACCGGTGAGTCCCTGCCCGTAGAAAAGCACGCGGGCGATCGGGATGCCCCTAGTTCAAGGGGCGCCGACTCCCCGAATCTCGTTTTCATGGGCACATCGGTCGTAAGCGGCACCGGGACGGTCCTGATCCTGACCACGGGCCCGCGCACAACCTTCGGAGCCATTGCTGAGCGTTTGGCCGCGCGCGCGCCGGAGACTGACTTCGAGCACAGCATGAAACGCTTCGGCCTTCTGATCATGCGTGCCGTTTTCCTTCTGGTGCTTTTCATCGTGGTGGTTCGCGTCGCCCTCCACAAAGACGCCTTTGAGTCCTTCGTATTCGCCGTAGCACTTGCGGTCGGATTGACGCCCGAATTCCTGCCAATGATTACTTCGGTAACTCTCGCCCGCGGCGCCGTTCGAATGGCTCGGGAGCAGGTGGTCGTCAAACATCTGCCAGCCATCCAAAATTTCGGCACAATCGACGTTTTCTGCAGCGATAAGACGGGGACGCTCACAACTGGCCAGATGGTTCTCGCCTCTTCGGCTGACTATCTGGGGAAGTCATCGGATCGGCCGTTTGAACTCGCGTATCTCAATAGCAAATTCGAGACGGGCATACGCAGCCCGTTAGACGTTGCAATTCTTAAGACACTCTGGACCGGCAGCGACGAGTACTTAAAATGTGACGAAATCCCTTTCGATTTTGAGCGGCGGCGCCTCTCGATCGTTGTCGCGAGACGAGGGGATGTTTCTGCCGATGAGCGCATTCTCATTACAAAAGGCGCCCCAGAAGGCATTCTCGCTCTCTCTTCCTTCTATGAGGCCGAAGGCAAGAAGATTCCGCTGGAGCCTGATGCGCTTCACCGATGCCGCAAAACCTTCGATGATCTCAGCGCTCAAGGTTTCCGCGTGCTGGGGGTCGCATATCGGAATATAGACGTGCGTCCCAGTTACAGCTTTGAGGACGAACGATCGCTCGTATTTGCCGGATACCTGGCTTTTGCTGATCCGCCCAATCCGGATGCCGCCGATTCCATCGCCGCTATGAAGCGCGACGGCGTTGAATTGAAGATTCTGACGGGCGATAACGAGCTTGTCGCGCGGCACGTATGCGAACAAGTGGGTCTCGAAAATCCCATGATTATTCTGGGCGATGAACTCGACCGGACGAGCGATCCCGCACTTCAACATTTAGCCGAGCAAGCGACAGTATTCGCCAGGGTCTCGCCCGTACAGAAGCATCGCATCATTCACGCCTTGAAGCTCCGCGGCCATGTTGTGGGGTATATGGGAGACGGCATCAACGACGCTCCCTCGCTCCACGCCGCGGATGTAGGCATCTCGGTGTTCTCAGCGGTCGATGTCGCGCGAGAGGCTGCGGAGATAATCCTACTCAAACCGGGATTGGATGTTCTCCACAAGGGAATCATCGAAGGACGCCGGGCGTCCGCCAATGTTTTGAAGTACATCCTGATGGGCACGAGCTCGAATTTCGGCAACATGTTCAGCATGGCTGGCGCGTCCTTGTTCTTGCCGTTTCTGCCCATGCTGCCGACACAGATATTGCTGAACAATTTCCTCTACGATGCGGCCCAGGTGACTATTCCATCCGATAACGTTGACGAGCACTATGTTCAGGCTCCGCGCAAGTGGGATATGACCCTCATCCGGAATTTCATGGTCCTTATCGGCCCGATCAGCTCGATCTATGATTTCCTCACGTTCTACGTCCTACTTCACTTTTTCAAGGCGAGCCAGCCGGAATTTCACACGGGTTGGTTCGTCGAATCGCTAGCGACGCAAACACTGGTGCTGTTCGTAATTCGAACGACCAAGAATCCCTTCAAGAGTCGCCCAAGTCTCCCACTTGCGATCAGTACAATTCTGATCGTGATCGTGGGAGTCTGGCTCCCTTATTCGCCGCTCGCTCACCGTCTCGGATTCACTCCTTTGCCCGGCCCGTTCTTCACATTCCTCGCGATTTCAACAGTCACCTATTTGTTGCTCGTTGAGCTGGCCAAAAGGAGTCTATTTTCTCACGCCGACATCTGACCCGTAGCGAGGACCGGTCTCGGGCGCATACGTCCAAAAGGTGCCGCCCACTGGAACGGCGCCTGTAAGCCGCCGACAGTGAACCTGCGGGGAGCCATTTTCGGGCGTCTCCTTTTGGGAGGCGACTCCTTTTGACATTTGTGATGTGGATCACATGTTCGCGTAACGAGTGTCACGGCACTTGGATCGGATTCGATCGATGCTGTATAGGGATGGAACGATTGATCTGGAAAGGAGCCTAACATGATCCAGAATACCATTGGCGTCGACATCAAGATCAATCCCAATGGCGACCCAGGGGGAGTGGATCAGACGATACACGACGTCATCGCGAAGAAAGCCTTTCAAATCTTCGAAAGCCACGGCCGGACTGCAGGCGGGGAGCAACAGGATTGGATATTGGCAGAATCTAAAGTTGTTCGCCCGCTGTGGAGCGGAGTCCTGGAGACTGAAGACGCAGTCGAAGTCTCCGCCTGTCTGAGTGATTTCGAAGTTCGGAGCGGGATCGAAATTGCGACCGAGCCGGGTCGCTTGATCATCAGCGGCGTCGAACGAGTCGAGAATGAACGCGACAACAGAGAGCCAACAAAATGCCTGCCATCGCGGATTTTTGGCATTGTGAAGCTGCCGACTGCGGTTGACGCGACCAGAATCGAGTCGCACTTGACGGGACATGTCTTACAGATTCGCGTCCCGAAGGTGATCCAGGTCAAGACTTCCTGCTGCGAAGAAACCAGTCGCAAGCCCTCTCGTCCCAGCATCATGCCGCGACGTAGTAAAGACGCAGTCTTTCGAGCGCAGGAAGCAGGTTTTCGTTCACAAAAAAGCCAGGAGTCCAAGATGAGCTTCAAAAGGATTCTCATTGCCGTGGACGATAGCGAGTTTGCGGCGCGCGCTGCCGAGGTTGGCGTCGAGGTCGCAAAGTCACTGAAAGCCCAAGTTGGCTTCATACACGTATTTGACCCTTCGGTCGGACCTGGCGGGACATGGGGCGTGCCAGCGGACCGATTGACCGAGATGTCCGAACAAGCAGCGAAACATCTTGTTGCAACGTTTCGGGAGCGAACGGTTATCCGCTCGAGCATTCGGGAATTCGTCGAGCCCGGCGAGCCTGCGTCGAAGATCATTGAGACGGCCAATAGCTGGGACGCTGATCTGATTGTGATGGGTAGTCACGGGCGAGGGAAGATGGGAGGTCTTCTCCTAGGTAGTGTCTCCCAAGAGGTCTTACATCATGCTCCGTGCCCCGTCCTGGTGGTGCGGCCTGACACTGAGCTTTCGCGAACGAAAAGCGCGGGGGCAGTCGGCCTCCCGGCAACCGTTCAACGCTGAACTCAACCTGATAGACTCGGCAAGGACGCTCAATATGAGATTCAAGATGGCCTGGGAGTTTGCGCTGGCGGTTATCCTCGCTAGCATTTTTCTGTGCGGAGCTACCAAGCATACTCAGGCCGCGCAGAAGGCGGACGCGCAGTCTACACCGTTGATCCGCTCTGTCGAAGGGCCCGACTTATTCCGGGCCTATTGTGCCTCCTGCCACGGCGTGACCGGCATGGGAAAGGGCCCGGCCGCATCCGCGTTGAAGGCCAAGGTGCCCGATCTGACTCTCCTATCCAGGAATAATCGTGGAGAATTCCCTGCGGCATACGTGCGCGAAATGATTATGGGCGACAAGACTGTGGCGGCACACGGATCCCGGGGGATGCCAGTTTGGGGCCCTATCTTTCATCAGATCGAATCGGATGTGGACCGGGGAAATGTGAGGTTGGCGAATCTCGTGAACTATCTGGAATCCATACAGGCCATCGCAACTTCGAAAACGCCGTCTGGCGCTGAGCTGTACAGCCAACATTGCGCCGTCTGCCACGGAAACGATTTGAAAGGAGGTGGCTCTGCCCCTCCTCCATACAGGGTACCGCCTGACTTGACCACGCTGGCCCGCCGCCACGGAGGCAAGTTCCCCGACGCCTATGTTTCGAAGGTGCTGCGGAGCGGCATCGTGATGCCGGCACACGGACCGGCTGAAATGCCTATCTGGGGCCCCGATTTTAAGATGGAGGGATTAAACACGACTGAAGTCACATTGCGAATTACAAACCTGGCGAATTACATTAAATCGCGTCAGGCGAAATAGGATCGCAGCAATAAGCACCGAGAAAAAGTGAACGCTTTCGCACCAGCCGGGGCCGCATCTTCGAAATAAGCTGGATGACCCTGGAGGAGATTATGATGATTCGACGCTTAGCTCCACTCGGTTTTCTGTTCTTGATTGCCTACGTTGCCAGCGCCGGGCGGGGCATAGACCAGACGCAGCTTCCACCAACGTACATGCCCACCGGCCAGCAGACGTATCAGCAGTATTGCGCCGCTTGCCACGGCTCGGACGCTAAGGGACATGGCCCCCTGGCACCTCTACTCAAGACGCCCCCGCCGAATCTGACCACGCTCGCAAAACGTCATCTGGGCAAGTTTCCGTACACCTATGTTTCAAACATCCTTGAATTCGGGCCTGGCCCGTCTGCTCACGGCTCCTCGGATATGCCGACATGGGGCCCTATCTTCCGTTACTTCGACAAGCAGAACGAAAGAGTCGTGCGACAGCGCATCAAAAACCTCTGCGATTATCTGGCTTCTCTGCAAGGAACATGATGATTCGGACTACGAAAGCCGAAGCCGTTTGGAGATGACGGTCGTGAGCAACGGTGCGAATCAACCTGGAATGATCTACTGGCATGGGGAGTTACCTCCATCTAATGCTCAAGCGATGGATGAGCACTCAACGAAGTGATCGAACGTAGCGATTATTTTTGCAAACGGCCGAGAATTTCGCGCTCGGAATGCCCCGGACGCTTGCCGCACAATCTTTGCACAAAACCGACCCACCTCAGCCCAAACACCATGATTTCACCCGCAGAGCGGTATTCTATCCTCTTGAAAATACGTGGCACGCAAAAAGTAATTCGTGCTGTGGCACCGAGGGTCGTGGGTTCAAATACCGGCGCTCGATTCGCTTGAAGTTGTCCGGTTACCCCTGCCGGCTCAAGCGGTCGACGCAACACTTGCTTGAAGTTTACTCGCAGGAGTCTGAAATCCCAGGGTCTTTCTTGGACGTTGATTCAAGCGCAGCGCGACCTGGTCGAGTTGCGCTTGAGAATAGCCAGATAGGTCGGTTCCTCGCGGGAAGTATTGCCGTAAAAGTAGGTTGGTGTTTTCGTTCGTGCCACGCTGCCAGGGACTTTGCGGATCGCAGAAGTAGACCTGCACATCCGTAGCGACCGTAAAGTCCTTGTGTTTCGCCATCTCCAGTCCGCGATCCCACGTCAGCGAGCGCCGCAGGGTAGCGGGGAGCTTACGAATATGCCGACTCAATGCCGTCACCACCACGGCTGTGTCCTTGCTGGGCACTTTAATCAGCATGGCAAAACGTGAATGCCTTTCCACCAAGGTCACCAGGTGACTGTTCTTCGAGCCGCTCAGGAGATCGCCCTCCCAATGACCAGGGACAGCGCGGTCCTCAACTTCAGCAGGTCTTTCCCTAATCGAGATGGCATCTGCGATTTGACCGCGCGCATCTTTGAAGATACGAGAGTGCCGCGAGCGGCGCATGCGCCGCTTGGTTCGCAGGTGATCCATCAGCTCTTTCTTCAGCACTCCACGCGCTTGGACGAACAGGCTGCGGTAAATGGTTTCGTGGGACACTCGCATGCTCGGGTCATCGGGATACCAGGTCTTCAGCCACCCGGAAATCTGCTCAGGCGACCATTCCAGGACCAGTTTACTCGCAACGACCTCTCGCAACCTCCGGTGCAGGGCAAGAAGGCACCTCTTGGGCCGCAAGGCCGACTCCCAGGCTTGGTCATCGGCTTCATGGGCTCGATAGGCGGGACGGCCACCATGGCGTGTGACTTCTCGGCCCACCGTCGAAGCTGCTCGATCCAGATGTCTAGCTATCTCACGGATCGATGAACCGGATGCGATCCCTCGCGAGATGTCCTCTCGATCGGACCGCGTCAGAGCTAGTCGGGAGCGACGGCGCACTGCTGGAGGAATCCCTCCCCGAGGCAACAATAGATGGCGAATGGAAGTATGCGGCTTCCCAAATACGCGACCGATCGCATGTAACGACTGCCCGGCCTTCCACCGCTTCCATACATCAGTTTCTTGCGTGGGAGAAAGCCTCGATCGTTTCCTCTGGGTCATAAACACCATCCTTAAACAGCAGATCTTTTAGATGGTGTTGCATCGACCTATCGAATCCACCCCGTTAACCGGGACTTCGCACGACAACAGCGTCTTGTTCCCGTATATTGTTTTGTGAAATGCCACCGTTCCGAACGCGCTGCGGGAGGTGCAATGGAAGCGGCCGTTGCACGAATTGCGAAGGAACCGGCCACAGCCTGACCGTGAAAATGCGTAGCCTGCTTCGGCACCGCCCAGTGTGAATACTGCGGGGGAACTGGTCGTGCCGTGCCTGCGCCGATAACCCTCGTCAGACCCTTGCGCGACACGCATGCGTTGGAACGATCGAAGAACAGCAACGCTTGGGACATGGGACCGCTGGGCGGGCCCCACAGCCGCAAGCTCCTAGGCGCGTGCCGCTTTTTGTTCCTGATAGGCCGGCGCGAAAACTTCGACTACAAAACTCTCCAGCGTCGTGGGAGTGGTGTTCCTTGGGGAGCGTGGCTCGATCGTCTTTAAGTAGCCTGAATTCTGCGCATCCGCCAGTTCGAGCAGCAAATCCGCCATATTCGAAGACATCCCCATCTGCATGAAACCGGGCTTCAACTGTGCCGCGGGCATCTGCTTATATGTCAGGTCGGGCTTGCCAATCGCGGCGCCCACAATTTTGGCGGCTTCCGTGTTCGTGACATCGCGAGCCCCTTGCAGTTCGCGCGCGCTCTTTCCCTGAAAATCGAGTTGCAACAGGGCGTCGGCGGCTGCGTCGCCGATATCGCGCGTTGCGATCATGGGTATCGCCAGATCGCCTTTGACAGGGCCGGCCATCGTTGCGAAGGCCTTGATCACGCCAACCTGGGACAGAAGGTTTTCCATGAAGGCGGCGGGTCGCAGGTAGAGGGCGTTCAATCCAGGAATCGCGCCAAGTTTCTTTTCAAGGTTGTACAGCCCGACCACCGGGCCTGTTTTATCCGGCTTGTCCGCGCCGACGCTGCTCAGCACGACCGCGTATTTTATTCCGCTCTTCTCAATCGCGGCGACCAAGGCGTCGCCCACGCGCTGATAGTGTGCCAGCACATCCGGGGCGGTCACGTCCGGCGGTATCATCGCGTACACTCCCTTTGCACCCGAAAAAGCCTTCGTGAGCGCCCCCGTGTCGGTGATGTCCGCAACGAAAGCCTCTGCGCCCTTCTTTACGAATGGTTCTAGCCGCTTTGCGCTGCGGCCTACAACACGCACCTGTTCACCTTTTGCGAGCAACTTTTGCGCTACTTCGTTTCCCGTGTGTCCTGTCGCGCCGGTAATGACGTACATAGGCTCCTCCCTATCCTTTATTGAATTCTAGGGCTGTCACTAAGTGGATGCCCGCCGCTCTCCGAGGGGTTCACAAAATCTACTCCGCAGGGATCTCAGCGCTCCCCACGCGCACAAACTCCCGTGTAGTCGGATTACCGGACAAGTTGATTTGGAGCGTAAAAAAGGGTCTAACTAGGGTCCAAAATAACCCCTTTTCGGGTCGAAAAGCGGGCTCGCGACGGGATAAGGACAATAGATTCGGCGAGACTTAGTGGTTGATTCGATCATTCAAATCCCATCGCTCACCCCAACCTTCCCACTGAAAACAAAAGGCCTTCGAAACCTCCACGCCCCGAAGCGTTGCACACTAATTAATGGATTGATGCCTACGCAGCACGAATCGGCGCTGGCGGTACGACGATCTCGACAAGTCCGGTTGCCACGTCGTACACGAGGCCTGATATAAGCCACGCGCCCGGCAATGCGGGAATCGCCCGGAGCGCGGCAACGTCAACGGCAACCGCCGCTCGAGGATCGGTGACCGCTTTTGTCTTGAGTTCGCCTTCCTGTATTTGAAAATAGTGCGCCAGCATGGCGGGGTCGCCGGCAAGGCGAGTCATGCCGCAATCGGTGTGCTGAAGCACGACGAGGTGAAACTCCCCGCCGCCTCCAGGAATCTCTCCGGCAACCTCACCGATTCGCCCGAGTAGACCTAACTGCTCCAACAACCCCGGGGTGATTCGACCGCCGATATTGCGCAACACGACGGCCTCGCCCGGTTTAATTCCAAGGACATGAGCCGGATCCACACGCATATCAGCGCAGCCGATGATGACCGCCTTTATATTGGGCATCGCCCGCTGAAGCGAGGGCATTAACGTGCCCGCAGCAGACTGCTGAACAGCAAATTCCTTGTTACGTTCTAACAAGTGCTCGAGATTGCTCATGCTGATTCTCCCTGAGATTTTGTTCTAACAGCTGGATTGTAAAGCCTGGCAGCTCTCAAGCAGAAATTCAATCGAGGCAAAGTTAGGTTCAAGTCGCGATTATTCGGATAACCGGAAATCTTCCCAGCTAATACTCCACGTCTTCGGTACCTATACTTCCTGGGATCTCAGTGCTTTTGCCGATATCGCACGACCAATCAGGCCGGGTGAGTTCATTCGCTCGCAGCGTTCCTTAAAGTTCG
This sequence comes from uncultured Acidobacteriota bacterium, assembly GCA_963759485.1. Classification (GTDB taxonomy): domain Bacteria; phylum Acidobacteriota; class Terriglobia; order Acidiferrales; family UBA7541; genus Palsa-295. Next base: position 797,264 of record CAVWZE010000002.1, on the reverse strand, counting down.
GACGCGGTCCCTTCCAACGAAGATCCTCGACCGTATCAAAAACGGGCACATCCAGTCGCAGGGTCGCAAGGGTGCGAAACAACAGGGCGTCGTTCCATGCGCAGAAAAGCGACTCGGACAGCAAGCGCGCCTTCCGGATTGACGGATGCCATTTTTGCCAATCCTTTGGAATGCCTTCAAGGTGGAGGTATTGAGATAAGGCAAGAGCCGTAGCTTTTGCGCCCCATCCAGGCAAACCCGGGTAGCCATCTGCACTGTCGCCAACCAAAGCCAAGTAGTCTGGAATCGATTGAGGCTTCACCCCGAACTTGGCCACAACGCCAGCTTCATCGCGCAAGATATCGCGCCTGCGATCTAGTTGAACGACCCGTGTGCCTACAACGCACTGACTGAGATCCTTGTCCGGCGTACAAATGACCACCTGCCTTACATGGTCATCCTTCGCTGCCTTAGCCGCGGCAGAAGCGAGCGCGTCATCCGCCTCATAATAAACCATTGGCCACACCGCCACTCCCATTGCCTCCAGCGCTTCCTCGAGAATGGGGAACTGCGAGAGCAACTCCCGAGGCACACCTTCGCTGGTTTTGTATCCGGGATACAGATCGTTCCGGAACGACTCCACGACATGATCGGTTGCAACGGCAATGTGGCTTGCACCCCGCTCTATCATGGACAAGACGGAAGTCAGGACACCCCGTACTGCGCCGATTTCCTGGCCGTTCACATCTGCGGCAGCGGGTACGGCAAAAAAGTGTCGGAACAATTCATATGTCCCGTCAATCAAGTGCACATCCATCTGCCTCCGATCAGCTTTCTGCAGGCGAGTCATATGATTTGAGGGAACTCGACATTGTTATGCATCGGGTCGGAAAAAGAAATGTACACCCATCGAATCCGACTGGAAACCGTCGACGAAGGCGGGTGTGGCACGGCGGCGTGCCCGCACTCATTCGTTGAGTGTCGATGATTGCTCTGATTGATTTCTTGGCGAAGCGGTCTAAAGAACCGCTGATACAGAAGTGCCGGCAGCAGCGAAGACCGCCGACATTTCGGCGCGGGCAATTGGCAGGAAACTTCTCACGACGACGGGATCAAACTGCGTTCCTGAAGCAGCCACCAACCGGCGCACTGCTTCTTCGAAGGGTAATCCCGGACGGTAGGGACGGAAGGAAACCATGGCGTCGAAAGCGTCTATGACGGAGACGATCCGGGATCCGATAGGGATGTCCTCGGCCTCAAGACCGCCCGGGTAGCCCTTGCCGTTATAGCTCTCGTGATGGTGCAGAACCAGCAAGCTGGCGCGTTCCATGCCCGGAATTTTTTGCAGAACGGCCCAGCCGTATTCAGGGTGTTTTTTCATCAAGTCATATTCTTCATCGCTGAGCTTAGCGGGCTTGTGGAGAATCGAGTCTGGAATCCCAATTTTCCCGATGTCATGCAGGAGTGCGGCGACCTCGATATCGCTGAGGGCAAGTTCGTCGTCTAAACCGATTTCTCCGGCTACCTGAAGAGCCCATTCCGCCAGGCGCGTGCTGTGGACTCCTGTGTTCAGGTCTCTGAGGTCCAAAAGCTGATTGAAGGAACAGATCAGCGACGTACGAAGCGCGGTGAGTTGCTCCTCTAGTTCCTTGACGCGCAGCGGGCCGGGACCCGGTTGCGCCGCGAGCCGACCGGCAGAAGAAAGAAGCGTAACCCTCTCAGGTAAAGAGATGATCCGACCAGAGGGCCTCACTTCGCTCTTGCACGCATCCAGGGCGGGCATAGGTCCAGCAATCATGTTAGTGCAATATACCCCGCACTGGGTTCACGGCGGAGAGAGTGCCGTAAACATCTAACCGCCCGTTGCCCATATTGGGCCCAATGTACTTTGCATGGCCGATCGCCCATGCGGCTATTGTCTGATTGCTCGCTGGCGTCATATTTACAACCAGTGAAGCAGTGCCTGCCACGAACGGCGAGCTAAACGAGGTTCCCCAGCCCGCCGCGTAGAACCCGAATGGATACGTTGTCACAATAGCTTCGCCCGGAGCGGCAACCCAAACCACCTGATTCCCGTAGTTGGAAAAGGTAGATCGTTGGTCCGAATCGCTCGTTGACGCGGCGCCCATCACGTTCTTGGTGGCCGCAGGGTAGACAATCTCCTCCTTGCCGTCGTTTCCGGAGGAGGCAACGCTGATCACGTTGTTATTCGCTGCGAAGGCGATCGCATCGTTCAGTTCTGTAGAAGGCGACGTCAGGTTGAAGCTCATGTTGATAACCTTCGCCTGGTTCTGCACTGCGTAATAAATGGCGCGAAGAATATCTGACAGGTTAGCGCTGCCGTCGGCGTGGAATGACTTCAACGGCAGGATTTTCGCCGTGGGCGCCGTCAGATGAAGAATGCCGGCAACCATGGTGCCGTGGCCGAATGCTGCGTACTGAGTTCCGTCAACCATCGCAGCCGTATGCTGGTCGAGCATTGCCGCTGTGTGCTGGTCCAGCATCGCAACCGTATGCTGATTGACGTAGACCGCCTGGCAATCGCTTGACGGCGAATCACAGGCGGAACTGGTGGAATTCGCGATATCAGTCATTTCCGAGCCGCCCGGCTGATTGCGCGTAAAGTCATAGCCCTGAAGCAGAACACCTTGGAGAGCAGGATGATTTGGATCCACGCCGGTATCGATATCCGCAATAATTCCTGAGCCGGTCACGTTGAAGACGCTATGGGCTTGCGCGATTCGTATGATTTGGGCAGCTGGTTGGTTGACGTATCCATTCGGAACGGTCGTTCCGTAATAGTTGACCGGCGTGTCGTCCCACAGTCCAGGCGGCGGATTTGCTGCTTGGGCTTGATTTGAGGGAGCCGTGGGAATCGCTACGGATTGATCGACTTCGGCGCCGAGGATCCCGTTTACCAAGCGTAGAACCCCGGCGAGCAGGTTCGGAAGCAGCCCTTGAACTGGCTTGACCAGAAACACCTGGTTCAGGCCTCCGTCTATGCTCCCAGCGACGGTGCATCCTTTGATCAGGCAGACATTTTGCAATCCGCTTAGGCCGAGGTTCGTCCGGACGATTACGCCCTGGCTATTTCCCGAAAGGACGCCCGAGACGGTTTGAGTGAGGTTAGAAACCAGACCCCCGAGTGATATCTGGGCAGAGGCTGGTGTGCCCCACAAAATCCCGACCAGAACTACAAATGGCCAGAGGCGGCGTTTCATCGTAGGTGCTCCTTGATGCATGAGTCCAATAGAGAATTGCGAGTTCTAGTCTGGCTAGAGCCATCCTGTCCCGCAATGGTACAAGAGGCTGTTTTTCGGCAGGTCGGCATCAAACTTTCTTCCTAGTACGTCTTTTCGCGTTCTGTAGTATCCTGCTAATGCCTTTATTTTCAACCTGATCCAGGGGTTGGTCGATTACTGGGAGTAAGACTTCCGCCCCGTCGGGCAAACTAATGGCTAGGCTCAAGCCGCTTTCCAGGTCGCATTCGAAACGAAACTCACCGAAACGATTTGTTAGGCCCTCCATACGTACTTTGCCGCCCTTAAGCAGTGTCACGAGTGCCGAATCAATGCTTCTGTTCGGATCCTGTGAGTTGAGAACTTGTCCGACGAGGGCTGCTTTCGGAGAGTCCATCTGAGGCTCGATCCGGATGTCGACGCGGTATTCGCCTGCTCCGTAGAGCAACTGCCGTACGGAAGTAGCGCCGGAACGCACTCCAGCGGGCCGTGGCACCTGGAGGCTGTCGAAGATCAGACGGGTAGTCTTCGCCTTGCCAGAAAGGTGGCCGCCGTAAATGGCAAACATGCCCTCTACTGTCTTGACGGCGCTTGACGGCGGCGCGTACACGGCTTCGCGCTGGCTGGCTTCTTGAACGTGCTGCCACAGGTTCACTATTTCCGCGCATGCTTTGCAGCCGCTATCGAGATGGTCTTGCATGGCCTTTCGCTTATCCTCTCCGACTACGCTCCGAGCAAAGTCAACCCACTCTTCCGATCGAAAGTGTCGCGCCATCTTTTTCCCCCCAGTGTGATATTCCTGCGTCCTCGGTTATCGGAGGACCTCCTCTTTCCTTCGCTACCAACCCATAAGGGTGCGGAGGGCGTCGAAAAATATAGGGGGTAGAGAAAAGCTTTAGGAGGAAACGGCTCTGCCAGTGAGGAAGAAAGGGGCCCAATAATAGGGATGAGGGTACTTTTCCCGCAAGCTACGCATGGCCTCCCGGAGGGCCTGTGCCTTACTTTGCGATCCCTGTAACCGCCTGTAAAAGCAGGACATAAACTCGGCCGTGCTAAGGTCGTGCACGTCCCACAGTGTCAGCATAAGACACTGCGCGCCCGCCCCCAGCAAGCCTCGACTCAAGCCCAATATCTCATCTCCCGCGGCCACAACATTTAGTCCTGTCGCACACCCGCTTAGCGTAACTAGTTCAGCTGGCAGCCGCAATTCATACAGATCGAGCAAATTCAAGTAAGAATGGCTCAGACGGATTCCGGAGAACATCGGATTGTCGCTGCGAAAGTTTCCGTGCGTCGCGAGGTGTATCCACCGAGATTTCGGCCCCCACTCGCGCAAGACCTGTTCCGTAGCCGCTTCGCCAACAAAAACCTGCGCCGGCTGCATCGCCGAGGCGACGGCCGAGACTTCCTCGTTGATAGAAGGAGCCTGCGCATCGGGGACACCCAGGACCAACGACGAATTTCCTGTTGCGGCCTGGCGGCCTTGGCACAAGGCGTAAACGCTCGCGCTTGGAGCATAAGAAATGGAAGCCGCGTCAATCAGGTACTGCTGTCCGTCGAATAGCGCGTGAAATGGGAGCGAGTGCAATATTCCGTGGGGGACGAAGATAATGTGCTTGCCGGAAATTCGACCTCGTATCGGCTCGATCAGTTCAGTGTAGAGTTCCTGTAGATGGGACTGAGTCGCTTCGAACAAGGGCTTTTCGAATCGTTTTACGTGACTCTCGTCGAGACGAAGTTTCGCAAGCTGAGACCGTAACATTTGCAACAAGCCGGTAACGCGGCGCAGGAGCGTCACCGGCACGATCTCGATTCGCTCGGACTCGAGCACTACGACGAGCAGTTGATCGCCAACGGCGAAATACTCGACCAGCGTTGAATCCCGCGGCAGGAGAGCCTGGATCTCTTCGAGCGGGACGCCCTGGGCGCCGCGCAGCAAGGCGGCTTCGGGAACCGAGTCTGGCAATTCCCTGAGCGTTCGGACGAGACGCCTTCTCGCGCGATTGTGCCTCTGTTTGAAGATGTTCGATTCGCGCCAGATTACTTTCTTCGGGGCGCAACTGCTCGGTATCGATGCGATGGTAATACCAATTAAGCTCCTCGCGCAGATCCCTGATCCGCCGGACGAGTTGGCTATGCCCGGCCGTGCTTTCCACCGCTCCTTGTGCTCCTCGAAAAATCAACTCTGCGAGACCTCGAGACTTTGCAAGCTCGATGTACTTGAATGCCTCTCGAATGCCCGAGCCCTCTATTCCGCCCGCCAGGCACATTTCGACGAGGCGCTCGTACACCTCGGTTTTGTTCTTCATGAACGCAATCTTCAGTTCGTCCTTGCGCAAGTTGGATCGCAGAGTTTCCAAAGCCGCGGAGGCCTTCTGATAGGCGGTGTAGGCTGAGTCCAAATCGCCTGCCGCGGCATGGGACTCTCCCATTAGAAAGTTCGCCTCATAATCCAGCACTGGCATTTCGAGCGGCGCGAGACGCTCTATTGCATCGTGGCAATGCTTCCGGGCGCCTTCCCTATCCCGCGATCGCAGCGCGATTCGGGCCAGCAGCAAATGACAAAGAACGGCTTTCCCGTGCAGCGTGGACGACCTAAAGAAATTGAGGGCCTTTTCGCAGGACCGGCGCGCTTCGAATAGGCGGCCTTCGTTAAAGAGAACAAGAGCGCTGTAAAGATCGATCAGCCAGGGCCAGATGTGATTTTTTTCGCGGAGGAAGGCGGCACGCGCCTGTGCAAACAGATCAAGAGCCCTGACGGCTCTTCCCTGCTGACCAAGTGCGATCGCTTCGTTGGTCAGACACTTCGCTCCTTCGTAGCCCATCCCGAGCTTCTCAAATCGCCCCGCGCCCTCTTGGGCGACGTCTGCCGCTTCCGCACTCAAGTTAAGTTCGAGGTAGATGTCGGAGAGATCTAGATAGCAGAGTGCCAAAATGTGCGCGTCTCCATTGTGCTCTGATTTTTCGCGCGTCGTCCGCAGCATGTCGATTGCGCGCCCATACTCCCCGCGTAGATAGTACAGATACGCAATGTTGTAATCGGCTTGCCCCACGAGCAGAGTCATGCCGCGCTCGACAAAAACCTCCCGGGCGCGCTGATAGGTAGCCAACGCCCGGGGAAAATCGTTGAGACTGATGAGGCAAACGGACATGTTGTAGAGCGCGACAGCCAGACCTTCGGAGTCTCCGATCGGGAGGAGCATTTCATAGGCCCGCTCATAACAAGCGAGGCCTTCCTCGAAGCGGTCCTGCCGGTGAAAGAGATTGCCGAGGTTAATCTCGACGTGGGCGAGGTGGCGCTTGTCGTCCAAGCGCCCGAAGATTATTTTCGCGCTCTCCGATGCAGCCAGGGCCCGATCGTAGTCGCCGACAAGAATGCAGGGTTGAATCGAAGCGTTGAGAGTGCGGGCTTCCTCCTGCTCGTCACCGACTTTTCTGAAGACCGCTAGAGCCTGCTCATGATGCTTCAAAGCGGCTTGGTTGTTGCCCAGGACGTAGAGCGCGTTGGCCTTTGCTCTCAGACTGCGCCCGAGCGCGGCCTTGTTGCGCAAGGAGCGCGCAATCGCCACTGCAGCTTCCGCGAGCGCAAGAGCCTGATGCGTGTCGATGCGCAGCCTGGTTCGTGCCGCGTCGTTGAGCTCTTGCACAATGCTGGCGCGGCGCAATCCAGGCCGGCGGGCCAGATAGCGCGACCGCCGGGCGTCGTCAGCGAGGCTTGCCAGATACAGAAGCGTAGTTTCGTTGAGAAGGTCTTTCTTGCTAGGCCGCCTCACGAAACACCTATTTCGAGCAGGCGTTTTCGAAGGCGTTCGAGGCAACGCTGCCGGATGAAGCCGATTGAACCCTTGGCCAACCCGAGGCTTTCAGCTACCTGCTCGTAAGGACGGGACGGTTCTTCGACGAACAGCATATGAATCAATTGACGGCAGCGCGTGGGCATCTCGGAGATTGCCTGGCGCAGTTTCTGTTCCTGCTCCGCTTCCTGGAGGATCGTATCCGCGTGGTTCGGCGGAGCTTCCATGGAATCCAGATTCCCATCGGAATCTGATACGAGCCGCTGTTGTTCGCGCTTTCGATGAAAGCACTTATGAGCCGTTACCTGCATGATCCATTTCGGGAGAGCTTCGGGCTTTTTTAACTTGGGGAGTTCTGACATCAACTCCAGGCAGACCGCTTGGAAGATGTCGGATGCTTCGTCTGGGGAGAAGCCGTACTTTACCGGGATCGAGAAGATGAGGTTCTTGTATTTGCCGACCAGTGCCGACCATGCCTTCTCGCTGCCCTGAAGGCACTCCTTAACCAGGCGCGTGTTCGACCATACCGTTGGTTCGGCGCTATCGAGCGAGGGGGCCGAAGCTGCGATAGGCGTGGGCATTGGATAATTAAGCGATCATTGAAGGTACAGCTGCTCAATATTCCACAGCGTGTATGGATCAAGGGTGGCGGGTTGAAAATTTCGCACTTTGTCCCTCGCAGCGACCAGGATGTCTGGGCTCGCCAGACAAATGATTGGAACTTGTTGCGCAACGATTTCCTGGACGCGATCGTACAGCCGCTTGCGCTTCACATAGTTGAGGGTGACAAGTTGCCTCTCCATGAGCGCGTCAATTTCGGATTCCCACTCAGTTGCCGCATGAGCCTCGCTGGGATGCCAAAGGTGAGTTTCGCCGCTTGAAAGCCAGACGTTCATTTCCGGAGTTGGGTCGGCATCGCCGCTTACGAGTCCCATGATGCAGGCTTCATAGTCATGAGTCTTCGTGATCCGGTTAACGACTGCTCCAAATTCAAGAGACACAACGTGGACATCCATTCCCAATTGACTGAGATCGTCTTGAATGATCGCTGCCATTTTGATGCGCTGCTCGTTGGAGGAACTCGTAAGAATGGAAAACTCGACGGGACTGCCGTGCGGATCGACTAAAGAGCCATCGCTTTTCCATGAAAATCCCGCCGACTTCAAGAGTTCGCGGGCCCGATCCAAGGATCTTGGGGGATGCGGCAACTGCGAGTCGGTCCAGAGTTTGTTCCCAGGAGTCACTTGTCCCCAAAGCGTGGCACCGCGGCCACGATAAACAAGGCGGACAATGCCTTCGCGGTCGATTGCCGCCGAAACCGCTTGGCGAAACCGAATATCCCGGAACCACGCCTGCTTTCGAGCAATTTCTGGAAGGTCAGTGGGCGAAACATCGTTCAAATTAAAGAAGAGAAAGTTGTATTCAAGCCCAGGTCCCACGTCGTAGACGCGATAGCCCTTGGCGTTCTGATTTCTTTCCAGGACCGAAAAATCGTCCGCGCTAAACCGGCTGAGGATATCGGTATCGCCAGACTGAAAGCGAATTACCTGCGCGTCTTCGCTCGCGACGAAGAGAAACACAAGCTCATTCACGTAGGGAAGGTGAACTCCGTTACGGTCTTCCTTCCAATAATATGGATTGCGCTCCAAAACGATTCGCTGCCCCGGAACATATTCCTTTAGGCGGAAAGGTCCCAGACCGGCGAACTGAGCCGGCGGCGTCGAGATGGTCCACGCATCCGGGAAATGCCCTGTCTGATAAGCGTTTTCCAGCAAATGCCGCGGAAGCATTGCGATGCCATCAAACAGGCGTTCAGCGGCTGCGTACGGCTGGGCCAGTTCAAATTGCACCGTGTACTGATCCACTTTCCGCACCACGATCGGCTTCCCGCCTGCGACAAGCAGATCGCGCTGCGGCGAATCGATCTTTTCGTCCAGGTAGACCTTAAAGCTGAATAGCACGTCATCGGCATCAAACGTCTGCCCGTCGGAGAACCGCACACCCCGCCGTAGCCGAAGGGTGTACACCCGGCCATCACGGGAAGCACTCCACGATTTGGCAAGGGCCGGTTCGGTTTTTTGCGTGCTGCGATTGATGTGGATCAAGTCTGCGGCTAAGCAGTCGATTACGTCTCGCGAAGTGGCGTCAACGGCTAGCACCGGATTCAGCGTTTTCACCTCTGAGCGAAGCCCCACCACCAACCGTCCGCCTGGATGTCCTGGAGTGTTGGCTGTCACCATCCACTCTTCCCCCGGCTGGTTCCCACGGGCAGCCAGTCCGCTGGGGTTGCCAGCTAGCGCCGCACCCAGACACAAAGTCACACCACACCACCGAGAAATTCGCCGCATATTTGAATTCTTAGCAGAGATTTAGAGGTTTTCACAGCGGCACGGACTTGAGGCGTTCCTGTAGCGCATCGGCTAAGAGATAGTAGGCCAGAAAGACAGGGATCAAGAGCAGGGCGGGAAGGAACATCCACCAGTATGAAGCAAGAACATAGTACTGCTGGAGATAGGAAAGAAGGCTTCCCCAGCTTGGCATCGGCTCGCCAACGCCCAGTCCCAAAAAGGTCAGTGTAACCTCCGCAAGAACGTACTGCGGGATCAGCACCGCCATCTGGGTCAGCGCGATTCCGTAGGTCTGGGGGAGGACATGGCAGAGCAAAATATGCCGGTCTGAACCTCCGAATCCTCGAGATGCGAGGACGAAATTCCGTTCCTTCGCGCTCAGCACGGCGCCGCGAATCAGACGCGCTGGGCGAGTCCACCCGATCAGCCCCAAAATGCCTACCAAAAGCAAGAACACTTGCCACTCGGCTATGTGCAACGGAAGCGCAGCTCGGACGGCAAACAACAGGTAGAGCCACGGTGAAGCGAGGAATAGTTCCGCTCCGCGCATCAGGATTTCGTCGATCCAGCCGCCATAGAATCCTGCGATTGCGCCTATGACCATCCCCAGAAAAACCGAAACCGCCGCAGCGAGCAGCCCTGCCAACAACGATATTTGGCCGCCATAGAGGAATCGAGAGAACTGATCTCTGCCGTAAGCGTCGGTGCCTAGAAGGAAAATTTTACCGGGTTCGTCAACGCCAAATAAGTGCCGGTTCGATACGAAAAGCCCGGCAATCTTGTATGGAACGCCACGCACGAAGAAATGGAGCTCATACGCGTGCTCGGTTTGCATTGAAGAAGTTCTCAGATCGTCGGATTGGCGGACAAACGGACGCAAATGCAACCTACCCGCGGTATCGAAAAAATGAAGCCGAGTTGGAGCGGCAAAAGGCTGCTCTCGATTCTGGGTGGCGAAATCATATGGAGCTACAAAACCAGCCAAAAATACCAGGCCATGCAAGCACACCACCAGAGCCAGTGCTCCCCACAGTTTTTGGCGCTGCGTCATTCGGATCGCTCCACGCGGATCCGCGGATCATTCAAGAAGAGTAAGAGGTCGGCCAGCAAGTTGCCGATCACGAGAAACACGGAGGAGAGCATCACAATGCCGACTACCACGTATATGTCGCGGGAGAGGACGGACTCGAGCATTAAGGGCCCGAGTCCAGGCCAACTCAACACCACTTCTGCAAGCAACGACATGCTCAACATTGCGGCGATCGAGAATCCGAAAAGCGAAATCAGAGGGTTCGCGGCAACAGGTAGCGCAAACCGGAATAGCAGACGGGTCTGGGAAATGCCATGGCCTCGCGCCGCACGCACAAAAGGCGCCTCTAGCGCCTCAACTGTGGCTGAGCGAACGTGCCGAAGCAAAACGGGAAAGGTAACCAGCGCCAAACTAAACGACGGCAGCGCGAGATGATGTGCCACGTCTTGCACCCTTCCCCAAGCGCTCAGGTCCTCCGCTCCCAGCGAGGCAATTCCGCCTGTGGGGAACCACCCCGTCCGTATAGCCAGGAGAAGCATCGAAAGGAAAATCAGCAGGTCTGGAACAGTTAGAAGAGTTGACGTCGCAATTCCGCCGATGCGGTCTCCCCAGCTACCTCGTTTCGCGGCACTCCAGATTCCCAGAGGAACAGCCAAAAGCCATGCGAGCAGAGTAGAAGTGCCTGTCAGAAGAAGCGTGTTTCCGGCGCGAACTCGCAGCAGCGGAACGACCGGGGTGTTATAGGCGAGCGAAAATCCCATTTGTCCCTCGGCCATCGAGCGGAGCCAATGCCCGTAACGAACGAGGAGAGGTCGATCTGTGCCGTATTCGGCGCGAAGGTGGTCAATCGTTTGCAACGTAATTCTAGGATTCAGCTGCATCGCGTCGAAATAATCGCCGGGCGCAAGCTGGAGAAGTGCGAACGACAGCAACGACACCGCAAAAAGCAGCAGCCCCGCATGAATCAGGCGGCGGCCTATATATCTCATCGCGGCTCCTGGGCGAAACGATCGGCATAAATTGATTCTATTGACGGCATCGCGGCCAGGAGACTTCGCGTGTACGCATTCTGTGGCCGGGCAAAAAGATCTCTCGCTTCTCCTTGCTCGACAATCCTTCCAGCACACATGATCGCGACTCGATCCGCAAACTTCCTTACGAGATTGAGATCGTGAGAGATGTGAAGGTACGTGAGCGAACGAGTTGTCCGCAGTTCGGCCAGAAGATCGAGAATCACGCTCTGATTTGTGGCATCTAGATTCGAGAGAGCCTCATCAAGAATGAGCAGATCGGGATCGAGAGCTAAAGCCCTCGCAAGTGCCAAGCGCTGGCACTGGCCGCCGCTGAACTCAAATGGTCGCTTTCCCGCCGAGACCGCCGACAGCCCAACTTGTTCCATCAGTTGCAGGGCCTTCTGGCTTCTCTGCGCATTCGTGCCCCGTTTTTGAATCACCAGCGGTTCGGTGATGATTTCCAGCGCAGTCAGCCGGGGATTCAGAGAAGCTATCGGTCCTTGGAAGATAAGTTGAATTTTGCGCCGGTGTAGGATCAGGTCTCGTTTGCCGGCAACCAGCAGGTTCTTGCCGCCCAACAGAATCTCGCCTGCGGTCGCCTTCTCTAGCAGCGCCAAGCATCGCCCTAAGGTGGATTTTCCGGACCCAGATTCGCCGACCAGTGCCAGCGTTTCTCCGCGCCGGATTGAAAGGTTTACATCTTCGAGCGCGCGGACCTCACGAGTCGTTTTGGAGAGCGGGGCCTGCTGAATGTAACGTTTGGTCAGCCCCTGAATGCAAATCCAGGGAGCCTCTGATGATCTCGCGGCGCTCATGGGGCAAGAATCTCCTCAGGGAGCATTTCAGGCCCGGCGTGCTCCTCAACTTCAGCCGCTGAATTTCGCCGCAGCATGGACCGCGTGTACGGATGAGAAGGATGCTCGTAAAGACGAGCGAAGCAGCCTTCCTCTACAATGCGGCCCTTCGCCATCACCATCAGGCGATCGGCAAGGCTGGCTTGAGTTTCCGGATTGTGACTGATCAGAAGCAGCGAGACTTGCAGTTCCTCCTTAATTTGCCGGAGCAACGCCAGAAACTCGGCTTGACTGCACGCATCTAGAGAAGCCGTGGGCTCATCGGCGATTACCAGCGCCGGCTCGCAAACCAACGCTTGCGCGAGCACGATTCGCTGACATTGTCCGCCGCTCAATTGACTCGGGTAGGTCGAATAAATGCGATCTATATCTCGCAGGCCCACGCGAGCAAGCATGGATTTCGCCTCTGCGCGACAGCGATTCCAATTCCAGGCACGATGTGCGCGAACAACCTCGGCTATTTGGTCGCCCACCCGGAGCACCGGACTCAGCGCGATTCCAGGTTCCTGAGATACAAGCGAAATTTGTGCCCCGCGAATCTTGCGCAAAGATCGCTCGTCCATCGCCAGAAGGTTCTGCCCACGAAAATCAACGGACCCAGCGGCTGCGTCTTTAGGCAGCAGCCCGAGCAACGCCAAAGCAATGCTGGTTTTCCCGCAGCCTGACTTTCCCATCAGCCCTAAAGTTTCGCCCCGCGCAATCTCGAAATTGACCCCGGAAACCGCTTCGAATTCGAAGGAGTTATCCCGTCGATATCGAACCTTTAAGTCGCGGATTTCGATCAGATTTTGCATCAGGGTGACTCCTATATCTTCGAAACGCGGACCGCAACCGTCGATAGTCAGTCGGTTTGGGCGTGCTCCCGAAGGTACTGGAACGAAAGTACTAGTCGCTTCAACCAACAGTTCTCTGGTCTAGCGGATCCTGCGGCGGGTCCAATTTGCTGGGCTAGGCTCACGGCCGCGCCGCAATCCGCTCAAAGGTTTCGCCGCGATCTGCTGGGAATTTGTCTGCAAATCTTTGAAGCGCCGGCCAATCCGCGGCATCCAAATGCGCAGATGTAATGGCCGGTCCAGGTGGTTCGAACCGCTGGAGTGTGTCCTCTGAGACACAGGCGGAGGATTCGAGTAGATGATCCCAAGTTCCGAAGCGCTCCCACAGGCGCTAGAATCTTCACACGCAACACGATACGAGGCGCTATTTCGCGTTTCGGAAGCGATCAGCGCCTACCGCAATCCCCGGGAATTGTTCCACGCACTAACGGGCGAACTAGGCAAAGTCGTCCGCTTTGATGGCCTCGGCGTGGTGCAATACGATGAAGCTGGCAATCGAACGAAATGGCACTTAGCGCAGAGGTGTAGATGCCCGGAGGCCGCGTCGGCGGAAGTTCCTCCCGAAGAGCCGATGATCCTGTGGGTCCATCAGAATCAGGAATCGATCGTAGTCTCGTCTGTTGACGAGGAGATTCGCTTCCCTACCGCCATGGACCAGTTCAGGAAGTGCGGTATTCAATCGGGCTGCGTGCTTCCGCTCGCAACTGCTCATCGGCGCCTCGGCTGCCTGGTCATCGTCAGTGAGCAGTCAAACGCTTACTCCGACGACGAAGTTTCCTTTCTGTCCCTCGTCGCAAATCAAGTTGCCGTCGCGATGGACGATGCCTTGAATTTCGAGGTGTCTAAGCTGGCGCAGGCCCAGCTCGAACGCGAAAAAGAACGCCTCAAGCTTCTACTCGATCTCAGCAACAACATTGCGTCGAATTTGGAGCTTCGCGATCTGCTTCGGGCGATCTCCGCGAATGTCCGCCAAGTGATGCAATGCGACGTCGTCGGCGTGGGCCTGCCTGATCCAGAAAGCAAGCAACTCCGGCTCCACGCTCTCGACTACCTGGCTGGCACCGGGATCACCAAAGAGGAAGGAGCCGTGCTGGAAGACAACTCTCTTTTCCATAAGGTCCTCGAGAGCCGGGAGCCTCTTATGGTGAACAGCAGCGAACTCGCCCAACTCGACCCGAGTGATCGCGCCGCCTCACAAGAGTTCCAGACCATTGTTGCCCTCCCGCTGATCAGCCGAAACCGGATGCTCGGAGTTCTCGGGCTTGCAAGACTGAAGGAAGAGCCTTTTAACGGCGCCGACATTGACTTTCTCCGCCAGCTCAGCACCCAGGTAGCCATCGCAGTGGACAACGCCCTCGCGTACGGCCAAATCGCGAACCTGAAAGACAAACTCGCTCAGGAAAAAGTTTATCTCGAAGACGAAATTCGCACCGAAAGGCATTTCGAGGAAATCGTCGGCAAGGGCCCCTCGCTTCGCCGTCTGCTCAAGGAGGTCGAAACCGTCGCCCCTACGGATTCCACCGTCCTAATCTATGGCGAAACGGGCACAGGAAAAGAATTGATCGCCCGCGCGATCCACAATCTCAGCCAGCGCCAGCCCCGCTCTTTCGTGAAACTCAATTGCGCCGCGATTCCAACCGGCCTTCTCGAAAGCGAACTCTTCGGCCACGAGAGAGGCGCGTTCACGGGCGCAATCGCACAGCGCATCGGCCGCTTCGAGCTCGCCAATCAAGGCACTGTTTTCCTCGACGAAATCGGCGAAATTCCTCTCGAGTTGCAGCCCAAGCTTCTGCGCGTCCTTCAGGAACGCGAGTTCGAGCGCCTGGGAAGTTCTCGCACGCTTCGGACCGACGCGCGCCTGATCGCCGCCACAAACCGCGATTTAGACGCCATGGTAAAGGATCAGAAATTCCGGGAAGACCTCTTCTATCGCCTCAACGTCTTCCCTCTTCACGTGCCGCCCCTGCGCGAGCGGCCCGAAGATATTCCCCTCCTCGTGCGTCATTTTGCCGACCAGTTCGCGCGCCGCGCCAACAAAACAATCGAAACGATTCCCTCCGATACTATGAAAGCGCTCTGCCGCTATCACTGGCCCGGTAACATTCGCGAGCTGCAGAACGTTATCGAGCGCGCGGTAATCGTATCAAGTGGGCCCGTGTTGAGAGTCCCGGTCGGCGACCTGAGGCAGCGCTCTCAGCCGCTAAAGACGGAGACTCCAAGCGAGGCGCCGGGGGCCAAGAACATCAGAAACGTCCTCGAAGAAGCCGAACGCAAACAAATCCTCGATGTTCTCCAAGAAACGAATTGGGTAGTAGCTGGCCCCAATGGCGCCGCCATCCGCCTCGGAATGAAACGCTCTACTCTCCAATTCCACATGCAAAAGCTCGGCATTTCCCGCAACGCTGTGTAGTTCACGCGGCATCGCTTTTTTCTTCCACGTTCGTTCAGGCGGATTCGTACATCCGTGACTCTGCCAAGAAGTTGGTAGACCGCCCAACCATTGGCATTGGCACCTCGTCGGCAGCACGGCAGATAGGATCCGTCGCTTAATATCCGCTTAATTTCCAGTAACTTCCCTCCGGTAGGGTTTTTCGCACGCAATGGCGCGGCAAATGCAATTCCTCGAAGTGGCCACAAAATGCAGACGGACTAAGCCCGAATGGGTTTCGTTCCTGAGGGAGGAAAGATGGCAATCTTCTTAGCTTCTGCTTCAAGCCTGGCAGTCGCGTTCTACGTCTACGTTTTCGTTCATTTCGTGCGTGACGACTCTCGTATTTCACACCGCATCAACGCTCGCGCTAAATCTGCCGCGTCGCTCCGCGATTGCACTTCACATTAATCGACGAAAGAGACACCCATGTTACGCATCTCCATCGAGAACACGCCCACCGAGCAGACCTGGATTCTTCAGGGGCGCATCGTCAGACCGTGGGCCGCAGAGCTTAGGTGCTGTTGGAAAAAGGCCCACGCCGAATGCAACGGCCGAAAATGCATCGTGGATTTGAGCAAAGTCACCTTTATCGACGGACACGGGGAGAGGATGCTGGCCAAAATGATGAATGAAGGCGCTGAGTTCGTTGTTCGTGGTCTATACGCAAAGCACTTACTTGAAAGGCTGAAAGACAACCTAAAGCGCCGGACCAGCAAACTGCCCGTCGGAATCGCGCTACTGCTACTCACAGGCTGGTTGGCCGGTTGTGCAAGCCCTCAGGCTTCCACAACGCCGCCACCACCGCTTGAAGTCGATGTCGTTAACGTCACGCAAAAAGAAGTTCCCATTTATGGGGATTGGGTAGCCACTCTCGACGGTTATGTAAACGCACAGATCGAGCCTCAGGTCTCAGGGTACGTCGTGAAACAAGACTACCGGGAAGGCTCGATGGTTCGCAAAGGCGACGTCCTATTCGAGATCGACCCTCGGCCTTTCCAGGCAGTCCTCGATCAAGCCAAGGGACAGCTTGCCCAAGCCATCGCACAACAAGGCCTCGCAGCGATTAACGTGAAACGCGACATCCCCGAAGCGGAAGCGCGCGCGATTCCGCAGAGCCAGCTCGACAATGACACACAAGCAAAGCTTGCCGCAGAGGCGACGATTCAGGCCGACCAAGCCGCCGTGGAAACGGCTCAATTGAACTTGGGTTTCACAAGGGTCCGGTCGCTAGTGGATGGAATTGCAGGCACTGCCCAGATTCAGGTTGGCAACTTTGTTGGCCCGGGTTCTGTGCTTACGACCGTCTCTCAATTGAATCCTATCAAGGCTTATTTTTCCATTAGCGAACTCGAATACCTGCATATCGCCGACAAAATCAAACCCGGCGCGGTTGGCGATCTTCTGCGAAGCAGTAAGTCCGTTCCGCTGCAGCTCATTCTTGCCGATCAAAGCACATACCAATACCCAGGAGAAGTAGTTTTCGCTGACCGCCAAGTCAATTCGCAGACCGGAACCATTCGTATAACCGGCGCATTCCCCAATCCCAACAATATTCTTCGGCCCGGACAATTTGGACGCGTGCGCGCCATCACCATGCTGCAAAAGAACGCCCTGCTCGTTCCGCAGCGCGCCGTCACCGAACTCCAGGGAACCTACCAGGTCGCGGTGGTGGGCCAGGGCAACAAGGTCAGCATCCGCAACGTGAAGGTTGGCGACCGAGTGGGTCCCCTGTGGGTCATCGACGAGGGACTCAAACCAGGCGATAAGGTGATCACGGAAGGCGTCGAGAAGGTCCGCGACGGCGTGACCGTAAAGCCCAAACTCACCGATTCGGAATCGGAGGCCAACTAGATGTCGAAATTCTTCATCAATCGCCCCATCGTCGCCATGGTGATTGCGATCCTTATGGTCATCGTGGGGCTCGTCTCCATGACGACACTGCCCACGGCACAATTTCCAGATATCGTTCCGCCGGAAATTCAGATTCAGGCCAATTACGCCGGCGCGGATGCAAAAACCCTCGAACAATCGGTTGCCACGCCCATTGAGCAGCAAGTCTCCGGCGTCGACAACATGAACTACATGTATTCGACGAATGTAAATAACGGGCAAACCACAATCACGGTCAATTTCGATGTAAAAACCGATCCCAATATTGACCAAGTGCTCACCGATCTTAGGGAATCGCAAGCGGTGTCCCAACTACCTCCCCAAGTGAACGCCGCTGGTATCACCGTACAGAAATCGCAGCACTCCCCGTTGATGCTGATCGATCTCTATTCTCCCAAAGGCACCTACGACAGCACGTTCTTGGCGAACTACGCTTACATCAACCTCACGGATGAACTAAATCGCGTACCTGGAGTAGCGCGCGTTCAGATCTTTGGCGCCGGGCAGTACGCGATGCGCATCTGGGTGAAGCCGGACGAGTTGGCGAAGCTCAACGTTACCGTCCCGCAGATTGTTCAGGCAATCAACACGCAAAACACCGTAAATCCCGCCGGCCAGATTGGCGGCGAGCCCGTTCCCAAAGGGCAGGAATTCACATACGCCGTCCGCGCCCAAGGACGCCTCGTCTCCGCCGATGAGTTCGGGCAGATCGTCATCCGCGCGAATCCTGATGGCTCGATCCTCCGCCTCAAGGACGTTGCGCGTATCGAACTCGGCGCGCAGGCTTATGACCTCGAGGGCCGCTTTAATGGCAAGCCTTCGGCGATTCTCGCCATCTACCAACTGCCCGGATCCAATGCCGTCCAAACCGCCAAAGCCGTCCGGCAGCGCATCGCTCAATTGAAGCAAAGATTCCCGGCCGACCTGGACTATCAGTTCGGTCTGGACACTACGCTCGCAGTCTCGGCCGGCATCAAGGAAATTGTCCGCACACTGGTTGAAGCGCTTTTGTTGGTTATTCTCGTGGTGTACATTTTTTTGCAGAACTGGCGCGCCACGCTGATTCCCCTTTTGGCCGTTCCGGTTTCGCTGATTGGCACTTTTGCTGTTTTCCCCTTGCTCGGTTTTTCCATCAACACGCTTTCCTTATTCGGACTGGTTCTCGCGATCGGGTTAGTTGTGGACGACGCCATCGTCGTCGTAGAAGCCGTGGAACGCCATATTGAAGAGGGCCTGTCCCCGCGCGACGCCGCGATCAAAGCCATGCAAGAAGTTTCGGGACCAGTGGTGGCGATCGCGCTGATTCTCACAGCGGTCTTCGTTCCTACTGTATTCATTCCTGGGATTACTGGAAGGCTCTATCAGCAATTCGCTGTCACGATAGCGATCTCCGTAATTTTCTCCGCGTTCAACGCTCTTACCCTAAGCCCGGCTCTCTCAGCTCTCTTGCTCAAACCTCGAAAGCAGTCGCGGGGACCCCTGGCGCGCTTCTTCGCATGGTTCAACCGAGCCTTTTACCGGACGACTAACGGCTACGTGAGCTTTTCCGGTTTCCTGATCCGCAAATCCGGCTTTAGCCTTCTCTTCCTGGCACTGGTCGCCGTCGCCGCCGTCTTCATGGGGTCGAGGCTGCCCTCCTCGTTTCTCCCCAATGAGGACCAGGGTTATGTCTTCGTGGGTCTCCAGCTGCCGGCTGCCTCATCGCTCCAACGCACTGAAGTTGCATCGAGCGAGGTTGAAAAAGCCATCCTGCAAACACCCGGCGTTGCCAGTTGCACTTCGGTGATAGGTTTCAGCCTGATCAGCGTGACGCAAGACACCTATCACTCGTTCTTCTTCGTAACGCTCAAGGACTGGGACGCACGGAAACGCCCGGAGGAACAGTATGCCGCTATCCAGAAGAGTCTCGGCGCGTCGCTTTCTCGCGTGAAGGAAGGACTCGCATTTTCCTTCCCGCCTCCGGCGATTCTCGGAGTGGGCACCTCTGGCGGAGTCACTTTCATTCTGGAAGATCGTTCCGGTAGCAGCGATCCGGAATTTCTGGCAAGAAACGTAAAGAAATTCGTCGATGCGGCGAGTAAGCGCCCCGAGCTGGCTGGTTTGTTGCCCAGCTATTTTCCGAATGTCCCGCAGGACTATGTCGACGTTGACCGCGCCAAGGTAATGTCCGAAGGCGTGAATATCGGCGATGTCTACGAGACCATGCAGGCTTTCATGGGCGGTTACCTTGTGAATTACTTCAATCGCTTCGGCCGGCAGTGGCAGGTCTATGTGGAGGCTGATGGCGATTATCGAACCCGCGCTTCCAATATCGGGCAGTTCTATGTGACCAACGCCAGCGGCGGCAGCGTGCCGTTGAGCGCTGTGACCAACATCAAGAACATCAGCGGCCCGGAATTCACCATGCGCTACAACGAGTACGAAGCAGCGCAAATCAATGCGGCCGCCGCTCCCGGATACAGTTCGGGACAGGCCAGAGCCGCGCTCGAGCAGGTGTTCGCGCAAACCATGCCACGCGAGATGGGTTTCGACTATGAGGGCATGTCCTACCAGGAACAGAGGGCGTCGCAAGGTGTCTCGGCATCCGCGATTTTCGGACTTTCTCTGCTATTCGTCTTCCTGATCCTCGCGGCCCAATACGAAAGCTGGTCGCTTCCCTTCAGTGTTCTCTTGGGAACTCCAATCGCTGTTTTCGGTGCCTTCCTCACCCTGTGGCTGCGCCATTTCGAGAATGACGTATACACACAGATCGCCTTGGTCATGTTGATCGGGTTGGCTGCGAAGAACGCGATTCTAATTGTGGAGTTCGCCAAATCGGAATACGAGTCTGGCAAGAGCATCACGGAAGCCGCGCTGACTGGCGCTCGCATTCGTCTTCGGCCCATCCTGATGACCGCATTTGCCTTCATCATGGGCAGCGCGCCGCTGTGGTTTGCCAAGGGAGCGGGAGCCTCGGCCCGCCGCATCATGGGAACCGCCGTCATCGGTGGGATGCTCGCGGCCTCAGTCATCGCCGTTTTTCTGATCCCGGTCACATTTTCCGTGGTCGAACGCCTGACGCTCCGCGCCAAGCAGTTGGCGGGCGCAAAAACACCGTCAGTCACTGCGGAAGGAGAGCCCATATGACGCGGCCCTCATACTCGATCCTCACGCTAAGCCTCGGGCTTGTTCTCGCGGGCTGCACAGTCGGTCCGCGCTACCAAAGACCGGTGATCGATACGCCGCAAGTCTACCGAGGCCCCGCGGAAGAAGCTGCTGAGCCCGCACCGCAATCTCTCGGTGACGCGAGGTGGTGGACCGTCTTCCAGGATCCGCAGCTGCAAGAATTGATTCGTGTAGCCTTGCAACAGAACTTCGACGTGCGCATTGCCGCCACCCGCGTCCTTCAAGCGCAGGCGCAATTGGGCATCACTCGCGCCGACCAATTTCCATCGGTCAACGCCGGCGCCGACTACACCGCTCAGCGTCTTGCAAAGACTTCGAGCATCCTTCCAGCTTTCGAAACGAATACGGGCGAAGTGAATTTGTCCGTTCTCTGGAATCTCGATTTCTGGGGGAAATACCGCAAGGCCACGGAAGCGGCTCGCGCCAACCTGCTCGCCAGCGAATGGGGGCGCCGCGCCGTGCTGGATTCGGTGATCTCGAATGTCGCGACCGCCTATTTTCAGCTCCGCGCCATCGATTTGCAGCTCGAAATCTCGAAAGACACGCTCACGTCGCGCCAGGATTCTTTGCGCCTCACCCAAGTGCTCGCGCGCAACGGCTCCGCCTCCGATCTCGATGTGCGCCAGGCGGAGCAACTCGTCTACACCGCATCGGAGACGATTCCAGACCTGGAGCGCCAGATTCAGCAGCAAGAAAACCTTATCAGCATTCTGCTCGGCAGGAACCCAGGTCCGATCGCTCGCGGCCGCCAGATCACCGAGCAGCCGAACCCGCTCAGCGTTCCACCGGGCCTTCCCTCCGCGCTCCTCGAACGCCGTCCGGACATTCGCGAAGCCGAAGAAAATCTAATCGCGGCGAATGCGGAAATCGGAGTGGCTAAGGCCGCCTACTTCCCCAGCATTTCATTGACGGGCACCGCGGGCTTCCAAAGCGACGCCCTCACGCGCCTTTTCACCGGTCCAGCAGGTCTGTGGACGGCGGGGCCGTCGTTGACGCAACCGATATTCGAGGGCGGAAGGATCCGGTCCAACGTGAGGCTCACCGAGGCTCAAAAGCAGCAGGAACTGCTAACCTACGAAAGCACAATCCAGGAAGCGTTTCGTGAGGTTTCCGATTCCCTGATCGCCTATCAAAAAGATCGCGAGTTCCGCGAGCAGCAGCGCCTCTTGACCACGGCTGCGCAGGGAGCCGCGCATCTCTCCGACATCCGGTACCGCGGCGGGACGGCGAGCTACCTCGAAGTTCTGACGAACGATACCAATTATTTCTCCGCGGAACTGAATCTCGTTCAGGCGCAGCTCAATGAGCGGCTAGCCCTGGTTCAGCTCTACCAGGCTCTCGGTGGCGGCTGGCAGGAATAGGCACAGATCGATCCTCGATCGGAAGCATTGTCAGATCAACTGATTAGATTCTGTTGCATCCGCCGGTTGAGCTGGCAGCGCTTATCGGACACGCGAACTTCTCCTTCAGATAGACAGTTAGCCGACTATCAGGAGTCAGACGCGTCGACGCGGTGTAGACTCTGGGGTGATCGAAGAAACAGCGCGGCTTGACGATTCCTATGCTCCGATTCCGCTAAAGCATTCAGCTCCTTGTCACACTGGAGGCTCAGGGTGAACGATCAACAAAAGAAGGAGCAGTATTCTGGAGCGCGAGATCAAGAGATCCGCGCGGCACTGGATCTGCATTGGGCGGCGTCAGATGCCAACGATTTTGAAACCGAGCACCGCATCTATCACGAGGACGCGGTGCTGGAATATCCGCAGTCAGGCGAGCGAACCCGCGGTCGACGCAACATACAGAACCAGCGCGCCGGTCAGCCAAGCAACAAGCGGTTTTCTATCCGACGAATCATTGGCAGCGGTGAACTCTGGGTCACCGAATTCATCCTGACATATGACGGCAAGCCGTCCTACACCGTGAGTATCATGGAGTTCAGGGACGACAAAGTTGCGCGGGAAACACAGTACTTTGCGGACCCATTTGTGGCTCCCGCATTCCGCGCTCAATGGGTCGAACGGATGGACACATAATCTCGGGGCGCGAGAATTCGTGAACGACACCGCCATTTGCGGTTTGCAGCATAGTTGTGGAGAACAGAGATTGACGCCAGAGCCCCGCTAAGTCCTGATTAACGCGGTTGCCGGAGAAGTCGAACTCTGTGGTATAGGGTATCGTCACAGCACATTCTCCGATGGAGGGACAAGAGGTGGATTGGCAACGGTTGGTCCAGTTTGCGCTGTCGGGTAGCGGTGATTTGGAACAATATGCCATCCTGCTGGTACGCGTTTCGATCGGGCTGTTTTTCGCCATCTCCGGGGCAAACAAATTGTTTGTCGCCGGCGGCACGAAGCCTGTTTACGAAACGCTCGTTAAGGCCAAAGCCCCGTTTCCCCACTTGACGGCTTATTTCGTGTCGGCTGTCGAGTTCGTTGGCGGATCCTTGGTTACCGTCGGGTTTCTTTCGAGCCCGGCCTGCGTGGCTTTACTGATCGATATGATTGTCGCCACCCTGACCAGCAGCCTTTCCACCTTGCCTAAAGGACTTTCGCCTCTTAGCTGGCTCGACGATTTCCTCTACCTTCCGGAAGTCCTGTACGTGCTCTTCTTTATCTGGCTGATCTGCTCTGGTCCGGGAAAGTTCAGTGTCGATTACTGGCTCGCCGGCAAGTTACTGAGATGATCGATTGACGAAGCAGCTTGTTGCTGGACGATTGCAATGAAGTGGTAGCTCAAACTGGACGCATCCCATCGGAAACGAGTCTAACCGCTCCGTCGTCGCTCTTCGCGTGAACTACAAATCCTCCACTTCAAGCCGGGCCTGTGCCCGCAGTTATCGCCGTCAAGTGACAATCACATGGTCGCGCTCAGATGCCTTTAATCTCGCCACCATCCATACGCACAGAAGCGCCGGTCATCCACTTCGCCGCAGGCGATACCAGATAACCCAGCAGGTCGGCGATCTCCTCTGGCTTCCCAAAGCGGCTGATGCCAGCTTCCTCCGGGAACTTCTTGATTGCTTCTTCGACGCTAAGATTGTGAGCGGGCGCCCACTTTTCAAAGAAGGACCGCCGGCGTCCGGTCATCACAGCACCCGGCACCACGCTGTTGACCTGTATTCCATCCTTGATTCCCTGCTCGGCGAATGCTTTCGCGAGGGCAAGGATGGCTGCGTTCGTTGCCGCGACTGCCGCAAATCCAGGTTTCGGGTCGAGAGCGGCGCTTCCGGAGAGCAGCACCACAGATCCATTCGAAGCCTTCAAAGCATCCCAAGCCAGTATCGTCAGGCGACGCGCACCGTGCAGCTTCAGCGCCATACCGTCATCCCACTGCGCATCCGTCATCTCAAACAAATCAATCTGTGGCACCGCGCCAGCAATATTGAGCAGCGCGTCGATTCTGCTGAAGCGCTCGAGTGTTCCTTTGACAACTCCCTCAGCGGATTGCGGCTCGCGCAGGTCGAGAGCATAAACCATGGCCTCGGCTCCTGCGGACCCGACGTCAGCGGCGGTAACCTCTAACCCGTCCTTATTTCTTGCAACCAGTACGATCACTGAAAAATCGCGTGCGAGTCGAAGAGCCGTCGCCCGCCCGATACCTTGGCTCGCACCGGTAACGACGGCAACAGATTTGGTCGCCATATCATTGCTCCCTCCAGTTTTTTTACTTCGCCGCGCTCAAGGCACCAATCGAACGGCTTTCACCCGCCGCTTCCAAGATCAGATCGATTACGAGATTCGGCGCTGTGTACATCGGCGAATGGTCTACGGGTTTTGACCGGACAATCGCTCCCGTGCGATCGGCCATAAAACGCTGCGTCTTCGGGTTGATCATGCGGTCCTCTTCCGCGAGCAGAAACCACGACGGCTTCACTTTCCATGCGCGGGCCGGGGCTGGCTCCTGAATGCACTGAACCGCAATCGGCCGCTGCACTGTCTCCATGATGCTGGTCTGGTCGGCCGAGGCTTTGTGAGCAACCGCTTCGCGAAACCCGCCTTCCGGCATCCAGAGAAAGCCATGCGCGTCGGGTTTCAGCTTGGGTGCGTTCGGATGCGGTTCGTCGCGATAAAACACCTTTGCGACCGTCTCGCCCTCATCGGGTGCGAGGGCGGCGATATACACGAGGGACTTAACCCGGTCCTCGCGCGCCGCCCCAATCACAGCGCCTCCGTAGGCGTGGGCGGCTAAGACCAACGGGCCGCTCGTTCGTTCGAGTGCGCGATTCAGAGCGGCAACGTCGTCGCTTAGCGATGTGAGCGGGATCGGGGCGCAGGTCACCTTAAGGCCGTGCCGCTGCAAGGGGAGAATGACGTTGGTCCAACACGATCCGTCGGCCCATGCTCCATGCACCAGAACGATGGTGGGGTTCTCAGGAACGGCACTCATCTCTGGCCTCCGCTTTCTCCGCTCCGGCGCCCGACGCCGTTTGCTTCCAGGAACTCTTTCATGGCGGATGCGATTTCTACGACGTGTGTCTCCGTAGCAAAATGTCCGGTATCAAGGAACTGAACCTTTGCGTTAGGCAGGTCTTTCCGGAATGCCTCCGCTCCTGCAGGAATGAAAAAGGGATCATTCTTGCCCCAGATCGCGAGCAAAGGCGGCTTCGACCTGCGGAAATATTCCTGGAATTTCGGATAGAGCTTCACATTCGATGCGTAATCCAGAAACAAATCGAGCTGAATCTCTTTGTTTCCCGGACGCTCAAGCAGCGCCGTGTCCAATGTGTACGATTCAGGCGGAACACTTTCCGGATTGGTTACTCCGTGCGTGTACTGCCAACGCGTTCCGTCGAGTGTCAAAACATTCTTGCGGATCGCGTCGCGGTTCTCCGCGGTGGGTTCGGCCCAGTATTTTCGGATCGGGCCCCAGGCGTCGCCAAGACCTTCTTCGTACGCGTTCCCATTTTGCGAAACGATCGCAGTGACTCGTTCCGGGTGAGCCATCGCCAACCGGAGACCCGTCGGCGCGCCATAATCGAACACATAAATGGCATAGCGATTGATGTTGAGCGCCTGCGTGAAGGCCTCTATGGTCAACGCCAATCCATCGAACGAGTAGACGTATTTTCGTTCGCCCGGAACCTCCGAGAATCCGAAACCAGGGAGGTCCGGAGCGATCACGCGGTAATCAATCGCGAGGCGCGGAATGAGTTCACGGAACATGAACGATGAGGCCGGGAATCCATGTAATAGAAGAACCACGGGGGCGGTCGCAGAGCCGGCAGCCCGATAAAACACTCGAATGCCATCGGCTTCGACCCTATGGATGGATGTGGGAGGAAAGGCGTACTTTTCCCCTGCGCGCTTTGTTGCTGTCTGCGAAGTCGTGTCACTCATAAAATCTCCTCCTCATTTTGGGGTGGATTGGCCGCCAAGATTCGCCACTCATGACAATTTCTCCCAGGCTCAGGGCGTCGGACGCCGCTGGCGCAGAAGTGGACGAAATGTCCGTCAAAATTGTTCGAGTCTGGCAACGCCAAATACGGCATGAAATCGCTCGCAATAAATAACCGCTGCATCGTATTTCTGCAAGTCGACAGAGGCAGGAATATCGTAGTTCTGATCTCCTTGGTTTCCTTTTAACGGCCCAAGCTCAACGCCATTCAACTGCCCTTTCACAATTTCTTGCTTAAGACTCTCGTCATCGCTTCGCGAAAGAAGGACGTGAACATCCGGGCCGTTGGAAGTCGAAAAGTCCGTCAGGCGCAGATACTCTTTGCCGTCCGCCGTTTTGTAGATCGTTGCTCGCCCGCTCGTCTCGTGAGCTTTTCCTTCGAGGCGGCCAGTGTAAAGCGGCTGAGGGTCGGTGCTTGAAGCGAACGGGGCCGGTTCATTCACCTTTTGGTTGATCCACAGTTTCTCCGGCCGGAAGGTCCACCAGCCACCGATGAGCACCGCAAGACCCACCGCGGCCAATACCCACTTTCGGCGCCAGAACCAAGAACGTATATGCGAATCCATGATTTTTCTCCTTCCGATCCGCGAATCGGGCAGGCGAACCTGCCCGATTCAAAGGGAATGAATATGTTTAGAATTTCTCAAGAGGCGCGGCGCCGAAATTCGCGTTGAACCGCTCGCAATAGATCGAGACGGTTTGAAACTTGCTCAGATCCGTGTCCGTCGGGATGGTATAGTTCTGGTCGCCTTCGTTCCCCTTCAGCTTGCCCAGCTCTACGCGCTCCGTGTTGCTCTTGAGAAAATTGGCGTCGTCGTTCGCGTCCGTCGCCGCGATCAAAATCACGTGTACATCGGGCCCGTTGGATGTCTTGAAGTTTGTCAACCGGAGGACTAGTCTCCCGTCTTTCTCCTGATAGATCGTTGCACGGCCTGAAGTGCTGTGAACTTTTCCGTGGAACGTGCCGGTTTCCAGAGTCTTCGCGTTGCTGTCTTGCGCGTGCGCCGGCGCTTGCAATCCGAAGGTAAACGCCAGCGCAGCGGTTGCCAACACTGTCCTGATCTTGCGAGCCATGACGATTCTCCTTTTTGTTTTCGATGAGCACTTTGAAGCGCTCAACTCTCACGGGCGATAGGAGTCATCTGTCGCGCGAAAGTTGCACGGATCGGCGAAAAATCTGGCGATTCGCTGTGCTCTCGCGCGTTTTCTTGGTCGGCATGAATCGTATTTTCGTTCTAGAGCGAGAGATAGGAGACTTACGAGAGAGACCAAGGGGAAGTCCGGGATCACAGGATCACCACCCGGGACGCCGGATTTCGATGGGGCCTAAACAGATTTGAAATCTTGGGCCTGTCAGCTGCGGTCCGTTCGCAACTTCGCCATCACGCGATCGATGATTGGGTTAGAGACGCTTTCCGGCAAATCGAAGGAACAGCTTTCCGTCACGATCTTTATAGTTTTGAGACTGGAATCGTACAGCACGTGGCAAGCGCGGCACTGGGACAGGTGCAACTCAAGCTCTTTACGAATCTCTGGCGACACCTGATCCTCGAGGTAGTCTGCGAACTCGGCTAAGAATTCCTCGCATGTGATCACTGCGCTACCCCCCTGACATTGGCTATAAAGTGAGGCGAGAGCCACTCTCGAAGCATAAGTCGGCCTCTCAGCAGCCGCGTCTTTACGGTAGGTACGCTTAACCCCAGCTGTTGGGCAACTTCATCCGTCGAAAGCTGCTGGATATCGCGGAGCATCACCACCGCTCGGTAGTTTGCGGGAAGCGCCAAGATTCCCCTTTCAACGAGTTGCCGCATTTCTGACTTGGAATAGAACTGCTCTGGGTTGTCCTGCCAGGCCCTAACCTGACGAGGGTGGAAATCCGTCTCTTCGTCGTACACGCCTTCATCCAGGCTCTCCACATTTTTCCAGCGTCGCAATCGTTGAAGCGCCGAATTCCTCGCGATACTGACCAGCCAAGTCGAAAACTTCGAGCGCCCCTGAAATCCCCCGATGTGCTTGAACGCGCTCAGTAGAGTGTCCTGCATAGCGTCCTGCGCATCGGCCGGGTTGCCTAAGATGGCCGCGAGCGCCCGATAGATCAACTGGCTATGCCGTCGGACCAACTCTTCAAAAGCCTGCAGGTTTCCGCTCTGAGCCTGGGCGACCCATTCAGCGTCCGGATCCACTATATCGACGACGTGCACAGCGCCTCCACTGCCGATGGGAGTCTGAGAGGAGTCGCAAAGATGCACTTTATTATTTCTTTCGAAGGCCGGAGGCGGCTCGAAATCGGGTTCGATTCCGAGTCCCATCTGAAGGGTATTTGCAAAATTGTTGAGGGCAGTGACAACCTCGCATTCCAGAATCTGCTCCTCGCTGAAGCCAAATGCCCGAAGCTTGGCAACGTCTTCGCTAGAAAATTCCGGACCACGTGTCCCCAATTTGATTGCAAAGTCGAGTAATGCCTTATCAGGCTCAGACAGGTTGGACTCACGATAGTCCACGGCAATCTGATCGCCTTCCTCCGAGGGCATCCCCAGGCCGCGCAACAGATTGCAATGCATCGCAACGCAATAAGAGTTGAGATTCGCTGCGGAGACGGCCAGCAGAATGCATTCCTTTTGCATTCGCGTAAGCAGATCCTCGGGTACTAGAATCCTGTCCACTGCTTCCAGCTCTGCCTCCAGCAAGTCGGGCCGCAAAGTCTGGGCGCGAAAAAAGTTGGGTATGAACCCGTGACTCTTCTGGACGACGCCAAAGGGTAAAAACGTCTTCGGACTTAGATATGGTGCGGGCACATACGGCCCTTTTCTCTTGGCCGAGGCACGAACATCGGGCAAAAGGCTGTGGGGCGCTTCCTCACGCGGCGAAACAATTCTCGTCGCAGGGAGCGTCCGCCATCCGGAATCTGGCTCCGGACCCAAACCCACAGATAGCGCACACCGGTAGACTGCCAAAGCTGTCGCGACCACGGCTTCGAATATCGCCTCGTCGCCGAAGCCGCATGCCCGCAGAGTCTCAATGTCTTCCGAACTTACCGAGGGTGCGTGGCGGGCTAGTTTGAGGCAAAACTGCAAACAGGCTAAATCATTCGCCGAGAGGTCCGCGTTACGATGGTCGCTCAAGAGCGAGTCGATGTGACTCTCGCTCGCGCCAAGCGAAGAGAGGACCTTACTATCTAAAGTTATGCAATACGCGTCTCGCCGGTCAACTGCAATGCTTAGAAGGATTCGCTCCTTCTGCAGCCGGGAAATCGCTCCTTGTTGTAGACGCACAGCGCCTTCGAGCTTCGCCTGAGCTTCGATGACGCGTGGCAGCAAAGTCTGTGCGTGAAGGAGATTGGGGACGAATCCAAGGGCCTCCCGAAAAGCAACAAAGGGGCCGAATTTGTCGTCAAGTTGAACTTCGCTGAAAAAGCTCATGTGCGCACGGCAGTTGACGCGAATCGAGAAGAAGTGAGTGTACGTCTTTGGCTTGCCCGACTGCAACCTCGGGCTGGCTTCCCAGCGTAGTGCAGATTCTTCGCATCTTTTCCCTGGCCATACCGTCTCATTCAGCGAATCAGTTTAGACAGCGATTGAGAGCCATCCGCCGGACAAATCCGACGCGGACCCGGTTGACACCAGTTCACCCATTCCTTGCGTTCGGAATGTTAGGTAGCCAGCCCGACGGGATAACGCATGCAAGGTGCAGCGCATAAACGGGTGGTCATTCTGGGAGGTGGGTTTGCCGGGCTCACGGTCGCCACGGAGTTGGAGGGGAAACTCGCTCGGGATCCTTCCGTCGAGATCACCCTCATCAATCGCGAGAACTTTTTCCTGTTCACACCCATGCTCCATGAAGTAGCGACGAGCGATCTCGATCTCACAACGATTGTAAATCCAGCCCGGAAGATGCTGCGGCGTGTCCAATTTCTTGCCGGGGAAGTCAATCAAGTCGATATTCAGAATCGGCGTGTCGTCTTTTCTCATGGGTTCGATCATCACCGCCACACAATCGAGTTCGATTTCCTCGTTTTGGGCATGGGCAGTATCACCAATCTTTACGGCATTCCGGGGCTCCGCGAGTACGCGCTCACGATGAAAACGCTGGGCGATGCCATGCGATTGCGTAACCAGTTGATTGCCCACCTGGAAGAAGCCGATAGCGATTGCTGTAAGGTAAAAGAATCGCTCCTGACCTTTGTCGTCGCCGGCGGCGGTTTTGCTGGGGTCGAAACGGTCGCCGGAATCAACGACTTCGTGCGCGCAGCACTTCCGTCGTACCTTCACTTAACAGAGGACATGCTTCGAATTGTCCTCGTTCATTCCGGCCCCGTAATCCTGCCGGAACTAGACGAGCAATTAGGCCTCTACGCTCAGCAAAAACTCGCGGGCCGCAACGTCGAAATTCGCTTGAACGCAAAGGTTGAAGAATTTTCTGGCGGAGTCGTGCGATTGAGCGACGGAGCGGCAATTCACACAAATACGCTCGTTTGGACCGCCGGAACTTCGCCGAATCCGCTGCTCGAAACAATTCCTTGCGCAAAGGAACGCGGCCGTCTGCTCCTCACCGAATCTCTCGAGCTTCAGGCTTGGCCGAGCGTCTGGGCATTGGGGGATTGTGCGGCTCCACCCGATCGCCGAAGAGGGGGATTTCACCCGCCAACCGCACAGCACGCGCTTCGTGAAGCCAAAGTCGTGGCTCACAACGTTATCGCAAGCATTCGCGGACAAGAGAAGAACCAGTTCGATTTTTCGACTATCGCGCAGCTCGCGGCGATCGGCCGGCGGACCGGCGTCGCCAACATTCTGGGCGTCAACTTCTCAGGGTTTATCGCCTGGTGGCTCTGGCGCACGATTTACCTGAGCAAGCTCCCGCGATTTGAGAAGAAACTGCGCGCAGCCTTTGACTGGACGCTTGATCTGATCTTTTCAAAGGATCTCGTTCAGTTCCTCGACGTCCGCGCGCCGATGATCTCAAGCCCGGAGGTCGATTCGTCACAGAAATCCGAGCCGTGGCCACCCGGACCGGCCCGGTGATAGTTCCCACGGACTGCCGCCATTTTTGTCCACGGCGTTACGATGCGATTCTCCGATCACGTCAACTGTAGATCCCTAGCGTCAGGTACGGATCAAGCCAGTCGAATTCACATGTTCAACTTCGCTTGAATCCGTTCTAACTTTCATCGACGGCTGCTGAAGTTGGAACTTGACAGTCGGGTGCAAAATGATTACGCATCAAAAGGCTCACCTCTTGCTGTAGAAGGAAGGAGTACGAAGTGCGAAATTGGGTATGGTCAGGACGACGGATTTCATCGCCTGTTGCCGCAGGGTGCAGTTACAAGATGCGCTTCGTGCTTGCTGGTACTTTGGGCTCCAGACGAAACAAAGAGTGATGAGAGGCAAAAAAGTCATGAATAAGGCACGATTATGGAGCTTAGTCGCCGCCATCATCGCCTGTGTCTCGGCGGGCCCAGCCGGCCTCGTGCGAGCGCAACAGGCACCGGGAGCGTTCACTCCCCCGCCGGGCGGCAATCCGGTCCTGACGGGCCAGCCAGAACCGCCGCCCGCCGTTCTCGGACCGGACCTCCGCGGCAATCCAGAGACTCGGCAACCCGGTGGAGGCACGAGACCCCGCCCCAAGCCGGTCTCGGAGCCGCCGCAGCCGGGCGTTACTCCTCTTCCGATCGATCTCTTTACGTCCAAAAACTTCTATCTGGACAAAGCCTCGTGGATGGACCCCCGGTACTACCGCTGCAACACCCCGCGCCAGATGATCGACGCCATGTGGGAGAGCGGGCGCATCGGCCCCAATCCGCCGACCTCGGCCTCCTGGGGCGATTGCCGCATCGACTTCCCGCGCGATCGTATCGTCAGCCCGTATCCGTACAAGACTGCCAAAGAACACTATGAGGCTCTCCTCGCCCAAGCCAAGGCTCATGGCGGCCCCACCGTCTACAGCAAAGCCACTACACCTGATTGGGACGGCTTCTACGTCCGCGATCCCAACGGAACCGACTCGCCCGGCTTCATCGGCCCCGACCGCCGTGCTCGGGGATTCGCATTCGGCGGACGCGGCGAACGCTGGCACTGGGGCGGCATCAATCAGGTTCCGACGCTGCTCTCGCTTCTCACCCCCGAGTATCAGAAACGCTACGTCCAGGAGATCTACCACGAGGTGGTGGACAACTCGAAGCAGTGGAATGCCTCTTTCTGCCTGCCCGAGGGGTTCATCCGTTGGTGGGCTGCTCCCTCCCGGGGGGCCAACTTCGAACTGACCATAACACCGACCCGCGTCGAGTTCCTTTCGGGCATTGCCGACAACTTTATTCGCGAGTTCCTGGTCGGCCAGACGCAGCACGTTCAGAAGGTTCCGCAATGGTATGGCGAGACGATCGCTTTCTGGGATGGCGACACTCTGGTCGGCTGGACCGCCAACGTACAGGGCTGGTCGCAGCACACCCTCTTCGAGTTCTCGAACAAGATGGAGACGGTGGAAACCTTCAAGCCCATGTATGACGCGCAGCACCACTTCATCGGCCTGGACCACGAGGCGATCTGGTATGACCCGGATTCACTGGTTCAGCCCGTGCGTGTCCGCGACCGCTTCCTGCGTCGCGCCGTCGCCGGCGATCCCAATGCCCGATTTACCTTCATCGAATGCCTGTCGAACATCAAGAACGTCAACGGACGGCCGGTTCAGCTCACGAAAGGCGATCCGGATTATATCGACTTTTACGGACGCCCCTGGGCGCAGAACTGGGAGGAATGGTTCGAAAAAGGCTGGAAAAAGCCCGATGATAGCGGCGTGCCGAGTGACATCCTCGACCTCCTGAAATAGAAGCCAGGGCTGGCGCGAGCTATCCGTGCGGTGAGCGGAATGCGGCCAGCTGTATTTTCCCCGATTAGCAGGAATTTAATTGAGCTTAACGGGCCGGGAACCTTGCTGCAGTCGAAGCCGTCAAAGAGTTGAACTCTCTTTCCCGCTGTTAGAATGGATCCTGGTTAGGCCGCTCGTTTGCAAGCGACAGTTGCCATGAGGAACCGAATACTGAAACGAATGATCACAGTTCGTAAAATCCTCGCATCCATTTCACTGTTGCCCATCCTGGTTCTTACCGGTTGCGCGGACAGCGCCGGGCCCGCGCAGGGATCGCGTGCCAGCGGCATAATTGCGAGACCGCAGAGCACATCCGCCGCGCCGGTGGTCGTCGCTAAAGTTGAGCGCAAGTCGATACCGATCGAGTTGCATGCCATTGGTGCCGGCCAAGCGTTCAAAACCGTCTCGATCGAATCGCAGACAGCTGGGATCGTAAAGGAGGTGAATTACCGGCAGGGTCAGTTTGTTCGCAAGGGCGACCTGCTGGTGAGTCTTGACCAGGCGCCTTTCCTTGCCGCGCTTTCCCAGGCTCAGGCGGCACTGACCAAGGATAAAGCGCAGGCCCAGCTCGGGCAGCTCGAACTGAAACGCTACGACCAGCTTTACAGGGACGGTGTTGTCTCCAAAGAGCAGTACGACCAGTCCGAGGCCACTTCGGCGTCGGCAGGTGCCACTGTGGCCGCCGATGAAGCCGCCGTCCAAACCGCGAAAATTCAACTTTCCTACTGCTCGATTTACGCTCCCATTAGCGGTGTTACCGGCGCACAGCTCGTATATCCAGGCGCCACGGTTGCGGCTAACGCTGCGCCTGTGCTTGTGGTGATCAATCAAGTGTCGCCGCTTTACGTCACGTTTTCTGTGCCGCAGCAATATCTGGGCCAGATCAAGCGGGCCATGGCAACATCGCGCTTGCCCGTACAGGCCACGCCGCCCGATACCACGATTCCCGAGAAGGGCTATCTTTCCTTCGTCAATAATACAGTTGACGCAACCACGGGCACGATTGTGCTGATGGGCACATTTGAAAACCCGGCCCACAGCCTCTGGCCTGGCCAATACTCCAGCGTCCTTCTGCGCTTAGGTGAGCAAGAGAATGTGACGGTAGTGCCGTCCCAGGCCCTGCAGTCGGGCCAGCAAGGGCAGTTTGTTTTCGTCGTGAAGCCGAACATGACTGTGGACGTCCAGCAAGTAACGGTGGGGCAAACTGTCGAAAATGAGACCCAAATTCTGCAGGGCCTGTCCGTCGGTGAAACTGTCGTTACTGATGGCCAAGTGAGCCTGGTTCCGGGCACGAAGGTCTACGTCACCAAAGGGCTCTGATAGCACTGGAATCCGATGAATCTCAGCAAGATCTTCATTCACCGCCGCGTGATGACCAGCTTGGTCATGCTGGCCATCCTTGGTTTTGGCATTCTCGCCTACCGCGACTTGGCTGTCAGCGATTTGCCCAACGTAGATTTCCCCACCATCCAGGTCTCCGCCGGCCTCCCCGGAGCCAGCCCAGAAACCATGGCCTCATCCGTGGCCACACCGCTCGAGAAACAGTTCACCACCATCGCGGGCTTGGATTCGATGACTTCCACAAGCTCGCTGGGCAACTCCCAAATTACTCTTCAATTTTCACTTAGCCGCGATATCAATTCCGCCGCCGTCGACGTTCAGACCGCCATTTCCGCCGCCGCCAATCAACTTCCGCCCAATATGCCTTTCCCTCCAACGTTTCATAAGGTCAACCCCGCCGATCAGTCCATCTTCTCGCTCGCTGTCACTTCGCCGACTTTGCCGCTCTACGATGTCGATAAATATGCCGAAAATCTCATCGCTACGCAGATTTCCATGCTCCCTGGCGTTGCCCAAGTCACCGTCAACGGCCAGGCCACTTACGCGGTGCGCGTGGGTCTCGACCCCGATGCCATGGTCAGTCGCCAGATTGGAATCGACGAAGTGGAGCAGGCCATTCAAAACGCCAACGTGAATTTGCCAATGGGTACGCTCTTCGGCGCTAATAAGGCCTATAACCTCCAGTCCAACGGCCAGCTTAACGACGCCGCTGCGTATCGTCCCCTCATCGTCGCTTACCGCAACGGCGCCCCGGTACGCCTCGATCAAATTGCATCTGTTACCGACGGCGTGCAAGACCGATACGTCGCCAACTGGATCAACAGCATTCCGGGCATCCTGCTGGGCGTTCAGCGGCAGCCTGGCACGAACACCATCGATATCGTTAATCGCATCCGCAAACTTATTCCGCACTTCTTTTCCCTGGTGCCTCCGTCGATCAATCTCTCGATCGAATACGACCGGTCTGTTCCCATTCGCCAGTCAGTGAATGACGTGAAGTTCACGCTTCTCCTGGCCGTCATCCTCGTTGTTCTCGTCATTTTCCTGTTTCTCCGCAACGCTTCCGCCACCGTCATTCCAAGCCTCGCGCTACCCATGGCGATCGTGGGTACATTCGCGGTGATGTATCTGCTCGGCTACACTATCGACAATTTATCCCTGCTTGCCCTTACCTTATCTGTTGGCTTCGTCGTGGACGACGCCATCGTCGTGCTCGAAAATGTGGTCCGCCACATGGAGATGGGCAAGAATGCCCTCCAAGCTTCGCTAGATGGCTCCCAGGAAGTTGGATTCACCATTCTCTCGATGACGCTTTCGCTCGCGGCTGTCTTTCTCCCTGTCTTTTTCATGGCTGGCGTATTCGGCCGCCTGCTCCACGAATTCTCCGTTGTAATTATCTCCGCGGTGCTCGTTTCCGGTTTCGTCTCGCTCACCCTCACTCCGATGGTGTGCAGCCGCTATCTTCGCTCCGAGCACGAAACGCAACACGGCTGGTTCTACCGCAAACTGGAAGCCGTTCTTGAAGGCTCGTTGCGCTGGTACGGAGTCAGCTTGCGCTGGTCGCTGCGGCATCGGCTCTTCGTCATGCTTGTCGGCGCGGCCATTCTGGTGGGCACCATTTGGGAATTCTGGGTTATTCCCAAGGGTTTCTTGCCCGAGGAGGATCTCTCCGAAATTCAGGTTTCCACCCAAGCCAATCAGGGCATCTCTTTTGACGCTATGGTGGCTCATCAGCAAGCGATCAATCGCATTTTCCAGGCCGATCCCAACGTCGTGCAGTTCCACTCCGCGGTCAGCGACACTAGCAGCAGCGGGCTGAATAACGGCAACGCATTCTTGCACCTGCGGGACCTTTCCGACCGTCCTTGGACTGACAGCCCCACTTACGATCGTCTCGCCGCCAGCTACGGACATACGCCCATGCTCGACTCGCTCGTCCGTTTCATCCGCCCTCTCTTTGAACACCACATGACGATCAACGACATCATGCAGGAGCTTCGGCCGAAGCTCAGACGAGTCCCTGGCATCGAGGTTTTTCTTCAGAATCCCCCGGCCATTCGCATCGGCGGACAGCAGAGCAAGAGCCTCTACCAGTTCACTCTTTCCAGTCCCCAGACCGGCACGCTTTACGATTACGCCCAGGAGTTGGAACAAAAATTGAAGGGGGTTCCTGACCTCGTCGGCGTCACCAGCGACCTGCAAATCAAGAATCCTCAGGCCAATGTTGTTGTTGATCGAGACAAAGCCTCGGCCTTGGGAGTCACACCACAGCAGGTCGAAGACGCTCTTTACAGCGCTTACGGCCAGCGATTGGTCTCGCCCATCTATACCTCCAACAATGAATACTGGGTTGTTCTCGACGTGCAGCAGCGCTTCCAAGCAGATCCCAACATGCTCTCCGATCTTTACATTCATTCCACTTCGGGCCAGCTGGTTCCGCTCAGTGCCGTCTCGAAATTTACTACCAACGTTGGTCCGCTCACGGTCAACCACACCGGCCAGCTTCCCTCTGTCACCATCTCCTTCAATCTTGGTCCCGGAGTCGCGCTCGGCCAGGCCGTTAACGACGTGCAGAAACTCGCCAGTTCCATGCTGCCTATCTCCATCACCACCAGTTTTCAAGGCAGCGCCCAGGCTTTCCAGCAGTCGCTGACCAGTCTGCCCATCCTGCTCATTATGGCCGTGCTCGTGATCTATCTCGTGCTCGGCATTCTCTACGAGAGCTACATTCACCCCATCACGATTCTCTCCGGCCTTCCTGCTGCTGCCTTCGGCGGCCTGCTCACCCTTTCTATTTTTCACGTGGCTCTCGACATCTACGGTTTCGTCGGCCTCATCATGCTGATCGGAATCGTCAAGAAGAACGCCATCATGATGGTAGACTTCGCGCTCGACCTCGAACGCCAAGGCGAAATCTCACCCGCCGAGTCCGCCTATCAGGGCTCGATGATTCGCTTCCGTCCGATCATGATGACCACCGCCGCTGCAATCATGGGCACATTGCCCATCGCCATCGGCTTTGGCGCGGACGCTGATGCCCGCCGTCCGCTCGGTCTTTGCGTAGTCGGGGGCCTGCTCTTTGCTCAATTCGTGACGCTCTATCTCACGCCCGTCTTCTACACCTACATGGATGCTATCGTGAAGTTGAGCCCTGCCGGCGGTAGACACCTGGCGGTGCCTGAAGCCGCTGATTCCGACGAGGCACTGGTTGCGCCTCACGCCAAGCACATCTCCCAGAATTGACATGCCTTGGTAGTGCTCCGCTCTTGCGGGCTGAATGCCTTATCGATCGTAAAAACTCGCGCTGTTGCTTTTCCGCAAAGCCATGAGCATGATGACTTGGTGCGCCGGCTGCTCATCCACGATGCCACCGTCATCACGATGGATCCCCAATGGGGAGATCTGCGGCCCGGCAGCATTCTGATCGAAAACGACCGGGTCGCTGCCGTTAGCGCCCGCATCGATGCGCCTGACGCGGAAGTAATTGACGGTCGCTCCTTTATCGTGATCCCGGGCTTGGTGAACGCCCACATGCACACCTGGCAGACGGGACTGCGTGCGATTTCCTCGAATTGGACGCTGCTCGAATACTTTCGCTGGGTTCACGCCGGCCTTGCAACGCGGTTCCTCCCCGAAGACATCCGCATCGCTACGCTAGCTGGCGCTTTGAATCAAATGAACTGCGGCACAACCACTCTGGTCGATTGGTGCCACAACAATCCCACACCTGCGCACACCGACGCAGCAATCGAAGGTCTTCGCGAATCTGGGATTCGCGCCGGCTTCTTTCACGGTTCACCGAAACCCGATCCCAAGCCGGGAGAGCCGCACTATTCCGAGGTTCCGCACCCGCGGAGCGAGGTCGAGCGCCTGCTCCGCGGCTCGTTCTCTTCGCGAGACCAACTGCTCACGCTTGGCCTCGCAATCCTGGGCCCGCATTTTTCAACCTTGGATGTCGCGCTGCACGATTTTCGGTTGGCCCGCGAACTGGGACTGATCGCTTCGATGCACCAGGGCGGCAGCCCCCCGAAAACTCCGAATGGTTGGGATGTGCTCGAGCAGGAAAATCTCGTCCAGGATTTCGTGAATATCGTCCACGGAAATGACCTTTCCGACGAAAGATTGGCGCGCTTTGTGGACCGCGGCGTCACGTTCTCGGTCGCGCCGGAAGACGAAATGGCTCAGGGCCACGGCCACCCGATCACAGGCCGACTGCGCAAGCTGGGTGCCGCGCCATCGCTGGGTGTGGATCTCGAGAGCGTGATTTCTGGGGATATGCTGACCGTTGCGCGAATCGCGCTCGCTCATCAGCGCGCGCTCGATAATGCAGAGCACCGCTCGGCCACCGGCGGTATTCCGCACACCTCCACGATTCCGGTACGCGAAGCCTTGTCATGGATCACGGTCGAGGGCGCGCGGATGCTGAAGTTGCAGGATCGGATCGGTACGATCACTCCGGGCAAACAAGCCGACCTCGTCCTGATCCGGGCCGACGCGCTGAATCTCTGGCCTGTCCACGATGCGGTTGCGACGGTCGTCATGCAAGCGAATCTGGCGAACATCGATTCGGTGATGATTGCGGGCCACTGGCGCAAACGCGACGGCAAGCTGTTGTTTCATGATCTCGATCGTGTGAAGGTCGATCTGTTGCGCTCCGGCAGCCGGATACTTGCCGAGCTCGGCTGGCGGCCAGATTTGCAAAAAGCAGAGAGCAGTGAACGGGCCGCCACACGCTGAAAGAAAGCTGAGGGATACCAGAAATGAAAGTGGGTTTCGTTGGTCTTGGCAACATGGGCTCAGCTATGGCCCGCAATCTGATCAAAGCTGGTCACGCGCTGGTGGTTTACAACAAAACCCGAAGCCGCGCGGAGGAGTTGCGGCCTCTCGGCGCACAGGTTGTCGGCACTCCCGCCGAAGCCGCCTCCGGCGCAGAGGCGCTGATCACCATGCTGGCGGACGACCATGCCGTGGAAGACGTGATCTTCGGGCAGGGCAAAATCATCGAGTCCCTTCCCGCGGGCGCCGTCCACATTTCGATGAGCACAATGAGTGTGGCCATGTCGCACCACCTCTTGGCGGCACATCGCGAAAAAAAACAGCACTATATCGCCGCGCCCGTTTTCGGCCGCCCGGACGCTGCGGCTGCCGCGAAAATCTTCATTGCTGCTGCCGGTCCTCCGGAACAGATCGAGCGCTGCCGATCCCTGTTTGATGCGATGGGGCAGAAGACATTTGTGGTCGGCGAAGAGGCCCCGGCGGCCAATCTGGTAAAAATCGCCGGCAATTTCTTGATTACCACGGTCATCGAAAGCCTGGCGGAAGCGTTTGCGCTGATCAGAAAATCCGACGTAGACCCCGCCAAATTTCTGGATGTAGTTACCGGAACGCTTTTTTCCGCGCCAATCTATCGAACCTATGGCGGGATGATCGCCGCTGACAATTTCGAGCCTGTTGGCTTCCGCATGGCTTTGGGGATGAAAGACAACCGATTAGCGCTTGCTGCTGCTGAAGCTGTCTCTGTCCCGATGCCGATGGCCAGTCTGGTTCGCGATCGCATGCTGGCCGCTACGGCTCAAGGGATGGGTGACGCCGACTGGGCCGCGATTGCGCGCATTTCCTTTCGGGAGGCCGGCCTCTGAACCGTCGGACACACAATTACTCTAATCGACACGCGGTCCGAGTAGAAACCGCTCTAACTCATTGAAAACAAGGAATCGCGGTTGTCTCTACTCGTCACTCTTCTGAGGGTTTTTCTGCGGAAGCTATCTTTCTTTCTTTGCCAGTTCACCCTGTAGGAGGCTTTCTACCAAGGGCTTGAGCACGCCCTGCGAAAGCAGTTCGTGAAGCTGCGGTTCGAGTTTCTCGAGAACCTTTTGCACCACGGCGTCCACCGTATCAGAGCTAGCAGCAGACTCCTGCGGGGCGTCCGGGCGGAAACCCGGCGGAGGAACAAGGAACGGAATGTCTGCCAGCGCTTCGCGATTCGGCGGATGACCAGTTGGGATGCGCTCGTCGACCTCGATCGCAGCGGAAAGTAACGGTATGGGGGCACTATCGGGCGCCAGTACATCCTGCTCCGCTGATTCCTCTATCGTCGGTTGATCGCCTTCGGGCACAAAAAACGAATGGGCGGGCGGAAGCGCCTCCCCATGCGAACCATATTCCGCGGATCGGTGCGGCTCCTCATCCACCAACAACGGCTCGGGCGTTACGTGGACCGCTGGAGGTTCCACGAGGGCTGGATCCTTGAACGAAATCTGATTCGTGCTTGCCCGATCGTCTGCTTCGGACGGGAAAAATTGCTCCGCAGGGAAACCTGCGCTTGCAAAAGGCTGCGCTTCAAGCTCCTCGCTCACTTTGGGGGCCGGCGGTTCGGGAGCGAAAAAATCTCGCGCTGTTTCGGCCGGCTCGGATTCCTCAGCAAAGAATGCCTCGTCGCGAGCGGGGCGCGGAGCGGAATCCATGCTCTCAGCGGGTTCAGCCGCCAGCGCATCAACTGAAGCGGAATTGGCCTCACTCGCGTTCAGCTGCCCAGGTGCATCAGCTAGAGCGCGCTCTGCCTGCTGCTCGCCCAGCGCAGCCATCCAATTGCCTTGTGGATGTTCTGATGCAGAGGCTGCAACCGCATCCATCCAATGGGTCTGCTGTTCCGGCGGATCCGGCGTGTGCTCGGCATGGGACTCGGAGGGTGCTTCGCCGAACCTCGACTCCGTGAGAGGCTGCTCAAAATTCGCTTCGGCGGTTTCTGGGGGCGGGACGGGCGCCACCGCCGGCGCTTCGGGTTCAAAGAAGTCGTCCGCGGAATTCTCGAGTTCGCTCAACGCCCTGAATGGCACAGCAACAGGTGGATCCGATTCTCGCGGGGCAACCGCGTCTGACGCCGCATCAGGTAGCGATGAAGACGCAACCGCTTCCCAATCGCCGTCGGACGAAAATGCCGGCAAATTCGCCGCCTCGGCGGGAATTTCGAAATCCCTGGCGCCACGCCGCCAGTCGGCTGCATCATCGAATTCGGCGTCATCATCGGCCGGTTCGCTGGTGAGCGCGATCGGCTGGCTTGGGGCTTGTTTCTTTTCAGGGCTTAGAGCGCGGCCACCGCTGAACCCGTACGCCAGCGCGGCTTCCTCAGCGCTTGGCTCAGGATAATACGGCAGTGGCTTGGATTCCCTCCTTGCGGGAACCTCAAGCTCGGGCATCGGGTGCGGCTCGGGCGCTTGTTT
This sequence comes from uncultured Acidobacteriota bacterium, assembly GCA_963759485.1. GTDB lineage: Bacteria > Acidobacteriota > Terriglobia > Acidiferrales > UBA7541 > Palsa-295. The sequence continues at coordinate 755,875 of CAVWZE010000002.1, read as the reverse complement.
GGCTTCCTTCGCCTTCGCAAGTTCGGCCGCGGCTCGAGGATTCTTTTCGAGTGCGGACATTACCATAGCGATCAGCGCATCGGGCGGAACAAAGGGCTTCTTGAGAACGCCATCCGCGCCAACGCGCCGGGCTTCTTTTTCGTCAAGCGGGTCGAATGCCCCGACGAGCAAAATCACCGGGATGTGCGAAAATCGCTCATCCTTCTTAACGAATTCGCAAACCTCATAGCCGTTGCGAACGGGCATGAAAATATCGGCTAGCACTAGGTCTGGGTCGAGATCGGGGATGCGGCGCACCGCCGCTTCCCCGTTGCCCACGGAGACGACCTGGATACCTCTCTCCTGGAAGACCAGCGCAACCGTCTTCTGGACGTTGGAATTGTCGTCGGCGATCAGAATCTTGGGCACTGTACTCCCCACGCGCTGGTGCGGATGAATTGCCTGTATCTCACCTATTGCACCATTACAGATCAGGGGCGTCAACGAACTCGGTGGGTGAGAGTGCTACAGTTGTTAGCAGGGGGTAAATACGTGCCTACCAGGGCACAATCTTGTGGAAGCCTTTCTTTTTCTTGCTCGTGGATTCGGACTGGGGGTCGCTTGGCGCAGCACCGGCATTACTGCTGGATTTAGAAGTGTCTGTAGCAGGAGTTTGGGGCGCCGCTGCATTTGTGCTCGAACTATCCGCGGGCTGCGGATCGGACGATGCGGCAGATGGCGTAGTCGCTGCTGCATCAGCGGCAGGCTGCGGATCGGCAGCCGAATCGCCAGACGAATTGACTGTCTCAGTTTCAACCGAGTTCGAACCACCGCCGGAATCGCTCGCGCCGGACGCAGCGACCGTCGAACCAACCACGCTGAACGTAGGACCTGTGGCGCCCTGATTCAAAACCTCCGTTGCCGAGATCAGATCATCCGGCGGATTAAGGTCCGGTTGGCCCGAGTGCGCTGCGACGGAAACGTCGGGGCTGGATTTGATCACCGCGAGCGGCAACTTCAAAATTCGGTTGGGATGGTGCTCCTTTTCATACAACTGTTCTCTGCGCATTCGGGCCACGGCGTTTGGGTCAGCCGCAGGAACGGGCATACCCATCAATTTCAAGCGAGCTTTGGCTTCAGACGCTGAATCCGAAAGAGGATAATCCCGAACGATCCTCTCGTAGCATTTGGCGGCCAGGTCGGCCCAATGATTCTTGTCGTCTTCGTTCTTGGAGACTTGCTTCGCGCGCGATGTAGATATTGCCCATCATGAAAAGAGCATCGTCACTCTGGCTGTACAGCGGGTAGCGGTCCGACACCTCGACGAGGCGCGCGAGAGACGCCCGATAATCCTGCTTCACGTAGTAAAAGCGGGCCACCCTGAAGTCACCATCGGCCAGGACTTCCTGGACATTCCGCAAGTACTGCTTTGCCTTCGGAACGAGAGGGTTCTGGGGATATTTCTGCAGGAAGATGCGAAATTCCTGGTCGGCCGCTTCCGCCTGGTCATTGTCACGATCCGCTTTCTCCATCATTCGGTAGTGCGCCATGCCAACCTGCATCTGGGCATAGGCGGCCTCATCGAGAAACGGGAAGAAAACGATAAAGTTTTTATACTCGTCCACTGCTTGAGTGAGATTCGAGGTGCCGCCTTCCTTATAGAAGGAATCGGCTACGCCGAGCTTCGCTTTGGCGAGGTATTCGCTGTCGGGGTAGGTATTGATCAGCGTTTGAAAATCCAGGCGAGCTTCGGTGAACTTTTTGCGCTGGACGTCCTGCATCGCCCGCATGTACAGCACCTTGTCGGGTTCGGCGGATTCGGTGGAGGTGGTCTTCTGGGCTGCGGGTGTCTTTACCTTCGTGATTTTAACTTTCTTGTGCCCCAGCAACCCGGCCGATACCGAACCGGCGAAAGAGAGAATCACGGCCATCGCCACAAAATGTCTTTTCATCAGGACTGACCCCAATCGCTATTTTAGGCTCTCTGACTAAGAGCCTGCGTTGCTAACTTGCGCATTTGGCGCGCTGCCTCCGCCGGGTCGGGTGTGTGGAAGATCGAAGTTCCCGCAACGAGAGTGTTCGCCCCGGCCTGAGCCAATTCGGCGGCATTTTCCGCGTCCACACCGCCGTCTACCTCAATCCGGAAGTTGAGATTATAGCGTGCGCGCCACTGGTTAAGCTGCCGAATTTTCTCAAGAGCTCCCGGAATAAATTCTTGCCCTCCGAAGCCTGGGTTCACGGACATCACCAGAACGGTATCGACCTTGTCGAGAACTTCCGCGAGCATCGCGATGGGCGTGGCGGGATTGATGGCCGCGCCGGCTTCGGCGCCAAGCTCGCGGATCATGGCCAGGGCCCGGTCCAAATGGACAGTCGCTTCCTCATGGACCAGAACCCGATTGGCCCCCGCTTTCACGAAATCGTCGATATATTTCTCGGGCCGCTCGATCATCAGATGCACGTCCAGCGGAAGTTGGGTTGCCTTGCGGAGCGATGCAACGACCGGAATCCCGATGGATATATTCGGCACGAAATGCCCGTCCATCACATCCACATGTATCACGTCCGCGCCTCCGTCCTCAACAGCGCGGATTTCATCGCTCAATTTGGCGAAATTCGAGGCCAAAATGGACGGCGCGATCTCGATTCTCGCGTAGCTCATAGTATCGGGTGAATCTTAGCATAGCGACAAGCGGCTCGTCGCACCGTGCCGGACCCGAAAGGCCGATCTTCACGCCCGGGCCGGGGCCGCTCTACGGTACCGGGCAAGACGCTGCGGCCCCTAGGGACTAGCGATCCCTCGCCGGCATCTGTTTCAGAATCTCGCCGAGCTTCTGTATTTCCTGCCCGTAGCCTGCCCAATTGCCTTGGCGGAGGTCTTGCTGAGCCGCTTCGTAATGCTGGTTAGCCTGCCGGATCAGGTTCTCGATTGAAGCAGGAACTCCTGTCGAGGCCGAAGCGGTTGTCGGCGTGGGCCCGGAACTGGCCCCTTCCGCGGTCCCGCTTCTGTTGCCGCTGAAGATGGCGTTCAAGGCGTCTTCCAGTGACGGCTCCATCACCGCTTGGTCGGAATAGGCCACGATCACTCGCTTCAATTCAGGGATTGAAGAGCCTCCCTCGGCGGCGAGGTACAGCGGCTCAACATAGAGCACTGCATTCTGGACCGGAACCACGAGCAGTGTGCCGCGAATCACCCGCGACCCACCCTGGTCCCACAGGGTCAGCTGCTGAGAGATCGAAGGACTTTGGTTGACGCGCGATTGAATCTGTTCCGGGCCATAAATCAGTTTTTCTTTAGGAAAAGTGAAAACGAGAACCTTTCCGTAATCGGCGCCGTCGCAACGAGCCGCTATCCAGGCAATCATGTTGTTCTTGCGCGCTGGCGTAAACGGAACCATCAAGATGAATTCCTCGCTCTTTCCCACCTCGGGTAGTCTCATGACGGCGTAATAAGGACTCATCGGCGTGGACGTCCCGTTGACCGACCTCGTGGCCACGCGCCACAAGTCTTCCTTGCTGTAAAAGACGCTTGGGTCCGTCATGTGATACACGGCGTACTTCGAGGCTTGAATGGCAAAAAAATCCTGCGGGTAACGAATGTGCGCACGGAGGTCCGGCGGCATCTCCGAGAGCGGTTGAAAAACATCCGGGAAGATTCGCTGATAGGCCTGGATCAACGGATCGGACGGGTCGCTGACGTAAAGCTTAACGCGCCCGTCGTAGGCACTGATAGTGATCTTGACGGAGTTGCGGATGTAATTGCCCCCATCTTGGGTCGGTTCGGAATAGGGATATTGGTCGGAGGTAGTGTACGCGTCCACGATCCACTGCAATGATCCGTCGTTCGCAACAACCAGATAGGGATGGCTGTCGTAGGACAAAAAGGGAGCGAGCGTTTCGACGCGCTCCAAAACGCGCCGATACATCATGATGCGGCTTGTGTGCTGAATATATCCGGAAATCAGAATGTTGATATCGCCGAATCGCAGAGCAAGAATCAGCCGCCGCCAGAGGCCACCTACCGAGATGCCGCCCGTACCTTGATATGCTTTATAGACGTTATCTTCGCCGGACGGGTGGTCAAATTCTTTTGCCCCAGTCCCAACGAGACAGTAGTTGTTGGCTACTTGGCCGTAATAAATTTCCGGCCGCGTAACCTTGAGCGAAATAGACGAGACCGGTGGAATATCCTTGATGAACAGCACAGGCAGGCCGTCTGAAGTGGACTCGTTCACAGGCCCGAGGCACAGCCCGTATCCGTGCGTGTACGTCAGGTGCTGGTTGACCCAGTTGGGGTCCGGCAGGCTCTGCGCCGAGAGTTCTCGGGGCGAAAGCGAAACTTGGCGAAGTTCGGAATCAATGGTGTACCGGTCGTAGTAGATATCCGCGAAATCGTAATAAGTGCGAATTTCCTGAAGCTGCTGGAACGTGGTGAGCTGCGGGTCGTGATCCCACAAGCGCAGATTTCGCATCGTGGCTGCGTTCTGCTCGACCGACGCGGCGGTTAGGTCCTGAATTGCCGGAAAGTCGCGCTCATCAAACCTGTCAAGCCCGTAGGCCTGCCGGGTGAACTTGATGTTGCGCGCGATATACGGCACCTCCTTCTCAAGCTCGCTCGGCGCAACCAGATATCGCTGCACCAGCGCAGGTGCCACGAATCCTCCGAGGATCGCCACTCCGAGTACGCCGCCAACCGCATACCCTGCTGGCCGTATTTCGCCCTTCGGCGCGCCGGCAAAAAAAGCGATCGCGGCGATCACGCAGAGGACGAGCTGAATCCAGAGCACGGGCCGGCCCACGTGAATGTCCGTGTACCCGGCGCCGTACACCAAGCCGGTGGGCGCATACACCAGGTCGTACATGCCCAGCCGCGCGCGCCACGCGAACAACAAAAAAAGTAGCCCTCCCAAAACCATCAGATGCCCGCGGGCATTGCGGCCCATGCCCAAGCCGCGCGGCGAAATCCACACGCCGCCCGCGATGAAATACTGCAGCGCTGCCGTCAGAAGGCTCATCACCAGGATGATCAGCGCGAGATGGTAAAGAAAGAAAAGAAAAGGAAGGCGGAACAGGTAAAAGCTCAGGCTGATCCCGAAGATGGGATCCGTCTGCGTTATGGGCACCGCATGCGTCGCAAGAAGATAGGTTTCCCAGTGTCCCGCCCCCCATTGACCAATGATCCAGGCCACCAGCACAAAGCCGAACCAGATCAGGCTTCCAAAAAAGGAAGGAAATTTCTCGATGACAGGAATTTCGATCATTCGTGAGATCGCCCGCCGATATCCCGAGCGCCGCGCCACGCCTTGAGCGGCCCAAAAGTTTAGCCCGGCGACCACCAGAAACCCCACTCCGCAGCAGACACCCAATCCGACCTGCGTCTCCAGAACTGTGGCGAAGATCTCGCGGAAACCGATGTGATTGAACCACAACCGGTCGACCAGCAAGCCAATGCTGACCGAGAAAAGCGGAACAATTATCAGAAGGATCACAACAAGCCCTGCAAGTGCCAGGGCCAGACGATACGGCCGCATGTCAATTCTCCGGCGGCCATCTGAACACAGGCCGAGCTACGTGTCAAAAACTCTGGCCACGAAATCCCCGGGGCTTTTTAGCGGGCTCGTACGATTGCGTTTCCGTGCCGGCGAAGGGGCACGGAAACGCACATGAGGCGTCGACCTTCAGTTACCCTTTTCTGTTGATGCCGTGCTTATGGAGGTACCGGCGAGGGGATATTTCAGCTGTTCCCACCGGGTGAGACCGCCTTGCAGGGCCTTCACCTTATCGTGGTCATAATTTAGCTCCCACATCTCCAGCACCAGCGGAGCGCTATCCTCCTCGTGGGGGCAATTGCAGTAGAAGACGATCAACTTGTTTCCGGGAAGCGCGGAAAGCGTCTCGTCCTGAGCGCGGGGATCGGCCGTGGGATCGTACGCAATGTTGACGGCGCCTTTGATATGTTCGTCGCCGTAACTCTCGGAATCATCGGTGTCCACAAGCACGACATTCCCTTTTTCCTTGATCAGGCGCTGTACTTCTTCAGCGGTGATGCGCGGTACTTGCGGAAGCGGAATTTTGTCTTTTGCGGACGCCGAAGCGTTCTGGTCCGCCTTGGTCGCGGACGACGCCTGCTGCGAGCTGTTTGGCAAAGCGCGGGTGGAAACTGCCGCCGACATAAGCATCAAGAATCCCAAGAAGAAGCCCGCCCAGAGCCTCATAACCCACTCCCTTCTGAGACACGAGCGCGGGGTTTGCGCCCCGCGCTCGCCGCTGGTCAACTTAATTTTAACTCTACGCCCAGTCGTCGATCAACACGCCCCGGCGTATGCCAAAATCCGTGACGAACCACATGGTCTGGACTTTTCCGCCGGCCACGACAACGTGGATGGCCTTAGGGTTGGTGAATGGCTTGATGAGAGCGTCGTCCGGCAGCTTCCTCCAGCTCGCGTAAGGCTCAAGACCCTGGAGAGCGAACGGAACGGCGGTGCTCTGAATTACGCCGTTGCCCCAATACGAGCCGGCGGTTTTCTGAATGTTCTGCGAAAACCACTCGCTCAATTGGGCCTTGGTCTTGAATCCATGCACGTCTTTCAGAAGGCCGGCAACGGTTGGATCTATCACTATAGTGGCGGCTGAACCGGATGCGCAAAACGAGCTCATGTAATCGCGCATCAAGTAGTGGGTCGGATAGATGCTCTGGCTGGCTCCCACGCTGGCGATGCTGCTCCAGCCCGTTCCCACGGTCACCACATTATCCGTGGGCTTGAAGCCCATTTGGACGTGCAGAGGATCCCAGCCCTCGGGCAAGGCCTCCTCGTTTTCGCCATAGCACATATTGTTGTATTGCATCGTATTGCCCAGAGTTTCCCAGGCATTCACATTGTTCCGTAGATCACCCGCCGTCTTGGACATTATTGTGAAGGCACGGCCGACGACGGCGTTGGACCTGTTGTATGGCCCCATCGCATTGGTCCCGCAATTGAACTTCAGCTTGTCGCGGATTGGGCCGCTGATCACCACCATGTTCGCCATCGAACTGGTGGAGTTACCAAAGGGCGCTTGCGTGGCCAGGGCCAAAATCACCGGAAAATGTTCCGGCGATGCACCGGCCATTACGGCGCTGATTGCGACTTTCTCGACGGTCAGTGGCCGCGCGCCGCCCGTGATATTGATCGTTTTGATCACTTCGTCGGGCTTGTGACTGGTGCCCTTGAGCATCGCGGTCACACGCTTTTCGGTGGGAAGAATGATCGAATTGAAATCGGTCCATTCCTTATCATCGAAAAGCTGCCGCAGATTCTCTTCTGAGTCGGGCGGAAGCAATCTCGGCTCGAGAGCTTCCTCCGACGGCGCTCCCGACATCTTTTCCTCGGCCGTTAGAGGACTAGTGAGCGCATTGACCACAGCGGTCATCAGCGGCTGGCCCGTCAACATGTCCTTGCCAGTCACATAACCTACGTCAACCATGCGCGGTTGTCCGGTAAAGGGGAATGGAACGGACACGTATCGGATCGGCATGCCAGTCTGATATTTCGCTACGTAGCCGGTTGCGTAATGCACGATGTTTGAGGAGGCGACGCCAATGGCGGGAATCTTGCACTGCATCTGAATTTGCTTTGCCCAGCGGCTCACGGCCGCGCAGCAGCCGTTTCAACCAGCAACGCCGACAATCGCAGCGTCAGCCCCACTAGCGGTGATGTCCTTCAGGATCGAAGGATCGCTGCCAAACATGCCCTCGGCGGTGACTTTTACGATTGTCTTGACGCCGGAGTAATGCTTGTCAAGCCACTCCGTCATCGCTCCATAGAAGTAGTTCGCGGCATCCGGGCCTTCCCAGGAAAGATTGACCATGTAGATTTTCTTGCCTTGAAGGCTATCGAGGGGTGGCACTAGGGGAACGCGGGCCGCCAGCTTGCCCGCTATCGCGGGGTTCATCACCGTGATCATGCCTTCCTCGTGGCCTCCGCGATTCGCCGATGGGACCCGCGCCCGGGTCGTCTCAGCGCTAGCAGGAAAACCGGTAAGAAAGGCGGGGCTAATTCCCAAGTACGTCAACATCTTTCGCCTATCCATGATTCTTTACCTCCTCAAATTTTAGTGTGCAGCAACCTCCCCGAAAGCGATGAAGTTCAAATCAGCGACATCATACGTCGCAGAGATCAGCAGAGCACCTAATATTTTATCGCCAAACGGGGTAGTCTTTTTGAGCAAGTCGGTCGCCGCCACGTCTGGCGTACCATTACCTCTACAACTCCCGTTGCACTCGTAGAAGGTGGTTGGGCCGCGCAACAAGGGATGTACAGAAGGCGACACGCCGGCGTAAGACACACGAAGCTATTGCGATTGCGCGATTTGCAATTCGATTTTCGTGCTCGAATCCACGCGCTGGCCCCGCGCCGGCGACTGGCCGACCACTGTGCCGGCAGGCAACTGAGTCACCGCGACAGGCGTAAGTTTGGAAACTCTTAACCCGGACGCATTCAATTTCGACTCGGCCTCAACAAACGGAAGCCCCGCGAGTTCCGGCATCACGAACGCGGGCGGCCGCGGCCCAAGCGAGACGAGCAGATCCTCATGAGGACTGGTGACGTCCGTGGTACCGGGTGCAGGATCCTGCTGAATCACCGAATCTTCCTCGCCACCCGGAAGATAAATGCTGGACGCTTCGCCGAGCTGCATTCCGGCGCGAAGCAGCTCCACCTGTGCCGCGCGCAGGCTTTCGTCCCGGAGATCCGGAATCGTAACCTTCTGTGGCCCCAAACTGAGCACCACATGCGCATCCTGTCCGGCTTTCACGCTCATGTTTGGCGGCGGACTCTGCCGAACAACAGCATCAACGGGAAGATTGCTGTATATTCTGTCCTCGATTTTCAAGCTCAGCCGGCGTCCGCGGAGAATTTGCCTGGCCTGGCTGGCTGATTTACCCACGAGATCGGGCACGGCCACTTCCCTGCCCTGAATCTCGAATCGCATGGCCGTGAGCGCGCTGAGGAATCCCACGGACGAGAGCACGAACACCAGCAGGGCCATCCGCAAAATCCATTGCAAACGGTCCCGGAAATTCACGCTTCCCCGCCTCCGCCAATGAGCCTAGCACGACTGGGCGCGGATGCACGATCCGCGGAATGAAGAACGGCGGCGAAAAAACCATCGGTATGATGCAGCGACGGTGACGTCCGAAAATATCCGTCGTTGCCAAATAGCGTGTTCGGATCTACTCCGGTCACGAGATGCGGCGTGAGTGCCTGCGTCGCTTCGGCTCGCGGAATCTGCTGTATCGAGGGCATGTCCCGCAGCACTTCTTCCACCACCTCTTCGTTTTCCTCGGGTTCCATGGAGCACGTCGAATAAACCAGCCTTCCGCCGGGAGCGAGTTTCGACAACGCCATACGAAGCATCTTCACTTGATGTCCGTGGGATTCCGCGAGTTGATCTAATTCTAGCCGCCAGCGAATTTCCGGATGCCGCGCAAGCGTGCCTGTGCCCGAGCACGGGGCATCGAGTAGAATGCGGTCGAATTTTTCGTGGAAAGGGAGGGGTTCTTCGGCGTCCAGCTCGACCAGATGCGCCCTGCCGGCTGCGAGCCTGTCCAGTTGCACGCGCATGGCGGCGAGCCTGTGCGAATGGCGGTCCGCCGCAATTACGGCGCCCGCGCTTCCGGCGGCGCGTATCAGTGCGGCAGTCTTTCCGCCCGGCGCGGCGCACAGGTCGAGAACCCGATCACCAATCTGAACTGCCAGCAACAACGGTATTGCCTGAGAAGCTTCATCTTGAATCGAAATCTGGCCGGCCCGAAACGCCTCTGCTCGGGACGGGCTTCCCCCCCTTATGGAAAAAGCGCTGCCGAGAAGCACCCCAGGGCGCGTTTGCAAGCCGCCTTTCGCGAGCGCGCCGAGCACTTCCTCGCGCCGGCTGAAATCCTGCACGGCGCTGCTCAGCCGCGGAGTCTCATTGTTCGCGTGAAGCAGTGCGACTGTTTGCTCCTCGCCCAGTCGTAAAAGCCAGCGTTCGACGAGCCACGTCGGATGCGAATGCAAAATTCCCAGCCGTTCGGAGGGCGGAAGGTCCAGTGCGAGAAATGATTCTGCGGGAGACTGCGCGTCACTCTCGGCTTTGCGCAACACCGCATTCACGAGTGCAGCCGCGGAACCTTTTCGCGCGCTCTTTACGAGTTCGACGGATTCGTTGACCGCTGCGCGCGCCGGAACCTTGTCCAGAAAGCGCAGCTGATACAGGCCTATTCGCAGCGCGAGCATTACGGGCAAATCGAGGCGGCTGATGGGTCTCTTGAGATGCCGTTCGAGCAGAAAATCGAGCAGCCTTCGCCAGCGCAGAACACCCAAAGTAATTTCAGTGGCGAGCGCCGCGTCGGCCGGCTTTACGTGCGCGGCCAGCTTCGCGTGCAAAAGATCGCTTGCGTACGCGCCCTCCGCTTCCACGCGCCGCAGTACTTCGTACGCGATTTTTCTAGCGGGGCTGATGGGCATCTGCGGAGGTTTCGTTTACTCCGGGAAAGCTAAAGACCAAAGCGCTCGCCTGGGGCGAGCCGAGCCCCATTCACAAATTCTTGCGCGGTCACGCGCTTCCGTCCTTCAAGTTGCACGAATTCGAGCTTGAGCGAATCGCCCTCGCCGCAGGAAACGAAGGCTCCAGACGGTTCGATTCGAATCGTTCCCGGCGGGTGGGGTTCGCCACGGGAATATTCTAACGAAACGGGCTTGCCCCAAATGTGACAACTCTTCCCGCGAAAGAGCGTGAAAGCGCCTGGCCACGGGTCGAGCCCGCGAATTCGATTGTAAATCGCGCGCGGCGCTAACGACCAGTCTATGCGCCCATCATCCTTTTTCAGCGGCGGCGCAAAACTAGCCTGCGAATTGTCCTGCGGCGCAACAGTGATTTCTCCGTGATCCAACATGCGAAGCGTTTCGACAATAAGCAGCGCTCCCGCCGCACTCAGACGCGGCGCAAGCTCCGGAGCCGTCTCATCCGGCCCGATATCGACTTGGCTTCGCAACAACATCGGCCCTGTATCGAGACCCGCATCTATCTGCATCGTGGTTACGCCGGTCCGCGTCTCGCCATTGATAATCGCCCAATTGATCGGAGCGGCGCCGCGATATTTCGGCAGCAGCGAAGCGTGTACGTTGATCCAGCCAAGCCGTGGATTTGCAATCAAGCGTGGCGAAATAATCTGCCCGTAGGCAATGATGACGACTGCGTCTGGTGCGACGCGCCGAAAATATTCGTAAGCCTCGTCCGACCGAATTTTTTCCGGCTGATAAACGGGGATGCCAGCTTTCGCAGCCGCTGTCTTCACCGCGGAAATTGCGATTTCCCGGCCGCGCCCGCGCGGGCGGTCCGGCTGAGTGACAGCCCCGACGATTTCGAATTCAGGCTGTGCGATCAGGCGATCGAGCGACGGCACCGCAAACGCCGGCGTGCCGCAAAATACGATTCGCAGCGGCACCGCCGCCTACCACTCGCCTGCTTTTTTCAGCTTGCGGATTTTGCGCTTGATCATGTCTCGTTTCAGCATGCTTAGGTGCGTGATGAAGAGTACTCCGTTGAGGTGGTCGATCTCGTGGCAAAATGCGCGCGCCAGCAGCCCCTCGCCGCGCATTTCAAATTCCTTTCCAGTTGCGTCTTGCGCGCGGATGGTCACGTACAGCGGCCGTGGCACATATCCGCGAAATCCTGGCACCGAGAGGCAGCCTTCCTCCTCGCGCTGTTCGCCTTCGGCATGAACGATTTCGGGATTCGCGCAGACGATCTTCGCTTCCGGATTTTTTCCGTTGCTGACGTCAATCACGTTGAGCCGTTTGCCGATTCCGATTTGCGGCGCGGCCAATCCCACGCCGTTTGCCGCATACATGGACTCGAACATATCCGCGACCAGAGTTTGCAGTTCCTCATCGAAATTTTCCACCGCCTTCGCGGGTGCTTCGAGAATCGGGTCGCCATATTTCACAATGGGATGAATCATCGTGCCTTTTCCGTTCCCCTCTAAAATCTAAAAGCCGTCCAATTGCCGCTGATAGCCGTCGAAATTTCGGCGCATTTCTTCAAGCGAGTCTCCGCCGAATTTCTCGATCAGCGCGCCCGCCAGCGTCAGCGCCACCATCGCTTCACCCGCCACGCCGCCCGCGGGCACCACGCAAACGTCGGAGCGCTCGTAAGCCGCCTTCACCGCTTTCTTTGTGTTCATGTCCGCAGTCAAAAGCGCGCGGCGCAGCGTCGAAATCGGTTTCAGATATCCGCGCACCACCACATCCTGCCCGTTCGTGATTCCGCCTTCCAGGCCACCCGCACGATTCGACGCGCGATTAAAACGCTTCTGCTCCGCGTCGTATGCAATCTCGTCCTGCACTTCGGAGCCGTAGCTTCCCGCGTTCGTGACCCCCGTGCCGATTTCGACCGCCTTCACCGCTTGAATGGACATCACCGCGCGCGCCAGTTGGCCATCGAGTTTTTCATCCCATTGGGCATGGCTTCCCAGCCCCGGCGGAACGCCTCGCGCCACCACTTCAAAGATTCCTCCCACAGAATCGCCGGCGCGCAGCACATGGTCGACCTCAGCCTTCATTTTCGCTTCCACATCGCCATCGACGCAGCGCAGCGGCGATTCGAGATTCTCGCAGACCGCAACGATTTCCTCCCACGAAGCCGCTCGTTCCAGTCGCGCATGGCCCACCACAATCGTATGACTCAAAACGGTGATCCCAAACTCGCGCAGCAGCAGCTTGGCAAACGATCCCGCGGCCACTCTCGCGGCCGTTTCACGCGCGGACGCGCGTTCGAGCACATACCGCGCATCGTGAAAATTGAATTTTTGCGCGCCTGCTAAATCCGCGTGACCGGGCCGTGGAGCGGTGAGCCGGCGCTGCAAATCATCGGCGCCGTCGCTATCTTCCACGGGCAATGCCTTTTCCCAATTTTTCCAATCGCGATTCTCGATGCGCAGAGCGATGGGCGCGCCGATCGTCTTGCCGTGCCGGACCCCAGCGAGAATATCCGCTTGATCTTTTTCGATTCGTTGCCGGCCTCCGCGTCCAAATCCCAGTTGCCTCCGGTGGAGCTCCCGGCCAATGAAATCCAGGTCCACTGGGACGCCCGCAGGCAGCCCCGAAATCCAGGCCACCAGCGCCTGCCCGTGAGACTCCCCGGCAGTTACGAATCGCAACATGTTCTATCGCTTGCCTTTCGAGACAGACGAAGGATTCTACCGGACGCTCACCTAGGCGTAAAGGCCGCGCGCAGCTCAGCGGCGGCGTGATCGCAACCGGTGGACGCATTGCCGGATGTTTGCTTGACGGCATGTGCGCTGGACGTTAGGCTTCCCTAGATTCGGCTGCATCCGGAGCCGCCTCGTACACGATGCCCCAAACAGGCGAAACGCTTTCCCCCCTGGCGGTGATAGGAGATGCGGTCAAGCGCCAGCTTTTTTCCCTACAGGACTATTCCCTGCTGGCGACAAGCTCCGTAGCCAACATCTTCACTCCTCCCTACTACTGGTCGGACGTGCTCGAGCAGATGGATTTCATCGGCATTGGTTCGCTTCCCATCGTGCTTATCATCGGTTTTTTCATAGGAGCCGTATTGTTGCTGCAAACTGCAGCGCAATTTGAGCGCTTCGGCGGAACAGCTCTCACAGGCGACGCCGTGTCGCTCGCCCTGGTGAGAGAACTCGGGCCGACGATCACGGCGATCGTCGTCGCGGGTCGCAATGCATCGGGAATAGCGTCCGAACTCGGCTCCATGATTGTCACCGAGCAAGTGGACGCGATGCGTGCGCTCGGCACCGACCCGATCCGCAAGTTAGTGACGCCCCGCGTTGTTGCAACGACACTCGTTCTGCCGCTCCTAGTAGCTGTTGCAGATTTTGTCGGACTCATTGGCGGATTCGCAGTGGCGCATTTCACCCTTCGGCTCGGCGCGGTGCAGTTCTGGACGCGAGCCATCAATGCGCTGGATCCCGGAGACATCGTTCAGGGCATGGTAAAACCGGTAATATTCGGCTTTGTGATCGCGACCATCGGTTGCTATGAGGGATTGCGCGTAAGGGGCGGGACGCAAGGCGTGGGGCGCGCAACGACCTCGGCCGTCGTGGTCTCCTCCGTCACCGTCATTGTCCTGGATGCATTCCTGTCCCGCATCTTGCTGTACGCATTCCACCCCTAAGTCTGCCGTTGTCGCAACGCTCCGGTTCCTTGGCGTAGAAAACCGGGCTGTGGAGCGTTCCTCTTTCCATCTATAATTGCGTATGCAGCTCCCACCGCGCCCAGCGCCGGTAACCGACGCGAATACGATGGTGCCGGGTGAACCGCTTATCGCCTTCGATGATGTCCACATTGGGTTCGATGAACACGAAGTGCTCAGCGGCATCTCGTTCGAAGTTTGGCCAGGGGAAACAAAAATTCTGCTTGGCGAAAGCGGCTCCGGGAAAACGCTGCTGATGAAGTTGGCCGCCGGCCTGCTTGACGCGGATGCCGGCCGTATCTGGGTGATGGGCCACGATATCGGCGGCATGTCCGAAGAGGAATTGCTCGATTTCCGGCGGCATTTGGGCTTCGTCTTCCAGGAAGGCGCTCTGTTCGATTCCATGACGGTGGCGGAGAATGTGGCGTTCCGGCTGCGCGAAGAAAACGTCCCGGAGGCGGAAATCGATGGACACGTCCGCGAGGCCCTGCGGTTCGTCGAAATGGAGGATACGCTTGAAAAATATCCGGCGGAGCTTTCCGGTGGAATGCGGCGCCGCGTTTCGATTGCCCGCGCGCTGGTGGATCGCCCTCCGCTTGTCTTCTACGATTCTCCCACCGCTGGCCTCGACCCGGTCACTTCGCAAACCATCATCACTCTGATCCTGCGGGGCCGCGATCTCCAGGGCGTCACCTCGTTGCTGGCAACGCACCGAGTCCAGGATGCGTTCGGCCTCTCTCGCTTTTCTTTTGACCGTGCCAGCGGCCGCGTGATCCGCTCCCACGGCAACGGCAAAGAAGTCGCCGGCACGGAAGGCCAGCAGAAAGGTGGCCCGGTTACCAACGTTCTTGTTCTGCGAGATGGCAAGATCTACTTTGAAGGTCCGGCCGAGGAATTGCTTCACTCATCCGACGAGTACCTGAAGATGTTTTTGGCTTCCGCTGAATAGCACGCACCGCCGAGGAGGAATGGCAATGGCGCAACGCAAGCAACTGACGTGGACCGAACTTCGAGTAGGCGTATTCGTGTTGGTAGGGTTGCTGATCGTGGTTGTCGCGATTTTTTATGTGACAGGCGGCGGGTTTCTAGGGCCGAAATATCGCTTGGTCACCTATCTGCCTGAAGTGGACGAGCTGGCAACCGGCGCGCCCGTCACCCTCGATGGAATCGAAGTCGGTAACGTCGAATCTATCCGGCTGACTCCGCACCCTACAGATCACGAGCACAACATCACGCTGGTGCTGCGTCTCGACAAGAAATTCCAGGATCAGATACGCACCGATTCGACGGCCTCGCTGGTCACCCAGGGCCTGTTTGGAAACCGCTATGTGAGTGTGACCCGCGGATTGACCGGATCCGTGCTGCCCTCGAAGGGCGTGATTCCGGGATCGGAGCAGGCGGACATGAAACAGATCGTCCAACGCGGCTCCGATGTCGTTGAAAATCTAGGCACTCTTTCCGACCAGCTCAATCAAATCATCACCAAAGTAAATCGAGGCCAGGGAACCATCGGCAAGTTCCTCAACGATCCCCGTATCTACAATCATCTCGACGACACAATTGTTCATGTGAATGAGATCACCACTTCGATTCAGCGGGGCCAAGGCAGCCTCGGCAAATTCGTCGCCTCTGATGAACTCTATAACAAGGCGGATTCGGCGGTTGGCAAGCTCGATGATGTCATGGGCGCGGTGCGCGATCAGAAAGGCACGGTCGGCAAGCTGGTCTACGATCCTACCGCGTACAACGAGATCGAGGGCGTGGCGCAGAAAAGCAACGCGCTGCTGGGCGATGTGCGTGCGGGAAAAGGCACGCTGGGCAAGCTGGCCACGGACGACACCGTTTTCAATAATCTACGCGATGCCTCCGCCAATGTCCGCGACGCATCCGCCAAGCTGAATTCCAGCCAGGGCACGCTCGGCAAATTCTTCACGGATCCGGCATTCTACGACAATGTGACCGGCCTCAGCGGCGACATGCGGCTGCTGATCGCCGATTTCCGCAAAAATCCGAAGAAGTTTTTGCACATCAAGTTGGGGGTGTTTTAGCATTCGGCTCGGGAATACGCGGCTCTTCCCGAGCGCCGGGCCGAGGCAGGATTGCTGCGCGTGACTGGCTAGCACTTACTGCGACACGCGTCATCAATCCTCGCCCCTAGAGGCGCGCCCCGGCCGCGTCGTTCGATAACTGGAAAACAATGTGGATGCCAGGTTGCCGCTAGTTCTTTGTTGAAAGATTAGCTGCAGGGAAACGGCTACTTCGCGGGACCGGAGCTTCGGCGACAATCCCGGCGCAGCGTCACAGCCGCTCGCCCTGGCAACGAATTGTGTTTTTCGCTTTTGTCCATGCCGAAATGTTCTCCAGCACTGGTGATTTTAGTCCAGCCTTGCGTACCGAACAAACGGTAACGTCTGAAGTGCTGAAATTCGGGGTCGAACGGCTTCCGCGCGCCGCCGGGATGCGATCACCAGCGCTTTGAGATGTCCACGAGGATGGTCTGAGCTACTCCTTTTCCACGGGCGAAAACTGGAGGGCCAATTCGCGGACCCGGCGCAGATCGAGCTTGCCGGTACCCAGGTGCGGAAACTCCTCCACGGCGAAAAATTGATTTGGGCGCGGTGTCCACAGGTTCGGCAACCCGGACTGCGGCAAGTTTTCCAGCACGGACTTTAATTCCTCGGGCTTGAGCGTATGCAACACCACCAACCGCTCTCCTTTTTTTCCGTCGGGCACGGCTGTGACCACGAATTTCTGTTCCGTGGCGTCCGCCACTTCGTGCAGCTGCTCTTCGACCTTGATATGGGGCACCATCTCGCCGCCGATCTTGCTGAACCGGCTGAGCCGGTCGGTGATTGTGAGAAAACCGTCTTCGTCTTCGGTGGCGATGTCTCCGGTGACGTACCAACCATCTTGCAGTACCTCGGCCGTCTTTTCCGGCTTGCCTAAATAGCCCTGCATCACGTTAGGCCCGCGCACCAGCAATAGCCCCGCCGCGCCCGCCGGAAGCGGTTCGCGCGTTTCGGGGTCCACAATACGCACGCTGATGCCCGGCAACGGATGCCCGATGTGACCTCGCTTGCCACCCACCTGGCGAAAACCCGGCGCCCGAAAATCTCGTGTGTTAACCGCAACCACCGGAGAACATTCCGTTGCGCCGTACCCTTCGAGCGGCCTCAGTCCAAAGCGATCTTCGAACGCCAGCGCCAGCCGCTCGGGAAGCTTTTCCGCACCGACTACAACAAACTGCAAGCTCCCGAAATCCTCGGGCGAGCAACGGCGCGTGTAGGCTTGAAGAAAAGTCGGCGTAGCCAGCAAAAAAGTGACGCGGTAGTCGCGAACAAGCTCGCTGATGGCTGTGAGATCGAGCGGGCTGGGATGGTACGCAACGCCGACACCCAGCACGGCGGGCAGCCACAGCGTGATCGTGAATCCGAAAGAGTGAAAAAACGGCAGCACACCCAGCAGACAGTCTTTGCTGTCAAGCATGAAGACCTGGCCGCTTTGCTCGATGTTGGACGCCACGTTGTAATGAGTCAGCATCACGCCCTTTGGCTCGCTCGTGCTGCCGCTGGAAAAAATAATGGTCGCCAGATCGTTCGGAGTTTTGTTTTTTCCTCCGCTGACGGTGCGCTCAAGCATTCCGCTCGGCAAAAACCAGAGAAGCAACGCCGCCAGCCGCTCGCCAAATCCCGGACGCGCCGCCGCTTCCTCGAGGAAAATTGTCTTCCCCGGAACCTTCAGGGGAATCCTATCCAGCAGCGGCTTCGTCGTAATCACGGTTTCGAGCTTGCATTGCGCCGCACTGGAAGCCAGCGATTCGTCCGAAACCGTGTAATTCAAATTCACCGGTATTTTTCCCGCCAGCATGGCGGCGAAATTGACGAGCGCGCCGGGCACTGACGGCGGCAGCAAAATTCCAACCATCTCCTGCCCCTTCCAGACGCTTTGCAGCCTCCGCGCAAGAAAAATCGCGCTAAGCAACGCCTCTCCCCATTTCATTCGCGGGCGCCGTTTGTCTCCCATCGCAAAACGGAACGGATGCCGGTGCGCCGTGTGAATCAGCGACTGGTGCAGGGTGCGCTTGCGACCTCTTCGGTGGCAATAAGCCTCGGTCTGCAACTCCTGCACCGCGCGCCGCACTTCGAAGGGCGTCGAAGTGGAAAGCATCGGCTTGCCGAAACTCACGGTGACCGGATAGGGAATGGATCGTGGCAGTTTCCACATGAAACGCCCACGCTCGAAGCTGAAGATGCTGCCCCAAACGCCGTCGAGGCTCACCGGGATGATCGGCGCATCGACTCCCTTCATGATGCGCTCCATCCCGCGTCGAAACGGCATCAGTTGCCCGATGCGCGTAATCTGCCCTTCGGCAAAAATGCAAACCACTTCACCGTTCTTGATTGCGCTAGTGGCTTCGCGCAAGGACTGAAGCATTTCGCGCGGCCGCAATTCCGAAGAAATTGGAATCGCACGAATCATCTTTGCAAACGGTTTTACGTAAGGCAGGTCGTAAATACCCTTGAACATCAGAAAGCGGATGGAGCGATCTGTTGAAGCGATCAGCAAGCACGCATCCACGAACGACATGTGATTCGAAACAAAAAGCGCGCCCCCTCTTTCCGGAATGTTTTCGCGTCCTTCCACGCGGATGCGATAAATCGAATGTGTTGCCGCCCAAAGCAGAAAGCGCAGCAGCGAATCCGGCAGCAAGTAGATGGAATAAGCAGTTGTGACTAGTGTGAGAATTGCGCCGTCGAGAAAAATTCCTGCCGGCGTTTGGTGAAAAATATCCGTGAACACATAGTAGGCGCCGGACGCGATCGCGATGCCGATGAACGAAACCAGGTTGGCTGCCGCAATCACGCCGCCCTTCTCCTCAGGCTTCGGGCGATGCTGGATCAGTGCGCCGAGAGGCACCGCAAACAGTCCGCCGAAGAAACCCAGGAATCCCAGGTCAAAAATTCGAAGGCGAGCCCACGCCACGCCGATCGATATGATCTTTCCGGCGAACGCCGCCGGAATTCGAGGTATCAGACTCTGCAATAAGTTCGCCAGGGATTCTGCCGGAGCGCGAAAGTAGAGCAGCGCGCCAAATATCGTCATTCCCACGGCGCCGAGCGGAATCAGGCCGTACTCAATTTTTCCGCCAGAGAGATAACCCGCCGCAATGCTGCCGAGTCCAATTCCGATGGCCACTGCCGCTTGCAAATAGGTGATGTGGGTATCATCGATGCGAAGGACATCGTGCCCGTAAATAATGATGGTGAGCTGCAGCAGCGCCGCAAGAAAAAAGAGGTACGTATTTCCGAGGACCGCCCAGCCGAGCACGCGGTCCGCCACAATCGTCTTCATCTGGGTCGCGAATTCGCCGATCTGGTTCCAGCGAAATTTCTTGCTGGGATCGGCCGCTGGGATTTTCGAGATTCCTAGACTCGCGATTGATCCGAAGAACGTACAACCCAGCAGTAGAAAGCCCGCAATCGCCTCGCGACCTTGATATCGCTCGGCAAGCTCGCCCGCGGCGATCGTGCCACCGATTCCGGCAAGAAACGTCCCGAATTCGATGATGCCGTTGCCCCAGGAAAGCCGCCGCTCGGGAAGCAATTCCGGCAGCAATCCGTATTTCGAAGGCCCGAATAATGCCCCCTCCGTGCTGATCAAAAAGACGCCCGCGAATTCCATCGGTAAATTCCGCGCAGCCAGGCTCGCGATGAAAAACGCCATGACTCCAAGTTCGAACAACTTTGTGCCGATGGTCACGCTGCGCTTGCTGTAGCGATCGGCCAGGTAGCCGCCGACCATAGAGAAAAGGATGAAAGGAGCCGCGAAAAGCACTCCGACGATCGGTACCAAGCGGTCGCGCTGCGCATGTGGCAGATTCATCGCGACGACGATGTAGGTCACGAGGAATTTCAGCCCGTTGTCATTGAAGCCCGTTTGAAATTGCGTGAGGATGAGGCTCCAGAAGCCGCGCTCCCAATGAGCGGGCGGCTCCGAGTGAGAGCTAGCCGGGTTTGCCGTGCTTTCGGTCATGAGCGGTTTGGCCTGTGGCGAAAGCTGGACACCTAGAAAAGTGTCGAGTAGCCCGTGTCCCCTTCCTTTCTTTTCAATAAGTTATCTCATGTTCTACTCGGCTCTTGTGTCGATTAGAAGTACCGTCTCCGTTTTCGCAACCGCGGAACCCGCCTGCCGCTCCTTTCCAGTTGCGCGCTACTCAAACGATCGAACCGCGAGCGTATCTTAGCGGCTGCGGGAAACCGTGCAAGGAATTACTCCTGTGGACTTCGCTTTAAGCGAGATGAATTAGGCGATAACGCGGAGAGATGTTTTCGAAGCTGGAACCGCCGCGGGAGCCACGGAAACTGCCGACGCGGGCAGCGGCGTCTCTCGCTTGTGATATTTCGTCGTGACATAGTCGTTGACGAGCGCCTGGAAGGCCGCGGAGAGCTCGTCGTAGGTGCCTTCGAGGGTGGTAAACTTCTGGCCGTCGATGTAGACAGGACAGCGAGGCGCCTCGCCCGTGCCCGGCAAGCTGATGCCGATGTTCGATGCCTTGGATTCGCCAGGGCCATTCACAATGCAGCCCATTACGGCAAGTTTCAGTTCTTCGACACCTTCGTACTCACGCTTCCATTCCGGCATTTTGTCGCGGATATAGCCCTGGATGCTTTCCGCAAGCTCCTGGAATGTAGAACTGGTGGTGCGCCCACAACCGGGACACGCGGTAACGCTGGGCGCAAAGGAGCGCAGGCCCAGGGACTGGAGCAACTCGCAAGCTGCGTAGACCTCATCGCGCCGGTCGCCGCCCGGACGCGGCGTGAGCGACACGCGGATCGTGTCGCCAATTCCCTCCTCCAACAGAATGCCCATGGACGCCGCAGACCAAACCAGTCCTTTGGCACCCATTCCGGCTTCAGTGAGGCCCAGATGAAGCGGCTGATCGGTTTTCGCGGAAAGGTCCCGGTAAATCGCGATGAGATCGCCGGGCCGCGAAACTTTGCAGGAAATGATGATCTGATCTTTTCGCAAGCCAGACTCGATCGCGAGCTCGGTGGATTCGATCGCGGAAAGGACCATGCACTCGTTGATGATGTCCTCGGACGTCTTGCCGAGATCGCGGTCCGTGTTCTCTTGCATTTTGCGCATCACGAGCTCTTGGTTGAGCGAGCCGCCATTCACGCCGATACGCACCGGCTTACCGTTGTCGCGCGCTACTTTGCAGATAGTTGCGAACTGCTCGTCCCGCCGTTGCCCGTGGCCGACGTTGCCGGGATTGATTCGGTATTTATCGAGATCGCGCGCGCAATTGGGATATTTCGTCAGCAGGACGTGCCCGTTGTAATGAAAATCGCCGATCACCGGAACGTCGCAGCCGGCATCGCGCAGGCGCTTTTTGATCTCCGGAACAGCCGCCGCCGCTTCCGGCATGTTTACCGTGATGCGAACGAGTTCTGAACCCGCCTGGGCAAGTTCCAAGCACTGTTGCGCGGTGGCAACAACATCAGCAGTGTCCGTGTTGGTCATGGACTGGACCACCACAGGCGCACCGCCGCCCACCTGGACGTTGCCAACTTTCACGGCGATTGTCTGACGGCGTTTGCGAGACATTCTTGCAGCTATTGTAACGAATTCGCTGATGTTGATGCTAGTGGACTGGCGCGCGGCTGGCATGTGCCGGTGACCCTTCCCTTTCGGGGAATAGTCAAAAGACCGCTTGAATGTTAGGCGTGTGTGCGGTGGCCGGCGCCCACGGATTTGCCGTTGCGCGGTGGCGGCGGAATCACGATGGACATCTTGCGGATCATGGCCAGGACGAGCCGTTTGTCGTCATTCGATAAACTGGTTGAATATTTCTTGATTTCCGCGAGGAAACGAATCTCTTCGTCGGAAAGTTCGCCGAGAACCTTGCGGGTTTCGCGGTCTTGCGGAGTGTCGGTACCGGGGAAAAAGTCGGCCAAGCTGATTTCCATGGCCTCGGCAATCTTCGCGAGCGTCTCAAGCGATGGAACCGTGTGTCCGTTTTCCACGCGCGAAAGATAGCAGCGGAGCAGGCCGGTACGGCGCTCGATATCACCCTGCGAGAGGCCGCGGTCATTGCGGTAGGAGCGAATGACCTCGCCGATATTCACCTTGGGTTTTTCCTTGGGCATCGTATCACTTCCTATACGGGGGAGTATCTTACATGCAACTAGGACATCGTACGGGCGGGGCCGCAGACCGCGCAAGCGCAACATCGCTGCCGGTTGCTTGAGAGGAAACAGCGAGAAACCGCATCCGGGCTGCTTATCCGCATTCCCCGGCGTGTGGCCGAAACGCTGAGCCGGTTGAGTTTGTGGGCAGACACTAAAGTACAACCTGCGAAGTCTTCTGCGGCGACTCCGAAAGATCGCGCTTGCCGGCGCGTTTATCGGCGTAAAGGGCCTCGTCCGCCCGTTTCAGCAACTCTTCGGAAGTCTCCCCCGGTTTGTAGTCTGTCCACCCACGCGAGAATCGAATCGGAATTCGAGTACCCTCATATTCGACCTCAAGGCCTTCAATGCGTCCCATGACGTGCCTAACCTCTTCCGCGCGACACTCCGGCAACAGGGCCATGAACTCGTCTCCGCCCAACCGCACAGCTAGGTCAGAGCCGCGAATGGCCTTTTGAAGGCGCTCGGAAAAGGTCTTCAAGACCAAGTCGCCGGCGGCATGGCCAAGCCTGTCGTTGGTCTGTTTCAGCCCATCAAGATCGATCAAAAGCACAGTGAGAGGGCGTTGATGGCGCACTGCGCGGCTGATTTCCTCAGCGAGGCGTTGTTCGCCGGAGCGGCGATTATAAAGGCCGGTAAGTTGATCGAGTGCGGCTAGCTTGTAGACCTCGTCCGTAAGCGTCTGGACCTTGGCCAGGGACGCAATCTGATCGGCCAATTGGTTGCGCATGCGAATGATCATCGTTTGTTGATATACGAGATAAACGCTGAAGATCAGCACCAGTCCGACCAGCGAGCGCACCGCCTGATTGAGATAAAAAGAGTACGAAGCTTGCTCATGATTCAACATACGCGGAAAGGAAAACGAGGCAACGGCAATGCTGAGAAGAACCAATACGAGTACCGTGGACGACCACATCCACCACTGGCGGCGGTCCAATTTCCGCAAATGTTCGCGGACCGTTTCCGGGCGCACGCTTGCGCCATCGAAGGAAAGTTGGTTTTCACTCATTTTTGTAAGCCGCGCCCTCGGCTAATACCTTAAGTACCGCAATCCGCCGTGAAACTCCATAGGCATATCCCGCAGAGTTTCCAATTTCGTTAGCTCCTCACTAGTCGCCGCCGGCTCGAACGTATCCAGCGCTTCGGGGAACTTCGTCCCAGAGGTGTGCGCCGATGCAACGCCCGCCGCATTGGCAATAGCGTGAATGCGGGCATTGCTCGGCTATCCAAGAGGTATCCACATCCACAGGGCAGAAATTGGGGGGGACGCTAGGCTCCGTGCGACCAGGGTCATTCCAACGGCAGAGGAGACACACATATGAAGAAGAGTAATTGCGCTTGGTTTGTAGCGGCATTTGTTGCGCTTGGGCTTGCTGCGAGCGCGTCAGGCTTCAGTCATAGACCCCTAACTCAACTCAACCTCGTCGCGGCATTGAGTTCATCGAGCTGGGACGGCCCGGTGCCCGAACCGAAACTCGCTGTTGCGTCAGGCTGGGATGGCCCGGTGCCTGAACCGAAACTCGCTGTTGCGTCAGGCTGGGATGGCCCGGTGCCTGAACCGAAACTCACTGCGGCGTCAGGCTGGGATGGCCCGGTGCCTGAACCGAAACTCGCTGCGGCGTCAGGCTGGGATGGCCCGGTGCCTGAACCGAAACTCGCTGCGGCGTCAGGCTGGGATGGCCCGGTGCCTGAACCGAAACTCACTGCGGCGTCAGGCTGGGATGGCCCGGTGCCTGAACCGAAACTCACTCCGGCGTCAGGCTGGGATGGCCCGGTGCCTGAACCGAAACTCACTGCGGCGTCAGGCTGGGATGGCCCGGTGCCCGAACCGAAGGGAGTCTCAGTTTTAAGCTGATGCGGAGTTGACGAGCTGATCCAAAAAGAGAAGTACCGCTAAGAGGAGAACTGGGGTTCTCCTCTTCCATGTGTTAGATTCACTTCCGCTGTCCCCACTCATCCCAATGTTTCCCTCGATGATCTGGCTCGCAGGCATTGTGCTGGAATCGCTTCTTCTGTTCCGAAGTCTCCGAACTCGCCTCGTCGTTAAGTATCCGTTCTTTTACGCTTATAGCGGGGCCGTCCTACTCATGGCGATCCTGCTCTTGTTCCCTAGCCTGTATCATCGCTGGTATTGGGGCACTCAGTTCTTCACGTTGATTCTCGGCTACGGCATACTCCTGGAGATTCTGAATCATGCCTTGGCGCCGTACCCGGGTGCGGAGAGGTTCGCGAGGATGGCCGGCTTAGCAGCCTTTGGGCTCATTACTTGCTTTGCCGTGCTGTTCCCGCTCATCCGATCACGCTGGTCCGTCGCGAGCACCATGCACGAACTTGAACGCGATTTGAGAACAGTTCAGGCAGTGTTCATTTTCGCATTGTTAGCAGTCATCTCCTATTACAGAATCGCGCTTGGCAAAAACATGAAAGGCATGATAGGTGGATATGGACTATACGTAGGAACAAGCCTCATGAGCCTCGCACTGGGGTCGTACTCGGCAAGACTGTTTGGCGAAGCGTCTAGGATCTTTCGGCCGTTGACTTTCGACATTTCTCTAATTATCTGGGTGGTTGCCCTGTGGACATACAGCCGGGATCCGGCACCCGAGTCCGGCATTCGCCTAGAGGGGGATTACGAGGCGCTCGTCGCCCGAACGAGGAGCGCAATGCGTTCTTATTTGAGAAAAACGGTCCGCTGACGATCCGAAGTCGATGGCTGGCCCGCGCGAGGATGAGGAGATTTAGATTAATGATATCGGCGATCATTGGTGGTCGGGCCTCGCGCTGTTGGCGGTAATTCTTCTTCGGGGCTTTCAGGAAGGGATCCTCGGAAAATACTGGCTCTTTTGTACGCAAATCGCTTTTGTGCTCGTGAGTTTTATACTTCTCTACATCCGCTATGATCACTCCCCGGGGTATGCGCAGGCATACTGGCTCACGCAGTTTCTCACGATGATCATCGCCTCGGGCGTCATTGTCGAAACTCTTAGAGATGCTCTGGTTCTTCTTGAGCGCGCCCGCCGTTTTGCGAAGGCCATCGAAGGCGTTTTTCCCTTGGCATTGATCGGCTTCGCGGTCTGCGCTGCCTTAGACTTGAGAGGTTCCGCGACAGAGCATATGCTGATCAGTCTTGAGCGGGGCTTTCCAACCGTCCGGGCTCTTTTGTTACTCGGTATTGGTGGCGTTATCGCGTATCTCCGGATCCCGCTGAGCAGGAACGTGAAAGCTATGCTCATCGGCTACAGCCTATACCCTATATATTGGTACGAGCCTGATAATTCTGCCGCTGCGGCTCTATGTCGGCTCACGCATAGACAACCGGGGGATATCGTTTGGCCACTTTCGTACGACTTGTCGCTGGTAGTTTGGGTGGCGGGACTATGGTCCTATTGCCCACCCTGGAATGCGGATGGCAACATGGAGATGGCGACAAAATCCAATAAGGCAGGCATAATGGCACTGACGTCCCCAAGGTATTTCTCGCTAGGACAGGATTCGTGATTCAGCTCATCTTATTCTTGTCGATTGGGGCACTACTTTTTCTATCCCTGATTTTCCTCGTTTGGCGGAGTCCGCGCGCGGAAGAGAGTTCGGCGGCTCTGGTTGAAGCACGACAGGCCTTAGTTGCGCTGCAGACAGGTTTGCTGCCCATGGAGCTGATCGACCGCATCTTTACCAGGGAGGATCTCGAATACGTCCGATCGCAGGCTCCCGGGCCGGTGTGCGCGATGTTTCTCAGGGAGCGCAAAAGCGTTGCCCTCGCATGGGCTGCGCAGGTTAGAAAACAGGTGCTTAATCTCATGCGCTTCCATCTGGGCTCGGCGCGGTTTTACGCCCGGCTGAGCTTCCGAACGGAACTGGCGCTCGCACTTCAGTTCGCCGGCTTGCTGCTCGCCTGCCGCGCGCTTCAGGCGGTTTTGTATGTCGGAGGCCCCTACGCCGCGCCTCGAATCGTTGGCGCAACCGCTGCGACTGCCGTGCAAGTTTGCAGGATCTCGGGGCGGTCCCTTGCATTTTTGAATTCGGCTGGCCTTGGAGCGCTACCTGGCCGCCAGTTCGGCGCTTCACTCTAGGAATTACCTCGTGAGTTCCCTACCCCGACGACTCGACGTTCAGGAGGCCGCTGAAGACGTGCGTCACCGCACGCTTTCAGAACTTCCACGGGCACTTGACCGGCTTATCTATCTCGCATCGATGCGGGACTACAACACCGGTCTTTACTATCACGATGGACTAGCGGCCCGCTTCAGCCAAGAAGTAGCCTGCGAGGCCCTGGCGGATTGTCACCGGGAGGTTTTTCGGCAGCTCGTGGGCTGCTCGCTCGAGAATGTAGTGTGCCAGATGGAGGCGTATATGGAATCCACGCACACCAGCCCGGGTGAATTCCTAGCCGCCTGGCGGAAGTTGGAACCCTACCGGGTGGCTGTCCCAGTAGAAGCCGATCCGCTCTCGGCGCAGCTTCTCTTTTCGACCTTCAAGATCGCTTTGGCAATCTTAGAGGCTCGTCTGAATCCCCGCCCGCGGGAATCAGACGCATCGCCACTCCGGTGACCTGGCCGACAATTTCCGCTTCCGAGGGATAGACGAACTGACGGATCGTGCAGCCAGATAGCGGATGCGGAACCAGCGTAAGTTGAGAACCGCGCACTTCGCACCAGGAACACGCATAGCCATCCCGGAGTTCGACGAAATAAATAGGCCGGTCAAATTCTGTACGCCATTCAGAGGCTTGCATGCGGGTCGGCTGGTTGTCGATCTGCACGAATGATCCGGGACGCAGCAGCGGATACATCGTGTAGTCCTGCATCCCGATGTAACCATACTGGCAGTGGCGTACATCCAGCTTCTGAATCAGCGCGATAGGGACTTCTCCCCACACCTCGACCATGCGCGCAATTAGACTGGTGGTTTCCAAATTGAAACTCTTATCGAACCGTACCGGGAAAGTAATAGCCTTTTCGGGATTCGGCGATTCGAACGCTGTCAAATGAGTGTTCTGCAACGGAAGTGCGAGCTGGTACCTTGAGGTGGCGCTTAGGTCGATTCCAAACACGAGGAGAAGATCGTTGAACTTCGTACGATAGATTACGCTCAGGCTGTACAGCTTATAGATGCTGGGAACTGAATTCTTGTTTTCCAATTGGGTCAGCCAGGCATTCGAGATGTAGAACTCCTCGTTCTGGCGGTCTTCGGCGATGCTGCGGCTGAATTCTTCCACTTCGCGCGTAGTCACGCCGAGTCGGTTGCGAAGTTCTCTGAGCTGCTCCCCTGGGCGCATACGTGTCAGTGCAACGAAGAATGCCGAGCTAGGTGACTGGAACGCTATGAAGAATAAAGCTTTCCCGACGATGAATCAACTGGATTGAGAGAACGCACGTCTGTCGCCCACCAACGCTCGGTAAGTCCCGCCATGGGTTCGCCCGGACTGGACGCCTGAGTAGGTCGCCTCGTCGAAAAACAGCTCTCCAGCCAATGGGTTTTAGTACTCCTATGCTTACAATTGAAAGCAACTCCCGTATGCTCGCTGCAACTCTTTTTTGCCGGGGCATGATTTTGAGTTTTCCCTACGCGAAAGGAGTCCAAAAGGGGCGAATTTGGTTCCTGAGGGCAACGAGAGCAACGCTGAAATCGCCCGGCGCGCGTTTGCGCTGTAAGGTCAGGCGCGAAATTCGAGGATGTTTGCGCTTTGGTGTCCCCTGGCATCATTGAGTAGCGGCACCCTCTGCATTTGTGCCAATCTAGCCGCAAGGCAACTTGGGAGGTGCCGCAATGAGCACCGATTCAGCGGGGTCGCCAATTAAGACTGAACCGTCCGGAAGTGAACGCCGCACGGTGCCGCGCTATTCACTTATCGCGACCGCGGAAGTGATCGAGCCGGTCAGCGACTTGCGGTTTTCCGGGCGCATTTCGGAAATCAGCCGCAAGGGATGTTACGTGGACATCCTTAACCCGCTTCCCAAAGAGACTCACATCAGGCTCCGCATCTCGCGCGATCGAGGGGACTTCGTCGCTACCGGAAAGATCATTTACGTGCAGGAGGGCATGGGGATGGGCGTCGCTTTTCTGGAAGTTGCAGACGATCAACGAGAGCTCCTCGATTCCTGGCTCATCGAACTCAACGGCTAGTTCGCCGCCGTCCTTCCCGCTGATAGGCGAAGCAAGACCCATTTCGGGCGCGGTCTCCCGAATATGTCCAGTTCTGGAACACTTTGCGTCTAAGAAGTTATCCAGTCCATTGGAGGTTGGCTGATCGGCCAGAATTCCGGCGATGGTTGGTCGAGGTCGATCCCAACTTGCGTCAAACCGGCATAAGGGCTTCCCTTATATGCAATCTTCCCTCCGATTTCGACAGTATCTGTGAGCTTTCGAAGGACGACTCTTTGGCCTACGCATACTCCCGCGGCAAGCATTACCAATGCGCCGTGAGCACTCACGGTTACGGTGAATGTTTCCTCGCGAAAGGCCTGCTGGTCGGGAGATTCGCCCCAAATCACTACCGGAACGTCCAACAGCACACGCGCACTTCGTCGTTCTCCCACCCTAGTCATGAATGAGCCGCCCGTACCCATATTGCCTTACATAGGCTTTGCCGGTCGGGGCCAATAGTGCCGTCCATACCGCCAAAGTAACGATGCCTGCGATTCTCGCCAGTTGCAGATAGCGAATCGCGAGGCCGAGTGGCACGCCCGCCGCACCCAGTTTCGCCCCAGCCAGGCGTTCGCGAGTATGCGAACTGCTCGCTGTTGTGCTAGGCTTGACAGTGGTCAAGATATCTGACAAGACAACACAGACATGAAAATCAATCCCACACGATCGCCGGGCGTGGAAGGCCGAATGGATACCGCAGCACAGCGTCGGCGGCGAATCATCGCCTGGATGCGCGCGCATGCCGGGCCCGTCCGCGGCAGCGAACTGGCTAAGCGTCTCCGTGTCAGCCGCCAGTGCTTGGTGCAGGATGTCGCCATCCTGCGGGCTGGCGGCGAGGAAATTCTAGCCACGCCCCAGGGTTACCGCGTTCCGAAAAGCCCTAGCCGGTTTCACCGGACCCTCCTTGCTTGCAAGCACGCTCCTGAGCGAACGGAAGAAGAGCTGCAGATCTTGGTCGACAATGGGGTCAAGATCCTGGACGTAACCGTGGAGCATCCTCTCTACGGTGAGCTTCGCGGATCCCTTATGCTCGAATCGCGCGCGGACGTGCAAGCCTTCTTGCGCCGCATCCGCTCCTCGCATGCATCGCTTCTTTCTTCCCTGACGCGTGGAGTGCATCTACACACGGTAGAGGCCTCGCGGCCCGAGATGATTGCGCGCGCCAAGAGAGCGCTGAAGAGGCGTGGTTTTCTCCTGAAGTAGCATTGCGAACATTTGTATGGGCGACAGTCGACAACAACGAATTGAAAACGCGCTATGCCGCGGCGCTAGCCTGCTGATCGACAATCCCGAGTATTGCCAGGCCGTCCGCGCGCTCACCGATTTTCTCCTTCAGGCCGATCTTGGCACTCGAGACCTGACTGCGGAAGCCGTCGGAACAAGAAGCCGCGGCGCAATGGCGACGGTGTCAGCGCGCGAAGGCGGCGTAGCTGCTGGCCTGAACGAATTTGCTCTGCTGCTGCGTTCACATGGCCTGCATGTGGAGATCGAGAAGAAAGATGGCGAAGTGATCCGGCCCGGCGAAGCATTGCTGCGCGCCGAAGGAAATCAAATCGAGCTGCTTTCGCTCGAACGAGTCGGCTTGAACCTCGTACAACGAATGAGCGGGATCGCCACTGCAGCCCGCTGCCTGCAACAGCGTGTGAAGCAGCGTGGCTTCACCGCGCTAGTCGTGGGCACCAGAAAAACTCACTGGGGCCTTCTCGACAAGCGTGCCTTGCATCTTGGCAATGGCGGCACGCACCGTCTGGGCCTGGGAGACGCCATTTTAATCAAGAACAATCATTTGGCCCTTTTAGCTGGCACGGAAGCGGAAGCGGCGCCTCTTGCGATTGAAAAGGCTTGGAAGTTCCGCACCGAATCGGCCTTTATCGAAGTCGAAGTCCGCAGGAAGATGGCGCGCTCGCCGTAGCGCAAACATTTCGACGTCTGCGGGCAGATGCTTCGCACGATTACCCATGCCTGCTGATGCTGGACAACATCGCCCCGGACGCGATCGAAACGATTCTCGATGCGCTCCGGCGCGAGAACTTATGGGACGACACGCTGATCGAAGCGAGCGGCGGAATTTCCGAAGCGAACGTTGAGGCTTACGCCGCATCCGGCGTGGATGCGATTTCGGTGGGTGCTTTGACGCACTCGGCCCGGGCGCTCGATGTGTGCCAGCGAATTTCGTAACAATTTTAATCCATGGAGAGCAAAAATTATGGCAAGCGCAGCGACGCAGGAAATTTTTGAAGGACGCTACACTCTTCCCATCATTGAAGAGATCGACGATACGGCCGCCGAGATTCGCGCCAAACAGCAGCGCGTCCGGGCTCTTTGCGCGGAACGCAATGCCATTCTGCTGGCCCACCATTATCAACGTCCTGAAGTTCAGGAAGTTGCCGATGCAGTTGCCGATTCGCTGAAGCTTTCGCAAGCCGCCGCGAAGACCAATGCGGACGTTATCGTCTTCTGCGGAGTGCATTTCATGGCGGAGACTGCCGCAATTTTACTTCCCGATAAGACGGTGCTGCTGCCCGATCTGCGCGCGGGATGCTCGCTCGCTGCCTCGATCACTCCCCAAGAGCTCCTGAAGTGGAAAGCGAAACTTCCCGGCGCCGTTGTAGTTTCCTACATCAACACTTCGGCGGCCGTGAAAGCCGAGAGCGACTATTGCTGCACGTCCGCCAATGCAGCCAAGGTCGTGCGTTCGATTCCATCCGATAAAACCATCCTATTCCTCCCCGACAAGTTTTTGGCGGAGGTGGTGGCGCGGCAAACGGGCCGCAGCAACATCGTGGCATATCCGGGTTACTGCCACGTACACAAGACCATCCGCCCCGAGCAGGTGGTGGAGATCCTAGAGGAGCATCCCGATATCGAACTGCTCCTGCATCCCGAGTGCGGCTGCGTCAGCTCCTGCATGGCCAAGGCGATGGACGGCACGCTGCCGCAGGACCGCACCTTTTTCCTTTCTACGGAGGGAATGCTCAAGCATATCGGCGAATCAGAGGCCACGGAATTCGCGGTGGGCACCGAGCTGGGAATTTTTCATCAGCTCAACAAAAAATTCCCGCAGAAGACGTTTCACGCCGTTAACCCCAACGCCGTGTGCGCCTTCATGAAAACAATAACGCTCGACAAGGTGATTCAATCGCTCGAAACCATGACCCCTCAAATCCGCGTGCCGGAAGATATCGCGCGCAAGGCGAAGCGTGCGATTGATCGCATGCTCGCGCTAGCGTAGGACGCGCGACATGCTGAAGATCGGACTTCTCGGCGTTGGTGCCATCGGCAGAACAATCGCCACCGCTCTCGATCAAAAGCAAGTCGACGCCGAACTTGTTGCGCTCTCTGACCAGGATTGCGCGCGTGCCAAGCAACTTTCGTCGGAACTCTCAAATCACCCGCCGGTGTTGCCCGTCGAAGAAATGATTGACCGCTGCGAATTGGCCGTCGAAGCCGCAAGCCAGGCCGCGCTTCCGGACTTCGTGCCGAAGGCGCTGGCTCGCGGACGCGACATGTTGATCATGAGCGTCGGCGGCCTGCTGGGCCGCGAAGAATGGTTTCGCGAAGCCAGCGCGAAAGTCTGCCGAATTTACGTTCCCTCAGGCGCCATCGCGGGCCTCGATGGAATCAAGTCCGCCTCGATTGGGCGAATCGACTCCGCGGAATTGACCAGCCGCAAACCCGTGAAGGCGCTCGCCGGCTCGAAGTACGTGCTCGATCGCGGGATTCAACTCGACGGCATGAAAGAGGACACGGTCATCTTCGATGGCTCAGCCGAAGACGCCGCCCGAGCGTTTCCGACAACGTCGAACGTGGCGGCATCGCTGCGCTTGGCCGTCGATTCGTCGGCCATGGTGCGCGTGCGCGTGGTCGCGGTGCCCGGAGGCAGCGAGAACGTGCACGAGATTCGCGTCCAAGGGGAGTTTGGCCGCCTTTCGATGCGCGTGGAAAACGTGCCCTCGAACACAAATCCGCGCACGTCTCAACTGGCTGCATTTTCCGCCATCGCAACGCTGAAAAACCTCACCCGATCGTTACGCGTCGGTACCTAGCGGCACCTCGCAGCACGCAGCAGCCCACAATCGAGTATCCTGACCTTACCCGTGGACAAGTCCAGCTCAGCCTCAGTTCTTCATGAAAGCTTTCTTGTAAGCATCGCCTTGAAAGGTCTCGGCGCGCTCACCGAGGTCATCGCGGGAATTGCCTTCTTGAAAATTTCACCGGACGCACTCAATCGAATCGTCATGGCTTTCATCGCCACTGAGCTCCCGGAAGATCGTCACGATTTTATTGCCAGGCATCTGCGGGATTACCTCATAAGATTTGGGGCCGGCGGAAAACATTTTGCTACCTGGTATCTTCTGTCCCACGGCGCGGTGAAACTCATCCTGGTGATTGCGCTTTGGATGAACGAGTTGTGGGCCTACCCGGCGATGATCGTCGTTCTGGCGGGATTCATCAGCTATCAAATCTACCGTTTCGTCCTCACGCATTCCCTGGCCATGATTTTTTTGTCGGTATTCGACGTGCTCGTGATAGCCCTTACCTGGAGCGAGTATCATAGGCAAAGAGCATCCCGACCCGGTGCGTAGCGGCCACGAACGTACTCCTTAAAAACGTGTCGGGTAGCGGGTGTCGCCGTCATGTTCGTCAAAACGAAAGAACGCGCTGGGCGCACGCAATTGTTCCTGTGCATTCCCGAACAGGGCGGGAACAGCGGAAATAGTTGGAAGACAGTGGAGTATTCGGTGCCACTAGGCGAGACGCTTGAACTCAGCAGCGAGCAGTGGGAGGAAATTCTTAGAAGGTCGCCCGATTTCCGCTCCGTTCCGCTCGAAAGTGTTTTGGAGGTGGTAGAGCAGTACGTCGCGGAGCACCGGCTTGCTTCCGAAATCTTAGATGGCCTTCGTGAAGCCGTGCGTGAGCCGAGACGAAGGTCCCGCCGGCGCTCGCGCAGCGAAAGCCGCTCGCAGGAGGACGAGTACACAAAAGCATTGCGCCTGCTCGACCTTGCACCCGGTTCCTCGGATGATCAGATCGAGTCGGCATTCCGGAAGGCGGCGCGCCGCCATCACCCTGACGTGGGAGGAGACGCGGCGAAGTTTCGGCAACTTGTGGACGCACGAAATCTTTTGTCCACCCGCCGCTGGGAGCCGGATGTACAGCCGGCCAAGCGACGAAGTCCGTAAGTATGCGCAGAGCAATCGTTGGCGCTTCATGCAAGGCCGAGCAGGAGATTCCTCGAACTACGCCGCGCCCGCGAAGTGCGCGGGAACGACAGAGACGCGCGGTTTCGCTAAAAATGACAGCCTGCTTCAGAACGACGCTGCGGGCAACTTGGCCGCGCTGGCAAGCAGACTCGGAAGATTCTTCTTGGTGTCTCGCACCTTTTTGCCCAGACGAGCCTGAATCTGTTCCCGGGCTGTCTCGACCGTGGCTAATTCCGGCGCGGCCGACTTCTGCAACAGATCTTGCGCGCGCAGGAAGCACGCATAGGAGAGTTCGTCGGGCACTCCATGCCGGCGCAAGAACTGCCCGTAGTTGAACCAATCAATGGCTTCCGCACGCGGGTCGCCGGCGGTGGCATCGAGGGCCAGTCCGCGCTGATAGGACCGAGCGGCAGACTTGGCGTCGCCGCTCTTCTCCTGTAAATCCCCCAAGTGCGCAAAGGCGAGGCTCTGAAGCCGGGCATCGCCAGCGTGCTGCGCCAAAGCAATCGCGGACTGGTATTCGGCGAGCGCTCGATCGTCATGATTGATGCGCGCCTCGTCGTCCGCGACTTGAATCGTGACGGAAATCCGCTTTCCGATTAGCGTGGTGGAATTGTCTCCGCCTTCGGACGCGAGCGTCAGATATCGTTCCCAGTGGCGCGCGGCAGCCGCGTGTTCTCCCTTCTGATCGAAGGCTTCGGCGAGATAAAGGTGAGCGTTCGCCTGATTCGGATCGATGTCCACGGCTTTTTGCCACGAATCCGTCGCCTCTTCCGGATAGCCGAGGCGCACGGCCAGGAGGCCGTAATTTACCAGTGCGTCCGGGTCGCGTGGAAACAGTTCGAGCATTTTGGCGTAGTGGTCGTAGGCTTCCTGATAACGTCCGTCGGCAATCATTGCGCGTGCGCAAGTTTGCTGCAGCGCAGCGTTGTACGGATTGATCGCCACCGCGCGGGACAGCGCCGCAATCTCTTCGTCATGGCGGCCAACTTGTTTTTCGACCGACGCGATGCGCTCGGCGACCATGCTGTCGTATGGGTTCATCCTGGAAGCATGAAGCAAAGAGGAGAGATTCGTCTCATCGGTGGCGAGCGTGAAGCGAATCAGGTCCGTCGCACCCCATACCAAAAGCAGCGCTACGAGAGCCACGCGCAAGCTCGCCGCAGCCGTCCATCGAGCCGCCGGAGGCGCCGCTGCCGCGATTTTGCGGCTCTTCGCCGAGGTCGCATCGCGTTCACTCACCGAAGCCTTAGCGGCCGGATCAATCAGCAACGAGGCCACGCGCGAGTCCCTCAGCTTCCACACCACGCCATCGAGAATGAAATGATGGATGTTGACCAGCGCCGTGAAGATCAGGAAGCTCGTCGTGAAATCAAAGCGGAAAATATAGCTCACCAGCCATGGCCCGGGAATGAACAGAGCAATGCCTCCGGCGATGAGTGTGAGAAAGTAGCCGGCCATGCTCCACTTCGCCTGGCCGGACGCCTGCGCTTCGCGCCGCTGGTAATAGCTGGTGATCCAGAGATATTGCGATGAATGCAACACCGCCAGGATTCCGCTGCTGTAGCGCGTTTGCGGCACTTGGTAGGCGGCGTGCAATTCCAACAGCGTGGGCAGCACGAACCACAGGAACTGCGTGAGAGCCAGCGTCAACGGCGCAGCCATCGAGCGCAGGCCGCTTCGGCGGACCAATCCCTTGAATCCGAGAAAGGTAAAGAGCGCGAATGCCGCTCCCAGTATCAGGCGGGCCGGCAAACTGAACTTCGCGGGCAGACCCGGCGACAGAATCAGCGGGTCGGTGGAACCTCCTGTCTCGAAGCTGGCCAAAAGCATCAGGTACGAAGCTACGAAGGCTGCGCGTATCCAGCGGCGCTCGGCCTGCGCGATTGTGGCGCCGCTGCGCCGCGCGAACATCATCAGCAACCCGTAGTTTTGCCCGGAGTAATGCCACGGGCTCCAGCAGATGTAAAGCGTGAACACCCAGGGCAGCAATCGGTAGGAAGCGTGCAGCATGATGCCCGTGAGCACCACCAGCAGCGTGACGTGCAACGTCACGATTTTGTATCTCTCGAAATTTTGGCGCGTGTGATAGGCGCGATAGATCGTGGCCATGAAATGCGGATAGTTGAAAATCATGGCGAGGGAATAAAACGCTACGGCCCAGGCGTGCGTGTGCGAAGGCGTCAGCCACGTCGCGACGATCAGCAGGGGAGCGGACCACGCGCCGCATCCGGCCATTAAATCGAGCCACGGGCGATAAAGCCACGGTCCAGCGGGACGCGACGCAGCGAGGGTTTCGGCCTGGGCGCTCAAAAAGGAAGCCTCGGCCTGCTAGTCTACTTTGGCCGAGAATATTCCAGCCGCGTCACGCTGCGCCTATGTTGAAAGCGTAACTAACTCGCTTAGTTCTGAATTGGAGTCGGCCCGCAAATTTTCGCGCTTAAACGCCAACCTGTGACGGTGGCGCGCACACAGGCACGGGCCCCTCGCCCCGAGCGGCGTCGCAATTCGAGTCGAACCTACCGGCCGAGGCTCATGGGCCAGGGCCGGGTAATGAAGAGAGACATCAAGAGCAAGCCCAGGATGGCGATATTTTTTTCGAAATTCACCAGGTCGTTCATTTTGGCTTGCGGATCTTGGACCGCCCAGAAGTTGTGAATCATCAGCGTGGTGGGAACCAAGAAAATCACCAGCAAAATCACGCCGATGGTAGGGTGAAAACCGAGCAGTAGGCTCAATCCGCCGAGCAGGAGCAAAAGTCCGCTAACCATTACGGCAAGGGATGGCGCTGGAGTGCCTTTCATCTTGGCATATCCGGTCATCATGTTGAGACGGGCAAAGTGGTTGATGCCCGCAAGGATGCAAAATCCACCGATCAAGATCCGCCCGATCAAGAACGCGAGAATGTAGATTTCGCCGATGTTGCGCACAAATCCTCCTTTTGTGTGGTGCGGCTCGCTTCCGCCACATATCGCCGCAGGGACGGGCACACTTATACACCAAAAGTCTTTTCGAAAGATACTTCGGAAGCGTAGGAGAGCCAGCGGTTGAGTTTCGATCGCTGGCAAGCACAGAAACGGCGCGAAGATATCGAAACGGTGCCTCGCCGCGTGACTGTAGACCTCAGCTGAATCGTGTGAACAACGCGGGGATGGTGCCGAGGGGCAGAGTTGAACTGCCTACGCCGGCCTTTTCAGGGCCGCGCTCTACCGGTGAGCTACCTCGGCACCGGAACAATTAAGGATTCTACGGAAAACCAACGACGCTGAAAAGCGAAAAGGCCCCACGGCGGCGGGCGCGATTGCCAGGAAACGGCGAGGCGTGCGCTGGTGGCGAACGCCGCCGTATCGGAATACAATTCGAAAGCGCCTTGAATAGATGACCGAGAAGAAAATACGCGTATTGATCGCCAAGCCCGGCCTCGACGGCCACGACCGCGGCGCGAAGGTGATCGCGCGGGCGCTTCGCGACGCCGGAATGGAAGTGATCTATACCGGGCTGCGCCAAACGCCGGAGATGATCGCGTCCGCCGCAGTGCAGGAAGATGTGGACGTGATCGGGCTTTCGATTCTATCCGGCGCGCATAACACCATCTGCCCGCGCCTAATGGATCTATTGCGCGCCAAGGGAATGAATGACGTAACCGTGTTGATCGGCGGCATCATTCCAGACGCGGACATTCCCGCGTTGAAGCAAGCGGGCATCGCCGAAGTTTTCCTCCCGGGACTACCACGCAAGCCATCATCGATTTCATCCGCGAGCGCGTCGCGGCGAGGCAGGGAATCTAACGTGTCAACGCGGAGGGAAGCGACCGGCGAACACGTGCCCGTTGCCGGAACCCTGATTCAAACACGAGTGGACCCAAAAGCGCCCGCGTTCCAAAAGAACAGCCGCGACATGATCGATCGCGTCGCGGAAATCAAAAACGATGAAGAGAAAATTCGCGAGGGCGGCGGCGCCAAAGCGATTGCGGGTCAGCACAAGAAAAATCGGCTAACTGCTCGAGAGCGAATCGCCAGGCTGATCGATCCGGGGACGCCTTTTTTCGAGCTGGGACTTTACGCCGCATTCGAAATGTATGCGGAATGGGGCGGCGCTCCAGCGGCGGGAACCATCACGGGACTGGGGAACGTTGCCGGCCGCCGCGTGATGATCATCGCCAATGACGCGACGGTGAAGGCCGGCGCCTTTTTCCCGATGACCGCGAAAAAAGTGATTCGCGCGCAGAACATCGCCATCGAAAATCGCATCCCGACCATTTATCTGGTGGATTCGGCGGGCGTCTTTTCTGCCGCTGCAAGAGGATGTCTTTCCCGGATACGGACGATTTCGGGCGCGTTTTCCGCAACAATGCCGTGATGAGCGCGATGGGCATTCCCGCAGATTGCCGCGATCATGGGGCTGTGCGTGGCGGGCGGCGCGTACCTGCCAGTGATGTGCGATCACGTTCTGATGACCGAGGGCAGCGGACTTTTTCTCGCGGGACCCGGCGCTGGTGCAAACCGCCATCGGGCAGAAAGTTTCGCTCGAGGAACTTGGCGGCGCGCGAGTGCACGCACAGATCAGCGGGACGGCCGACTTTCGCGAACCAAACGACGAAGCGTGCATCGAACGCATGCGCGCTTTAGTCGATAAGATGGGCCATCCGTCCCGGAGCCCCGTTTGACCACATACGGCCCGAGCCGCCCGCGTATCCGCCGGAGGAAATTTACGGCATCTTTTCCGCTGACCCTTCGAAGCAGTACGACACGCGCGAAATCGTCGCTCGAATCGTGGACGGAAGCAGATTTGAGGAATATCGCGCGGAACGTGGACAGACGGTCCTGTGCGGCTACGGGCGCATTGGCGGTTGGGCCGTGGGAATCGTGGCGAACCAAAAGAAGAATGCGACGGTCTCGGCTCCCGGAACCGATGAAAAGCGCATCGAATTTGGCGGTGTGATCTACACCGAATCGGCGGACAAGGCCGCGCGCTTCATTCTCGATTGCAATCAGAACCTGGTGCCGCTGATTTTCCTGCACGACGTAAACGGTTTCATGGTCGGCAAAGAAGCTGAGTGGACTGGGATCATTCGCGCGGGCGCGAAGATGGTCAACGCGGTTGCGAATAGCGTGGTGCCGAAGATTACGGTGATCTGCGGCGGTACTTTCGGCGCCGGGCACTATGCGATGTGCGGGAAGGCGTACGACCCGCGGTTTATGTTTGCCTGGCCGACGGCGCGTTATGCGGTGATGAGCGGCGAATCCGCCGCTGGCACGCTGGTCGAGCTGAAGATCAAACAGCTTGAACGCGAAGGGAAGAAACTCAGCGCCGCGGACAAAAAGGAGCTGTACGAATCCATCCATGCGACCTATGAGCGCCAAACCGACCCGCGCTACGCCGCCGCGCGATTGTGGGTCGACGCCATCATTGATCCGGCGCACACGCGAGAGGCGCTGATCGAGGCGTTGGAAGCGGCAGGGCTGAATCCGCACGTTGCCGAATTCAAGACGGGAGTTTTGCAAACCTGATGGCCGACGCGGTGACCATCGTCGAGTGCCCGCGGGATGCGTGGCAAGGGATCGCGCAGCAGATTCCGACCGAGGAAAAAGTAAAATATCTCACGCGGCTTGTGTCGCTGGGCTTTCGTCACATCGATGCGGTGAGCTTTGTCTCGCCGAAGCACGTGCCGCAGATGGCCGATAGCGAAGCCGTGATGCAAGAACTGAGCCGAGCAAAGCTGCCGTCGGGCGAAGCGCCCGATATTATCGGCATCGTCGTCAATAAGCAGGGGCTCGAACGGGCGCTTGCCACGCCGGGCGTAACGACGGTCGGCTATCCTTATTCGATCTCGGCATATTTCCGCCGCGCGAACGCGAATATGTCTCGCGCGGAATCGCGCTCGCTGGTGGAACAGCTTCAGCGCGAGACGAAGGCTGCGGGCCGGAAGCTCGTGATTTACATTTCCATGGCGTTCGGGAATCCATACGACGAGCCCTGGGGGCCTGAAATCGTAGAGGACGCGCTGGTGTGGCTGAAGGATGTGGGAGTGCGAACCGTCTCGCTTGCGGACACGGTGGGCACCGCGTCTCCCGCCGATGTGGCGGATTTGTATCGCAGCCGTGAAAGGCTGCGTGGCGGGGATCGATATCGGCGTGCATCTCCACAGCCGGCCGGAGCGTGCCGCCGAAAAAGTGCTAGCCGCATACGAGGCGGGATGCAGGAGGTTTGATGGCGCGCTGACGGGGCTTGGCGGGTGTCCGTTCGCAGGCGACCAACTTGTTGGCAACATTCCCACCGAAGCTGTGCTAACCGCGCTTGCGTCGCGCGGCGCGGCCACTGGGATCGACACGAAGTCGCTGGCCATCGCCTGCGCTATGACGCATGAACTCCGCGAGAAGTACGCGCACGAGCCTGAAACCGCGAAACCAAACTGATTCGATCCGGCCAGCCGCTACGCGATTCTCAACCTTTGATTTTTGTCACGTTCAGTGCTTATCTGTGTCCGGTACTATCCGCTAAGAGAGGCTCACCCGATGGGGTATTCAACGCTGAACTTTCAGTACGACGGTAATGGAATCGCCACGATCACGCTGAATGTGCCGGAGAAACGCAACGCCATCTCGTCGCAGATGGTCGGCGAGTTGCTTGACGCGTTCCGGCAGGCCGAAAAGGGGCCCGGCGCGCGTGGTGATCCTCACTGGGCAGGGTAAGGCGTTCTGCGCGGGAATGGATTTGGGCGAGTTGCAAGAGCTGGCAAAAGAAACTCAGGAGAAAAATATCGAGGATGCGCGCCGGCTCTCGAAAATGCTGTACCGTTTGTATAGCTTCCCAAAGCCGGTGATCGCGGCGGTGAATGGCCCTGCGATCGCAGGCGGCTGCATGCTCGCGACACTGACGGATTTCACGCTGGCTGTTCCGGAAGCGAAGTTCGGCTATCCAGAGGTGAAGCTTGGGTTCATGCCGGCCCTGGTGGTGGTTTTCCTGCGCCGCCAGGTTGCCGATCGCGCTGCGCGCGCGCTGCTGCTCACAGGAAGAATCATCGGCGCGGCGGAAGCGTACCGGATCGGTTTGGTGACGGAAATTGTGCCGCCCGAGAAGCTGATGGACCGCGCCCATGAAATCGCATCTGAGCTGATAGCGGCCAGTCCGACTTCTATCACGAGAACGAAGAAGTTCATGCTGGGCTTCGACGACGCCGACCTTGCAATCCGAACTGGAGCAAGCCATCAACGCAAATGCTGATATCCGCTCGACGCCCGATTTCAAGGAGGGCATCGCCTCGTTCCTCGAAAAGCGTTCTCCGAAATGGACGGCAGAATAGACCGGCCCGCGCGAAAGAGACCATGAGCGACTATTCGGAGACAACAGTTCGCGTGCGCTATGCCGAGACGGACCAAATGGGAGTGGTCTATCACGGGAATTATTTCACCTGGTTTGAAGTGGGACGCGTCGAGCTCTGCCGACAACTCGGATTCGAATACAGGCAGATGGAAATTGAAGACGATAGCTTCATCGTGGTGGCTGAAGCGCAATGCCGTTACAAGCGCCCGGCGCGTTTCGATGAGGTGCTAGTGGTTCGCACGCGGCTCTCGCATTCTCAGCGCCGCACGATCCGCTTCAAGTACGAGATTGTTAACCAGTCCTCGGGTGAGCTGATCGCCACCGGCGAAACCACGCACGTGATCTGCGATAAGCTGGGCCGGCCGAAATCCCTGCCAGAAAAGTACCGCAAATATTTCGCGGCAGACCACGCCGATGGCTCCGCGCACCCAGACGGAAAATTCAATTCTAATTTGAGGGGTGAATAATGAGCGCTCCCGACCCCGCCAAAATCGAACGGTTCCGCGACAAACTTCGGGAAGAGTGGACCGATGAACAAACGGTTGCCGCCTGGCGGAAATGGAATGACCGGATGAGCGAGTTCACGCGCGAAGCAACCGCCACGGTTCTTGAGGCAGCCCAATTGCGCTCCGGAATGCAAGTACTCGATCTGGCGAGCGGCGTCGGGGATCCTGCGTTATCGATTGCGGAAGCGGTTGGGCCATCCGGGCACGTTACGGCAACCGATCTTGGTCCCGGCATGATCGCTTTCGCGGAGGGGCTAGCGAAAAAGAAGCGGCTCGGGAATATCGAGTTTCGTGTCGCGGATGTGGAGGCGCTTCCCTTTCCGGATGGCTCCTTCGACGTAGTCTCGTGCCGCTTCGGCGTCATGTTTTTCCCGGAGCAGGTGAAAGCATTTCGCGAATGCCTCCGCGTCTTGAAGCCGGGCGGGCGAGTAGCGTTTGTCGTATGGGGCAAACGCGAACAGCTGTTTCTGGGCACGACGATCGGAGTGCTGATGAAGTACGTGGAAGCGCCGCCACCCGATCCGGATGCACCCCATGCATTCATGTTCGGTGAGCGCGGCCTGCTGCGGCGGCGGCTCGAAGAAGCGGGATTTTCCGATGCGCGAGAGGAAGTACGCACTGTCACCGGCCATTGGAAGGGGACGCCGGAAGAGTACTGGCAACAGTTTACCGAAGTAGCCGCGCCCTTTCGGCCGCTGATCGCGAAGCTCACGCCAGAAGCGCGCGCGAAAGCGGAGTCTGAGATTTTTGCCGGCCTGCGGAAACTCTCGGATGGCAAGGAATTGTCGATGCCGCTCGAAATCGTGGTGGGCACGGGCGTGCGCACTTGACGCGGATTCAAATCGACGGCGAACATCTGACGATTGAGGATCTGCATCGTCTTGTGCTCGGCGCCGCGGAAGCTGAGTTATCGGCAGCGGCACGAGAGAAAATGAAAGCGTCGCGCGCGGTGATCGAAAAGCTCGTCGGGGCTGGCAGCGCCGTGTATGGCGTGAACACAGGCTTCGGCAAAATGGCCGCGACGCGAATCTCGCCGGACGAAATTCGCCACCTTCAGCTCAATCTGGTGCGCAGCCACGCCTGCGGAGTCGGCGGCCCGCTGAGCGAGCCGGCCACGCGCGCCATGCTCGCTTTGCGCGCCAACGCTATCGCCAAAGGTTTTTCCGGGGTGCGCCCGATCTTGGCGGAGACTTTGCTCGCGATGCTCAATCGGCGCGTGCATCCGGTGATCCCCTCGCAAGGAAGCGCCGGCGCTTCTGGCGATCTTGCGCCGCTCGCGCATCTTGCGCAGGTGGCGATTGGCGAAGGTCAAGCGGTGTTTCACGGCCGCACGATGCCCGGTGGCGATGCGATGCGCGCTGCTGGAATCGCTCCGCTCGCGCTCGAAGCCAAAGAGGGCCTGGCGCTGCTCAACGGCACGCAGGCAATGCTTGCACTTTTGACGCTCGCGTTGCGTGAAAGCGAAATTGCGGCGGATACCGCGGACGTAGCAACAGCGCTTTCCTTGGACGCGCTGCGCGGCAGTCCCGCGGCATTCGACGCGCGCATCACGCAGGTGCGGCCGCACGCCGGCGCCGCGATCGTGGCGCGCAACATCGAGCGGCTGAATCGTGGCAGCGAAATCCGCGAGTCTCATCGTTCACCTGATGTGGACCCGCGCGTGCAGGATCCGTACAGCCTGCGGTGCGCGCCCCAGGTCCACGGCGCCGTTCGCGATGCGCTGGCGCAGATTCGCGCTACGCTCGCGATCGAAATCAACAGCGCCACCGATAATCCGCTCGTTTTCGCCGAAACGGACGACGTGGTCAGCGGCGGCAATTTTCACGGCCAGCCGCTGGCGATGGCGGCCGATCAGATGGCCGTTGCTGTTGCAACGCTGGCCGGAATTTCCGAGCGCCGCATCGAACAGATGACCAATCCGCAGACAAGCATGCTGCCGGCATTTTTGGTGCGCGAAGCGGGACTCAACTCGGGATTCATGATTTTGCAGGTTGTCGCTGCCGCGCTGGCAAGCGAAACCCGTGCGCTTGCGGCGCCTCACTCGATTGGCTCGATTCCCACTTCCGCCAATCAGGAAGACTACGTGTCGATGGGAATGGGAGCCGCGCGCCGTCTCGCGCCCATGCTCGCGAATCTGCGGAATATCCTCGCGGTCGAACTCCTCGCGGCCTGCCAGGGAATTGACTTTCTCGCGCCGCTGCGGCCGGGAGTGGAAGCGCGCAAGGCCTACGATATCGTGCGGTCGCTATCGAAGCGCGTGGATTCGGACCGTTCGCTCGCGCCCGATATCGAGACTGTCTCCGCGGCGGTTGAGACGGGCAGATTCAGCGACCTGATCCGTTAGCTCCTGCAAGCGAGCGCTGCAAAAACTTTCCGAAGCGATGGCCTGCGATGTAGCTGAACGGCGCGACTCCCATCGAGTAATGTCCGCACGGCAGCGACAAGCTTTCGAATGGAATTCCTTCACCTCGCAATTTTTCCAAGAGCGCGTCGGTAAATTCGGGCCAAAAAGTAGGATCGAATCGCCCGGTAATCAGCAAAATCCTCTTCCCTGCCCCGCGCAGATTCGCAATGTACGGAAAAGGGCTGATGGGCGACCAGTAATGGCGCAGTTCCTCGCGCGAAACGCCTGCGCTCAGCGATTCCCACACATTTTGCGTGGTCAGCCCGTGGCTCACCACTTCGCCGAAGTAAGTGGAAGCGTGCAAAAACGCGCCGGCACGCAACGCAGGCTCGTGGCACATCGTGATGAACCCGATCGCGGAGCCGATGCTGGTGCCCAGCACTCCCAGCGGGCCATAGCCTTGCTGCTCGAGCCAGCGCAGCGTGCGCCGAACGTCAACCACCGCTTGCCGCCCCGCCTGCATGGTGAGCCCAATATTCGGGCCAACAAGATGATCCGCGCGCGGATGGCCGGGAATCCTGCGGCGATCGTGGTACGGCAGGCTCATTTTAATCGCCGTCATGCCCAGGCGGCTCAGCCACCGGCAAACATTCTGCTGCTCTTCCCAGCGCGCATTCCATTGCGCGAGAACGATCACGGCCG
This sequence comes from uncultured Acidobacteriota bacterium, assembly GCA_963759485.1. Taxonomy (GTDB): domain Bacteria; phylum Acidobacteriota; class Terriglobia; order Acidiferrales; family UBA7541; genus Palsa-295. Next base: position 711,288 of record CAVWZE010000002.1, on the reverse strand, counting down.
GCCCGCGCCCCGAGCCATTCCCGCCGCGCGACGCCGGAAAAACCTGCGCGTGAACGCGATTGTTGTCGGGCCAAGGTGAGGCAATCGCGCTCGTGAACGTGAGTACGCCATCGGCAAGCGCGTAATCGTCGGCGGGCGGCGCGGCGTACCATTCGTCGCTATTCTTCACCGCGTCTTCGACGTAAGCGATCGAGGAATTCTCGCGGGTTCGGGCAATCCGGGCCACCGCCAATGTGTTCCAGGCCCCACTCGAAGGGCAGAATGCGGCGCGCCGGCTCCTGATCGAAGCGCATCTGCTCATAGCGCCGGACTCTTTGTGCGTACCAGGAAGCCATCAGGCGAGCATTTGATTATTTGGCTCCGCGAACCAGGGAGAGAAATTCGTCGCGGGTCTGCTTATTTTCGCGGAACACGCCCAGCATTGCGCTGGTGACCGCCGCCGAATGTTGCTTTTCCACGCCGCGCATCACCATGCAAAGATGCCGCGCCTCGATGATTACGCCCACGCCCTGTGGATTCAACTTGTCCGCGATGGTCTGCGCGATTTGGCTGGTGAGGCGCTCTTGAATCTGCAGCCGTCGCGCGTACATGTTCACCAACCGCGCGATCTTGCTCAGGCCCACCACTTTTTTATTTGGAATGTAAGCCACGTGGCATTTGCCGAAAAAAGGAAGCAGGTGATGTTCGCAAAGGCTGTAGAGCTCGATATCCTTCACCACCACCATTTCGTCGTACCCCACGCTGAACATCGCGCCATTCAGAATCTTTTCGGGATCCTGGCGGTAGCCGCTGGTCAAATAGCGTAGCGCCTTTTCGAAACGCTCCGGAGTGCGGCGCAGCCCTTCGCGGCTGGGATCTTCTCCGAGCTGGACGATCATCGCCCGCACGAGTTCCGCTATTTTCCCGCTATCGTCCGCGGCGGGAATAATGATCCGCTCCCCGTCAGTCACTTTTGTTTCGCTCATCGGTTTAGCCTTCATGGCGCAGCGTGTTCTGCGCCGCTGGAGTCACCGTCGTATTCAAAGCTGTTCTTGCTGGTTTCTTCGATCCGCACCCGTGCGATGCGCGCCGCCGGAAACGCCTTCAGGCGGCGGTATATTTCGCGGCAGACGTTTTCTGTAGTCGGAACGTCCGCCGCGAATTCCGGCACTTCCTCATTCAGATACTTGTAATCGAACGGCTCGATCACCTCGCGCTCGACAAACGGATCGAGCTCTCCCAGATTCGCGATCATGCCGGTGGCCGGATCGACGGGACCGGTGATAGTGACTTCGAGCACGTAGTTATGCCCGTGGCCATGCACGTTGCTGCATTTGCCGTACAAGCGGAGGTTTTCCTCCTCGCTCAGATTCGCACGATGCAGCCGGTGCGACGCGGAAAAGCGATAGCGGCGTGTTAGCGAAAGCTTTAGAGGATGGCTCACCGATTGCCTCGCGCGTCCGGCGCGCCCGTGCCGTTGCGTTCCGCCGTGCAGTCCGCGAACAAATCCGGGGACTCGTAAAGCCGCACGCGATCGAGCTTCCCCTTGGTGATTTTCGGCTCGATCAATCGCCAGATCACTGCGGCGATATTTTCGCACGTGGGAATCTGCCCCGCGAGCTCCGGCACTTCGTAATTCAAATGACGGTGATCCATGCGGTCGGCCACTTCGCGCTGCAAAATATCCTTCAACTCCTTCAAGTCCAGCACCATTCCCGTGGCGGGATCGGGCTCGCCCGCCACCGTCACTTCGAGCACGTAGTTATGTCCGTGGCCGTGCGGATTATTACACTTGCCGAAAATCCGCCGGTTCTCCTCGGCGGAAAAATTCGGATTGTGATAATAGTGCGCCGCCGAAAATTCGATTTTGCGCGTGATTCGGATCATCGAGCGCCCGCCGGATACGTTCGTCCCTTCCAAACCACCCCGCCGTGCGTGCTCTTCCACCACGATTCAAGCAGCGCCGCGGTATAAAGCGCCGCCCCCGTGAAATAGTATTTGATGTAAGAAATCGGGTAGCGATTCCGGTGAAGCGCGGCCAGGTACAGAAAGTTCCTGCTGAGCAGCATTCCGGCCACAACGCCGGCCGCCGCTGGCAACAGATCACTTCGAAAGCCAGCGAGACAAAGCGCCAAAATTGCCAGCAGCGCCGCCAGCTCGATCAGCGGCGAAGCCTCTAGCAATTCGAACAAAAGCGACGGAAAACTCGCACCCATCAGCGGGTAAAGGTTTTTCGTCCAGCCCTGCCACATCGCGCCAAGCGACCGGTACATCCGCGTGCGCACCACTCCGCTCGGAGCGGCGAAATAAATTCCGAAGCCCCGCCGCTTCACGCGTCGCGCCAGGGCAACATCCTCCAGAATTTCCGCGGCAACCGCTGCGTGCCCTCCCACCGCATCGTACACATCGCGGCGAACCATCAGGAATTGCCCATTGGCTGCGGCGTCCGGCAGCCTCGGATCGTTGACTCGCGCAAACGAAAATCGCGCCGCCAGCCGGCAATAGACAAACGGAATCAACGCGCGCTCCCAAAATGTCGCCATTTCCTGTTCCGGCGAATATGAAACCAGCGCGGCATCGTGATCGGCGGCATCGCCAAGCGCCGCTCTCGCCGATCCTGGCAAATGAAACGTATCCGCATCGGTGAAAAGCAGCCAATCACCGCTGGCCACGGCCGCGCCAATAGCCGCGGCACGGTTCTTGCCCACCCATCCGCGCGGAAGTTCGCCCGCCGCAAGCACCTTTAACTTCGCTATTCGTGCGGCCAGATCGTGCAGAATCGCGGCGGTGCCGTCGCTCGATTGATCGTCCACCACGATCACTTCTCCCACCTCCGGCTGTGCAGCAACGGATTCCACCGCACGTCCAATTGCGGCTTCTTCGTTTCGCGCGGGAATGATGGCTGAGATCAAGGTTTTTGCGATCCGATCCGAAGGGCTGCTAAACTATCCGTGATCGCTGAAGATTCTTCTATTATAAGGCCTTGGATACTGGATTAAAACGCAAACTGAACACAGGCCTCGTTCTCGCCTTCATCGCGGGCCTGCTCGTGTTATTTGCCCGCCCGGAATATCAGCAGGGCGAGCCGAGTCTCCGCGGGCGCCCCGAAAAGGATTTCGCTCTCACGCTGGATGGCAAAGCCACGCGCCTTTCGGATTTGCGCGGAAAAGTTGTCCTGCTGAACTTCTGGGCCAGTTGGTGCCAGCCTTGCCGCGACGAAGCGCCTGCGCTAAACCAGTTGCAGCGGCGTATCGCCCCGTCAGGCGGCATGGTGCTCGGAGTCAATGCTGGCGTGGATGACAGCCAAGCCGGATACGAAGATTTTCTGAAAACTTACAATATCGATTTCCCCACCTATCTCGATCCCTCAAAACGCATCGCGCTTTCCTACGGCACCACCATGTATCCCAGAAACGTACGTGATCAATCGCAAGGGGCGCATCGACCGCAAGATCATCGGTCCGCAGGATTGGACCAGTCCCACGATGATGGCCTATCTGGATTCTGTGCTGAAGGAAAACTGAAACCTTCTCGCTCGACTGCCGGACCATCTGACAGTAGAATCCTCGGACTATCAGGAGGCTCGCCATGGTGGACTTCGCCGTTATTCCCGAGCGTACGGCTCTGCTGAACGTGGATTTGCAAAATTGCTTCGTAGAAAACTCTCCCATAGCCGCGCCCGACGGTTTGGTGATTCTTGAGCGGGTGAACCGTCTAGCCGCCGCTTGCCGCAAGGCCGGAATTCTCGTCATCCACGCCAGTGTCGTTGTTCGGCCTGATCACTCCAATCTAGGCACCCTTGCGGATTTCAATCCGTTACGCGAAGGAAGGCATCCTCGACAAGGGAGCAGCTATCAGCGGCGCTGCACAAAGATCTCGTCGTTGATCCTCGCGACATCCTTCTCGACAAGCCCCGCTTTGGTGCGTTTCATAGCACCGATCTGGAGCTGATTCTTCGCAAGCGCGGCATCGATACGATCATCATCAGCGGCGTCGCCACCAACATCTGCTGCGAAACCAGCGCCCGCGAGGCCGCCGTTCGCGATTTTCGCGTGATTTTCCTGAGTGATGGAACGGCCACAGCACCGATGGGCGGCCTTTCCGCTGCGGAGCTTCAAAAAGCCACTTGCGCCACACTCGGCTACCTGTTCGCGCAGATCCTCACTGTTGACGAAATGATTCGCAAAATCGAAGGCGTCGCGCGGGCCGCCGCATCGCGAGCCTAGCGAGATATTTGCATTACCCCGCCCGTCATTCTGAGCGAAGCGTCCCGTTCCTTTGGTTTTGCGCGAAGCGCCGGGACGCGCAGTCGAGGAATCTCTCTTCGACCAGAAGAGGCAGCCGGTTCCAACCACGTATTCTCGCTTCCGGCACTTGTGAAAGGCCAGCATAATAGTGGTTCATGGAACGAGATGTTGTCTGTGGGATGACGGTTGATCCGGATCGTGCGCCGGCGAAATCCGAGCATACCGGAAAGACCTATTATTTTTGCAGCGCTTCCTGCGCCGCTAAATTTCGGGCCGATCCGGAAAAGTATCTCCGCACGACACCAGCTGATTCCGGCCACGCCACGCCGCTCGTTCAATTAGGCGCGGCAAAGCCCGTCGCGATCGCCAAACCTGTTGGTCCGCCGCCAAGGTCAGCCGTCTACGTGTGCCCAATGGACCCCGAGGTGCGCCAAGATCGCCCGGGGCCGTGCCCTAAGTGCGGAATGGCGCTCGAGCCGGATGTTCCATCAGCGCAGGCCACTCGGATTGAATACACCTGTCCAATGCATCCGGAAATCGTTCGCGACCAGCCGGGCTCTTGTCCGATTTGTGGCATGGCGCTCGAACCGCGAACGGCTGTAGTCGAGGAAGAGGAAAATCCAGAGCTTGTGTCCATGACGCGGCGCTTTTGGGTCAGCGCGGCGCTTGCGATCCCGGTTCTTGCGCTCGGAATGTCAGACCTGATTCCCGGCCAACTAATGCAGCGGGTGCTAGCGGCCCACCCAATTGAATGGACTCAGTTGTTTCTTGCAACGCCCGTTGTAACTTGGGGTGGTTGGCCCTTCTTCCAGCGCGGATGGGCTTCGCTAGTGAATCGCAGCCTGAATATGTTCACGTTGATCGCGCTCGGCACCGGCACGGCGTACGTCTATAGCGTGATCGCCGTTCTCTTCCCTCGTGTTTTCCCGGATTCATTTCGATTGGCTGGCGGTCAGGTTCCCGTGTATTTCGAAGCGGCGGCGGTGATCACCGCGCTGGTTCTGCTCGGCCAAGTGCTCGAGTTGCGTGCGCGCAGTCGGACGTCGGCAGCCATTCGCGCGCTGCTGAAGCTCTCGCCGAAAACCGCGCGCCTGGTTCGCGCCGACGGAACAGAACTCGACATTCCGGTAGAGCACATCGCCGTCGGTGACGTGCTCCGCGTGCGCCCCGGCGAAAAAATCCCCATCGATGGAATCGCAATCGATGGATCGAGTTCGGTCGACGAGTCGCTCGTCACCGGCGAGCCGATTCCAGTTGAGAAAAGCAACGGCAGCCGCGTAACCGGGGGAACCGTGAATGGCACGGGCACGCTCCTGATCCGCGCCGAACGCGTGGGTAATGAAACCCTTCTCGCGCAAATCGTCCGCATGGTCAGCCAAGCGCAGCGCAGCCGCGCACCGGTTCAGCAGTTGGCTGACCGCGTATCCGGCTATTTCGTTCCGACAGTCGTATTGGCCGCCGTTCTCACATTCATTTTGTGGTCCTTGTTTGGCCCGGCGCCAAAAATGGCGCATGCCCTGCTCAATGCCGTCGCCGTACTTATCATTGCGTGCCCTTGCGCCCTGGGACTTGCCACTCCGATGGCCATCATGGTGGGCACAGGCCGCGGCGCGCTGGCCGGCGTACTAATCAAGAATGCTGAAGCGCTCGAAATCATGGAAAAAGTGGATACCCTCGTCGTGGACAAGACCGGAACCCTAACGGAAGGCCGCCCGCGCGTCACATCCGTCATCGCTGCAAGCGGCTTCGACGAGACGCAAGTTCTTCGCGTGAGCGCCACGCTCGAGCGCGCCAGCGAACATCCACTCGCAGCCGCGATCCTTACGGCCGCAAAAGAACGCGGCTTCGCGCCCGGAAACGCCTCGGAGTTTCGGTCGGTCACGGGCAAAGGAGTCACCGGGACGGCAGAAGGACAAACCGCCGCGCTCGGAAATCGAGCGCTGTTGGCTGAACTCACAATGTCGCCGGGAGATCTCGACGAACGCGCCAAATCAATGGAATCCGCCGGTCAAACGGTGATGTTCGTAGCCATCGGCAACAAAGTTGCCGGAGTTATCGGCGTTGCCGATCCAGTGAAGGCCACCACGCCCGAAGCGATCGAGAGCCTTCATCGCGAACATATTCGAATCGTGATGATCACAGGCGATAGCCGAGCGACCGCCGAGGCGGTGGCGCGCACGCTGGCCATCGATGAAGTTCACGCGGGTGTGCTGCCCGACAAAAAGGGAGAAATCATCAAGCAATTGCAGGCCGAGCGGCATGTTGTGGCCATGGCGGGCGATGGAGTGAATGACGCTCCGGCGCTCGCGCAAGCCGATGTCGGAATCGCCATGGGAACAGGTACGGATGTCGCCATGGAAAGCGCCGGCATCACCCTGCTGCGCGGCGACCTGCGCGGGATTGCTCGGGCGCGCGTCCTCAGCCGCGCCACCATGCGAAATATCCGCCAAAACCTCTTCTTCGCGTTTTTATATAACTCAGTGGGCATTCCCATCGCCGCCGGCGTCCTCTACCCATTTTTCGGACTGCTACTCAGCCCCATTTTTGCCAGCGCCGCGATGACGTTCAGCTCCGTTTCCGTGATCGGAAACGCGCTCCGGCTCCGAAACGTTCATTTATAGCTACCGGCGGCACGCGCGGCATCGGCGCTCTACGCCGCAATGCTATACTGACGCCCATGACATTTATGACCGTGAGCTACGAATTGCAGGACAAGTTGAAACCGGAGCAGTTTCGCGCCCTGGGCATGTTTGCGAATACCTACGGCTTGCAGCGATTTCGCGTCGACGAGAAATCCAACATCCTGCATTTCGATTACGATGCCTCGCGGCTGCGGGAAAACGTGGTCGAGCACGTGCTGCGCCAGGCAAGGATTCCTGTGCTGAGGCGCGTTGCGCAAGCCTGATTTCCACCAGCGACTGTTTGCGGAGTGAGAGGAGTTTTAGAATTGCCGCTCTACGAATATAAGTGCGCGAAGTGTGGAAAGCGTTTCGAAAAGATCGAGAACGTTTCGGCGCCGGAGCGACAAAAGTGCCCGAAGTGTGGAGGCCGCGCTGAACGCCAGATCGCCGCGCCCGCGATCCAGTTCAAGGGCAGCGGATGGTACGTGACCGATTACGGCGGCAAGGGCGCCGCGCCGAAATCTCCCGGCGAAGGGTCCGGTGATGGCGGCGCGCCCAAGACCGCCGAGAAAACCTCGGAATCGAAAACAGATTCGAAATCAGAACCGAAATCGGAATCCAAGTCCGCCGCGTCCGAGAATTCCAACAAAGGCGCCGCGAAGAGAAAAAGGTAACGCCCGCCTGCTCGGCTGACTGGCGCGCCTCGCGCTACAGTTTGAGTTCCCGCAGATACTCGCGAAATCCTTTGCCCAGCTCGGGATTTTTCAGCGCGAGTTCGACGGTGGCCTGCAGAAATCCAAGTTTGTCTCCCGCATCGTGTGTCCGTCCATCGTAGATGCACGCCATAAGCCTGTTATCTGCGGCGAGGCGTCGGAGGCCATCGGTCAATTGAATTTCACCGCCTGCTCCGGGTTTCGTTTCTGCTAAATACTCGAAAATTTCCGGCGGCAGCACGTAGCGCCCCGTGATGCCAAGATTGGATGGCGCCTTCTCCGCTGTGGGCTTTTCCACAAGATCCTTTACGCGCAAAACCTTATCGCCCCATCGCGAATTTTTCTCCGGGGGGGCGGCGTCCACAATGCCATAGAGATGCACGCGCTCGCGCGGCACGCGTTCCACGTGGATCGCGCCCGCACCCGTGGCCTCGTAAATTTCCTTGAGTTCGCGCGTCGCGGGCACGGCGCCTTCCATGATCACGTCGCCCAGCAGCACCGCGAATGGCTCGTCGCCCACGAGTTCCGCCGCGCAAAGAACCGCGTGGCCCAATCCCAGCGCCTCGCTCTGCCGAGTGTAGCTGAAATGCAAGCCGCCGCTGATTTCCCGGACCATCTTCGCGTGTTCCGGTTTTCCGCGCTCTTCGAGAAAACTCTCCAGCTCCGGCGCGAGATCGAAGTGATCTTCGATCGCGCTCTTGCGCCGGCCGGTGACGAAAATCACGTGCTCAATCCCCGAAGCAATGCACTCTTCTACCGCATACTGGATCAGCGGTTTATCCACCACGGTCAACATTTCCTTAGGAATTGCTTTCGTCGCGGGCAAAAAACGCGTCCCCAGCCCCGCCACCGGCAGGACTGCCTTCCGCACCTTCTTTACTTTCTCGGCCATCATTTCGTCAGCAGCCCTCTCTGCGGCGCTCCATTCCGAACGCTGAACCGCCTCTCCTCCATGCTAACATAGCGTTTTTCCAGTCACTCTCAGTTAGATTCAGGAACGACAGTCACCGTGGCTGAACATTTAATTCTCGGCATCGAATCCTCCTGTGACGAAACGGCCGCCGCTGTCGTGGCCGGCGGACGCCGCATTCTTTCCACCGTCGTCGCCTCGCAGAACGACATTCACCGAAAATATGGCGGCGTGGTGCCTGAACTCGCCTCGCGCGAGCATCTTCGCCAAATCGTTCCAGTAGTTCGCGAAGCTCTGGAACAAGCGCACCTTAAACTACACGATGTGGACGCGGTGGCCGTGACTTGCGGTCCCGGCCTGATCGGCGCGCTTTTAGTCGGCGTCACCTACGGCAAAGTTTTGGCGATGGCGCTGGGGAAACCGCTGATCGCCGTGAATCACCTCGAAGGTCACGTGCATGCCGTGTTTCTCGAAGCGCACGCCGCGGGACGCGAGCCGCTGCTGCCCGCCGTTTGCTTGATCGTGTCCGGCGGCCACACCGTGATTTATCACGTCACTTCCGAAAGCCAGAACGGCGCGCAGAAATTTTCCTACGCGCGAATCGGCGGCACTCGCGACGACGCCGCCGGCGAAGCCTACGACAAAGTCGCCCGAATGCTCGCGCTCGGTTATCCCGGCGGCCCAATCATCGACCGCCTCGCCGCGTATGGAAATCCCAAAGCCATTCGTTTCGCGGAGCCGAAAACCAATGGCAACGCCTTCGATTTCAGTTTCAGCGGAATTAAAACTGCTGTGCTGTATCACATCCGGCGGAATCCCCAGCTCGAGCCCGAAATTGCAGCGCGGCGCCAGGCACTCGCGCGGGATGAACGCAGCGCCGATGCATTGCGCGCGCTTTCGAGTGACGCGACGCTGGATTTGATCGCCAGCTTTCAGCGCTCGGTGGTCGATAACTTGGTCTCGCGTACGATCGCCGCAGCCGTACAACAGGGCGCTCGCACCGTGCTCGTTTCCGGCGGCGTCGCCGCCAATAGCGAATTGCGGCGCGCATTCGAAGCCGAAGCCGCGCAGCGCGGCATCGAAGTCTATTTCCCCAGCCGGGCCCTCTCAACGGACAACGCCGCGATGATCGCCGCCGCCGGGCATGCCCGCTTCCTCGCCGGCGAGCGCGCGGACTCCTCTCTAAACGCCGAAGCCAGTCTTCCTCTCCGTTAGCGTTCATCTAGATCTCTTCGACCTCCAATTCCGTGACGGATAGATATGTGTGCGATGCTTTGCGTCCGGGCCCGCTCAGTTCCCGAGGGGCGCGCGCCCCGCGGGCCTTGCCCAATCGAAGGAAACAGCGAGAGAATGTCGTGTGAAACGTACAGCCGCCGTTCAAACGCTACTGGCTCAACGAGAACGCAATTCTTAGTAGGGCAACTGGATCCCAACACCACCAGAAGAGGTGACTATATGCCAGAAACGCTTAGAGCTGACCACGTAGGAAGTTTTCTTCGGCCGCTGGAATTGCTCGCGGCGCGCGAGAACTCCGATGGCGCGACTTTGAAGGCCATGGAGGACAAGCACGTCCTCCGGGTGCTCACGAAGCAGAAGGAGCTTGGTTTCGAGATCTTCACCGATGGCGAGCTGCGGCGGAGGAACTTCATGAGCAATTTCACCGACGCTGTGGAGGGCTTCGACATCGGCTCCGAAATCACGCGCAGTACTGAAGTCTGGGGAGCCAAGGGGCAGGAGCGAGAGGCGCACGTCAGCCACGTGACAGGCATCGTCAATGCGAAACTTCGCGCGGTGCGTCCCGTGACAGCGCACGAACTCCCATTCTTGAAAAAACACAGCCCGGGCAACATTAAGATGTTGCTGCCAAGCGCCACTCAGTTTCCCGCGATCTCGTTCAAGAGGGGCGTTACGGATAAAGTTTATAAGGACCACTCCGCTCTGCTGTGGGACATCGTCGAGATCATCAAAAAGGACGTAGCCGTGCTCGCGACGGATGGCGTGAAGTACATCCAGATCGACGCGCCGCGCTACAGCTACTACTTGGACCCGAAGTGGCGCGCTTGGATCAAATCCGAAATGAAGATGGACCCGGACCACGCTCTCGACGAAGCGATCGCGGCGGACAATGCTTGCTTTGAGGCGGCGCGAAAACCAGGCGTGGTGCTGGCTATCCACCTGTGCCGCGGAAACAACCGGAGCCATTGGTATGCCGCGGGCGGATATGATGCGATCGCGGAAAAGCTCTTCGGAACTCTGAAAGTGGATCGGTTCTCACTGGAATACGATGACGAGAGGTCCGGGACGTTCGAGCCGTTGCGTTTCATTCCCAAGGACAAAATCGCCATCCTCGGACTCATCACCTCAAAAAAGCCGCAGCTCGAAAGTGAAGACCTGCTCGTGAAGAGAATCCATGAGGCCGCGAAATACCTGCCGCTCGAAAATCTTGCTCTCAGCCCTCAGTGCGGCTTTGCATCGACGGCGGAGGGCAACCTGCTGACCGAAGACGAGCAATGGGCCAAGCTGAAATTGGTGGTCGATACTGCCCGCCGCGTGTGGAACTGAGAGGACAGCCGGTTTGGCCGTTGAGGCGACAAAAAAGGGGGCCCACGGGCAGCAGCGACACGATCCCAATCCCCGCCTGTCGATAGGTCTTCGGCCTATTGCTTTGCAACTCGCTTTTTGTATAATCGGCCGATCAGTCCGCTATGCGAGCGGAGGATTTCGCTTTTCCTTCAGGCCAGGTTACGAAGCCTCCGAAGCGGCAGGATTCTAGGTGAAAACGGCCCGCGCGACCCCACCCCGCCGCGGTTAGAACAGGGTATGCCGACTGCTCGACACTGAGATTTTGTAATGTGTCTAGTGGCCCGCTGCCATTTGTTCTTCCTCCTATCGTCTATGGCGCTGCCCGTAATGACGCCGGAACGTCGCAGAAGTCCGCGGATAAGCCTTTCCGCGCTCGCCTATATTACTTTCGACTCAAACTGCGGCGGCATCGTCGTGAACATTTCCGACGAGGGACTTTGTTTTCACACCATCGCTCCCATTGAACGAAGTGACACGATCCATTTCTGGTTTTCGGCAGACGGCAAACGAATCGAAGCCCAGGGCCGGCTGGTATGGACAGATGACACACGAAAGACAGGAGGCCTTCGATTCAATGCCCTGTCTCCGGAAGCGAGCCGGCAAATCCGCAACTGGATCGTGCAATCCTCAGACCCGTTTGCGGCTACGAGGCAGATCGCAGCGCAGCCGCCGTTGAATGCCGCGGCCCACTCGGGCATAAGCAAATCAGCGAAGGGCGCTGTGCACGATAACTCTCACACGTTGAGAGGGTGGTCGAGACGGATCGGAACGCGGGCGCGATGGGGCGAGTTTTCGCGCGGTCTAGCCACTGGGATCCTCATCGCGGTTGTGGTGGCGGCGATATTCCTGTTCCACGCGTACAAGCATCGGATTGGTGAGTCGCTGATCTTTCTAGGAGAACGCTTCGGCGCAACACCACATTCAGAAACGGCGTCGCGTGCGCCGACGTCTGCTTCGTCCCAGGCTGCCGGACCCACGTCTCAGCGGCACGCCACGGTCTCAGCCCCAGGTCCCGCTGCGACCCAGGCTTTGGGCTCGGAGGAAGCTTTAGTCCAGCCCGCAACGAAAGCAGCCAAGCCTGCGCCTGCCAAGCTCGCACCCAAGCCGATCGCTCCAGCAATTTCGTTCGCGCCCTCAACGGCGGCGGCGCCACTGATTGATTTTGCGGCGGCTCGCCCCGGTCTTCCGCCATCGGAGGCGGGCGGAACTGCACAACCTGAATCGGCCGATCGCTCCCCCGATAAGACCACCGTGATGGCAGTGAAGGCAGCGGGCCATTCCAGCGAAAGCGCCGAGGATATTGCGGAAATCAACTCCGGCGTGCCTTTCGGAAGGTATTTCGATGCCGGCAGGTTTAAGGATGAATTAGGCGCTCGCAACACGACGGACGACCTGGCGCGCATCGGAATTCATGCCATCGTAATTCCTAAGCACCATTTGTGGATGAATTCGTATCAAGTAATCGCGGGACCCTATCGTGACGCCGAGGAGATGCAGGTGGCGGGCACGAACTTACGTTCCCACGGCTTTAAGACGCACTCGCTCCCAAAACAGTCTCGAGGCTTGAGTTTAATTTCCTCGACGGCGCCTCGGGGATTGGCAGAGGCCCCCACGGAGCAGTTCGTCGTCAATTGGGAGTCTTACAGCCCCGACGTCACCGTAGACTTTGTAAAAGCCGGGGACACGGTTGCCAAGGCCCAGGGAAAGTGGGTAAAACGATCTATTCCCTACGATTATGACGCGATTGTGTACAAGCAAAATGCGAACGGATCACGGACCCTTCTCGAAATTTGGTTTCACGGGATGAGCCGCGCCGTTGTGCTCCCTGCCGCTTCACCCAACCGCCCGGTAATCTTTTAACTTTCAGTCGCGCCGCAGCGTTGCCCCTGGTCAATCGCAGTGTTGTTCGTATACTGTTCAATTTTTGCGCTTGCGTCGCCAGCACCCAAGTTGCAAATGGATGAAAAAGCTCTGGGCCGCTCGGCCCGTAAAAAGCGAAATGGAGTACGCGAATGACCAAATCGGCTCAAACCCCCAAGGTGTCGCCAACGCGCAAACACCACCGCAAGCGCAGCTTCCTTCACGCACACTCGTTGAGTATCGCCTCTATCTGCATCCTGCTTTTGTGGATTGGCTTTTATATCCTCTCGAATCCCAGTACTCATTGGGGGTCGTTCTTCGGAAACGCAATAGCGGATTGGTCAGGCGTGGTTGTCACCGTCGTCGCGACGAAATACCTATACGAAAAAAGCTCCGCCGAAAGCAGGCCTCTGCCAAAACACATGCTCACTCCAGTTCTCAAATGGTTACGCGATCATTCGCTGACTATCTTTCTTCTAATAACGGGAATCGGCTGGGTGGTGCTGTTCGCTCGAATGACTCCGGATGCGAAGTGGGGCCAAGTCGTTGGCAATATCGTGTCGGAGTGGACTCAGATTTTCGGGCTCGTGTTACTCACGAAACACATGATCGAGACCCATTCGAACGAAAGCCGCGGGTGATCTTTCCCCCACGCGCCAAGCAATCAGCGGCTGGCGCCGTTTGCGGCCGCCGATTACTCAACCGCGATTTTCGTGCCGCGCTGGCCGGCCTTGCCGAGGGATTCGATGCGGTTATCGATCACCGCGCGAATTCCCTTTAGAAATTCAATGCGGGAATTTGCGAAGTGTTCCCGAACATTTTCAGAGATGCCGAAGTTCTCCCGGAATTGGTCCAGGACTTCCCGGCACAGGCAGCGCTCATCGGTCGTGCGTTGGCTTGTCTCTTGCCGAGTCGTTTTCTGTGCGCTCATTGCGCCTCCTTCATTTCCACCGTAAGCAGCCGATTTTCGAGTTTAGCTCCAGCGGGCACCAGCGCTGCCATCGAGCGCGGCAGGCCGATGTGGCGCCGCAGCGTGCCAATCTCAACCACCAACTCGTCGCCCTTCTTGAACAGCCCGATCTCGCCCTTCGTGGCGAAGGGTAGCCGCAGCCGCACCTCATACCTGCCGTTCCGTTTTCCAAACGCATACGGCTTCTCGGTCTGGGTAACGGCGGACGGGTCCTCTCGCTCAGAATATAACACTTTCGCAAGCTCGCGCAGCCGCTGCTTGCCGAGCACTTCGTGCGCAAACAGGGGCACTCGCCTCACCGGCACCGGCGCGAAGTACTCGTCCAGTTCGCGAAGCACATTTTCCTGCGAGCTGTGCCACTCGTTGAACCACTTATCCTTGATCTCCTGGGGAAGCACGCGGTTCACAATCACGGTGTCGATCGTCAATCCGTGCAGCGAAAAATAGACAAAGGCGCGTTGCGTTTCGCGAAGAACCATCTTCTCAGGATTGGTGATGAGCCGCACAGAGGTGGTGTGCGGGTCCTCCATGATTTCGTCAATTCCTTCCAGCTTCTGGAAGAGATTGCGGATGTTGGCGAAATAACTGTCGGTGGGCAGTTCAAACGGAGCAACGCGATTGGCAATTGGGCGCACCGCCTTGAGCAAAGTCCGCTGAAACGGGAAAATGTGCTTCATGTACCAATCGAGCGTAGTGGGCATGCTGATGAATCGCATGGACTCGGCGGTGGGCGCGGCATCCAGCACGATCACGTCGTATCGCTTTTCACGGCGGTATTCGTTGATGTACATCATTGCGCTGAGCTCTTCCATGCCCGGCAGAATGGCCAGTTCCTCCGCCTCCACGTCGCTGATCCCCGTGGTGCGCAACACCGAAATCACGTAGGAAGAGATTTCCTGCCAGTGGCGCTTCACCTCTTTTTGGATATTCAGCTCGAGGATCGAAAGCCCGTCTTGAATCGAAAAGGGATCGGAGGTCTGGACGTGAAACAGATCTATATCGAGATCGAACGAATCCGCCAGGCTGTGGGCGGAATCGATGCTCATCACCAGCGTCCTATAGCCCAGTTCGGCCAGTTTGACGCCCGTAGCCGCGGCCAGGCTGGTTTTGCCTACGCCGCCCTTGCCGCTGAAGAGCAAAATCCTCATGCGTCTATTTTATACGCAAATCTAAGCGGAATGACGGAATCGAAGTGAAAGCCCGCGACGAGGAATGCGCTCGTCGTGGCTGCCGACTAAAGAAGAGGCGGTTCGTAAATGTAGGCGAGGCCCTCGGCGGTGACGGCGTATGCTTTCGCGCCATCCGCGCTCCAGCGCAGATCAACCACGCCCTCCGCGGGATATTCGTCGAACACACTGAGGCGATTCAAATCGGCAAGGAATACGCGGCCTTTCGCGGAGTTTTTGAGCCACGAACTGAAGAATACTCCTAGCGGCAAGTGTGGATGGCACACGCAAAGTTCCGCGCCAAAGGGCAGCGCTTCGGCTTCGCTGGATTCGGGCGCGATTCGGTAGGCCTGTCCGGACGCACAATAAATCAGCTGATGGCTGTCAGACGTCCAGCAAAGGTCTGTGACGCGCCCCTGCGCCTGATGGGTCTTCTGCGTATGCAGAGTCGGTACTTCTACGAGTGCGATGGAGTCATCGGCCCATTCGCCGTCGTTTTGGAGCACGGTGGCGAGCGACGCTTCGTCCGGGCTGAAAACGGTCTCGCCGAAGCCTGAAAACACCCCTTCGTCGACGGTTTCCGTGGCGGAATCTGCTGCTAACTGTTTCTCGTTAGACGCAATCGGTGCGTCAAACTCGTAACAAGATTCGGCTGAAAATGGCATCGCTGAGGGCGATTTTGCGGTTGCTTCCCACAATCGCAGCCGCGCCGCTTCCCCACCACCGGAAGCACAGACGAAATATTTCCCGCTGCTGGACCAAGCGAGGCTATTTGGAAAATGCGCAAAATCACCGAACGCGCCAAGATAACTTTTGCCGTCGATATCGAAGACGTGCAGCTCCGGCAACCATCCGCCCCAGGCCGCGGTCAGGTATCGTCCAGCGGGCGACCACGCAAACGCGGCGGGCAAGCCCGGAACTGAAACCGACGGCTCTCCTGGAATCGCGAGTGCCAGCGTAGGCACGCTCATTTCGATATCGTAAAGCGTGAGGCGTTCCGTTCCATGGCGCACCATCGGCGAAAGCGCGCACAGCTCCCCGTGGTGCGAAATTGCCAAATGCGATGAGCGACCGCTGAAAACTTTTTTCACCAGCCAGTTGGAATCGCGCGTCAGGTCGCGCAGGCCGCGCGCGACAATCGCAGCCGACCGCATAACCAGTGCTCGCGACGGCGATGGAACAACCTCTTTCACTTCCAATTTTTCTCTCGTTTCCATGGATTCGTTCGGCCTGGCCTCTTCGGTTTCGCTTCTCTAGTCAGGCGATTCGCGATCTTCCAACCGCCGCTTTGCCAAGGCGATCTGCTCTTCCACCTTAGCGACCATCTCTTTCAGAGCGTCGCGGCCGGCGGCTCCGGCCTCGTCCACCCGCGATTTGAGCCGGTACAAATCCGAACGCAACATTTCTTGCGCTTCGGCCTCAATCTCAGCAAGCCTGCCGCGAGTCTGGCTGACGCGCCGGATCACGCGAATCAGTTCGGCGCCCGCGCCTTCGCCCTGCACGGCTTCCGGGCTGCATTCATACTCAGTGAAAATCTTCGTGAGTCTGGCTTCGTCGCCGCGCTCGTAGGCCTCGTTCGCTTCGGCCATCAATTGCTGCCGTTTCGCGCGGTCCTCGCGATTGGACGTAAGGTCGGGATGCACGCGCTTGGCAACTTCGCGGTAGAGCCGTTTCATTTCCGGTGAGGACTCGAATGCTCGCGGTTCGCCGACCGACTTTTCTCCCGCCACAGACTTCGTTTCATCCGCGCGCGCGCGAGCGTCGCGGGCTGCTTTCTGCGCACGCTGGTTCTCGGGCTGCTCCCGCGCCAGCCGTTCCGCAATTTGGGCTTTCAGTTCGTCAAGCTCCGCGTAGCGTGAACCCACAAAGTGTAAATACTGCCGCTCAAACGCGCCGAGTTCCGCGCGCAGATTGGCCGAGCGCAGCTCTCGCTCGGCAAGCTCGGCTTCGAGCGAAGCTTGCTCCTCACGCTTGCGCGCCAGTTCCTGATCTTCGGGCTTAACCGGTGGCTGAACGAACGCCTGCGCGGCCTGCGTCCCAGGACGCGCGTCCGCCGCTTTGATTTCCATAGTGTTCGCCTCTGAGAGCGTCCCGCATCAAGGCAAGCAGCCGTTACATCCCAAGCGGCGCATGCCCCTGAATCACTTAAATTGTACGATGCGGACCGAAAGGCCCGGCGCGCTTGGCAAGACCAGTTTCCAAGATGGAAAATGGAGGCTAGCCAATTTGTCTCTCCTCCGAAAAAGCTTTGCGCCGACCGTCGTTCCAGAAAAGTGCTTCGTATTCTAAAATGAAGGCCATTCAGCCGTCACTCAGCGCAGGAGGAATCGCATGCAGGAAACCGTAGATCAATATCGCAAGCGAATGTTGAACCACCTGGAAGGGCGCGATCCACTGAAGTTGCAAGCTGCCGCGCCAGCAAAACTCGCCAAGTTGCTCAAAGGCGTCAGCCCCGCGAAGGCTCGCAAACGGCCGGCGCCGGGAAAATGGTCCATCGCGGAGATCGTCGCGCACATTGCGGATACGGAACTCGTCGGAGGTTATCGAATCCGCGCGATTCTTGGGCAGCCCGGAACTCCGATCGTCGGCTTCGACCAGGACGCCTGGGTGACCGCGCTGCATTACGACAAGCGCGACCTGCGGAAATCCTTCGAGCAGTACCGCGGATTGCGCGAGGCAAATCTCGCGCTGCTGAAATCGCTTACTCCGGAACAGTGGAAGCACCACGGCATGCACAACGAGCGCGGCGAAGAAAGTGTGGAGACGATTGTGCTGATGTTCGCCGGCCACGACATCAACCACATCGGACAGATCGAACGCATCCTGGCAGCGAAGGGCAAATAGCACTCGCTGTGCCACTCCGTCACCCACGGGCCCGAAGCAGTACCGGGCCCCTCAGGTTCCAATTGTTCGTTCTATCCCACAATCTCCTATTGCGGCCAAGTGGCTTCCGGATCGAGATTGATGATGGGCTGCGAACCGGAAACCGGAACCATGGGACGCAGGTACGGCCGGCCAACCGTCATGTGACAAGAGTAGCAATCCTCGAGCAAGTGTTTGTATTCCACGGCGAACTGCTTGCTATCTTTCATCTGGATAGTCCTCTTCACTGAGGTTAGGGTGCCGTTGTCAACGCCAGTGAAGATGGATTGCATGTCCGCGATTGAGCCGTCCGGCCTTTTCGGCCCGGGATTCAAGCGCACTTCCCACCGCATGCGGTTACGCATTTCTCCCCAGTAATAGTTGGCCAACGGCCAATTCTTTTTTTGGCCTGCGAACCAGAGATTGGTCGCGAACATCGCGACATCAACCATTGGATGAGACGCGGGCGGCGCAATCTCTTTCAAATGCGCCAAGTCCGCTTGCATGGTTGCGGCAGGAGTGGCTTGTGGACTATCGCGTTCTGCAAGAGCAGCGCGGTGGTCCCATGCCGAAACAAACAGTCCACCCAGTATGCCGCCCACTGCCAACAAGAGCAGAGTTCGGAGCCGATTAGCGTTTGACATGTCTCAACTCTCCTGTGCGGCTAGGTAAACCGCGATGATGTATCGAAAAGAATAGAGGAATTAGAAACCTACGTCTCCACCTGTTCATCGATGCCCGGCGCGCGATGAATGTCCTTCGTGTGCGGATAATCCACTCGGTTTCCCCGAGGCACCGATCTGTCTGTCTATTCTCAAACGCAGCTCGACCAGGTCGTGCTGCGCCTGAATCAACGCCCGAGAAGAACCTTAGGCTTCGAGACCCCTGCGAGTAACCTCCAAACAAGTGTTGCGTCGACCGTCTGACCCGGGTGGTTACCGGACATGCGGAGTAACTGGAAACTTGAATCGGGGAGATAATGCGGCCCGATCACAGCGTGCTAGAATACACAGTGTGAATGAGAGTTACGATTACAAAGGCTTTGCGGTAGTTGCAACGGCTGGTCAGATAAACCACACGCCGAATGAAGCGTGGCGCCCACTCTATCGGATTAATGGCAAAGATCAGAGTCAGGCGTGGACTCCACGAGACCGAAACGTTATCTTTGCGAATGAAAAGGCAGCTATCACAGAAGCCAGCAAACGCGCCCAGTGGCTGATCGACAATTCCTCACCCACGCTAAGCGATCCGAAGTAGCCTTTGGCATCCGCTCCGATAAAATCGCTGCCCGAATTGCAGTTCAAATAGCCGATGACCGTCACATCGCGTGCGGGGCTAGCTGGCGGGGCGCATGTCGCTGGAGGTGCCGCCCGCAGCGGGCACGTAGCATTTCAGTGCGTAGTCCATCACCATGCGGTCGGCATTGAAGCGCCAGCCGAGCGTGCGGATAGTCCGCTTCATGCGTTTGATCCAACCTCGGGGAAGGCCGTCGCGATCGCGCTGGTAGTAGAGCGGAATCACTTCGCCGCAAAGCGTGTGATACAGCTCTTCGCCGTCGCGCGTATCTTGAACGTCCATGTTTGAATTCGTCCTGCCGGTGCCGATGGCAAAGCCGTTCAGGCCGTCATAGGCTTCCGCCCACCAGCCGTCCAGCACGGAAAGATTCAGGCCGCCGTTGAGGACCACCTTTTGCCCGCTTGTCCCCGAGGCTTCCAGCGGGCGGCGGGGATTATTGAGCCACACGTCCACGCCCCGGACGAAATGGCGTCCCACGTTGATGTCGTAATCCTCAATGAAAACGAATTTGCCGGCGAACCGCGGATCGCGCATCAGTTCGGCAATCTGCTGCAGCACTCGTTTGCCGGGCTCGTCGCGCGGATGCGCCTTGCCGGCAAACACGAACTGCACGGGGCGTGCTGGATCGTTGACGATCTCAGTAAGCCTCTCGATATCGGCCAAAATCAAATTCGCTCTTTTGTACGTGGCGAAACGCCGCGCGAATCCGATGGTAAGGGCATCCTGGCTCAGCACGTTCCCCAAAGCTTTCAGCGTTTCCGAAGATTCACCGCGGCGCTCGGCTTGGTTTACGGCGCGGCGGCGAACAAACTCCAGGAGCTGCCCCTTCAAATTGAGGTGCGTCTCCCAAAGCTCGCCATCGTCCACGCTCTCTATGCCCTGCCAGAGACGGGCCTCGCTGCTGTGCTCGTGCCAGCCCGTTCCTAAATGACGGACGTAAAGACGAAACATTTGCGGCGCGAGCCAGGTGGGAACGTGTACGCCATTGGTGATATGTCCGATGGGGACGGCATCCTCGGACTTACCGGGGTAGAGGCCGGTCCACATCGCGCGCGACACTTCGCCATGCAGAGCGGAAACAGCGTTGGCGCGGCGGGAAAGTTTCAGGCCCAGCACGGTCATGCAGAAATCCTCGGCGTTGTTTTCGGGCTTTTCGCGGCCCAGCGCCAAGAGTTGGTCGTGAGAGAGGCCGAGAGCTTCGCGAAGCGGTCCCAGGTGCTCTTCAATCAGATTTGCATCAAACCGGTCGTGGCCGGCGGGAACAGGCGTGTGCGTGGTGAAGACAACTCCTCGGGAGACGCGCGAGACTGCCTGATCGAAGGTCAAGCCCTCTTCTTGCATGGCATCGCGAATCGCTTCAAGAACCGCAAACCCACTGTGTCCCTCATTGAGATGCAAAACGCCTGGCGTAACACCCATGGCTCTCAGAGCGCGGAAACCGCCGATGCCGAGCAAGAGTTCCTGACGAATCCGGATGCGTCCATCGCCGCCGTACAGGCGCGAGGTAAGCTCGCGGTCCTCGGGTGCATTTCCTTCTACGTTCGAATCCAGCAGCAGCAGATCGCAGCGCCCCACGGTCATGCGCCAGACCTTCGCGCGGATCGACCCGCTGCGAACATCAATCTGCACCGTTACAGGTTCCCCGTTCGCGCCGATCGCGAGTTCCATAGGGAGATGATCCACGTCGGTGGGCAGGTAATCCTCTTGCTGCCACCCGCTCGAATCCAGCCATTGCCTGAAATATCCTTGCCCGTAAAAGAGACCAATGCCGATCAGCGGAATTCCAAGGTCGGAAGCGCTCTTGATATGGTCCCCTGCGAGAACGCCCAAGCCGCCTGAATACTCCGGAACGGATTCGTGAATTCCAAATTCCGCGGAAAAATATCCCACCGGACGAGGCCGCAGCACTCCGGCGTGCCTCGCGCCCCAGGTGCGATCCGCCTCCAAGTATTCTCGCTGGCGGCGATAGGCATAGTTGATTCGGCTGTGCAGCACGAGCTCGGCGGCGCGCCGTTCGATCTCCTGGGCCGGCAGTTCCTTGAGCAGTGCTACCGGATTGTGATTGAGCTGGCGCCAACGCACTGGATCGAGATCGCGGAACAGGCTGGTGGAATCGTGATCCCAACTCCACCAGAGATTGCGAGCCAACGCCCAAAGCCGCTCCTGTGCAGGAGCGATGAAATGGTCGAGAGCGCGAGCTTGAGTGACCACTGGAGCGACCTGCGCGGCGGCATCCAGTAGCATGCGAATGTCATCTTCACTAAAAACGCGCGGCTCGATCGTTTGAACTATTAGAACACCTTGCAGCACTCCTCGATCGATCAGGGGAACTCCGAGAAACGACTGGTAGGCATCTTCCCCTGCCTCTTTGAAATACTTGAAGCGCGCGTGGGCCTGGGCGTGTTCCACAGCGACGGGCCGCACCTGCTCGGCGACCAGCCCCGCAAGCCCTTCATTCAGGCGGAGGCGCAAAGCCCCGATTGATTGAGGACGAAGGCCGATCGTGGCCGCGAGCACGAGGCTGGCTCGGTCCGGCTCGAGCAGATACACCGAGCACACCTCGGTCTTAAATCTCCGAGCGATCAACTTCACCACATTTGTCAGGGTCTCTGCTGGTTTACCGCCCTCGCGCGCGAGGTTGCCTATCTCCTCGAAAGTAAGGACATACCCTCCGTCGCGGTTCTGGCCGTTCCCGGTCACGTTCTGAATTCCTTCGCTGGTAGCTTTCATTTGAGCGCCTGGTCGCGCCATTCACACACCTCATTTATCTCATGGGTCATGGGCCGATGCTCGGCCTGCATCGCGCCCGGGTCACAGAGATGCAACCCCCGCCGCAACCGTCGCCACGGTGCCGAAACTGTAGTGCTTCGCGCGCCGCGAGTCCAATCCAAATTGCCTATTGAGCGAAGTGCAAAAAGCATTGGCCAAATCGGCGCCGCATTTACACAGGCGGCAGAGCGTGCGCACGGCCGCCGCCTGATGTAAGCTGGCAAGAGATATTTTACTTTTTGACGAGTGAAGAAAATCATGACCGAAAAAGTGCGAAAGAGCGA
This sequence comes from uncultured Acidobacteriota bacterium, assembly GCA_963759485.1. Lineage (GTDB taxonomy): Bacteria > Acidobacteriota > Terriglobia > Acidiferrales > UBA7541 > Palsa-295. The sequence continues at coordinate 689,028 of CAVWZE010000002.1, read as the reverse complement.
TGCGGAGTGGCGCTCCAAACTAACGGACGAGCAGTTCCAAGTGACGCGTAAAAAAGGAACGGAGCCGCCCTTCTCCGGTGAATACGAGGATACGGAAACAGAAGGCACCTACGTGTGCGTCTGCTGTGGCCAGCCGCTTTTCGCTTCCGACGCCAAGTACCATTCCGGCTCGGGTTGGCCGAGCTACTACCAACCGATCGCCGCCGATAATGTCGAAATGGATCGCGACACCAGCCACGGAATGAGCCGCACCGAAGTGATGTGCAGCCGCTGCGATGCCCACCTGGGACACGTCTTCGAAGACGGCCCTGAGCCCACTGGACTTCGCTTTTGCATCAACTCCGCGGCTCTGAAGCTGCTCGAGAAGGATTCCGACGCCAAGAAATAGCTCGCGCTCCGCGCCCCACGCGAAACAAACGATCAGTGGTCGAGAAAGATCACTTCCGGATGTTGGTCGGAGGGATCATTGGAAATTACGCGGATTTTTGCCGGCGACACAATGTATAAGATCGCCGACGCCGGCAAGCCATTGGGGACCGGCCCTGACGGCGTCAGCGTCCCGCGTCCGCTCGGCTGGATACTCAGCGTGCCAGCTAGCGCCTGCGCCAGATTCGGCGCCGCAGTGGCGGGCGGATCGATCTCGTCCACTGTGCCGGAGATATTCCCCGCCCCGTCCGACGTTACCTGGCCCACGATATTCTTCACCGACGTGTCGGCGATAAAAGGAGCGCTCAGCGTGTAACCGTCCAGCACCGACGTATTCGCGAAAGTGGGCCCGCCGGACTGTTGTTCGAGCAGTCCCGTGGTAACAGCCGCATCGCTGCCCAGAATGAAGCCCTGCCCCGGCCCCGTCAGATAGGCTACCGCGACGCGCGCGGCTGCCGCGGAAGCACCCAGGCCGGCGAAGCTGACGCGTCCATTCGGGTTGACGGTACAAGTGCCCGAAAAAGATGGCGACGCGATTGTTCCGCCGTTGTTTTCGTCGTACGCCAGCGTGACGGCCGTGCTGCCGTTGCACACCGTCGCAGTGAGCAAGCCCGCGAACACATCCGCATTCGAGCCGCTCACACCGCTTCCACTCGCCACGCTCACTCCCTGCAAAATCGATGAGCTAAACGAAGTAGTCGGCTGCTGCAGGATCATCTCGCCCGCCAAGCGGAATTCCGTGGGTGCGCCATTCCCTTGCGGCGAACTATCGACTTCCACGAGATACAGATCGGAAGGTGAAACGAAATAATACACAAAATTCAGCGTAGCCTGCCCGCTCGGCAAAGGAAAAGTCAGCGAAGCCGTGCCTCGGTTGCCCGCGATGAATGAGAAGCTCCCCGAAACCGTGCCAGAGCTGAACGTGCCCGCGTCGTTAAAATCGCTCAAGCCAGAAGAAAATGTATCGTTGCCATTGGCGTTAATCACGCCCCCAAGGGCGGCCGGCTTTTGCGACAAATCCTGGCCCGCCACTTCAAAGGCGTAATTGCCGCTCAAGTTGACGGCCGAAAAGCTCGATCCAACGATCGGCTTCATTATTCCCTCGCCGTGAGTTTGCAGCGCGTCCCCGTTGGAAGTCGCGGGCTTGTCTTCGAAAAATTTAGCATCTCCATTCGAATCGAGCACCAGCCGATAGTCCGTGGTCAGGACGTTTTGCCCCAGCGTTGCGATCAATTCCATCGTTCCGTGCCCATCGCCGTTGGAATCGATGGAATACGTGCCGGTAAGCGTGGCGCCGGTCACAACCTTGGAAACTCGCGTGACATCTTCGCCGCCTGAAGTAATGTTTCCGTTGCCGTCGGCCGTCAGAAAGCCGGCGATCGCCATCGTGCCATCTTTATCGAAGCCGGTGAAAAGAAATGAATAGCCGTTAAAGAGAAGTTTGTTGTTAGTTGTTCCAGCCGTAACCGTGATCGTGAATTGCTTCGTGGCAGTCATCGGATTTGGATTGCCGGTAGTCGGATTCACTTCCGAATCCGCCACTTGGACGGTAAACGTGGAACTACCCGCCAGAACCGGAGTTCCCGTGATCGCCCCCGAGCTATCGATTTTCAAACCGGCGGGGAGCTGTCCATTTGTTATTGACCACGTATACGGCAACACTCCCCCGGTGGCCTGAAGCGTCCCGCTATACCCCGTGGCCGTAACTCCGGCGGCCAGGCTCGAGGTGGTAATAGAAAGCGGCGCAGGCGTTGTAACCGTGATGCTCAGAGGCTGAGTAGCCGTTTGGCTTGTCGGCAGCGCCGAGTCTTTAACCTGCACGGTGAACGGATACACCGCAGCGGTGGTTGGGATTCCAGTTATCTGGCCGTTAGCCGGATTCAACGTGAGCCCCGGCGGTAGGGCGCCGGAAATTACGCTCCAGGCCAGCGGCGCGGCGCCGCCCTGCGTTGCTACCGCGCCGGAGTAAACCGCATCGACCGTGCCCTGCGCCAGCGACGTGGTGCTAATCGAAAGCGCCGGCGGCGGAGATACCGTAATGGTGAATTGCTGGCTCACGGGAGCCGCTCCCCCGCTGTCGGTTAGCGTTACGGTAAAAGTGGTCGAGCCCGAGCCGCACGGCCGGCCTGAGATGGCGGCGGTTGTGCCCGTGCTGGAGGTCACCAGCTGCAAGCACGCGGGAAGAGTAGGCTTGTTGAAAGTGTAGGGCGACACGCCTCCGGTGAACGAGATGGTTGTGTTGTACCCTACTCCATTTTCTCCGTTCGGAAGCCCGCACGGCAGAACTCCATTCGGATTGCATTCCGTCGTCAGGAAAGTTGGCGCGGGTTCCACGGTAATCGTGGCTGTCTGGGTAATCGACGTGTTCGTCACCGATGTTGCAGTTAAAGTTACGCTCAGTTCCGTGGTAGTCGGCAGCGCCGTGGGCGCAGTATACGTCACCGACTGCGGCGTGACGTTCGAGAGCGTTCCGCAGCCGCTGCCCGAGCACGCCGTCCCGGTAAACTTCCAGGTGACACCCGCATTCTTGGTATCCCCCGCAACGATCCCAGTGAACGTCAATGCTTGGGTCGAGCCCACGTCCACTGAGTTACCCGTGGCGGGCGGCACAATCTCAATGGTGATGGCTGTCGAGCTTCCGCCGCCGCAGCCGCAGAAAATCACGATCCCCGCGCATGCCAGAAAATAAAGCGCGACACGGGCGCTCTTCATGCGGCTACCAGAATTCCTGTCATCAGGTCTGCTCCCCTTGCGCGGAGTTACACAGCCGAGGCATACGGCCGCCATTTCCTTCATCGCCTGCGGAATTACTTTCAGACGCGCCCCACCCGAACCGGAAGCTTCCCATGCGCTCCCTGGCGCAATCGCGGAACAAGTTGAATAGCAAAACGGCTCGGTAGTGTCAACGCACATCTCCGGCCAACCCGGTATTGGCGAATGCCTGCAGAACCACCCCAAAAATAGCGGGAACGCGTCAGCCATGTGGATGCATTCCACGCCACGCTCGTTGCCTTGACAATCCACTCCCGGCGCGATCGCCTTAACTTGAATGTTGTGCGGCGCGGGCTCGATAGCCATTTCCACCCGGCCGCGCTAAACTCGGAACTCCGGGCAACGTCCGGAGACTTGGAGAGTGCTATGAAACGTCTTCCTCGGAGTGCGCAGTGGGTCTTGCTTGCCCTTGCAACTGCCCTCTGCGTAGCAGTCTGTCACCAGTGGCTGATCCCCATTATTCCCACGGTCAGCGCCGCAGCCGTGAGCGCGCAGGACCAGGCCCCAACGGACCAAGCCCCGGCGGACCAGGGGCAAGATCCTGCCGCAGCCAACATGGCACCCAGCGGGCAATCCTACACAACTCAAACTCCGCCACCGGCCGACCAGTCGGCCGCTCCGGGCCAGCCCGCCGACGAGTACGGTGAGCAGCCAACAGAAACGTCAACCCAGGCTCCTCCGCCGCTGCCCAGCTACGAGCAGCCACCGCCGCCCGCCGACGGCTACCTCTGGACTCCCGGCTATTGGGCCTGGAGCCCGGCTGGCTACTACTGGGTGCCCGGCGCATGGGTCGAGCCACCCTATGCGGGCGCGCTCTGGACGCCGGGCTATTGGGGGTTCTACGGCGGCCGCTATTCCTTCTATCCCGGCTACTGGGGCCTGCACATCGGCTTCTACGGCGGCATCAACTACGGCTTTGGCTACATCGGCCTCGGCTACGAGGGCGGCTATTGGCATTCCGGCCGCTTCTTTTACAACCGCGTCTACAACCACGTGGACACGCGCGTCGTACACAACGTGTACAGCTATCACGCCAGCAATCGGGTCAGAGGCGCCTCTCACGCCAGCTTTAATGGCGGAGCGCACGGCGTTCAGTTCGGCCGCGGCCATCTGAAATGGCCGCGAGGCGCGAGCCAACTGCTCCGCGCATGAGCACGCAGGTGGAGCACGCGCGGACCTACTCCACGAATCGCGGACAGTTTGCAGCCCAGAATCACGGAAGGCCTGCCACGCCAGCCATCAGCCGAGGGATTCCGGCCGACCGCAACGTGAGGCCCACGAGTCACGGCGGCGGCGGGCAAGAGAGAGGGAACCATAAGTAAGGCCGCGCCACTCGCGAGCATTCCTATCGGGTAGGGCCTGCGCGCTTCAAGACGTCACACCCTTGAGACGCGAGGCCCTCCTGTCTCGCTCGCGGAAATCTTAACCGGAATTTCCGGTTTGCCTTCCGCGCTGCGAGGCAATGTGTATATCCAGTTGCCGCCGCCAAGTCCGTTTTTTACATCCGTTTCGATCCTAGAGACTGCCCGGCACGACCTCAGGGTGGCGGACGCTCGACACAACCCGATCGGGTTCTGCGAGCCGATTAGCCGGGGCTTAATGCTCCGGACATTCATTTCGTGGTAGGCTCCCTGCCGCTCATCGGCGGAGCTGGTCCATCGCTGGAGCAATCCAAACCTACTCGGTAGGAAGTGCCCATTGAGTGATGAACGGCACGAAAAACATAAGGAGCATGAACATTCCAGCCACGATGCCAAACCAACCGATCACTGCGAGATAAAATGGCCCACGATATATCCCGTACGAATTGAGCCACCAGCCGGAGACGCACAGAAGTATGACTCCGAACAACTGTACAGAAGGAAACAGCTTAGACTTGCGCGGTGCCTCAATTGGATAACTGCCAGTGCCGCCGCCGTGGGACTGTTCGGCTTGGTCTATCTGCATGGACAATTGGGAGCGATGAAGCAAACCAACGAAATCAACGAATCCGTTCAGCGAGCCTTCGTTTCTTTTCAACACTTTCAATGGGCTAGGATGCAAGACCCCGATCATACTGACATCCATACTTGGTATGTCACGGCAACCTTTGAAAATAGCGGTGTCACCAACGCGACAAACGTGGCTGGTTCTGCCGAAATGATGGAATTGCAAGCCGAGCCAACCGAAGAACAATTTAGGGGTCCCTATAGTCACTTCCCCATGATTGGCTTGGCACCTAAAACCAGTAGGGACTTTAGAGTGATGCCAGCCCTTCCCGAACCGCTGATTTTCGGGATCGACCTCGGACCAACTATTACGGCGAAAAGCACGACTAAAACCCATTTCAATCGCCAGCTTTTCGTTTGGGGCTGGATTTATTATCGAGACGTATTTTTCCCTGGCACAAAGCCGCACGTGACGGAGTTCTGCAACCATATAGCTGGAGTCAACTTTGTGACTGCCAACCTCAATCCCCTTGCCAGCCAGGTTCCGGGGGCTGGCATTAATTTCGTTTATGATACCTGCGTTAGCCACAACTGCGACGATGAGCAGTGCTCCGATTATCAAACGATAATGGAGACTGCTGAAAAACCAAATTAGGACACCACCCCAATTTTCATTTGCATCTCCCGTTTCACAAAATTTTTGGTATAAACATCTGTTTGGGAATCTGCAGAGCGTCACATTTTTTCTCTGCTTGGCATCCTCACTAGGATTGTCGTCATCATGATTATGGAGGGTCGCATTGATAGAAGTACAAAATCTGACCAAGTCCTACGGTCCCGTCACGGCAGTTGACCACGTTTCCTTTACCGTAAATGAAGGCGAGATTCTCGGTTTTCTTGGCCCCAACGGAGCCGGCAAAACCACCACCATGCGCATTCTGACTGGATATATGCCCGCTACATCCGGGACGGCCAGCATCGCCGGATTCGATGTATTCGGAGATTCGATGGAAGTGCGCCGGCACATTGGCTATTTGCCCGAGGTGCCGCCCGTCTACCCGGATATGACCGTCGAGGCCTATCTCGATTTCGTTCTGCGAATCAAGAACGTCCCGGCTGACAAGCGGCCGCAGCGCGTTACCGACGCGCTCGAAAAAACCAATATCGTCGATAAGCGCACGGAGTTGATCAAGCGGCTCTCTCGCGGCTACAAACAGCGCGTGGGGTTGGCCCAGGCGCTGGTGCATGATCCCACCGTAATTATTCTGGACGAACCTACCGTAGGCCTCGATCCCAAGCAGATCATCGAAGTCCGCCACCTCATCAAGAGCTTGGCCGGCACGCACACCATCATTCTTTCCACTCACATCCTGCCCGAAGTCAGCATGACCTGCGACCGCGTGGTCATCATCAACAAAGGCAAAATTGCCGCCGTCGATACGCCGCAGAATCTCACGTCGCAGCTCAAGGGCGGGCAGAGAATTTACATTGATGCCCAGGCGGCCGAAAAGCCTCTCGAGGATCTCTTGACCAAAATTCCCGGCGCCGCGCGCGTGCAGGTCAGCGCGTCGCGCTCCAACGGCCATTCCATCGCCAACGTCGAAGTCGCTCCGGGCAAGGATATTCGCAGCCAGATCGCCGCCAAAATCGTCGAGCAGGGTTGGGCGCTGTACGAGCTTCGCGGCATCAGCCTCAGCCTGGAAGATATTTTCCTCGAGCTCACCACGGATGATGCCGCTCACGCGCAGGCGTCGAACTAACGGAGGAGATGATGCGGGGTTTATACGCCATTTATCGCAAGGAGATCGGCCATTATTTCGTTTCTCCGATCGCCTATGCGGTCGTCGGACTTTTCCTTTTAATTAGTGGCTTCTTTTTCAATCTCTACGTGCAAAGCGCCCTCCAGGAGTCCATGCAGGAATTGCAGGGAATGGGGGCGCCGCCATTTGACGCTGCCAGCCAGGTGCTTCGCGTCTTTCTCGGTCTGGTTGCTCTCATACTTCTCTTTTTGATGCCCATGCTCACCATGGGCATTTTTGCCGACGAGCGGAAACGCGGAACCATGGAATTGTTGATGACTTCGCCGATCCGCGAAATCGATATCGTGCTCGGCAAGTTTCTTGCCTCCCTCACGCTCTTCGCGGCCATGCTGCTCCCGACGGCCGTTTTTGTCTTATTCATGTACCTGCACACTTCGCCGATGCCGCCGCTGCGGATCATTCTGGCCGGCTATCTGGGCATTTTGCTTTTTGGCGGATCGCTGCTGGCGCTCGGTGCCTTCCTCTCATCGCTCACCGAGAATCAGATTATCGCCGGCGTGCTTACATTCGGGTGTTTCTTGCTTCTCTGGGCGCTCGATTTCGGCTCGCGTGACGCCGGCAGCACTCCTGGCCAGGTGCTGCACTATTTATCCGTAATCAATCATTTTGAGGATTTTACGCGGGGGATCATCGATACCTCGGGCCTGATCTATTACCTCAGCTTCATAACTCTGTTCATTTTTCTAACCGTGCGCTCGGTCGATTCGATGCGCTGGAGGCGCGCCTGACGATTCATTGGTGACCTGGAATTGCGCTATCCAGCAGTCGTGGAGGGACTCATAGGATGAAGTGGACTCGTAAGGAGTGGGCGGAAATCATCGGAAGCTTGGGCGCGGCGGCCCTCATTGGCGGCTACGTCCGATATTCATTGCAGGGCGAACTCCTCCTGACCAGTAAAATCTTCCTGATCGGAGGGGCGGTTCTGGTCCTGGCCGCGATCGTGGTGGGATTCGGCGGGATTGTGAAATTCTTTTCGCGCCGCTCCTCCCAACTTGGCACCAACACCACGATTCTAACCATCGCCGTCATCATCATTCTCGGCTTGGTGAACTTCGTCGGCTTCAGGCATCACAAGCGCTTTGACCTCACCAGCGAGAAGCTCTTCACTCTTTCGGATCAGACCAAAAAAGTCGTCCAGGGACTCAAGTCGGACGTGAACATTGCTCGCTTCGCCAAAGTGCCCGAGCCACAGCTCAACGATCTGATGGGCGAGTACAGGAATCTGAGTGACCACATCAAGTTCCAGAATGTGGACCCAACCGAAAAGCCCGATGTTGCCAAGGAATTCGGCGCCACGCACCTGGGCGACGTCATTGTGGCGTCCGGCTCGCGAAAACAGCCCCTGGAACCCGGCCCCGACGGAACTTTTACCGAGCAGGACGTAACCAGCGCGATCCTCAAAGTAACGCGCAACAAGGTGAAGACGGTCTGCTTCGTCACCGGCCACGGCGAAAAATCCCTCACAGACGATGGCGCGGAGGGCTATTCGAACGTGGACCAGGGGCTCAAGCGAGAGGGCTATGACACAAAGTCCATCAACCTGGTCACGGAGAATGGCGTCCCGCCGACGTGCGATGTAACCGTGATCGCGGGTCCGAAGCAGTCGTTCTTCGTTCAGGAAGCGGTCCTGGTCGGGAAATATATGGACGATGGAGGGAAATCGCTGATCGAAGTCGATCCGCAGACCGACCCTCAGCTCGATAACATTTTCCACGCCTGGAACATCAACGTCGGCTCCAACATCGTGGTCGATGCCAGCGGCGTGGGCCGCTTGTTTGGGACTGGACCGGAAACGCCGCTGGTAGTGGATTATGGCGAGAGTCCGATCACAAAAAAACTGCAGGGCGGCATGACTTTTTTTCAGCTTGCGCGCACGGTGACGATTGCCGACAAGTCCAAGAGCGATCCCGTGGCCGTCGAGTTGCTAAAAACCTCTCCTCGCAGTTTCACGATTCCAAAACTGGCCCGGGAAGTCCGCTTTGATCCCAAGACTGCCGGTCCGCTTTCGTTGGGTGTCGCTGCCAACCGCACCGAAGGCGCGAAGACCGCGCGTCTGGTGGTCATCGGAAATTCCAGTTTCGCCGAAAATCAGTGGATCGGATTGCAGCACAACGGCGATCTTTTCTTCAATGCCGTTGATTGGCTGGCCCAGGACGAAAACTTGATTTCGATTCGCCCGAAATCGGCAACCAGCCGCAACATCATTCTCACGGAAGCGCAGGCCGCCTCTCTGCGATGGATCGAAATGTTTTTCTTGCCGGGAATCGTGATCCTCGTGGGGATTTCGATTTGGTGGAAGCGCCGGTAAGAATAAAGAATAGGAAACCGCGAATCGGTATGATTAAAAAGCCAACTCTCATCGTGCTTCTCTGCGCCGTTGTCCTCGGCGGGCTTGTTTATTATTTCGATTGGAAGAAAGGCAATGAAATGAAGCCGGTGGTCAACGTCTCGAAGCCCGCGTTTTCAATCCAGGCATCTGACATCTCTTCGATTACATTGGCTCACCCTGCCGATCCGACAACGCCGGCGATTCACCTGGAAAAGAGCGGCGATACCTGGAATATCGTCCAGCCCATCGAAACACAAGCGGATCAGCCCACCGTTGACGGTATCGCCGACCAGCTTGCCGGCGCGACTGTTTCGCAAACCGAACCGGGTACCGCCGATCGGCGCAAAGTCTACGGCCTCGATCCCCCGCAGGTCTCTCTGGAGTTCCAGCTTCGAAATGGTTCGAAGCACACGATTCTCATCGGCAGCAAGGATTTTTCCGGCGATTCCGCCTACACGATTATCGACGGTGCCCAGAATGTTTCTCTGCTGCCGGATCTGCTGGCCACCAGCGCGGGCAAATCCCTCGAGGACCTGCGGGACCGCGAAATTCTGCATATCGATGCCGCCGAAGTTTCATCTTTCAATCTTACTAACCCTTCGGGCCAGCTCGAAGGCTCCAAGAAAAACGATCTGTGGCATTTCACCAAGCCCGCGCCTACTCTGGCCGATCCGGATGCAATGGATAGTCTGTTGCAATCCGTCGCCAACGCGAAAATGGCCTCCATCGTCGAAGAGAAACCGGAACATCTCGACCGGTACGGCCTAGAGAAACCTGCCATCACTTTCACCGCAACGGAGGGCAAGGGCTCGCCAGCCACGCTCCTCGTCGGCAAAAAGACCGGAAGCGCGTACTTTGCGCGCGATGCGTCTCGCCCCACCGTTTTCACCATCAGCGACGACGTGTACTCGAAGCTGACCCAAAAATACGCCCAGCTGCGCGACAAAAAGGTCGTCGACATCCCCGCCACCGATATGCAGCAAATTCAACTTACCGATGCCGCCGGATCACTCGCGGTAAGCCGCAAAAAGGACAATTCCGAAGAGTGGACTTTTCAAGCTCCGGAGCAGCAGAAGGGAAAGCCAGCTTCCGGGTGGAAGATTGTCGACGCCCTCACCGGCCTCACCGCCGACCAAATAATCGACCATCCTTCGGCCGCCGATCTCAAATCCCTGGCGAAGCCAGAAATAACGGTTGTCTTGACCAATGCGAAGGGCGAAAAGACCACCATCCGGTTTTCAAAAGCCACCGGCGAGTTCATTTACGCCCAAGATAGTAATAGTACTTCACTTTATGAGGTCAAGAAGGGCGCCATTGCCAGCCTGAATCTGAAACCGTCGGATTTGACTCCATAACGACCCGTCAGCCCTTGGTTAAGCCGCACTTTGCGACCTGAAATTGCTTCTAAGTGTAAGTAATGGCAACAGCAAACTTGCTACTTGTGCGGCGCGTCCGGCTTCTGTAATAGTTCAAACCACCGAGGACCAACGACGAATGGCCAAAAGGAAAAAGGCTGTAAAATCAGGCGGAAAGCGGGGCGACCGCCGTCGCAAGCACCGCCACTGGCAGGTCACTGTTTATTACAATGACGGTGAAAAATTTGCTCGAGTTTATATCGATCGCGAACGCGCCGAGCGTTTCGCCGATCGCCAGAAAAAATCCCCCGTCGTGAAGGCCACTCGGATTTTGGAAGTGGATCGAGAAGGGGCGAATTCCTAACGAGAGACTCCGTTTTCCAAGCATGTTTTCGTCGGGCGCATCGCACATGCTTCGCGGGGAGTTGTCCTGCTGACACGCGACCTGTTATAGAATATTATTGAAATAACCCATCACGGGCGGGATTCGTATAGTGGTAGTACGCCACCTTGCCAAGGTGGAGGCGAGAGTTCGATTCTCTTATCCCGCTCCAGTTTCGCTGAACGTCCAATCTCCCTTCAATGTGGCGACGGCGGTTGAGCAACGTCTGCCGATGGATTGCATCTCAGTTGGCGCGGAGCCAAACTTTCCCCGGATTTGGCCAAAAGCAATAGAATAGGAATACTGGTTGGCCATGGGCCTACGTCATATCGTCGCACTCGCTGCTGCGATTGCTTTCGCAGTGGATATTTTCGGCTTTGTAAAAATTGAGGCGGCACAGTCCGCCGTATCCGCGCAGACAACGCCAAAGCCGGACCATCCTGCGAAAGATCTTCAGCCTGAATCGCGATTGCTGCTTATTCGAGGAGTGGATGGCGAGAACGCGAAACTCGTGCATTCATTGCCCTCCGGGAAACACGGCTTCTTGCTTTCGGTTGGCAAGCCGTTAGACACGCAACGTCTGCGGGACGCACTGAGGTTGTGGGGCACGGCCGCTGGTCAAGGCGACACGATTCAAATTACGGGGCTCGAATTTCGCTATAAACAAATACGTGTCCAAATAAATGGCGGGGGAAAAAGGCATTTTAATTGGCGCCAACATCTGCAGATCGGCATGGGCGATATGGCTAGCACGCCGCCCCCTGATACGGGTCCGAGGCAACCAGTTGGCGGCGTTCTGATTTTGGACTATGGCCGCCCGCTGCCGGACATGACTCCCGAAGATTTGAAGCGCGACCTCGGAGTGATGCTGGATTTTTCCAAGCAGCAATCTGCCGCGGTGAATTGGATCGATACGATTCCACCGAAATTCAAGCAGGCGATCACGGATCATAAAGCCATGGTGGGGATGGATGAGGACATGGTTATTGCAGCGGTGGGGCGTCCGGACCACAAGGTTCGCCAGCGCGATTCTGACGGCAAGGAAACCGAGGATTGGATTTATGGCACGCCGCCCGCAAAAACCGTATTCGTAACCTTTGCGGGCGACAATGTGATCCGCGTGAGAGAGTTCAATTGAGGTCGAGGCGCACAAGGGCTGTTCAGCAGGCGCTCCGCGGTAGATACTACGAACCGTGATCTCACCGACGGCCGCCGTGCTTGGCGAAATTGGATTGCCCGCCTCCATTCGTGAATTAGCCACGCGCCGCTGGGATGTGGTTGTGGTCGGAGCCGGGCCACAATGGCTTGGCCTGCGCTGCATACCTGGCGCGTGCAGGCAAGCGCGTGCTGGTGCTGGAAAGCCGCGCGCGAGTCGGAGGCGCCTGCACCATCGAGGAGCCCTTCCCCGGCGTTCGCATGTCGCCCTGCGCCTATTTGGCGGGGCTGCTGCATCCCTTGGTTGTGTCTGAGTTGAATCTACCGGAGCGGGGCTTTCAGTGGACGCCTGCGGTAAATGGGCTCTTCGTTCCGTTCCTTGACGGATCGAGCGTTCAACTTTGGGATAGCGACGAGCAGTGCGAGGCGGAAATCCGCAGCTTCGCTCCGAGAGATGTGGAGGGCTGGCGCGCGATGAGCGATGTGCTGCGGAGATTGCGCGATGCGTTGCGACCGGCGGGCGATGGCGATGTGTGGATCGGGGAGGCTCCCACCCGCGAACAGATTGACGAGCGGCTGGGGAAGGACGAAGAAGCGAAGCGCGTGCTCTTCGACTGGTCGATGGCCGAGTTCGTTGAACACTATTTGCGCGACGAACGACTGCAGACGGGGTACCTCGGACAAGGAGTGATTGGGACCAATGCCAGCCCGTTCGATGCAGGGACCGCCAGCATCCGCTTTCATCACGCGTCGGGGCGACTGGGCGGAATGCCCGGCATGTGGGGCTACGTGAAGGGCGGCATGGGCATGGTCTCGTTCTACTTCTGCGATGCGGCGCGAGAAGCGGGAGCAGTGGTGGCAGCGGGCGTGCCTGTCGCGCGGATCGTGCCTGGCGAAGGCGTGCGGCTTGAGGGCGGCGAATTCATCGCTGCGCCCGTGGTGGTCTCGAATGCCGACCCACGGCAGACGCTGCGATTGCTGGGCGATGCGGCCGATTCAGCGTGGCGGAAGCGCGCGGAGGAGATCCCGATGGAGGGCTGCACGGTGAAGCTGAACGTGCTGCTGCGAGAGCTACCCAACTTCACGGCGCGGCCCGGAACCGATCAGCCACACCACTACGGCCAAATCAACATACCGCTCACCAAAGCCGAGTGGAAGGCGGGGTTTGCCGCCGCGCGGCGCGGCGACTTACCGGAGCATCTATGGTGCGAACTGTATTTTCAAAGCGCTCACGATCCGACCATCGCCCCCGCAGGGCAGCATACGATGAGTGTGTTCGCGCAGTACGTCCCCTACAAGTTTGAGCGCGGCACATGGGATGAGCGGCGGGAAGAAGTGCGCCGGCTCGCGCTCAATTCGCTGGCGCGGTTTTGTTCGAACATTGAAGATGCGGTGATTGATGTACAGGTGCTTGGTCCGCCGGATATCGAGCGGAAGGTTGGACTCACCGGCGGCCACATTTTTCAAGGCGAGTGTTTGCCTCCATACATGTGGTCAAGGCGGCTTTCGGCGCGCACGCCCATGCCGGGCGTCTACCTGTGCGGAGCATGCACGCATCCGGGAGGAAGCGTGATCGGCATCAATGGGCGAAATGCCGCGATGGCGGTTCTCAGCGATACGGCCTAGCTTCGCAGTGCGGCTTACTGCCTTGTGGGCGAGGAAATTGACACGCGCTGTGCGTGTCAGCTAACCTGCTAGGGGAAATCAAAAGCTAAGGAGCGATGAATGGCGCAGGGCACCCCTGTAAAGCACAAGAAAAAGACCAAGTCCGTATTGAAGAATATCCGGCAGACGGAGCGCCGGGCAGCGATTAATCGCATGAACCGGACACGCGTACGCACGGCGATGCGGCGCATGCGCGCCGCCCTTTCAGCCGCGGATGGCGGCGAGGCTGAAAAACTCGCGTCCGCGACGTTTGCGGAATTGGATAAGGCGATTCGGAAACGGACGCTTGCCGAGAACACGGCAAATCGCTATAAGTCGCGGCTCACGCTGGCGCTCAACGCGCTTAAAGCGAAGAAATAACCGTCGAAATAATTCAGGTGTTGTTGAAAAGCGCTCCGGCAGACTGGGGCGCTTTTTCTTTGTCCGCGCGTGGACGCGCGCCACTCAACCGCCGTGAACGGCTGTGCTAGTATCGACCGCTTATGCAAACTGGAATTATCGGGCTACCGCAGGTCGGGAAGACGAGCCTTTTTCGCATTCTCACCAAGGCGCGGGTGGATGCGAGAAGCTCGCCGAATCAGGCGCACGTGGGAATCGCGCGCGTGCCGGATGCTCGCGTGGCGAAGCTCGCCGAAGTGTTCAAGCCGAAGAAGGTGACATACGCGACGATCGAGTACGTGGATATCGGCGGCTTGCAGAAGGACCGCGAGAAGAATTCGGCTTCGCTGGTGCCGTTGCGCGAAGCGGACGCGCTGGCGCACGTGGTACGGCTGTTCGAAAATCCGGCGGTGCCACACGAGCCGGGGCCGCTTGATGCGGTTCGCGACATTGTGAATGTAGATATCGAGTTGATTTTGAACGATCTCGAGCAGGCGGCGAAGCGCATCGAACGCGTCGAAAAGGATCTGAAAAAAAAGAAGGATACGCTGCTCGAATCGGAATTGCAGCTTCTGATACGCTGCCGGCAGGCGCTCGAGGCCGAGACGCCCCTTCGCGAGCTCGAGCTCAAGCCGGAAGAAGAGAAAATGCTCACCGGCTTCATGTTCCTTACCCGCAAGCCGATGCTGTACGTCTTGAACCTAGGAGACGAGGAAGCGACGGAGATCGATCGAGTGATCGAGAAACACCATCTCGAAAAGCTCGCGTCGAAACGGCATACCGCCGTGGTGCCGTTTTGCGGAAAGATCGAGGCGGAGTTAGCCGAACTGGACGATAAGGAAGCCGCCGAGATGATGAGCGCTTATGGCCTGACAGAATCGGGGCGGGACCGGCTGATCCAGGCCAGCTACCGCCTGCTTGGCTTGATCTCGTTCCTCACATGCGGCGAGCCGGAATGCCGCGCCTGGACAATCAAACGCGGCATGACGGCTCCAGAAGCCGCAGGCGCGATACACAGCGACATCCAGAAGAATTTCATCAAGGCGGACGTGGTGAATTGGGAGGATCTGCTGAAGGCGGGGAGTTTTGCGGCAGCGCGCGAGAAGGCTCAAGTGCGGCTCGAAGGCAAGGAGTACATCGTGCAGGATGGCGACGTTATTTTATTCCGGCACTCGGGATAAATTGCCGACCGATCACTGAAACAAATCGCCGCTCAAGCCGACCCGCGAGATAAAAGGGACCAGTTAGGGGGTGGGCCCAACCGGTCCCCGGGGTGGATACAGCTACAACACTGAGTAAGAGCCGACTCTTCGTCGCTCCTAGAACAAGAACTTCAAGCCGAACTGCATCACGCGCGGCGTCACCGAAGTCGAGGTGATAATGCCGAACGTAGCTGCCGCGTTAACGTCGTTTCCAGGTGGATTGAATTGCGCATGGTTGAAGACGTTAAACGCATCCACATGGAACTCCAACGAGCCCCCTTCCCACAGTTTCATGGTCTTGATCAAGGACATGTCGAAGTTGAATTGACCCGGCCCCGTAATGGAACCGATGGCCGTGTTTCCAAAGCCGGTGCCAGCGCCGGGAAACGTCGATCCTTCGCCAAAGGTCGGAGCACCGGGGGCAGCGAACGGATTCGCGAAGGCGCCGCAGGGGGCGTTTGGATTGCCGGTCGGATTCGGCGTTCCTCCGATGCAATACGGCGAATTCGCGGGAAGATAGGTATACGGCAGCTTTGCATTTGGCGTCGCGTAAGTGGTTGGGGACAAGGAGATGAACGCGCTCGGATTCACCCAGTAGCCTGTAGCTCGAGAAGTGTTGCTCCCAGAGGTGGCGATCGGAATCCCCGACTTGCAGTTTCCTGTTTTCGAGTTGCAATCGACTGGGTCTGCTAGCGCTGCCCGGCTATTCATGCTGCCGTAGATAGAACCTCCGCCGCCATCGACGATCCAAAATGGCAGGCCATTCTGAACCGTCGTAACCCCGGAGAACGTCCATCCGCCCAGAAGCTTGCCGCTCAGGCCCTCGGTTTTTTTGTAGGGGAGATTGTAGACGTAGGTAATCACAGCTCTCTGGGAACGATTGAAAGCAGCGAGCCCATACTGCTGCCGCAAGTCGAGAGGATCGTTGCTGTTGGCGGCCCCGAAAATCACCTCTCCTGGTGGTTGAATGCCGTTTCCTGCCGCCGAAGTGTTGATGTTGGTAAGTTCCTTGCTCCAGGTGTAGGCCACCTGAAGCAGCAGGCCGTTGGAGAACTGATGGCGCACTTGAGCCTGCAAACTGTTGTAGAGGTGATCGCCAAGCGTATCGGTCTCCGCGACGCCAGCTGGCGCGAATCCCAAATAATTTACGCGTTCATTAATGTTCGACTGTGGTACTCCGAAAGCATTGTTCCCAACTATGTTGGCTGTGATTGGATTGGGATTCGCGGCGTCGTTGTACGGCAGCGAGGAAGCGACCATCTCCAGGTTCTGGAAGCCGGACGCAGCGGTTGGACCATTGGGAGCGCCCGCCACCAGCCGACCGATGTTCACGTTTCGCGACCAGTCATAGAGATGAATACCATGGCTTCCCACATAACCAACGTCCGCAACCCAACCGTGCGCAAATTCGTACTGCAGATCGAGATTGTATTCCTGTATGAGGGGCAAACGATTCGCGAGCTGCGGCGAATCGGATGTGTACCCAAGGCCCGAGGAGCAGACGCCCGCTGGGCAAGGCGCCCCCGTGTTTGGATCGGTTGAACCGGGGAACATGTAACGCGGCGTCCATACCAACGGACCGACACCGGCCTGCCACGGGGCGTGCAGGGTGTTTTCCTGGCTTAGCGGCGAAGGCCCACCTCCCGCACCGGAATACGGAGGCAAGTTCAATTGGTTGTCGATCAGCAGGTTGCCGTAGATCGTGTCGTAAAACCAACCATAGCCCGCGCGGACCACAAGTTTCTGCCCGATCGGCTGCCATGCCACTCCTATACGCGGGGCGAAGTCCGTCCAAGGAGTGCCGGGGACCAATGTTTTGTTGCTGTTCACTAGGACCCCATTGGCGCCGGAAGGTGCAGTGAGGCCAAAGGTCTTCACAGCAAAGTTGGAGGGAACGGCAAATCCGACCAGGGTGCCTGTATTATCTAGTGACGCAAAGGCAGAGCCCGTATTGATTTTGGCTAGCTGTGAAGCCCAGACATTGCCGAACTGGCCGCTCTTGTCATCCGGGTAGCCCGCATATTCCCAACGCAGGCCGGCGTTTAAAGTCAGCTTCGGACTGAGCTTAATGTCGTCCTGGACGTACCAATCGAACTGATTCACGCGGTTATAGTGCGTCAGAGTGCCTTTCAAGCCGAAGCCAAGGGCGATGCCACCTGTTGGAGTAACGGGCGTACCATCGATCGCCGGCCCCGAGCTGCTGGTCAGAAAATCGCCAGTAGAATACATGAGCAGTTCGCCGCGTTCGGAAGATGGAATGGTGTTGTTGTACAGAACGCGGTTACCTTCGAACCCAAACCTTAGCGAATGAATCCCGTGGTTCCAGGAGACTTGATCGGACCACTGGAAGGTGTTGATGAAGTTGCTCGAAATCATCGAGAAGTTTCCGCCCTGGCTCCAAGGCGCGCCTCCGATTCCCAGAATGTCAAGCTGAGGAACGACAAGCATTTCTGGGAACTGTTTGGCAAGGGCAGGCGGCGTAGAACCGCATGCAGCGCCGTTGTAGACCAGCGGAATAATGCTTCCTCCGTTGGGCAGCGAGCAGGACTGAACGCCGAGATTCGGGTCCGTGTTGTTCTCGATGTCGCGGTGGTAATCAACGCGGGCCTGGTTGACCAGATTAGGCGTCAGAACCGACTGCAGCTCAAGCTGCGCGATATGGTTGCCGTAGTAGGCGTTGATGGGCGCGCCGGGATTACAGTTCCCGGCGAGAATGAAGCAGTTGAATGGCTGAACCTGGGGATCTCGCTGGTACAAGTAGCGCGCATAGAGCGTGTTCTTCTGGGAAATCGAATAATCGCCATTGATTATGTATTGATCTTCGTTGGCGCGCGTCGGATCCGAAATGGCGACGGGCCCGCAGGCCCCCGTGAATGGGCTCAAAACGCACGACTGGGGAGCGGCAGGGAAATAGAAGCCTTGGTTAAAGCCACCCTTCACTGTCCCCTTTGCTTGTAGCATGGCAACAGCCGTATTGGTGATATTGGTGCTGTTGCAAGTCGGGTCGGTGCACGGCATGATCGGGACACCGGTGCCACCTGCGAACGTGAAAAATCCCGACTGGCCGGCAAACGCCTGCGCTAGATAGCCCTTGTAGGCCGGCACATTATTGGTACAACGCAAATCGCTACACACGCCGCTTGCCGCGTCTGCATAGTCGTTCCACGGCAGGAGTTGGACATTTGGCGCGTAGCCGGAGGCAAAACCGCTGGTGCCGATCCCGTTGAGTTGCCGAAAGCCTTGATACGAACCAAAGAAGTGAGCTTTGTTCTTTTTGATTGGGCCGCCAAACGTAAAGCCGAAAGTGTTTTGTTTCAGTGTTTGCGGTTTGTTCGGCTGGCCCAAGGCAGCCTCGCTGCGTCTGTAGAAGAAATCATTGGCATTGAAGAAATTATTACGATTGAACTCCCAGAGCCGTCCGTGGAAATCATTGGTTCCGGTTCTAGTGACGACCTCCACGTTTGCACCCGGATTCCTCCCGGAACTCGCGTCGTATTGCGAAGTTTGAACCTTGAACTCCTGAATCGCGTCCGGGTTCGGGATGGCGATGCCCGGGAAACTACCTTCTTGAGCGGCCATACCGCTTACGTAGTTGACGATTGAAGAGCCATTCATGGAGTAGTTGTTCTGGTTGGCGGTGGAACCATTCGCGCTAACGTCCTGAGTTCCGTTACCGATCGACGACGCAGTAGCGGCGTTCGCAACAACGCCCGGCGAGAGGTTGATGATTTGAGTGTAATTACGGGAGACCAACGGCAGCGAAGTAATTTCGTCTCCCGAAACCACACCGCCATTGGTTACGTTTTCCGTTTGAATCGCCTCAGTGGTGGCTTCCACCGTGATCTGTACGTTCTGGCCGCCTACTTGCAGCGCATGATTCAATACGGCAGTTTCCGTCACATTGACCGTTACTGATGGCACTTCTACCGTCTGAAAACCTGACGAAGAGAACTTCACTGAATAAGTTCCCGGAGCTAGGAGCGAGAATTTAAAGGAACCGTTGGAATCGGTGGTGGCGGTGCGGCTCTGACCGGTTCCAGTATTCGTGATCGTAACCGTGGCCCCGCTCACGACAGCGCCGGACGGGTCAGTCACGGTGCCTGCGAGCGCGCCCGTCTCGGCCGTCTGCGCCATTGCGAATTGCGCGCCTGTTGTTAAGAGCGCCACGGCAAGCACCGCAAAAAGCAACACTCGAATCGATTTCATGGTCCCCCCTGGGTTGAAGCCCGCGTTCCGGGCGCTACAGCAAACCTAAGATTTTAGGGGAATCGCGATTGAGGCAAGGCGCAACAGGTTATCCTCGAGCACACCAAGAGGCGCGCATCCGGAACCCAAAATTCCCCATCCACCCATAGCCCAAGCCCACACCGCGAATACCCACCCTTTGCGGGAAGCACTAGAACCGATTCAAGCTCATAAGTCCATTGCTTATTTTGAGCGATTGTGTTACGAAGTACGCAATAGAATGGGGTTTGTGTTACGAAGCACGCAGAAGTAGTCGGTTTGGCCGCGGGCCTCATCGGTGCCGTTCCGTTTGGATACAGTTCGCAGTTGATTGGATACAAACTACATCCTTTTCATCGGGTTAAGGCTCATGGAACTTCGCCAGTTACGGTACTTTATCGCGGTCGCAGAGCGCCTCAGTTACTCGAAGGCTGCGGAGGAGCTGCACGTATCGGTATCGCCCCTGAGCCGCCAAATTCGCCTGCTGGAAGACGAGTTTGGTCTCCGGCTCTTCGAGCGCGATCGCCGGAGAGTCGCATTAACAGACGCAGGGAAGCTGTTCTTGCAGGACGCAAAGGATTTGGTCAGTCAGACGGCGAGGGTCGCCGATCATATGCGCCAGGCGAGCGAGGGAGTTGCCGGCGTTGTGAGAACCGGCATTGCATTGCATCTTGCCGATAAAGTCGGCAGCGTGGTTGTCGAACACTCGAAGCGATGTCCGGCGGTGGATATTCAGTGCGAGAGCATTTTCTCGACACTGCAAAACGCGGCACTGGTGGAAGGCAAGATCGATATCGGTTTCCTACGGCCTCCTGTGGACACAGTGCGTCTGAATTCCGAGTTGCTCTACGAAGAACGGCTCATCGCGATGATGGGCAGGGCAAATCCCCTGGCGAAACGGAGGATAGTCAAGATTCAGGATCTCGCAGAGGAGACTTTGTTCCTTCCGGACGCAAACGTTGGAGGAGGCCTGCGCGAACGGACCCTCGAGCTGTTCGCCAAAGCCGGTGTTTCTCCGCGCGTCAGCCCTATGACAGCTGATCCTCTGTCCCATGGCGAGGTTCACAAGGTCCTCCTGGCGGCGAACAAAGGAATTTTCATCATCGCAGACGAAGCCTCCACGCGCGCCGAGAACGGAAATGTGGCGGCGGCTGTTCCGCTCGACGAGCCTGACGCCACGATCGAGGTGTACATGGCTTGGCGGAAAAGTGAAAAGTCTCCCACCGTCCTGGCCGTCCTCGATACCGCGCGCACCGTCTTGGGCACACTGCCTGCGCGAACTGTGGCGGCCGTTTCGGCGGCCGAACCGGCCCAAAACCGTGCCGGCGCCGACAGGAAACACGCAATGACCCCTAGATTACAAAGCTGAAGCTGCGGCGCCCTCGTGTCGCTCCGCCTTCTTTCTTTTCTGCACCCGGCTGGGAGGGTGATGATCCCTAGCGGATCTTCACTTTCCTTGAAGCAAGAGAATGTGGTCGAGGATTTGGTTGGCTACATCGAACTTCGCTAGTTTCGGGAGCGCGATTTCGCGGCCGTCGCGAAGGAAAAGTGTGACGATATTCGTGTCGGTATGGAAGCCGGCGCCTTCTTGGGTGACGTCGTTTGCGACGATCATGTCCGCACCCTTGCGCATGAGCTTGGCGCGTGCGTTTTCGGCCAGGTTGGAGGTTTCCGCGGCGAAACCGACGAGGATGCGGTCACTTCCCCGACGGGCAGGCGACGCGCCCAGCTCGGCAAGAATGTCAGGCGTGGGCTCGAGTTCGAGCGTGAGCCGGCTATCGCCGCGCTTCAGCTTTTGCGATTGCGCAGCAGCCGGGCGATAGTCCGAAATCGCCGCAGCCATAATTACGACACCTGCTTCAATCGACCGTTCATGAATGGCTTTTCGCATTTCTTCCGTTGAGCGCACCGGGACCCAATCGGCGCCTTCGGGCACAGACAATTCCGTGGGCCCGCTGATCAGGATTACGCGCGCGCCACGGCGGGCCGCCGCTTCGGCGAGTGCGTAACCCATTTTGCCGGAAGAGCGGTTGCTGAGGAAGCGGACGGGGTCAACGTCTTCGCAAGTAGGGCCGGCGGTTACGAGCACCGTTTGACGTTCAAAATCGTGGCGCAGCCCCAGCACGGCACAAACTTTGCGAACGATGGTTTCCGTAGCGGCCAAGCGGCCGGCGCCCGTCATACCGCACGCGAGATAGCCTTCGTCAGGATCGACGACGTGAACGCCACGCGCGCGAAGGGTTTTCAAATTTTCCTGCGTGGCGGGATGCTCCCACATGTTGACATTCATCGCGGGCGCGACGACAACCGGCGCTTTGGTGGCGAGATAGAGAGTCGAAAGAAAATCTCCAGCGATGCCGTGCGCGAACTGGCCGAGAATGTCGGCGGTGGCAGGCGCGACGAGAAGCAAGTCGATACGCTGCGCCACGGCGATGTGTTCGATAGCGCTTTCAACGTTTGCGGGAGTGGCATCGTCCGCACCGAACATTTCAGTGATTACTTTTTTACCCGTCAGCGCAGCGAAGGTGAGAGGAGTGACGAACTCGCGCGCGGAGCGCGTCATCACGACCTGGATGTCGACCTTTTCCTGCTGGAGGCGGCGAACGAGTTCCGCGGCCTTGTAGGCTGCTACTCCGCCGGTCACACCCAGTGCGATTTTCATGGGGATGAGCTCAGCGCCCGCCTACCCTTCGCCAACGCAAACTCAGGGCGAAAAGGCGGCCGCCAGGTAACCTACCAACTATCTGCGGCGTTTTGCGTCGCCCTCTTCCGATCCTTCAGGCAGCTCAGGCAACTCGTATTCGAGGAGGCCCTGTTGCAGTTCCTCTTCCGCGATACGCGAAGTCTTGCGCGACTTGGGATTATCCACCATCGGGCGCCCGCCGATCATCAACTGCCGGGCGCGGCGGGAGACGACCACGACATAAGCAAACTGGCTATCCGGAACTTGTCTTAGAGCAGCCATGAGCAAATCAGCCTCCGAAGGACTTCAAAATTTCACGAATCCGCGGTTCTTTTCGGGCAATGCGGCAGCGCGAGCCGAGGGCGATAGCCTGAACTTCGCGCCCGGCACGGTCCAGATCGTCATTGATGATGGCGAAATCATAGCTGCGATAGTTGAGCATTTCCTGGCGCGCGCGTTCGAGGCGGCGCCGAATTTCGTCCTCTGAATCCTGCCCCCGCTCCCGTATACGCCGTTCGAGATCCGCGGCGGAGGGCGGCAGGACGAAAACCGCGACAGCGCCGGGCAATTCTCTCTTGGCCTGAAGCGCTCCCTGCACATCGATTTCGAGAACTAAATCCTTATTTAGTGCAAGCGCCTCGTCGAGCGATTTTCGGGGCGTTCCGTACCAATTTTTTCCGAACACCTGAGCGTATTCCAGAAACTCGCCTCTTTCAACCATTCGCTGGAATTCATTTTCGGATACGAAATTGTACCATTTGCCCTCGCTTTCCGTCTTGCGCGGAGGGCGCGTGGTACACGAAACAGATAGCATCGTCCCAGGAAGCTCCAAAATCTTGCCGACAAGCGTGGACTTCCCCGATCCGGAAGGGCCGGAGATGATAAGAACCAGCGGTTCGGACTCGCTCATTCTATGTTCTGCACCTGTTCGCGAAGTTTTTCGATCTCGGACTTCATCTCGAGCGCAAGCGCGGTGATTTCGAGGCCTTCGGCGTCGTTGCCGGGAGTTTTTGACAGCAGGGTGTTGGCCTCGCGCTGCATTTCTTGCAACAGAAAGTCAAGTTTCTTGCCGACGTCGGCAGCGCCGGAGAGCAATGTCTCAAACTGGCTGACGTGGCTGGCCAAGCGGGCGATTTCTTCGGAGACATCGCTTCGTTGCGCAGCAAGGGCGGCCTCTTGTGCCAACCGCGCAGGATCGAGAGGCGTTTCGCCGAGAAGATCTTTGAGGCGCATCTGAAGACGCTTGGCAAACACGGGGCGAGCACGCTCAGCCAGCGTCTCGACCTTCGCCGTGAGGCTCGTGATGCGAGAAAGCCGCGCGGACATCTCGCTGAGCAGTGCGGTGCCTTCCTCTTCCCGCATGCGATCGAGCTTATCGATCGCCGCGGCGAGGCACCTTGCAGTTAGCTCCTCAAGACGCGGCAAATCTTCGTCTAACAGCGCGGCTGTGGGGCCGATCACTCCCGGCAAACGCAGAATTGCAGCCACGTCCGGCTGCGCCGATATACCGAATTGCTTTCGAAGCGCATCGACCGCATCGAGATACGCCGCGGCCACGTCCTGATTGACTCCGACAGCGGATGGCCCCACCAGTTCATGGCGCACCGTGATATCGAGATGCCCCCTGCGCAGATGCTGGCGGACTACTTTGCGTATGCGAGGTTCGATCGGCTCGAAACCCTCCGGCATGCGGAGATGGAGATCGAGAAAACGATGGTTAACGCTACGGATGGCTACTCGCAGGTTGAAACCACTCTCGCTGAGGCGAGCTTCCCCGTACCCCGTCATCGATTTCAGACCCTGACGAAGTCGTGGCTCCGGTGAGTCCGGCCGATCAGCGGGCGCGGGTTGTGATTTTGCGGACATTCTGTTTTCCCACTCGAAAACCCTGCGCCTAGAAATAACACACGCGACCGCCAGAATCGCGCGTTATGCCGGGCCAGCCGTGCGCGTGACCGTTTCGGCATCGCGATATTGCATCTCGTAGAGGCGCGCGTAGGTTCCTCCGCGCTCCAAGAGCTCTTCATGCGTGCCACGCTCGCGAATCGAGCCGTCGTCAAGCACCGCAATCATATCCGCACGGCGAATCGTGGAAAGACGATGCGCGATCACAAAAACGGTTCGGCCGGTCATTAGATTGTTGAGCGCCTTCTGAACGAGCATCTCGGATTCCGAATCGAGCTCAGACGTGGCTTCGTCCAAGATCAGGATCGGAGCATCTTTCAGCAAAGCCCTGGCGATGGCCAGACGCTGGCGTTGACCACCGGACAGTCGCTGCCCGCGATCGCCGATCACCGTTTGGTATCCCTGGGGCATGCGAGTGATGAAATCGTGAGCGAGAGCAGCCTGAGCCGCCGCGATGATTTTGTGGTCGGGCATGTCTGGGCGACCATAACAGAGATTATTCCGAACGGTATCGTTGAAAAGGATTGTTTCCTGGGTGACGATGGCCATCTGTTCGCGCAATGAGCGAAGAGTCACTTCCGAAAGATGGTGGCCGTCGATCAGGATCGAACCCGAAGTCGCCCCGTAAAAGCGCGGAAGAAGATTGACGAGGGTAGTTTTTCCGGCGCCGCTCGATCCCACGATGGCGACGACCGCACCGGCTGAGACCTTCAACTCGATATTTTTCAAAATCAACGGCCCGGTGTCATAGGCGAAGCTTGCACGCTCGAATTCGATCGACCTAGAGAATGGCGGCAGGACTTTTGCTTCAGGGGCGTCCATGACCTCTTTCGGCAGATCGAGAAAAGCAAATACTTGCATGGCAGTACCAGCAGCCTGTAAGAAAAGCTGATACACGTTCCCAAGGCGCTTGATCGGTTCGTAAGACTTGAAGAGTGCGTACGCGAAAGAGACGAATAATCCAATGGTCATGCGGTGAGCCTTGATTTCACCGCGCGCAACGAGCAATACCAGCGCGATCACGACTGCTCCCAGGATGTCCATCACTGGTGAAGTGGCGGCGAAAGCCCTGATCCATCGCATGTTTTCGCGGAGCAGACTGCGCGCCGCTTCGCGGAACTTGCCAATCTCAAAACCTTCCATCCCGAACGCCTTCACCACTCGATTTCCGGCGATGGTCTCCTGAAGAATCTGGCTCAGGTCCGCCAGACGCGAGCGGCTTTTTTCCGAAGAGCGCCGTATGCGGCGTCCGAATTTGCTGACCGGCCAAACCACCGCCGGAATTAGAATCGCCGACCCCAAGGCCATTCTCCAATTGATAACCAACAAAACGGTGACGAAAGCGATCAGAGCAAAAAGCTGGCGAAAGAATTCGGCGAACCAATCCGAAAAGGCGCTGCGCATTTGCTCGATATCGCTGATGACGGCGGACATCACGCGCCCAGTGGGATTGTGCTGAAAGAACCCCACCGGCTGCTGGACCACTTGGCTGTAGACCTCATTGCGCAGATCGGTGACACCGGAGAGCCCCACATGCTGGATCAAAATACTTCCCACGTATTCCGCCGCCCCCTTAATAAATGTGAGCAGAAGGAGCGCGACCGCAAAAACGGTCCAAACATTGTGAAAATGGCGAGGGACGAAAGAATGCAGGTCAACCACTTCGTGCGTAAACGGTATTTGGAATAAGGTCAGCGCTTGTGCTGTGGAATGCGGATTCAAAATCACGTCGAAGGCGGGACGGAAGGCAAAAGCAATCAGGAAATCGACCGCCCCCATTGCTGCGATGAGGACAATACCCAAGACGAGGCGCGGCACATAAGGACGCAGATAGCCCAACAGGCGAACGATTTCCTGCCGCGCCGTGGCGGGCGGAATAAGTGGCTTCACTTCGGGCGCCGGACTCACCATCGATTTTGAATCGTTCAATTGCGATACTCCCATCCGTCGGCGCTACCTGCCGCCGGATGCTGTGTAGCCTCTTAGGCTATGCATCGCCCCACCATCTCGCAAGGCATAATCGCGCCGACCCACGAAGCCACCTGTCGCTGTGAAATCCCGCCGGCCACGATGTTCACGATGCGGATTTATCCAGATCGCGGTGCACCACTTTCGTGGCATACCCTTTCTTCTGAAGCGCGCGGCGCGTCATTTCGGCCAGAGCTACGGACCGGTGCCGCCCTCCCGTGCATCCGAGCGCGACCGTCAGGTAACTTTTGCCCTCTCTAATGTAGTGTGGGATCAGGTACGTTAATAGGCTCTCGATCCTGCGCCGAAACTCTGCCGTCTGGGGAAAAGATTGGATATAGCGCGCTACTCGCGAATTCCTTCCATCGAAAGGACGCAGGCGCGGCACGAAATGGGGGTTCGGCAGAAAACGCACGTCGAAAACTAGATCGGCGTCTGCGGGAATGCCGTATCGAAACCCGAAGCTCACGAGCGATACCAGCAGCGGCCGGCGCCCGGGATTCTGAAAGCGATCGACAACAAACTGGCGCAGCTCGTGGACGTTAAACTTCGTCGTGTCGATAATGACGTCCGCGAGGCGGCGGATTGGAGCCATTCGGCGACGCTCTTCGCGAATTCCCTCGATGATGGAACCGCTCCGGCCAAGGGGGTGGGGACGGCGTGTCTCGCTAAAACGGCGCTGGAGCGCCGCGTCGCTCGCTTCGATGAAAACGAGGCTTGTCGCATGCTCGAGGGCCAGCTTGCGATATATTCCGGGTAGCTTTTCAAGCTGCTCACCCTCCCGCGCATCGACTAGAAGCGCAGCACGATCCACTTCACCGCGGCCTTCCTCGTAAAGCTCGCTAAAAGTCGGAATGAGAGCGACGGGGAGGTTGTCCACACAGTAGAACCCGAGATCCTCAAAGGTGTTAAGGACCGACCCCTTGCCGGACCCGGAAAGACCAGTAAGAATTACGAGCTGGCGTGCGTGCCGTTTCCGATCGGAGCGCTTCACGGCGATCGCAGCTTAAGCCTTTACCCGGCGGCGGTGGGTGCTCGGGATGCGCAAATCTTCGCGGTATTTGGCCACGGTCCGGCGAGTGACCTGAATGCCTTCCTCGCTGAGTTTCTTTGTGATCTGTTCATCCGTGAGAGGGTGGGCAGTGTCCTCCGCTTCGATCATTTGTTTCACGCGGCGCTTTAGGGATAAGAGCGACATGTCGCCGCCTTGCGGGCCGTTGACGGATTCGGAGAAGAAGCTTCGCAACTCCAGGACGCCCTGCGGCGTATGCACGTACTTATTAGCCACCGCGCGGCTCACCGTAGAGGGATGCACTCCGACTTCTTCGGCGACTTCCTTAATCATCATCGGTCTCAGGTGATCCGGTCCGTAATCGAGAAAATCGCCTTGGCGACGAAGAATTGAATGGCAGACGCGCAGGATAGTGTGCTTGCGCTGTTCGATATTCTTCATCAACTGTATCGCCGCAGTAAAGCGCTCCTTCACGTAATTACGCACATCCCGGTCCGCGGCATCGCGCGCCAGCAGCCGGCGATACGTGGGACTCAAGCGGAGCTGCGGCACGTCATCATCATTCATGAAAACCTGCCACTCACCGTCGACTTTGCGGAATTGAACATCCGGCTCGACAAGCCTGGGCTCGATCTTGTTGTAGCGCAGGCCCGGCTTGGGATCGAGACGCTTGATAACATCTACCGCCCGTTTCACCATTTCCACCGGACGGTTCAGCGCACGCGCGACTTCTTTGAGCTGGTTATTTTGCAGAAGTTTCAGATGCTCGGCGATGATCTGCTGAGCCAGGATATTTTGCGGATCAAGCAGCTTCACCTGCAGTATCAAGCACTCTTCCAAATTGCGCGCGCCAACTCCGGGGGGATCCAGTTCCTGGACTAGTGCCAGAGCTTCCTCGACATCCTCCATCGAATAGTTTCCAGACTGAGCGATTTCATCCAGTGTCGCCGTCAAGTATCCGTTTTCATCCAGATTGCCGATGATTGATTCGGCAATCTTGCCAACGGTCTCGGTGCAAATACTGGCGCTCATTTGCCATGTCAAGTGATCGGTAAGACTCGCGGGCGACGAGAGAAACTTGTCAAACGAAGGTCTTTCGATTTCTTCGCGCTCGCCGCCAGCGGCTCGCTCCGCTCCAGTATCCAGATATTGTGTGAAAAACGATCCGAAATCGAACTCATCGAAGGGATTGGGGCCCTCGGTCTCGGGAACCTTTTCCGTTTCCTTTTTGAGAAATGCTTCGTCGGTGTAACTATCGCCGGTAACGCCGTCCTCGCCGAGTTCCTCGAGAACGGGGTTGGCCATAATTTCCTGATTGATCATTTCCCGAAGCTCGAGCCGATTCAGGGCCAGCACGCTGACCATTTGCACTAGCCCCGGCGTCAATATCTGTTTCTGAGCGAGGCGAAGGTGCAGTTTGGGTGCGAGCCAGTTCATAGATTCAGTTGAGCCGGAAACTCTCCCCTAAGTAGATGCGGCGAACATCGGCATTCGCGGAAAGTTCCAAAGGTGTGCCCGCAGCTAGAATTTTGCCCTCACTAATGATGTAAGCGCGGTTCGTCACGGCTAGCGTATCGCGCACATTGTGATCGGTAATCAAAACGCCAATTCCAGCTTCACTTAGGTCCGCAATAATCTTTTGAATATCCACCACCGTCAACGGATCGATGCCGGCAAAAGGCTCATCCAAAAGAACGAAAGACGGAGAGAGCACGAGTGAGCGCGCGATTTCCAGACGCCGCCGCTCTCCGCCCGAAAGCACGTGCGCCTGGCTCGAACGCACCCCCTCTAATCCCATTTGTGCCAAGAGCTCCTCCACCCTGTCGCGTCTCTGTTCAGGGGTCACGGACAGGGTTTCCAGCACTGCAAGCAAATTTTCTTCCACAGTCAGTTTCCGAAAGACTGAAGGTTCCTGAGGAAGGTAGCTGATACCGCTGCGGGCCCGCAGGTACATGGGGAGGTCGGTGATATCCTCGCCATCCAGCAAGACACGCCCGTAATCGGGGCGAGCAAGTCCAACTAGGATGTAAAACGTAGTGGTCTTTCCCGCGCCGTTCGGCCCGAGTAGCCCAACCACTTCTCCCTGCTGAATCTCCAAACTAACGTCGTTAACGACAGTCCGGCGGCGATATGACTTCCGGAGCTCGGCGGCCTGGAGTTTCAACATGCCGGTTCATTTCTCAATCCGGTGCTTCGTCAGCGTGCGCGAACCTTCTTGCGAATCAATTAAAATCGTATCACTCGCTACAAAGAAGGTCAACGAATGGCCCGTAGTTGTGTCGCTAAGAGCATTAGCTAGAGTCGGCTGGCCACCAGAAAGGACGAACTTTCCATCGGCGGCCGTGTATTCGGCCCGCTCGGCCACGCCTCGCCGGTCACCCTGCCGGACCACGACGTTGCCTTGTGCTACCACGCGGTTCAATTGGCGTCCATCACTCGAGAGCTGCGTTTTGGTCCCGTTTTCGAGCGAAGTAGTAGGTAACGCGCCGGTTAGGGGCATAGTCCCCTTGCTCCCGCTGGAGGTAGCCGTCGCCGGTCCCAAGAACACCTCCAGAGTCCGGGACTCGAGCGAGCCCTCGCTCGAGTCAGCTTGTACGCCGCCTTCAAGTCGGGCTTTGCCCTC
This sequence comes from uncultured Acidobacteriota bacterium, assembly GCA_963759485.1. Lineage (GTDB taxonomy): Bacteria > Acidobacteriota > Terriglobia > Acidiferrales > UBA7541 > Palsa-295. Next base: position 659,201 of record CAVWZE010000002.1, on the reverse strand, counting down.
AGCGGCCGAATACGTGAGCATCGGAGCCCGAAGCTTCCACAAGACTGCTTGAGAGGCAGAAGCTTGGCGAGCCGCCGACCTGCTCCCGGGCAGTGCGGCGAACGGTCCACCAACCTGTGGGAAAACGGCGACCACGTGCCCTGTGGCCTGCATTTTCTTGGCATCGCGCCAAAGTTCAATCCGATCGCTATCTAGCACAGCCGCTCCTTGCCACAGTCGCGCATGGCCGGCGTAAACAACATGACCCGAGCTTGCCGAGCCTGAAAGCATATCCGCGGAGATGTGGGCGGCGCCAGAACCCAGGTCCACCGGGTCTCCTGCCGCGCTTGGAATATAGGTCGAGACCACTCCTCCACTGGCGTTCACTTCGCCCGTCTTTTGGTTGAACACCACCCTGCTGGCCGTGGAGCGGCTCATCGAATCGGAAATAGCCGGCGAACCTTCCAACGTGATCGTATCAGTGGCGTGAACCATATTGGCTCGCGCGGCGGTTGCTTCACGCCCCGCCTGGCTGAAATGCACATCTCCCGTCTCGTCGAGCGTGTCCCATTCCCCGTGAGCCCCAAAAGTAGCGGCAAGCTCGCGTGCCGAGATAACGTCCTCATTCCCATGGTTGGCTTGTCTACGAATATCCACGCCGGAGTGTCCGAATAACTTGCTGAGGCGTCCATCCGGGCCGGCCTCGGCCACAAATTGCTTCGCGTGCAAGGTGGTCACATCAGCGCCCGTTCTCGATTCGATTGTCGCCGGGGCAAGAGTTTCGGCCCTTTCGATCTTCTGACCACTCACCGGGCCAGCGCCCTTGGCATCCGATCTTCCTGAACCATGCCCGCTCGCAGCGGAGAAAACCACACGCAATGTCGCGGTTTTCAAATTTTGCGAGTCACCGCCCTTGCGCGATTCCGCCTCCACGCTGCCGCTCGCGATCATCTGCTTTATGAGGTTGCCCGCTGGAAGCATCTCGAATTCCACATGGCCGGCTGAAAAACGATCGGACCCCGTCACAGCCTGCCGGCTTGCGGATACTTGGCCGTCAGCAACGATCCGTTCGACACGTCCCGCAGCGCTGAGGGATGCTTCGAAGCGATCAGCTGAAACCCCTTCGCTCGCGCCGCCCTCCATCGCGCGAATTCGCGGATTCCCCTCAGCGGTCGCGCGTTGAGCCCGATATTCCGCATCAAGCGCCACGGAGATTGTACCCGCCGAAAGCTCTCGGTTGCCTTGCCGCACGAGCGCGGGTCCGTCCAGCACGACGGTCCTTTGGTTGCGGCGCACTTCGAGGCTTGTTCCAGTGACGCTTATGGGCAAATTATCTGTCGCAGCGGACGGCGCCATGTCAAATTCCACGGAGTGCTCCACGCGCACCATTGATTCGCTAGTGCTATAGCTGACGCCGACGCCTCGCCCGCTTCCACCCGCAAGCCGGAATTGGACCGGTGCCTGTGTTGACGCTTCTCCCGTGTTGCGATTGAACAGCAGATTGCTGGTTGTTACTTCGAGGCTTGCGTTCGACGCGACAGCGTTGCCAGTAGCGGACTTGGTGCTCCCGATGTCAATCTGCACCTCGCCTTCGCAGTGCACATCTCCCGTTTCTGGCTCATAGCTGCACTCGCGCGTGTGGATGTTGTCGTCGCGCTCACCTTCCCTGCCATAAATCGTGATCCATACGTCCTCTAGTTGCGAACGGTTTCGATCCCTATACTGGGTGGCGTGGGAGGCGCGAATCGTAAAGACAGTGCGGTTCTGCTCGACTTTTGAGAACGAGATTTGTGCCGACTGCTGTTGGACCGAGGCCGGTACAGGAGCGGGACCGTGCCTGCGAGCCCGCGCCTGGCGAATCACCCGCCCGCCATACACGCCGGCCACGATCAATGCGATCAGCGCCGCGGCCCATGCCGCCCAACGTGCGTAGCGCGCAGCTTCACGATTGTACAATCTGCAGTTCCCTCTTTTGAGAAGTATAGGCGCGTGTTCGGCCAGGAACAACGAGGCATGGACTACATCAAGGTGCGGGCAGAACTCCCACGCCCGCGGCCGCTACGCAATCGCGGGTCGTGTTCTTCACAAGATACATCGCTTCATCGGCAAGGTGCAACAGTTCGGCCTTCGTTCGCGAATCGGTAGGATAAGAGGCCACGCCCACGCTTGCAGTTACCGTGATGTCTAGCCCTGTGTCCTTTAGCCAGCGCGTTTCGCGGATAAGGCTGTGCAGCCGCCGCGCCACGCCGAGAGCATTCTCCTTCGAGGTTTGGGGAAGCAGCACAACGAACTCGTCGCCGCCGTATCGGAAGGCAAGGTCGATCATGCGGCACTTCTCTTTAATCGCTTCACCGATCTCTGCAAGCAGCTTCGATCCCATCAGGTGGCCGTGCGTATCGTTTACGTTCTTGAAGTGGTCGAGATCGATAAAAATTACCGAAAACTCGAATGAATACCGGTGCGACCGATAGATCTCCGTATCCAGCATGAAATTCAAATGGCGTGCGTTGTAAAGACTGGTGCAGTCGTCCGTGATCGTCAGCTCGTGAATGCGCTGGACGTGGCGCGCGTTTTCAATCGCAATTGCAGCATAATCGGCAAGAGCTTGTAGCAAGGCGAGGTCGCGCGGGCTGAATCCCTCCGGCCCAATGCAATTGATTAGCTCGATCACCCCGAGGCACTGTTCGCGAAAGCGCACGGGAACGGCGACGATCGAACGCGTGGCTACCTTGGTCTTCTCGTCCGCTTGGCCGAAGAAACGCGAATCAACGCTGGTGTCCGCAACCACCACAGGTTCGCCGGACTGAGCCACCCAACCCGCCACTCCCTGGCCCACCTTGATACGCATGTCCTTCAGAGCCTCGGACCCTTGGCCGGTAGCGATTTGGAAGTAAAGCTCGTTTTTGACGAGATCCATCAATAGCAACGACCAGGTGTCGGGGTGCAACACCTCGTTGATCTTTTCCATGATGGTACGCAGCACCTGGTCAAGCTGCAGCGAAGACGTCAGTGCCTTGCCGAGCTCTCGGAACACCGTAACTTCACTGATATCCGGCGGTTCCAGCGGCACCGTGGCATGGTGGCGCCGCTCGATGCCGTCGAAGGGTTTTCCATCGGAAGCGCGGCGCTGCCGTTCAGGTGGCGTCTGCTTTCTTGCGTCTTGGGGGTCGGAAGGCAACATTGGCATTATAGTGAACCATTTTAACCTGTCGCAACGGGCAATACCGCGCCATTGCCGAAAGGCCAATGGTCGCTCCTTGTAGTTGCGCTCGGGTATCATTGACACTGATTCGCCCCGCGTCTATATTTTTCGCAGGTTCCCAGCGATGTCCTCCACACCTTTCGGCGAACACCTCAAGCGGGAACGCGAAATGCGGGGCGTTTCCCTCAACGAAATTTCCGCCGCTACGCGCATCGGCACAAGGTTTCTGGAAGCAATAGAGAATGACCGATGGAACGAGCTGCCTGGGGGAGCGTTCAATCGGGGCTTCATCCGCTCGATCGCACGTTATCTCGGGCTCGACGAAGACAACTTAGTAGCGGAATACTCGCTTGAAACTTCGGGGAGCGCAAACGTCCGCGAGCCCACGCAGTTTGCCGACGCTGGCCGGAACTGGCGGCCGGTCGTGGTGGCGGCAGCGATGCTGCTCGCGCTGCTGGGCGCCGGGCTGGTGGTGCACCACTTCTTCGGATCACGAATCATGGCCATGTTGCACAGACCGCATCCCCCCGCGGCCTCAGCCGCAAGCTCTGTGCCGGCATCGCCGGATATCCAGCGTAGCGCTTCGAGTCAGACAAAGGCGCAGTCCGGGCGAGCAAGCGCGGACTCCCAAGCTTCCGATCCGGTGCCAGGAGCCACTCTCGCGCTCAGCATCGGAATTGAAAAACCAGGCTACTTAAAGGTCGTCGCGGACGGACAAACGGTTTTCCACGAAAGGGTCCGAGCCGGTTACTCCCACAACTTCGAGGCGCGCAACACTCTTGAGATTGTGTCCAGTAGGGCAAGTGGTGTGCGGTTAAATCTTAATGGACAAAGCGTCCCATTTCCTCCTACGCCGGGTAGAATGGCGCGAATCGAGTTAAGCAAAATCGATCTGCGCCCGGTTGGAGGAGTCCATTAGCAGCGAATTGCGCGAACAGATTCGTTCCGGGCACGCCCGGCCGGAACAGAAGATGGCAATCTGCGCCGAGGGCGCTCCGCTTGGTCCCGAAGACCGCGTTGAATTACTCGCTGTCCTGGCTTCAGACTCGGATTCCAATATCGCCGAGCGCGCCCAGAGCGCGCTGTTAAGCCGCCCAACGGAACACTTCTTGGCCGCATGCGCTCGGCCCGACGCGGATCCTCGACTCTTCGCCTATTGCGCCGATAATCTTCCCGATAAAAAGGGGATCGCCGATGCCTTGGCTCGCAACGGCAACTGTCCTACGGCGGACGTTGTACGGATAGCGTCGCATCTAACCTCGGCCGGCATACAGGCGCTGCTCGACAACCTCGAACGGTTTATCTCTGACCCGCAGTTGGTTCTTGCCGTGTCCGCCTCGCCCGCGACCAATACCGAACAGCGTGCGCTGCTCGAAGAAATGCAAAAGGGCGCTGTGGCGATACACGAAATCGAAGAGGCCGTGGCGGCGGAAATTGAGCCTGACCCCATCAAGCGGCAGACCCTCTTTCAAAGAGTCGCTCACATGAATGTAGTGCAGCGCTTGACCCTGGCACTGAAAGGCGGCCGGTCGGAGCGCATGCTCTTAATCCGCGATCCGAACAAGCTCGTACAACGCTGTGTGCTCCAATCGCCGCGCTTAACCGAGACGGAGGTCGAGTTATTTTCGGCTATGACCAACTTGAGCGCAGAGATTCTGCGAACGATTTCCATGACTCGGGTATTCATCAAGAGCTACACGATCATGAAAAATCTCGTAAACAATCCGAAGACGCCGCTGGACGTCACTCTGCATCTGTTCCCTCGCCTCACGGCAACCGACCTACTCAAGCTGACGGCCAACAAGAATATTTCCGACACGTTGCGGTCGTCCGCCCTGAAGCTTCACCGGAAGCGCAAAATGGGAGGCTGATGGAGCGGGACTTTTTCTCGTATCACTTGGTGATAAGCATGAGCGATAAAGGTGGTCCACGCAGCGCATGACTTCTCCAGCAGCAGTTCCAGCCGTCAAGGAAGGCTCGGCCGTCATCAGCTCGCGTGGGGTCGAACGTCTGCGTTCCGGACATCTATGGGTTTATCGGAGCGATATTTCCTCCGTGCAGGCCGATCCCGCTGCCGTCGTCCGCTTGTCCGATGATCGTGGCCGCTTTCAAGGGCGTGCCTTCTACAGCGATAAATCGCAGATTTCGATTCGCCTTCTCACACGCAGCGGACATTCCTATCGATCGTGCGTTTTTCGCCGAGCGAATCGAGCGTGCAGCCGCCTATCGTAAGCTGGTCGTGGAAGATTCCGACGCCTACCGTTTGGTTTATAGCGAAGGCGATCTGCTTCCTTCGCTCATTGTGGACCGATACGGCGAGTACTTGGTCATCCAAACCCTCAGCCAATCCACCGAGCGGCTCAAGAATCTATTCGTCGAAATCCTGGTGGAGATGTTTGCGCCTAAGGGCGTGCTCGAACGCAACGATCCCAAGGTTCGTTTGCTTGAGGGGCTCGATCAGCGGATTGGCGTCCTTTATGGCCAGATTCCTACGGAGGTCTTGGCCAAGCAGAACGGGGTTACATTCATCCACGACTTGGCGAAGGGTCAGAAAACAGGTTCTTTCCTGGACCAGCGGGAAAATCACCGGGCTGCGCGCCGCTATGCTTCCGGAGAGGTACTCGATTGTTTCAGCTATGAGGGCGGATTCGCGCTCACTGTTGCGGACAAATCCTCCCATGCTGAAGGCATTGAGATGGCGCCGGCTGCGCTCGAGGCGGCGCGCCGAAATCAAAAAGTGAACGCGATCTCCAACGTCCACTTCCGGGAAGGAAACACATTTGATCTTCTAAAGGAATACGACGAGGCAGGCCGCCGCTTTCAAATGGTCATTCTCGACCCGCCGGCCTTTGCCAAAAATCGCGATAGCATTCCAGCGGCACGCCGTGGGTACAAGGAAATCAATCTGCGCGCCTTGAAGCTGCTCACTCCCGGCGGATTCCTGATCACCTGCTCGTGCTCGTACCACATCAGCGAAGCTCTTTTTCTGCAGATCCTAGCGGAGGCCGCCAATGATGCCGGTAGAACCATTTCTATAGTCGAGCGTCGCACCCAAGCTCAGGATCACCCCATCATCCTCACCATGCCGGAGACGCATTACCTGAAGTGTCTGGTAATGCGAGTGTTTTAGAATCACTTTCCTTCGCGTCAGTTCGCAATACGCGAAGCGTAAGCGGCGCGGTTAGCCGTCTCACAAGTCCACACCAACACCCCCTTGCAGCGCCCCTCCAACCTGGCAACCTAATCGCGATGTTGAAATCTAATCGACACAAGAGCTGATTAGAATGTGACGCAAGTGTTAAAAAACAGAAGGTTGGGGCACGCTCTACTCGACACACTAGTGGGAACCCACGAAAACGGCTTACCGGACCATGATCCCTGCCGCGAGGGTCCTCCCCGTTTTTCGAGCTCGGTCGACGAACCCGGTCGGGCTGCCACTCGTGTTTACTTCGCCTGCGAGTTTCCCTACCATAGACCTGCCTCGCGCAACTTTTGGGAGTTAGTGACGGCCCGTATTTGCGCGCGCCAATGGACAATGCTTAACGGCCAAAGACTCGTCGTGGTCGAACCTAACGGCACCCGCCGGGACGTCGTTGTGACCGCCTCGCCGTTTCGGATTGGCAGGCAAGCTGGAAACGAGTTGACCCTGCGAGACAGCCGAGTCAGCCGGCACCAGGCGCAAATATTAACCGTCGAAGGCAAGCTGGTGCTGGAGGACATGGGCAGCAGCCACGGCACTTTTGTAAACGGAGAAAAAATCCTCCGCCATGAGTTGAAGCCCAGCGATCGAATCGATTTCGGCGTCGCCGATTCCTATAGCGTGATCTACGTTGGCGACGGCGCGACGATCGAGGAAATCGTCGAGCGCATCGAGGCACCGGCTCCCGAACAATCGGGACCACGCGAACTTCATCACTTGGGCGTGCTGCTCGAGGTGGCCCGCGCTCTCAGCTCGGGGCTCGCGCTCGAAGACATCCTCACGGCCGTTTTGGATGCCGCCATCGCCCTAACCCGCACCGAGCGCGGCGTTCTCTTGCTTCACAATTCTTCAGGTGAGGTGCAAACCGCGGTCGCGCGCAACGCGCAGGGCGGGAACCTGCGAACGGAAGACGTGCAAATCTCGCAGGGTGTCTTGAAGCGTGTTGCCAGCACGCGCCGTGAATTGATCGTCAGCGAAACGGAAGGGGGCAGCGGGCTAACCAGCCAGCAGGAAAGCATGGCCCGCCTCGCTCTCCGCACCATCGTTGCGATTCCCATCGATAAACTGCCCGTGATTGAAGCGCTCGACGCCACGATCTCCGCGCGCCAGGGCGAACTTCTGGGAATTTTGTATCTCGATAGCCGCGCTCCTTCGAGCGCCTTCTCCGCGCTCGATCGCGAAGTCTTGCGAACGCTCGCGCGCGAAGCCGCCACCGTGGTGGAGAACGCTCGCCTTTTTGCCGCCTCGCGCGCCAAGGCACGCCTCGATCACGAGATCGAGATTGCCAGCCAGATTCAGCAGAAGCTACTGCCCAAGGCGCTGCCGAATCTGCCGAACCTCGCTGTGGCCGGTTCGACGATGGCCTGTTACTCGGTTGGCGGCGACTGCTTCGACGTGATTGAACTGGATGGCAACCGTCACGGATTTTTTGTCGGCGATGTTTCCGGAAAGGGAATATCCGCGGCGTTGCTTGCTACCTTGCTTCAGGGCGTCTTTTTTACGACCGCGACAATGGATATCCCACTCCCGGGAATTTTTTCGCGCGTGAACCGGTATCTTTGCGAGCGTAGCGGAGACGACCGATATGCAACCGTTTTCTACGGCGTGCTGGATGCGGCCGGGCGCTTCGAATACGTCAACGGGGGCCACGTTCCCCCGCTCGTCCGGCGCCGCTCAGGTTCCGTTGAGGCGCTCGGGAGCGCTAATTTTCCAGTTGGCATGTTTCCCGAGGCCGAATATCAGAGCGCGGAGGTAAATCTCGGTTCGGGCGATTTTCTCGTAATCTATACGGACGGAGTGTCCGAGGCCGCGAACATCAGCGCAGAGCTATTTGAAGAAGCCCGCTTGCGGCGAATCGTAGAGGATTTTAAGGGACAAACTGTAGGCGAGCTTGCGGAAGCGATTCGCGAGGGCGTAAAGGCTTTTACCGCGGGTGCGCCCCAATCTGACGATGTCACCATCCTGGTTGTAGGATACAAAGGCGACGCATAACTTTTGACGGATTGCTACCTAAATTGGGAATTGCGAGAGCACCTCTTCCGCGCAACATTCTAGTTGCGCAGCTTTCTACCTTGGCCGATAATCCACTAACTCGTCCCAGGCATTCTGCAAGGCGTATTCGGAATGACTTGCCCTCAGTGCAGTACTGCGAACCCTGACTTCGCCGAGTCTTGCTCCAACTGCGGTACTCCCATGCCCATTGGCGATGATGTCACTATTCGCGTGGTGGACATGTCGGCTCTCGAACCTGGCAGCGATTTCGGCCCGCGCTACCACATCGAATCGCTCCTCGGACAAGGGGGAATGGGCCGCGTCTACAAGGCTCGTGACAAGACGCTCGACCGTACTGTTGCAATAAAAGTTATTCGCCAAGGCACCGTAGGTGAAGCCGGGGCGCTTCAGCGTTTCAAGCAAGAGCTGCTTCTCGCCAGCAAGGTTTCGCACAAGAACGTGCTCCGGATTCACGACATGGGCGAAGTCGGCCCCGTCAAGTTCATTTCGATGGCTTACGTCGAGGGTCCCGACCTTTATCACGTGCTCCGCGACAATCCGAAACTACCCTTCGAGCGCGCCTTTAGTTTTTCGCGGCAGCTTGCCGAAGCGCTCGCGGCCGCGCATGGCGAAGGCGTGATCCATCGGGATCTAAAGCCCCAGAACATCCTGGTGGACAAGGACGACCACATCTACGTTTCCGATTTCGGTTTGGCGAAATCTTTTGAGGACGACTCAGTAGGCATGACGAGGTCGGGCGCCTTTATTGGCACGCCGCGCTACATGTCTCCCGAGCAAGTGGAGGGAAATCCGGCCGATCAGCGGAGCGATCTCTACGCTTATGGCCTGATTCTTTATGAAATGGTCGCGGGCAACGTGCCGTTCACCGGCGAAACCACCCTGAAGGTGATGTACCAGCGGCTTCAAGAAACGCCCAAGAGCCCGCGGCTCCACAATCCGTCGATCCCGGCTTGGTTCGATGCGGTCATCATGCGCTGCCTTGAGAAAGACCCGGCCGCGCGATATCAAGATGCCGATGAAATTTTGCTGGATTTGCAAACAGCCAAATCTTCAGCCGGCGCAAGCCGCGCCGGAATCAGCCGCCCTGAGAGCCGGACGGTCCAGATTCAGATTCCCGATTTTGCGCAGCGTCGATGGATCTGGATCGCGACAGCCTTGCTGACGCTCGCAATCTTGGCGTTAGCAGTCCCCCCGGTCCGACATTTGATTTTCCGGGGCAGCGGTGGTGCGAAAAGCTCGCGTATTTCCGGCGTGCCTCCGCTTGAGAGCGGACGATTTGTTGCGGTCCTGCCGCTGCAAGTGCTGGGCGACCAGTCGCAACTGGGCTATCTTGCTGAAGGAATCGAGGAGGCCCTCTCCGCCAAACTCTTCCAATTGCGCGATGTTCATGTGACTCCCGAGGACGCTGTTGCCAAGGAAGACCCAACCAAGCCCTTGTCGAAAATCGCCGGTGCGCTCGGCGCCAACCTCGTTGTCCAAGGAACGCTGCAAGGATCGGGAGACAAGATTCGGGTTGTCCTGAAGCTGCAGGATATGGCGAACGACAAGCTGCTCTGGAGCCAGGAATTCGACGGCGTCACCGAGGATCTCTTCACTCTTGAGGACGAAATTTACCATCCGCTGGTATCTGCCCTGAATCTCAAGCCGACGAACGAGGAGGCAGCCAAGGCCGGGGCGCGCCCGACTGAAAACGTCGCCGCTTACGAACTCTATCTTCGAGGACGAAATTCGCTGCGCGGACACGATGCCAAGAGCATACAAACGGCCTTGGACTTCTTCGATCAGGCTCTGAAGACCGATCCTACCTTTGCGCTGGCCTATACGGGCATAGCAGACGCCAGCCTGAGAATGTACGGCACACGGAAAGACAGCCTCTGGACCCAAAAGGCCCTGGCAGCCGCCCAGCAAGCCGACCAACTCAACGACGCCTTGCCGGAGGTACATTCCATACTTGGAGCCGTCTATAGCGCCACGGGCAAGTCCGCAGAGGCCGTATCGGAGCTGAAGCGCGCCCTCTCGCTGGCACCGAACTCCGATGAAAGCTATCGCCGGTTGGGAAAGGCCTATTTAGATCGCGGCGACGGCCAGCAAGCGATTGAGGCGTTTAAGAAAGCCATTCAGCTTAATCCATATTTCTGGGTGAACCAAGATGCCCTCGGCAACGCGTATTTTCAATTGGGAGATTACTCCCAGGCGCTGCTGGCGTTTCAACAAATCACTGTTCTCGAGCCGGATATCGACGCGGGATACGAAAATGTGGGTGTCGTTTACCTTCAGCAGGGCAAGTATCAGGAATGCATACCCTACTTCCAGAAGGCCCTTCAAATTGAGCCATTCTTTTCCACCTTCTCAAACCTTGGGACCGCTTACTTCTTTTTGAAACAGTATACGAACTCCGCCGCGATGTTCGAAAAGGCCGTGGCGCTCAACCCGAATAACACGGTCACAATGGTCAACCTAGCCGATGCCTACCGGGCCGCCGGGGAACAGGATAAGAGCCACGCGGCCTATCAACAGGCAATCTCGCTTGGTTACAAGGAATTGGAGACGAACCCGAGGAATCCGGATGTGATGGCGGAAATCGCGCTCGCCTACGCGAAGATTGGAAATTCCAAAGAGGCTATTGATTTGATACGCCGCGTGCGAGCGATGGACCACAGCAACGTCAATTACATTTACGACGTAGCGGCGATCAACGCGGTGCTGGGAAATTCAGGGGACGCATTGAAAGCTTTGCGAGAGGCGCTGGCGAAGCACTACCCGGCAGAATACGCGGCAGGAGACATCGATTTCTCGAGCCTCCAAAGCAGCCCCGAGTTCGTGAGCATGATGAAAGAGTACGCCGCGAGTAAGCGCTAGTTGGACAGGCGGTCAGCAGCCCAGCGCTTCCTAGTCAGAAGCAGCAGGGGGAGCACACCTGCGAAGAGAAGCAAGATCGTGGAAGGCTCGGGAGTCTCCACATCTTCAGTGACACCAAATGTTTCTTGCGGTTGAAGGGAGCCTGGGCATACTCCCCCGAGTCCACCGTCACTTTGGCATTGGCCCGGTCCGCCGAAGAAGAGAAAGGCGAGAGTCGCAGTCTTACTGGTATCGCGATCAAAATCGTCGGAGTCCTCGTCACCATCCCCTTGAAACGGCAGAGGGCCAAAAATGCAATGCTCCCATACGTTGCTGAGACATTGGAACGTGTCGCCGATTGGAGCGCCGGTGAGTAAGAACAGCAAGCTATTAAGCGGTTTGGTCCCCGTGTACACGAAATCAATTGAAAATCCGGAGGGGTCGAAAGATTCTATCAGCGGACCAATCCCATTGTAGGACACAGGGTCAGGACCGTCGCTGTTGACGATGACCCGCGGGTCGACTCCATCTGCCTTTGCCGCACATGTTGCCACCGACACCGCCGTCGCAATCAACATCGCCGCGCACAGGAATCGAACTAACTTCATATACACCCCCCTGACGGATCCTCGTGGAGCTTCCTAGCACATCAGGTTCCAACCTTAACGTCTTCTAGGGGAGCGGTAAGTGCCTTATTTACAACGCGAGGGCGCGACCCCATCGAAATGGAGGCTTCACTAGGTGCATTTGTTTGCATACTCTTGGAGGGATTTGGGCCTTGCCTATCATGTCTGGCGCATCGTTCGGCGCGGACTGCTCGTAACATCCCTCCGCTTGTAACCGAACTTTAACACCTGGTTGCGCGCGCTTCGGCTAGACTACGCCCCACATGGCCTCAGAAAAAATGCAGATACTCCCTTCTCAGGGAGCCCGCGAGGGTCAGAAGATCCTATCCCTGAAAGGGCCACTCACGATTCAAACGACTTTCGATTTTCAGAGTGCGGCGCGAGCCGAAACGTCACCAATTCTCATCATTGACCTGAGCGAGGTGCCGTTCGTGGACTCGGCGGGTCTCGGCGCGCTTGTGGGAGCCCACGTGACCGCTCAAAGAGCGAGCCGCGAAATAGCGTTCGTAGGTGTGAATTCGCGAGTGAAAGCACTCATGGATATGACCCACGTCGGTCAGCTTTTCCGCATATACCCCACCGTTCAGGACGCCCAGGCCGACCTCCCTAAGTAGCGGCCCTAAGCGATTGCAGTCACACCCAGCATGATATTTCAGGCGCGGCGACAGTCATCAAATAATGTATTGCGCTATTTCGAATCTTGCGTTTAATGTCATCGGGACAGGGATCAACGCCAGATAAAGCGTCGGGCCGAGGGCGCTGCTCTTGAGTTGAGCCGTAGCGGGAGCTTATTTCGCCGGCCTGCTGCGCTGAAGCGGTGCGAATGAGGATTTCCCATTAATCTCGGCGACCAACTCGATCACTATCGCATCGACAGCGTTATTTCCCGCAGCGATATCGCCACTGTTTACCGCGCTACCGATCTGCGAACGAGCCGACAAGTAGCGATCAAGGTTCCGCATCCTGAAATGGAAAGCGATCCCGGGTTCGCCGACCGCTTTCACCGCGAAGAAGAGATCGGCAGAACTCTCAACCACCCCGGCCTTTTGAAGGTTTTGGCCGACCAGCACCACAGCCAGCCATATCTTGTCACTGAGTGGTTCGAAGGCAAATCGCTGCGCCAGATTCTTGTTGAGGAAAAGAAGCTGCCTCCCGAGCGCGCGATGCGGATTGTCCTGAAGATCTGCGATGTTCTTGCCTACATTCATAATCACGGAGTCGTGCATCGTAATCTCAGGCCGGAAAATATTCTGGTGGGAACCGGCGGAGAAGTTAAGCTGACGGACTTTGGCGCTGCGGCGAAGGAAGGGGCCCCGCGCCTTACGTTCACGAGCATCGTGCAGCTCGTCGGATCGTCACCGTATATTTCTCCCGAGGAGTTGAAAGGGCAGCGAGGAGACGCACGCAGCGACATCTACTCGGTTGGTGTGATCTTGTACGAGCTGTTGACCGGCAAAACGCCGTTTCCGGGCGCGGATCCTTTTGAGCGGCTCGCACAGCATCCCGTTCCGCCACGTGAGATCGATCCTTCGATCTCGCCGCAGTTGCAGGAAGTTCTTTACCGCGCTCTGGAACGCGAGCACCGAAACCGGTACGCGAACGTCCAGGAATTTGCGCGCGACCTTCAGCGCCTCGATCAAGTGGGAGTTACCGACCGCCCCGAGCTTCGGGATTGGAAGAAGGCAAGTACCGCGCGATCCCGAAAGATTCTTTTGTATGCGGCGATGGCGCTGATTCCAATTGCGATTTTCGGCTTACTCTTGTACTTCGCACGGCACTAGGAAATCCCTTCTCTCCAACTTCTCGCGAAAGCAATGCCTTGCATTCAAAGGACGAATTGGACACACATTTCTGCCGCTGCTAACTTGGCCACGTGCATCTTCTAATCGCCCTGGACGACGAACGCGGAGTGCTGGAATCGGTAGCTAGCCCGTGTTCGGCCTCCGGCCCGCCCGAGGAACAGATGGGTCGCGCCGCCGATTTTGTTACTGCACTGCTGAAGAGCGGTAACTGCAAGATCTACGAGTCGGAAAGCGATCAATTGATCTTCGAGGTCCAGCTTCCGGGAATATCCCGCCAAAAGCGTTGGCTCCATTGATGCCTGATTCAATCCGAATTCCTGCCGCAGCGAAGATCCGATCAAGGAAAGGGTGGAGTCCGCGACGATCCGAAACGTCGCGCGTCGGCGAACGGAATCTGAATCGCTGTCATCCAAAGTTTGTATTTGACTCTCCTATCGAAAATACGCAATATGCACGCGCGGACGACGAACCGCAGCCTCTTCACCTCGACGGCGAGGCGAGGAAGCTCCTCCTAAGCTTAGGCGTTGATCGGTGTTCGGACACGACGCCGTGTCCAGTCAAAATTAAGTGCATCGCGCGCTCGACGACGAGCCGCTGAATCAGGTTACGCGCTGTGGACGGAATCCTCGATTCCTCCACTGAGAGGCGCCCTTTGGCCGGAGGGCTGCGCATCTGTGCTGTGCCGTGGCAGCGAAGTTGATCTGCGGCACGGAAGAAGCGCTTCCATTTTAGTCTCCCGCCAGTCGCCGCTCAGTCCGTTCCGGAATTTCATGCGGTCGAAGGAGCCGCAAGGGAGATGTTTCTTATGAGCGAACGCACGATTTTGGTTGAGATGATTCTGGCTGGTTTCTTTGCTGTCGCCTGCATTCGCGCTTCCGTGCCGACGGTGACCGGCAAGCTATCTTTTGGCAATTTGCTTCACCTCCCGGGGCGTATGGAGAGGCTGCGCCGCTCCCGATGGCAGTGGTTCTCGATGATCGCGCTGCTTTTGGTGATACGGCTTCAAATGGGCGTGCCGATCGTGCTTGAGGCCATCGTCGCGATTCAGTTTTTGATCTTCCTCGCTCTTCCGGCAGCGAATGTGGCCGTACAAGGAGCTCGAAAAGGGTGAAGCAGTTGTTCGAAGTCGCGAATTTTGTCCGGCGGCTGCGAACGCAAATGCGTTTTGGAGAGTTGTCTCGTTCGCCGCTGCGGCTGCTGCGTTTTAATTTGCAAGGTGACACTGCGGAGTGTGACTGGCTGGCGCGTCCAGCGGACGCGTGGGACGAGGCTCTTCCGCGTCAGGTCCGGGAGCGGAATGCATCGATGCAGGCTCTGCAGGACGCGGTTGCGATTCGCGAAATGATGTTCGGCTTGCTGCCAGAAATTCGCACCATCGAACTCCGGGCGTTTCGGCAATCGGCGCGCGAGCCGCCCCGGTTGGTCATCTCCGGCACCGTTATTCGGCAAGAGGCGGAAGTAACGAAAGTGACTTCTCCGGTGATGCGGGCGAAGTTATACGGTTTTCGTTTCTGGCTCGACGACGGGGTGCTGGTGACATTGCAGCCGGAGGACCGCGCGGTTTCGAATTTTTGATGAATCTCGGAAATCCATTCGCGAAATGACCTTTCGAGGTCGAGGAGGTAATTGCTTATGGCAGCAAATAGATCGCAGGGAAGTTATTACACCCTGTTTCTAGCGGCGGCGACCGTTTTCTGTGCCGGCATCTTTTATCACTCGTCCGGCTTGGGGAAGCTGCTGTTGTTGGTTGGTGCGGTCGGTCTGATTGGCAGCTTGTTCGGGATGATGAGTATCAAGTCGCTGGAGGGAAAGTCGGCGTTGAAGCCCTCGTCTCTGGCGATGAAGTTGATGGGTGCCGGCTGCAGCGCACTTGGGTGGTTAATCACGCTGTTTGGCATGCACCTTACACCGAGCACCGGCGGGCGCATCGTACTCGCGTTAGTCGGTATCGGGGTGAGCCTGTTCGGGATCATCGTTATTTTGCCTGCGGCCTTCAACAAGAACGCGGTTTGGAAAAACTGAATGCACCGGCACGGCAGCGGGAACCCAAAATTCACTTAGGAGCGGAAAACGAAGATGAAAAAAATGCAGAAAATTTTTTTCGGCATTGTAGTTTTTACGGTCGCGCTAGCGATCGGTGCCGCGGTATATGCCCAGGCCCCCGCGACTCCGGCAACGCCCGCGGCGACGGCTGCTCCCTCGGCTGCCAACGCTGAACTGGCGGCCGCTGCGGCCAAGGCCCCTTCGACGGCGGATTTGGCCAAAGGCGACCCTGGTGGTTCGATCACCGGAACGATCAGCGATGTTCCCGCCGCTGATTCCAAGGTGGGCGTCACCCTCCCGGATACGGCCAACCAAGTCGGTCAGAACAAGATAGCCATCAACTTTGTATGGACGCTGGTCACGGGCTACCTCGTCATGTTCATGCAAGCGGGGTTCGCCATGGTGGAGTCGGGCCTCTGCCGTGTGAAGAACGCCAACCACACGTACATGATGAACTTCATGGTGTACGCGTGCGGGTTATTCTCGTACTGGCTGATAGGATTTGCCATCCAGCAAGGAGGCTCGGCCGGAAACGGAAACTTAGGAGGCCTCCAGTCGCTGTCCGTTGAGCACACAACCTCACTGTTCGGGAAGACATGGGGACTCTTCGGAGGGACTGGATTCTTTCTATCCGGCCACACCTATGACGTAGGGGTCATGGTGCTTTTCCTCTTTGAGATGGTGTTCATGGATACGGCGCTCACGATCGTCACGGGGGCGTGCGCGGAACGCTGGAAGTTCCTGGCGTTCTGTGTATCCTCCTCGCTTATGGGCGCTCTCACCTATCCGATCTATGCCAACTGGGCATGGGGCGGGGGATGGCTCTCGCAGCTTGGAGTGAACAATCAATTAGGCAAGGGCTACTGCGACTTCGCCGGCTCGGGCGTCGTGCACGCGGTCGGAGGGATAACGGCTCTGGCTGTGACCATGATCATCGGCCCGCGCATCGGGAAGTTCAATCGCGATGGGTCGAGCAATCCGATTATCGGTCACGACATTTCAGCCGTGCTGATTGGGTGCTTCATTCTCGCGTTCGGATGGTTCGGATTCAATCCCGGCAGCACTCTCGGCGCTTCCGCGAACGGCAACCTGCGCATCGGTACCATCGCGGTGGACACGATGCTGGCTGGTTGCACCGGCACCTTCGGCGCGATGCTCTACATGTGGATGAAGAACGGCAAGGTCGATGCCTCGATGAGCGGCAACGGCCTGTTGGCCGGACTCGTCGCAATCACCGCACCGAGCGGCTTCGTCAGCACGGTCGGCGCCTGCATTATCGGCCTTGTCGCCGGCATTCTGGTCTGCTTGAGCTGCTCCTTCATAGAGAATGTGATGAAGGTGGACGATCCCGTCGGCGCCGTTTCAGTTCACGGAACCTGCGGCCTTTGGGGCGTTCTTTCGGTTGGGCTGCTGGCTGACGGCACAAGTAATTATGGAGGAAGCTGGAATGGTGTGACGGGTTCGGTTACGGGGCTGTTCTACGGCGATGCCACTCAGTTTGCGGCACAGCTCGTGGGCATCTCCACACTGATCGGTTTCGTCTTCACCTTCAGTTTCCTTATGAACCTCGCCCTCGAGTACTTCGTCGGGCAGCGAGTTTCCGTGGCAACAGAAATTGCGGGTCTGGATATTCCGGAAATGGGGCAGCTCGGATATCCCGAGTTTGTCTTCAAGCCGGAACCGGATGTTCTGTTGCAAGCTGAAAAAGGTTATGCTGTCGCTTGATTTGAGTTAGCTGTACACACCTGGCGGCAGGGCGCGCCTCGGCCACGCGCCTTGCCCGCTAGGTCGTGAAGATGTTCCACGATAAAAAGTCGGCCGACATCAGCGATTCGAGGACACAAGAAAATGAATGACGCTTCGATCGTATCCAGCAACGAAAATACCCCGAATTCATTGACCGTCTCCGCGCCTTTGCTGCCTATAGCTTCGATACCGGCCAAGACGCAGCAAGGTCTCCGGCGAATGTTTGCCGATCCGCGTCTCCTCGAGAAGCGGGAGTGCGAGGACTTGGTGGCCGAATTGCGCCAGTGCGTCGCGCAGCATCCCAACGTCTCCGAATTGCGCGTGCTGCTTGGAATGGCTCTTTGCGTGAATCTCGATCCTCAAGCCGCGATGGAAGAGCTTGCTGAGGCGGTTGCACTCGCACCAGATAGCTTCATTGCTCACTTAAAGGCGGGTGAACTGTGGATGCGCCTGCGCGTGATGAATAAAGCGGAGAACCATACCCACCAGGCCGCCATGCTCGCGCAGAACCCCGCGCAGTCGGAGCTGGCCCGTCGGCAGGCAGCCACGATTCGGACGATGAGGCAGAACGGAATTGAGCGCGATGGCTATCGAACGCCATGGCTCTCATTTGGCCGCCTTCGCCGGTTCTGGACGCGGAAGCGCAGCAGCGAGGAATTAGCCACGGCGGACGCCCAGTAAACGATGCAACCGGTTCTTCAGCTCGCCTTGTTGCTGGCGATTCTGCTTCCGGCTCTGAAGATCGCAGCGTCGATTTGTACCCGCTTCGGCATCCCCCCTATCCTCGGAGAATTGCTCACCGGAGTGGTACTCGGTCCGGGCGTGTTTAATCTTCTGCGCTGGCATCTGTTTCGCGGCGGACAAGCCACCGATACGCTCCTGCTTCTTGCGCAGATCGGTGGATACGTATTGATGTTCATTGCCGGCGTCGAAACGGATATCGATCGAATGCAAGAGGCCAGCGTCACTGCATTTATCGTGGCGCTTTCCGGCGTAATCTGGCCGTTCTTTCTGGGCGCGGGCGTCGGGCACCTGCTCGGCTTGTCTTGGACCGTTTCCCTTTTCATCGGCGGAGCTTTGACGGCCACGAGCGTTTCAATTTCCGCGCGAACATTGATGGATGCCGGGCGGATGTCCTCCAACGAGGCAACGGTTATCCTGGGTGCCGCTGTGATTGACGACGTGATGGGACTGTTCGTGCTGGCATTTCTCGCAGCGTCCATTACAACCAAGGGCGAGACGTTTGGCGTGGCGTCCATGTCGAGTGCTTGGTTACAACAGCGGCTAGCGCCGGCCGCAAGCCATCCTCTTGTTATCCAGATGTTGATGATCGGCGTCTTCGCGACTCTATTTTTCGTTGTCGGCTACACCGCGGCAAAGCGCTGGCTCGATCCGTTGATTCTGCAACTGCGCAAGCTGGCCGCCAACGAGGCGGTGCCGAGCTGCGTGCTGGCTTTGGTCCTGGTGTACGCGGTCTCGGCCGAGTGGCTAGGCAGCGTGGCCGGGATCACCGGCGCTTACTTGCTTGGATATGTATTCGCCGGGTCCGAATACAAAACCGATATAGAGCGGAGCTTCTATGCGATTGGCCACGGACTCTTGATCCCTCTCTTTTTCGTTTCCATCGGCCTTTCCAGCGACTATCGGGCGCTTTCAGGCCATTGGATGCTGATGTTCCTGATACTTGTGGTCGCGATCGTGGGCAAGTTGTTCGGCTGCGGACTCGCCGCGCTCGGCTCCGGTATGGACTGGGTGCGCAGCCTTCGCGTCGGCGCGGGCATGATGTCTCGAGGCGAGGTGGGCTTGATCGTCACTGCTATGGGTGCGAGCACGGGCATTTTCGGGAGGACCGAGGTAGCAATGATGGTGGCGGTTGTCCTCCTTACCACCTTGCTCACTCCCATCGCACTCCGTGGCGCTTTTTACCTGAAGTCGGAACAGGATCTTGAGGACGGACTGAGGAGTCCCGACACGAAAGCGACCGCGCCGAGCAGGCCCGACATTGAGCCAATGCGTAAAATCGATACGGAACGGGAGCAGGATTCATCGGCCGAAGGGCCTGCTTTAGCGCTGGATTTGTGAAAGGCTGCGAAGGACTTCTATTTTCGGTTTTATGATTTGCGTTTCGCTTAGGCTACTCTCCTCAGTGCGGACGGTGTAACCGACGAGTGCGTGACCCAGTTGCTGCGCCCGAGTGAATCTCAAGTCTTCAAGCAGTATTCTCAGGTGAAGCCAGAAGCTTTCGAAGAGATCAACCGCCAAGCGAACGAAATCCCGCTGAATCCGAGTCTGGATTCTGGCGCAGCGATGGTTCAATGAAATCTATTTGGCACAGTTGAGGGGCAAATCGGCCTGTGGAGCAGCATCCGCCTTGGCAAGTGCCGTATAATCAATACGCACTTCATGTCGGGGCGTAGCGCAGCCTGGTAGCGCGCCTGCCTTGGGCGCAGGAGGTCTGGAGTTCAAATCTCCACGCCCCGACCATTACCCTCAATGAGATGTAAGCTGCAGGGAGTCCCGGAAAACCATTTAA
Source organism: uncultured Acidobacteriota bacterium (assembly GCA_963759485.1). Lineage (GTDB taxonomy): Bacteria > Acidobacteriota > Terriglobia > Acidiferrales > UBA7541 > Palsa-295. Next base: position 639,220 of record CAVWZE010000002.1, on the reverse strand, counting down.
TCAGCGGCGACGTGCTCTGTCTGCTGATGGATTTGCGGAGTTGGGCTTCGTATTGCGCGAGCTGTGCGTCGATATCCTGCTCTAGCTTGTGGCGCTTGATGATGTCCTCACGGTAGTGCTTGAGGAAGTAATGGATCGTTTCGATGCGGGTGCGAATCGACAAGGATCTCGACGAAAACAAGCCGGCAGGGTCGGTACAGACTTTACTTTAGAAGTCCTAGGGTAAAAACTGTAGGTCACCCAATCAACGTGCAACATCGGCGCCGGGTTCTTGAGGAAGTTACTGCAGCAGTCCAGTCTGGTATTTGAGGAGCGAAATCTGACCTTCATAGTCGTATTTCGCTCCGGCTTGAGCGATTTGGGCCTGCGTCTGGTTCAGTTGCGCCTCGCTCAATTCGACGATCGAGCTGAGTCCAAGTTTGTACCGCGACGTGGCCAAATCCAGGGCTTGATTCGCCTGCGCCAGCAGCTTGTCGGTCACGGAAAGCCGCTGGTAAGCTGCATTGGCGTTCAACCAAGCCATCCGAACCTCGCGTACCACTCGATCTCGCAGATCACGAAGATTCTGATCCTCCGCGCGCGCCCGGGCGCTAGCCTCGCTTCGCAACGCTCCAAATAAGTGCCCGTTAAAGATCGGAATGTTGACGTCAAATCCTACCGCCGCGTATCGGGATGCGAGTTGGTCTGCGCCGTAGGGAGTCAGTCCCGCTGCGCCCGCGGCCGAGATCGTAGGGAACCACAAGTCCCGTTCCGCCGTGGCGTAGCTTTGCGCAGCGTTCGCGTCGAGACGGAGGCTTATTAACTCAGGACGGTTTTTCAGGGCTTGCTGGAGAACCTCGGTGAAGTCCGATGGCGGCGCGGAAGGCAAAGGCTCGTCGGCCAGTTCGAATGTCCGCTGCTCTCCATAACCAAGCGCTTCGGATAACTGAGAGTATGACGCATCAACGTCGTTCTGAGACTGAATTAAAAGAAGCTGCGCCTGCGCCAGCGCTACGTTGGCGAAACTAACATCTAATCCAGACTTTATTTTGTTCTGTTCGAGCACCGTCACCTGATCAGAAACAAGCTGGCGTTCCTTGACGGTTTCCTGGGCAACTGTCAAAACCGCCTGCGAACGTAGAACCGCGAAGTAGGCTTGGTCGACTCCAAGGAGAACATCGGCGCGCGAAGTGACAACATTCTCTCGCTGAGCTTGAGCGTGGAGATTCGCGCTCTTCGCGAGTTGGTGCGTGCGCCCAAAATTGGTGATGAGCTGATTCACCGCCAGTCCATTGGCGTAACGCTCATAAATGACCGGATTGTTCAAGAATCCAGCCGTGATGCGGCTGTTGTTTTCCGCATCTGCTCCAGTGAGGCTGCCGTTGACCGTCGGGTAATAGGCGGAACGCGCCTCCGTAACCTGCGCCTTGGCCGCCTGCGCCAATTCGGTGGCCGCCTGAATCCGGGGGTGGTTCTGAATGGCGATGGCCTCCGCTTCCCTAAGATCCAGTTTTTGCACGCTTTGGGCGGCCGCGGCTCCGCAACTGATCGCGACAAAAACGAAACACAATATCAGTCGACTTGGCGTCATCGCGCGTCCTCCGCTACCGCATGCGCCTCGGTGCGCCGCTGATACACGAGCAAGTAAGCGGCCGGCACAATGAAGATCGTCAAGGCCACGGACGTAATCAGGCCGCCAATGATCACGCGCGCGAGCGGCGCATACTGCTCGCTACCTGTTCCCAGTTTCAGGGCCAATGGGAATAATCCGATGATCGTCGCCAGCGACGTCATCAGAATCGGGCGCAGACGGATGCGGCACGAAGAGATGATCGCGTCCCGCACCGACATCCCTGTTTCTTCCAGACGATGAGCGAATTCCACGATCAAGATACTATTGGAGACCACGATGCCGACCATCATGATCAATCCCATGAGCGACATCACGTTGAGGGTCGTACCTGTAAGGAGCAAAATCAACAACACCCCGATGATCCCAGTCGGCACCGCCAGCAGGATGAGCACTGGGTCCAGGAATGAGCGGAACTGCGCCACCAGAATCAGATAGAGCAACACCAGAGAAAGAGAAAGTCCCATTGCGAAGCTGCGGAATGAATCCTCCATCCCCTGAACCATTCCTCGCAGATTCGCCCGCGTGCCCTGCGGCAGGTTAGCCGTCGCTACAATCTTGCGTACGGCGCTGGCAACACCTCCCAGGTCTTCCGTCGCGGGATTTACGTAGACATCGAAAGACCTCTGAATTTGGTAGTGATCTACTTCAGTGGGAGAACTGAACCGCGTGATTTTGCTCACCGCATCCAAGAACGCGGGCGCTTGCGCCTCCGGAGAGCGCAGCGTAATGTCGCGCAAGTCCGCCAAGCTGTGGACATCCTGCTCGGGATACTGCACCGTCAGCATGTAATCATTTCCGGTCTTCGGATCAATCCAGTAACTGGGGGCGATCATCCCGTTGGAGGTAAGGCCGGTGATGACGTTGTCCACAACCTCCTTTTGGGTCAGCCCGAGTTCGCTCGCCCGCAGCCGGTCCACGTTGAGCTGAAGAGAGGGATAATCGACGTCTTGTGGGATGTATACGTCACTCACCCCAGGAATTTTCCGAATTTCTCCCGCCAAGCGCGCGGCCACAGTGAAGTCCGAATCCAGGTTTGATCCGCTTACTTGGACGTCAATCGGCGCCGGCAATCCCTGATTCAACACGGCGTCGACCATGCCCCCGGATTGAAAGAAGGTGCTTAGTTCCGGCATCTCCTCCCGCAGCTTGTGGCGAACCCGACTCATGTACTCGAAACTGCTGACGCTGTGCCCTTCGTTGAGCGCCACTTGCACGGTCGCGGTATAGGGTCCCGAATTCGACGTGTAGATCGAGGAGAAACCTGGGATGACGCCAATGTTGGAAACGATCAATTTGAGATCCTTCGGAGCGACCGTCTTGCGGATGATGTCTTCCACTCGGGCGATTTCCTGATTGGTGATTTCCACGCGAGTCCCAGAGGGCGCCTTTACGTTGATGACAAACTGGCCGGCATCCGTTCTGGGAAAGAATGCCAGACCGAGAAACGGAAACAGGGCGAGACTAAGAACGAACGCTCCTAAAATCCCCCACACTACCGTCTTCGGGCGCTCGAGTGCACGCCGTACGTAGCCGTCGTAGACCTCGAGGAAACGGTGAAATACCCGGCCAAATCGTTCATTAAATCGCTCACCCCAGCCGAATATCCCGCTGCGGGGTCCCGGTGCCTGCGACAATGCCGGTTCGGAACCGTCTTCGACCGCGGTGACATGCGAAGGGGACTTGATGAACCGGGCGCAGAATAAGGGCACTACCGTCATCGCTACGAAATAGGACGCGAAGAGCGCCAGCACGACAGCCACCGCGAGCGCCGAAAACAGGAAGCGGCTCACGCCATACAAAAACGTCACCGGGAAGAACACAACCGCGCTCGTCAAGGTGGCTGCCAGAACTGCCAGCGACACTTCCTGCCCGCCTTTCTCCGCGGCCACTTCGGGCGATTCACCTAGCTCCAGATGGCGGAAAATATTTTCAAGCACGATTACGGCATTGTCGATCAACCGCGAGAACACCAGCGCCAAACCTGCTAGAACCATCGAATTGATTGAGCTGCCGCCGAAATAGAGGCCGATCATCGCGGCCAGCGCCGACAGCGGAATCGATAGGAAAACCGCCACGGTGGCGCGTGTGCTGCCGAGGAAAATCAGCACCATCAAGGCCGTCAGCAGCAAACCCACCCCTCCTTCGTGGAGCAGCGTCTCAATTGCGCTCTTTACATAGAGCGATTGATCGAACACCACACGCGGTCTGAGACTGCTAGGGATATCAGTCAACTTGCCGATAAGCTTCTTCACGCCGTCTACCACCTGAATGGTGTTGGTATCGCCGCCTTGCTTCAGAATCGGCAGATACACTGAGCGCTGGCCGTCGACCCTGACAATGTTCGTCTGGATCTGGTGTGCGTCCTCGGCGTGGCCAACATCGCCAACCGTGACGCTCGACTCACCGACGGTTTTCAGAGGTAGGCCATTGATTTCACGCACGTCGGGAAACTGGCTGTTGGTGTAAATGTTGTAATCGTACGGGCCGATCTTCACGTCTCCCGCCGGCAAGATCAAATTGGCGGTGTTCACCGCTCGAACCACATCCATGGGGCTCAGTTGATAGGCTTGTAGCTTCGCCGGATCCACGTAGACCATAATTTGGCGGTACTTTCCCCCGAAGGGCGGCGGCACAGAAGCTCCCGGAACCGTAGCGATCTGGTTGCGCACGGCGAATTGTCCCAGGTCGCGAAGCCGCGTTTCGTCTAACCCTTGGCCTTGAAGCGTGATCAGACAGACAGGCAAGCTGGATGCGTCGAACTTCTCAACCACCGGCGGCAGGGTTCCCGGCGGCAGCCGCCGCAAATCCGCCATCGCCAGATTCGATATTTCGTCCACGTCGGAGTCTGAGTTGGTACCCGGCTGAAAATAGACCTTGATGATGCTGACTCCGGGTAGCGATCTAGATTCCATGCGCTCGATTCCGCTGCCCAGCGTGAAGAACCGTTCAAACCGCCCGGTAATTTCCGTCTCAATGTCCTCTGGAGGCATGCCGTTGTAGAAAGTGGCCACCACAACTTCCGGAAGATTGATGCTGGGAAATAAGTCCACAGGCATGCGCACGAGACTCGTCGTGCCGACTACCCCGACAATCAGGCACACTACAACAATGAAGTATGGATTTCGGATCGAGAAGCCGGACATCACATGCCTCCGCTGGTCGGAGTGTTCGAAACTAGCTTTGGTTGAACCTTCATCCCAGGACGCAATTGGCTGCGATTTCCGACCACGACCAGATCATTTTCATTGAGCCCCGAAAGCACTTCCACCCGATCGGAAGTCTCAATCCCAAGCTGGACCGGACGCTCCTGGACTTGGTCCTCCGGGTTGATCAGAAGGACGGTTGCGCCACCTGCTTGATGGTCAATTGCCTGTACCGGAACCGAAGCGCGTCCGCTCGCTGCTTCAGCACCAAGGACGCCTCGGCGTACATTCCCGGGACGATTTCCAGGTGCGGATTCGGCACGTCGATTTCCGTGCGCATGGTTCGCGTCGCGAGATCCACTTCGTCAGACACGCGCGCCACCGTTCCTTGGAACGCCTTATTGAGTACCGGCACCCGAACCTCGACCCCACCTCCGATCTTTATAGTCGGCACGGCGGATTCCGGCACCGGTATCACGAGACGGAGCAAGCTATCCTGCGCCAAGTGGCATAACGCTTGATCTCCTTTATTCGAGGACGTGCCCGCCGGAAGCAGCGCTCCGGTGTAAGCGTCGATCTCAGTTACAACCCCATCGAACGGAGCGGTGATCCGCGCATACCCATACATCGCCTTGTCTTTCTCGTACGCAGCCTTCGCCCCAACCAGCGCCTGCTCCGAACCTGCAACCGAATCCTCTGCCGCAGACACGCCGGCGCTGGCTTCCAGGTCTTTCCCCTGCGCGACATCCACCTCTTCCTGAGCCACCAGCTCGGGCCTTGTCTTTTGCACTCCCGCGAGGCGCGTGTATGTCAGATGCGCGACGTTGTATGTCGATTTGGCCCGCATGAGTTCCTCATTCGCGCGGGCCAGGTCTTGCTCGCCGCGCTTAACCGTAGATTCGTCCAGTTGAAGCTGCTGCTGGAGCTCGGGAATTTCCAGCACCGCTAGGACTTGTCCCTGTTTGACATGGGTTCCCCAATTAACGTCGAGCTTCTGGATGTACCCCGAGACCTTGGCATACACATTGATTTCCTGGTACGGCTCAAATTCGGAAGCAATGTCCAATGTGCTGGACAAATTGCGCCTCATGGTTTTAGCCACTGCGACGGGAAGGGCACTGCCAGCATCGCTGGCGTTCACTTTCGCTGCTCGTCCGCAGCCGCATAGAAGGCCGATCAGAACTGCCATTGCGAAACCCTTATACCTTTTTAGCGTGGGACGGTGGCTGAAACAGGGGGGTGCTGTACGCATTGCTTCGCTCGATTCGAACCGAGATTTAACAACTGGCATATGATTTTTCATGGCTTTGGATCCGGCTCCGCGATTGCTTGGCGCAACTTTTCAAGCGTGAATTCGTTTGAACGGCACAGTCCAATCAGCCGCTGTCTCCTTAGGATAATTTCGTGCGCAGCGGCCGGAAGCTTCGGTGCGATCTCCAACGGAACCGTTTGAACGCCATTCCGGTCCCCGTGAAGCAAGTCACCTGGCTTGATCTTCACTCCTCCAACCTCTACCGTTCCACCAAAGTCGAACACGTGCGCGTAAGCGTGCGAAACAGAAACATTGCCCGCGAACACCTGGAACCGTGTCAGTTGCACCTCGTTGAGATCGCGAATCGCGCCATTTGTCACCATGCCGACGCAGCCGAGCGCGAGCAAAATGCTCGCATTCACTTCCCCCACAAACGCTCCCAGTCCCGGCGGAGAGTCCATATCTTGAATCACAACAACGCGGGGTTGCGGCATGCTCAAAATGTGGTTCCACCAATCCGTGCGTTCGTAATAAGGGCCGCGGCTTTCCATCGGAGGACTCGCACTTCGAATTCTGGCCGTAGCCGCGTACCCGGCGATGGGCGCGCGCTCCGGGAACATGCAGCGGATGCTGGAGTGAACGAATCCCGTGTTTGGCAGGCGAAGTCGAAAACTCTCGATGGCGCTCGCCACCACACAGGTGCTGATTCGCCGCAGCTGCTCCAGCGCCCCCGGCGATAGCGGAGCTATGGGCATAAGCCTCCTGTCCACAAGTACTTTGCTAGGGCCCGGGACCGCAATCCTACGAACTCGGTCCCCGGACCACCGTGAATTAAATCAATCGGGGCGCAGTGATACTAAAGGGTGGAAAGCATTGGAGGAGAGCGATGCTGCATCGAAACCACAACGCCAATTTGGCGTGCGGGAGCTGTTGCAGCCGGTATCGGAAGGGTGTCCAGGACCGGCGGTGGTGGACAGGCCTTGGCGACGGCTTCCTCCTTGCAGAGGAATATCACGGAGGCTTGGCTCGTCACCATCTTCGTCGAATCGGAAGTATGCCGAGCGATGCTCGTTCTGGGGAAGTAGAGGCCGTCTTTGGCCAGCGTGGAGAGCGCGGCGACTGCGAAGAGGAGAACTATTACTCCCGCCGCGCGGGCGCGGATACCGACGGGGTTATAGCGGAATCGACCGCGCGTCACCACCAATGATCGGTCAGTTTGCAGCTCGATGTCCACGTGGTTCAGCCAGGCAGCTTTCTGAAAACCCGATATTCTGACCGTCAAATGCCTCGTAGCCAGACACTTACAATCATAAGGTCAATATGATTCGGAAATCAAGGATTGGGATGCCATGCGCTGTTAGCCATTACGCCAGGTAGTAACGGTAAGAAGTGAACACCATATTCTCGTCCGAGTGTGGCTGGCCGCTCGCAGCTATGCCGTGCCTGGAACGTCCCACCATGTGTTGGGGAATGCATACCGTATTGCACGTTGCCCCGTAAGAACCACCGAAGAATAGCTGGCCCCAGTGTTGCGAACTCGGACTGGATTCGATCGACTTGCGGATTCTCAGGTTCGGATTGCCCCAAAAGGGCAATCCGAACCTGAGGTTTGTTACACGGTCAGGCGTTACGGTATGTAGTAGCGGAACGAGGTCAGGACTATGTTATCGAAAGCGGTCGGCGTGCCGGCGGTTGAGATCGCCACACCGTTCTGGGTACCAGTTCCGATGCCACTCCACGCGGTGCGGGTGACATAAGAGTACTGCGATCCAAATTGCACGGTGCCCTTCGGCCCCTTGTAGAAGCGATACCAGAAGCCAAAGGTGCCTTCCATGATGTTTCGTGTGTCACCCGTGCAGTTTGCCGGGGCGGTCGGTGCGAAGCCGCCTGATTCCGGGCGCCTGCTGGACCTCGCACCCGTAGTTCTTGAGTCCGGTGGCACCGTAGCCGACGGTAAATCCAGTCGCGGTAGGGTTGTATTGGGTCCGTTGGGCGTACTCGTCGCCGACGTACATGTAGAGATCCAATCTCGGCGTCGGGTGAAGCTCGATCGTGCCGAGACCCTGATAGCTGCGGACCGGTTCCAAGGTACCATCGGGATGAACGGTTGCGTCGACCAACTGTGAGGTTCCGTAGCGGCCGACACCATCGCCGCCCAGGAAGTGCAAACCAAATGTAACCTTCTTGTTGAGCACCGCGATACGGGCGTTCGCGCCGCCGCCTCCGGCGACCCTCTTGTCGCTGAAAGCGAGCGCACCCGACGGGCCGGTGAAGCCACCGCAAACTGTCGTTGCGCTGACCGTCGCACACGGAAAGACACGGGAGCGGAAGTCACCGACGAGGCCGAAGACCTCAAAGTGGGCAGAGGATGTTGGCTCCCAAGCTGCTTTGACGATGAAGTCGGGATTCGCGTTGTACGTGAAATTGTTGACGGAGGGCAGGAGGCCGCCATTCGTACCGGCGGCGCCGACTAGGTAATTGCCGGTCGCACCGTGGTTGACGATTGGGCTTGTTTGCGCGTTTTCAATGGAGAGACCAAGCCAGAATTTGTTGTTGAAGTTCTTGGTCACGCGGAAACCGTACTGCCGCGCCCAACTGAAGCCCACGTGATACTGTGAGTCAATCGTCGCCGGCGCAGCCTCTGTGCGGTTGTCGAGGCCCTTCGTGGTTTCCGTAACAAGGCTCCACATCTGCCCGCCAGTGAAAGTCCAGCCGCTGTTAAGGGCGGCCTGCGCCCAGAACTGGCGCTGGCGCAAGGTGAAGCTGTTGCTCTGGTTATCGTTGGACGTGACTCCGGCGGAGAGGAAGTCCGTTTCGTAGTAGCCGCCGACCTTGACGTTGTCGAGTTTCCCTTGAACAAGCATGCTGATGCGCGACTGACGCGCGGAGGCATTGAACTCTGAGATACCAGCATTGTTGGCGCCTGAATACGGAACGGAGTTGAACGGTGTGTTCACGTCGGAGCTGAGAGCTTTCTGACGCCACACGGATTCAGCCGCGAAGAAGCCTCCCGGAGTGAGCGTCACCCCTTTGAAATTAATCGACGTTGGCTGATCGTCCGCGCGGTCCGAGCCGGAGTTCCCGGCGGGACTGGAAACAATGCCGGTCGTCGGTCCGACTGGTCCGACTGCGGAGGGGGCAGCGCTTGCCAGCGTAGCCGCAGTGGCAGCCGCCGGCATCAGCCCCGGCTGTGAAGCCTTGAGCTGCTGTTCAAGTTCGTTCATCTTTTGCTGCTGTTCGTGAAGCTGTTTCGCTTGCATTTCCAGAAGATCGCGCATCTGCCGCAACTCGCTCTCTACTTCCATGCTGGACGGCGCAGCCTTCGCGGATGGATCAGCTGCCGGTGTCGGCGCGGGAGCGGCCGCTGCCGGCGTAGCATTGGCTGCCGACCCTCCATTTGTAGCACTGGCCTTGTTCGCCGAATCCTTGTCTCCTGGGCCGCCTGCCTTAGCCAGCGTTGGCGACAGCATTAAGCCGAGGACCACTGCACATGTCGCAAGTGCTCGCATTACTTCCTCCTTGAAATTTAAAACGGAATATTCGACGGAGCCGATCTCAATACTTATGCCAATATTAAGCGCAGCCACTGATTGCAAATTTGGAATGCCTAGGAACGCGAAAACGACAAACTGGCGTCTTGGGAGGTCAGATTCAAGTGAAGCCGGAGGAGTAATGCCCGCGCGGACTCATTGCGTCGCGGAAACTAACACAATGAGAACCCCACTTGCAACGGCGGCTTCGAATCCCGCCCAACTCACAATTGAAACCTGACGGTAGGTCCTAGACGCAGAGGCACGTTACGCATCCCCCTTGAACGCACGTTGACAGAAATGTTAATTGTGTGTGACTTGTATGTGGAAGTGCCTTCTATCGGCCCGGTTAGTGCGCAGGTGCCGTTTTACCCGTTCACAGATCGGAGAAGAACCGAGGAAGTAGACTCGACAGTCGACAGCCTTGACTTGAGAGGCGCGTCTTACTAGGATCGGGCCAATCCAAATAGCCGCAAGGCGGGCGAAAACCTTGAAGCACTCGAACAGGTGCGCTCTGTGGGCCGATAAATGAATGCGGTTTTTACGGTTCGAGAAACGCATGGACGGGTTCTCAGGCCCGATAACCGCCTCGTCGCCCACAGCGCTGACGTAGGCTGGCGCTCGCTCTACGCCGCCATCATCGAAGAAGCCCCCTTCGAAGCTGTCGAATCGGGTGTCCGCCATCCTTTTCTGATCTACCATTTGAGCCACCCGACGACGGTCATGCGCAAGATTTCCGGAGCGCAAAGGGAAAGAGCTCTCATCGGCCCCCGTCGAATTTGCGTAACACCCGCCGGGGCGACGGCACAGTGGCAACATTCTGGACATCCTGAGATCCTTCAGGTTTATCTGCGAGATTCGATCTACGCTGCTGCGGTGGAAGAAATGTATGGCTGCGACGTACGGGCAGCCCAGATTGTGCCTCGATTCGCCGTCTTGGATCCTTTGCTTGAGCAGCTGGCTATGGCCATTGCTACGGCTCTAAGGGATGGCAGCGTGCAGGACGGGCTCTACGTGGATACTCTTGCGCAAATGATGGCTGTGCATCTTGCACGGCACCATTCATTGCGTTCACGATCTACAAGTGCGGCCGCGAAACCAGTGCGCACTTGTAGAATGAAGCGATTGATAGATTTCATCGAGGAAAACCTTGATCGGGACCTGAGCCTTGAAGCAATGGCCGCCGAGGCGGAGATTAGTCCTCTCTATTTGCCGCGCGCGTTCAAGGCTGCTGTCGGCCAGTCTCCCCATCAATACGTGCTTCAGCGCCGTATTCAAAAGGCGAGGGGCCTGCTGACAGGCACGGATAGTCCGATAGCCGACATCGCCCTGGCTGCAGGTTTCTCCTCGCAAAGCCATCTGTCCAACTGGTTTCGGCGACTCGTCGGAGTTTCTCCAGCGAACTATCGACGGCAAAGCGTCTCCTAGCCGCCGCAGAATTGGGATGAAGTAGCGCGGTTGAGGCTAGGTGATTGGCGGATCAACGCTGCCGATCGAGAACAGCGAAAACTCGTCTTGCGGCCAGGGCGTTGGCTTTGCTTTCTGGATACCCAACTGCTGATAACTTCCGGCATAGAATAGTAACGGCTTCTCATCGCGGGATTCGAAGTGCTCCACCTGGCCGATGTAAAGTGAGTGGTCTCCTGCCGGATGCGCGTCGATTACCTGCACAACGAAATACGCGACCGCACCTTCCAGAAGAGGAATCTCCTTCCGAGTAGTAAAGCGAATTCGCAGGCCCTCGACAGTATGTCCCGCAAAGTGGTTGCTCAGCGCCTGTTGATTTTCCGCCAGCACGCTAATGCCGTAACGCCCAACGCGGGGAAGTATGCGATGCATGTACGAGCGATTGTCCAATGAAACGAGCAAGAGCGGCGGGTCGAGCGACACGGACACAAACGCATTGGCGGTCATACCGTGCGTATGTCCCTCGTAGCGAGCTGTAACCACAGTTACGCCGCTGGCAAAATGTCCTAGCGCGTTCCGGAACTGAATGGGATCGAAAGGTTGAGCGCGTTCGATGGAATATCTCCCCGCTTTGGCTATCGCTTCAGGTTGCCACTCTTCATCACCGCGCTAATGTCATCCGGATTGATCAGATCTGGTACCGTCCAGCCATCCAGATCGTACTCGGCCATGCATTGTTCGGCGAAGCCCTTGTATCTCCCGGATTGTCCCATCGAATCAGCCACCATCAAAACTTCGAAGCGGATGCTTTCGTGATTGCCGAAGTAGTTGCGCTCGTAGAGCTCATGCCGCCCGCCAAACTCTGTTCCCATCGCGTCCCACATCAGCTTCATCAGCTTCACGCGATCGACGGCCGAGTAGCCGTTTGAGCCGCGCACGTATTGATCGAGATGCTTGCGAATTTCCGGCTGCTTGAAATCATTGGCGTGAGATGGGAGATAGATGAGCGCGCTGGCGAGCACGTTTTCGATGATTTCTTTGAGTCGCGGATAAGCCATGCTCGCCATCACGCGATACGCCAACCCGTAATCGAGATTCGGCAGTACGTAACCCGGCGTCCACGGAGTAGTTGTGCGGGCCATCGCATCAGTCAGGCCCCAGAACAGATTGCGCCAAGCCAGCACCTCTCCCACCTGCGCCTGCACACCACGAAAATCTTTCGCGCCCGTAGCGTCAACGGACTTCAGCAACAACCCGGCAATGAAATCGAGTTTCACCGCCAGGCGCACGCAACCGTGAAACATGAATCGCGGAAGGAAACCAGAGCGCGGAAAGAAGTTGTTCACCTTTTCGATGTCGCCATAGGCAAACACATCTTCCCACGGTATGAAAACCTTATCGAACACGAGGATCGAGTCGTTCTCGTCAAGCCGGCTGGATAGCGGGTAGTCGAAGGGGCTGCCCATAACTCCCGCAGTCATTTCGTAGGAGGGCCGGCAGAAGAGCTTTAAGCCTTTTGCGTTTGTTGGGACGATGCAGACGAAGGCAAAATCTTTGGTCTTGATGGGCAGTGCGCCGTTGTTCGCGATAAAGTTGTAATTCGTCAGCGTGGAAGTCGTGGCGACAACCTTGGCACCGCTGACAATCAGGCCGCCGTCGGTTTCCTTTTCGACGTGCATGTAAACATCGCGCACTTCGGCGAGTTCCTTGTTGCGATCCACGGGAGGATTGACGATCGCGTGGTTGATGAACGTGACTTCTTCCTGCACTTTTTTGTACCAGCGCCGGGCGTTCTCCTGAAACGGAGCATAGAACTCCGAGTTGGCACCCAGAGTTGCGAGAAATGCGGCTTTGTAGTCAGGGCTGCGGCCCATCCAGCCATACGTCACACGCGCCCACTCCGCTATCGCATCGCGCGCTCCCACCATCTCCTCCACGTTGCGTGAGGCCTTGAAGAACTTGTGGGTGTAGCCGCCGTTACCAGTATCGGTCTCGGTACAAAGGATACCCTTCCGTTGATCATGCAATGCGTCATACAAGCGCGCCATCATCCGAACGGTATTCCGGAAGGCAGGATGCGCTGTAACGTCTTTCACGCGTTCACCATAGATCCAAATCTCCCGATCGTCGCGGAGGCTGTCTATGAATTCCAGCGAGGTAAAGGGCCGTGTCCGTGCCGGACCGCTCGCCGCGGCAGCCTGGTTGTTTTCATTGCTCAACATCACAATCCTCCTGGGTTTTCCGAGCACAAATTCACGCATGTCGAAAGGCGTAAGCGCCTGAGTCTCAGTTTGCCGAATTAGCGTGTCGATGGTCGATGTATTCCTTCTTGCCTGCGTCACATTCAGGCTAAGGCAACGCACAATTTCCGGCTTGCAGGAATTCCACTATCGTGAGCAGAATCATGACCTACGATTCGATCTTTCCGCCTCCTATCCCTCTTTGCTTGGCGCAAAGTCATGAATCTGTCCATTCAAGTGGAGTTTCTGCAAGCGATCGGCCCGGCCGTTTGGTATTCAAGGATTAATAGGCTATGGTGTGCCGATACGGGGGCTGAGATATGATTGCTGGGGTTTCTCCGGCCAACCGATTCGAAATTCTGGGCCTTTCGCTCCTGCTGGTCGCACTAATCGCTGGCCCTGCGCTCGCCCAAACCGATCCGAGCGGGGAATGGGCGAACCGGTTTCACGAGGACGAGCCTGAACGCATCCCCGGTCCGGAGATTGGGGACTACCTCGGCTTGCCGATCAATGATGCCGCGCGCCTCAGAGGCGACAGCTGGGACGCTACCCTTCTGGAACTGCCCGAAAATCAGTGCAGACCCCACCCTTCCGACTATGCGTGGCGCGGTCCTGCTTTGCTCAGGATTTGGAAGGAAGTAGATCCGGAGACCGAAAAGCTCATCGCTTATCACACGCACATCTCGTGGCAGTCTCCCGAACAAACAATCTACATGGACGGTCGCCCACACCCGCCGGCCTATGCCCCCCACACCTGGCAGGGCTTCTCTACTGGAAAGTGGCAAGGGGACATTCTTGAGGTGACCACGGACCACCTCAAGGAAGGCTGGATCCGGAGAAACGGCATTCCCCGCAGCGACAGAGCCACGGTCACTACCTACATCATGCGGCACGATCGTTACCTCACTGTCGCCGTCGTGATTTCCGATCCGGCGTATCTGACTGAACCTTTTATTCGCACGACGGATTTCGTCAGCGCACCGCAGCAGGAAATCGGGCCGTATCCGTGCGAAGCGGTGGATGAGGTGAATCGCCCAACCGGGGTTGTCCCCAATCATCTGCCGGGGACAAACCCATTTCTCAACGAGTTTCCAGCCGCGTACGGGATTCCTCCCCAAGCTGCAAGAGGCGGTGCGGAGACGATGTATCCGGAATACAGATTGAAAATGAAGAACATGACTACGCTGCCGCGTCCGGCGAAGAAACATATGGACCGATGAGAATCACCTCAACCGCGTTCGCAGTCGCCGCCCTGCTGGGAGTTGTTGGCCTGGTATCGGTTCCCAATGCACAGGAGAGCGGCGACCAACCGGGCGCGGCTGTTCACGTCCTGCCAGTGCAGGGCAACATCTACATGCTGATCGGTGCTGGAGCCAACATCACCGTCCAGGTTGGCGAAACCGGTGTGTTGCTCGTGGATACCGGGCTCGCCGCTATGAGCGATCAGGTCTTGGCCGCGGTCCACACCCTCTCCGACAAACCGATTCGCTTTATCATCGACACCACCGACGATCCGGATCACATCGGCGGGAATGAGAAGATTGCGAAGGCTGGCAGCACGATAACCGGCGGAAATGTGGTAGGTGATATCGGCGCCAGTGCCGGAAACACGGCCGCCATCATCGCCTTTCAAACCATTCTCGATCGGATGAGCGCGCCCACGGGAAAGCAATCTGCTGCGCCGGAGGGTGCTTGGCCCACTGACGCCTATGAGTCTTCCCAGAAAAGTTTCTGGTTTAATGGCGATAGTATTCGCGTCTTTCACCAACCGGGTCACACAGACGCCGATAGCATGGCCTATTTTCGCCGCGAAGACGTCATTAGTTCCGGCGATATCTTTCGAACTGACAGCTATCCGGTGATCGATGTTGCAAGAGGCGGGAGCATTCAGGGGATTATCGCCGGCTTGAATCACCTTCTCGATCTGACCATTCCGGCTGATGTCAAGAGCAAGGACGAAGGCGGCACCATGGTGATTCCGGGGCATGGGCGGCTCTGCGATCAGGCAGACGTCGTGGTTTATCAGGAAATGGTCACGATCATTCGCGACCGGGTTCAGGACATGGTGAGTAAAGGCATGACGCTTGAACAGGTGAAAGCAGCAAGGCCTACGCGAGACTACGACCCTTTGTACGGCACGGACACGGGACCCTGGACGACGGATATGTTTGTCGCGGCTGTGTATAGGAGTCTGAGTGCGAAACACTAGGCCATACGGGGAGCACCATCGATTCGCGCCAGTGTCTCGCCCTGTGCAAAAGTGCGGAGTCGTGAAACGTTCGCGGCTCTTGCTGTCCATTTTCGCGGCAATGGCGTCGCTCGCAATGCCAGCCTGTGCCCACGCCCAGTTCGGATTCCCGCCGCCCCAGCCTCCGGTGAATGGCCGCAAAATGGCTCCTCTCGATTTCACGGGCTATTGGGTCTCGATCGTCACCGAGGACTGGCGCTGGCGCATGATCACCCCAGACAAGGGCGACTACGCGAGTGTGCCCCTTAACTCCGAAGGAAAGCGAGTCGCCGACATGTGGGATCCGGCAAAGGACCAAGCGGCAGGCGAGCAGTGCAAATCGTATGGCGCTCCCGCCATCATGCGTGTCCCGGGACGCCTACACATCTCCTGGGAGAACGACAACACCCTGCGCGTGGAAACGGATGCTGGGATGCAAACCCGCCTCTTTCATTTCGGCTCGTCGCCGCCGGAATCAATCCCTCAATGGCAAGGTTATTCCGTCGCGGATTGGGAAGGGCTCCGCCAAGGAGGCTTCTTTAACGCCTTTGGTGCGGCGCCCGGTTCAGTAGGGCCAGCCCCAGAAGGCTACCTGAAGGTCGTTACTACCGACATGCGTCCTGGATATCTACGCAAGAATGGTGTCCCCTATAGCGCTAATACTAAGCTGGAAGAATATTTCGATAGTTTTAAGGCGCCGAACGGTGACCGGTGGCTGGTGGTGACAACCATCGTCACAGACCCGAAGTATCTTTCCGAGCCGTTCATCACCAGTTCGCACTTCAAGAAACTCGCCGATGCCTCCGGCTGGAATCCTTCACCCTGCACTGCGAAATAACACTTACGCTGGCGCGACCCGTTGGGAGCATCGCCGAATCGCGCGGTCAATGGCAGCAACCGCAAGCATACCTACGCGTCGCCGAGCGAACGAACATCTGCGAAGGGGCTTTGATCAAGTCTTGAGGAATTGGGATATCGCGGCTCGTTCTCCCAGCGCGCGCCCAATTTCGCTAAGCAGTTCACGATTGTCCGGAGGTTTCTGCAAGAAGGCAACCGCCCCTGCTTGCAACGCGCGCTCTTTGTTCACGCTGGGATCTCGGGCGCTGAGGACGATCACCGGAGTCGCTACATGCGGAGCCAGGGCCCTCAATCGCTCCAGGAAAACAAATCCGTCACCTGCTGGCAGCCCCAGGTCGAGAAGGATCAGGTCCGGAGATTCACCCCTCGTCATCGCAACGGCGGCCACTCCATCCATGGCGGAGACCACGTTATAGCCGTTGGCTTTCAACTTGGCGGACAATCCCACCAAAAGATGTTCGTCGTCATCGATTATCAGAATTTTCTTTCCGCTCATTTGAGGCGCTCCTTTCGAGCACGTGCGCTTGAATCAATTTCTCGATCCGGTTCCCGGCTTCTGCTTTTCGTTCTTCCCACGGCTGCTCTTTGGAGGAGAGTTGCACGTTGCTCGCGGAAATAGCCGGCTGAATGCTCGAGCCGTGGTAGAAACTTTCTAGCTCTCTCCGAAAACACGCGCTGATCGCCTCGGCGCCCTTCGTGTGGGTGCAAACCACAGCGAAAATCGTCTTAATCGCCTCCGCCCCGGTCATGGCGGGCAACACCAAGTCCCGGCCCGCGCTGATACAACGCTCCAAGGCCGTCCGGAGCGCGGAAAGATCTTTCCGGGAAGCGGTTACGTCGATGGCGGGAACGTCGATGGAAAAAAGCGTCACGCAACCCGCCGCCAGGTTTTCCTGCGTTAAAAGTGAATCGCACAATTTCGCGAATGAAAAAACAGGCAACGTGAAAGAAAACGTACTGCCTTCTTGGAGCCGGCTCTCCACCCAGATTCGCCCACCCTGGCGTGTTACTAATTCCTTGGATATGAATAACCCTAGCCCCAGACCTTTGCGGCTTGATTCTTCAGCAATCTTCACTTGCGCCAGGCGATCGAACACTGTAAGGCAGTCGGCTGGACTGATTCCGCATCCCGTGTCCACCACCGACAGGCACAGAAAGCTGCTGTCCTCGGCGAAGACCCGCGCCCGTACGGCCACCGTCCCGCGTTCGGGCGTAAATCTGATTGCGTTATCAATCAGGTTAATCAGCACTTGACGGACTCGGGCGCGGTCGGCCCAGGCGGAAGGAAGAGAAGGTGTAACGTCTGCCGTTAAGTTGATGTCTTTCAACTTAGCATTCGCGCGGCAGGTCCTGAGAACCTCCTGAATCAGTCCCGGCACATTCATATGCTGAGGATCCACGGTGAGTTTCAGCGCGTCCACGCGGCTTATGTCCAGAAGGTCGCTGACCATGTCCTTGAGCTGATTGATATTTTCAAGGCTGGATTCCAAGGCCTCGCGCTGTCCCAAGGAGAGATCGCCGTTTACTCCGTCCAACAAGTTGGTGACGAAAAAATAGATCGCCGTCAAGGGCGTGCGAAGTTCGTGCGACACGTGAGAGAGAAACTGTTCTTGAAGGTTCATGCGTTCCTGTCGCACCGCTTCCAATTCGATCGCCGCCTTCCTGCGGTCTGTAACGTCTTGCATGACCACGGCGAAGCCGGCTTCTCCCTCTAGCGCCGTAATGATGACATCGGCCCAAAACTTCGTTCCGTTCTTGCGAACCCGCCAGCCTTCATTTTCCGTGCGGCGGTCTTGCGAAGCCTTGCGCAGCTGTTTCTCCGGAACGCCGTTCCGAATGTCCTCGGAGGTGAACATCCGCGAAAATTCCCCGCCGATGATCTCGCCCTCGCGATAGCCCAGCATGCGCTCCCCTCCACTGTTCCAGCTGGTCACGCATCCAAGATCATCGGTGGTAAAAAGGGCATAGTCCACCACGCCATCGACCAACAATCGAAACCGGACGTTGGTATCTGCCACGTGTGCTTCGAGGATGGCCCCGTAGCGTTGCTGTAGGAACGCCTGGCCTAGCGTGAGCAGCAGGTCCCCGGCCAATTGTAAGGTTGCGCGTTTTACGGGACGTTGTTTGTTCGACAAGCTCCAAAGCACCTGCGCCGAAATTCCAAATGTTTTCGAGACTCGCTGCAAAGAGAGCGACTCTGGATATTCCTCGGACACTTGCCCGGCAAGAAGAGCTCCTAGCTGATGGTCGCCCAGTAGGAGTGGAACCGCTACGTGTGTGAGGCCGGCGGCGTCGCGTACGATCGTGGGCACCCCCTTTCGCAACGCATCGACAACCGCAGTGCAAGGTGAGAGCGGATTCAGGCAGAAGGGACAGCCAGCCTGCTTGCCAACCATCGAGCTTCGGAGAAGGTTCCAGACAGGTTGGGCATTGTGGCATGTTCCCAACAGCCTTCCTTCAGTATCGGTCAGTGCCACTGCTAGTCTCATTGTGCGGCTATACATCTCCAGGATCGGATCCCATGCTTTGACATCAAGTAGCTCGGCGCGCTCCTCGGGCGACAATTCCCCTTTGGCACTTCTGTCCACATCTCCACCCGGATCGGGAGATAACTCCTCTATTCCGGCCACGTGTCGCTTCACAATCGGCGTCGGCTCAGACAGAATCATTCACTCTCTCCAAAATCGGCTCGCTCTCCCTCGATCTCTGAGGATGACGCAATCGTGTTGGAGCCCTGCTTAGCAGGCTCGAATATCCGTCCAGGGATTGCCCGATTTCCGCATTCTCGTCATGGGGCACGAGCCTGATTCCTCCTTCGCCGATGCGGAACTCGCGAGTTTCAAAGGAGTGATTGCTTCCGCGGGATTTGACCACCGAAATGCAGCGCCGAAGCGAGTTGTCGATCTCGACGAGGCTCATCAGAATAAGATTATCCACAATGGAACTGACCGGGAAATCAGGCATGTAGGATGAGATTCCCAAAAATTCGGGGTTCTCATAATTGAAGAACGTCGTCATCAAACGATTCTTGCTAAAGGCCACCAGGGCGTGAAAAAAGTCTCTGTAGATCCCCATATCCCCAATGGCCGTGCTGTAACTCGTCATTCCATCGATAACCATTCGTTGGATACCGTGTTTCTCCACCAACTCGACGATTTGCGCGTAATGAACATCGATGTCGAGCTCTTGCGGGCTTTCAAAGAGGATCCGCACCGTGCCATCATCGATCTGTTGTTGCAGGTTTAGTCCAATAGTCTCGGCATTTCGGATGATTTGCGCCGGGTGCTCGTCAAGAGACACCATTAGACCGAGCTTGCCCTGTTTGAGCGCTCCTTCCCGCAGTAACTGAGTGCCTAGTACAGTCTTTCCCGCTCCCGAAACCCCTACGACCATCGTGGTGGACCCGTCAAAGAGGCCGCCGCCGATGAGCGTATCAATCGCATCCACTCCGATAGCCGACCGCTTGGTGCTGGATGTGGGCTGCCCGGCAGTCGTGCGAAATGGGGCTTGCACGCGGCGAAATACCTCCACGCCACGGCCGCCAGTGATCCGTAGGGTGTGTTCCCCACTTTCGAAGTCCTGGCCCCGGCTTTTCAGGATCTCGATGCTGCGATGGCTGCGACGCCCTTGGCGGCTGCGGTTCAGCCGGATCACCGTATCGGCCAAGAAATCGGTCGCCTCTACGCTGGCGAGTGACCTGGGGTCGGAGCCCAATTCGTGCGAGAGAACGGCTGTCAAATTCTCCCGGTTCAATGTTTCGATCAATTGATGCAGCACTTCGCGATATGCGATCGTCCCGCTGGAAACGTGATCGAGCATCCCAATACCGTCTATGAAAATCCGCTGGGCGTTGATCTCGCTCGCGGCCTCGATGAGTAGGCTATCCGCAGACCGCAGCTCTTGATCGAGCACCTGAGGACTCGTGAAGATGATCTGGAGCTTCTTTTCTCGCAGCAATCCATTCAAATCCCAGCCGAATTTGGCCGCGTCCCGCATGAGCTTGTCGGGGCTGGTTTCAAAAACCACGACCAGGCCGTGCTCATTGAATTGGGTAATCCCGCGATAAATCGACTCGATGCCCACCAGGGTCTTGCCGCTTCCGGTCACGCCCTGGAGCAAGATTACGTTACCCCTCGGAATTCCCCCCAACAGGATATCGTCGAGGCCCTTGATGCCGGTCTTGATCAAACTGTTTTCGCCCATTTGGCACGTCCTCTCGAAAAGTAGGTCTGCAGATCGCAGCCCGGGAGCAGTTTCACAGTGTTCGGCTTCAGCATCTTTGCCAGCATCAGCCGCCCAGAGCGGTTTCTAGTCAAACTCAGGAGTTGTTGAAAGCAGTTCCGCACCGCGGCATCCATCGGCACCGCGGCTTCATAGAAGCGCGCACCGCCCGGGGATTTCGGCGAGGATTTGATGAGTTCTCGCGATTCCAATCTGTCCAGCGCATCACTAATAAGTTCGCTGTCCCAACCCAGAAGGCGAGCCATCTGCTCGGTGGTGGAAAGAATCCTTGCGTGGTGATGTAGGAAAATCAATATGTCCCAGTCGATCAGCAGCGAAATACCGAGGGAGTTCAGGCACTCTCGACCCAAAGATTCTCGAGAACTGTCCGCTTCGCACAACAGCGATTACCTCGCGATTATTTTTTCTCCATAGAGCGTATCCGGAGAAACCTCCGGCGGACGATGCACTTCGAGACAAGTTCTCATCAGTTACTCTGTTTCAATTTGGAACACGAGCTAACACGCGCTGGAAGGAACGCAACAAATTTCCAGAACTGAGATTCGTGTTCAGAACAGAACTTTATTTTTTCGGCTGCCGTCGCAATGTTGGGCGCTGCACGTCGAAGGAACGAAAAAAACTTGAAGCATTTCAGGAGTATCTCCAATGGCAGTCACTGACACTACCCCGCTAATCGCTGAAAATTTGAATGACACCGCCGAAATTGAGCAGGCCCGCCAACTGTCCGCCCGTTATCGCTGTCCCTTTCTTGACCTCCGCGAGCAGTCCATAAAGGCGGAACTCGTCCGCAGCATTCCGGCGGAATTGATGTTCCGCTACAACTTTGTGCCGCTCGAGCTTGACGATGCGACTCTCACCATCGCTATCGCCGACCCCAGTCATTTCCAACTGATTGACGAATTGGCCCTGCACCTCGGTAAGCGCCTTCAAATCAAGGTCGCTCCTCCGTCGCAGATCAATAACATTCTGAAACGTACCGAACAGTCGCAGCGGGTTCTCGATCGCGCCTCGGAAGGCTTTGCGCTCAAGATCCTCTCCGAGGACGAAAACTCTGACGAAAATATCTCCATGGAGAAGCTCACCTCCGAGGTTGGCACGAGCCCGATCGTTCGGCTCCTCGATACGGTCATCTTTACGGCTCTCGAGCGGCGGGCCAGCGATATTCACGTGGAAACAAGCATCGATGGTGTGATCGTAAGGTATCGCATTGACGGCATGTTGCAATGCGCCATGCATCCCCTCGCCAAGGAAATCCATGACACGCTTCTCTCGCGAATCAAGGTGATGAGTGACCTGGATATCGCCGAACGGCGCGTCCCCCAAGACGGACGTTTCCGCGTCCGATACCAGAACCGCTTCGTCGACTTCCGCGTTTCAATCATGCCCTCTGTTTACGGCGAAGACGCCGTGCTCCGCGTGCTCGACAAGGAAAGCCTTAGCGAGAAGTTTCGCGATTTGAACCTCGACGTCGTGGGTTTGGAACCCGATGAGGTGATTCGCTTCCGCCGCTTCATCCGCGAGCCTTACGGCATGGTATTGGTCACTGGCCCCACGGGTTCCGGCAAAACCACTACGCTCTACGCCGCCATCAATGAGATCAAAAGCGAAGAAGACAAGATCATCACCATCGAGGACCCCGTGGAGTATCAGGTGCGCGGTACCACCCAGATTCCGGTGAACGAGAAGAAGGGCTTGACCTTCGCGCGCGGCCTTCGCTCCATTTTGCGCCACGATCCCGATAAGATTATGGTCGGCGAGATACGCGATCAGGAAACCGCTCAGATCGCCATCAATTCGGCGCTAACAGGCCATCTCGTTTTTACCACCGTCCACGCCAACAACGTTACCGACGTGATCGGGCGCTTCATCAACATGGGAGTCGAGCCGTATAATTTTGTTTCTGCGCTCAACTGCATCATGGCCCAGCGCCTTATTCGATTGATCTGTCAGAACTGCAAAAAACAGGCGGTTTGTCCGCCGGAGACGCTAGTCGAATCCGGCTTGGACCCTACCGAATGGGCTGGCGTCCCCATGTATGAGGGGGCTGGATGTCTCGAATGCTCGGGAAGCGGGTACTACGGGCGCTCCGCCATTAGCGAACTCTTGAATCTCTCCGACCGTGTCCGCGAGTTGATAATCAGCCGGCGTCCAACTTCGGAAATTAAGCGAGCCGCCAAAGAAGATGGCATGTCGTCTCTTCGAGATTCGGGCCTTAGGAAGGTACGCGCGGGCCTGACCACCCTACGCGAGATTAATAAAGTCACGTTCTTGGAGTGAGCAGGTGCGATCTGAAAGATTACATCTCAAATTTCTGACGGTTATCGGTCAGGCGGGGCGAACCGCGGCGAGCGCGGCTTTGATTCTTGACGGCGTGAGAGGTCCTTGTCGCAAGCGCGCACCAGTTGCATCGAAGATTGCATTGTTGATCGCGGCGGCCGTGGGCCGGCTGGATGGCTCGCCGGCACCGCTCGGCGGAATCTCCGGATGGTTGATCAGCGTGATGTCCACTTGATCCGGGACGTCCGACGCCCGCGCGATAGGGTACGTGTTCCAATCCACGCTGGTTACGTGAGAGCCGTCGAACGTCACTTCCTCTTTCAGGCTGCGGCTCAGCGATTGAATCAGGTTCGCGGCAACCGTCCCGGCGAGCGCCTCGGGGTTGACGATCAATCCGCAGTCGTGGACGCAGACGAAGCGCTTCACGTGAACCACTCCAGTCCGGCGATTCACTTCTGCTTCCGCCACTGTGGCCACGCGAGTTCCTCCGCGCAATGCCACGGCCACGCCGCGACCCGTCGCAATTTCCGAAGCGCCGGCGTCCTTTGGAGAAGGCCGGCGATCCCAGCCGAATTTTTCGGCTGCTTTCTTCAGTGCGGCCGTCAGGCGCTCGTCGTCCAAATACTTGAGTCGAAATTCGACAGGATCGGCACCGGCCGCCGCCGCCATTTCGTCCACGAAGGATTCAGTCGCAAACGTGGTGGCCGGACCTTCCGGATCGCGCAAGTGAGTGGTGCGCAGTGGAGACTCCACGTCCAAAAAGGCGGGAACCACATGCGCATCCGCGTGAACATTGGGAAACGCGTAGGCCACGCATTCTTCGCCCCATTGGGCGAACTCATCCACACCACTGGTGTTGGGAATCCCCGTAAGTTGGGCGCCCAAAAAATTCCCGGCCGTCGCCGGCAAGAAACTCACTTGGCCGCCGGAAAACGCGCGCGAGGTGAATTGAAACGCGCTCACATCGCCGCGCGCGTCGAACGCCGCGGACATCTCGCAGGCCACGGCCGGGCCCTTCGTGCCCCACGCCGTCATATCCTCGCGCGACCATTGCACGCGAACCGGCTTCCCAACAGCGCGCGAAAGTAGCACCGCATCCGCCGCGGCATCTTCAAAACCAGGCCGGCCGTACGAACCGGCATCTTCGACCCAAATCACGCGGACCTTTTCCGGAGGCACTCGCAACAGTTCCGCGAATCCTTGCTGCAGGGCGTGCGGCTTTTGCCCGCCGGACCACACGGTGGTGAGGCCGTCCAAGTGGACGTCGGCGACCGCGCAACCAGGGCCCATGGTGGCGTGCGACTGAAACGGCGATTCATAAGTGGCTTCGATTTTCTTGGCGGCGCTTGCGAAAGCGGTGGCAGTGTCGCCCTTCTTCAGAGTTTCCTTGCTTGCTTTGGGCGCGACGGTTCGCATGTGGTTGTACAGATCCGTTTGCTCCGGAAAAACCGGCTGCGTTTCACTCCATGTGACTTTCAGCGCCCGCGCCGCCCGGATAGCTGCCCATTCGTTTTCGGCAACCACGCCGACAAAATTTCCTTCGACTACCGTTTTCACGTAGCCGTTGATTGCTTTCGCCGGCGCGTCGTCCACGCTCACGAGCTTCGCGCCGGCACGCGCCGGACGAATCACGCGCCCGTGCAGCATACCTGGGACTCGCACATCGGTGACGTATTGCCACTGTCCTAGAATTTTCGGAGCGATGTCGACGCGCGGAAGCGGCTTTCCAACCACAATATAGTTTGCTGGATCCTTGGGTTTTCCAATTCCTTCTACGTTGATGGCAAAGCCCCGGCCAGAAACCTTGAGCGCATCGTTCAAATCCGTCGCTCCGGCCAAATCTCCGTAAGCGACGCTCTTGGAAGCGTCTCCCTGAATGCTGACGATTCCGTCACGCACTTGAAGTTGATCGAGCGGCGCGCCGAGGCGTTGTGCGGCGAGCTGCAAGAGCAAATAGCGGGCGGTCGCGGCAACGTTTCGCAGCGGCTTCGCGCCGAGCGCGATGGATGTGCTGCCGCCGACGCCGCCTTGGTCGGTAGTCGTGGATGTGTCGCCCATTACGAACTGGACGCGCTGCGGAGCAACGTCCAGTTCCTCGGCCACGATTTGCGCGAAGCCCGTTTCCACGCCCATTCCGATTTCCACTTTTCCGGTGAAGACGCGAACAGTTCCGTCTTTTTCGATTCGCAGCCAGGCATCAAGCTGACCCGGCGAAGTAGTTTTCAGCGCATCTTCGGGCGATGCAGCGAGGACGCGGGGGAGAATGGTCGCATCGGCCAGGCTGAATCCGATCAGCAGGCCGCCTGCATCGCGGACAAATTCTCTTCGTGATAGAAGGGCTTTATCCGGCATGAATTATGCGCCCTCCGTCCCGGAACGGGCCGCTTTGCGCACCGCATCGAGAATTCCCACGTGGCTCCCGCACCGGCAAATCAAACTTTCAAACGCGCGCCGCATTTCCGCTTCCGTCGGATGAGGATTTGTGTGCAAGAGCGCTTTTGCCGTGAGCACCCAACCGTTGAGGCAGTAACCGCACTGAAAAGCTTGCTCGTCGATGAATGCTTTCTGAACGGGATCTGGATTCTCAGGAGAGCCCAATCCTTCAAGGGTGACAATTTCTTTTCCGGCTGCGCGCGAAACCGGCAGCAGGCAGGAACGCACCGCGCGATTATCCATCAGCACCGTGCAGGCGCCGCATTGTCCCAGGCCGCATCCGAAGCGGGGATTATTCAGGGCGAGGTTGTCTCGAAGGACATAGAGCAAGGGGCAGTCAGCATCGGCGTCCACAACGTGCGACTTGCCGTTTACTTTGAGTGATGTGCGAGCCATCTTGATCTCGATTCTTGCACGCTGCTTCCGCGGGCTAGTTTACTCCCAATGGACGCGGTGAAAAAAGAGGAATGGATTTTTTCGCCGCTAGGACTCCCCAAATCAGGGAAATCGGCCCCTGGATTTTGTGACGGGTAGCCGTGACACCCATCGTTTATTTTCAGCGAGTTAGAGCACATTCTACTCGACCGATGTGACGAGCAGAATTGCAGGACAATCGCGCGGGCTGACGACTCAAAAACGCCGACCCTTCGAATTTTCTCAGGGTAAGCGAGCCGCCCTTCGGCTTCGCTCGGGGCAAGCCGCCGCTGCGACTGCCTTGAACCTCACCAAACATCGCGGTTCTCCTTTCCGGCTCAGATTAGCACCGCAAGAGAATGCTTGCAAGGAAGAGCGCCTGTGGACTTTCTTTCAGTTGCCCTGCGGGGAAGGCAAATGGCGTGGCACCTTGCAGGAACAGCGAACCCAGATGCTTCTCATTGCAGGGGCTGTTGAGTATACTGTGGGCGCTCAAGGGCGGTCGGCGTGCGCACGGGGTGCGCCTACCTCTTTCAATCCGAGCGGGGGAATCGGGCGTGGGTAAGCTGCGGCTTTCGATGGCGTGTTCGAATTACGACCGCACGCGCGCGCTATTCGACGGGCGCGTACGCGTCGAAGGGATCGAACTCAACTGCCTGGACCTGCCGATTGAGGAAATTTTCTTTCGGATGTTGCGGCATCACGAGTTTGATGTCGCCGAGGTATCGCTTTCGTCCTACGTGCTCTCGCTCTTCGGGGAAAATCCACGGCTGATTGCCATTCCGGTGTTTCCTTCGCGGTTCTTCAGGCACTCCTGCATTTTCATACACAGCGGCAGCGGAATTCGCGAGCCGAAAGATCTGATCGGCAAGCGCGTGGGCGTGCCGGAATATCAGATGACGGCGGGCGTGTGGATTCGCGGCATCCTGAGCGACGACTACAAGGTTCCCGCCAGGCAGCGTTACGCTATTTTCGCGGCGGCGAAGAAGAGCCGGGGCGCCCGGAAAAAATCGCGCTGTCGCTGCCTCCGGAAATTCGCGTCGAGTCCATCCCGCCGACCAAGACGCTTTCCGCGATGCTCGAATCGGGCGAAATTGATGCGCTGTACACGGCGCGAGCGCCTTCAACGTTTGGAAATGGTTCCGGCAAAGTGCG
Source organism: uncultured Acidobacteriota bacterium (assembly GCA_963759485.1). Lineage (GTDB taxonomy): Bacteria > Acidobacteriota > Terriglobia > Acidiferrales > UBA7541 > Palsa-295. The sequence goes on along the minus strand of CAVWZE010000002.1, from coordinate 612,430 downwards.
GCGCCTCTTCGAAAATTATCAGGCGGTGGAACAGGACTATTTCTCGCGGACGAAGATATTTCCGATCATGCATACCATCGTGATTCGCCGCGATGTTTATGAAAAATCCCGATGGGTGGCGCAATCGCTTTACAGGGCGTACGCGCAGGCGCAGCGGTTTGCATACGACGAGCTATACGATTCGGGCGCGCTGCACTTCATGCTTCCGTGGCTCGTCCGGCACGCGGAGGAAACCCGGGCGCTAATGGGTGCGGACTTCTGGCCCTACGGGCTCGAACGCAACGCGCACACGCTGGAGACTTTTCTGCGCTACTCGCACGAGCAAGGGCTGGCGAAGCGTCTATTGAAACCGGCGGAGCTTTTTGCTCCCGAATCGCTCGAATCGTTCAAAGTCTGACGCGACGCGGGCTTTTTCCTATGCGCCCTGAAGGAGACTTCCCTGGCATCCGGAGGAAACGCGGTTTCGCAGCCGTGGTGGACGCTGACTCGCGGGGACATTGACGCGACGATCGCGCAAGTCGGCTGCATTATCGCGCAGATGTTCATTCCGGTGCTGCTGCTGGCGCCGATCGGCGTCTCGCTGCAATTCAGCCTTACGCATATTGTGCCGGGATTCGCGCCGGGGCTGCTTGCCGGTTCCGCCGGACTCGCGTGGCTCGGAGTGCGGCTGAGCAAGCGCGAAAATCGCAAGGACGTGACGGCCCACGTCTACGGAAATAATGTTCCCGCGATTCTCGCGTACACGCTCTCGATTTTTCTGCCCGTTTATCTGCAAACGCACGACGCGGAGCGCGCGTGGCAAATCGGCGCGGCTGCGGTGGTGTGGACGGGAATCATCAAGCTGATCGCGGCGCCGTTCGCCGGCGCTTTCCGGCGCTACATTCCCGTGCCCGCTTCGATGACGGTGTTTGGTGCGGCGATGTACAGCTACCTCGCGCTGATTTTACTGCAGCGCGTGTTCGATCAGCCGCTGGTGGGAATCGCCGCGCTGATGATCGTGTGCGTGGCGGTATTCGGGGGCGTGCCGATCACTCGTTATAAGCTTCCGCCATTTCTGGTGGCGTGGTTGGTGCCGCTCGCTCTTGGCTTGTTCGTGGGCTACATACATCCCGTGTGGTCCGGCTTATCGTTTGTGCTGCCGTTCGTGCCGACTGGAGGACCCTTGCACGCCATGGTGCTCGCGGTGCCGTATCTTTCCGTGATTGCTCCTATTTCCATCTACCACGTGCTGCAAGACATCGCGTCCGTGGAAGGAGGCACGGCGGCGGGCGACAATTACGATGCGCGCAGCGTGGTGGCCTGCGATGCGCTGGGCACGCTCATCGCCGGGTTGGCGGGGAGCATCGTGTCGCCGGTGATCTACGCGCTGCATCCTCCGTACCAGGCGCTAGGTGCGCGCATCGGTTTTGCAGTTTGGACCCCCGTGATCTTTCTCGCGGTGGTGATGAGTGGCTTGATTTCATTCATGGCCGGACTGTTTCCGTGGGCGATCTTGGCGGCGATGATCGCGTACGTATCGGTTGGCGTGGGGACTGCAACGCTGCGGCGAGTGGATCGAAAATATTTGAGCGCGGTGCTTTTGGGATTCGTGTTGCCCGCTGGCGCGGTGGTATCGGCAGCGGTGAATTCAGCGTTACCGGCGCTGCAGATTTCTACGGCCAGCGCCAGCGTGCAAGCCGCATTGAACCGGTCGATCTACTGGTCGTCGGTGCAAGGTTTAGGCAACGGATTTCTTTTTCTTGTGTTGGTGATTGCGTCGATCGTAACCGAGGCGATTGACCGGAATTTCGGGCGAGCGGCTATTTGGTGCCTGATTGCGGCGGCGTTTTCATGGATCGGCCTGATGCACTCGGCCACTTTGCGATGGAAAGCGGAACCTATGTACGCCGCGGGATGGCTGGTGGCGGCAGCGATTGTTTACTCTGCCAGATGGTGGGGCGGACATGCAGCGCAGGAAAGCACTCGAAGCGCAGGCTGATGGAAAAGCGCGCGGCGCAGTCGCGCGTTAAACTTTCGATCTCTGACCCGGTGGCTCACGAGGCGCGCTGATTCTCTAAACAAAGCTTCCAACAGTCCCGAGCGATGGCCCAATCTTCCTGGGCGTGGATGACGAGCACGCGCACTGCAGAGTCGCGTGCAGCAATGCCTTGATCCATCAGCGATCGATCGTTTGCGGCCGGATCAAGACTTAGGTGAAGAAATCCAAAGCCCGCACACGCCGCTTCTCGCACAGCGGCGGAATTTTCTCCAATCCCAGCTGTAAAGATCAAGACATCGACGCCGCCGAGCACTGCCACCATCGAGCCTATGCAGGACCGCAAGCGGTGGATGAAAATCTGAAACGCCAGCGCCGCCCTCTCATTGCCCGATTTCATCGCCTCCAAAACCTTGCGCATGTCGTTCGATACGCCGGAGATCCCCAGCAGTCCGGATTCGTCATTGAGCAACTCGTCGAGACGCCGCCCGTCAATCCCATCCTCTCGCATCAGGTATGTCAAAATCCCTGGATCGACTGATCCGGCTCTCGTACCCATCATCAGCCCTTCCAGAGGAGTGAAGCCCATCGTCGTGTCCACACTGCGGCCGCCGGCAATGGCCGCGAGTGAGCAACCGTTGCCAAGGTGGCAAGACACTATCCGAAGCTCACCCAGCGGCTTTCCGAGCAACTGAGCGGCGCGTCGGGCGCAATATTCGTGGTTGATTCCGTGAAAGCCGTAGCGCCGAATGCCGCGTTGGAACCATTTGTACGGTCCTGGATATATGGCCGCGGCGGGCGGAAGATGTTGATGAAAGCCCGTATCGAAGACCGCTACTTGCGGAATCCGCCCCATCAGACCCTCGATAAGTTCGACAGCTTCGAGTTCCGCTCGGTTGTGAAGAGGCGCAAAGGCCGAAGCACCCGCTATCGCGCTTTTCACTTCGTCAGTAATAACAATCGGATCCCGGAATTTGCTGCCGCCGTGCACGATACGATGGCCCACGACACGGATTTCGGACGGCCCCTCGATAATTCGATCATCGCCCTCCCACAAGGAGCGAAGCAAACGCTCCAGTGCCTGTCGTCGAGAAGCATTCTCTATGCGCTCATCGAAGGTAGCTCCTCTGGAAGTTTTGGTCCGAATTTCCGCGCCATTTCCATCCCACTCGATTTTCGCTTCCCATATCGGCTTTGCCGGATCCTCAGGTAAGGAATCGCCTATTTCGTAGACGCAGCTCTTCTGGCTACTCGACCCGGAATTGACGACGAGAATCTTCATCGACTAGTAGGGCCATTTCCAATTGCGGATCTCAGGCATATCGTCGCCATATTCGTCGACATATTGTTTGTGCTCGATCAATTTATTGCGCAAATGCTGCTTGAAGTGCCCGCCGATTTCCCGCAGCCGTGGTACTCGATCGACCACGTCTCCGGCCAAGTGAAAGCGGTCCAAGTCATTTCGTACAGTCATATCAAACGGCGTTGTCGTAGTACCTTCTTCCTTATAGCCGCGAACATGCAAATTGTCGTGATTCGTGCGGCGATAAGTAAGGCGATGAATCAATGTGGGATATCCGTGATACGCAAAAATGATGGGTTTGTCGGTTGTGAACATGGAGTCAAACTCTGGATCGGACAAGCCGTGCGGATGTTCGCTCTTGGGTTGCAAAGCCATCAGATCGACTACGTTTACGACGCGGATCTTGATATCCGGAAAATTCGCCCTCAACAGATCCACTGCCGCCAGAGTTTCCAGTGTGGGAACGTCCCCTGCGCAAGCCATCACTGCATCTGGTTCGCTTCCCAAATCCGTGCAGGCCCAATCCCAAATCCCGATTCCGATGGTGCAATGCTCGATCGCGGACTTCATGTCCAGCCACTGCAGGGCCGGCTGCTTTCCGGCGACAATCACATTCACGTAGTTGCGGCTGCGAAGGCAGTGATCGGCCACGGAAAGCAGCGTGTTTGCATCGGGAGGCAGATAGACGCGCACCACATCCGCTTTCTTGTTCACCACGTGATCTATGAACCCCGGATCCTGGTGGCTAAACCCGTTGTGATCCTGGCGCCAGACGTGCGAAGTAAGCAGGTAGTTCAAAGAGGCGATGGGCCGCCGCCACGGAATATTTCGCGTCACTTTCAGCCATTTTGCATGTTGATTGAACATCGAATCCACGATGTGAATGAAGGCCTCGTAGCACGAGAAGAAACCGTGACGCCCAGTCAACAAATATCCCTCGAGCCAGCCCTGGCACATGTGCTCGCTGAGAATTTCCATCACGCGGCCATTCACCGAGAGATTTTCGTCGGTCGGCAGCAGCGGCTCCATAAAAATTTTGTCGGAGGCTTGATAAATGGCGTCGAGACGGTTCGAGGCTGTTTCATCAGGTCCGAACACTCTGAAGTTTTTTGAGTTCGCATTCAGCTTCATTACGTCGCGCAAGAACGTCCCGAGCACCCGCGTACCCTCCGCAAGCTCATCGCCGGGTTTCGGCACACTCACCGCATATTCGCGGAAGTCCGGCATCACCAAATCCTTAAGCAGCAACCCGCCGTTTGCGTGGGGGTTGGCGGACATGCGGGAGGCGCCTTTGGGGGCGAGGTCCGCTAGTTCTGGTGCAAATTTTCCATCGATATTGAAGAGTTCTTCTGGCTTGTAACTCTTCATCCATTCTTCCAGAAGCCGCACATGTTCGGGGTGAGTAGCCATTTCCGCTAGAGGGACCTGGTGGGCGCGCCAGGTGCCTTCGACTGGTTTCCCGTCAACTACCTTCGGTCCTGTCCAGCCTTTGGGCGTGCGTAGGATGATCATTGGCCACGACGGGAGCTGGGCTTCACCCTGGCTGCGCGTCGCGTTCTGAATTGACTGGATTTCGGTTATTACCGCGGAGAGCGTACCAGCCATCCGCTGATGCATCTCGGGCGGATGGTTGCCCTCGAGGAAATAGGGGGTGTAGCCGTATCCGGTGAAGAGGCGGGTCAGTTCTTCGTCCGTCATTCTTCCCAGGATAGTGGGATTCGCGATCTTGTAGCCGTTCAGGTGCAGGATCGGAAGGACCGCTCCGTCGCGAATCGGATTCAGAAATTTGTTGGCGTGCCAGCTCGTCGCCAAGGGCCCTGTTTCCGCCTCGCCATCGCCGACAACGCAGCAAACCAAGAGGCTGGGGTTGTCGAAAGCGGCGCCGTAGGCGTGGGCGAGCGAGTAGCCCAGTTCGCCACCCTCGTTAATTGATCCCGGCGTTTCGGGTGCGACGTGGCTGGGGATGCCACCCGGAAACGAGAACTGCTTGAATAGTCGCTGCAACCCCTGCTCATCACCTGAGATCTTCGGATAAAGTTCGGTGTAAGTGCCTTCGAGGTAGGTGTTGGCCACAATACCGGGCCCTCCGTGACCAGGGCCCGTGACGAAAATGGCGTTCAAGCCGAGCTTTTTGATAAGCCTGTTCATATGAACGTAGATGAAGTTCAAACCGGGGGTAGTGCCCCAATGGCCGAGCAGACGAGGTTTGATGTGTTCGAGCTTGAGCGGCTCCCGAAGCAGCGGATTTTTGTAGAGATAGATTTGGCCTACGGAAAGGTAGTTGGCTGCACGCCAATACGCGTCAATCTTGCGAAGTTCTTCCGCCGAGAGCGGTTCTTCTGAATTTGCGGCCCCTCCGGCCGAATGCACCGCTTCGGAGGATACTCGAGTCGTCGCTGTATATTCGGAATTGTCCATCGTGAATCTCCCTTGCCAGAAGTCCAACTCAGATTGGCAAGAATCGTTTGTGATGGCAAGAGGCTGGGGCTCGTCGTCTCTTCCGATTCAAAGCTTGCCTGGGTGCAATTCTAATCTTCCCTTATCGAAATTAGAAACCACCTCCAAGTTGTCACAAGAAAATTATGGGACGCTTCTTTAGTGGCCTGTTTCCGCAGAGAGAAAAGTTGAGTTGGCTGCGGTTGTCCGCTATTCTGCACGCGCTCAAACATCCAGTTCCGACTGATAGTGAAGAGTAGGTTCATCGACTTATGTTCATTTCGCTTCCTAGTGCGTCGCAATTTGCCCAAAGCGAAGCATCCAAGATCGTTGTTACTCTTTTGCTTTCCGCGCTGATTGGGTTTGAGCGCGAAGAGCACAAAGCGACCGTCGATAAGTACATCTTCGGCGGCATACGGACGTACCCGCTGATCGGTTTGCTGGGCTACGCGTTGAATCTGGCGTCCGGAGCTCAGCTGCTCCCTTTGACCGTGGGCTTTGCTGTCGTCGCATCGTTTCTCTGGCTCTCCTACCAACACAAATTGCAAGGCGCCGAAAGCGCCGGCGTCACGACGGAATTGTCCGCGCTGACTACTTACGTTGTAGGCGCGCTTGTTTCGCAGGGACACTTCTGGGTCGCGGGCACGCTGACGGTTCTGAGCTTGTTGCTGTTGGAATTGAAAGTCTTCCTGGAAGGGCTTTCCAGGCGCATCCCGGCGCGCGAAATTTTCACGTTCACGAAATTTCTGTTTCTGACGGTAGTGATCTTGCCGGTGGTGCCGAACCAGGACATCGGTCCGTACCATATAAATCTATTCAAGACATGGCTCGTGGTCACGGCAGTCAGCGCCATCTCGTATGCCAGCTATCTTCTACAAATTCTTACCAGAGGCAAAGGTGGCATCATCCTTTCAGCGCTGCTCGGAGGGGCTTACTCATCCACCCTGACGACGATCGTTTTGGCGAAGCGGGCGAAGGAAGCGGACAGTTCCGCGCATCTTTTCTCCGGCGGAATCCTGATGGCTTCGGGGATCATGTACTTGCGCCTGACAGCGCTGATCGGCATTTTCAATTGGCGGCTGCTTACAAGGCTAGTCCTGCCGCTGCTGGTCCTTGCGGCCATCGGTACGGCTGCGGGATGGCTGTGGAGCCTCCGTCCAAGCGATAAATCGACCGAAATAAAGAAAGACTACGTACCTCGCAATCCGCTCGAGCTTTGGGTAGCTTTTCTTTTTGGCGGCATTTTTATCGCGATACTCGTGGTTACGGCGTGGGCCGTGGCACATTTAGGCGAGAAGGGTCTTTTCGGTCTTGCCGCCATCATGGGCGTCACAGATGTGGATCCCTTCGTACTGAGCCTGACGCAGTCCACGGGCACGGTCACCTCGATGGGTCCGGCTGTTGCCGCAATCCTGATTGCCGCTGCCAGCAACAACGCGGTGAAGGCCTTCTACGCCTTCGCGTTTGCCGGTCGCAAGACGGGAGTACAGAGTCTTTGTCTCTTGCTAGCATTCTCAATCGTAGGACTAGTACCCCTAATTTGGACGCTCACCTGAGCCCCTCGCATCGCGGCACCTTACGATGATGCCTTGACGGGCATCCAGCAAACGTGAAATCATTCCGCAAAACTTTTGGGAGCAGAGAGGCATGGCGACACAATTGGCCGCGGCCTACGCGGACCTAGGACTATTCATCGGCGGTGAGTGGCTGGGAACCGGCGGGCGGCAAAGCTCGCCCGTGGTCAATCCGGCGACCGAGGAAGTGATTGGGTACGTCCCTCATGCCTCGAAGGCCGACCTCGAACGGGCGCTCGCAGCGGCGCAGGAAGGTTTCAAGACCTGGCGCGCGATATTTCCCGACGAGCGGGGACGAATCCTGAAACGCGCCGCAGACCTGCTGCGCGAACGCAAAGAAGAAATCGCGCGCATCGCCACCACCGAATCCGGCAAGGTGATTCACGAAACGCGGATCGAAGTGATGATGTCCGCGAGCATCTTCGAGTGGTTTGCGGAAGAGGGGCGCCGCGCGTACGGACGCGTGCTGCCACAGCGCGCTCCGGGCACGCGTCTCACGGTGGTGAAAGAACCGGTGGGGCCGGTGGCGGCGTTCGCGCCATGGAACTTCCCTCTGGGGAATCCCGCGCGCAAGATCGGCGCAGCGCTGGGCGCGGGATGCTCATGCATCCTGAAGCCGGCGGAAGAAACGCCAGCCTCGGGCCTGGCGGTGGCTCGGTGCCTGGTGGATGCGGGGTTGCCCGCCAACGTGCTGGCGATTGTATATGGCGTCCCGGCGGACATTTCTTCGTACTTGCTGGCCTCTCCGGTGATCCGAAAGATTTCGTTCACCGGCTCAATCCCGGTGGGCAAGCACCTGATGAAGCTGGCCGCGGACGGCATGAAGCGCACCACCATGGAGCTGGGCGGCCATGCACCTGTGATCGTATTCGACGACGTGGACGTCGACAAAGTGCTGGATGCGTCTGTGGGGGCCAAGTACCGGAACGCGGGGCAGGTTTGCGTCTCCCCCACGCGGTTTTACGTGCAGGAGAAGATTTACAGCCGTTTCGTGGAGGGCTTCGTAAACCGAGCAAAAGCAGTTCCTGTGGGCGATGGCCTGGATGAGCGGAATAGGATGGGTCCGCTCATTCACGCGCGGCGGCTGGCGGCGGTGGAAACTTTTGTAACCGATGCGCGGGATTCCGGCGCGAAAGTAGGGGCCGGCGGGGCGCGGCTGAAGAGTCCGGGGTATTTTTACTCGCCCACGGTCCTCTCCGACGTGCCAAATCAGGCACGCATCATGAACGAAGAGCCGTTTGGGCCGATCGCGGTGATCAATCCGTTTTCGGATTTCGACAGCGTGATACAGCAGGCCAACCGGCTGCCGTACGGACTTGCAGCATTCGCGTTCACGAATTCATCGCGAACGGTGAAGCTGCTTGGGGAGCAGTTGGAAGCGGGAATGGTTGGACTGAACACGTACGCGATCTCCGTGCCGGAATCACCTTTTGGCGGCATGAAGGAAAGCGGACACGGCTCCGAGGAAGGCATCGAGGGGCTCGATGCTTGCCTGGTGACGAAGTTCATTAGCGAAGCATAGCAACAAGTAAGTACCCGCATCTTTGCGGCGTAGCGGCCGCTTTAGGCGGGCGATTTTTCCTTTCTACTAGGCGGGGTACGTTAAAAACGAATGTGGAACGACTGGGGGCGGCAGTCTGGGTGCGTTCGGGCAAAGACTGACGCGGGCTCGTTTTCACTATCCTCATCCGGGGGCGGGTGAGCCGATAAAGTAGCGGCGGGGCACGCCAAAGGAAGAAGCAATGGCAGGAGTCCTGGCGGGGCAAAACGCGATTGTGACGGGGGCAAGCCGCGGTTTTGGGAAGGCCATTGCATTCGGTCTGGCTGCGGCTGGAGCGACCGTGACGGTGACGGCGCGGACAAAAGAACAGCTCGATTTGACCGCCTCTCAGATTGAGGCTCTTGGCGGCCGGGCGTTGGCGGTGGCAGGCGACGTGGCCAAGCGCTGCGATGTGGCGCGCGTAACCGCCGCCGCCGAGGCGCAATTCGGCCCGGTGACGGTGCTGGTGAATAACGCGGGAGTCTCAGGCCCCTACGGCCCTGTGTGGCTGGCGGACCCCGACGAGTGGTGGGAGGCGCAGGGCGTGGTGGTACGCGGGACCCTGCTTTACATGAATGCTGTGATGCCCGGAATGATTTCGCAGAGAGAGGGTTGCGTAATTAACGTGACCAGCTGCGGCGGCCAGTGGTTTACGCCTCACTTGAGCTGCTACGGAGTTTCCAAGGCCAGCCAGATACGTCTGGCGGAGCACGCCGCCGCCGAAGCGAAAGAGCACGGAGTCAGCGTATTTATCATTGACCCCGGCACGGTACTCACCGATATGGCGGAGGAAACGATAGCTTCCCCGGATGCCCAGCGATGGGTCCCCAAGATGGTGGACTATCTGACTCAATTGAAGCAGAAAGGCAACGTCGCCGAGGGGCTGGCGCGATGCGCGGAAATGTGCGTGCGGCTCGCCTCCGGCAGCTACGACGCGCTTGCGGGCCGGTTTCTGCTCACGCACGACGATTTCGACGAAATGCTTCTGCAGCCGGCGCCGCGTCCAGGGACCGCGACCATACCTCGCGAGCGGCCGAAGAGAGCTGTTGCGGCGACGGCCCGTTGACAGATTTGTCTGCCGAAGTGATACGACTCTCCACGACTGCGGGCGATGCTTGGGCGGATTTTTCCGCCTTCAGAGATTGTGCAACAATAGGAAATGCCTGCCCGGCCCAGATAGCTCAACAGTGAGGCGATCATGACCACGAAGTTCCCGGATACGTTTGACTACGCCGGATTTAATGCGCCGATGCGCACCGAATGCGACATCTACGATTTGGTGATCGAAGGAAATTTGCCGCAGGAAATCAACGGCACGTGGTATCGCACGATTCCTGACCCGCAGTATCCGCCCATGCTGGGGCACGATACTTATCTGAGCGGCGACGGCATGATTAGCGCGTTCAAATTCGAGAACGGCCATATCGATTTCAAGATGAAGTACATCATGACCGACCGCCTGAAAGCTGATCGGAAGGCGCGGCGCGGGCTTTTCGGTCTCTACCGCAATCCCTATACCGACGATCCGAGCGTGAAAGGCGTCAACCGCTGCGTGAATAACACGACGCCGATTTTCCATGGCGGCAAGTTGCTGACACTGAAAGAAGACGGCCACGCGGTGGAAGTTCATCCTGAAACGCTCGAAACAATTGGCGTCTTCAACTATCGCGGCAAACTAAAAAGCCAGACCATGACCGCGCACACGCGCCTTGATAATGAAACGCAGGACCTGCACTTTTTCGGTTACGAAGCGAGCGGCCTGGCGACACGCGACGTTTCCTACTGCGTGGCGGACAAAGAGGGCCAGCTGGTAAAAGAGGAATGGTTCCAGGTTCCCTATGTTTCGCTGATGCACGATTTCGCGGTCTCCAAAGAGCACGTGATCTTCCCTGTCTTCCCCACCACGGCCGATCTCAATCGCATGAAGGCCGGCGGCACGCACTGGGTTTTCGAGCCGGAAAAGGACGCGTACGTGGGCATCATGCCGATCGACGGCCACACGAGCGACATGCGCTGGTTCCGTCACCCCGCGTGCTCCGCGTTTCATTTCATGAACGCGTATACGGAAGGCAAATTCGTGCATTTGGATTTCGGCATCGGCAAATACGCGCCGTTCCCGTTCATTCAAGAGGCCTCACACATCCATCCGAAAGCCGAGGATTTCGCATACGGCCGAGTGGTGCGCTGGACATTCGACATGTCCAAGCCCGGAGAAAAATTCGAAGAATACAAACTCGCGCCCTCGGGCGATTTCCCGCGCATCGCGAATAAAGATCATATGAAGGATTACTCCATCGGCTACTACGAGCGCTTCGATCCCGAAGCTGGAGCGCCGATCGTTGCGGGCCCCGTGGGCGCCGGATTCAACACGCTCAGCCGCCTCGAAATAAAAAGCGGCAAGATGAAGTCTTGGCATCCGACCCGGCCGGTGACGATCCAGGAAGAAGTTCACATTCCCGTCGAGGACGCCGGGGCACGAAGGTTATCTCGCGCTAGTCGCCGACCTCCACGATACGCAGCTCTCGGATCTGCTGGTGTTCGAAGCCGAGCATCTCGACAAAGGGCCGATTGCGACGGCACATCTGCCGTTGCGCCTGCGCAATCAGGTTCACGGCAACTGGGTGACTGCGGAAGAGTTGCAGTAAGCGACTCGATCGCGGACGCAAATTCAATGGCGGGACTGCTCAAGGGCCACATCGCGATCATCACCGGCGCGGGCCGCGGGATCGGCAAGGCTATCGCGCTTCGATTCGCCGCCGAAGGTGCAGCGGTCGCGCTCACTTCCCGCAATCAGGCGCAGCTCGATCAGGTACTCGCGCAAATCGAGGCCGCGGGGGGGAGAGGACTCGCCGTCGCGGGCGACGTCACTAAAGCGGCGGATGTCGCGCGCGTGGCGCGAGCGACCGCCGAAAAGCTGGGCGGCGTCACGGTCCTCGTAAATAACGCAGGCATCGCTGGCCCCTATGGGCCGGTAGGTGTGCTCGATCCCGAGGCGTGGTGGGCAGCGCAGGAAGTTCACATCCTGGCGCCATTTTTATTCATGTCCGCTGTGCTGCCCGGAATGATTGAACGGCGCGCCGGTCGCATCATCAATATTTCTTCTCCGCGCTGCCACATGTTGACGGCGAATCTTTCCGCCTACAGCCTCGGTAAAACCGCGCAGAACAGGCTCGCGGAGCTTGTCGCCAATGAGGTAAAGGAATCGGGAGTGAAAACGTTCGCGCTAGATCCCGGCTCGATCATGACGGAAATGGCCGACGAAACGATGGGCTCGCCGGACGCGCAGCGCTGGGTGCCGCAAATGGTCGCACGCCTGCACGAATTGAAGGGCAAGGTGGGGCCGCAGGACGGAATGGCGTGGTGCACCGATCGTTGTCTCGCATTTGCTGCGGGGCGGTACGACGCGCTTTCCGGCCGGTATGTTGATCGAGCGGATGATCCAGATGAGATGCTTAGCGGGATTCCGGCGGGCGGATAGGAACGCGACTCTGGAGAGCCTGATGCCGCGCGGCACATTAAGAGCGCGCCGCGCGGCCACGACATTCTCAGGCTAGTTAAAGGCTAATTTTCTTCGCGCCACGAAGAACAGAGCTAGCAAGCCTATCGCCAAAAGCGGGAGAGTGGCCGGCTCGGGTGTGGTGCCAACCTCCATGTCAAAAACCAGATCTCCCGGCGGTCGCACGTCCCATGTGAGGGCGTGTTGCCCGTCCTTCGAAGGCGCGGCAGAGCCCTCCGGCTCAAGCACATAAGCGTAAGTGCCAGAGGGGCCGACTGCCTTCAGGCAGGCAGAAGACGTCGCCTGGCAAGTAAGCTTGAAATACGTGCCCGGGCGGGACGTGTTCCAGTGGGCTTCCGACACCGTCGCTGACCATTCCGGATTGTCGAATTGAGCGCGCACATCCGCAGGCTTGACGGATTTCAAGCCCGGGAATACAGCGCTGGATGAGAATGTCAGCGTGGTCGTGGGATAGGAAAGAACCTTGGGAATTGTGACGCTATACTTTGTCTGACGAGCGCTCGAAACAGAGGGCATCAAGAGAGTCGCCAGAGCAACGAGGCTCATTGCGATTGTCCGCGTCTTCATTTTGGGTTTCTCCTTATCGGCATTCGGTCTGCGGGGAGGGCCGGATGGTACACCGGAGTCTGCCCAAGGTCAATATTGGCTCCGGCCAGGATGATGCTGCGCGACAGATTCGTCTTTTTATAGTTCATCGGTGCGGATATAGTGGCACGCGCACTTTTGAGTTCAAGAGACTGGGGAACCTGACGACATGAGGAAAATCGACATCTTCACGCACATTTGGCCAAAGGCGTTTCACGAAGCGCTCAAGAAGCAAACGGGACAAATGAAGGATATGCATCGCCGCAGCGAAGCCGTCCCAATCATGACCAATCTCGACATGCGCCTGAAAATGATGGACACCTTCGGCGAGTATCAGCAGATTCTTTCGCTCGCATCGCCCCCGCCTGACGCGCTCGGCGATCCAGTTTCGGGTCGCGAGCTCTCGAAAATCGGAAGCGATGGGATGGCCGAGCTTTGCCAGAAATATCCCGACCGTTTTCCGAGTTTCATCGCCTCGATCGCGATGACGGACGCCGAAGGCGCGGCCGAAGAGGCGCGCCGAGCCATAAAGGATCTCGGCGCGTGCGGCGTCCAAATTTACACCAACGTGAACGGCAGACCGCTGGACTCCGCCGAATTTCGGCACATTTTCAAGGCTTTTGAAGCTCTTGGCAAACCCGTCTGGGTTCATCCCGCGCGCACCGCAAAATTTTCCGACTATGAAACCGAAGAGCTTTCGCAGTACGAAATCTGGTGGACGTTCGGATGGCCTTATGAATCGAGCGCGATGCAGGCGCGATTGATTTTCTCCAAAATGCTCGATGAAATGCCGAATCTCAAAGTCATCATCCATCACGCCGGCGGGATGACGCCTTTCTTCGAAGGGCGCGTCGGCGCGGGGCTCGATCAGCTTGGCTCGCGCACTTCTAACGTGGACTACAAAGCGCTGCTAAAGCAGTTGAAGCATCGCCCCTACGACTATTTCAAAATGTTCTACGTCGATACGGCCACGTTTGGCGCGCTGGGCGCGCTCGAATGCGCCCTGAAATTTTACGGCGTGGGTCATGTGCTCTTCGCGTCCGATTCCCCATTCGACCCCGAGGGCGGCCCTATGTACATCCGCGAAACAATCCGCTGCGTCGACGCACTGGACATTTCGAAGGAAGATCGCGAAAAAATCTACTACAAGAATGCGTGCAGTCTGCTCGGCATCCGCTGATATTCCGAGCGGGGCGCGGCATGCTTTGCTGCCCCCACTGCGACAATACTCATTCGCCAACTCCCCCTTCGATCCGATAGACGGCGATGCCGCTCAACATCTTGGGATAGAAGTCAGTCGACTTTTGCGGCAGAACGTCGCCCGCAAGCGCGATCTTCATCACCTGTTCCACGCGCACCGGGTTCAATAGCAGCGCCAGTTGCGCGTCTCCGCGATCGACCGAAGCGATGGCGGCCTCCATCTCCCGCTCATAGGTGAGGTTTTTCTCGGCGATCACCGCCTCAGCGGTGATGCCCAACCCTTTATCAAGAATCAACCGGTGCAGCAAAACTACATCGAGGCCGCGTTGGCCTTCCGCAACATCCGGCAGCAGAGGCTCAAGGTCCGCGCTGCGCCGCAGCACAAAAAGATAGAACGCGTCAGCGCCCGGTTGGGCCGCGCGCGGATACGCGCCAATGGCGCGCCGGCCGTGATTTGGGCGCTCTAAGTCCTTTCGGAATTCCGCGTAGGCCGCTGCGCGCTCCTCGGCGCTGACAAAAGGATAGGCGTACCAATCGAAATAGGGAGTAAGAACCGCGCGAAAGTGCTCGAAATCGAATTCCGTAAGATTGCGTACGAGCCGGTGGGTCGGCAAAATTGTGAGACCCTTCGAATGCGTGTTAATAAATGTCGCCATCGCGAATTCGTATGCCGCTTGCGGGTCGGCTTTGCCGGCGCGCATGCGACACTCATCGCGATAATTTAGTGCGGTCTCATAGCGATGGTGTCCATCCGCAATCACAATGCTTTTGTCCGCCATAGCCTTTTGTACCCGCTGCGCGAAAACCGGATCCGGAACCGGCCACATCCGATGCGTCACGCCGAATTCGTCGTGTAACTCCACTTCCGGATTGGTTCGCGCCACCTGTTCGAGCCAGGTGTCAATTTGTTTCGATGGGTCGTCGTACAAAAGAAAAAGCTGCCCGGTCTGCGCGTGAGTGTTCCGCAAAAGTTCAATGCGATCGGCCCGAGGTCCGGAAAGCGTATGTTCGTGCCTGAAAATGATGCGGGCCTCATAGTTCTCCAGGCGCGTCAAGGCAATAAACCCTATTCGAGTGCGGCGGCTATTCGTCCCGGGGACGCAAAACTCCTGCGAGTACACATAAATATTCGAAAGAGCGTCCTGCGCCAGAATTTTTTCTGCGATCCAATCGTCGATTTTGCGGGCGGCGCGCGTGTAAACGTTGTTTTGGGGTGAATCGTCCGGCAGGGCGCGGCCCTTTTCCACCGGGACCAGATTGTAGGGGCTCGCTGCATAGTAGCGATCCCGCATTGCGGGAGTGATTTTGTCGTAGGGCTGTGTCAGAACGTCTTGGAGTGCGACTCGGTGGGAATCGTAGCGGTATGCGCGAAAAGGTCGGATGTCAGCCATCGTGAGCCCTCAAACAGCGTCGTTCGGTGTGGCTTTACTGCCGCTTCTCGCCGCATCCCGGCTTTGCAAATGTCAAAGTCACGTTCTTCACGTCAGCATCGGAGCCCAACACGCTCACCGACGCGGCATCGACGCGGGTTGGCGCCGGGCAATCGGTCTTGCGATGCCTGCTCGATGGGGCGCGTCCAGGATCGAGATCCTCCCAGGCGGAAATCTTATAGCTCGCGGACTCAAGCAGCGTAACCTCATACAAATTGTCTCCAATTTCGTCCGCAGCCGGATTCTCCCCTTGGTCAGCCTTGACTGCTACGGTAACGCTTCCCGACGGCCTCGCACCGATCCATTTCAATTGGACGCGAAGCTGTCGGGCTGGATAGCGATCGCTGACGTGAACATCAATCTTCGAGAGATTCTGTCCATCGTCGAGATGGATCGCTTGGGCTTCGCTCAGGTCCGCAACACCGGGATAAAATGCGCGCTTGAACGGCGCGTTCGGGTTCATGCGATTTGCCCGATTGAATACCAGGATATAGTCTCCCGGTCCGATATGATCGAAATCAAAACTGCCTTCGGCTCCCTGGAAAGCCCACAAACCGGGGCGAGAAGGGCTATAGTTTCCGGCCCGATAAAGTTCAAGAGAAGCAAGATCCAGTGGCTTCCCGTCCGGTCCGAGCACACTGCCCTGAATGGAACCCCCAGGAAGTGCATCGACATCGTATTCGAAACATGCGCCATCTGGAATTGTGAATGGCGGCAAGCTTCCAAGAGACTTTTGAGTGAGCCCTGTGCCGGCAGGAAGGTCCGCCGTAAGACTATACTCGCCGGCGTGAACGTCGTAAAACCGGTAAACGCCATCCGCGTCCGTGCTGGTTTCAAAACGGTCGTCGCTCGAACGAATTTTGACAGAGACGTTGGGAAGCGGATCATCGGGATCGTCTGGCCGGGACAAGAAAGGTGGATCGGCGCGGCGGAGAACGCCAAAGACAGACGCGACGCGGCGTCCATCACGCATGGCGCGCAATTGCGGCAAAAGCGCGCTAGCGTCGCTCGCAGTCCGAGTGCCATCGCAGATCGTCGCGAACAGCCGCCCATCCTTGCCCCGATGAGCGAAAACAACATACCGACCATTTGCTTTGAAGCGATAACCACAGTCGCCATCGGGGCCGCCGGAGAAAATGTCAATTTCAGAAGGAACCCCGGAGTCGGCGCCAGAAAACTGCTCGTCGACGTGAAAATGATAACGTGTGAGCCGCGAAGCGACGACGTCCACAGGCGCGCCGGTAGCATCGCTCGGAGCGTCCGCTGAAGGGGTTTGTGGCGCTGGTGCGTTTGGCATTTCCTGGATGGCTGCAACCGTGCCCAGAAAGATGCCGTCGGCCTGCTGCAATCCAGGACATTGCCCAGGTGACGACTGGGAGCAGGCGCATGACCATGCGGCGGGTGACACAAGCAGCACGAGCCAAGCAGCCATTGCAAGAATGCGCGGAACCATCAGAACCTATACTAATATTCTTTAGCCTCGGCGCAAAATGCGGCGTCGAGTTTTAGAAATGCGGCTGCGCCGGCGGAGGTCGAGATATGAGTGAGATTGACCGGATTCTGGACCAAATGGACCGCGCATTTTCGGGCGACGCGTGGCACGGGCCGCCACTGAAAAGTTTGATTGATGGCCTCCCAGCGGAAGACGCTTCGAAACACCCCGTCGAGAGCGCGCACTCGGTCTGGGAAATCGTCCAACACATCACGGCGTGGAACACGATCGTCCGGCGGGAGCTAGTTGGTGAGGTTCTATCCATCACGTCCGAACAGGACTGGCCGCCAGTCCCAGAATTGAGCGAAGCTGCCTGGCAGAAGGCTGTTGAAAACTTAGTTGAAGCGCACAGCCGTTTGCGCGCGGCGGTGCAGGGATTACGCGAGGAGCAACTCGAAGAACGTCCGAGCAAGAGAACCGATAATTCGCGCTACGTGATGCTGCACGGAGTAGTGCAGCACGATCTGTACCATGCGGGGCAAATAGCGGTGTTGAAGAAAGCGCTGGGGGGCGCCCGGCGAGCCGCGCATTCGTGAAAACCAGACCTGCGGGCGACGGGATAGTTCGGGTTGCTCTGGACTCCCCAGTGAACTAATATCTGCGCGTTCCATTTCGTTTCCGAGGAGACAGAGTGCGCGCACAAAATGAAATTCGCGGCCTGATCATCGTCGCCTGCACAATCGGATTGGCGTTGCTATGCACCGCTCCACGCTCGACCGCGCAAGATCATTGGGTCGCCACGTGGGCTGCATCTCCGCAGTCATCGCACTTCGTGTTTCCTCGGGCTTTTCGGCCGCCGGCACCTCCCGCTGGCCAGCAGGGCACAAACAATCCACCTCCTATTTTTCCCGCGCCGCCAACAATCCATAACCAAACGGTGCGAATGATCGTGCGGACCAGCATTGGGGGGCATCGCGTGCGCGTGCAGCTCTCGAACGCTTTTGGGACAACCGCCCTTCGAGTTGGAGCGGCGCATGTCGCGCTGCGGGACAAGGATTCCGCGATTGTTCCGGGTTCAGACCGCCCTCTTACGTTCAGCGGAGGTCCTTCGTTCAACATCCCGCCTGGAGCCGAAGTCCTCAGCGATCCCGTTGATCTCGATGTGCCCAAATTGGGGGATTTGGTGATCAGCGTCTATATTCCCGGCGAAGCTTCTTCTGCCACCGTCCATCTTACCGGGCTGCACACCACGTACATCTCTCAGCCCGGTGATTTCACGGCAGCGGCTTCGATCCCGCCTGCGTCTACCGTTCAGATGTGGTATTGGATTTCCGCAGTCGACGTCCTTGCGCCGAAAGATTCCTCGTCAATTGTGGCATTCGGAGACTCGATCACCGATGGCGCCACGTCCACGCCGGACACGGACCGCAGCTGGCCCAGCCAGCTCGCCCAGCGCCTGGAGGCAAACAAGGCCACTGCAAAATTTGCCATCGTAAACGAGGGCATCTCCGGCAACCGGCTTCTCAACGACGGCGCGGGAGTTTCGGCCCTGGAGCGATTTGACCGTGACGTTCTCAGCCAGCCGGGAGTGAAATGGCTGATCGTCCTTGAGGGCATCAACGATATTGGAATCGGCTCGCTTCCGGGTGCTGAACCGGCCGACGCCGTCACCGCCGACGACCTGATCGCAGGATACAAACAGATTATTGAGCGGGCGCACGTTCACGGCATTAAGGTGATCGGTGCAACGCTGACCCCTTATGTCGGCGCAGCCTACGCGAGCGACAGCGGTGAAATGATTCGCGAAGCCGTAAACAAATGGACCCTCACGAGCGGGGCATACGATGCGGTTGTCGACTTCGACGCCGTCGTCCAGGACCCCTCAAATCCGAAACAAATTCGACCCGCGTACAACATTCGCGACCATCTCCATCCCAACGACGAGGGATACAAAGCGATGGCCGAAGCCGTGAACCTTTCGATCTTTACAGGCAAAGCCAAGTAGTTGCCGCAGCCTAGCTGCCACTCGCTACTGTGAAGCCGCTTTGCTAAGATGGGCGCACGTATGACCAAAGAAACCCCGGAACTTCGCAGAATGAGCCGCTCGCTAGAGGAAACAGATCCAGATATTGCCGCCGTGCTGCGCAACGAAGTGCGGCGCCAGGCGACAGGACTCGAGTTGATTCCTTCAGAAAATTTCGTTTCCGAAGCGGTGCTCGAAGCGATGGGCTCTGTCCTGACGAACAAATACGCAGAGGGTTATCCGGGCAAACGCTATTATGGCGGCTGCGAATTCGTCGATCAGGCTGAGCAACTCGCGATCGATCGCGCGAAGGCGCTCTTCGGAGCGGACCACGCGAACGTGCAGCCGCATTCCGGAACACAAGCCAACATCGCCGTCTATATGACCGCGCTCCAGCCAGGCGACACTGTGCTGGGAATGAACCTTGCACACGGCGGCCACTTAACGCACGGGCATCCTCTGAATTTTTCCGGAAAGACATACAAATTCGTGCCCTATGGCGTCGCGAAAGACACGGAAACAATCGATTACGACGAGCTCGACCGCTTGGCGCGCGAGCATAAACCGAAAATGATCGTAGCGGGTGCCAGCGCGTATTCGCGAGTCATCGACTTCGCGAGAATGGCCAAGACAGCACAGTCTGTGGGCGCTTTGTTGTTCGTAGACATGGCGCACATCGCGGGGTTGATTGCCACGGGCATTCACCCGAGTCCGATACCCTACGCCGATTTCGTTTCCACGACCACGCACAAAACGCTGCGGGGTCCGCGGGGCGGACTGATTCTATGCCGCGAACAATATGCCAAGGAGCTCGATCGCGCCACGTTTCCGGGCATTCAGGGCGGTCCCTTGATGCACATCATCGCGGCGAAGGCTGTTTGCTTGAAAGAAGCAGCTGAGCCGGGCTTCGCTGAATATCAAAAGCAGGTGGTGGCGAATTCGAAGACGCTTGCGGCCGCCGTCGGCAAGCGCGGCTACCGAATCGTCAGTGGCGGAACAGACAATCACCTCTTCCTGGTGGATATCAATTCTCGGGGCCTCACAGGCAGCGTGGCGCAACCTGCGCTCGATCGAGCCGGCATTACCGTGAACAAGAACTCGATTCCGTTCGATCCCCTGCCTCCGCTGAAGGCCAGCGGCATACGCATGGGGACTCCGGCAGTAACCACGCGCGGCATGCGCGAGCCGGAGATGGACAGAATCGCAGGATGGATTGCGGAAATACTGGATCACATCGGCGATGCCGCGACGGAACAGCGCGTCCGTGCCGAGGTGGCCGCCTTCGCCGAGCAATTCCCTCTCTACGCCTCGCGCATCAAAGATACGGAGGCTAGTCTCGCAAGCGCCCGCGTGGGCCACTGACACCGGGAGGCTCCGGCGGCCCTAAAACGAGACAAAAGGCAGGTGAGCTGTGTTTCGCCACACAATCCCCATTGGACGCATTCTTGGCATCCCGATCGATCTGGATTACTCCTGGTTTTTGATCGCCATCCTCATTACCTGGCTTTTGGCGGTTAGCTATTATCCTGCGGCATTCAAGGGCGGCACCAGCGGCGAGTACTGGCTGATGGGCGCTGTGACTGCGGTGCTGTTTTTCGCCAGCATCATTGTGCATGAATTGGCTCATTCCTGGGTCGCCCTGCGCTACAAGATTCCGATTCACCGAATCACGCTGTTTATCTTTGGCGGCGTCTCGCAGATTGCAGCCGAACCCCCCAACGCCGCAGCCGAATTCCTGATTGCGATTGCCGGTCCGATAACCAGCTTCGCCCTGGCGGCAATCTTTTTCTTTCTCGAAGGATCACTTGGGAGTTTCCCGCCCGCCCTGGCTATGGCCAAGTATCTTGCGCTCATCAACGGCCTACTGGGACTGTTCAATCTAATACCAGGATTTCCCCTGGACGGAGGCCGCGTTTTTCGCGCCATCGTCTGGGGTGTGACCAAGAATTTCCGTCGGGCAACGGTGATCGCCGCAAGCACGGGCCGGTTCTTCGGATTTCTTTTTATCGTTTGGGGAGTATGGCAAGTACTCGCGGGAAGAGTGGCGGACGGGCTGTGGACCGCCTTTATCGGCTGGTTTCTGGAAAGCGCTGCCGGATCGCAAGTGCAGCAGCAGATGGTGCAGGGGCTTCTTGTGGGGCACAAGGTATCGGAAGCGATGGGGGAAGTCTGTACTCACGTCCCGGGAAGCACTCCGCTGCAGGATTTGGTGGATCAGGAGATTCTTTCACACGGCCGGCGGTGCTTTCTGGTGGACCAAGGAAACCGCGAGGCCGGGCTATTGACCCTGCACAACCTGAAGGAAGTTCCCCGATCCTCCTGGACGACAACCACCGCTGCGCAAGCCATGACTCCTATTGAGAAACTGAGCAGGATCGACGCGAATGCCGAATTGTGGACCGCATTCGAAAAGATGGGACGGGATGGAATCAATCAAATGCCGGTGATGAAGGGAGACGAACTCGTTGGGATGCTTTCGAGGAGTGATGTCGTCAGGTACCTTCAGACTCTGCAGCAGGTAGGCAGGCGGGCGGCCTGACTTCGCGGGCTACACGATTTCGATATCGAGTTCGGTCGCGCGGCCGTCGCGAATCGAGAATGCGCGGACGGGCCGTGCGCAGCCGGCTTTCGGCGAAATGATGACGTAGGCGGTATCCGGATAGTAAGCAAGCTCGATGTCGCGCGGCGATGGCTCGTTTTTTCCATTGGGATGAGAATGATAAATTGCCATCAACTCCAGGGCGGCAGCGCGGACTTCCCTCATCAAGCTGAATAATTCCTGCGGCGCTATGTCATACGCCGTCGCAGGATTGCTTGCAACATTTGTCGCCCGGAAAATGCGCGCGATCGCGCCTTTGCTTCCCGCCAATAATCCGCAGCACTCACGTGCCGGTGCCAGCTGTGCGATCTGCACTAACTCCGAGATAATTTCTGGCCGAACCCGAATTGCGCCGCCTTGCACAACTTTGGTCCGTCAGGCCTTTTGCGCCTGACGCCGGAGGAACGTGGGGACGTCGAGATCGTCGGCGGGAACTTCGTGAATTACCTCGCTGACGTTTCTCGCCACCTGTTGGACGACGTTGGTTTGTTCGGGAGCCACCGGGACATTAGGCTGTTCGCGCCCCGCCTTCCACGTCTTCGGCAGATACGACGGCCGCACGTGCGGCTTCTTGCCTGCGATTTCGCGGAAGCCGGCCGCGATCACGGTGATCTTCACGGACTCCTTCATCGCGTCGTCCTGTACCGCGCCGAAGATGATGTTGGCATTTTCGTGCGCGGCCTTCTGAATGATCGAGGATGCCTCGTGAATTTCATGCAGTGAGAGACTGGATGAGCCTGTGACGTTGATGAGAATCCCCTGCGCGCCGTTGATGCAATTGTCCTCAAGTAACGGACTATTGATCGCGCGGTTTGCGGCATCGATCGCGCGGTTCGAACCGGTGGCGACGGCAGTGCCCATCACCGCGTAGCCTTGGCCGGACATGATCGTTTTCACGTCGGCAAAGTCGCGATTGATGATGCCCGGAATGGTGATGATGTCAGAGATGCCTTGGACAGCCTGGCGAAGAATATCGTCGGCGATGCGAAATGCTTCGAAGAAGCTGGTGCCATGCTCGACGTATTCCATCAGCCGCTCGTTGGGAATGACGATCACAGTATCGACGCAGCCGATGAGTTCGGCGAGCGCTTGCTCGGCCTGCTGCATGCGGCGCTTGCCTTCGAACGCGAACGGCTTAGTGACGACGGCCACGGTAAGCGCGCCGAGTTCGCTTGCCAGATTCGCCACCACGGGCGCCGCACCGCTGCCGGTTCCGCCGCCCAGACCGGAGGTGACGAAGACCATATCCGCGCCATCGAGGGCCTCGAGAATTTTCTCGGTGTCCTCGAGCGCGGCCTTGCGCCCTACTTCGGGATTGGCGCCGGCGCCCAGCCCTTTGGTCAGTTTTGCTCCGAGCTGAAGCTTCACGGGCGATTGCGAAAGCTTCAGCGCCTGCAGATCGGTGTTGGCGGCGATGAATTCGACGCCCTCGACTTTGGCGCGGATCATGCGATTGACGGCGTTCGATCCTCCGCCCCCGACCCCGATCACCTTGATCTTGGCGCCGTCCTGCAACTCCTCAGTAAATGAAACGCGGATGCTCGACTCTTTTGCCATGCTGCCTCCCCAGTGTTACAACGTTCGAATTTTTTCACCGGCAACCGGCCGGTCAGCCCCGGCGGTCGCCAAGAAAAGTTTCCGCCCTCTGTTTCCTCACGCCCCCGCAAACATACTTTTCAACTTGCCAATGAAGCTAGTGGGACGAGCGCCCGCGAAGCGCCGTGTTCGCGCGCCGTAGACCAGCAGCCCCACAGCCGCCGCATATTCGGGCCGGGAAACCTCTTCGCTCATTTGCCCAAGACCTCGGGGCACGGCGATACGCACGGGCAGATTGAACAGCCGCTCGGCTAGCTCCACTAGTCCCCGAAGCTGCGATCCGCCGCCGGTGAGAACAATTCCCGCCGGGATTTGTGATTGAAGGCCGCTGCGGCGGAGTTCGTCGCGAATGAGCATCAGTAATTCCTGGGCGCGCGCGCCAATGATTTCGCCGACCATGCGCGTGAATACGGTGCGCGGCGGACGATCCCCCACGCTGGCAATTTCGATGGCAACGTCTTCGGTTAGAAGCTCCCGGCAGGCCTGCGCGTGCTCTCGCTTGATCTTCTCAGCTTCCGGAACGGGCGTACGCAAACCTACGGCGAGATCATTCGTAAAATGATCTCCACCGATGGGTATTGCCCCCGTGTGGCGCACCACACCGCCCGTGTAGGCGATCATCTCCGTGGTCCCGCCGCCTATATCGAGAAGGCAGCAGCCCAGTTCCCGCTCGTCTTGCGTGAGACAAGCTTCAGCGGCGGCGAATGGCTCGAGAACGGTGTCATCAACGCGGACGCCTGCTCGATTGACGGCCGTGACGATATTCTGGGTCGCCGCGCCCGACGCGGTCACAATATGCACGCTGGCCTCGAGACGGTGGCCGACCATGCCGATGGCGTCGCGGATATTGTCTTGCGCGTCAAGAAAAAACTCCTGCGGCAATACGTGGATCACTTCGCGATCCTCGGGCAGCGTGACGCCGCGAGCAGCCTCGATGGCGCGCCGAACATCTTCGCGTTGAACGTCGCGGGGCCGCGTACCCAACGTAACGCCGCCGCGGCTATTGACGCCGCGAACGTGGCCTCCAGCCACGCCGATCATCGCGGATTCCACCGGCACACCGACAACCGTCTCCGCTTCCTCCACGGCACGCCGAATCGAGCTGACGGCCAAGTCGAGATTCACGATCTGGCCCTTTCGCCAGCCTTTCGATTCAGCCGCGCCCAGCGCGGCGAACTTCACGCTGCCGTCGTCTTCCATCTCGCCAACCAGGGCGCAGGTCTTCGTGCTCCCGATGTCCAGCGCCACAATGTGCCGTTCTTTCTTGGTCAAATGCTGCTCCTATCTCGAATGCCTTCGCGACCTCGTCGCGGCCAATTTCGGCGGCCGCTGTTGGGCTAAGGTAACCGCGTCCTGATTGACAACGGCTTCGCGGCTGAACCTCAGGTCCACCGACTCGATGGCGCCTGCCTCGGCGCGCCAATCATTAAAGTCTTCGACGAGCGTCTGATATTTGCCGGCAAAATCGCTGTCGCCAAAATGCACGAGCACGGGCGTATCTACGTGCGGCGGCGCCTGCGAATCCGGTGTGGAGGTCGTCGCGACAGCGGACTCGAAACCAGTGAGGGTCGCGCGCAAATCGTGTTTGTCGGAAAGATCGACTTCGCTAATCCGGTCGACCGCATCGGGGCGTACGGACTCAATCTGCTGCGTGAACCCGGAAAAAAGCTGCATGCGTTCCTCGCGGCTGTCGAGCGGCATGCCCGCCAGAATTCCGGTCACAACGGGAAAATGAAAGTTGCCTCTGATGGGCCGTGCGAGGATCATGCCATGCGCGTCAATCAGCGCTAGTTCGCCAGGCTCCCGCAAAAACGCGATGGGAGTCCGCTCGGCAATTTCAACTGCAATTTGATTCGGCAGCACACGCCTTACGGTTGCGTGCTCAACCCACGAAAGTGCCTCGATCTGGCGTCGTCGCTCATCCAGTGGAATGAGAAGGACGCTCTTGCCGCGATCCGGCGCAAAAATACTGAGTACGCTTGCCGGCGCCACGTAGTGATTTCCGGCCAGGGCAATCTGCTCCGGATGAATCAGGGCTGTTTCAGGAGAAGTTAGCAGGAAGTGACTGAAATCGTAGACCGCCCACGCACCCGCAACGCCCACCGCCGCCCACATCGTTACCTGCAGATATGTTTTCCAGGCCTTCCGGCCAAACTTCCGCCGCTTGATCTCGAGCGGCTTCTGCCGCCGAAGATACTTCGGCTCCTCATCCACCATGATTTCCGGAGGATAGGTCTCGATGTCGATGGACTTCAGTTTTGCCAAACGATTACCTCGTTCTCAAGCTCAACCCCGTAAGCGCCGCGAACGCGCTCCCGAACATCGTCAATTAGCCTTAACATATCCGAGCAGTTCGCGCTTCCAGCATTGACGAAGAAATTCGCGTGCCGGTCGCTCACCATTGCGTCACCCACGCGGTAACCTTTCAGAGCGAGCTCGTCGATCATGCGGCCCGCTGATCCTCCGGGGGGATTCTTAAAAATGCATCCGGCGCTTTTTTGATTCAAAGGCTGGCTTGCCCTGCGCTTCTCGTTGCATACCTTGATTCCCGCCAGGATTTCCTTGAACGGCCTCGGCGGCAATTCCAGCTTCACACGCAGCATCACATCGTCCGGCGCAAAGGAAGTGTGCCGGTAATCAAAACGAATGTCGGTGCCGCGAACCGTTTCAAGCTCGCCTGAGGCTGCTCGGTACAACTCGATCTCGCGGACATGAGGCCCAATCGAGGTGCCATATGCTCCGGCATTCATTCGCAGAGCGCCACCCACGCTGCCTGGCACGCCGATCAGTCCTTCCATTCCGCCGAGATCGCGTTTCGCGCAAAACGTCACCATTCCGCCGAGGTCCGCGGAGGCGTCGATATACGCCGCGTTACCTTCTACCCTCATTCCGGGCTGCGACGTGGGAAGATGCAGCACAATGTATGGCAACTCGCCATCGGCGATCAGCACGTTTGTGCCACCGCCAAGGAAGCGGTGCGGAATACTTTCGTCTGCAAGCAACCGCATCACCTCTGGAATCGATTCGTAACGGCGGAGCAAGACCTCGTCCGTGGTGCCGCCGATGCCCAGGGAAGTCTTCTCCTTGAGCGAAACACCATGCTGCACTTCTGCGCCGAGATTTTTCAGCTGCGACGACACGTTGTCATCAATCCGCATTGAAAATCGAAACCCTTGAACCAAGCAAAACAGCGAGCTCCTCGGTCACGCGCCCCACGCTGCCGGCGCCGATAGTGAGAACGGCGTCTCCGGGGCGCGCTTCGCGCAAAATATATTCGATGCCGCCCTGTAACGTGCTCGAGTAAACGACGCTTTTGTGACCGGCGGAGCTGATTGCCTCTGCGAGAAGCTCGCCGGTGATGCCTTCCGCAGGCGGTTCGCCGGCGGCGT
Source organism: uncultured Acidobacteriota bacterium (assembly GCA_963759485.1). Lineage (GTDB taxonomy): Bacteria > Acidobacteriota > Terriglobia > Acidiferrales > UBA7541 > Palsa-295. Next base: position 585,831 of record CAVWZE010000002.1, on the reverse strand, counting down.
AAATATCCGTCAGAACGAGAATGTCGGCCTGGTTGAAGGACAGGCGGAAATCTTCCCAAAGATGCTGCGTGCGCGTGTAACGGTGGGGCTGAAAAAGTACCAGTAGGCGCTTGTAGCCACAGCCTCGCGCGGCTTCGAGCGTGGCGCGAATTTCAGCGGGATGGTGGCCGTAATCGTCGATCAGCGTGACACCGGAAAATTCGCCTTTGATTTCGAACCTGCGGCCGACACCTGAAAAATGTGCCAGTCCTTCACGAATCAAATCGGCCGGAATGTTTAGCTCGAGCGCCGCCGCTGCTGCCGCGCCAGCGTTGCGGACATTATGAATCCCGGGCGGCGACGGCAGCCGAAAAAGTCCCAGGTCGTCGCCGCGATATTTCAACGAGAACTCGCTCGAAAGCCCTGAGAGCTTCACATCCGAAATAATCAGATCGGCTTGGCTCGACGTGCCGTAGCTGATGATGGGCCGCTTGATACCCGGTACGATTGCTTGGACGTTGGGCTCGTCAAGGCAGAGCACCACAGCGCCATAAAACGGCACGCGATTAGCGAACTGCAGAAACACTTCTTGAATTTCCTCGAGCGAGCTGTATTGGTCCAGGTGCTCTCGGTCGATTGTAGTGATCACGGCTATAACGGGCGCCAAAAGGAGGAACGAGCGGTCGCTCTCATCGGCTTCGACGACCATATATTCGCCTCGGCCGACAGCCGCATTGGCTCCGATGTGATTCACTCGGCCGCCAACGACGAAGGTTGGGTCGAGATCCGCTGCGGCTAGTATCGAGGCCACCATAGACGTCGTGGTTGTCTTGCCGTGAGCGCCCGCAACGGCAATACCATGTTTCAGCCGCATCAGTTCGGCGAGCATCTCCGCGCGAGGAATCACGGGAATCTTCAGCCGGTGAGCCTCGGCTACTTCCACATTGTCAGCGGGCACGGCTGAGGAAACGACCAACACGTGCGCACCATGCGCGTTTTCGGCCTTGTGCGTATCGTGAATTACCGCGCCCAGTTTCCGCAAACGCTGGGTGGCAGGCGAGGATTTCAAATCAGATCCGGAAACGCCATAGCCGCTGGAGAGCAGGACTTCCGCAATACCGCTCATGCCGCTGCCGCCAATCCCGACCAGATGAATGCGCTGAAAATTGCGAAAGGTGATGTTCATGGCCGGGCCACCGCCTCAATCACGTCAACGATATCTTCAACCGCGCGCGGACGTGCCAGCGAACGCGCGCGGTCTTCCATCTCTTGAATTCTCCGGGGCTGGTCCAGGAGGGAAAAAATTTCGCGTGTCAGGCGCTCTGGAGTCAGTTCATCTTGCAGCAGCAGCCTGGAGGCGCCGGCGCTTGCCATCAGCTGAGCATTTCCCGTTTGGTGCGCGTCAGTCGAAGCACCGAAGGGGATAAAGATGGCGGCGCGTCCGGAGGCGGATACCTCCGCGACAGTAATGGCACCCGACCGGCAAACGATCAGGTCGGCCTGAGCAAACCTCTCCGCCATATTTTCGATGAAGGGGACGACCTCAACTTGGAATTGGCGCCGCTCATATGCTTCGCGAACTGCATTATAGTCACGTTCTCCGGTCTGATGCACGATGAAAAGGCGGTCTTTTTGGGTCGCGAGGACATCTAGCGAATCAACCACGGCTCGGTTGATCGGCAAAGCGCCGCGGCTTCCTCCAGTGATTAGCAGCGTGAAAGGCGCGCGATGCTCCTTCGGCGGAATAGCGAAGAACTCGGGGCGAATCGGGCAGCCGGTGAGAATTGCCCTGGAGCCCAACCGGCCGGCTGTTTCCTGCTGCGCTACAGCAACCCGCGTGGCAATCCCCGCAAGAACGCGGTTCGTGAATCCCGGCTCCACATTTGGCTCGAAAACCACCGTAGGCACACGGTGCATGGCCGCCAGCAGCATCATCGGACCCGAGGCATACCCGCCGACGCCGAACGCCGCATTAAAACGGTGACGGTGAAGAATTTTTTCGGAGTCCCACAGCCCGGCCGGAAGCATCGCTGCATTCCGCAGCAGTTTCGCGCCGCCGATACCCTTCAGGCCACTGACGCGAATCAATTCGAGCGGAAAGCCCGCTTGCGGCACAAGCCGCGCTTCGATTCCTCGCTCGGTTCCTACAAACACGACTTGCCTTTCTTCTGACTCGCCCCCGCCGGCACCGCGGCGAATCCATTCCTTGGCGATGGCGAGGGCTGGAAATACATGTCCGCCGGTGCCACCACCCGCGATCAAAAGTCTTTTCGCATCATCGCTCACGTCTCATCCGCGTGTTGGCTGATGTTCAGCAACACTCCCGTGGCGAGCAGCATTCCCATCAGGCTCGATCCGCCATAGCTGACGAAGGGAAGCGGGATCCCTTTTGTCGGGACCAGGCCCAGAACAACGCTAAGATTTAAGAGCGCCTGACCGACCACCATGGTTGTGATGCCGATGCCCAAAAAGCGCCCAAAGGCATCGGGCGCCTTCATCGCAGCCACGAAACCGCGCCAACCGTAAACCGCAAAGAGGGTGAGAACGATCATCGCGCCGATAAAACCCGCCTCCTCGCATATCACCGAGAAAATGAAGTCCGTGTGAGCCTCGGGTAGAAAAAACAGCTTTTGGCGGCTCTCCATTAGACCCACGCCGCTGAATCCTCCCGAACCGACCGCGATCAGCGACTGTGCCAACTGAAAGCCATGGCCCTGGGGATCCGCGCCCGGCGTGAAATACGCTTGCACGCGCTGTAAGCGGTACGGGACGCTCGCAATAGCGATGTAAATCAGCGGGATGGCCGCTATCGCGGCTCCGAAAATGTAGCGGTACGATAATCCCGCGATAAAGAGCATCACGGCGGCGATAAAGAAAATCATGCAAGCCGTGCCCATGTCTGGTTCTTTGTAAACAAGCGCGACAATCAGAAGCACCGCTCCCAGCGCGGGCAAAAGCGTTTGAGTCAGGTCGTTTACGCCGGGTCCCCGCGGCTCGCGCCGAATTTCCAGGAACCATGCGAGGTAGAAAATCACCACCAGCTTGGCGATTTCCGAAGGTTGCAAACTGAGCGGTCCCAGGCGAACCCAGCGATGCGTGGCGTGAGTTCGGTCCAGGAAAAATACGGCAAGCAGCAAAATCAGCGTCACCGATAAAGCCGTGAAAATCACGCGCGGCTGACGCAGCTTGCGATAATCGGTGTTCATCAATAGAAACATTCCGGCCATTCCAAACGCGGCCCAGAGCAGCTGGCGAAGAAGAAATTCGTAGCCATTGTCGCCTTGCTCGCGGAGTGTCAGTGCCGAGGCGCTGAAGACCATGACGGCGCCGATCAGGCAAAGTGCCAGAGTGACTCCGAATAACTTCCGGTCGTGCTGCAAGCTACGAGGCATCGCTATCCTTTCCGCGCGAATGCGTTCTCATTCGACGCCCTCGCGAAATTCTCAACGAGCTGCTTAAAAACACGGCCGCGATGTTCGTAATTCTCGAATTGATCAAAGCTGGAACACGCGGGCGCGAGCAAAACCACGTCGCCCGGCTGCGCCTGCTCTATCGCCGCTTGAACAGCGCGATCGAGCGTGGCAGCTTGAAATATCGGAAGCCCAACGCCTAAATCCGAAGCAATCTTCTCAGCAGCAGCACCGATTAAAATCACTCGCCGCGCCCTTTGCCGCAGCGGCTCTTGCATCGGGGTATAGGGACTTCCTTTGTCCTTCCCGCCCAAAATTACGATGAGCGGCCCAGCAAATGCCTCAATTGCTTTCAGCGCCGCGTCCACATTTGTCGCCTTTGAATCGTTGTAGAACTCCACGCCGCCAACTTTGCCAACAAGCTCCAAACGATGCTCGACGCCTTGAAATGCCTTCACGCCGGCCGCAATATCCGCCGGCGCCGCACCGGCGAGGTGCGCCGCGGCGCAGGCTGCAAGGACGTTTTCGAGATTGTGTTCGCCTCGCAGTGAAATTTCGTCTCGCCGCCCGACCGCAAGTTCCGAACCTTCGTGCCGAATCATGATCTGATTGCCTTGAAGGAATGCGCCCTGGGCGACTCGCTTGCGGCGGCTGAACCAAAAGATGTGCGGACCTGATGGCATGCGCTTGGTCACTTCTGGATCGTCCGCGTTGAGCACAGCGAAGTCACGGTCGAGCTGGTTCTCAAAAAGCCGCATCTTCGCAGCCGCGTACTCTTCGAAAGACGTATGCCGGTCGAGGTGGTCGGGGGTCAGATTCAGCAGAATTCCGATCTCTGGACGGAATTTCTCGATTGTTTCTAATTGAAAGCTACTGACCTCTGCAACCGTGATCGTCGAATCGGTCGTCGATTCGACCAGCGATAAAAGCGGAACCCCGATATTCCCGCCAGTTAGCGTGTTTACGCCCGCTGTCCGCAAAATGTGACTCACGAGCGAAGTTGTGGTCGTCTTGCCGTTTGAGCCGGTAATTGCAACAAGTTTGCCGCGCAGAAAGCGCCAAGCTAGTTCGATTTCGCTCCACACTGGGACGCCCGATGACCGCCCCAGCTCGACCGGTTTGAGCCGGGGAGAGACCCCTGGGCTCACCACAATCAGGTCTTGCCCCACAAACGTCGTGGGGATATGCCCACCTAGCTCCAGCTTCACACCCGCGGCCCGCAGCCTGGAGGCTGTTTCACCGAGATCGCTTTCCGTCCGCATGTCCGTGGCCGTGACCGTGGCACCGTAACCCGCTGCGAAAAGGGACGTCACGAGTCCCGTCCGCCCTAATCCAACCACTAGGACTCGTTTTCCTTCGAAATCGAAACCTGGTCGCATCCGGCCTACCTTAATTTCAACGTGGTCAATGAAAAAAGCGCCAGCACCAACGCCACGATCCAAAACCGCACGATGATCTTTGATTCGCTCCATCCCACCAGCTCAAAATGATGATGCAGCGGAGACATCCGAAACACTCGCTTTCCCGTCAGCTTAAAGGACGCCACCTGAATGACCACGGACAACAGTTCCACTATGAAAATGCCGCCGATTGAAATCATCAGGATTTCCTGCTTAAGGATCACCGCAACCGTCCCTATCGCACCGCCTAAGGCCAAAGAACCCACGTCGCCCATGAATATTTCCGCAGGGTGCGCGTTGTACCAAAGGAATCCGAGCGAAGCTCCCGCAAGCGATCCGCAGAAAATTGTCAGCTCGGCGGCGTCCGGTATTCTCTGAATGTCGAGATAGTCCGCGAAACGGGCGTTGCTGGAAAGGTAGGTAAGGACGGTCAGCGCGACCGCCGAGATCAGCACACATCCGATGGCGAGACCGTCGAGGCCATCGGTGAGATTCACGCCGTTGGATAAGCCCGCGATCACTAAAACCAGAAACAAAACAAACGGCACGTACGCGAGCGGCCAAATAAAACGGCTATCCAAGAGCGGGCCAATCACGAGATTGGGATGCAGCTTCTTCAAGAACGGCACGCTCAATTGCGTGGAATATACCCCCTTCGCCTGCAATCCAATCAGCACGGCGCCCACGAAGACGCACGTCAGAACCTGCAATGCAAATTTGCCCCGTGCGGTTAGGCCGCGGTTCTGCTTGCGGACGACCTTATTGTAATCATCCACAAATCCGATCGCCCCGAAGGCCAGCGTAGCCGCCACGGCCAGTAGCACGTAAGGATTCCGCAAATCAGCCCAGAGCAGGGTGGGAATCACGATCGCCGCCACGATCAGCAGTCCACCCATAGTCGGCGTTCCTGCTTTTGTCTGATGCCGCTGCGGACCTTCCTCGCGAATGTACTGCTTCACTTGAAGCGAGCGCAGCCGCTCAATCATCCATGGCCCCAGCAGCAGCGAAAGCAAGAGCGCCGTCAGGCTCGCCGCGGCAGTGCGCACGGTGATATATCGAAAAACGTTCAGCGGGCTGAAATGCCGCCGGAGCATGAAGAAGAAAAAATAATAGAGCATTTTAGTTGCGGCCTTCGCGGCCGGCGTCAACGCGCTGTAGTCCGGAATTCTGCTCGGATCGCCGGTGGTGAGCGCTGATGGCTTCCAGGATTTTCTCCATGCGTACTCCCCTAGAACCCTTCAACAGCACCAGATCTCCACTCATGACGAATTCCGAAAGGAACTTCCCCGCCTCTGTAGAATTCTCAAAGACGACCGTTCTCTCTTGCGGGTGCCCCGCTTGAATTGCCGCAGCCACAAAATCCGCGGCGTGCCCTTGCACGCCCAAAATCCAATCTACTTTTCCCAATCCGGCGACGAGACGTCCGCATTCTTTGTGCAACTCGGGCGAAGAGCTGCCCAACTCCAGCATCTCTCCCGAGGCAAGGATTCGCCGTCGATATCCTGGTGTCTGCGCAAGCAGTGTGGCGAGCGCGCCCAGCGCGGTGGGACTCGAGTTATAAGTATCGTTGATGACGGTAAATCCCTCCTCGAATCGCACTACCTCTCCACGCTTGTCGGCTGGTGTGAGACCAGGAAACACTTCCTTGGCCTCGTCCGCGCCGATGCCCCATACGCTGGCGGCTGCCAGTGCCGCCAGCGCGTTCATCACGTTATGCCGACCGATCAGTGGTATTTCGAGTCGCGTACGCCGCCCGCGCGAAACAAGATCGAACTCCGCGCCCTCGATGCCGCGCTCCTCGATTGCCTCCGCCCGAAACTCCACGCCTGCGCGCGTCCCAAACCGGATCACCGCGCCTTTGGCAACTTCCGCAAACCCAGCCACTCGCTCGTCATCCGAATTCAACACCGCCGTCGCGTTTGGCCACGGAAGGTTTTCGATAAGTTCGCGTTCAGCGAGTGCAATCTCCTCAAGCGATGAGAAAAATTCCAGATGCTCCACCGCGACTCGCGTGACGACGCCAACATCCGGCGAACAGATTCGCGTCAGCTGCGCGAGCTCTCTCCTATGCGACATCCCCAGTTCCACTACCGCGGCATCGTGTTCATCACCGAGTTTCAGGAGCGTGAGCGGCAGGCCATACTCGTTGTTCAAGTTTCCTTGTGTCTTCAGTACGCGATGCCGCGCGCCCAAAAGCGCCGCAAAAACTTCTTTCGTAGTCGTCTTGCCGACGGAACCCGCTACCGCGCCGATCAGACGGCCTGTCCGACCCTTACGCCAGATCTTACAGGCGTGCGCGGCCAGTTGCTGCAGAGCGACAAGCGTGTCGTCCACCGCAAACAGTCTGCCGCGAATCTCGTCCGGGTAATCGCCCAGGCGTTCACGGGCCACCAGCCCTGCCACCGCTCCACGTTCCAAAGCGGAGGCCATAAAGCCATGCCCATCGTGTCGCGGTCCGCGTATCGCAACGAACAGTTCGCCAGCCCCTACGGTGCGGGAATCGATGGACACGCCACTGATCACAGCCGATCGCTCAAGCCGCTGCGCCGGCGAGATGCCGAGAGCTTCAGCAACTTGAAATACTGTCCACCGCATCGTGTCTCCAATTAACTTACCCGCTGGTTTGCCGTGCCAGCCTTCATTTGCTACGCGTTTTCGAATAGCCTTTGCTCTGCAGGATCGCTCGCGCTTTTTCGCGGTCGTCGAAATCAATGGCTCCGTCGCGCAGCACCTGATAAGTTTCGTGGCCTTTACCCGCAAGCAGCACGATATCGCCCGGACGCGCTTCTTCCACGGCAGCGGCAATCGCCTGTTCGCGGTCTGGCTCAATCCGATATTTCGCGTTTGATTTCTGCAGTCCCACCATCACATCATTTATGATCCGGAGCGGATCCTCGCCTCGCGGGTTGTCGCTGGTCAGCACAACCAGATCGCTCAACGAACCTGCCGCTTCACCCATCAGCGGCCGCTTGCTGCGGTCCCGCTCTCCGCCAGCCCCAAAAACCGTGATGATCCGCGACGAAGGGCCCAGCTCACGAGCCGTCGTTATCAGGTTCCTCAGCGCGTCGTCCGTGTGCGCGTAATCAACGACCACCAAAAATGGCTGTCCTTCATCGATGCGTTGAAACCGGCCCGGAACCGATTGGAGTTTTGCGATTCCATCCTCAATCTGGCTCTTGGCGACGTTCAATCCAATCCCGGCCCCTATAGCGGCCAGGATGTTGTAAACGTTGAAGCGCCCGACGAGTGCCGAGCGCACCTCGATGCTTCCGATGGGCGTGCTCGCGACGAATTCGAGTCCATCGAAGGAGAGCGCGAATTTCCGTGCCGTCACCTCGGGAGCACCCTTCAGCCCGTACGTGAGAGTGCGCCGCGCCAATCCCGTAAGCTGTGCCGCGTAGGGATCGTCCACGTTGATCACTCCGATGCCTGGTGCGCCCGCGCCTGTACCTTCGAATAGAATTTTCTTTGCGGCGAAGTAGTCCTCAAACGATTTGTGATAATCGAGGTGATCCCTGGTTAAATTGGTGAAAATCGCCACGCCGAAATGGCAGCCCCACAGCCGTTCCATTGCCAGCGCGTGCGAACTTGCTTCCAGTACCACATGGGTGCCGCCGGAGTCGCGGATTTCGGCGAACATTTGCTGCAGGTCTGCTGATTCAGGCGTGGTATTTGCGGCTGCGCGGCTGCCTTTGGGGGTCCGGTGCTCTATCGTTCCAATCAGCCCAGGCCTAAAGCCCGCTTGCCGCAGGATCGAGTCCACAAGAAACGTAGTCGTGGTCTTTCCGTTGGTGCCTGTTACTCCGATTAGCTGAAGGCCATCGGCTGGATGCCGGTAGAAATTTGCGCTCGCGCGCGCCAAGCCGCGTCGTCCTGAGCCTGGAGCCAACTCGATCCAAGTAACATGCGAGGGAATGCCGTCTGGCCGAGGGTCTTCGCTTGCCAAAGCGATCGCGCCCCGCCGCAACGCTTCACCGACAAACTTCGCTCCGTCCGTCTTTTCGCCGCGCAGAGCAAAAAAAATTGCTCCCGGCCCAATACGGCGGCTGTCATAAGCTACCGAGACGACCTCGGCATCGGCAGTGCCAACGATTTTCACCACGCCGACACCGTCCAGCAGTCTTTGAATTTTCATGCCGCGCGCTTCCACTGCGCCGATTTGTTCGTTTTCTCTCATCTCCGGTTTCGGTTTGACGCTGGCCCTCAATTCCCGCTCCCCCGGGTCGCCACCGGCTCAAGCTCGCCCGAACGTCCGAATCGAACCGTGACTTGGCTACCGCGCTGTACTTGCGTGCCGGCTTCGGGGAACTGCTCAACAGCTACGCCCTCCCCAATCAGCACCGGCTCTAATCCCAATCTCGAGCATGCCTCGGTGACACTCCGCACACTCCTGACCGGCAAGACTGGGAACGGCGATCGAATCCTGCTCCGAGAAGGCCGCGGTGGGTGTGGCTTCCGCCTTTCGAGTCTTTCCTATAGATGCGGCAAAACTCTCCCTTGTCGAATCGTCGGTCTTGGCGTCCTGCGACTGGGCGGCAGATCCGCGCCTACGCTCCTCGTTCTTCGCTGTTTCCACCTCGGACGGCGACGGCACGTCGTGCGCCACGCCCAGATACGCCAATACTTGCTCGGCCACCCGCTTGAAAATCGGGCCTCCGACCTGCCCCCCGTGATGCGGGCCCACCGGCGAATCCAGCACCGCCAAAATGGTCACCGCCGGGTTGTTCACCGGGGCAAAACCTACGAATGACGCATTGTAACGCGTCGCCGAATAGCGGCCCGTGGCGGGATCAATCTGCTGCGCCGTGCCAGATTTCCCTCCGGAGGTGTATCCATCGAGCTGAGAGTGCTTGCCGGTCCCTTCGAGCATTACATCTTCCATCATTCCGCGCACCGCTGCCGCTGTTCTGGCATCGGTTGCCTGCTGAGGTCCCGGCGCGTTGTGAATCCATGCAGGCGCGTCGCCTTGAATCTCGCGAAGAATGTGCGGGCGAAACAGCGTGCCGCCGTTGGCGACCGCAGAAATGGCGGAAACGATCTGAATGGGAGTCACGCTTACTTCCTGGCCCATCGCCAGCGAGCCAATCGAGTTCGCGGACCAATTCTCGATCGGCCGCAGCAGCCCCCGGTTTTCTCCCGGCAACGCGATGCCCGTTGATTGCCCTATGCCGAACGCGCGTATCGCATCATAAAAGCGCGGAGCGCCGAGTCGCAGCGCAACCTTGATCGCGCCAACGTCGCTTGAATTCGCCAAAATCCCGCGGACGCTCAGCACTCCAAATCGATGCCAGTCGTGAATCAGCCTTCCACCCACCAGAATCGAGCCCATCTGGCAATCGATCAGATCGTCCGGAGTCACCACACCATTTTCGATCGCGCCAGTAAGCGTCAGCACCTTAAACGTCGAACCCGGCTCGTATGCAGCGCTGATGGCGCGATCGCTGCGATCCTCGTCGGAATATTTCCCGGGATCGTTGGGATCGAACGTCGGCCAGTTCGCCACCGCCAACAAGTCACCCGAGTTCGGGTCTTGCACCACAACGGTGCCCGCCCTCGCGTGCGTTTCCTCGATGGCTCTATCGAGTTCTTTCTCGGCTATATATTGGATGGTTTCGTCGATGGTCAGCGTGACGTTCGCGCCCGGATCGGCGGCCATTTCCGTGCGGTCGTAATATTGGCGCCGCCCATCGGCCATCACCATCACTTTGCCGGGGCGTCCGCGAATCTGCTTGTCGAGAGAGTATTCAATCCCGCCCAGCCCCTTCTCATCCACATCGACATACCCCAGCACCGAAGCCGCAAGCTCCCGCTCCGGATAAGCGCGCCGGTTTTCTTTTTCGAAAAACACGCCGCGCAAGTTCATGTTCGCGATCCGGTGCACCGTATCGGGAGAAAGCTTTTTCGCCAGGCGAACCGGCGTCCGCGACTGGCCTATCTTTGATTCGATTTCTTCGGCGGACACGCCGAGCACAGGCGAAATCAGGCGCGCCACCATCGATACATCGCTGATGTCGGCCGGATCAGCAAACAGGGAGTCCATCGGCAGGCTGACTGCGAGTTCGCGTCCCTTGCGGTCATAAATTGTGCCCCGCATCGGACTAATCTCGAATATTCGCTGCTGCTGACGCTGGGCTTTTGCGAGGTATTCGCTATAGCAGAACAACTGGAGGTAACTCAGCCGGCCGAGCACCACCACGATCCAAACTACGGCCGCTACCCAAACAATCAACCAGCGGAGACGCGGATTGCGCTGCTCCATGGACTCCGCCTACCTGTCGGAAAAAAAAGTGCTCCCACGGCCCTCGTCGAAAGCCACGGGCCGCCCACCCAGCGGCCCATGTTCGGCACCGGGCTTGCGCTATGGCCGAGTCGACTGCCCCATCGGGCGCGCATCGGCTACCACGGCATCCGTGGAACCTTCGGCCGGCGCTACCTGTCCGGGCACCGGTACGGTGAGGCCAAGCTGATTCCGCGCGATGGTATCCACGCGCATGGGCGAGCGCAAAGTCGCCACTTCCAATTGCAATTGCTGATTCAAGTCCGCGGAGCGCGCCCGTTCGGCATCCAGCCGCTCAATCTGGTAGCGCACCTGGATGCATTCGAAGTGCTGCCATGCGTAGGACAGCAAGCACGCGGCCAGCGCCGCGGCCGTCGCCAATCTCCGCCAGAAATCCCGCACCTGTGACGCTGCCGCCGGACGCATCAATCTTGAATTGTCGATTCGCTTTACGGTGTGATATTCCGTCATCTCAAATCCCTCTGATCAACCTGTCTTATGCGGCCGGGCCTGACAATTTTTCCGCCACGCGCATCTTCGCGCTCCGCGCCCGAGGATTGTTTCGGATTTCCTCTTCGCTGGGCACGATTACTTTCTTCGTGAGCACGCGAAAGCTTCCCTCTCGCGCCAACCGTTGAAACGCTCGCTTGACAGGACGATCTTCAAGCGAGTGGTAGCTGAGGACGATCCAGCGTCCTCCGGAAGATAAAGTGGCAGGGGTCCGCGAAAGAAACTGCTCGAGTTCCTCCTCTTCTCGATTCACCGCATTCCGCAGCGCCAGAAACGTTTTTGTCGCGGGCTGCAGTTTCTGCCTTCCCCTTGCTTTTCGAACTCCTGCCACAACCGTTGCCAGATGTTCGGTATCGCGGATCGGCCGCGCTCGAACGATTGCCCTGGCGATTCTGCGTGAATCCCGCTCCTCGGCCTTCTGATAGAGCAGGTCGGCCAGTTGCTTCTCCGGCCAGTAGTTCACAATTTCGTCCGCCGTCAGCGGCGAATCGGGATTCATGCGCATATCGAGAGGCGCCGCCCAACGAAACGAAAATCCGCGCTCGGGGCTGTCCAGCTCCAGGCTCGATACGCCCAAATCGGCAATCACTCCATCAAAGGGAGGCAGGTTCATTTTCGCCGCCACATCGCCGATCGTTGAAAACTCTGCGTGCACCAAAACCACCTTTTCTTCGTACGGCTTCAATCTTTCCCGCGCAATTTCAAGCGCCCCGGGATCCCGGTCGATCGCCACCAGCCGCCCGGTCGTCAGGCGCCGGGCAATTTCAATCGCGTGTCCGCCGGTGCCGGCTGTCGCGTCCACATACGTTCCCTCGGGCCGTATGCGGAGCCACTCCATCACTTCCGCGGCCAGAACGGGCGTATGCAAAACGCTCAAGCCCTAGATGCCCAGTTCGTCAAATGCCTTTTCGTCTTCCGCCGTGATCGGGTTACGGTTCAATTGTTCGAGGAATCGCGCGTGATTCCAGATTTGCAGGTACGTGAGGTTGCCCTGCACGTCCACTTCGCCCTTCATCTGCGCGGATTCCCGCAAAACGGGTGGAATTAAAATGCGCCCCTGTCCATCCACCTCGACCACTTGACCGTAATAGTTGGTTCGTGCCAGGAACTTTTGCTTGGCCGGATTGTAGGACGACTTCTTCGCGAGTTTTTGCTCGATCTCTTCCCACACTTTCAGGGGATAGACCCTCGCATGATCGCCGCTGGCGCTCGTCACGTAGAACTTCTTGCCCACGCGGCGCAACTCGGCCAGAAAGTCGGCGGGAATTTTCACCCGCCCCTTCTCGTCCACCGTCCCCGGATAGTTGCCCCGTAGCATGGATGCTCTTCGGAAGTTCGGACACCGTGCCCGCCTTCGGTTTCACTCGCGTTTTCACCTTAACCACTGCCTGACATTCCCAACCACTATCCGCTACTTTCTGCCACTTTGTGCCCCGATTGTAGAGGCGTTCTTTTTCTTGTCAAGGAGAATGTTTCAAATTTGGGAAAGTTTTTTTGGATGGGCGCAATCAATGCGCGCAGCACTCGCGGCTCGCGAGAAATGACCGAAACCACAAGCCCTAGTAGAGGCTCAAGCGCACTCCCGCGACTGCTTGCGGTTCAATGCCCGCAAATCGGAAATTTGTTTTCTAAAAGTCAACAAATTTGCCCTGTGAATTTCTGTGGATTTCTTCAATTCCGGAGCCCACGGAGGAGTCAGCGCGGTTTTTTTCGCGTGGAATACTGTTCGCGGGTGAAACACCGGCTCACACTGAGGCGCGGAGGCCGACCCCTACTGCACCGGCGGATTTCGCAGCGAATTCAGATCCCGCAGCATCGATTGCTCGTCCGGGCTGAGCCCCTGCATGAATCGCGGATCGTTCAGCGCGGCCTGCTGCGTAGCGGGACTCATGTTACGCAGCATTGCAAGATGGCGATTCACCGCCTGCCGCCGCTCCGGCGGCATTGCCTGCCATTTCGGCAAGAGAGTGTTCCGGACGTACTGGCGCTGCTCGGGCGTCATCCGCTCCAGCGCCGCCTCCGCTTCTCGCGCCCTCTGCTTCTGCTCCGGTGAAAGGTTATTCCATCTCTGAAGATTCCGCCGAATCTGATCTTGCCGCTCGGGGGGCAAATGCTGGAATTGCTCGTTATTCTGCATGAACCGCTGCTGCTCTTCCGGAGGCATGTCCCTCAGTCGCTCGCCCCATTTCGACGGCAGACCTTCCATCGCGCGGGCGTTCGGTTTGCCCTTCTGAGCGTCGGCATTCGCCTCGCGTTTGGCTTCCGCGCGCTCCCGCCAGACTCGCAGCCGGCGGCCGTTTTGGGCGCGAGCAGACTGCGCCGCCAGCCCCATCAGGAGCGCAAGGCAGACAGGCCATCTTGGCGCCGCGCACTAGATCGCTCCCTTAGTCATTGCTCGCGGTCCCGCTTTGCGGTGATTCAGGTTGTGCCGCGACGGGCGTCAATTCGGAGAGCGCGTCCATCTTCGTCACTACGTCGTAATTTTCCAGCACTCCCAGATTCTTGATCGCATTGAAGTCTTCTTGCTGCGTGGCGGCGGTGGTCACCGTTGTTCCTGGGTTCTTCAACGGCAGCTTCATCACCAAAACCAGCAGCGCAATCAGCAGCCCGACCGCAAGTGCGAGCCTCGGCTGTGGCACAAACAATTCAAACCATTTTCGGCGCGGCTCGGCAGCCACGCGCTGGCGCACGCGCGCGTCAAAACCGAACGACGGCTGGACTGCGGGCAGCTCGTCCATCACGTTCCAAATCCCGTGGAGCTCCTCAGCTCGCTTTCGGCAAGCCGCGCAGCCCGCTAGATGCTCTTCGACGTCGCGCCGCTGTGCGGAATCCGCGCGGTGGTTCAGATGTTCGATCAGTTCCCTTGAAACTTCCTCGCATTTCATGATGGCCTTCCTTCTCCTGCGCGATGCGCCACCGGCTGGGCCACAAGTGGTGCCAGTTGCACCCGCAGGCTCTCGTATGCCCGGAAAAGCAGCGACTTCAGCGCGCTTTCCGAACAATCAAGAACTCTTGATATCTCCGCATAATCCATCTCTTCGTATTTATGCAGCAAAACCGCGGCGCGCTGCTTCTCGGGAAGCGCAAGGATCGCACGCCGGATGATTTCTATTCGGTCGCGCTCCAGCAGATGCTCATCAATCCGTTTCTCGCGCGCCTTCAATTCCATCGGCCGAGAGTCTTCGTCGTCCGTGGGCGCGTCGATGGAGACTTCCATCTTGCGGTGCCGCGTGTCGCGCACCGAATTCAGCGCCACGTTCGTTGCGATGCGGAAGAGCCAGGTGGTGAATTTTGCGCTCGGAGTGTACTGCTTCCTCGCCCGGTACACGCGCAGAAAAACTTCCTGCGCAAGATCCTCCGCCGTCGAGGAATCGCGGACCATCCGGTTCAGGAAGTTGACCAGCGGCGAGCGATACTTCTGCAGCAAGAAGTCGAAGGACGAGTCGTCCCCGGCCTTCACGTCCAGCATCAGTTGGACGTCGCTCCTAGCCATAGCCTCCACAGTTTATCTAACACTCGCTGTACCACAAAGTTGCGGACGACCAAGCCGTTCCAGAAAAGCTGCCCCCTGGGTCCTCCTGTAACTAGCTGATAGACAAATACTTATAAGAAACATGCCGAGCGCGGGGCCATCCAGGCCCTCTCACCGCAGACGATTTTTCTTTACACCAACAAGTACTTGCGCCGATCCCCCCTCTGCGGTGGATAATTTATGAGTATCCTCGCACTGCGCCCACGCGGCCCCATCGCACCAATCTGCAAATCGCGGGCTTTTAAGCCACTTAAGCGCAGAACCGACTCAGACCATCAGCGCGTTTTGCAGGTAGATTGGCGATTTCATCCTGGATGCGGTTTCGGCGGATCACGATCTGAACGCTTATCTTCAACTGCTCAAGCTCGACGGCAAGATGACCTTCGTCGGCGTGCCAGAAAAGCCAAGCCCGGTGGCTTCAATCAACCTGATCATGAAGCGCCGCCGTTTGGCGGGCTCGGCAATCGTGGAATTCGCGAGACGCAGGAGATGCTGGATTTCTGCCGCGAAAAGCGAATCACTGCCGACATCGAACTCATCAAAACTCAGCAGATCAATGAAGCCTACGAACGCCTGCTGAAGAGCGATGTGAAGTACGGGTTCGTCATTGACATGGCATCATTGAGGTAGATCAACCAATTCCGCCAATCGTGGAAACATTTGGCGGTAGTCATAAGGAGGAACAATGCAGAAGCGCAAACTTGGAAATAGCGGTCTGGAAGTTTCGGCTCTCGGGCTGGGATGCATGGGAATGAGTTTTGGCTTTGGTCCAGCTGCTGACAAGAAAGAGATGATCTCTCTGATCCGCACAGCCGTCGAACGCGGGATCACGTTTTTCGATACGGCTGAGGTGTATGGCCCGTTCGTGAATGAAGAACTTGTCGGCGAAGCTCTCGCTCCAGTCCGCGACAAGGTGGTGATCGCCACGAAGTTCGGGTTCGACCTCGATCCCAAAAGAATCGAGGCTCGGCCGCCGGGGTCGGTCGGACTAAACAGCCGGCCAGAGCACATCAAGCAGGTCGCGGAAGCGTCGCTCAAGCGCCTCAAGACCGACGTCATAGATTTGTTTTATCAGCACCGGGTCGACCCGAATGTGCCCATCGAAGACACGGCCGGCGCCATAAAGGACCTTATTCGGGAAGGAAAGGTAAAGCACTTCGGACTTTCGGAAGCAGGTGTGCAAACCATCCGCCGCGCGCACGCAGTTCAGCCCGTCGCAGCACTTCAGAGTGAATACTCGCTCTGGTGGAGAGAGCCTGAAAAG
Source organism: uncultured Acidobacteriota bacterium (assembly GCA_963759485.1). Lineage (GTDB taxonomy): Bacteria > Acidobacteriota > Terriglobia > Acidiferrales > UBA7541 > Palsa-295. The sequence continues at coordinate 569,459 of CAVWZE010000002.1, read as the reverse complement.
GAAGTGATCCCCACACTGGAAGAACTCGGGATCGGGTTCGTTCCATTTAGCCCGCTTGGCAAAGGCTTCCTTACGGGTGCGATCACCCAAGATACGAAGTTCGATAAAACCGATTTCCGTAACCGCGTCCCTCGCTTTACGCCCGAGAACCGCAAGGCAAATCAAGTGTTCGTCGATTTGGTTGGCAAGATCGCGGCACAGAAGAAGGCGACGCCTGCTCAAATCGCACTCGCCTGGCTGCTTGCGAAGAAGCCCTGGATGGTGCCGATTCCGGGCACGACCAAGCTGCATCGGCTTGAAGAAAACATCGGAGCGGTTGCAATTCCGCTGACGGCCGACGATCTTCATGAGATCGATGCCGCAGCCTCAAAGATCGCGGCGCAGGGTGCCAGGTACCCCGAAGAGTTGCAAAAAATGGTGGGCCGCTGAGAATGGGGTCCTACCGACCGAACTGGCGCAAATGATGGTCCGCGTGCAGGTAGCCCCAGCGAAGCCACTCCTGCCTGCTCATCGCGCCGAAGAACGGATGCGGCTCTGCAAAGGAGGTAGTGTCGCAAAACCGGCGCACAATCGAGAACAAGGCTGCGCGATCTCTTTCGAACTCAACCGGCGACGTTCCGCCCACGCCCTGTTCCATCTCGGGGCGCGTGGCAACGCCTTTCGGCCATTTCAGCGGTAGCTGTAGAGCAATCCACTTCACGATCGTCCGCTGCAGAAATCCTGTTGCGGGACTCGCGGTTTTCTCGCCCAACGGCAATCGGTAGGCATCGCAAAGATGGCACACCATCTGACCTACAGACATCTTTCCCCACAACCGCTTGTCAGATGGTGTCAGAGACGCGATGCGGTGGAGAATTGATTCGCGATTGGCAGTAACGGCCAGACTTCGCATGATTCCCGAATTAACCTCGGCCCAGATCTAAAGAGCTCCATCCCTCAGCCGGCGCGTCGTGCGACCATGAACCACGCCTTAGGCCCTTCGCCCATGAAGAGCGCCATCGCCTCGGGACGAACCTGAAACTGCGTGAGCTCAATGGACTCGATTTCCCAGCCCTCGGCGAAAGCGTCGCGCAACTCTTCCTTCTTCACGCGTCTCGGTCCCGCGTCTCCCGGCACCTGGTCGCTGAAGCAAGCCAGCAATAAGCGTCCTCCGGGGCTCAGGACAGTCTCGAGACCGTGGACATATTTGATGCGGTCTGCATCCGCGAAGACATGAAACAGGCCGGAGTCGATTACGCTGTCGAACCTTTCCGTCCATTCTTCGAGCTTCAGAGCGTCTTTGACCAGGAACGTCGCCGAAAGTCCTCTTTCAACGGCTTTTGCCTTCGCCTCCGCGATCGGTCCCCCAAGAAAGTCGATGCCCGTCACCGCATGGCCTCGGCCCGCAAAGAACAGCGCGTTTTCCCCCGTGCCGCAACCCGCATCCAGGATCGAGCCGGTCACTTTGTCTGCCGCCGCCTGGAACACAGGCTGTGGCTTGCCAATATCCCACGGTGGTTTTCCAGTATAAGCGTTCTCAAAATGCTCGCGAGCTTGACTCGCGCTTCTCGGTTCAGCCATCGGTGGCGACCTCCTCTTCAGTGCTTCCCTCGACAGCAACGATGCAAGCCAGAGTCAAGTTGGGGCCGCTTGCTTGATTACACATCTACGCGGAACATGACCTTCAGCGCGATGAAAATCGCGACACCCAAAAACACCATCACCGCCATTCCCACGCTGTGTTCACGATTTACCTCGGGGATCAAATCGGACGCCGCAACGTACAGCGTGACGCCCGCTGAAAATGGTAGCGCGTCTGCGACTGTGCCTCGCAGCGCGAACATCAGCGCCATTCCCGCAAGCGTTGCCGCTCCCAAAATTGCCGAAGATGCGAACGCCGCGGCGCGGCTCTGCCCGCTCGCCAGCATCAGTGACGCCACGGTGAACCCCTCCGGAATCTTGTGCAGGAAAATCGCGATGAAGATCAGTCCTCCGAGCCACGTTGAAACCAGCAGGCCGGAGGCAATCGCCACGCCGTCAAAAAACGTGTGGATCACCAGTCCAAGCAGCGCGGCATAGCTAGCGTGGGCGTGCGAGACTTCTTCGCTGTGCGTTTCTTCCCCAAAATGAAAATGCGGCGCTACTGTATGCTCGAAAAAATGTACCAGGAAGTATCCGGCCAGCACGAAAACGAAAACCCCTTCCGTGTCGTTGAAGAAAAATGAGGGGGTGTCCCCGCGCAGCTTCACCGACGCCGGAATCATTTCCAGCAGCGAGGTCGCCAGCATGAATCCCGCGCCCAGCGCGATGAAATATTTCAGATACTGGCGCGACCACTGCCTCCGCGTGATCAGCAATCCGCCCAGCAGGTTGGCGCCCGCCGCCGCCGCGCCCAGCAGGAGCGCCACTAAAATCCGAGTTGCTTCTGCCGAGTGCATTTTGTCCGTTCGTTCGCTCAAAAACCTTCTTCAACGAGCTTACTGGTCGTAAGGTGCGACACCGCGCGGCCCTTGCGCGCTTCCAGCAAACTCTCTATGTACTTTGCCAAAATATCGCACTCCAGATTCACCGCATCGTTGGGGACCATGGCGGAAATATTTGTGTGCTCGTAGGTGAACGGAATGATCGCAACGTCTGCAACGCCGTCGTGCCAGCGCGCCACCGTAAGACTGATGCCATCAATTGCAATGGAACCTTTTTCGGCAACGTAGCGCCGCAAATCTTCCGGAATGCTCACCGAAAGCCACCAGTTGTCACCTTCAGGAACGAGTCGCGTCACGCGGCCGATATCGTCCACATGCCCTTGGACAAAATGTCCACCCAGCCGCGCGCCCGCTGCCAGCGGCCGTTCCAAATTTACCAAGCCGCCCGTCTTCATTTCGCCGAACGCCGTGCGGCGCAGCGTTTCGCCCGAAAGACCAGCAGAAAAATAATCGGCTCCAAACTCTGCAACCGTCAGGCAGCAGCCATTCACCGAAATGCTGCCGCCCAGCTTACTTTCTCGTGCGATGTCCGCGGCGCCTGCAAGGCTCACCCGCAGCCGTCCGCCATCCTCGCCGCGCTCGAGCGATTCAATTTTTGCGACGGCTTCCGTGATTCCCGTAAACATCGTGAAAGTATCCTTCCACAGCGAAGTCCGGGCCGTAACGGCTCAACTTCAGATTTGTCAGCGCGGGCGATTTCGCGAACCAAGCAGGCGCGATTTGCGCCACCGGCACTCCGCCGCTCCCCATGATTTTGGGCGCATAAAAAAGAATCATCTTGTCCACGATTCCCGCTTCGAGCGCGGCGCCATTCAATTCCGCTCCGGCTTCGATCACCAGATTCAAGATTTCGCGCTTGCCCAGTTCGCGGATCACAGCCCGCAAATCCACTCGCCTGCCGCGCGGGGGAACGCGGACCACCTTCACTCCTGCTCGCTCGAGCGCCCGCGCTCTCGGTGATTCGGCCGGCTGCAACGTAAAAACCATCAAATCGCCTTCCGCCGATTTTACGAGTGTCGATTTCAGTGGCAGGCGCAGCCGCGAATCTACCACAGCGCGCACCAGTCTTCGCCTGCGCGGCTTGCCCGTGCGGTCGCTCATCCGCGGATCGTCGGCCAGCACCGTGCCGATCCCGGTGAGCAAGCCGTCGGCAGCGTGGCGAATCCTCTGTACTTCTTCGCGCGACGCTTCGCTTGTGATCCAAGTGGTGCTCCCTTCGCGCGACGCTATTTTTCCATCCAGTGTCAGCGCGGTCTTGAGCGTCACGAAAGGCCGCCCGGTGCGAATCCACTTGGCAAAATCTTCATTCATCGCGCGCGCCGTCGCTTCGTTGATCCCCACGCGCGAGGAGATGCGCGCTCGCTTCAACTCCGCGAAGCCTCGTCCAGCCACAGCAGGGTTCGGATCTTTCATTGCGGCGACAACTCGCCGCACTCCGGCAGCGATTATGGCTTCGGTGCACGGCCCGGTGCGGCCCGTGGTGCAGCAGGGCTCGAGAGTTACATAGAGAATTGAGCCGCGAGCCTTCTTCCCAGCTTGCTCAAGCGCGAGAATTTCAGCGTGATCGCGACGATCGTAAACATGGAACCCTTCGCCAACGATGCGGCCATCCTTCACCAGGACCGCGCCAACCATCGGATTCGGATGGGCGAGCGCAATTCCCCGCCGCGCCAGTTCCAGCGCGCGAGCCATCCACTTGTCGTCTGCCAGGGAAGTTGTCTCAATCGAAGAGCGAGTTGACATAGGTTTGCGCGTCGAAGGGCACCAAGTCGTCGATCTGCTCGCCGGTGCCAACGAAGCGAATCGGCAAGTGCAGCTCGCGCGCGATCGCCACCACGATGCCGCCTTTCGCCGTGCCGTCCAGTTTCGTCAGTACGATGCCCGTCACGCCCGCCTGGCTCCAAAATTCGCGCGCCTGATTCAGCCCGTTTTGCCCCGTCGTTGCGTCGAGAACCAGCAGCACGTCATGTGGCGCGCCCGGCACAACTTTATGTGCCGTCCGCTTCATCTTTTCCAGCTCGGCCATCAAATTCGATTTGGTATGCAGGCGCCCGGCCGTGTCCACGATCACCATGTCGGCCGCGCGCGATTGCGCGGCGGAGAGCGCGTCGAAAATCACGGCGGAAGGATCGGCGCCCGATTTCTGCTTCACAATTTCAACGCCTGCGCGATGCGCCCACACTTCCAGCTGCTCGATCGCAGCCGCGCGAAAAGTGTCCGCCGCGCAAAGTACCACGCTGGCGCCCTCTTTCTTCAGACGATTCGCGAGCTTGCCGATCGTCGTCGTTTTTCCGGTGCCGTTCACGCCCACCACAAAAAGCACGCGGGGCGGCGCCGGCCTCTTGCCATCGGAATTTGCACCGGGTGCTTCTAGAATTTTCAGGATTTGCCGCTTCAATTCTTGCTTCAACTGCCCTGCGTCGTCGATTTTGTGCTCGTTCACCTGCTCGCGAAGCGCTGCCAGGATTTCTTTCGTTGTGCGCACCCCGATATCTGCACTGAGCAGTGCGGATTCGAGCTGCTTCAACAGCTCAGGATCGACGGGCCGGTTGCCCGTCAATAGTTGTTCGACGCGCGCCGACAACTCCGTGCGCGTCTTGCCAACCGACTCTTTGAGCCGTTCTAAAAGCGTCGGCTCCGGTTTTCCAAACAGTGTAATCATGAATTTCTTCGATGAATCCGAAGTAAATCATTCTAGCAGAGGACCGCGAGGCCAAGTCACACAAGGGAACAAAGGCACTTCTGCGAACAATCAAACTGCCGCAGAGATCGAAAGCTTCCGCCTGAAGAGTAGGACGCGAATTGCCCGCATTCACGCAAGCGTGAAATAAAAGGTGGCGCCTTTTTGCGGTTCTGCCTCGGCCCAGATGCGGCCGCCGTGTCTCCGAATAATCCGCTGAACAGTTGCCAGGCCCACGCCCGTGCCTTCAAATTCTTCCTGGCGATGCAGGCGCTGAAAGGCGCCGAATAGCTTGTCCGCATATTTCATGTCAAAACCTACACCGTTGTCTCGCACGAAAATCACCGGGTGACCTTCCCCCGCAGCAGTACCGATTTCGATCACCGCAATGTCGCGCGGCCGCGTGTACTTCACGGAATTTCCCACCAGATTGACGAGCACCTGCTTTATTAGCCCTCGATCGCATTCCAAAGACGGCAACGCGCCAATTTTCCAGTCGATTCGCCTCTCACAAACTTCACTCTGAAGGTCCGCCAGCACGTCGTCGATCAAATCCCTGATGTTGGTCTTCTGTAGCTTCAGTTCCTGGCGGCCAATTTGCGCCAGCCGGAGGAGATCTTCTATCATTCCCGCCATTCGTTGAGTGGCGTCGCGGATTTCGCGCAAGCATCTTTGGCCCTCCGCGTCCATCTTGCTCCCCTGGGATTCCAGCAAAATCTTGGAAAACCCATCCACGTGACGAAGCGGAGCCCGCAGGTCATGCGAAACCGAGTAGCTGAATGCTTCCAACTCGTCGTTGGCTGCTTCTAGCTCAGCCGTACGCAGTCTCACTCGCTGTTCCAGTTCCTCATTCAACTTGCGGATTTGCTGGTCGGTTCGTTCCCGCTCGATGGCGTACCGAATTGCGCGCGGCAGGACGCCTCCGTTCAGCTCTATTTTGGCGACGTAATCTTGCGCTCCCTTCTGAACCATTTTGAGCGCCAGCGCTTCGTCGCTCAAACCTGTCAGAACAATTACCGGAATCGTCGGAGCCCTCCCTTTGATCGTATCGAAAGTGCTCCATCCCTGGCTGTCCGGGAGCCCCAGGTCCAACAGGACGGCCTCGATCCCTCCTTTCTGCAGGCGCTCGAGTGCGGCCGACAGACTGTCTACGATCTCCACCTCGAAGGGCTCTCCCTTTGCTTCCGAGAGCGATTCTTGGATCAATCGCGCATCCCCGGCATTGTCTTCAACCAGCAGAACTTTCAGTTTTCTATCGCTCATTGTTTGTGGTTCGGCAGCTTGACGATTGCCAGCCAAAAGTCCTCCAGGGATCTCACGACCCGGACGAATTGATCCAAGTCAACCGGCTTTGTCACGTAGCAATTCGCGTGCAAATTGTAGGTTCTCAGTATGTCTTCTTCGGCCTTGGAGGTCGTGAGGACCACCACAGGAATGCGCTTGAGATCGGGGTCTTCCTTGATCTGCGCGAGTACTTCCCATCCGTCCTTTACCGGAAGATTCAAATCGAGCAGGATCAAATCCGGGCGAACCCTGCCTTCGTACTTGCCCTGCTTGCGCAGGCAGGCCAGCGCCTCTTCTCCATTGGAGGCCACAGTGAGGTTGTTGCTCACCTTGCTTTCCTTGAGCACTTCTCTGGTTAGCCGCACATCTCCGGCATTGTCTTCCACCAGCAAAATGTCAACCGATTGAAGCGGGGATTCGAAGTTCATCGTGTTCTCTCCCTTGTATTTCTGAAGATTCTCGCGCGGGAATGCTGAAACGAAACGTCGAGCCTCCGCCCGGAGACGGCTCGACCCAAATCCGCCCTCCGTGCCGTTCGGCAATCTTCTTGCAAATGGCCAGACCGATGCCTGTGCCTGGATGCTCCGTCTTGGTGTGAAGCCGCTGGAAAATCACGAAGATGCGGTCGGCGTACTCCTGGGAAATGCCAATGCCGTTGTCGCGCACAGAGATTTCCCAATCGCCGCCTCGGCGTTCGGCGGAAACGTGCACGCTCGGCGAACCTTCGCCGTGAAACTTGATGGCATTGGCAATCAAGTTTTGAAAAAGCTGGCCGAGTTGCAGAGCATCGGCCATTACCGTCGGTAGAGGGTCCCGCGTAATCACTGCTCCGCTTTCCTTGACTGCCAGCTTGAAATTGCTGAGGACGCGGTCCAGCACCTCGTCGCATTGCGTCGATTCCAGGGGCTTTCCCTGCGTTCCCACCCGCGAATAGCTGAGAAGGTCGGTGATCAACGTCTGCATCCTTGTGGCGCCGTCAACGGCATAATTGATGAAGTCTCGCGCATCATCATCCAGTTTTTCCTTGTACCGCTTTCCCAGTAGTTGCGTGAAGCTGGCCACCATTCGCAGCGGCTCTTGCAGGTCATGCGAAGCCACGTAGGCAAACTGCTGCAGCTCGGAGTTCGAGCGCGCCAGGTCTTTCATGCTCTTGGCCAATTCCTCGACGCGCCGCTCGAGATCCACATTGAGTAAGCGAATTTCGTCTTCCGCGTCCTTGCGCCGCACCATTTCCCGTTGCACGACGATTCCGGCGGAGAGCAACAAAAGCACAGCCAGCGCGTTGCCAGTTATAATCACCACGCGCGTTCTCAAGGACGTCCTCTCAACCCCCAGCGAACGTTGCACCAACAAATGGTCCTCTTCCTGTCTCATCGCCGCGATTTCCATTCGCGCCTGGTCCGTCTCCTGCTTTCCCGAACTTTCCGCGACGAAATGGGCCGCGGCGGCCAGCCCGGCCTGTCTGCGAATATCGATCTCGTGCTGAAGTATTGCCAACCTGGCCGCCATCACCGTCTCCAAGCCATCCAGAGTGCGCTGTTGAACGGGGTTGTCAGCGGTCATTTGCCTCAGATCTTTTGAATTTTCGCGAAGCTTGCTGGCGGCGCCGTTGTATGGGGCCAGGTAGGACTCTTTGCCGGTGAGCAGGTAGCCTCGCTCGCCCGTTTCGGCGTCAATCAAGTTCGCGGAAAGAGCGTCGAGTTTTTCCAGCACCAGATGCGTGTGGCCCACCCATTGCCGCTCGTTTGCGTTCTGTACGACGCTCCAGTAGGAAAGAATGCCGACGCAAATCAAAAGGGCCAGCGCTACCCCGAATCCTGCAATAATTCTGGCTTTGAATGTCATGGCACCGTCGAGACAAACCGGCTCCGGCAGCCCGGAAAGGGGGAAAGCTAAAGGCTGAAGTCAGAGCTCTTGAAGGGGTAACCCACTTTCAACGAGCTACGCGATTTCGTCAACAAGCCAGTTGGGGGGAAGTTCCTGGGATACACAGGAACATTCACATGTTGCTCCGGATATAGACAGCCCGACCGGCAGAGGTCGAAGACACCGGGGACTTTGTTTGCTCTGCCATTGATGCTACTTTTCATTGCGGGCCGAATTACGCTCCCGTGCCTGCGCCTATGCCAGAGCGATTTTCGTTCGCCGATCTCCGCGAAGTGTTCGCCAAGGCGAATGAGGAAAAGTCCGGCGACCACTTGGCGGGGATTGCAGCGCGGTCGGAGCGTGAACGCGTCGCTGCGAAGCGCCACCTTGCCGATTTGACGCTCGACCAAATTGTCCAACAGCCGCTCGTCGATCCCGACACAGACGAAGTCAGCCGCCTAATCCTCGACACATTCGACCACGACGCCTTTCAGCCCATCAAAAGCCTGACGGTGGGCGAATTTCGCGAGCACATTCTCGACGATGCAACTTCCGAGATGGATCTAAAAAAAATCCAGCGCGCGATTATTCCCGAAATCGTCGCCGCGCTCGCGAAGATCATGAGCAACAAAGACCTGATCCTCGCCGCATCGAAAATCCGCAATGTGACGCGGTGTCGAAATACCATGGGCGAGCGCGGAGTGCTCGGCATCCGCGTGCAACCGAATCATCCGGTGGACGACATTGGTGGAATTCTCTTAGCCGCCTTTGAGGGCTTACTTTACGGGTGCGGCGACGCGGTGATCGGCGTGAATCCCGCGTCGGATTCCGTCGAAACCGTGAGCGCCATCCTGCATGCGCTCAATCGTCTGGTGGAAACCTACAAGGTGCCCACCCAAATCTGCTGCCTCGCCCACATTGGCGCTCAGCTCTCCGCGATGGATCGCGGCGCCCCCGTCGACCTGCTCTTCCAGTCCATCGCAGGCACCGAAGCGGCGAATCGCAGCTTCGGCATCACTCTCTCGACGCTGCGCGAAGGCCGCGAGAAAGTTCTCGAGCATCATCGCGCGCGTGATGTGAAATGGCAGGGCGCTCAGGCCGTGTATTTCGAAACGGGACAGGGCAGCGCCCTTTCGGCTGAAGCTCATCACGGTGTCGATCAACTAACCTTGGAAGCGCGTGCATATGGTGTCGCGCGGGCTTTCGATCCCTTCATCGTGAATAGCGTGGTGGGCTTTATCGGCCCAGAATATCTCTACGACGAGCGCCAGATCATTCGCGCCGGCCTCGAAGATCACTTCATGGGCAAGCTGCTCGGGCTGCCGATGGGCTGCGACGTCTGCTACACAAATCACGCCGCCGCCGATCAAAATTCCGCAGACAATCTGCTTTTGCTTCTCGGTGCGGCGGGCTGCAACTACTTCATGGGGGTTCCGTGTTCCGACGACGTGATGCTGAATTACCAGTCCACCAGCTACCACGACGCGCTCGCCGTCCGCAGGCTCTTTAACCTCCGGCCCGCTCCCGAATTCCTGGCGTGGCTCGAATCAAACGGGATCTATCGCGGTGCGGAGCCTGCACTGCTCGACGCACCCGCCCGCCGCCGGTTAATGCACGGTTTGGAATCGTCGCTCGCGGAGATCGTCTGAATGAGCCACAAACCAGATTCCTCGCTGCTCGCTGCGGACTTGCCCGAAATTGTCCGCAAGATTCGCGCGCGCACGCCCGCTCGCATTCTAATGGGACGCGCCGGCGCGGCTTACCGCACAAGCACGCAAATGGATCTCCGCGAGGCACACGCAGCCGCGCGCGACGCCGTCCGCGCGGAGCTCGATCTGCAAGCAGCATTCGGCGCTTCTTTTGTGCAGCGATGGCAATTCTTCGAGACGCACACGCGGGCGATTGGCAAAGAAGAATATCTGTTGCGCCCCGACCTCGGCCGCCATTTTGATCGCGCATCACAAGACGAAATTCGAAAACTCTGCTCGCCGGAAAGCGACCTTCAAATCGCAATCGGCGACGGCCTTTCCGTTCCCGCAGTCGCGGCGCAAGTTCCCCCGCTATTGCCGCTGCTGCACGAAGGAGCCATGGCGCGCGGCTGGAAAATAGGCCGCGCATTCGTGATCCATCACTGCCGAGTAGGAATCCTCAACGAAATTGGCGAATTGCTAAATCCCCGCGTCGCTGTGCTGCTGATCGGCGAACGCCCAGGCTTAGCCACGGCGGAAAGCCTGTCGGCATACATGGCGTATCGCCCCCAAGCGACCCATTCCGACGCTGATCGAAACCTCATCTCGAATATCCACGCCCGCGGACTGAATCCGCACCAGGCGGCAAGCCGAGTCTTGGATCTCGCCGCGAAGATGATGCAGGCGAGCCTGAGCGGCTGTACTTTGCGTGAGGAGTTGCCCGCGGCGCTGGGTTGAGAGGTAAATCGATCAGGGCGGGCCGTCAGACTTCGACTAGCGTGGCGGAAAGCCGCAGCTGCCCATTGGCGACAGCCGCTTCCAAAGCAGCGACGACCTCCGGATCAAATTTCGCGACAGCCAGCGATCGGATGCGGCCCAGCGCATATTCCAGGTCCATTGCGGACTGGTAGGGCCGGTTGGTGGTGATCGCGTCGAGTGTGTCGGCTACGGCGATGATGCGCGCCATCAACGGAATCTGATCGCCTTGCAGGCCATACGGATAGCCGCCGCCGTCCATGCGCTCGTGATGCAACTCGATCCCCGGAAGCATTTCCTTCAATTGCGCCACGGGCCGCATGATGTTCGCGCCCTTCGAGGGATGCTGCTTCATAAGTTCGAATTCTTCTTCGGTCAACTGGCCCGGCTTTTTCAGCACTCGATCGTCAACGCCGATCTTGCCCACGTCGTGCAAAAGCGCCGAAATGCGCAGCCGGTCAAGATCCTCCGCCTTCATTCCCAGGCCGTCGCCGATGATGCTCGAGTATTTGGCCACCCGGCCGGAGTGGCCGCGCGTATATGGATCCTTTTCGTCGATGGCCGCCGCCAGCATTTTGATCGAGCCCAAAAATAGCTCGCGATTTTCCTCGGCGGCCTGTTGCAGTTTCTCAACGTGCTCCTCGATGTCGCCGGCCATGTGGTTGAACGTTTCGGCGAGTTCGCTGATCTCCGCGGCGCCGCGCACTTCCACGCGCTCGTGAAACTCCGCGCGGCTAATGGCGCGCGTCGATTCCACTAAGCCGCGAATCGGTCGCGTAATCCCCACCGCGAAGAGATAGCCGAGGATCAGAGCGGCGAACGTGACTCCGACGACAAACTGCAGCGCCTCCGAGGTCAACTCGGTCACGCCGGCGTCCACGCGCGCGTCGTCCAGGCTCCGCTGCGCGATCACCGCCCACCGCAGTTCGGGGATCGTGCTGTAGGTTCCGATCATGTCGATGGAATGGCGCCCATCCTTGGAACGCATGCGGAAGTTCGTGGTTTGCGTGGCGCGGAGATCTTGCGGCAATTCCGTCACTTGCTTGGCCAGCGGCGAAGTTGACTTCACGTCGCTCCCCGGCACCAACGTCCGGGTATTCGGGTAGGCAACGATGTGCCCATCCAAATCGACAATGTATACCATCCTGTCGCGCACGCTGGCATCCCGCAGCCGAGCCTGCAACTGCTCGAGCGATACCACCGCAGCCACCATTCCCGAGAACTGCCCGTCCGCGAGCAACGGTATGGAAACCACCAGCGCGGGCCGGTTGTCCTGACCCAGCGCAAAAGGCTCGCTGATCGAATCAAAACCCTGAATACTCGAAGTAAATGCGCGCTTCAGCGCCGCTTGGACGAACGGATCCTCGTCCGCGTTGAAGCTGCCGGCCGATTGCCCTTTGGCCTGCTTCCCTACCGCCGTCACGTACAGAATATTTGAATTGTTCTCCGCGAAATCCTGCAGCAGCCGCGAAAGCTGCGGTGCGTGGGTCGGATCGTCCACGTTCTCGATCCAGCCGGTAAGCGCAAGAAGCTGCCGCTCGCTCAGCAGTTGCTCCCGCAAGCCTTGTTCGAACTGCAGGGTCTCAGTCGCCAGGGAACGCGTGATCTCGCTCTGCTGCACCCGCTCCGTATCTTGCAGCTTATCCTCGCTCAGCTTCAGCGCCTGCCGATGATAGAGCCATAGAGGCGTGATGCTGACGAGCAGAAGCGCACCCAGCACGATCCACAGGATTCGTAAGCGCCGCGTTGAGAACTTTGTTAGGGACTCAATGGACATGAAACAACCCGCCATCGATGCTATCGGAGCCTGACGGAGGGGACAATCAAACGATGGTACAGCGCGTGCCGTATAAGCCACGCCTTTAGCTAGCGGCGCGAACCTAGCCGGTTCTCAGTGCCGGCGATCAGGCGCCGTATATTGGCTTGATGCTTGGCAAGAACCATCAGCGAGACGACGACCGTGCCGGCCAGCATATAGGTTGGCGGCGCGTGCCGCGGCGCATAAAACAGGTACACCAGCGCAGGCAGTGACGCCGCTGCCGCAATGGAACCCAGTGACGAATAACGCCAAAACAAGACCACCAGCAGCCAGAGAGCTCCCGCAGCCGCCACTGCTCCTGCGCTGATCGGCAGAAAGGCGCCGAGACTCGTCGCCACTCCCTTGCCGCCCTTGAATTTCAACCAGACCGGGAAAATATGGCCGGCTACGGCGGCAACTGCTGCAGCGATCATCCACTTTCCGCTGCCATGCGTGTAATGGCCCGCAATCCACACCGCGAGGTAGCCCTTGCCCGCGTCCAAGAGCAGCGTGAGCGTCCCCGCCAACCACCCCACATTTCTCACCACGTTCGCGGCGCCGATGTTCCCGCTGCCGGTTGAGCGTATGTCGTCGCCGCCCAGCGCCTTCACGATTAGCAGCCCAAAGGGGATCGACCCCAAAAGATACGCCGCAACCACAAGCAGCCAGTGGACGCTCACTCGGATCCCTTCACAAATGGATAGGTCTCCACTTTCCGATATTCCGATCCGGAGGGTTTCGTGATGCTTTCAAAGAGATGAAATTCCGTTGCGCGGGTCGAGCCAAAATCGCTGTCCGCCATTTCCGCAGCGGCAGACCGCAACGCTTCGCCCGTCGCTGCATGGGAATGTCTACCCTTGCCCGAGCGCGCCGGCTTGAAACGCGCCAGCGTCAGGTGAGGCAGGAAAGCGCGGTCTTCGGCGGAAATCCCCAGCGGCTCGAGGACCGTTTCAATGTCCGCAGCCAGCGGCGCCAGATTATTCGATCCCTGCACTCCGCACCAGATCACCCTTGGGCGCGAAGCATGCGGAAAAAAGCCGACACCGCAAAAACTCATTTCCACGGGCTGGTCCGAGCGAACGGTCGCCAGCGCCGCGAGCACCGCGTCGAGCTTTTCCTCGTCGCCGGTCGGAATTGCATGCCCGATAAATTTCAGTGTAACGTGCATGCCTTCCGCCCGCACCCACCGGGCGTCCGCGCTCAGCGGTTTCAGTTTCGCGATCAAATCGCCAAGCGCGCGCCGCACGTCGGCAGATAAATCAAGCGCCACAAAGAGCCGCATTTTTCTTTATGCCAACGCTTCAATGGCCCGCCGGCCTGCGCCGCTCATGCGCGCTGCGGAAATAGAAAATGACGCCGCACCGCATCCAACGCATTCTGGGTGGCGAAAAATCGGATACGCTCCCGGTCGCCGGGGAACCGAAAACTCTTTTCGCGCGGCCCGTGTTCATCCGCAATCCCGATATGCACCAGCCCAACCGGCTTATCCGGAGTGCCGCCGCCGGGGCCCGCAATGCCCGTGATTCCGATGCCCAGCGTTGCGCCCGTGAGGTTGCGAATGCCCGACGCCAGCGCCAGCGCCACTTCCGAGCTGACGGCCCCCTTCGCTTCGATCATCTCCGCCGGCACGCCCACCAGCCTCGTTTTCAAATCGTTGCTGTAGCAAACAATTCCGCCCAGGAAATATGCCGAGCTGCCTGGAAGATTGGTCAGGCGTTCGGCCAATAATCCTCCGGTGCAGCTTTCCGCGACGGCAATCGTTGCCCGATTCTCCATCACCACACGCGCCACGATGTCTTCAATCGTCTCCCCCTGCGTCGAAATTAAATTCTCGCCGAGGACGAGCCCCATGCGCCTCACCAGTTCATCCAGGCGGGCCTCGGCGCCCGCGCTGTCATCCGACCAAATGCTCGGATGAAGCTGGATGCCGCCCGACGTAGCCAGAATGGTGGTGTCCGTATCGGGATACTGCGCGTAGAGCGGGGAGACGCGCTGCTCCACCTCCGATTCAAACAATCCCACAATACGCAGGTCACGCGTGTAACGGCGCTGCTTGATCCCCAGCTTAGCCAGCCGCGGCGTCACCTCGGCCTCCATCAGCGCGCGCAATTCGCTTGGCACCCCGGGAAGCAAAATTAAAATGTGTCCTTTCGCTTCGATCCATTGCCCTGGCGCGGTGCCGCGCGGATTGGGCATCACCGTTGCGCCTTCGATCACCAGCGCCTGTCTGGTGTTGATCTCCGGCATGGTGCGTCCGAATCGACGAAATCGTTCCTGCAGTTTTTGCAGCACCTCTTCGTTTCGCAGCAGCTTGCGCCCCAACAATTCCGAAACAGTCTGCCGGGTGCGATCGTCGTCGGTCGGTCCCAGTCCGCCACACGACACCACCACATCGGCTCGATCCAGCGCATGCCGGAAGGAGGACATCATCTCGTCGGGCGTGTCCCCCACCACAGCCTTATGCACCACGCGCACGCCCACCTGGTTCAATTCATTCGTAATGAAAAGTGAATTGGTATCCAAACGGTAGGGCGTCAGCAGTTCCGAGCCGATTGCGATAATCTCCGCATTCATTGTCTAAGAGTTTTACCCGATGATTGCAAGTAAGTGCAAGGGTAGCCGGGACGAACGACGAACGCTCTGTCGTGGGCATTTCCGGCCGCGCAGGACGCGCCCCGAGATCTATCCGTTCAATGGTAGTCCCTCAACATCCCAGTCGAGGGTAAACAGCGCACTATTCGTGGCAACCACCGCGCGATGCGTGGGCAGAAGCGCAAGGCCCACGATATTGCTGCCGCCAAGTACGACCTCAGCTTCCGCTTGCGGCGTCAGGCGGACGATCCCGCGCTTGCCGCCCAGCGATGCTGCGACATAGAGATTCCCATGCCGATCGAATGCCAGCCCCTGCGGGCGGCCCAATCCGCGGAAAAATACGCTCACCTCACCGGCGGGAGAAATCCGGTACACGCGCTCGAAGCTCGATGTAGTTGGGCCGGTCACGAAAAGCTCCCCTGACGGGCTGAACGCCAGGTGATACGCCGAAAGCGAAGGTTCCAGCGTTGCAAAAACAAAAATCTCGCGGTCTGGTCCAATCTTGAAAATAGTTCCGCTGCGGTCTCCCACGTAAAGGCTTCCCGCTTTATCAAACGCAATTCCCGTCGCGGTGCCCATGCCTTCAATCCACTGCATTGACCGTCCATCGGGCGACACGCGATGAATTGTTCCCTCATGGCGGCAGGAAACAAAAAGATGACCGTCGCGGTCGATGGCCAGCCCGGTTGGATTCATCAGTTCCGTTATGAACGGCTTTACCACGTGGTTCGAAGTGATTTTGTAAAGCGAAACGGGTACCTTCTGCCCGCGCTGCCCGCTGAAGGTGACGTAAATGTTTCCTTCCGAATCGACCGCCGGATTCCCGACTGGATGCAGATTGTCCGCAATCTGCGTCCCCAGTGAAATCGGAAAAGGTGCACTCTCGACGCTGCCCATTCGCACTCGCACAGCGCCGCCCGTTGCGCCCTCCGGCACCGCCGCGATCAGTTGATCGTCCGCCGCCATCATCACGGTCGCATCGCACGTGCCGAACTGCACTTGGGGCCGGGTGTGATTTCGCGTATTGAATCCAGCGCCGTGAATCGACACTTCTCCGCCCGGAAGCGCCGCCCCCGGTTTCACTCGCTCGATTCTCGGAACCCCGTTCATTTTCAAGCGCTATCCATCCTAACGTCATTCCGAGGGAAGTGTCCCGACTAAAGCCCCGCCGCTCGCGCGATCCATAATCCAATACCCGCGTAAACTGCGGCGGCCCAATCATCCGTCATGATTCCCCAACCGCCCGGCAGCGATTCCGCTTGCCGCGCCGGGAACGGCTTCCAGATATCAAACACTCTAAAAAGTATAAAACCCAGCACTAAATATTTCCAGTTGGCGGGGGCGATGGCGAACATGTATGTGAATAACTGCCCGGAAACCTCGTCAATCACCACAAATTGCGGGTCTTCTGTCCCCGAATATTTTGCGACAGAATGTGCAGTCAGTACGCCAACCACCGCTATCAAAATCGCGACCGGCAGCACTGTCATTGAGCTCCAGGCGGCACGGGCGCTCAATCCCAACGGCCTCCCTGTTGCGCTGCTCAACGGGAAATAAAATTGAATGAGATAGTAAATCAAGGCGCCTGCGAGCGAACCCCACGTCCCCGGCGCCTTCGGAAGATAGCCAAGTCCACACGCGGTGGCGACAAAAAACGCGAAACGCGGCTTGCGCCCAGCCTTCAGCGATGATGTCGACTGCGGCGGTTCAGATACCGTGGAAATTTCCGAATCGGCGCCCGCACTCATTCGTCGCCATCCGTCTCGGACGATGACAAATCGCGCTCCAGTTCCTCGAACATCGATTCGTCAAACGCCGGCTCGCTGATCACATATTTCTCGCTCGCCCAGTTTCCCAAATCGAGCAACCGGCACCGCTCGCTGCAGAACGGAAAATCCGCGTTGCTCTCGGAATCTGAAAGCTTGTTGCAGACAGGGCAGCGCCGTTCCATCCGCAAAGCATACCGCAAAGCACAAACACGCGCACCACACCCATCCGCATCGGGACAATCCAGCCCGGCCCTTCACCGCTCCCGGAGTATAATGCCCCGCACTTTATGGCTCTGACATCCGGAACGAAGCTGGGCCCCTACGAAATAGTTTCGCAGCTCGGCGCAGGCGGCATGGGCGAAGTTTACCGTGCGCGCGATACGCGCCTGGACCGGATCGTCGCCGTCAAAGTTCTGCCCGAAACGCTCGCGAACGATGCCGACCGTCTGCAGCGTTTCGAACAGGAAGCGCGCGCCCTGAGCACGCTAAGCCACCCAAATCTTCTGGCGATCTACGA
Source organism: uncultured Acidobacteriota bacterium (assembly GCA_963759485.1). Lineage (GTDB taxonomy): Bacteria > Acidobacteriota > Terriglobia > Acidiferrales > UBA7541 > Palsa-295. The sequence goes on along the minus strand of CAVWZE010000002.1, from coordinate 552,047 downwards.
CGTCGGCACGCAAAGTGGATTGCACTATCTCGTTTCGGAATTCCTCGAAGGTCAGACGCTGCGCGACCGCATGGCCGCCGGTTCTATCCCCCAGCGCAAGGCTTCCGAGTACGCGCTGCAAATCGCAAATGGACTCGCTGCCGCACACGACAAGGGAATCGTCCATCGCGACCTAAAGCCCGAAAACATCTTCCTCATGCGCGACGAGCACGTAAAAATCCTGGATTTCGGCCTCGCCAAGCAGCAATCGCAGAGCATCCCAGGTCTCACGGGAGAAACTGCGACCCTAGCCGGACCGTCGGCCACCGCCCCCGGCACGGTCCTGGGAACGGTCGGCTATATGTCCCCCGAACAGGTGCGTGGGCAACCGCTCGACAGCCGCTCCGATATTTTCAGTTTCGGCTCGATTCTCTACGAAATGATCGCTGGAAAAAGGGCATTTAACGGCGACTCAGGCGTCGAGGTTCTCAACGCCATTCTCAAAGAGGAGCCTCCTGAGATTGACATTGAGCAACTGAAAGTCTCGCCGGGCCTCGAGCGCATCGTGCGCCACTGCCTCGAGAAAAATCCGGCCAATCGCTTCCAGTCCGCCCGCGATCTGGCCTTTGCGCTCGGCGCTCTTTCCGGAAGCGGAACGGCGTCGATGCCTGCTACGGCCGTCCCGCCAGCCCCCAAAAAGCGAAGTTGGCTGTGGATGGGATGCGCCGGAGTAGCAGTCGTGACAGCGCTGCCCCTACTCGTATTGCTCATATTCGCGCTCCGGCCGCACAAGCAGAACTCTTTGGGGCGCCTCGAATTTGCGATTCCCGTCCAGAGCGAAGTGAGTCACCTGGCACTCTCGCCCGATGGAAAAATGCTCGCCTTCGTTTCCCCCGACGACGCTTCGGGTGCGAACATGCTGACCGTCCAGCGCATTGGCTCCCCCGTCGCATCCCTTCTTCAGGGCACCGAGGGCGCGAACTACCCGTTCTGGTCGCCCGACGATTCCTCTGTAGGATTCTTCGCCGATGGCAAGCTCAAAAAGATAGCGGCATCCGGTGGAAGTCCCCAAATCCTCGCCCTCGCGCCGAACGCTCGCGGCGGCAGCTGGAGCATAAATGGCGTCATCATCTACTCGCCCGACGCCGGCGGCCCGCTCTGGAAAGTGAATGCCGATGGCAGTGGCACTGCTCCGCTAACCGACAAGATATTCGATCCCAAAACCACCGTCTCGCACCGCTGGCCCGTGTTTCTGCCTGATGGAAATCATTTCCTATTTTTTTCCGGCATCTTCACAAACACGCCGGACGATCGCGTCAGCGGCATTTATCTTGGTTCATTGGCGGCCAAGGAAACGAAGTTGCTCGTGCTTGCACACTCGAACCCGGGATATGCGTCCGGGAATTTGTATTACATGGATGAAAGGCGGGCATTGGTTTCTCAACCAATGGATGTCGATGCCGGAAAGCTGATAGGCGAGCCGAAAGTTATCGGCCAGGGAGTTGGTTATCAGCCTTCTACTTACTGGGCCGCATTCACCGTCGCGGAAAACGAAACTGTCGTCTACAACACAAGCGGAGGCGCGGCGCTATCCGTTTTGACGTGGTACGACCGGGCCGGCAAGGAACTTGGCCGCGTCGGCGAACCGGGAGTCTTCGCCAATCCCACAATTTCTCCCGATGGCAATTCCGTGGCCCTCGATGTCACGGACGTGAAGGCGAACAACGTCGATATCTGGATTTATGGCCTTAAAAACGGCAGCACATCCCGCTTCACTTTTGATCCCGCCGAAGAGGTTGCGGGAGTCTGGTCCCGCGATGGTAGCGAGATCGCTTTCCGTTCCGCCGGTAAAGGACAATCCGTCTATCTGAAAAAGACTGCCGGATTTGTTCCTCAGAAGGCGGTTCAGAAGTTTTATGGAGGCGATGATCTTATTCCCAACTCATGGTCCCGGGACGACAAGCAGATTCTCGCCACTTTTCAGGGCAGTGGTGGAGGCTCTAGTCTGATGCTGTTCCCCGTCCCGAGCGGAAAGATGACACCGTTTACCACTTCCACGGCCAGCCAAACCAACGGGCAAATTTCGCCTGATGGCAAGTGGGTCGTCTACGCCTCGAATGAATCGGGCGACTGGGAAATTTACGCCACCACGTTTCCCGACGCTCAGGGCAAATGGCAGGTATCTCGCGGAAGCGGCACCGAACCTCGCTGGCGCGGCGACGGCAAGGAAATCTTCTATCTCGGCCCGAAAGGTATGTTGATGGCTGTTCCCGTGAATACGGGCGGCACGTTTTCTACCGGCGCTCCGACGCCTCTATTCCAGATTCACGGCCGCGCTCAAATCTCTTCCACGGACCTCTTCACCTACGACGTAGCCAAGGACGGCAAGCGTTTTCTCGTGAACCGCTACGCGAAGCCCGATCACATCCCGCCCCTGACAATCGTCCTAAACTCCAACGCCGAGCCCCGCAAGTAGCAGCCGCCGTTCACCTCACGCGCCGTCATTCTGAGCGGAGCGGGCCGACCTTGCCTTTCCGTTCGCGCTTTTGGCGAACGTCGGCCCGCGCAGTCGAAGCGCGTTCTTTGCGTCCCGGATGCAGCTCCGGGGAATCTCTCTTGGATGTAGCCCGCGCCGCCACGCTGCCATTGTGCCGCTACACCCACGCGAGACGACGCCTACATTTTCCAATCCGGCGTTTCCACATACGCTCGCGTAATCTCGGCCACCGTCCGCGTGCCGCAATTCCCCATCGCAAGTTTCAATTCGCCCTGCAAGATTTCGAGCACACGCTCCACACCCGCCTCGCCGAACGCCCCCATTCCCCACAAAAAAGGACGCCCGATCCCCACAGCCTTCGCACCCAGCGCCAGCGCCTTGAAAACGTCCGTGCCCCGCCGCACGCCTCCATCCACGTACACGGGAATCCGATTGCCGACCTCGGCCACAATCTCCGGCAGCGCCTCGATCGTCGCGCGCCCCGTTTCCGTGGAGCGTCCGCCGTGGTTCGACACCAAAATGCCGTCGATGCCGTGCTCGACGCACAACCGCGCATCCTCGTGCGTGTCGATGCCCTTGATCATCAGCTTGGCCTTCCAGAATTTGCGCAGCCGATCGACAAACGCCCAATCCATCGCAGGATTCGTCACGCTCACGCCCTTCATGTTGATGCCGTCAAACATCGGAAATTTCCCTGTGTCCCTGCCGGGCTCGCCTTGATGACAAGCCACGCACCGGCTCGCGTCCTTCCGGCGCATGCGGAGGTACGTCTCGCTGTTGCGGCCCGTCGTGTTATCCACGGTCAGCGCGACCACAGGACAACCGGCAGCCTCCACGCGTCTCAGGACCGCTTCGCACGCTTCCCACGAATTCGGCGCGTAGAGCTGATACCACGTCGGCCGGCCCAGCGCTTTGTTTACATCCTCAACGGCCGTCGTTGTCACCGTCGAGAGTATTTGCATCGTGCCGTGCGCTTTGGCCGCTCGCGCCGCCGCCAATTCGCCCTCGGGAAAAAACGCTCCTTCGCCGCCAACCGGGCACAGAAAAATTGGACTGCTGAAAGCCTCGCCGAATAGCTCCACGCGCATGTCAACTTTGGTAGCGTCGCGCAGACGCCGCGGCCGCAACTCCACGTGCTTGTACGCTTCGTGGTTGGCATGCAGGGTCGCATCGTCATCCACGCCGCTCGCCATGTATGCCCAGTGGCCGGGCTGTATTTTGCGACGCGCCGCTTCCTCGAAATCCATCACATCGAGGGCTTGCGCAGGATTCGAAATGACGTCGGAAACTTCTGCTGGATTCTGCGCGAATGTGCTTCGCTCGAGGAAGGCGGCAACTCCGCCCAACGCCGCTACATAGGGACTCGCTGCCAGAAACTTGAGAAACTCGCGACGTGCGGTCGGCGTCGAGCGGGGCATCACGGCTGCTGAGTGTATCGCTTGTGTCTTAGTCTGACCAGCCGCGATCGCTAAGCCTTGCCGTCAGCTTTCAGCTCAGCGCCACGGTTGCTGGTTGACATGCCCGGATCGAGGCCAAGATGCACCAGCCCAAGCCGCTGGGCCAGCATTTCGTATTGCGACGAGAGATGGCTCCGGTAAACCGAAGCGTCGCGATAATACCGTTGCATGCGCTCGCCATCTTTCGCGGCACTCGAGCTGGAAGTGCGAGCTAACAATTCGATAGCTTCCCACGAGAGACGTCCAGCGTGCTGAAGGCTCGCGACAAGTTCCAGGTCTTCTTCAAGGCTGAACGGTTTTCCGCCCTCGAATCCGCGCCGGCAATAATCCATGTAAACGTCGCCCGCGGTTATGACCAGCCTCTTGGCCGCATTCAGCATGCCCAGCGCGAGCCCCAGATGCCGTTGATAATCGTGATGCAGGTAGCGCAATTGCATCGGCGGGTAGAGCGTTTTCTTGGTGCGGATCAGGTTCTCGTACTCATCAAGCGCCGCGTAGCCCACGCCCACCAGGATCGCGTCCAGCTCCGCGCGGAAGAAAGATAAGCATCGCCCCGCATACATCGGATTTCTGTGCAGTCGCGCGCCCGGCGTTCCATTCGTCACGTCCACGTTGAGCATGTCCAGCTCGATGACGTGGTTCTTGGGGACGCGCGCTTGCTCCACCACAATCGAGTTTGACCCGCTGCCGCGCATCCCGAGAATCGCGCCCCAGTCGTCCAGCATTTTCCACTGTGAGCGCGGAATCAGCGCAAGCCCCGCACGCGGCGGCCCGTTTTCTGTAATCAGCACGCTCGGCATGAAATGCGTCGCATACGGCGCCCCGCTCGCGTATCCCCACTGTCCTTTGATCAGCCATCCACCATCGGCTGGCGTCGCTGTGCCGCTCGGAGCCGCCACCGAAGGCGCGGAAAAATCTCCCGTGGGACCAAACCCTTCCGCCTGCGCCTCTTCGCTGAAATATGACCCCAGCATCAACGCGTGACCCGCGCCGACGATCAGGCACCAACCCACCGAAGGATCGCCGCGCGCCAATTCAATTCCCATGCGGTAATAAGTTTTTACGTCGAATTCGTAGCCGCCAAAACGCCGCGGCTGCAAGCAGCGATAAAATCCAGCCTTGCGAAATTCGTGATGGAGAGCTTCGGAGTAGACGCCGCGGCGTTCCGTTTCATCCTGCTCGGCGCGCAGCCGTGGCCGGAAGGCAATCGCCCGCTCGACCATCGCATCCGGCGTCAGATTTGGCTCCGGCACGCGAACCGATTGCTGGCTGATGCTGGTGCTCATTCGTTCGTTCCTTGGCCGTTTCTGCTTGCCCTCTTCGGACAGGTTCCTTCAGCGCGACGCGAGGATCGGAAACAAATCTTTCGCCGAAATTGGAATTTCCGCGGCGACCGGCGGCGTCGCGAATTCAACCACGCGGCCAATCAAATCGTAATCCTTCGTTCCAGTGACCTCAAGACTCGCGAGAGTGCCAGGCAGCGGAAGTTGCGCTGCATCCGCAACGCCTTCGAACTCGGTGACGTAAACCTTGCCGTCGATTTCAGGCGCCATGCCCTCGAGCCGCGCCTCCCAGATCAGGTCCGTCTCCTTCGACGGGCCTTCGAGCATCACTTGCACGCGCTCACCGATTCGCTGCTTCAACTTCCGCGTCGAAATCTTTTTCTGAATGGCCATAAGTTGCTTGCGGCGGTGCTCGATTGTCTTCGACTCGATTTTGTTTTCGAGCGAAAAACTTTTCGCGGCATCTTCATCCGAATAGGAAAAAACTCCCATCCAGTCAAATTCCGCGGCGCGGACAAAATCGCATAGCTCGCCGAAATCCTCTTCCGTCTCACCGGGAAATCCCACGATAAACGAAGTCCGGATCGAAACGCCGGGAATCGTCGCGCGGATCCTGCCGAGCATTTTCAAAAACGCGTCCGCATTCGAGCCCCGCTTCATCCGCGCCAGAACGCTGCGGCTCGCATGTTGCAGCGGAATATCCAGATACTTCGCAAGGCGCGGATGCGCCGCAATCGTCTCCAGCAATTTCGGCGTTATGCGATTCGGATAGCAGTAGAGGAATCGGATCCAGTTCAAGTCCTCGATTTGCGCGAGGCGCTCAAGCAGAAGCGGCAGTCCATCGCGAAGCCCCAGGTCTTCGCCGTAATAAGTTGTGTCTTGGCCGATCAGCGAAATTTCGCGCACGCCGCTTGCCGCCAGATTTTCCGCCTCGCGCACAACTGATTCAAACCGCCGGCTCCGGAATTTCCCGCGCAGCTGCGGAATCACGCAAAATGTGCATGGATGATCGCAGCCCTCGTTGATTTTGATGTACGCGGTGTGCCGCGGAGTAGCGAGAATACGCGGCGTAAGATCGTGATAAAGATATGTCGGCGTTTCGGCGCTCGCGCCTTCATCCGCGCGAAGTTCGCCGCTGCAAGCTTCTAGGATTTTATCGATTTCCCCCGTCCCGATCACCGCATCTACTTCTGGAATCTGCTGGCGAATTTCATTTCTGTATCGCTCCACCATGCATCCCGCGACAATCAGTTTTCGCGCGCGCCCGAACTTCTTGTACTCGGCCATTTCCAGAATCGAGTTCACGGATTCCCGCTGCGCCGGTTCGATGAAGCTGCAAGTATTCACCACCAAAACGTCCGCCTCGTCCGCTCGCCGCGTAATTTCGTAGCCCGCCTGCGCAAGCGTACCCATCATCACCTCGCTATCGACGAGGTTCTTCGGGCATCCCAGGCTCACGAATCCAACCTTCGGCATCTCAGCGCGTCCCCTCAACCATTTCAAACACACGATTCTAGCATGCCGGTCCGAACCATCTCCCATCCGCCGTGGCAAAGGCACTTTTTATTTTGCCGTTAAGTTGTCATCCCGAACCCGGCCACATTTCAGGCCGGTGTGAGGGATCTGCTGTTGCATCGGGTTTTTGCGGCTGGCGCAAGCGTCGCTAACTTCTCAGCCGCAGCGGCCCGCTCACAAACGGGCTGCCTCGTTCATAAAAACGCAATTTGCGGTGCGCCGCGCGCGATATTCCGATCCGAACGCTGACGCCGATCCTCGGCTCGGGCTTCAATCCAGCGCCCAACCAGATCGGACTGTTCGCATCGCACAGGTCAATCCCATCAAATCGCTTGTCGATCCCGAGTGCGGCAGTCAAGCGCCCGGGTCCGCGCGCCAAGTCCGTCACTCGCGACACGCCGCCGCGATTGCGAATCATCAGCGCGATGCCGTCGATCGGCTCAATCGCTCGTATCAACACTCCCGCGCCCACACCGGGCGTCTCGGACGTGATATTAAATATCCAGCACGACCCATACGTGAAGCGAACGTACGCATGCCCGCGCGCCAAAAATAGCGATCGATTCGCCACCCGCAATCCTGGAAACGCATGCCCCGCCGCATCGCCCACCGGATACGCTTCCGTCTCCACGATCCGTCCCGAGAGTCGTCGAGCCGGCAAATCGTGCACGAGCATTTTGCCAATCAGAAAGCGCGCCAGTTCCACCGTATCTGCGGGCAAATCGGCGCGCCGAAGCCGGCGGACGCGCCGCCCCTCCCCACTTGCAGCCGCGTTTAGAATGGCGTTCAATGGAAGCTCGAGCAAATATCCGATACGTTCTTACCATATCTCGAAGGAGGCTCCATGGCTTCAACCTGTCATCACCTGAAGGAAATCCGGGACGTCACGCCCAGCGCCGACGGCTGCGAGGATTGCCTGAAAATCGGCGACGACTGGGTCCACCTACGGCTGTGCCTCACCTGCGGCCACGTCGGCTGCTGCGACAGTTCAAAAAACAAGCACGCCACAAAACATTTTCACGCGCAGCATCATCCGATCATGAAATCTTTTGAGCCCGGAGAAGACTGGCGCTGGTGTTACGTCGATAAAATGGAAGTCTAATCTTCATGGCTACGAAACCCACAAAATCGCAATTGCCGACAATCGAAGCGTGGCCGTCGCTCCCGATCGCCGAATGGAGCGCCACGCGCGACACCCTCCACATGTGGACCCAAATCGTCGGCAAGGTCCGCCTGGCGCTGAGCCCTCTCACCAATCACTGGTGGGAAGTTCCGTTGTACGTCAGCGCGCGCGGCCTGACGACCTCGCCGATTCCCTACCCGCGCGGAATCTTCGAGGTGGAATTCGATTTCACCGATCACGTGCTCACGATCACGACCAGCCGCGGCGAAATGAAAATGATGACTCTCGTTCCCCGAAGCGTCGCCCGCTTCTACGAAGAGTTCATGAACATTCTCGCCAGTCTCGGAATCGAACCGAAAATCTGGCCCATGCCCGTCGAAGTTCCAAATCCGATACGCTTCGACCGCGATATCACGCACGACTCTTACGATCCGCAATATGCCTATCGTTTCTGGCGAATCCTCGCAACGATCGATACGATCTTCAAGGAATTCCGCGCGCGATTCATCGGCAAGGCCAGCCCCGTACATTTTTTCTGGGGAAGCTTCGATCTGGCGGTCACGCGCTTCTCGGGACGCCGCGCGCCCGAGCGTCCGGGTGTCGACGCGATAACCCGCGAGGCATATTCGCACGAAGTGATCAGCGCGGGATGGTGGCCGGGCGGCGGCGAATTCGCGGCGCCGATGTTCTATGCCTATGCCGCGCCCGAGCCTCCAGGTTTTCGCGCCAGCCCGGCGCATCCAGCGCAGGCTTTCTATCACGCTCAGTTGGGAGAATTTCTGCTGTCCTACGACGATGTGCGCGCCGCAAACGATCCCAAGGCCGCGCTGGCGGAATTCCTTCAGAGCACCTACGAGGCTGGCGCTACGTCAGGTAAGTGGGACCGCGCCGCGCTAGAACGAAATCCCTAAATCGTGCTGCTGCCAATCGCGGCCGGCGGAAGTTGAGCGCGAGACGAAGTGCGGCTGGGCAAAAGCCCGCGCTGCGAAATCACAGAATTATGCCGCGCGAGAAAATGCCTTTGCGCGCGCCGCCCCCACGCTCGCACAAAGTAGTAGTTGATCGCGCCTCCCGCGCCCGCGCTCAACACTGGAACGATTCGAGCCGCCCATTTCTCCGCGATCTCGGCTCCCACCTTGACAGCAATCCGGTCAACGATTCGCGGGACCAGCCTCTCCACGGCCTGCTTCTCAAAAAAATCGCGCCCCAAGTCCAATCCAGCCGCGCTGGCCGCCGCAATCCACAACCCAACAGCTTCATCTTCGGTGGTGTAGTCGAATCCGTAGAGCAAGCTGAGTTTCTGCAGCATGCGCAGTGTGATCGCGGAAAGAACTCCCATGTCTGGCACAACCGTTAGAAAGCCGCCGAGCCCCAGCCCCATTCCCTCAAGCGCGGCCATTTTCGATCCCGCCGAAATCGTCCGTTGAGCAATCGGATTCAAGACCTGCGGCCCGAGCAGAAACATTTCCTCCCATGACTGAACGGGCAGCCGGTGCGCGCGCTGCAAATGCCGAAGATATTTTCCCTGATCCACTCGCACCTGTTGGTAGGCCCGCTCGAAACCGCCGGTCGCGGCCGCCTTAAACGCTTTTGCGAGTCGTGTAGTGTTGCGATCGTTGCTCATAAAAATTTTGATGCGCCGCGGCCTTCCGAAGCTGCTGCCGGGGCGCAGAACTGTAAACTCAAGGTTAGCGCGCTTTGGATTCGGTTTGCAAAAGAATGCCGGATGCCGCATCATGCTGTGCTCCGTTCCACCAGCGCGCCGCTTGGGGTGAGACGCGCTCCGAAGCCGCGGTTAAACCCGGCGCGGCATTTTTCGAACGAGTCAGGGGGAAATTGAATGCGCAGGCCGGTTAGCATTGCTCCGCCAAAAGGAAAACTGGGGATTTTGACCCCTGGCATGGGAGCCGTGAGCACCACCTTGATGGCCGGCGTCGAACTCGTCCGCCAGGGCCATTCCGCTCCAGTCGGCTCGCTCACGCAAATGGGCACCGTCCGACTCGGCAAGCGGACGGAAAACCGCATCCCGCGCATAAAAGATTTCGTCAAGCTTGCTGAACTCGACGACGTGGTATTCGGCGGTTGGGACGTTTTCCCCGACAACGCCTATCAAGCCGCCACCAAGGCCGGAGTCCTCGACGCACGTGACCTCGCCAAGGCTGAGAAATTTCTGAAGACCATTCGCCCCATGAAAGCCGCATTCGATCAGAATTACGTAAGAAATCTTCATGGCACTCACGTAAAGAAGGGCAAGACGAAGTTCGATCTCGCCGAGCAAATCCGCGAAGACATTCGCGACTTCAAAAAGAAAAACAAACTCGACCGCCTGGTGATGGTCTGGTGCGCCTCCACGGAAGTTTTCTTGAAGCCCGAAGACGTCCACCAGAATTTGCAATCCTTCGAGAAGGCCATGAAGACGAATCATCCCTCGATTGCGCCTTCCATGCTTTATGCCTACGCGGCCATCAGCGAAGGCGTTCCCTTCGCCAATGGCGCGCCGAATCTCACCGTGGATATCCCCGCGCTCGAGGAATATGCCAAAGCAAAAAACGTCCCCATCGGCGGCAAGGATTTCAAAACCGGCCAAACTTTGATGAAGACCGTCCTCGCGCCCGCCTTCAAAGCCCGTATGCTGGGCCTGAATGGATGGTTTTCCACGAATATTCTGGGGAACCGCGATGGCGAAGTGCTCGACGATCCCGGTTCATTCAAAACCAAGGAAGAATCGAAACTAGGCGCCCTTGAATATATCTTGCAACCCAATATTTATCCTGAACTCTACGGCAAGGTCTATCACAAGGTGCGGATCAACTACTATCCGCCGCGCCGCGACAATAAAGAAGGCTGGGACAATATCGATATCTTCGGCTGGCTCGGTTATCCCATGCAGATCAAAGTCGATTTCCTCTGCCGCGATTCGATTCTGGCCGCCCCGATCGTTTTGGACCTGGCTCTGTTTTTCGATTTAGCCAAACGCGCTGGCATGCGAGGAATCCAGGAATGGCTCAGCTTCTATTTCAAATCGCCCATGTGCGCACGCACGGTCTATCCCGAGCATGACCTTTTCATCCAGCTAATGAAATTGAAGAACACCCTCCGCTGGATGATGGGCGAAGACCTAATCACCCACCTCGGCGCTGAATATTACGACTAGTCGTATCCTCTCGCGCCGACACTTCACACCGAAGTCACGCGGCGTCATTCTGAGCGGAGTGTCCCGTGCTTTTGGTTGTGCGCGAAGCGCCGGGACACGCAGTCGAAGAATCTCTCTTGGAATTATCAGAGAGGAGGCCAAGCAGTACCACTCGTCGCTATCTTTTGGATTATTTTACGAAGCTAACAAAATGTTCGTGAACCGCTGTGTCATCCGTCAATTCAGGGTGAAAGGTCGCAGCCAGCACTCGCCCCTGCTGCACAAGCACGGGATGCCCGGCGTCTTCCGCAAGAACCTCGATTCCCTCCCCGGTCGACTCAATAATCGGCGCGCGGATAAAAACCATCTCCAGCGGTTCCTTGCGCAGCTTCGTCGGCCCCAGATGAACGTCGCTCGCGAGCTGTCGCCCATAACCATTCCGCAAAATTGAAATGTCGAGCACCCCGAGCGACTTTTGCGCCGGGCCGTGGACCTCGCGCGCCAGCAAAATCGCTCCAGCACAGGTGCCGAAGAACGCCCCGCCATCCGCGGCGAATTGCTTCAGCGCGTCGAAGAGGCCCTCCTCGGTCATCACCTTCAAATGCGTGCTGCTCTCGCCGCCCGGAAGGATCACGCCAGCCAGTCCAAGAAGCTCGTCCGGCCGGCGCACGAAGCGGTGCTCGACACCAAGCCGCTCCAGCATGCGCCCATGCGCCTCGTAGTCACCCTGTATCGCAACAATCCCGATTTTCATCGCCTCACCAATTTGCCTTTGCTTTTGCGCGAAGCGCCGGTACGCGCAGTCGAGGCGCGGGGTTGGCGTCCCGAATGCACTTACGGGGAATCTCTCTTGGAATTACCAGAGAGGAAGCCTTCACCACCCGCTTCGTAGCGGCACAGCATGCTGTGCCCGGCCACACATGCTTGGCGTGATGTCAAATGTCCGCCCCGCGAGTACGGGCAGCCGTCCGCCTCACCATCCCCGCGTCTGCAGCAAATCCTTCTCGTCCATCTGCCTCACATCCAGGCCCTTCATCGCTTCGCCAAGTTCCTCGGAAGCCTCCAGCACCACTTTCGGATCCTTGTAATGCGTGGTGGCTTTGACAATCGCCCGCGCGCGCTCCGCCGGGTCGGTTGACTTGAAAATCCCCGAGCCCACAAACACCGCTTCCGCGCCAAGCTGCATCACCAGCGCGGCGTCCGCCGGAGTAGCGATGCCGCCCGCCGAAAAATTCGGCACAGGCAGCTTGCCGTTTTTCGCCACCCACTGAACCAGCTCGAATGGCGCGCCGAGTTCCTTCGCCTCATGCATCAATTCTTCCTCGCCCAGCGTCGTGAGCTTCTTCATGTGCCCCACAATCGCACGCATGTGCCGCACTGCTTCGACGATATTGCCCGAGCCGGCCTCGCCCTTGGTGCGAATCATGGCCGCGCCCTCGCCGATGCGCCGCAAAGCCTCTCCCAGATTCCGCGCGCCGCAAACGAACGGCACCTTGAACCCATGCTTCCACACGTGGTGTTCTTCGTCGGCCGGCGTCAGCACCTCGCTCTCGTCGATGTAATCGACTTCCAGCGCTTCCAGCACTTGCGCCTCCGCAAAGTGGCCGATGCGCACCTTCGCCATTACCGGAATCGAAACTGTTTCCATGATTTCGCGAATCACGCGCGGCGACGCCATGCGCGCCACGCCGCCTTCTTTGCGAATGTCCGATGGCACGCGTTCCAGCGCCATCACCGAGCAGGCTCCCGCCTCCTCGGCAATCTTCGCTTGCTGTGCATTGGTGACGTCCATGATCACGCCGCCCTTTAACATCTCTGCCAGTCCCACTTTCACACGCCACAAATTATTGCCATTCGTCGCTTCCATGTTCGTTCACCTTTTCTCCCGGACGATTCGAATCCGTGCCGGAAGCTTTTGCAAATCTAAATTCGTTTGCCGTCCACTCGCTCGCTTGCATCCGCCGTCGCAATGCCCGGTCGAAATTTCTTGGGATCAATTGTGACGAACCGTCCCTTCCCCCTCGCCAGGAGCACGCCTGAAGCATCGCGAATCTCGCCTTCCCGAAGAAGGTTGCGCCCGTCGCGTTCCACTTCCCATCCATTCACGATCACTTCTTCGTCGACGGGTACTGGCTTCAAATATTCGATTGTGAGCTGCGCGGTTACCGCGTAATCCTGGCCGAACCGATTCACCTTGGCCATCACTTCGTCCAGCAGCGTCGCCACAATTCCGCCGTGCACGAATCCCGCTCCACCCTGATACTCGGCTCCCAAACGCATGATCCCGCGAATTTGGCGCGCCTCGTCGTCCTGCTCAAACGTAAGTTGCATTCCCCGCGCATTCGCGCCTCCGCAGCCAAAGCAGTGATTCGTCGGATTTGGTTTAAGCAGCACCCGCTCACCCATTCCCCTCTAAACCAGCGCCACCCGCGCCGGAGCCTCATCGCGAACGCCCCGCTGCCGCTTGCGAAGCTCTTCCTTGACCACGTCGCAAAAAACTTCGATGCCGCGGGTAATATTCTTTTCGTCCACGCTGGAAAATCCCAAACGCAGCGTATTCGCTCGCGGACTCTGCGAATAAAAGTGGCGCCCCGGGATAAAATAAATCCCGCGCTCCCGCGCATGAATCAGCAGGTCGCCGGCATCGAATCCCGCCGGCAGCGTCACCCACACCGTCATCCCGCCTTCCGGCCGCGTCCAGGTAGCCCTCTCCGGCATGTGCTTTTCCAGCGCTGCTTCCATCGCTTCCAGGCGACTGAGATGCACTTTCTTCATTTTCGCCAGATGGCGCGTCAGGTGCCCGCGACGGATGAATTCCGCCAGCGCCGCCTGCGAAAGTTGGTCGGTGTGCAGGTCCGTCGATTGCTTCACGAGTCGCAGCCGCTCAATTGCGCTTGGCGCTCCAATACACCAGCCGACACGCAAGCCAGGGAATGCGATCTTCGAAAAGCTGTCAATTTGTATCACGTTGCCATGAACGTCGAGCGATCGGAGCGACGGCAGCGCGCTCCCCCGCACCCGCGTGCGCGCATAGATGCTGTCCTCGATGATGGGGACCTGATAGCGCGCCGCTATCTCGATCAGCCTTCGCCGCCGGGGCGCTGGCATCGCGGTGCCGGTGGGATTGTGAAAATCCGGCGTGACGAAAATAAATTTCACGCGATTCTGCAGCAGGATGTTTTCGAGCGCGTCCACATCCAGCCCCGCATAGGCCGAGCGCTCGGGATCGGTCTCCACTGGAACCGCTAGCATCCGGGCGCGCGCACCGGTCAAAATCGAAATCGCTCCCGGATAGGCGGGATTTTCCAGCGCAACCGAATCACCCGCGCGAATGAACGCCTTGCAAACCAGATCGATCGCCTGCTGTGCGCCGTCCGTGATCAGAAGTTGCTCGTCTTTTACGTTTAGCCCTTCGCTGCGAAACCATTCAATCAAAGCGCGGCGCAATGGCTCGTACCCATCTGTCGCTCCGATTTGCAGGATTCGCCGTCCTTCTCGCTTGAGGACCGCGTTCGTGCAGCGCCGAAATTCCTCCAGGGGAAAAGATTCCTCCGAGGGTCGCGCGCAAGTGAAAGCGATCGCTCCCGCGGGCACCTCCGGCATCAGACGGCTCAGCCCTTCGTCGCCCCGCTCGTCCGCGAAAAGCGCTTCCCACCGCGCAGGGCCTCCGTTTCCGTTCGTGCGCGGAGCGGGTGAAAATTGTTTGAGGGGCAAGCTGCAAATGAACGTCCCACGGCCAACATGCCCTTGAATCAGTCCCTCCGATTCTAATTCGGCGTAAGCGTTGGCCACCGTTGTTCGATGGACGCCAAGCTGCACCGCCAGTTCCCTGCTCGCTGGGATGCGGTCGCCCGTTTGAAGTTCGCCGGAATGCACCAACCCGCGAAGCTGATCGCGCAATTGCATGTACAGTGGAATGTGGCTTTCTGGCTGCAAATGAAGCGGTAACATTGGCTCCTTCCTTCAGGCCAATATAGAGTACATCAGCAGCCTGTAAAGAGCCAATTTGGATTGTGCTGCCACAAAGATGCTTCGAGTTTGCTGTGAGAGATGCTTCTAGCTTGAATTCGAGCTAGAAACAACTTCAGGCAGGTTTGGGCGGCCTTACTCGCTGAAAAGCTTCGATTGCGCTTCGAGGACAGCAGCTATTTCGCGGGTAGCCCGAGGCGTTCGCCGCGCCGCCCCGACCACCCCCAGGACCTTCACTTCGGTCAGCGCCGTCCGCGGGACAAACATGTGCAGCACATTCCCGTGCAAATCGGGGGGCGTGAGCCGGACTCCCCCGTCCAGCAGCTCAATCAAGTCGTTGGAAACAATGCCTTCCATTACGTCTTCGTCCTGAAATCGCAGCCGAACCCATAAACCGTCTATTTTCGGGCGGCTAAGGAAGGCCTTGCGCTCCGGTTCGAAGGAATCGCCGAACTCTCGTACGAAATAGACCGACTTTATGTCTCGGAGTTGGGTGGAATGGTGTTCCCCGTCGGGTGTCAGTAGGTCCATCGCTTCGGATCGGCCAAGCGTCCTCGCGTCGAGATATCCCTTAAGGGTTGACCGGTCTAGAAGGAGCACTACTACCTTCTTGAGAGTTGATGCTGGATCGCGTTTTTTCACGCCGCTAAACCTTTTCTGGCACGGAGGCGTTGCTATGTTCTCGCGGACTATGTTATCTTTGTCTCGGCATTTGTCAACTCGTTGGTGCTTAAAGGGTTAGCGCCGGAGCCCCGCTGATCGAAAGCAAAGGACAAATCCTACGATCGGCCTCCGTCGTCGCCTTCGTTACCATTATCAGCCGCATTTGCGGATACTTACGCGATCAACGGGTAACTCTCCTCCTCGGCACGTCGCCTGCGGCGGACGCCTTCGTCCTCGCCTTCCGTATACCCGGCCTGGTGCGCCGCATGATGGGGGAGGGGTCGCTCGGCGCTTCCTTCATTCCGGTGTTCACGGGATATCTTCGGAAGAGCAGCCCTCGGGAGACGTGGACATTCGCGGAAAGAGTGTTTTGGGATCTGGCGCTTTTCCTGGCGGCTGCGGCGGCTCTTGGGGCGATCTTTTCGCGCCAAGTTATTGGCGTATATACATTTTTAGGAGCCAACGGCCCGGCGTGGGACCTGGCCACGCACCTGAATCGTATTATTTTTCCAGCGATATTTTTCATCGGTCTTGCCGCGGTGACGGCGGCGATCCTCAACAGCCTTGGGTCTTTCGCGGTGCCCACGGCGGGGTTCGTGTTTTTCAATCTGGGACTCATCGTTTGCTCGCTCGGAGTGGTCTACCGACCGCTGCTGCGCTGGATCCCGGGGGGATTCCGCGGTCCGGCCGTCGCGCTTGCCGTGGGCGTTTTACTCGGCGGCATTTTACAACTTGCCGTGCAGATTCCCGCGCTGATTCGGCGCGGAATGAGTTTCGCGCCCAAGTTTTCGTTCTCGGACCCCGGCGTGCGCAAAGTGGCGCGGCTGATGGGGCCGAGCTTTTTCGGCATGGGCGTGTATCAAATCAATATTTTTGTGGACACAATTTTCGCAACGTCTTCGCGCATGCCGGCCGGCAGCGTCACTTCGCTCTACCTGGGAGATCGGGTGATGCAACTGGTTTTGGGAAGCTACGCGATTGCGATGTCCACGGCTCTTTTGCCGGCAATGTCCCATCAGCATGCCGCGGGAGAAGGCGAGCAGGTGAAGGACACTTTTGGCTTCTCCCTACGAATCGTATCGTTCATCACTATTCCGGCCGCCGTAGGACTGTTTCTGCTGCGTCGCCCGATCATCCAGGTGCTTTTCCAGCACGGGCAATTCAATCCGGTCTCGACGGCGCTTACCGCGCACGCCCTTCTCTTTTATTCGCTGGGCCTGCCGGCGTTCGCGGCCATCAGGATCATTACGCCGATGTACTACTCGGCTCAGGATACGGCTACTCCGGCGCGCGTGGGTGCCTATGCACTGGGGCTGAATATCCTTCTCAACTCAGTATTTTTGCTGTTCCTATTTCGCGCGCTTTCCAACGGAAGTCCGGCGCTGGCGAGTTCGCTTACGGCGTATTTCAATTTCATCGCTCTCTATTTTCTGTTTCGCAAACGCCACGGACGATTGAACGGGCGCGTCTCTACTTCGGTCTCTGGCGAGGATTTCAGTTTGCGCCGCGGTGATGGGGGCGGCCTGCTACGCGATATTGGCTCTGTCGCATTTCTCGGAAGCGCGCCATCTGACGGCGCAGGCGGGGCTGCTCGCTGGAATGATCGCGGCCTCAGCCGGGGCCTATTTGGTATTGGCGTGGGTTCTCCGTTGCGGCGAGCTTGGGGAGCTATTGTCGGTGCTTCGGCGCGGGAAGGTTCGGTCCAGCCCTGAGCCGAACACCCTCACCCCGTGAAGGCGGGGTGAGCTGCATTGAAAACCATAGGCGCACCTAGCAGCGGCGAGAGTTGAGGATAAAAAATCTTGGAAGCAAATATTCGAGCGTTCGTGAACAGCTTGCGCGTTGAAAAAGGCCTTTCGGAAAACACCATCGAGGCCTATCGGCGCGACATGCTGAAATTCGTGGCGTTCGCGAGCGAGCGCCATCTGAAGACGGCCGAGATCGAGCGCAGCCACGTAGTGGAATTTCTGGCTTCGCTATACCGCAAGGGCCTCGACAGCCGCTCGGTAGCGCGCCATCTCGTCACCATCCGGCACTTTTTCCGCTTCGCGCTGATGGAAGAATACATCGTGGAAGATCCCGCGGCGACCATCCAATCCCCCAAGTTTCGGCAGAGCCTTCCCGAATTTCTCAGCCTGGCGGAAGTGGATCGCCTGCTCGAGCAGCCCGATACCAGCACGGTGGTGGGGCTGCGCGACCGGGCTATGATCGAGCTGATGTATTCCTGCGGGCTGCGGGTTTCCGAGCTGTGCGGGCTGCGCGTAGGGGATTTGCGGATGGAAGACGGCTGCCTGCGGTGCATCGGCAAAGGCAACAAGGAGCGGCTGGTTCCCGTCGGCAAGCGAGCGCTGGCAATCGTGGACAAGTATCTGCGCGAATCGCGTCCCAAGCTGCTGGGCGACGCTTCCTCACCTTGCCTTTTTCTCCATCAGAAGGGCGGGATGATGAACCGCATCACTTTCTGGAAAGTGCTGGGGACCTACGGGCGGAAGGCCGCGCTGCGGAAGGGAGTCACACCGCATATGCTTCGGCACAGCTTCGCAACTCATCTGCTCGACCGGGGCGCCGATCTTCGCTCCGTCCAGATGATGCTCGGCCATGCCGACATAGCGACCACGCAAATTTACACGCACGTGGTCGAGGAACGATTGAAGCAAGTATACAAAGCGCATCATCCGCGCGCCTGAATCATTCGCGCAGCCTCACGAGGAGGAGGGGCATTTCATGCCCGATTACATCTACTTACTGGAAAGCAGGCTTTCGCCCGAACAGCGGGCCACGCTCGAGCGGGTGCAAGAGCTGGCCAGGTCGCAGGACCTGAACGTTTATCTGAGCGGCGGCGCCATCCGCGATCTCATCTCGGGCCAGCCGATTCGCGAACTGGATTTCACAGTTGAAGGAAACCCCGTTCGCATCGTTCGCGAACTCGAAAAAGGCGGCGCGCGGGTAGCCGCAGAAAACGAGACATTGCGCCACTACGAGATGATCTTCGCGGGGGATGTGGACGGTTCCATTTCCGCCGCGCGCGACGAAGTGTACGACCGCCCCGGCGCGAAGCCCGTCCACCGCTTCTCCGGAATCGCCGAGGATCTGCGGCGGCGAGATTTTTCTGTAAACGCCATCGCCATTTCCCTCAACGCGCAGTCTCGCGGCCTGCTGCTTGATCCGACCAACGGCCTCGCCGATCTGGAGCGCCAGGAGCTGCGGGCGCTTTCGATTCATGCGTTTACGAACCAACCTATCCGGCTGATGAGCATTCTTCGCTATGCCGCGCGCATGGGCTGCAAGATGGAATCGCGAACGCAGGAATGGTTCGACCTTGCCATCGAGCGCGGCCTTCATCGCAATATCGACGGAGCGGACGCCGGCGACGCGCTACGCGCGGTGGCGCGCGAGGAAAATCCGGCGGCGACACTAAAGCAGTGGGAAGCGCGGGAGTTTTTACCCGCGATTCATCCCCAATTGCAACACCGCAAGCCGGATTACGACAGCCTCCACAAACTCGTCCGCGTACGGGCAAACTTTCAGGCCGCTGGACTCCGTCCTCGCCTGCAGACCGCGGTAATCAACGCGACCCTGGGGCGCCTGAAATCCCGCGAAGCCTCAGCGGCCCTGCGCGAGCTCGGTTTTCGCGCCGCCGAAATCAACGCGATCGCGGATCTGATTCCGGAAGCGCAGAAGATCGTAAAGATCTTGAAGAGCCGCAAAACCAATTCGCCTCGCGACGCCTATTTTTATCTCGCCTCCGTGCCCCCGGAGATGCTGGTTTTTATCGAAGCGGAAATGCCGAGTTCCAGCGTGAACTCCAAAATTCGGGCCTACATTCAAAAGTGGCGGCCGATGCGCCTAGCTCTTCCTTTTGCCGAACTGGACGCGCTCGGCGTTCCTCGCGGCCCCAAGTTCGACAAGATTATCGAGCAAATTTTCGACTTGCAGCTTCGCGGCAGGGCGCGTACGCCGGAAGACCGGACCAAAGCTCTGCGGTCTCTTGCCGGGATCAAGGAAGAACCAAAAAAGAAAGAAGAAAAAGATAAGAAAAAGCGTAAAGGAAGCGAGGTCGCCGCGGGTCCGAAAGCGGCGGATGCGAAACATCAGGGCAAGCAGGCTGCTTCCGGCCCATCGGCCGCAGGCGCAAAATCCGCCGCAAGCGAAGCAACTCGTGTTTCGGCCGGCGCGGCCATTGGAGCGAAGGCGCAGGCGAAGCACGAACGCGCCAGCGCACACGCGGCCACGAAGCGGCCGATCCGCGCCAAAGCGAAGGCGCAGGGAAAGAGATCGCGTGGCAAGTGACCGCCTCCGGCGAATAATTGTCGTGCGCGATTCGCCGCCTAGCGCACGCCGGAGATTCGAGCGGCAAAAATCTTGGTAGTAAGCTCATGATCTTCAACCGCCAGCGTCGCACCCAAGTTCCCCTGGCCAACCTCCAACAATTTCTCGCACGTGCGCGGCGGAGCTTGCATTTGCCCGCCGACTCATTTGCCGTCTCCCTGGTCACAAACGCGCAAATTGCGCGGTGGAATCGCCGCTACCGGGGCAAGACCGGCCCCACGGACGTGTTGTCGTTCCCCGTTGAATCCGCGCGCAAACCAAGCCGCAAGAGTTCGCGATCGAACGGGAATCAACCTGTTGACGGCAACTACCTTGGCGATATCGCCATTGCTCCGGCAGTAGCGCGGCGCAATGCGCGCCGTTTCGGCCGCACTTTCGAGCAAGAGATGCACATCCTTGTGCTTCATGGCATGCTTCACCTAATGGGCTACGATCACGAGACCGACCGCGGCCAAATGGACCGTCGGGAGCAGAAGATGCGCCGCGTGCTCGGGCTGGTTTAGCGATGGAGATTTTTCTCTACACCTTCGGTGTTTTGGTCCTCACGGTTGGACTGGTGATCGCTTCGTATTTCGACCGCGTGTACCGGGAACTTGGGCGCGTGTCGATAGGGCGCACGCACCGTCATCTGGAAGCATTTGAATCAGAGATCGAGCCGCGATTCAAAATGGAGCGAGCGCGCGCCGCGCTGGCTTTCAGCCTGCTGGCCCGGCTGTGGCTTGTGGCGGTCGCAGCAGTAACAACCCTCGCCGTCTTTTTCTTCGTCCCCGACGTCCGAGAAGCGATCGTGGAAGCCGCGTTGCTGCTGGGCACGGAAGTTGTGGTGGCCATGCACCTGCTGCCGATGCTGCTGATCGCGGGATCCCCCGGAAACTGGGCGGCGCCGCTAGTGCCAGTGGTGAGAGCGTTCTTGTGGCTCAGTTGGCCGATTCACGCATTCATCGATCTAATAATCTCCGTGCTTCGCCTTTCCGAGGAGGAGCCGGGCACCCCCGCCAAGGAGCAGCAAGCAATTGAGGCTTTCGTGGACGCCGCCACGGAGGAAGGAATCATCGAACAGCACGACGCCCGGTTGATCGAACAGGTGGTTGAGTTCGGCGACAAACGCGTGCGCGAGGTGATGACGCCGCGACCCGATGTGATCGCGATTTCCGCCAAGGCCACGCTCGAGGAGTTTCGCGAGCGCGTGGTGGAGACAAAGTTTTCACGGCTGCCGGTCTATGAAAAGTCGCTCGACGACATCGCCGGCATCGCCATGGCGCGCGAGATGCTTCAGGTCCCAGACCGGGACGCCGCCCACCGCACCGTCCGCGAGATTATGAGGCCGGCGCTTTTTGTGCCCGAGATGAAATTCGGCTCCGAGTTGCTGAAGGAAATGCAGCGAACCAATCAGCAGATGGCCATCGTGATCGACGAATATGGCCTGGTCTCTGGAGTGGTTACCGTGGAAGACCTGGTCGAGGAGATCGTGGGAGAAATTGGCGAGGAAGACCGAAAGTCAGTGCCGGATGTGATCCGCGAAACTGGCGGCGCGATGGTTTTGCGCGGGAGCGTGCCCGTGGACAAGCTCGGCGAACTCTTCGGGGTTCAACTAGAAGCGGCGGCGCAACACACCAACGCGACGACCGTGGCAGGATTGCTGAATGGCGTAGCCGGGCACGTCCCGCGCACCGGCGAGGTGATTGAATTCGACGGGTTGCGGTTTGAAGTGCTGGAGGCCAATCAGCGAAAGGTGCTGCGCGTGCGCGGACGCCGCGCCGCAGCTGAATCGGCCGTTTCTGCTCACTCGGTCTAGCGAGCGAATCCGCTTGACAAGTGCGGCGTGCGAATCCCAAAGTTGATTCCCCATGACTCTGCTAGCTACTTCGCTGGTGGGTTCTTATCCGCAGCCGGAATGGCTGATCGACCGGCAGAAACTGGCGCACCGGATGCCTCCACGAGTGCGCGCTTCGGAATTGTGGCGCGTGGCGCCGGAGTGGCTCGAGCAAGCGCAGGATGATGCCACGCTGCTCGCCATTCGCGCCCAGGAACTCGCGGGATTGGACATCATTACGGACGGGGAGATGCGGCGCGAAAGCTATTCGAATCGTTTCGCGACCGCGCTCGATGGAGTGGACCTCGACAATCCCGGAAAAATCATAAGCCGCAGTGGAAGCGAAACGTCCGTTCCGCGGGTGGTAGGCAAAATTCGCCGCAAACATCCGGTGGAAGTGCGCGATTTGGAATTTCTGCGCGCGAACACTTCCCGCCCGATCAAGATTACCGTGCCGGGTCCCTTCACGATGTCGCAGCAGGCGCAGAACGATTACTACGACACGGAAGAGGAAATGGCTCTCGATTACGCCGCGGCCGTGAATGCCGAGATGAAGGATCTTTTCGCCGCCGGAGCGGATATCGTCCAAATTGACGAGCCCTGGATGGAAGCGCACCCCGAAAAGGCGCGCCGCTTCGGCTTGGCCGCTCTTCGACGGGCGCTCGAGGGCATTGGCGGGACGACGGCGCTCCACATCTGCTTTGGCTATGCGGCGCTGGTTCCGGGACGGCCCGCCGCTTATTCGTTTTTGGAGGAGTTGGCGGACTCGCCCGTTCGACAGATTTCGATTGAGACGGCGCAGTCGTCACTTGATACCAGCGTGCTGGCGAAGCTGCCGAAGAAGACCATTATCCTGGGCGTGATCGATCTATCGACGCATCAAGTGGAGACGCCGCAGATTGTGGCTGCCCGAATCAAGCGCGCTCTGCCCTTCGTTACGTCAGATAGGCTGGTGCTTGCGCCCGATTGCGGAATGAAGTATCTGCCCGCGGATGTCGCATTTGGAAAGCTCACCGCGCTCGCGGCCGGCGCGAAACTGGTCCGCGCGGAGATTCATCGCCGCGCCGCCAACTGATCTGGCTCTTCGCAGTTTCCCGCACGCTCAACTCCCGCGTCAGTGCGATGCCACGCTTCCTGTAGCTTTACCGGTGATCTGCGACGGATCCGCGCCCACACGTCCGGTCATTTGATCCTTTGCGGCAGCGAGGCGGAAATCGTAATGGATACTCGGCAAGTCAGGCAGGGGCGACGACCGGTCAGTTTTATTCAGCGTGATGACCAGCGATTCATCGACGCCAAACACCGTATCCGAATCGATGTGAGCGTCGCCGGCCACGTAAAGCGCGGTGACGAGTTCGCGATAGCCCGGCGCGCCGATCACGAAATGAATGTGCGCGGGGCGATAACCGTGGCGCTTTTGCGCGCGGATCATGTCGCCGACGGGGCCGTCCATCGGGATCATGTAACCGGTGGGGCAGAGGCCGCGAAAGTAATAGCGTCCTTGGTCATCCGCGCGAAAACATCCGCGAAGATCCATCGTCGAGGGATCGTGCTTCTGCAAATCGTAATTGCCGGTTTCGTCAGGCTCCCAGACTTGCACCAGGGCGTTGGGAATGCCGCGCCCATTCGAATCGATCACCTGCCCGTAAAACACGACCTCGGTTCCTTCGCTTTCGGAGATGATGGAGTCGCCCAGCTTCATCATGGGCGCGTCCTGGCGGTAGAACGGGCCGAGCAGGCTGGATTTTGTGGCAGCCGCCGTGGCGCGCTTGTCGTGCAAGGCGTTGGTAAGCGCGCTGAGGCCGAGGGTGTCCGAGAGGAGAATGAACTCCTGGCGATGCTCCGTACATTTCTGGCCGACCGCGGTGAGGAAGCGAATTCCTTCGAGCCATTCTGCCGGCGTGAGGTCCACTTCACGAGCGAAAGTGTGCAGGTGGCGTACCAAGGACGCCATGATCTCGCGCAGGCGCGGACTGGGAGTCGATGACATTTGCTCGAGCGCCGCATCCGTGATCGTGACTTCGTTGATGGCTCTCATCGTTTCTCCTCCTCATGCTGGGCGTATCTGCGCCAGGCTGCCAGGCGCAATGCGCGCCATCATAGACCCTTTCCGCGAAACTTTCCGCTGCGTTTTGCTGCGTTCGTTGACACGGGGAGGGGACCCACAGGAGGAACCCTCCAGCTTGAGCTTCCGATTCCAAGCCGGGTAGATTAGAATAACGGGTCCGGAGGAACGGCGGCCTTGGGGTTTGGCGTTGGAACTCGCCAATTTGGCGACGTTACGGTAATCGATATTCGGGGTCGCTTCACCTTGATTGAAGGGGAGGCGATCCATGAGTTATTGATGGATCTTTTGCACGAGGGGCGGAAGAAAGTACTGCTCAACCTTCAAGCGGTTACCTACCTCGACAGTTCGGGCATCGGGCAGCTCATTCGCGGGTTCTGTACGGCCAACAAGAACGGCGCTGAACTGAAAGCAGTTGACTTAAGCTCTCGAGCCCAGGAAGTTCTGCAGCTTACAAATTTGCACACGATACTCACCGATTTCCCCGACGAACAAGACGCTCTGCGCAGCTTTTTCGCCTAGTCAAGAGCCGAAGGCGGGTGAACGCAGCTCCACCGCTGACGGGAAGAGCTGCAATTACAAATCGGCGAAGGGTTTACGCGGCGGCGAGATACTGCCAAATGTTGCCCGTATACTTTAATTGGAAGACACCACCCTCATCAGCGTGAAGGAAATAATCTCCCTTGGGTATGCGGTGCGCGCTTGAGGAACGCACGGAGCAGCGCGCCCAGCGGGCAGGGCTGATACCTCGACCGTGTTTGCGAGGCTCGGAAACGACGTGGATTCCGTAGTTTACCCGGTATTCCACGCCGGTCGGCCGGGTCGGCACTAAACGTCCAGTTCCTTTGCGTTTTTGGCTCATGTGATTACGATGCAGTATACCACCCTATGGTTTCTCGTAGCTCGCAATATTCACGTCGGCGCTACAATTATTGTAAGCTATTGTTTTTGAACGACTTAATGTTGCGAGGGGAGGAGGAAATACCGATTGGTCGCAAGCGTGCCCGCAATTTAGAGCGGAAATCGCGGAAAAAACTGACTTTAGATAACGTCGGCTTCAATTTCGACCGGCGCTGTTCGTGTGGGTGTGTCGGAGTTTAGCGCAGTACCTTTTGCGGAAGCGGCTGACGCAGAGACCGCTTATCGCCTTGGCGCAGCGTGACGCCATCGCGGTCCAGCCGTTCTAGTAAGGGTAGGGCGACGCGGCGGCTGTTACCGAGCATCTGGCGCAATTCGCTTACGGTGGCCGGGCCGTGGGAGCGGATGAATTCGCGAACCATTTCGGTGGCGCGCTTGGCGCTCTCGGCGGCCAGCACGATTTCGGAACTCACCTCGAACACCTCGCCACTTTCAATCAGGAATCGCAACGCTTGCTGCGACGCTATGTCCGGCGCCAAATCTTTTCGCGAGGGCGGATCGAACGGCTTGGCTGCGAGCACGGCGCGGATTCGCGCGCTGGCCGATTGAAGCTGCGGCGACAGAGCGGGGCGATGAGCCACGCGGCGAATCGCATTTCCCGAACGAGCGAATCCTTGCGCGCACAAATCCGCGACGATGGCATCGAAAATTTCGGCGACGGGCGCATCCAATTCGAGCGCCGCACGCAAATCCGTGAGGGGCAGGCCGGCCTGCTCGGAATGCGCGCGGTGCCGCGCGTCGATTGCATCGACTGCGCGTTGGCGGACTCTTTTCCAGCGGGCAGCCTCGATTACGATCTCACCCGCAACCACGACGCTGCCGTCCCCTTGCAACTTCGAAACGGCGGCAACCACAGCGTCCGCGCTGAATCGCGATTTCCGAAGCATCTGAGATTTTTTCGCGGCGCCATCGCGCGCCAATTGCGAAGCCACGAAGCTTCCGGCGTCGTCCGGACCCTGCGCGCGCGGAGAGAGAAATCGCGCACGAGCCTCGCTGTGAAATAGGCGCTGGCTAGCGTCCGGATCGAGAACAATTCCTCCCGCTAGCGTGCTGTGTTCGGACCAATCCCGCAGGACAAACCGATCTCCCGCAAACACGAAGGCCGGTTCTTCAACTCGCAATTGAGCCAGGGCGCGTTCGCCCGGCGCCAAATCTTCGCGGTTGTGAAAAGCAATTCGAGCGGCAGTGTTTCCACTACCGTGGTGAACGTGCAAGCGGGCGCCGTCCTTCACCGGACGCGCGGCCCTCGCGGAAATCTCCAGGAACACGTCGATGGTTCTGCTCGGCCCTCCAAAATCGCTCAAGGTAATCACATCGCCGCGATGAACATCCTCGACAGCATCGAGAGAAAGATTGAGCGCGGTGCGCGAGCCCGGCCCGCTGGTTTCCAAATCGCGATTATGAGATTGGATGCTGCGAATGCGCGCCGTCTTGGCCCGAAGGTTGGATCACGACGTTTTGGCCGCGGCGCAGCATTCCTCCGCTCAAGGTGCCTGTGACTACGGTTCCGATGCCTTGCAATTTAAACACGCGGTCAATGGGCAGGCGCGGCTTGCCAATATCGGCCGGAGCTGGTGCGTCCGCGAGAACTTGCGCGAGAGCGGTCTTCACGTCGCCAATTCCCCGTCCGGTGACAACGGATGCGGGGACAATTGGCGCGTCCGCAAACGGCGTGTCCTTCAATTTTTCGCGGATCGCGGCTACAGTGCTTTGTTCGTTTTGCACTAAATCGATTTTCGTCAGCGCCACAACCGCGCGCTTCACGCCGAGATAGGTGAGAATTTGCAGGTGCTCTTCGGTCTGCGGCATCCAGCCATCGTCGGCGGCGACAACCAGCAAGGAAAGATCAATCGAACCGACACCCGCTACCATATTTTTCACGAAGTCTTCGTGTCCCGGCACGTCAACAATTCCGAGAACTATCGGAGACTTGCCGGCCGTGGACGGCAGTTCGAGATGCGCGAAACCGAGATCGATTGTGATTCCGCGGAGTTGTTCTTCGGGCAAGCGGTCGGGATCGGTGCCGGTGAGCGCTTTGACCAAAGCGCTCTTGCCGTGGTCCACGTGTCCCGCAGTGGCTAATATGAAATGGCGTGCGCCTTCCATTGGCGAATCACTTCTCCTTCAGAAATTCACATGAACGAAGCCACCAGCCGATTCTCGTCAAACGCTCAATCGGCCACCACTGCTCTGATTGCATCGGCCAATTGCACGTCCTGGCGGGGGAAAATCGTCCGCAAGTCCAACTTCAGCTTACCGCGCGCGATATATCCGACTACCGGCACGGCATGTCCCCTCAATCTTGTGGCGAGATCCTGCGGCTTAAGCGTTTTGTGGGAGAGATCGATCGTCACCGAGGGAATCATCGACTGTGGCAGCGTCCCTCCGCCGATTTGTGCCTGCCCGGCGCCGACACCGGCGCTCAACGGAAGCCCTGCGAGCGCTGAAATGACTTTGTCGGCGCGCGAACGCAAGGTATCCACCGGTGTGTTCAGCATCTCCAGAACCGGAATGCACGCCGCAGCGCGCATGGCTTCATCCGATGCGCTGGATTCTCCTCCAGAACCTAAATAAATATCGGCGACGGTTTCGAGCGCGGATAGAATCAGCTTGTCGCACCGGAGCGCGCGAAACAGCGGATTGCGCTTGATCGCGCCGACGAGCGCGGCTTTTCCGGCAATGATGCCTGCCTGCGGCCCTCCGAGCAGTTTGTCTCCGCTGAAGCAGACTAAATCGACGCCACGGCGTATCACTTCGGCAGGAGTGGGCTCGTGTTCCACTCCCGGCGTCGTTTCCGTTTCGACGATGGCGCCGCTGCCAAGATCTTCGACAAAGGGAATACGTTTTCTTCGCGCCAACGCCGCAATTTCCTGCGGGGACGGCGACTCAACGAACCCACCCATGAAAAAATTGCTGCGGTGGACTTTCAGGATCAAAGCAGTTTCGCGGGTGATCGCGCGGGCATAATCTCCAATCTTTGTATGGTTGGTTGTGCCCACCTCGCGCAGCTTTGCACCGCTGGATTCGAGGATGTCCGGAATGCGGAAGCCGCCGCCGATCTGAATGAGTTCGCCACGAGAAATGATTACTTCACTTTTGCGCGCGCGCATTGCGCGTGTGCCTTTGCGGGCACTTCGCCCGGAAGCGGCCTCGGGCCCTTCGCAAAAGTGGCGCAGAATCAAAACCAGCGCAGCGGCATTGTTGTTCACCACGGTTGCGGCTTCAGAGGAACACAAAAGCGATAGCGCCCGCTCGAGATAGGCGGCGCGTCCGCCTCGCGCTCCCCCGGTAAGGTCATATTCAAGATTGTTGTAGCTGGATCCGATTGCTTTCAGTTTCTCGATCACCGCCGGCCCCAGCGGTGCGCGTCCAAAATTGGTGTGTATCAGAATTCCCGTGCCGTTAATCACAGGCTGAATCCGGCCGACAGACAAATTGCGGAGCTTCGCTCGAATCGTCGAGACCACAGCGTCAAATTCCGGAATCGTCTTTTGCTTGCGGAGGGCACCTAACTCCCGGCGCACTTGGTCGAGGACTAGCGGACGAGGAAGCCCGGCATCGCCGAGGGATTGCAGGACCTTCTCGACAGATGGTATGGCCCGAAGCCGGGAGGCATTCATGCACGAACCCGTATTCGCCGTTTCGCGGCACGCACAATCCGGCCGATGATCGCGGCGGAAAGGGCGCGGCGGGCCTTCAGAAGCTTCAAAACGGCTGGGAGGCGCTTCTGGGGGACGCAGAGGAGAAGGCCGCCGCTCGTCTGCGCGTCGGTGAGCAAGGCCTTCTGTACGTTGCTCGTCCCATCCCATTCGGTAAACTCATTCGCGTAGGCGAGATTGTCGCGGCTGCCACCAGGGATGCAGCCTTGGGCGATCAGGTCGAAGACTTCTTCGCTGATCACCGGCACACTCGACGCCTCGATTTCCGCGCCGACGTGGCTCGACGCGCACATTGCGCCAAGGTGGCTCAGAAGTCCGAACCCGGTTACATCAACAGCGCCCTTTACGAGGCCGCGTTCCGCCAGTTCCGCACCAATCTCATTCAAGCGGGACATGGTGGCGATGGCTTTGCTTTCGAGTTCGGGCGTGGCCAATCCGCGCTTTATGGCCGTGGTGATTACGCCAGTGCCGAGCGGTTTTGTCAGGATCAGCGTATCGCCCGGGCGAGCATTTGCATTCGTCATCATGCGCAGTGGCGACACGATGCCGGTTACGGCAAAGCCGAAGATTGGCTCAGGCGCTTTGATGGTGTGTCCGCCGATGAGCACACACTTTGCCTCTTTGATCTTTTCCGCCCCGCCACGCAGGATTTGATTCACCACGTCGAGTGAAATCGTATCGGCAGGCATCCCGGCCAGATTTAGCGCGGTGAGCGGGCGCCCGCCCATGGCGTATACATCGGATAACGCATTGGTTGCCGCGATCTGCCCGTAAGAATATGGGTCGTCCACGATCGGAGTGAAAAAATCCGTGGTTTGCACCAGCGCCCGCTGGCGGTCAATGCGATAAACGCCCGCGTCGTCGCCGGTAGCCGCGCCGACCAGGACGTTTTGATTCTTCAGCATGGGCACTTGATGCAAGACTTGCGTCAGCGCCTGACGGCTGAGCTTGGATGCGCAGCCCGCGCAGGATGAAAGCGCCGTCAGCTTTAGAGGTGCTTCTTCATCCGACATGAGCGGTTACCTCCGGGAAACCACAACCAGTATACGACTTTGGAAAAGTTGGCGGAGAGGGTAGGAATCGAACCTACCCCCCGGCACGAAGTGTCGGGGCAGCGGTTTTGAAGACCGCGACGACCACCAGGCACGCATCACTCTCCGGCGAAAGAACAGCGAATCGGCAAATTCACGCGCTGTTGCGCCGCATAGGATACTCCATTCGACTATTCGGAGAAGATTTTTTCAAACGCGTCTGCCATCTGGCGCGCCGAGATTTCCCGTTCAAAATTGCGCGCACATGAAAGACCTGCAAGATTGAAAATGGCGCTAAGAGGCTCGCAAGTTGATTTGTGGAAAACCCTGTCAGAATTTTATCTAACTCCTTTGTCTTCTGTGGATTAGATGGATCGCAGCGTCCGCTTGGATTCTCCCCAGCAATCGTGTAAGATCACGGTCCCTTCCCGAAAGAGCCACAATTTCTGAGGAGCGTTGAGATGATGATGGTGCAGACTGATAAGCAATCTTACCTTGGAGTGCGTTGTTTATCCTGCAGACAGCCGATACCCGTGCCTGCTATTTTAGCCAGCGGCGCAGCGGCGGCAGAGCAGGAAGATTCGTTTCTCTCCACCGAGCAGCACGATCGAGTTTTCAGCCTCCGCTGCCGATCGTGCGAGCGGGAAAAACCCTATCGAGCGAGTGACGTGGTGGAGTTTGAGGGCGAGCCGCTACCCCGGGTATCGCGCGCTAGCTCACACCGCGAGAGAAGCCGGCCTCGCCCCGCATCCCGCTCGGCCAGCGCCTAGCGGGTTTGTTCGATAGATCAGCCGAGCAGTGCTTCTTCTGGATTTTGCTCCGGGGGCGAGCGTTGTTACGGCAGGGCGAAAACCAGTAGCGCCTGTTTGTCCCCGGAACCACCTCCCGCATCCACAATCGCCACGTATTGCTTGCCGTTTTTGCCCTCGTAGGTCATCGGGACGGCGGTTGCGGCGTAATCGAGCTTGGTGGACCAGAGTTCCTTGCCGGTTTTGGAATCGAACGCGCGAAAGCGGTCATCGTTTGTTGCGCCGATGAATACCAGACCTCCGCCCGTAACGATTGGACCGGCGAAGGCTCCCGTCCTCCCGGTATTTTGCTTCCCAGGAGGCAGCCCTTCGGTAATCCCCAGCGGCACGCTCCAGACGATGTCTCCCGTGTTTGCATTGACGGCAAGCAGGCTTTCCCATGGCGGTTTCTGGCAGGGAAGATTGCCGAGGCTGTGTCCGTTTGCGTCCTTGGCGATGGCGCTGAAGCCGGAATACTGGCTGCCGGCGCCGCTACCTCGATGATAGGGAAGCTCGGGGCCGCCCGATCCCGGATGGTATTTCGGGTTCTTCTCGATCCAGCCCAGTGAGCCTGAGTTCTGCACATTCAGGAAAACGTAACCAGTCGTTGGATCGGAAGCGGTGCCGCCCCAATTCGTTCCTCCCGTCGCCCCAGGGAAAACCAACGAGACTTTGGGCTGGCCGCCCTCGGGTCGAAATCCCCATGGCGTAAAAGGACCCGCATTGTAGAGGCCGCCGTAGCTATCCAACAGCTCCTTGCAGGCCTTCGCGTGCTCGGGAGTTGTATCTTCCGCGGTGACCAAATCTTGCGCCGAAAAGCTATCTCGCGCGAGCGGTGGAGGCTTCACGGGAAATGGCTGCGTGGGCGAATACTGCTCGGTGGGCACATCGCCCTTGGGCACCGGGCGCTCTTGGACGCCAAACACCGGCTTGCCGTCGTAACGATTCAAAATGAACATGTACGGGGACTTGCCCATCTGAATGACCGCGGGAACTTTTTTCCCGTCGTGATCAATATCGATCAGCACGGGCTCAGGCGGCAAATCGAAGTCCCACAGTTCGTGATGGACGGTCTGGAAATACCATTTCAACTTTCCGGTTTTTGCATCGACGGCGACCAGTGAATTGGAAAAGAGATTATTTCCGGGCCGGTCGCCGCCGTAATAGTTCGCCGCCGGACCGCCGATGGGCATGTAAACGATGCCGCGCTTTTGGTCCACCGTCATCGTGATGGACCATACGTTCGTGCCGCCACGCCCTCGCCAGCTATCGTCACCCCAGGTATCGTGGCCGACCTCGCCCGGCTGCGGAATGGTGTGGAAGGTCCACAGTTTTTTCCCGGTGCGCGCATCGTAAGCGCGCGAATCGCCGGGAACTCCGGCTCCCACCTCGTCCTGCGGGTGGAGATTCGTTTCGCCTGGCCCGTACACATTGGCACCTACGATGATGATGTCCTTGTAGATTGTGGGGACTTCGGCAAATGGTACGTCCATTTGGACTTCGCCATTGTCGCCGAACTTTGGATCGAGTTTGCCGGTGACAGCGTTGAGGGCCATGAGCCTGTGAAGGCTGGTGAAGATAATGCGCGCAGGATTGCTCGAGTCTCCCGGCCAATAGGCGACGCCGCGCTGCGGGACAAGGCCCTTCTCGAGTTCGAAGCTCCAAATTTCCTTGCCGGTTTCGGGCTCGAGCGCGAGTATGCGATTGCCGGCGGCAAGATACATCACGTCGTTCACCACAATGGGAGTGACTTCACTGAAGCTGGCGGCGGACGGACCCTTTCCTTCCGGCCGCATCGGATAGGACCAAGCCTGAGTGAGCGTCGCGACATTCCTGGCGTTGATCTGCGCAAGCGGCGAATAGCGCGTGCTGGCCAGATCGTGGCTGTACATCGGCCAGTCGCCAGCCCGTTGCGCTTGCGCGGGCCGAGGAAGAATGCAGGCGAGAATAAAGGCAACTGCGAAGACAACTGTGCGACCTAAAAATGTGAGCAAGAGGCCCCCCACAATTCGATTCGATTTCCAAGCGACGACGCGGCGTTTGGCGCTGCGTCGAACCGTGAAGTATATACAAGAAAGCGTCTCGCGGGATGGCAGAATCGCCACAATCGGTCAGCTATAGCGGAATTAGCGCGAGTTGTGTGCGGCTATTTGTTGCAGATTAATGCTGAAGCGTCATTCCTCTTCCCGGCCCTGAGCTTTCGCAATCCGCTCGATTACGCTCATGTCTTCGAGGGTCGTGGTGTCGCCCGAGACGCCGCCTTTGTGCGCCACTTCGCGCAGCAGGCGCCGCATGATCTTGCCGCTGCGCGTTTTCGGGAGAATATCGCAGAAGCGAACGTCCGCTGGGCGCGCGATCGTTCCAATGGTCGTGGAAACGTGCTCCATCAGTTCCTTTCGCAAATTGCCGGAAGCAGATTGCCCGGAGCGCAATGTGACGAAGCAGACGATCGCTTCTCCCTTGATCTCGTCCGGACGCGCAACCACTGCGGCCTCGGCCACGGAGGCGTGGCTGACGAGCGCGCTTTCGATTTCCATCGAGCTGAGCCGGTGCCCGGCGACCTTGATCACGTCGTCCACGCGCCCGAGAACCCAAATGTATCCGTCTTTGTCGCACTGCGCGGCGTCGCCCGCGAAATAAACGCCGGGAATCTTTTGCCAATAATCGCGAACGTAACGCTCGTCATCGCCATAAATTGTGCGCAGCATCGATGGCCACGGCTTCTGAATGGTGAGGTAGCCGGTCTCGCCCGGCGCCACGGGCTGTCCCTGCATATTCACAACTTTTGCAATCACTCCTGGCAACGGCAGCGTGGCCGAGCCGGGCTTCGCCGGAGTCGCTCCCGGCAAAGGCGAAATCATCATCGCGCCTGTTTCCGTCTGCCACCAGGTATCGACAATCGGGCAGCGATTTTTCCCAATCGCCTCGAAGTACCACTTCCACGCGGCGGGATTGATTGATTCTCCGACAGTGCCGAGGAGTCTCAGGCTGCTCACGTCATGCGAATCGATCCATTCCGTGCCCCAGGCCATGAACGCGCGGATCGCGGTGGCGGAGCTGTAAAAAATCGTCACTTTGTAGCGCTGCACAATTTCCCAAAATCGGTCGCGGCGGGGGTGATCGGGCGCGCCTTCGTACATCAGAACACTGGCGCCGTTCGCGAGCGGCCCGTAAACGATGTAGCTGTGCCCGGTCACCCAGCCGATATCGGCGGTGCACCAGTAGACGTCGTCGTCGCGCAGATCGAACACCATCTGGGCGGTCCACATCGTTTGCAGCAGGTAGCCGGCCGAAGTGTGCAGCACGCCCTTGGGCTTTCCCGTGGTGCCGCTGGTGTACAAAATGTAGAGCGGATGCTCGGAATCGAACGATTCCGCGGCGCACTCCGGCGAAGCGGCCTTTTCGAGATCGTGCCACCAGAGATCGCGGCCCTCTTGCCAGCCGATTTTTTCGTCTGTGCGTTTCACGACGATTGATTTTTCGATGGTGGGGCAATTCCTGAGCGCAACGTCGGCAGTCTCTTTCAGCGGAACGATTTTCCCGCGGCGAAAACCTCCATCCGCCGTGATAAGTATTTTCGATTTTGCATCCGCGATCCGATCGACAAGCGCTGCGGCGCTGAATCCGCCGAAAATCACGGAGTGCACGGCACCAATCCGCGCGCATGCGAGCATGGCAATCGGCAATTCCGGAATCATCGGCAAGTAAATCGCCACGCAGTCGCCCGGTTTTACGCCCAGAGAATTCAGCGCGTTCGCGAACCGGCACACGCGTTCGTGCAACTCCGCATAGGTGAACTGAAGCGATGAGCCGTCTTCCGCCTCCCAAAGCAAAGCCGGCTTGTTGAGATTTTTCTCGAGATGGCGGTCCAGGCAGTTGTATGCGACGTTGAGCTTTCCGCCTGTGAACCACTTCGCGTGCGGGAAATCCCATTCGAGCACTTTCGTGGGAGGCTCAAACCAGTCAATCATCTTCACTTGCTCGCCCCAGAACACTTCCGGCTCGCGCTCCGCCTTCTCGTACATCTCGCGATATTGCTCAAGCGACCGCACTCGCGCACGCTTGCTAAAATCTTCGGGCGGAGGGACCGCCTTCTCGTCGAGAACGTGAGGATCGAATTCCTGCATGACTCCTCCTTTTCGCGGGGCGTGGCGGAACGGGCGCCGTTGCTATCGCAATATACTTATTTGAACGCAGGGACGCTATGCTTCCGTAATCAGCTTTCCAGACCTTAGTCCCTTGCGGTAGGTGCCGCAGTTTTAGACGTGAGGCCGAACAACTTCATGGCGTTTTCTTTCAAAATCAGCGGCCGCACCTCGTCCTTGAAGGGAGCCTTCTCGAAATCGGCCATCCACCGGTCGGGAGTAATCAGTGGATAGTCCGACCCGAAGAGCATTTTCGTCTTCAATAGTGAATTCGCGTATTGAATCAAATTCGGAGCGAAGTATTTCGGCGACCAACCTGACAAGTCGATGTAAACCTGGCGCTTGTGAAGGCAAACCGAGATTGCTTCGTCCTGCCAAGGGAACGACGGATGCGCCATGATAATCGGCATGTCCGGAAAATCGACGGCCACATCGTCGATATACATCGGGTTGCCGTATTTCAATCGGATTCCCCCGCCGCCGGGCATTCCCGTGCCGATGCCGCTGTGCCCCGTGTGAAACACGACCGGCAGCCCCGCCTCCTCGATCACCTTGTAGAGCGGATAGGCGACGCGATCGTTGGGGAAAAATTGCTGCAATGGCGGGTGAAGCTTGAATCCGCGGAGTAGGCCCGTCGCAATCAGCCGTTTCGCTTCGCTGATTGCCTCCGGGCCACGAGTCGGATCCACGCTCGCGAAAGGCATCATGATGTCTGCATTTTGCGCGGCAAACTCGATGACTTCGTCGTTCGGCACCACTGGTCTGCCGGTAAGCCGCTCATCAACGGTAAAGACCACGCATCCGATATTCCGAGAGCGATAGTATTCCGCCATCTCCTTGCGGCCTCGCGCAGCGGCGCCGCCGAAGTACTCCTTCGCCGCCTGATCGGTTTTAGTCCCTGCTCCTTCGTGCTCGATGTGCACGTGGACGTCAATTGCCTTCAGCCGGTCCACGTCAAAACGCTTTTCGTTGGCCATGGGTCCCCCGTTTGGATTGGCACTGTTCGATCATGAGACGGTTTCGGTCGTTCAGATGGCCCAATGGCGAAAAAAGGGCCGCCCGATCTTGCCATCAGATTATCCATTTTCCCAGTCATTCCTCAACAGGCCAGCATTGACGTGGCGCCGGGCCCGCACATTGTCCCTCCCGTGGATGGAAACCCCTTGTAGTTTTCGCTCGATGTAGTATCTTCCGGCCGGTCGATCCGGAGGATGAAATGATGCCCAAACGGGCGCTTTTGGCCGCAGGCTGCCTCGCAATTATTGCAATGGTTACGGCGCTGGCGCATCCCGGCCGCGTTCGCGCCGCGGACAACGCGCAAGATGGCGTTGCGCCCGCTTGCGATCGCGCTTGCCTATACGGCTTCCTCGATCAATATCTCGACGCGCTCAAGATGAAAGATCCGTCGCGCCTGCCGCTGGCGAAGAATTTCCGGTACTCGGAAAATAACGTGATGATGGATATCGGCGACGGAGTGTGGGGCACCGTGACCGGCCTCGGCAGCTACAATCTCCGGATGGCTGACCCCACCAACGGTGAAGTTGGCTTCTACGGAATCGTAGACGAAACAAACGCGACTTCCGTTTTCGCACTGCGGCTCAAAGTGGAAGACGGCAAAATTTCCGAGGCCGAAACTCTGATCCGGCGCAGCGAAGGCAGCGGACCGTTTCCGAGCAAACCCAACCTGGTCGAGAAGCCCGTGCTGAACGAAATCGTCCCGCCGGAGTCGAGGCGCCCCCGCGCTCGCATGATCGCCCTTGTTGACGGCTATTTCAGCACGCTTCAACTCAATGACGGAGTGCTCTTCACGCAGTTCGACGACAATTGCAATCGCATCGAGAACGGTTTGCAAACAACGCATAATCCCGATCTCATGAAAATCATCCCCGTTTCGAACTTGGGTTGCGCCCAGCAATTCAAGCTCGGCAATTACCGCTACGACGACCGCGTTCGCGACCGCCGTTTTTTCCTGGTGGACGAAGAGCGCGGCCTGGTGATGGCGGCCGGCTTCATCGATCATGCCGGAAGGCTCGCCAACTTCGCCCTTACCGACGGCACCGTCATACACTCTCCTATAAGAACGCCAAGCACGCTTTGCCTGTTGGAATTATTCAAAATTCGGGATGGCAAAATTCAGCAGATCGAGGCAGTCTTTATCGGCGTCCCGTACAACATGCATTCACCTTGGATCCACTACCACTGAGATCGTGCTGCGCGGTGCAGGTGACTCTATGTTCCTGAAATTTCGAGTTGTGTCTGGCCTCGCAATGGCGGCCGTAGTCTGCTCGCTTGCAGGCTATGGCTTGGTGAAGGCAATTGCGGTGGGCGATCAGGCCAATTCCGCCGTCGGCGGTCAGATTGACAGCAAGCGCCTCCTGGCGGCCGACAAGCATCCGGGAGAGTGGCTCACCTCGGGCCGAGACTTCGGCCAGAGCTATTATTCCCCGCTCGCCCAGATCAATAAGCAGAATGTCGATCAACTCGGCTTTGCGTGGGACTACGACACGCACACCAACCGCGGCCTTGAAGCGACGCCCATCGTGGTCGATGGCGTGATGTACACGTCCGGCTCAACCGGGAAGGCCTACGCGCTCGATGCGAAAACCGGCAAAGAACTCTGGAGTTTCGATCCGCACGCTGACCTGCGCGTGAACCGCGAAGCGTGCTGCGATGAAGTGAATCGCGGTGTTGCGGTGTGGAAGGGCAAGGTCTACGTTGCTTCGTTCGATGGAAAACTTTTTGCGCTGAATGCGGACACCGGCGCCGTGATTTGGCAAGCCGACACCATCATCGACCACAAAAAGGGCTACACGTCGACTGGCGCGCCGGAAGTTGCGGGGAAAGTAGTGGTCATCGGAAACGGCGGCGGCGAATACGACGCGCGCGGCTACATCAGCGCCTACGATCTCGATACCGGAAAACTCGCGTGGCGATTCTTCACCGTTCCAGGGGATCCATCCAAACCCTACGAAAATCCTGAGCTCAAAGCCGCCGCAAAGACATGGGACCCCAAGAGCAATTGGAACATGGGTGGCGGCGGGACCGTCTGGGACGCGATGGATTACGATCCGGAACTGAATCTTCTTTATTTCGGCACCGGCAATGGAACGTTTTACGATCAGTCCAAACGAAGCCCCAACGGCGGCGACAATCTTTACATCGCATCCGTCATCGCCCTGAATCCAGACAACGGCCGGATGGCCTGGTATTACCAGGAGGTGCCCGGCGACCAATGGGATTACGATGTGGTGCAGCCGATCATCCTGGCCGATCTGAAGATCAACGGCAAAATGCGCAAGGTTCTGATGCATGCGTCGAAGCCCGGCTTCTTCTACATCCTCGATCGCAAGACCGGGAAACTTCTCTCCGCCGATAATTATGTTCCCGTCACCTGGGCCAGCCATGTGGATATGAAGACGGGGCGCCCCGTGGAAGCGCCGAATGCGCGCAATTTCCGATATTCGACGGACGGAAAAAACTTGATTTCGCC
Source organism: uncultured Acidobacteriota bacterium (assembly GCA_963759485.1). Taxonomy (GTDB): domain Bacteria; phylum Acidobacteriota; class Terriglobia; order Acidiferrales; family UBA7541; genus Palsa-295. Next base: position 514,190 of record CAVWZE010000002.1, on the reverse strand, counting down.
GTCGCCAATGGGCGGACACAATTGGAACCCGATGTCGTACGATCCACAAACGGGGCTCGTCTATATTCCAGAAATCGAAAATGGCCAGACCTCGATTTTTTCGGGCAGAACGTTTCTTCGCGCCTGGGATCCGATTCGCAGCAAAATCGTTTGGGAAGCTCCCTCGGCGGATTGGTGGGATCACGCCGGAGTGCTTTCAACGGCAGGCGGCCTGGTGTTCCAGGGCACGGGCACGGGATATTTTTGCGCCTTCGACGCGGACACCGGGAAGAAGCTAGCGAGCATTGAAATCGGAACCACTGTCATTGCCGCGCCGATGTCTTATACGGTCGATGGCGTCCAATACGTTGCAGTGATGGCTGCTTGGGGAGGCGGCGGCTGGAATTTCCCGCATCTGGAAAGCGCAGCTTATCTGCGCGGAAACGAAGGCCGCATCATCGCCTTCAAACTGGGCGGCGGTCCTGCGCCAATTCCCCCGCTTCTGCCACCGATTCAGCCGATTCCGCAGCCACCCCCGCTGACCGCATCTGCCGAAACAGTTAAACAGGGCGGCGCGCTCTTCGCCGCGCATTGCGCTTCGTGCCATGCAAATGCGCCACACACGCTTACGCCTGATTTGCGCAGGATGAGCCCGGAAACGCACGATGCCTTTCAGAAGATCGTTCTCGGCGGCCTGCTGGAGAATGCGGGAATGCCGCCCTGGAATGGCGTTCTAAGCCCCGCGGAAGTGGATGCCATCCACGCATATCTCATCTCCATTTCCTGGGACGCCTACAAAAAGCAGCAAGCCGGAGCCCATAACTAGCTGCGGTTCTACAGTAACCCGCCTCAAATGTTAGAATTCTTGCGCTCATGACCGCCGGGCCGCTCATCTATGTCCGCGATCTTTCCAAACACTTTCGCGCCTTCCACCGGCGCGAAGGAATCCTGGGCTCGATCCAGAATCTTTTTGTCCGCGAGTATCGCACCGTGGCGGCTGTGGACCGCGTGAGCTTTTCCATCGATCGCGGCGAAATGGTGGGCTACATCGGACCTAATGGCGCGGGCAAATCCACAACTATCAAGATGCTCACGGGCATTCTCGTTCCCACCAGCGGCGAAATCGTCGTCAACGGGTTCGTCCCTTTTCGCCAGCGCACGCAGTACGTGAAAACCATCGGGGTCGTCTTCGGCCAACGCACTCAGCTTTGGTGGGACATTGCGGTGATCGAATCATTCAAGCTGCTGCGCCGCATTTACGATGTATCTCAGCGCGATTTCGACGCGCGCATGGAGCGCTTCAACGAAATACTCGGCATTCGCGATTACCTGCACACTCCCGTGCGCAAGCTTTCGCTGGGCGAACGCATGCGCTGCGATCTGGCCGCAGCCCTGTTGCACAATCCTCCGCTGCTCTTCCTCGATGAGCCGACCATCGGCCTCGACGTGGTCGCCAAGGATCACATCCGCCAGTTTCTGCGCGCTATCAATCGCGAGTTTCGGACCACCGTCTTGCTCACCACTCACGATCTTGACGATATCGAGGAACTCTGCCGCCGCATCATGATCATCGACCACGGACGCGTCCTTTACGATGGGCCCCTCGATCAACTGAAAGAACGGCTGCTGCGCACGAAGCAGATCAAGTTCGTGCTGAAAGACCGCGCTGAAGCCGGTCGCGTCGCGGCCTTTTCGCGCGATGCCCTCCATCTCGACCAAGTGGATGAGCTGACCTTCCGCATCAGCTTCGATCGCACTCAAGTGGCCACCGCCGACCTAATCCGCCAGATCCTCGCCGCCGTTGAGGTCCGCGACCTACTCATCGAAGACGAATCCATCGAGGAAATCATCAAGCGCATCTACGCCGGCCAAGCCACCCTGGAAGTCCCGGCCTAGGCGCCAACAAACCAAAACAGCTTCCTGCACATCCAATCCGGGCGAATATACCCACATGAAGCTAGTTCGTGCCGTTCAACTCTCGCTGGTTCTGCTGCTGGCAGGCGCGTCTCTGCAAGCCCAGCAGGCGCCGAACATTTCCGTCAAAGTGAAAGTTGTCAACGTGCTCGCCACTGTGCGGGATAAACACGGCAACATTATTCGCAACCTCACCAAAGACGATTTCGTCTTGGAAGAAGACGACCATCCGCAGACCATCAAATATTATTTGCAGGAAGACAATCTCCCGCTGACCCTGGGCCTGCTCGTCGACACGAGCGGGAGCCAACGCCACGTTATTGGCGACGAGCGAAGCGCCAGTTACACCTTTCTGGACCACGTGCTGCGCGAGGACATGGACAAAGCCTTTCTGATCCATTTCGACCGCGAAGTGGAGCTGCTACAGGACCTCACGTCGTCGAGCAAAAAGCTGGAATCCTCGCTCGACTTGCTTGAGACGCCGGAGCGGAACGGGAGCGGCTCGCCCGGTTACGGTTCTGGCCGCCAAGGCCACGGCGGCGGAACTTTGCTCTACGATGCCATTTGGCTTGCCTCCGATGATGTGATGAAAAAGCAGCAGGGGCGCAAGGCGCTCATTGTCCTCACCGATGGAGTCGATCGCGGCAGCAAAGAATCATTACAGAGCGCCATTGAGGCGGCCCAGCGCGCCGACACTCTTGTTTACTCCATCCTATTCAAAGGCGAGGAAGGGCGCGGCGGCTTCGGAGGCGGGGGTTTCGGTGGCATGCATGGAGGCATGGGCCCGATGGGCGGCGGCGGGCGTCGACAGTATCCGCGGCAAGAAGAACACGCGGATGGCAAGAAAGTTCTCCAACAGATTTCCGCGGAAACGGGCGGCCGGCTTTTCGAAGTTTCAGGCAAACAGCCCGTCGACAAAATCTACGCGCAGATCGAAGAGGAACTGCGCAATCAGTACAGCCTCGGCTACGCACCGGAAGGTCCCGACGCCGAGATCGGGTATCACAGGATCCATCTCACCGCTAAGAAAAAAGATCTTACCGTGCAGGCCAGGGCTGCCTTTTACGCCGACCGCTAGCTAAGAATCACACCGCAAACGTCGCACCGATCAGCCGCTCGACCATTTTCACCGCTTTGCTCTTGTCATACTGCAGATAAGAGAGCGAAATTACCGTTTGCGGATCGCCCGAATGCAGCCGCTCGTACAATTGCTGCCGCCCGCCGAACTGATCGCCCGTCAACTCCCACGCGAGCTTTGCCAGCTTCACTCGGTCGATTCCGGAGGCGCCCTTGCCCCGCGAATACACATCCAGCAGCGGACGCAACTCCGGCGCGTCAAAATCTTTCTCGCTCGGCGCGAAAATCAGCGAGCTCGAGCCGACGTGCTCCAAAATATTGATGATGCGCTCGGAAACCAGTGCCGTAAGCGACCGCTGATGGATCATCGGGCCCGGCGCCACTAGGCCGGTTGGCGTTTTGACGCAATCCACTTCCGCCGCGCGCAGGATGGACTGCAGGATTCGCTGATACGTGACCAACTCACCGAGCTCCGTCTGCACCTGCGGCCGTGCGTCGGTTCCGGCGGTTTTCGCCATCAGGTGCGCCACCCCGATCAAAAGCTCCATGCGCGCGATCGCTTGCACAGTCGCCGAAGGGCCTGCCCACGTCATTACCCGCGGCCCGAATAGCTGGCGCGCCGCCAAAGGCTCGCGCGCCAGAAACACGCGCTCGAATGGCACCAGCACATCGTCGAAAATTACCATCGCGTCTTCTTCGTCGAATCGCGACGATGCCGGATGGTCGAACGCGCTGCGATTGCTGAATGGCTCGCGGCAAATAATTTTCAGACCCTTTACATTGGCGGGAATCGCGAACCAAATCGCGTGGTCCTTTTCGCGCTCGTTCAATTGATACGTGGGAGCGATTTGCATTTCGTGGCACAGCGGCGCCAGCGTCACCAGGCGCGCGCCCCGTACGATGTAGCCGGTGTCCGTTTCCTTCACAATCCGCAGGCAGCGGTCCGGGTCCTGCTCCGGGCGCAGCGATTTATCCATCGTCGGATCATGGAGGCCGTGCCCGAGGCAAAGATCGTTTTCAGACGCGAATTGGTGATGCCACGCCGCGTTCTTCGCAAAGGCCGGATTGAACTTTACCAGCTCGTCGCCGGCGTTTTTGAAACCGATCGCGATAGCCGCGCAGAAATCGGGATAGCGTCCCATCATCCCAAACGATTCTTGCGCCCAGATTTCGGCGTTGCGCCGCCGCAACAGCAGGTCGTCGTACGATTTCGGCTCCAGATACGAATACGAGACGCGCGTGCCGTTTTCATTCACGAACGTCATCTGGTCCATGGTCTCTGGCGCATGCTGCATGTCGTAAATTCGCGCCATTTCGCAGCACATCCCTGCAAAAACGGGGTGCGCGGTCACATCTTTCACCCGCTCTCCGGCAACCCAAACCTCGCGCCCATCGCGCAGCGATTCGATATAACGCTTGCCATTCAGCGCCCCAGGACCGAGCGCCTTTGTGTTCCCTGTTTCATTCATCGCACGCTGCATACCGATTCCTCCGCTTTTCACGACGCCATTATCACAATCGCGCGGCTTGAAGCACGAAGGAGTGTAGTGCACCGCGTCCCGCTTTTCCATCCGTTCGGCACTTATCGGACTCAGCGAAAGTCCACGGGCGCCCGCCCTTGCACTCGGCCATCCGTCTACCTAAGATCGTCGCGTGAACATGATGCTAAAGCTCGGCGTAAACAGCGGCTGTCCTTTTCCATTCGGAGATGGCGCTGAGGCCAACTTCGCATGAGTGAATTCGTCGAGTCTCTGGCGCCTTACGCGGAATTTGCGCGCGTTGGGTTCGTCAACATTCTCGCGTTTCGGCTGCGCTATTTCACCGGCATCATCACGTATTCACTTAACGTGACGATTTACTATTTCATCTGGAGCGCCGTATTTCGCTCCGCTTCGTCGTTTGCCGGCTACAACCTTTCGCAGATGATCACTTACGTCAGCATCGGCTGGATCATCCGCTCGTTCTACTGGAATACGATCGACCAGGAAATGGCCTACGAAGTGATCGAAGGCAAGATCGCCATGGATTTGATCAAGCCGGTCTCGGTGCAATGGATGTGGATCAGCCGGGCGATGGGCGAGTCCGCGTTCCGCCTGGGTTTGCTCACTTTGCCGACGGCAGTGGTCGTGGCGCTAGTGTTTCCTCTTCAGCGGCCGGCATCGCGCGACAATTTCCTATTCTTTCTGGTCGCCGTGCTTGGCAGTTTTTTCCTGATGGCTGCGATCAACTTCATGATTGGGACCTGCGCGATTCCGCTGAAGTCGATTCTCGCGCTGATCCGCGCCAAGCAATGGCTGATCGAATTGCTTTCCGGCCTGCTGCTGCCCGATGACGTTTTTCCCGGGCAAGATTCAGCAAATTTTGGCCTGGCTCCCCTTCGAACATATCGCCTACACGCCGCTTCAAATTTATCTCGGCAAACTCGACCGCGCCCACGCGTGGCGAGCTCTCGCTACCGAGTGGTTCTGGGTTTTTGTTCTGATAATCCTGGCGCACTTGTGGTGGAGTCGCACGCTGCGCACAATTACAATCCAGGGAGGCTGACGATGAAGGACAAAACGCGCTTCTCAAATATTGCGGCTTCGCTGAACCGGCATGCGATGCTTTTGTGGGGATATTTCACGCAGTACCTGAAAGTGCAAATCGGATATCGCGCTGATTTTCTGATCAGCCTGGGCACCAGCTTCGCTGCAACAATTTTCCAACTTGGATTCGTCCTCATTTTGTTCCAGAGAATCCCGAGGCTCGCCGGTTGGACGTTTCCCGAGGTGCTGTTTCTTTACGGCTTCTCGCTCATTCCTTACGGGCTGTTCAACGTCATCAGCCTGAACCTCTACAATTTCGGCAACAACTACATCATCGAGGGGAAATTCGACCGCGTGCTGCTGCGGCCAGTTTCGTCTCTATTTCAAGTGCTGTTCGAGCAATTTCGCATCGAGGCAGTTCAAGAGGTGGGGACCGGAATTTTTTGCGTCGCTTGGGCGGCGCGGCGGCTGCGTGTTGCGTGGACGCCGGACAAAATTGCCATGCTGCTTTTCTTCGGACTTTGCGCGGGCGTGATTTACCTTTCGGTTTTCTTGATTCTCACCAGCGTGTCTTTCTGGTTTGAAGATCGCATCGGAGTCAGTCCGCCAGTATGGAATGTGATCGCTTTCGGGCGCTACCCGCTTTCGATCTATAGCGCCGGAGTACAGTTTGTCCTGTGCTGGGTGATTCCCTTTGGCCTCGCCTCGTTCTACCCTAGCGTCCGACTGCTAGGCCGCGCGGTAACGCCAGAATATGCGCCGTTGGTACCGGTGGTAGCGGCTGCGTTTTTCACGCTGGCGGTTTCTTTGTGGAATTTCGGGACTCGCCACTATGCGTCAACAGGATCGTAAGCGGCGGCTTGGAGGTAAGGACATGAGATTTACTGGCCGCGATCGCGCAGTCACGAGGCAAGCGAGCCTGTTGCTGCTCGCCGTCGCTTGCCTTGGCGCGTTGCGCCTTTCAGCCTCGCCCCGTCAGGGCGCCGCGCCTGCAAAAGAAGACGCTCCGGATTTGAAATCTTTCGTGGGCACGTGGAAAGCAACCTTCAAGGGCCAGGTCTTCGCGACGCTAGTTTTGAAAGAACAAGACGGCAGGCTCAGCGGCACTTTGAATAACTTCGACGTCGTCACCGATAAAGCTGGAAACCTGATCGACGGCACCCACGCGGACGAGGGCGACGCTCCATTGTTGAATGCCCACTTCAAGTCAGGCGCGCTCTATTTTGTAGTTCTCGAAAAGGATCAATACAGCTCGGGAATGAATTGGAAGTTCACGCCTCTGAATCCGCAGGAGGGTACGCTGACGCCGCTGCTCGAACTGCAAGATAACATACCGCCCGATGTGGCCATCAAGCCGATCCAAATGCTCCGCTCGCATACCAAACCGTGAAATAGAGTGACCCTTCATTTCGTAATACAAAGCAGAGACCAATGCGTCGAGTTCTTTATGCTTTTGTGATTTTGCTCATGTTGGCTCCCATCGTGGCTGCGCTTTTAGGTCACGCAATCGGTCCAGGTCTTCTGCATCCCGCGCGGTTAAGCCCAGAACGCTTGGAGGAAACTGCCCAGATGCTAGCGCGCACCCGAGCTACGAAGGAAGACTTTGTCGTTCGGGCGGAGGATGGAGTAGAACTGCGCGGTTGGAAAATCCATTCAGCCGAGCCGAATGGCGATTGGGTGCTGCTTTTTCACGGCGTTTCTGACAATCGCTCCGGAGTTCTCGGTCACGCCGAAATTCTGCTGCGGCACGGGTACAACGTCGTGATGATGGACTCCCGCGCACACGGGCAAAGCGGCGGCACCATTGCTACGTATGGGTGGAAAGAGCGTTGGGACACTGTGGCGATTGTTAACGCGCTGTATGCGAGTGAAGCGGTTAAGCATCTCGGCGCTTTGGGGGTTTCGATGGGCGCGGCGATCGCTCTCCAATCCGCAGCGGTTGAGCCGCGCATCCAAGCCGTGGTTGCGGAAAGCCCGTTTTCCAGTCTGCGCGAGGTTAGCTACGACTACGCAGGATTCGCATTTCTCTCCGCTACTCGGGAAAACTCTGTTTCGGCCCGCTTCCATCACTGCGATGGCTGCGTTGGCGAACGCCGGCGGTTTCAATCCAGACGATGTCTCGCCAGAAAAAGCGGTGGCCACTCGCCCCTTTTCCGTCCTCCTGATCTGCGGCACGCGAGATCACACGATTCCCTGCCGCCATGCCGAGCAAATTTATACAGCCGCGCGTGGGCCCAAAGAGACTGTGGGTTGTGAAAGGCGCGGAGCACGCCGCCGCGCTGGGAACCGCGCCGGCAGAGTACGAACAGCGAATTATTCGATTCTTCGGCCGAATGGTGAGCGACTGATTTTCGGACCTCTGTGAATCTACAAGCGGGCGATTTCGTCGGCGATGAGGATGGCTTCGGCGATTTCTTTCATGGATTTGCGGCGTTGGCGGCTTTCCCTTTGCAGGATGGGGTAGGCGTCTTGCTCGACGATGTGAAGCTTGCGCGCGAGGATTTTCTGGGCGCTTTCGACCATCTCGCGCGCTTCGGCCAGTTCGAAGGAGCGCGAACTTTCGGTTTCCACGCGGACCAATTCGATTTCGGGTCCTACGAGAAAGCCGATGGTAGAAACCAAGTGAATCTCGCGCTGGCTGTGCTGGTGCGGCTCGCGATGCTGGATGTTGATGACGCCGACAAGTTTGTCGCGGCACAAAATTGGCACGGACAAGAAAGCCTCGAAGCGATCCTCAGGCAGCTCGGTAAATAATTGAAAGCGCGGATCGAGCAAGGCATTGCGGGCGATGGCCACGGGCCGCTTATTCTCAGCCACCCAGCCTGTGATTCCCTGCCCCATGCGCAGCTTCAGGCGGTCCAATACGTCCGAGTGGGGATTCTGCGAGGCCCGCAGAATAAGATCTTCGCCTTCGAGGACATAGACAAAACACGAGTCGCATTTCACCACGGCCGAAACGAACTCGACCACCAGATCGAGAACCGTGGTGAGCGGATCGGCGGCGGCAATGCGCTCGCCAATTTCGTGGAGCAGCGCGATATCGCTGTGCGCGTCGGACGCAGGATGCAGATTCATACTCCACTTTAGGAAGGCAGACGTGAGAGAGGCAAATTCAAATTCGGAGTGGGTGTCATCAGAATTTACAATTAAAGTGGCTAACTGGCGGAGAATTAGGCGCTTGGGTCCAGCGGAGCGGCGAAACAGCCGATGTCAGATACGCTGCGAAGCAGGTTCGGCAGTCGCGCGCGCGGAGCGCTTTACCGGAGGAACGGCCAAGAGATAGAGGATGGCGCTGGCAAAACACAAACCAGCGACCGTTTCGAAGACTCCCGAATAGGTGCCGTACTTATCGAAAAAATATCCCGCGGTCACCGGACCGACCGATCCCAGAATCGTGCCCATCGGCATGGTGACTCCGAGTACGGCGGGATACGCTTTCAATCCGTAATAATTGCTCAGAATTGTGGCCAGGCAGGTGAAAGCCGTGGCGAAACCGGTTCCCATCAGAATCGCATAGAGATAAATCCCGCCCGGCCCCGAAGCGCGAATCGAAAGCAGCGTTCCGGCACCGTACAGGCACACGGCCACGGCCGAAAGGTAGCGCGGCTCGATGCGATCACCGAGCACGGCGACCGCGAATTGTCCGATCATCGACGAAATCAGAATGATCGAGATCGATCTCGCCGCTTGGCTGGGCGCATATCCAAGGCCCTCGAGATGCGAGACGCCGTGCGCGATGTAGATGAAGAAGCCCATGAAAAATCCGAGATAGGTGAGCACCAGCAGCCACAAAGTTCGCGAGGCGAGAGCTTCTCGCAGAGTCCAATCCTCGTCGGTCTTGTACACTCCGCCTCTCGCTTCGGGAACGCTCGAGCGAAGATTCAGGCGCGCGTGGCGCGGCGTCGCCATCCGGGAACTGTCCCATTTGCGCGGGACTGTCCTTGACGAAGAATGCGGCGACAAGGGCCGCTGCCAGTGACATGAATGCCATGCACCACCACGCCGCCCGCCAGGTTCCGAAGCGCGCGATGATCGCGTTCAGCGTGGGCACCGCGATGAAACCGCCTATGCCGGATGCCGTAAGCAGAAGCGACATGGCGCGAGCGCGCTTGCGATGAAACCAGCGAGCCGCACCGACCTGCGGCCCGAGCGTGCCAGCGAGAGCCACCCCCGCGCCGACTACAATTCCGAAAATTACGATCGCTTCCGACGTGGTTTTCACAAATGAGGCCATGAGAAATGCGCCGCAGGACGTCAAAAGAGTTCCAATAAACAGAGTGAAACGAAGGCCGAATTTGTTGATCGACTTGGCGACGAGCGGAGCCGGCAATCCGGCCATCAGGCTGAAAACGGAAAACGCCAGGCCGAGCTCCTTGCGATTCAGGTGCATCGCTTTGGCCATGTAGGTGTTGACGACGCTGGTCGCGAAGGTGGGAAAGGCGAAGTTCAGGACGATGATCAGCCAGAAGATGAAGAGCAGCTTCCAACCGTAGAAACTTTTCTCAGTCATTGTGTATGCGCGCGGGACAAAGCGCCCGAATAATCCTCCCATTGCCCGAAGGTGTCAATCGCTTATGCTCGGACAAGGACTCACAGGTTCGCGAAGTGCCCGGCGACTGCAAGCCCGTTGCCCACGGCCCGGGAAACAAATCGCGGCCTTCCGGTGTATTATTGTTCGAGCAGTTTTGCGGCCCGATCAGGGTTGTCCCGATTACCATGGCGATGAGCAAAAATCCGAAGGCGAAAAATCGCAGCGAAATGAAGCCGGCATATCCATTTTTGAGCTTGCCCAAGGCTCAGGGACTTTACTGTCCTAAAAACGAGCACGACGCATGCGGCGTGGGCTTTATCGCCAATATCGAGGGGCAAAAATCGCACGATATCGTGCTGAAGGGCATCCAGATCCTGATCAATCTGACGCATCGCGGCGCGTGCGGCTGCGATCCGGAAACGGGAGATGGCGCGGGCATTCTGATCCAAATTCCACACACCTTTTTCGAGCGCGAATGCTCGCAGCTTGGATTCACGCTGCCGGCGCCCGGCGAATACGGAATTGGAATGGTGTTTTTGCCGGTGGATCCGCAGGAAAGAATCCTGTGCGAAGGCATGGTCGAAAAATGCGCGCGCGAACAGGGCTTGACGGTGCTGGGATGGCGCGACACGCCGATCAACGGAGACATGATCGGGCGCGTGGCGCGAAATTCGCAGCCCTACATCGAACAGATTTTCGTCCGGCGCGGGCGGGGAATGGATCAGGACGCGCTGGAACGCAAGCTCTACGTGATGCGGAAGCGGGCAGAATCCCTGGTGGCCGAATCCGAGCTGAAAGAGAAGGGATTTTTCTACATCCCCTCGCTTTCCTCGCGCACCATCGTTTACAAAGGGCTCTTGCTGGCTCCGCAGATCATGCATTTCTACAAGGAGCTGGCGGACCCGGACGTGACCAGCGCGCTGGCTTTGGTCCACCAACGCTTTTCGACGAACACATTTCCGAGCTGGCAACTCGCACATCCTTACCGCTACGTCTGCCACAACGGCGAAATCAACACGCTGCGCGGGAACGCCAACTGGATGTACGCGCGGCAATCCGTGCTGGATTCTCCGCTGTTTGGCAAGGACATGGAAAAACTGCTGCCCATCATCACGCCGGGCGGCAGCGATTCGGCCATGCTGGATAATGCCGTGGAGTTGCTGACGCTCGCCGGCCGCAGCCTGCCGCATGTGATGTCCATGCTGATTCCCGAGGCGTGGGACAACGACACCGCAATGCCCGAGGATGTGAAGGCGTTTTACGAATACCACGCCTCGCTGATGGAGCCGTGGGATGGGCCCGCAGCGGTCGCGTTTACCGACGGGCGCGTGATCGGAGCGAAGCTCGATCGGAATGGATTGCGTCCCGGACGGTATTTGGTGACGGCGGACGGTTTGGTGGTGATGGCGTCCGAAGCCGGCGTGCTGCCGATGATCAAACCGGAAGAAATCCGCATGAAGGGACGGCTTGCGCCCGGCCGCATGTTGCTGGTGGACACGGAACAGAAGCGGTTGATCTCCGATGACGAAGTGAAAGAGCAGCTCGCGGCGCGCAAGCCTTACGCGCAGTGGGTGAAGGACAACCAGATCACTCTGGATCACCTGCCGAGCCCGACAAATGTGCAGCCCACGGACCACGAAACGATTTTGATGCGCCAACGCGCTTTCGGCTACACGGATGAAGATCTGAAGACGATTTTGCAGCCTGCGGCGGCGAAGGCCGAGGAGCCAGTCGGTTCGATGGGCATCGATACGCCGCTTGCTTGCCTGTCCGATAAGCCGCAACTGCTTTTCAGCTATTTCAAGCAGACGTTCGCGCAGGTGACGAATCCGGCGATCGATCCGATTCGCGAAGACCTGGTGATGTCGCTGAATACGTATATCGGATGCGAAGGAAACATTCTCGATGAGACGCCGAAGAATTCGCACACGCTGAAACTGCGCCATCCAATCATTTCAAATTGGCGATTGGAAAAATTGCGCGGCGTGAAGTGGGGAGACTTTCTGGCGACGACGCTTTCGGCGCTGTTTCGCGCAGACGGCGGTGAGCAGGAACTCGAGAAAGCGGTCGAAGAACTGTGCGAGCGCGCGTCGCTGGCGATCAAATCCGGCTATACCTTGCTGATTCTTTCCGACCGCGGCGTCGATCGCAGCTACGCGCCCATTCCGAGCTTGCTGGCGCTTTCGGCGGTGCACAACCATTTGATTCGCGAGAAGACGCGGAACCAGGTTGCATTGATCGTCGAATCGGGCGAGCCGCGCGAAGTGATGCATTTCGCGCTGCTGCTGGGCTACGGCGCGAGCGCGGTGAATCCCTACCTGGCGATTGAAACGCTCGAGGACCTTTACAACAACGGGCATTTCGCGCCGGAAAGCACGTGGGACAAAGTTTTCAAAAGCTACATGAAGGCGGTGGATAAAGGGCTGCTCAAAACATTTTCGAAGATGGGAATTTCGACGCTGCAAAGCTATCAGGGCGCGCAGATATTCGAGGCCATCGGATTGAACCGTTCGCTGGTGGAACGCTACTTCACCGGCACGCCGTCGCGGATCGAGGGCGTGGGGATCGATGTGCTGGCGCGCGAGTCGCTGATGAAACACGAATTTGCGATGCAGCATCCGAGCGAATCGGAGACGGAACTGCGAGTCGGCGGCGAATATCAGTTTCGCGTGCGCGGCGAACGCCATTTGTTGAACCCGGTGACCGTGAGCAAGCTGCAACACGCGGTGCGGCAAGGCAAGCCGGAAACTTTCGAAGAGTTTGCGAAAACTATCGACCAGCAGAATCGCGACCTGCTGATGCTGCGCGGCATGTTCGATTTCAAGCCCGCCGGAGACCCGATTCCGCTGGAAGACGTGGAGCCTGCTTCCGAAATCGTTAAACGGTTCGCTACCGGTGCGATGTCGTTCGGCTCAATCAGCAAGGAAGCGCACGAGACGCTGGCGATTGCGATGAACCGCATCGGCGGGAAATCAAATACCGGCGAAGGCGGCGAGGATGAGGTCCGTTTCCGTCCCGATGAGAATGGAGATTTAAGGCGCAGCGCAATCAAGCAGGTAGCTTCGGCGCGGTTTGGCGTCACCACAAACTACCTGGTGAATGCGGACGATTTGCAAATCAAAATTTCGCAAGGCGCGAAACCCGGCGAAGGCGGGCAGCTTCCCGGGCACAAAGTGGATGAAGTGATCGCGCGCGTGCGGCATTCGATTCCAGGAGTGGGGTTGGTTTCGCCTCCTCCACATCACGATATTTATTCGATTGAAGATTTGGCGCAGCTGATTCACGACCTCAAGAACGCGAACCCCCGCGCGCGAATTTCCGTAAAGCTTGTGGCCGAAGCAGGCGTGGGAACGGTGGCCGCTGGCGTGGCCAAGGCGCATGCGGATGTAATCCTAATCAGCGGATACGACGGCGGCACGGGCGCTTCGCCGATCAGTTCGATCCGGCACGCCGGGGTTCCGTGGGAACTGGGACTTTCCGAAACACAGCAGGTGCTGGTGCTGAATGATTTGCGCAGCCGGGTGCGGCTGCAGGTGGACGGGAAATTGCAGACCGGGCGCGATGTGGCGATCGCCGCGCTGCTAGGGGCCGAGGAATTTGGATTTTCCACCGCGCCGCTTATTTCCCTGGGCTGCATCATGATGCGCAAATGCCATCTGAACACGTGTCCCGTGGGCGTGGCGACGCAGGACCCAGAGCTTCGCAAGAAGTTTGCGGGCCAGCCTGAACATGTGGTGAATTTCTTTTTCTTTGTGGCGGAAGACCTGCGCAAAGTGATGGCCGAGCTTGGATTCCGCACGGTAAACGAAATGGTCGGGCGCGTGGATTGCCTGGAGCAGCGCACGGATATCACCCACTGGAAGGCGAAAGGCATCGATCTATCAGCTGTTTTGTACGACCCTCCGATGCCGAGCCACGTTGGGCGGCGCAACTTGATCGCGCAGGATCACGGCCTGGAGAAGGCGCTCGATTACAAGTTGATCGAAATGGCGCAAGAGTCACTCGAGAATCGCACGCCGGTTTCGTTGAGCATGCCGATACGCAACATTCATCGCACCGTCGGCACGATGCTAAGCGGCGAAATTGCGCGGCGGTACGGGTCAGCGGGATTGCCGGACGATACAGTACAGGTGCAATTCACCGGATGCGCTGGGCAAAGTTTTGGCGCGTTCCTCGCGAAGGGTGTAACGCTTACTCTCGAAGGAGACGCCAATGATTACGTCGGCAAAGGACTTTCGGGCGGTAGGCTGATTATTTACCATCCGCGAAAATCGGAATTCGTCCCCGAAGAAAACATTTTGATCGGCAACGTGTGCCTCTACGGGGCAACGGGAGGCGAGGCGTTTTTTGGCGGCATGGCGGGCGAGCGCTTCGCGGTGCGCAATTCCGGCGCGAGGGCGGTGGTGGAAGGCGTGGGCGATCACGGCTGCGAATACATGACGAATGGTTTGGTTGTGGTCCTCGGAGGTACGGGGCGCAACTTCGCGGCGGGCATGACAGGCGGGATTGCGTACGTGCTGGATCAGTTTGGCGATTTTGCGTCGCTGCGGTGCAATCGAACTGAGGTGGACCTCGAGCCAGTTACGAATCAGAAGGACATCGAGAAACTCTACGAACTGATCGCGAGGCATAGCGAACTCACGGCCAGTCCGCAGGCGAAGTGGATCATCGATAACTGGGAATCCACTCTGCCGAAATTCGTGAAGGTATTTCCGCACGAGTACAAGCGCGTTCTCGGAATTCCGCGAGTGCCAGCGGGTGTGCTGGCGGCGAAGTCAGGGAAACATTCCACGGGCCAGGTGATTCGTGGGTAAAGTCACCGGGTTCAAGGAGTACGCGCGAGAAACGGCGCCGCGCCGTCCCGTTGACGAGCGCGTGAAAGATTATTTCGAGGTGTATCAGCCCTTCGGCGACGACAAAGTTCGCACACAAGCGGCGCGCTGCATGGACTGCGGGATTCCCTTCTGCCATACCGGCTGCCCCGTGAACAACATCATTCCGGATTGGAACGATCTCGCTTACCACGACGAGTGGAAAGAAGCGATTCGCGTGCTGCACTCCACCAACAATTTTCCTGAATTTACGGGGCGCATTTGCCCGGCGCCATGCGAAGCGGCGTGCGTGCTCGGGATCAACGAGCCGCCGGTGGCGATCAAGTTGATCGAAAAGACGATTGTGGAGCATGCGTGGAACGAGGGCTGGATCACGCCCGAACCGCCGCAGAAACGCACGGGCAAGCGCGTTGCTGTGGTCGGATCGGGGCCGGCGGGATTGGCGGCCGCGCAACAACTGAATCGCGCGGGGCATGCGGTGACCGTGTTCGAAAAAGCCGACCGTATCGGAGGCCTGCTGCGCTACGGCATACCCGACTTCAAGATGGAAAAGACCGTGCTCGACCGGCGGCTGGCGCAGATGTCGGCGGAGGGCGTTGTTTTTCAAACGGGCGCTCACGTGGGCGGCAACATCAAGGTGAAAGATTTGCGGAAACAGTTTGACGCGATCGTGCTTGCGGGCGGCGCGGAAAGTCCGCGCGATCTGAAAGTGCCCGGACGCAACCTGAAGGGTATCCACTTCGCGATGGAATTTCTGCCACAGCAAAATAAACGCATCGCAGGGGATGATATTCGGGATCAGATTCTCGCCACGGGCAAGCGCGTGGTGATTATCGGCGGCGGCGACACGGGCGCGGATTGCCTGGGCACGTGCCACCGGCAACAGGCGAAGTCCGTGCTGCAATTCGAGATCATGCCGATGCCTCCGCAGGATCGCCATACCAGCACGCCCTGGCCGCTGTGGCCGCTGCAACTGCGCACCGAAAGCGCGCACGAGGAAGGCGGCGTCCGCGATTGGGCCGCGAGCACCACGAAATTTACAGGCGATGAGGAAGGCAACGTGAAACAGTTGCACGCCGTGCGCGTAGGGCCTCCGCCGAAATTTGAAGTGGCGCCCGACAGCGAATTTACCATCGAGGCCGATCTCGTTCTGCTCGCGCTTGGTTTCACAGGCCCCGTGAAGCCGGGGATGATCGAGCAATTCGGCGTGGAACTCGACGCTCGCAGCAACATCGCCACCAAGGGAAATTACATGAGTTCCGTGCCGGGAATTTTTGCCGCAGGCGACATGCGCCGCGGGCAGTCGCTCGTGGTGTGGGCGATTGCGGAAGGCCGTAGCGCCGCCGCTGCCGTTGACGAATACCTCCGCTCGAAACCCTGATCTCACCGTGCTTTGATTGACTTCAAGACCTAAACCTAGCTCGAGACTCGGAAAACCCGCACAGCGGAATTCGCTGGAGCTTCGCGTGTATCGTTTGGCGGCATTTGCTGAGATTCCAAAATGGGAATCTCGGCAGCCATGCGACAGTGCCTATAATGCGTGCCGCCTTACTTCTCTTAGTTGTTATGGCCTTGTTTCAGGCGTGTTGCGCGGGTGTGTCCAAGAACTCTGGCGTGACATCTGGCGGTACGTCCGGTGGGACGTCCGGTGGCGGTACGTCCGGCGGGACGAACCCGCCTTCGGGGTCCGCGTGCAGCGCGATGAGCGCCGGGCAGGGCGGCAACCTCAACGGCTTCATTCCATTCCCGGCGGACAATGCCTGGAATCAGGACATCTCGTCCGCGCCGGTCGATCCGAATTCGGCGGCTATCATCAACTTCATCGGCTCGACCGTTGCCGTGCATCCCGATTTTGGCTCCGGCCTCTACAGCGGGTCGAGCATCGGCATTCCATATCTGATTGTTGATTCCACTCAAGGGCCGGTGACGATCAACTTCACGGCTTACGGCTCCGAAAGCGATCCGGGGCCGATGCCGATTCCGACGACCGCTCCAATCGAGGGCTATCCCGCGCCCGGCAACGGCGACCGCCACGTCCTCGTACTCGACAATGCGAATTGCTGGCTCTACGAGCTCTACAGCTCCTATCCGCAAAGCGACGGGACGTGGAACGCAGCGTCGGCCGCGGTCTGGGACCTGACGGCCGACGAGCAGCGCCCGTACACGTGGACCTCAGCCGACGCCGCGGGCTTGCCGATCTTCCCCGGCCTCATCCGCTACGACGAAGTCGCCGCCGGGCAGATCAACCACGCGATCCGCTTCACCCTGCAATCGAGTCGCGCCGCCTTCGTGCCACCGGCGTCGCATTGGGCCGCGAATTCATCCAACGTCAACGCCGCACCGATGGGGATGCGTATGCGGCTGAAAACCAGCTTCGATATTTCGGGATTCTCCACGACGAATCAGGTGATTCTCAAAGCCCTGAAGAAATACGGGATGATCATGGCGGACAACGGCTCGTCGATGTACATCAGCGGCGCGCCGGACGATCGCTGGGACAACAACGATCTGCACAACCTCGGGGGCATCACCGCTTCGGATTTTGATGTAATCGAGATGAATCCAATCTACACGGCATCAAATGTGCCGCAGGGTTCCGCGCCGTCGATCGCGAGCTTCACGGCTAGCTCGCAATCCGTTTCGGCCGGAACGCAGGTGACGCTGAGCTGGAGCGTGAGCGGCGCATCGTACCTGGTTGTCTCGCCCGACGTTGGCGCCATCCGCGGCTCAAGCGTCATTGTCACTCCGACGCAATCCACAATGTACACGCTTTACGCCACGAACGCCTTCGGCCGCACAACCGCGACCATCAATATCACGGCCCACTGAACTGCGGCGGGCCGCAGCGCCGCGCTGCGGATGCAACTATCAGTTCAGCCGAATGTTAATCGTCTTGGTGTTCATGTACTTCGAAAGGCCGGTCATTCCATAATCTCGCCCGAAGCCCGACTGTTTGTATCCGCCGAAGGGCGCGTTCAACGATAGCTCGGCGTAGGTATTCACCCACACCGTTCCGGCGGGAATCGATTTCGCCGCAAGAAGGGCTTTGTTGATGTCGCTGGTGTGGACGGCGCCGGCGAGCCCGTAGATTGGATGATCCGCGAGCGCAACTCCCTCGTCGATATCGTGGAAGTTTTGCACGGTGAGGACGGGGCCAAACACCTCGTTGATAATCGCGGCGTTGTCCGGTTTGGTGTTGCGCACGATCGTCGGTTGGAAGAAGACTCCTCCGTTGCCGGTCTGTTCGCGTCCGCCTCCGATGACAGATTTCAGCGCCCGTTTTCTTGGCGTCCTTCAGGATACTTTCGATGCGCGTTCCTTGTTTTTCGGAGATGATCGGCGCGAGCGTTGTTTGCGTGTCCCAGGTGGGACCCGGCTTCGGACTCTTCAACCGCTGTGCGATTTTTTCCGTAAGTTCGTCGCCGATTTTTTCATCCACCACGAGGCGGGTTCCCGCGAAGCAAACCTGGCCTGCGTTGAAGCAGATATTTCCAGCGATGATGTCCGCCACACGATCGAGATTTGGCGCGTCGCGAAATACGAGCTGCGGACTTTTTCCGCCAAGTTCCAGGCAGACGGGCTTCAATCCGCTGTTCGCGGCGTCGATCATCACCTGCTTTCCTGTTGCCGTGGAACCGGTGAACGATACGTAATTCACAAGAGGATGCTTCACGAGCGCGCTTCCAGTCTCCGGCCCGAGGCCCGGAAGCACCGCGAGGAGCCCCGCCGGGACGCCCGCCTGGTGCGCCAGCTCCGCAGCGCGAAGAATGGAGTACGGCGTCAGCTCCGATGGCTTGAGGACAACTGCGTTGCCTGCTGCGAGCGCCGGCGCGACTTTCAAAACCGCCAACACGAGCGGCACATTCCACGGCGAGATCGCCGCAACCACGCCGTAGGGCTCGTTGACGTGCATACTGATCACTTTGGCCTCGGAAGCGAGCACCTTGCCATCCAATTTGTCGATCGCTTCGGCGAAGAAACGGATGGTCTCGGCGGCGAAACCGATATCGAAGTGGCGAGTCTCGTTGATCAAGCGGCAGGACGCCAGGGATTCGAGCCTAGCCATCTCCTCAAGATTCTGGTCGATCAAATCCGCCCAGCGAAATAGGACCTTCGCGCGCGCTCGGGGAGGCATCTCCGCCCAACCGCTTGTTTTATAGGCTATCGCCGCGGCGGTGACTGCGCGGTCAACCAAGTTCGCACTGGCTCCGCGCTCGGAGCGGATCACGTGGCCATCAGAAGGCCGAATGACATCGTATTGGGTGCCATCGCCGGGAATGTATTGCCCTCCAATGAAATTGCCGGCGGGCGGTGTGATTTGATCGGGACTAAATCCGGTTGGTTGCGTTGACATGGTTCACTCTTCCTTTCGTCTCGTCCGGTGGCGAGTCTACACTGCCATTCCGGCGACGACAAGCCGAGGCGGAAGGGAAATCTCTGCGGGCTCGATGCGAGAAAGAGCGCGGAGACAACGCAGCGGCTATGGTAATGTGAGTCGCCGAATGCTCAAAAGGACCACCGTCTTAGTCGCGGCTGGCGTGATTCTTAGGCTCGCATTTGTCGGCTCGGCTGGAGTTCATAACCCTACATTCCATAGCGGAGGTTCCGACGCCCCTGCATACATTCTGATCGCAGATAATCTCTTGCACGGTCGCGGGTTCAGCTATAACGCCCCCACTGCTTTTCGTCCCCCTCTATACCCGCTGATCCTGGCCGCTGCGATTGGCGTATTTCATCACGGCTGGATTCTGGCGATTCGGTTGCTGCAATTCGGTGCGGGCATCTTTGGCTGCTTCCTGTGCGCGTGGGCCGCTGAGGACCTATTCGGCCAGTCCGGAAAATGGATAGCGCTAATTGTTGGCCTCTTCTTGCCGACGCTAATTTTCGCCACGGCACAAGCGCTCACCGAATCGCTGGCGGCGTTCTTTACATCGCTGTTCGTATACTGCCTAGTCCGCAAACGGCCGTGGGGAATGGGTGCGTCCGCAGGTCTGGCATCGCTGATTCGCTTCAACTCCGTACCGCTAGCGCTTGTGGGAGCGTGGCACCTGCGGAACAAACCGCTGCGCGCCGGTATTCCCGTGCTGGTGACTTTCCTGTTTATCGCGCCGTGGCTCCTTCGCAACTATGTGACGTTGGGCCAGGTTGTTTACTCGACGCAGACCGGCATCAACGCCGTACAGGGCGTGGTGGCTCCGCAGGGACGCACACAGGCTGGGAGCGAAGAGAAAATCGCAAGGGCTCTCGGACCGCTCGACCTGCATCCAACGGACGCGCCTGATCCGTCGATGTTCGGAACTGTATCTGCCGCGGTGCCTGAGACGGTTGCCAATAGGCGCGCGCTACGCGTCGTGCCCGGCCTTTGGCGCGCCGAAGGCTGGCATGTGGTGCCCATTCTGCTTCGCAAGGTGGGCTATTTCTGGTTGAGCACCGATCAGATCTTATACACGCAGAGCTTACCGTGGAAGGAGCGGCTCCTACGGATTGCCGGCGTGGTCGCCTACTGGCTCGTACTCGCTGCGGCAATTGTTGGCTGGTGGCGATTGCGTGAGACCCGCCCCGCGCTTGCGCTCACGCTGTTGTTGTACGTGGCCGGCTTCACGCTGATGCATCTGCCGTTCGTAATGAATACCCGGCTGCGCATCCCGCTGATGGACCCGCTCTTGTGCATGCTGGCGGGGGGCGCAAAATCAAGCCCGGATGGGGCTCGGTCTGCCATGTTTTCTGACATGTTTTCGTTTCGGCGTCCGTAACTTATAGAAAATCAGCGGGTGAGCCTGTAAGCCGGATTCTGTTCGCTGCGCCGATTCCACCGGGAAAAACTCCCGGCTTCACCGAGCTGAGCGCGGCGATCATTCCTCTAGGTCCCGAATCGCTTCGGGACTCAAGCAGCCTACCCGAGGGTCACAGCATTTCGCTTTTGGAAGCGAAACGCCCTTCATTCGCCGAAGCGAACTCAGGGCAAGCATACGGGCCGGGCCAGCCCTCCCCTCCTATTTGGCCTTGCTCCACGCGGGGTTTTCCGTGCCCCGAATGTTGCCATCCGGGCGGTGGGCTCTTACCCCACCTTTTCACCCTTGCCAAATGCGCCAGACCGAAAGAGGCGGGCTTCCGGTTTTTCCGAAAGCCTGCCGCCGAGGTGCAAGCATCACCGGCGGTTTAATTTTCTGTGGCACTTTCCGTAGCCGCGCCCCGAGCGCGCTTTCGCGCACCCTGTGACGCAACCCCCTGGCGTTACCAGGCGCGTTGCCCTGCCGTGGCCGGCTCTTGCGAGTTCGCCACGGCCGGAGTCCGGACTTTCCTCCCGCCCATTCCGCTTGCGCGGAGCGGGCCGGCGATCACCCGGCTCACCCGCTGGAATTATTATACGACATGTTCCGCGCGGGGAATCGATTGGCGGACTCGCCCTGACGCGATATTGGAAAGGTGCGAACCGACGGCGACGCGAGAATCTTTACTCTTGGGCTTACAAAGGAGGGGTGAAAACGCAGCGTACCAGTTTAATCATCATAGCACGAATTCGGGGGTGGCGGAAGGGCTAACCTCAACAATTCACAGGGCAAAATCGTCAACGGTTAGAAGCTGTTGGTGTGGACTTTTTATTGCGCTCGGCATGCATGAAGGGTGCGAACTATTTCACCGCGTATTGCACCGCAACGGTGCCGCTCTTGTAGATTCTGTGGCCAGTTAAATTGAGCTTCTTTCTAGTAGCGGGAGTTGGCAGCAGCGGAATTCCGCCGCCCAAGAGTATTGGGACGATCGATACCTCGATCGCGTCCACGAATCCTTGCTCCAGCAGGCTATGAAACAAGTTTGCACCTCCGAACAACCAGATGTCTTTCCCCGGCTTCTCGCGAAGCGACGTCAGCGCCTCTTTCTGCTTTTCCGCCACGACCGTCACATCCGGATAGTCGCCCTGCGGCAGGGTTCGAGAAAAAACGATCAGCTTCATTCCGGGGATCGTCGCGCGGCCGGCGTCCACCATTGTCTCAAACGTGCGGCGGCCCAGTAACGCCGTGTCGAATTCGTTGAACAGCGCGGCGAAATCCACTTCCGGATCTGGCGTGATCCAATCCGCTTCGCCCTTCGGGCCGGCGATATAGCCATCGAGGCTCATCGCCACGTGGTAGCGAATCCTGCGCATGGGAAGTTCTCCTACGGTCTCGCTTGCATGAGACCTTACGATTTTTTCGAGTTTAGGAGCTTTTCGAATTGGGATTCGTTGAGAATTTCGACGCCGAGGGATTTTGCCTTGTCGAATTTCGAGCCGGGGTCGGTGCCGACGACGACGTAGCTGGTTTTCTTGCTTACGGATGAGCCGGCCTTGCCACCGTGAGATGCTACCAGCACTTCGGCTTCCTCGCGCGAGCGATTAGCGAGGGTCCCGGTGAATACGAAGGTCATGCCGGCAAGCTTGGCGCTTTTTGGGGCGGCGCGCTCGTCCTTCATATTCACGGCGACTTCGCGCAGGTGCTCGATCATTTTGCGGTTCGCGGATTCCGAAAAAAACTCGCGCACACCCTCGGCGATTTTAGGACCGACTTCGCCGACTTCCATTAATTCCTCCGGGCCGGCCTCAGCAATCTTAGCCATGGAACCAAAGTGCGAGGCGAGGAGTTGAGCGGTGCGTAGGCCGACGAACGGGATGCCAACTGCGTAAATGAGGCGGTCGAGGCTATTCTTCTTGCTAGCGGCAATTTCATCCAGGAGATTCTGGGCGGATTTTTCAGCCATGCGCTCGAGACCGGAAAGCGTTTCCAGATCCAGCCGGTAAAGATCGGCAAAATCCTTTACAAGTTTTCGCTCGATGAGCTGCACGACTATTTTGTCGCCCAGGCCATCGATGTTCATCGCGTGACGTCCCGCAAAATGCAGAAACGATTCTCTGCGGCGCGCGGGACAGGAGACGTTGACGCAGCGATACGCGACCAGGTCTTCCGTTTTATAGACACGCATGCCGCACTCGGGACACTTCGACGGCATCTCGAACTCTTTCTCTTCGGTACCGTGCTTCACGACCTTGAGCACGTGCGGAATTACTTCGCCGGCGCGTTCAACGAGAACTGTATCTCCGGCGTGAACATTGAGCCGGCGCACTTCATCGAGATTGTGGAGTGTCGATTTCACGACGGTGACGCCGCCGATTTGGACCGGCTCGAAAACGGCGAAGGGAGTCAGCACGCCAGTGCGTCCGACGCTCACGAGGATTTCTTTAATGACGGTGGTTTCCTGATGGGCGGGATACTTGTAGGCAATCGCCCAGCGCGGAGCTTTCGAAGTGAAGCCGAGCTCGTTCTGCAGCGAGATCTCGTTGACCTTGATTACAACCCCGTCGATTTCATAGGGAAGTTTCTCACGGCTTTTTTCGACGCGGTCGATGTAGCGCTCGACTTGTTCAATCCCAGGGCAGACCTGCCAGTCGTAGCTAGCCTTGAAGCGCAGAGCCTTGAGCGCTTCCAAAACTTCTGAATGACGCTTCTTCGGGATGCGGCCATCGACCAAAAGATAGTACGCAAAAAACTCCAGCTGGCGCGACGCCGTGATATTTGGATCGAGCATGCGAACGGCCCCGGCCGCCGCGTTCCGCGGATTAGCGAACCGCTTCCCACCTCGGGCTTCTTGCTGCTCATTTAGCTCTACGAATGCCCGTTGCGTCATCATAGCTTCGCCGCGCACTTCGAAGCTGTCTTTCACACCGGCTTCTTTCAGGTGCGCCAAGTCGATGCCCAGCGGAATCGATCGAATGGTTCTGACATTCGGAGTCACGTCTTCGCCCGTTGTTCCGTCGCCACGGGTAACGCCCGCAACAAGCCTGCCCTTCTCATAAATCAGCGAAAGGCTCAAACCGTCAAACTTCTGCTCACAGACGTATTCGACCTTTTCGCGGCCGGTCGTTTGGCGAACGCGGCGATCGAATTCGCCGAGGGCCTCGAACGAAAAAGCGTTGTCGAGGCTCATCATCGGAGTTTTGTGGCGCACTTGCCGAAAACCCTCGCGGGGCGTGCCTCCAACTCGTTGCGTTGGCGAGTCCGGCGTTACGAGGTTCGGATGCTCGGCCTCCAGCTTCTTGAGTTGCTCCATCAGGCGATCGAAGGTGGCGTCGGAAACCTTCGGATCGTCCAGAACATAGTAGAGATACTCGTGATGGCGAATTTGCTCACGAAGCGCGCTGATTTCAGCGCCGGCACCAGGAGACTTCATCATTGCGGGCTTAGGCATGGGTTCTCAAGCGAGCGTCGGACAAGCGACAATTTATTATACAATGCACGGACCCGTGTAAGCGCCGGACCCAATGCCCCACAATATCAAAGACGCGCTGCTGATTTACAACCCTACGAGTGGGCGCAGACGGCATCGCCGGTTTGCCGATGTGGAGCAGGCTGCGCGCGTCTTGAGGGATGCGGGCATCGCAACGGAACTTGCTCCTACGACAGCGCCGGGCTCGGCGACAGACGTGGCGCGAAAAGCGGTAGAGCAGCGCCGCGGAATGGTGATCGCCTGCGGCGGCGATGGCACGATCAACGAGATCGTCAACGGGCTGGCGGGAAGCGATGTGCCCATGGCGCTGCTGCCCGCGGGCACAGCAAACATTCTGGCGAAGGAACTGGGCATTCCGTGGGATATCCGGCGGGCGGCGACGCTGATTCCCGGAGGAATTGTGCGGCGAATCGCGCTCGGCGCCGCATTCCCCATGAACGGAAACCATTCCGATTTGCTTCCACGGGATGGACGATTTTTCCTCTCCGTGGCGGGCGCAGGACCCGATGGCGCAATTGTGAACGGCGTGCACCCTGGCCTGAAGAAGAACGCGGGAATCGCCGCGTACTGGTTTGAGGGCTTTCGCCAGCTTTTCCAATACGGCTTTCCCGAAATACGAATCCGGTCGGCGGGCCGGGAGCACAAAGCCACGATCATTGTGGTGGGCAGGACGGCGCATTACGGCGGGCCGTTCAAAATCACCACCGGCGCGAGTCTTTTCGAGGATTCGTTCGAATTCGTTTCGAACTCGAGGCGGAACCGAATGGGCTACGTGGCGTGCCTGCCAGCCCTGTTCTTCGGCACACTTCGCAAAATGGATGGAATCGAGGCGTGGAAATCGGCCGAACTGATTTGCGAGGCTGCCGCAAGCGAGCGGATTTACGCGCAAGTGGACGGCGAACCGGTGGGGGCGTTACCGCTTGCGTTTCGAATCGTGCCGAACGCGCTATCGATCGTAACGCCTGAGCGCTAGCTCTGGAAAAGCAGGATCTTGGAACCTGTCACACACGCGCTAACTTCGCTGGCCTTTGCACGCGCGGGACAGCGCCGCCTGCCGCGTTTCGGCACGGCGATGCTGATCGTTTCCGGTGTCGCGCCCGATCTCGATTACCTGAGCTATTTCGGCGGAGCGCACTCTTTCATTCGATTTCACCGCACGGTGCTGCATTCCCTTGCAGGTTCGGCGCTGATGGCTTGCGCCCTGGCGGGCATATTTTGCGCGCTCGATCGAAAATATCCTCGACGGGCGGCGGTTACAGAGAAATCGTTTCCGCCACTGGCTTTTCGCGGCGCACTGGGGGTTTGCGCCATCGGTGCTGCCGGGCATCTGCTGCTTGACCTGGCGAGCGGCATTGGAGTGCAACTGCTGTGGCCATTCAAAACGCATTGGTCGGCGTGGGATCTCGTCACGAATTTCGATCTCTGGATTTTGCTTCTGCTAGTGGCAGGGCTTTTGTTGCCTTTACTTTTTAAACTGGTGAATGAAGAGGTGGGGGAGCAAAAGAAAAGAACCGGGCGCGTGGCAGGTTTCATTACATTGCTGCTTTTGGCAGCGTATTTCGGCGAGAAAGCGAATCTGCACAGCCAGGCGGTTGATTTGTTGCTTTTGCGTGAATACCACGGGCGCATTCCGCTTTCGGCCGGCGCGTTTCCAGAAGGCTCGGCGCCGTTTGATTGGCGCGGGGTGGTGGTGACGGACGACACCCTGGAAACTATTGACCTCCAGGTAGGACTGAACCAGCCCTTCGACTCCAACAACAGCATCACCCACTATAAGCCCCAGGATTCGCCGGCCCTGGAGCTGGGGCAGAAAAATCCGGCAACGGCTCAATTTTTGGAGTACGCGCGATTCCCGATAGCAAAGGTCCAGCGCATTGAAGCAGATTATCGCTTCGAGGTGCGCGATCTTCGTTTTGAGGCGGACGATAACGAGCCCGCAAACGTGCTACTTCGGGTCGGTTACGACAGCCGCCTGCAAATCAGGAGCGAGGAATTCCGTTTCGCTTCGTCGACCGAGCCCTGAAGAAACAAACGCCATGCGCTTCAGGGCGTTGCGGGTGCTTTCGAGAATATCAAGCGGCTGATAACGTAGAGCAAGGCGATAAGTCCCGCGAGCGAAACAGCGAATCCAATCTTATGATCCATCAGAAATAGCAGCACCGCGTCGCCGTATCGCACCGCAAGTACCCCTTCGATGAAATAACGCAGCCCCCGACCCAGCAGGAGCGCCAAGACAAATGTTTTCAGCGGAACCTGAAACACCCCTTCGGCAAGCACAAAGACTTTGAACGGAAATGGCGGAGGCAGGATCCCTGGAATGAATACGCTGAGAAAGGCATGGCCTTGCACCCAGCCCTTTACTTTATGCGATCCCCTGCCACCGTGGCGGTGAAAGTAGGCCTCGCCGCCTTTCTTCGCCAGCAAGTAGATCCAAATGCAGCCTGCGAGCGATCCCAGCGCCGCCATCGCACAGTAGTAAGGCATACGCGCAGGCCTTTGCGCGGATAAGCGGATCACCAGCGCGTCGGCGATAAATGGAAGAGTGATTACGGACGAGTCGAGGAAAGTAGCGACGAACAACCCTCCTCCGCCCATCACCGCAATAATTTTCGCCAGCCAGTGTGGCAGCTTGATTTGATTCATATCGCGGTGGGACTCCGGCTAAGCCGCTGATTGTAGCAGACCGCATCAGCTGGTATTGGCATGCCACATAATCCGTCGGCGCGACAAGGGTGAAACAGGTATTTGAGACCAGAACTCTGAACCTTTGATACCTCGACACTCCCTTCCAGCAAGGCGTTCTGCTCTCGAACTTGCTGAAACAAGCCGGCGTGCCTTAGGGCACGCAGCTACGAGGCGCAGCGATGGCTAAATACGTAGCGGCCGAAGGGTCTGACGGTTACCCCGTCACTTGCTCAATTGCGGAATTGGATTCCAGCATTCAGGATTCCGATGTCATTGTGGCGGACACGCTGAATGGGACGTCCCTCGCCGAGAAGCTCGGACCTCTTCGATTGGTGGTACCGCACGATAAAGGACCCGCTCGTTGGGTACGAACGCTTCGGTCGATCAAAGTGGTGAATGTTGGCGGGTAGCTCGCGGTTCCAGGTAAAGCCAGACTCTCCACCAGCCAGGGCATTGATCGCGTTCCCGATCAATTAGCTCCCAGCCCGATTCGAGCATGCAATCGAGATACGCGGCGAGCTCGTCGAGATATTCGTCGTCTCCGCGCGCGTTAAAGCTCTTCACTTGATATTCGCACACGGTCATCGCGGTAATCTCCACTCTCTCCTGGGTGTTGCCACCACTCGGGCGGAGGTGTTTTCCGTCACCACAGAAGCTTCAATCCAAACTGAACCTGCCGGGAGGTTGTGGAGGTGCTCGTAATCGCCCCCGCGTCGGGATTCGCTTGCGGAATCGTTGAGCCTGGCGGCACCACAGCCAAAATCAGATTTGGCGTGTTGAAGTTTGCCCGATTCAAGAGATTGAACATTTCGGCTCGGAATTGCAGATTCAATCCCTCGTGAAGGGCGATATTCTTCATCACCGAAAAATCCCACGTAGCAAGCCCCGGCCCGATCAACGTGTCCCTTCGGGAATTGCCGTAGAAGCCGCTGTTGTTGGGCTGAGCAATGAACGCTGCAGGATCGAACCATTCGTCCGGCTTGCCAAGCACAACCGGTCCGGTGAAGGCCGGATTGAGGAAGGGTCGCACGGGATTTTTCGTGTCGCCATTTCGCGAAGGGTTGTAGCTCAATTGGGGCGTGAAGGGAAAACCGGATTGGGCTGTGACGACGCTGTTCAACGACCATCCGCTGATCAAGCGATCGCTCCAACCCGCCACGGAATTCGCAAAAGCTTTGCCTCGCCCGAAGGGCAGTTCGTAAATGGCGCTGATGACTGCGACGTTCTGCGCGTTGTAAGTGGCGAGACCCTTGTCCGATCGCAAATTGTACGGGTTTGAGACTAGGCCTGGGGCATTGTTCGCGGTGGTGCCGTTCAACGAATCGCCATCGTCGAGAGCCTTCGACCATGTGTACGTTCCGCGCAGCGAGAGGCCGCGGCTGAAGCGGTGGACCAAATCCAATTGCAAGGCATTGTAGGAACTCGTGCCCAGCCCGAACCACGTCCAGGTGCCGGCCAGGGCAGCATTACAAGTCGCGTTTGAAGCGCTGCAGGCGGCCGGAACGTAGTACGTCCCCGCGGGAACAGGAGCTCCCGTCAGCGCTCCAAAGTTGGCCGGGAAGGTTGCCGGGCACGGCGAGGTTGGGCAAACCACGGGAGCCGGTTCGTTCGCGTCCACGCCGATAATCTCGTGATAGCCGTGCGAACCGATGTAGCCAACCGTCAGCGAGGTATTCGGACTGAGTTCTTCTTCGAGGCGCAAGGAATAGGAAATCAGCGTAGGCGGTTTCAGATCTGGCTGAACACCACCGGGCGACAGCTTCGCGGTGGACGGCACGGGCGAAACTGGCACAGGAAAATTCGCCACGGGCAAGCTGCTAATTCCATACGTGGGATTGAAGGGCGCGTTCTGGTCCATCCGGTATCCCAGCGCATCTTGCAGGTCGTTATACATTCCGAATCCGGCGCGAACCACCGTCTTATTGCCGAATGGACTCCAGGCCGCGCCGATGCGCGGCTCCGGCAGGAATTTCGAGTTGTTGACATTGAACGCGGAATTGCCCACGTGCGGGGCGGAATTGATCACGCCGTTGGTGAAGAAGTAGTTGGCGGCGCGCCCGTGAGCCTCGTTCCAGCCAGTTGAAGACTCGGCTCTAAATCCGAGCGACAAGATCAACTTCGGCGTCACTCGAATCGTATCTTCCGCGTACCATGCGGCAAATAGCGACCGCCAATTCATTTGCGTCGGCGCCGGGTCGTAGGTAAACGTTCCGACGACTCCGCCGAGCAGCGCGTTGATGCTGCTGAACGACGCTTGCCCATATTGACTGAGCGCCAGCTTTTCGTTGGATTGAAACTGCTGAAACCACG
Source organism: uncultured Acidobacteriota bacterium (assembly GCA_963759485.1). Lineage (GTDB taxonomy): Bacteria > Acidobacteriota > Terriglobia > Acidiferrales > UBA7541 > Palsa-295. The sequence goes on along the minus strand of CAVWZE010000002.1, from coordinate 485,079 downwards.
CACCGAAGCTGAATTGATGCCTGCCGCGTGTGAGCGTCACCTGGTCCTCATAGGTGAAGAGATTCCGGAAGACGTTCAGGTTGGTGCCATTGTTGCTTCCGGCCAATCCGAGTTGCGTGGCCGGGTTCGATGCCGTGCTGCCTCCCACAACCACGGCGCCGGTCGGCAGGGGGCCGACAAAGCTGGTTACGTTGGAGGCTGGCGTTCCCGGCGTCGGTTCGCCAAGAAAAAAGTAGGCCGCGCGGGAGAAGCCAAATCGCGCCGTGTTCACGAATGAGGGGGAAAAAACGTGCGTTTCTTCGAGGCTCAGCACCTGTTCGCGCAACCGAGCCAAATCGGTGCTGTAGGGATCGGCCAGTGTTGCCGTCATGTCCGCGCCGTCATCGATGGTATACGCGGCGCTGAGCATGTCGTTCGCGGAGAAAACGTGATCCATCCGAGTGGTGCCAAAATCCTCTCGAATGGTTTGCAGTGGGCTGCTCAACAACGCTGCAATGCCGCTCGGGTTTCCATTCGGTAGAGTGAGTTCTGGGCCGTTCGCGAGAGGCCAGAGGTCGAGTAGTTGCGTCACAACCGCTGCGCACGCGGCAATTTGCGCCGCAGGACATGAAGATCCCAACGGCACAAGCGTGCCATTGCGCGCGTCGGCGGCAGGCACAAAGGTTTCCGAGGTCTGATGCAAGTTTTGCCGCAGGCCTTCGTAATTTGAGAAGAAAAATGTTTTGTCAGTTTGGATCGGCCCACCCAGCGAAGCGCCGAACTGATTGCGCTGAAACGGCGGCGCCGAGACAACGTCAAAGAAATTTCGCGCGTCCAGGTCGTTGTTGCGCAGAAATTCGTAGGCCGATCCGTGCCATTGGTTGGTGCCCGATTGGGTGACGATGGACACTCTGCGCTCCGGGCCGTTTGCCGTACTCTGCGCCGTAGGAATCTCGCAAAACGTTGAATTCCCTCACGGCGTCCACACCCAGTAGTTGCCCACTAGTGCCGCCGGGTTGCATGTTGTTTTCCGCGGCCCCCGTATACTCCACACCGTTCAGGAGAAAAAGGTTCTGTTGCGGGCGATTGCCCGAAACGGCAAAATTATTGCCGTTCGTCGAATTCGATACACCAATCCCGCCAGTTTTCTCTGTGGTGAAATTGACAACGCCAGGATTTAGCGTCACCAGCTCGTCGAAGCTGCGGCCGTTCAGCGGAAGGTCCTTGACCTGATGTTCGCCGACCAACCCTGAGATGTCAGCAGTCGTAACGCTCACGGGCGGCGCATCTGCCTCCACGGTAATCTGCTGACTAACTTCCCCAACTTGAAGACGCAGATCGACGGCGGCATCCTGCCCAACTGCGAGTTGTATACCTCTTCTGATTTCCTCGGCGAATCCCTGCTTTTTCACGCTGATCTCGTACTCGCCCACAGGAAGCGCAAGAAGCTGATACCGCCCGGCGGCATCCGTGGCCGTATCACGTTGAACTTCAGTATGCATATCTCGCACGACGACCGCGGCCGACGTGACTGCGGCGCCACTTGGATCGGTGACAGTGCCGGACAGGCTGGCGGATACTTGCGCCACCGCCATCGGCCCGAAGGCCAGGACAGCAACAACAAGAGCCAATAAGCGGATCCGCAATGAGAATCCGCGCCGGCCAGCACTGCGATGCGGTACGGGGTGCAACACCACTCTGTTCGTGACGCTATCGATTTCGGATAAGTAGGGCATTCGAACTGGCACCTCGGCAAAGAGCGGTAACTTAATACGGATAAATTAGATATGTCAATATGATTATATCCGTTGGCAAAGCTGACGCGGTCGCGACCGTTATGAAAATGCCGAATCCGCAAACGAGGATTTGGATACGATCAAAATGGCTTCCGTGTGTCCCAGCGATGCAGTGCCTCAGGAGAAATCGCCGGGCGAACATGAAGACTTGCGGGACCTGACGTGGTCTTCACAGAGTTTCGCGTTTAGGGTAGGAATTTCCAATCGGTAGGCGATCCCCGAGCAGGCCCGTCGCCGATTGCAGGTTATCTTTGGAGCCTACTCGCTTCCAACTCACGCAGTGACACCAGCGTATCGCGCGGAAAAACTTCTATCTCGCTAAACCCATGTCAAGTCGAGCGAAGGCAGGCTTCGCTAATCCTAGCTCGTCCTAGGTCAACGTCCAAATCTTGCTGTGATCCACCTCGGTGAAGCAACTGCGAGCACGATCGATCAGAAGATCAATTTCAGGCCGAACTGAATCTCGCGCTGAGTGTTCGGGGCCGTAGCGGCGATAAAGCCGTAAAGTGGGTTGGGCGTTCCTGCATCGGTTGCACCCGCGGCACTAAACAGGGTGGCAGTCGGCGCCAGGAAATCCGAGCGGTTGGCGAGGTTGAAGAACTCCGCACGGAACTGCGCTTGGAGCCGCTCGGTGATCTTTGTGTTCTTGAGCAAGGCAAAATCCACGTTGATGAGACGAGGCCCGAAAAGCGAGTTTTGCTTTGCGTCTCCCAGCGTACCGGCTGGTTGCAGCGTAAAGCAAGAGCTGTTGATCCACAGGGGCTCCACGACTGTTCCAAGCGCAGCTCGTTTCCTCACATACGGATTGCAGCCCGGAGTGACGTTTGGGCGCGTGTCCGCGACGTTATTGTCAAGTCCGGCCTGGTCGAAACCATCCATGACGCTGAATGGAGACCCGCTCTGCAACGTGACAATCCCGCTTACTTGCCAGCCCTCTACGAGACGATTACCGTGAAATGGCAACTGATAGATCACATTGCCCACGAAGTTGTGGCGGAGATCGAACGTGCAATTCCCGTAATCGTACCGCGGGTCGTAAGGATCGAGCAGGCCAACCGCGCCTTCTTCCAGTCCGTACGATCCGGAGTTATTAGTCAGACAGTGGGAATAGGTGTAGGAGAGCTGCATGACGATCCCGTGGGCGGCCTGGCGGACCAAGCTCACCTGAAGGGAGTTGTAATTGGAGGTTCCTTTCGTGACGTTTTCATTGAGCGAAGCATAATTGTCGTTCACGCGCGGCAGTATCGGCTCCACAGCGGCAACGACGGGATCGAAAGCGCCAAAGTGGCAGCTCGACAGATTCCCGTTCTTGAGAGTTGGGACGCAGGTACTACCAGTCGGGGTGGAGCACGCGTTGAGGAGCCCTCCCAAGGGGCCTACGCCGCAACCGGCGACTGCCGAAGTGTTTGTGATCGACGGGTTCAAGTTTTGCTGACTGAACAAATGCACACCGCGAGAGCCGACATACCCCACGGTCAAAATAGTCCCTCTGCCAAGATCTCGCTGCACGTTCAGGTTCCATTGCTGCTGGTAGGGTGCCTTAGTTGTATTGTATGGCACTCCGTCACCCAGGCTCGTGCATCCGATGCTGTTGTTCGACAGATTATCCGCCGCGCACGCGGTGGGGACGTCCTGCGGTGGCAGCACTGGAGGCGCCGTTAAGAAAGCGTTCGGGAAGGTCATACCACCTCCTGGAGGAAATTGGTGATAGTTAAACGGAGGATCAAAATAGTACGCAGAGGCGTAGGTGCGGGGAGCCACAGGGTCATGGAAGATTCCGTAGCCGGCGCGGATCGAGGTTTTCTGGTCCCCGAATGGCGACCAGGCCAGACCTACGCGTGGATCGATGTTCTTCTGGTTCGGGCTGCTCCTAAAGACGTGATTGACGTGCGCAAATGAACCGTCCCCGAAAGGCGTGTCGGGCACGGTGTATAGCGGCCAGCCAGAGGGATTCGTACCGTATTCGTACCTGACGCCAAGATTCAGCGTTAGCCGGGAATTTACCTTCCAACTGTCGTTGATATATGGGTCGATATCGATTTCCCTGAAATATCGGAAGGGATTGTCGGTAAAGGGGCTATTCGCGACCGCATAACCCAAGAACGGCACGCCCTCGAGAAAATTTTGCAGACTGAGGAATATGTAATCGCCGCCGTACTCAAAAGGCGCGTTGACATTCGACTGAACCCGCATGATGTCCGCGCCAAATGTGAACGTATGAGCCCCGTGGTTCCAAGCCACGTCATCCCCTACACCAAACTTGTTTTGAGCGATGGCGTCTGAGACGAACTGGTTGCTGCCAACCCCGCCGACGCTAAAAAGGTCTGGACTCACGAATGCGTCTTCAGGATAGCGGCCCGGGTTGAAGTTCAAAGGATCCGAAGCGGCGGGCAATGTGCCATTCGAGAATGAAGATTCAAATGTGCGAATGAACATGAATCGCAGGTTATTCACCACGTTGGACGAGAAGATGTGCCGCTCTTCGGCGGTGAAGAACTGGTTCTTGCTGTGATCCACCTCTGGCCATGCGGGCAGGGACGCGCCGAAAAACCCGGTGAGCGGGCTGAGGTTGTACGCCCGGTCGAAGACATAGCGCCCGAAAATGCTGTCTTTCGAGGAAAGCGTATAGTCGACCCGCCCGAGAACGTAATCTTCCCTTGATCTTTGGGTGGCGCTGATCGTACCGAAATAATAGCCGCCCTGGTCCGGGGCACCGGCCGCAGGAGGAGGAGCAAATTTGCTGTAGATGCCCAGGATGCCATTTATGGCCGACGCGGCCGCAGCCGTTTGGCCGGTGGCTCCGGAACCGATTGCCTCTGGGATTGGCAGAATGGGGTTTGTGCCGCTACCGGGGCTGCCGGAAGCGCCCGCCGGGCACGACGGGTTTGCTGGGAATTGGACGCTGCACGGCAGCTCTCCGGACGCAACATAGGGCTCCGGGTACCCGACGTTCGTGACTGGTTGGGCCAGCGCCTGACGGAATCCTTCATAATTTCCAAAGAAGAATAGTTTGTTTTTCTTAACCGGGCCACCCACACTTCCGCCAAACTGATTTCTGCGGAATGGCAATTTCTTGAGATCAGAGGCCGTTTCGAAATAGCTTCGAGAATCGAGAGCGGAGTTCCGCAGGAATTCATACGCCGAACCGTGGAAGTCGTTCGTACCTGATTTCGAAGCCGCGTTCATCACGGAGCCATTGCCGCCGAATTGCGCGCTGTAGGTGCTCGTCAGTAGCGAGAACTCCTGAATCGCCTCTACGCCGAGCGACGTGCCCAGCACTTGCGAGCCGGCCTGATGGTTCCAGAAATCGGACATGTTGGTGTTGTCTAACAAAAATAGCTCGCCCTCAGTTCTAGCTCCGGCGATTGAAAAACCCGGCCCCGTTCCATAAAGTGTGGTCGTTCCGGCGCCTGTCGGCGTGACGCCGGGCGCGAGATTGAGCAACTGCTCAAAGTTGCGGCCGTTTAGAGGCAAATCGACCATCTGCTGCGGGCTTATGAGCGCAGAAATCGCGGTCGATTGCGTTTCGACCTGGGCGACCGAGGTCTCGACCGTTACTGTCTGCTGGGCCTGGCCGACGGGCAATGAAAAGTCGATCGCGAGTTGGCTTCCGACCGTGAGATTGATGCCCGCGTGAACCACCGTCTGGAAGCCACTGTTGGAGGCCTGCACATCGTATGTGCCGACGGTCAGATCAGGGACGTTATAACGCCCCTGAGAGTTGGAGGTCGTGGTCTGTGTGACGCCGGTGCCGGTATTCTTCACCTGGACATTCGCGCCCGCGATGACGGCGCCGCTCGCGTCTGTCACAGTTCCGGAAATGTTTCCCGAGACAGCTTGCGCATGCAGCTGCCTCGCGCCAACTGCCAAGAGAAGTAGCGCACTAAGGACACAAATCACAACGCGGTGCGACGCTCTCACACAATCACGCATCTCCGGCCTCCGCATTAGCTTTTTCGTTATATGGCGATTTCCTCTTACCGGGCACCCAGAACCTGGCCGCGCTTTTACTACCCGGCGTTGATGCTTGTCAAGCTCGAAATAGTAATGGCGAGAGCCGCTGTTACTCTTTCGCTGCAGAATGACTTCGCAAGGAAACTGTTGACGCTAGAAACGAGGGCCGTGCATCTGAAGTTGTGTGCCGTTGCGGAGAGCCGCGTTGAAAACTTGGATATGGCGAATTGTTCTGGCGGCTTTGATGGTAGCTGCGATGCTGGCGCCGCAGACTACCGGCGCCTACTCGGTGTTTACGCACGAGGAGCTAATTGACCTGACCTGGCGAAGCGCGATTCGCCCGCTCCTACTGGAGCGCTTCCCCAGTTCCACCGACGCGCAGTTACGCGAGGCTCACGCCTTCGCTTACGGCGGCTGCGACGCGCAAGACATGGGTTACTACCCGTTCGGGAGCAACTTTTTCAGTGAGCTCACGCATTATGTGCGCGCCGGCGACTTCATCAACAATCTCTTTCGAGAGTCGCGCAACGTCGATGAATACGCCTTTGCGATCGGTGCTTTGTCACACTACATCGGCGATTCGATCGGCCACTCGGTAGCGGTCAATCCCTCCACCGCAATCGCCTTTCCCGGACTCGCCAAGAAGTATGGACCCATCGTTACCTACGATGAAAACCCGCACGCACATGTGCGCACGGAGTACGCATTCGATATCGGGCAGCTTTCAAAGCGCACATTCGCTCCCCCCGCGTTCATGCGGTTCATCGGCTTTCGAGTGCCGCGCGGACTGCTGGAACGCGCCTTTGTAGCCACCTACGGAATTGAAGTCCGCGAACTCGTTGGCAAAACTTTACCGGCGATGAGGAGCTACCGCACTTCTGTTCGCACCCTGATTCCCGTTTTTTCCAATGCCGAAATCGTTCTCCATGGCAAGCAGTTCGCGCCGGACGCGGACACCGCCGAATACCGGCAGTTTGTGAAACAGCTGCGGCGGGCGGATTATGAACGGCATTGGGCCTATACCTACCGAAAGCCCGGCATCGGATCGCATCTGCTCGCGATTGTAATCAAAATTATTCCCAAGGTGGGTCCGGCTTCGTACTTGGCGATCAAGATTCCCGATGCGCAAACGGAAGCGTTGTACATCGAAAGCGTCAACCGTTCCGCCGGCGATTACCGGCGCCTTCTGGACGCGCTGCGGGCCCATCCCACCGCGGCGCTCGACCTGCCGAACCGAGACCTTGATACCGGCGCTAGAGTGAAGGCTGGCGACTATCCCCTAACTGACGATACCTACGCCGAGTTGGTGAGTCGGCTGACCTCCGACCCGAATAGGATAATTCCCGACGGACTGCGGGAAAACATCTTGGAGTACTACGGGGATCTCAGCGCGCCTATTAGTACAAAGAAACATCCTCGCGAGTGGAAACGCCTTACATCCGAGCTTCAGGTCATAGCAGGGATGAAGTCAACCGCTGCGCGAGCTACGCCGAGCGAGTGATTGAAAGATGGAAGGCAGCCGAACGATTGCACAGGCCCTGCAGTTCGAGGACCTCATGACACAAAAGTTGCGTTGCCATGCCGGCATACATATGATGTACGCTTAGTTCAGGAGGCACTGTGACCATGAGAAGGACATTGCTTTTTTTGCTGACGCTGATACTCACGGGTCTTCCAATGTTCATCGCTCCCCGAACGGCGCGGGCGGACGATAAGTCCAAAGACGAAGGTCGTCTGGAGAACGCCGGGGACGTGATGAAGGAAATCCTCGATATTCCCGACGATATTCCGCAGAGCTTGCTGGACAAGGCCGACTGCGTGATCGTCATTCCCTCGGTTCTGAAGGCGGCGTTTATCGTTGGCGGAAGCTATGGCCGTGGGGCTATGACTTGTCGCAGCGGTGATAATTTCCGCGGCCCGTGGGGCGCGCCCACGATGATGGCGCTCGAAGGTGGCAGCTTCGGATTCCAAATCGGCGGCCAGGCTACCGACTTCGTCCTGTTGGTGATGAACGAGGGCGGTGCGAAGTCCATTCTCAGTAGCAAAGTGAAACTCGGAGCAGATGCGTCGGCTGCGGCTGGACCTAAGGGCCGCGACGCGGAAGCAGACACCGACGTGACTCTGCGCGCCGAAGTTCTCACCTACTCGCGAGCACGGGGGCTCTTCGCCGGTATCTCTCTTGAGGGATCGACCTTGCGCCCGGATAACGATGCGAACGAACGGATCTACGGCAAGGCGATTGACGCCAAGGACGTCGCCCTGCACGGAGCCGTTCCGATCCCAGCATCGGCGAGAAAGCTCATTAACGTCCTGAATCAACACAGTCCCAAGAACCGGTCCAACTAATCGGGATTTCCTAACCGTCTCGGCACAGTGTGCGTATAGACCATTGCGCCTCACCCGTTTAGAGTGAAATCGGCCATTTATACCGTTTCACCGTGGACGACTTTTCTTTACACCAACAGGTACTTGCGCGAATTCGACCTCTCGTGTAAAGATTTCTCTTGTATCCTCGGACTGTGCCCAATTCGGCGCACCGGTCCTTAATAACTACTTTCGGGCGCCCCCACAAGAGCACCCATCCAAGAAATCCTGAGGCAAGCGGAACGCCTCGGCGTTGACTTAGAATTAATTATGACTTACAGTCGTAATTGTCCAATGGTCATCGAATTGCCCAGACATCGCAGAGCCCCCGTCGTTTCGGGAGTTCGGCAAGGCTCGCGCGCCGGGATGGGCCGCCGGGAACGCCATCGGGCGGAAACCCGCGAACGGCTTTTTGAAGCCGCACTGAAGCTCTTTGCGGAGCGTGGCTATCTGGAAACCACGGTGGAAGACATCACCGAAGCCGCCGACGTTGGCAAAGGGACCTTCTTCAATTATTTCCCGACCAAAGAGCACGTGCTCGCCACCCTCGGCGCAGAGCGCGTGGCCGCCGTCGAGCGCGCTCTTGAGAAGGCGAAATCTGGTCCGGTGCTTCCCGCGCTCAAAGAATTGGCGACGGACCTCGCGGGCCAAACCTCGTCGCCCCCCGCCCTGCTTCGGGCCATCTACGCCGCTCATGCGTCCTGTGCGCCGGTGCGCGCGGAGCTGCAGAAGAGGCTCACCATCGCCCGGACACTCCTGACGGAAATACTCAGGCTCGGACAGAAGAGCGGCGAAATTCGGCGCGATCGCTCCGCCGCCGAACTCGCGCGGCTGACGCAAACGCTCTTGTTCGGACTTACGCTGGCCTGGGCGCTGCACCCCGATGCCTCATTGCACGAAACTGCTGAAGGCGCATGGGATCTTTTCTTTTGCAATCTTGCCACTGGCAATAAGCGCGCAGATGCCGATACTCGTAGTGCACGCACGTGATCCTCGGTGCGGTCTTAATTGTTATTGGAAGTCATTTGTGCTGAGTCTTTTATGTCTTTGGCTTCATCCAAGGTACAACCGCCCAAGGGAGGCAATGCTGTGATGTGCCGGGCTAGAGTCCTTCTCGTCTTCTTGGCCGCTTTGTTGCCGTTAATGGTAGGACAGGTGCAAGCACAAGTGGCTCCAGCCTCGTCCACCTCTGGCGCCGCGACAAGCGCTCCAGCGACTGGCTCAAGTTACAGCTCCGGAACCTCCGGGCTCGCCGGCACTCCTTCCCCTCAGGGCTCCTTCCTGGGCAGCGTTCCGGGAAAGCCGGAGCCGGGAGTGGTGCAGCTTTCCTTGCAGGACGCCATATCGCGTGGCTTGAGACAAAATCTCGGACTCCTTTTGGCGGGCCAGGGTGTTCGCAGCTCTCGCGGAGAACGCTGGCGGCAGCTGAGTGCGCTGCTGCCAAACGTGAATACCTCCAGCTACGTGGCGGATTCGAAGGTCGATCTGGCCGAGTTCGGCTTCACTTTCAAATTTCCGGGCGTGACCATCCCTGCGGTTGTCGGGCCTTTCTCCTATATCGATTCGCGTGCCTCTGTTACGCAGAATATTTTTGACTGGAAGGCAATTAACAGCACCCACGCGGCATCCGAGGAAGCCAAATCGGCCCAAGACACATACAAGGACGCGCGCGATCTGGTGACTCTCGCTGTCGGCTATGAGTATTTGCAGGCAATCGCGGACGAAGCGCGCATCGACACGGCGGATGCTCAGCTAAAGACGGCGCAATCTCTATACGACCAGGCATCGGACCAAGTGAAAGCAGGGACTTCACCCGCAATTGACGGGCTGCGCGCACAAGTGGAGATGAAGACGCGCCAGCAGCAACTCATCCAGGCAAGAAACGATTTCGCCATTCAGAAGCTCACTCTCGCGCGCGTAATCGGATTCGCTCCAGGCCAGCAATTCGAGTTAACTGATAAATCCCCCTACCAGCCGTTCGTCGGCATCACGTTGGAATCCGCCCTGAAGCAAGCGTACGACTCTCGCTCCGATTTCAAGGCCGCCAGTGAGGACGTGCGCGCTGCGGAATACTCGCGTAAGGCCGCCGAAGCCGGCTATCTGCCTTCACTATCGGTGAGCGCCGATTACGGCTTGGCTGGGACCGTTCCTCAACTATCGACACACGGCGTATTTGACGTTCGGGGAACGCTCGCCATTCCCATTTTCCAAGGCGGCAAGGTGCACGGAGACGTTCTCGAAGCCGACGCGCGCCTGGAAGAGAGCCGTGAGCACCTCGAGGATCTTCGCGCGCAGATTGACCAGGAAGTTCGCACTGCGCTCCTGAATGTGGAATCCGCGGAGCAAGAAGTCGCCGTGGCCCAGAGCAACATCGCCCTGGCTGACCAAACGCTCGCGCAGTCCCGCGATCGTTTTCAGGCCGGAGTCACAGATACGGTTGAGGTGGTGCAGGCGCAGGAAACCGTCGCCAGCGCTCACGAAAATTACATTTCCAGTCTGTACCGGGACAACTACGCCAAGATTTCTCTCGCCCGAGCCCTGGGAGTTGCCGAAGAGGGTGTTAAAGAATACTTCAAAGGAAAATAAGACATGGCACAAAGTACCGAAACCGAAACCTCGCCCGGCACCCCAGCTGAGGAACGCGTTCGCACCGAGACTCACTCCGCCGCGCCTTCGCCGCCTTCTCGCCCCTCCAACTACTTCCGGCGGCGGCCTCGCGCGCGGCTGTTCCTGATCGTCGCGATCGTGATCGTCCTGGTGGGAGGCTTCTTCGCGTGGCGTTACTTTTCAAGTTACGAGTCCACCGATGACGCGCAAGTTGACGGCCATCTGATGGCGATCAGCGCGCGGATTTCGGGTTACATCTCCAAAGTGAACGTGGACGATAATCAAACCGTCCCTAAGGGCTATGTGATTGCCGAGATCGATCCCCGCGATTATCAAGTCGCAGTGGATCAAGCGCGAGCGGATGTCGCCACTGCCGTCGCAACGGCGCATTCTTTGGGCATTGACGTGCCCGTGACCTCCATCAGCACGACAAATCAGGTATCCACCACCGAGGCGGACGTCCAAGACGCAGAAGCCGGAATCGGAGTTGCCCTGCAGCAGGCGGACGCCGCTCAAGCACAGCTCCTCCAGGCGCAAGCGAACAACGTCAAAGCGCAGAATGATCTGGGCCGTTACAAGCAGCTCGTCGAGAAACAGGAGGTTTCTGAGCAGCTGTACGATCAGGCTGTGGCTGCCGCCGCGGCGGATAGTGCGGCGGTTTCTTCCGCAAAGGCTTCAGTGGCGGCCTCCTCGCAGCAGGTGGCTCAGGCCCGCGCGCGCCTGGCCCAGGCCCAAGCGGCGTACCGCTCCTCGCAGACCGGTCCTCAACAGGTCGCCTCCATCCGCGCCCGCGCCCTTTCTGCTGCGGCAACCGTCAAAGCCAAGGAAGCGGCGCTGGAAGCCGCTGAGCTGAATCTGCAATATACGAAGGTGTTGGCTCCCGCGGATGGCGTGGTCACCAAGAATCTCGAAGTAGGGATGAATGTCCAGCCCGGCCAACAACTGGCCAGCGTGATTCCGTTGAACGATGTCTGGATCACCGCGAATTTTAAGGAAACGCAGTTGAAATATATGAAGCCTGGGCAGCGCGTCGAAATAAAAGCGGATGAGAATGGCCGCACGTACAAAGGCCACGTGGATAGCATCGCCGGATCGAGCGGCGCGCGCATGAGCCTGCTGCCTCCCGAAAATGCAACGGGGAATTATGTGAAGGTCGTGCAGCGAATCCCGGTGAAAATCGTTCTCGATCCAGGTGAAAACAAGGACGACTCCTTGCGATTGGGAATGTCGGTCGAACCAAAAGTCTTCATAAAGTGAACACCCGCGAGTCCTCAAGGTTCAACAGGCGCGAGGCTTCCGAATGACCTGTCCAATCTGCGGGAAGCGTCCGCCCAAGCGCTTTTGTCCCGCCAAGGGAGAAAAGATTTGCGCGATTTGCTGCGGGCGCGAACGCGAAGTCACGATCGATTGCCCGTCTGATTGTTCGCACTTAGTGGTGGCGCATCGCTACGAAGCGGAGCATCGCCAGCCGCTGTCCGCCGAAGAATTCCCCTATCGTGATATTCAGTTTCCGCTGGATTTCGTGTACGAGCGCTGGCCTGTCGTCACCGCGATCGCGGCTGCCATTCTCGCCTTCCAGGCCCAGAACAACGACGTGCACGACGGCGCCGTTTACTCCGCGCTTGAGTCCCTGGCCGAGATGTATCGCACGCTTGGCAGCGGGATCTATTATGAGCGGCCGCCGAATGATCCTGCGGCTCGCGCCCTCTACGCGCAAATCTCGCAGTCGCTCCAAGAATTTCAAAAGAACGGACCAGGGCGCCCCAATCTTCCCCGATTGAAGGACTCCGATATTTTCCAGTTGCTCGTTTTTCTATTGCGGGTTGGCAAGCAAGAATCCAATGGACGCCCGCGCTCGCGTGCGTTCGTCGATTTCCTGCGCGCCCGCTTCCGGCCGCCTGCGGGCGCGCCCTCTCAAGACGTTCCACGCATCATCGTGCCCTAGTCCAAAAAACGATCTCAGTCTCCGCCAGCCTTGAAGTTCGGATTCTCGATAATGCCGAGCACATTCCCAAAAGGGTCGTAAACCGCGCCGATGAGTATTCCTTCACCGACGTCTTGCACCGGTTCCTGCGCCTTCGCTCCAAAATCGAGCAGATGCTGATACGCATCCCGAGCGTCTTTCACGTCCCAGTACGCAATTCCCGCGGGCGCTCGCTTTTCACCGGCGTCCGATGTGGGCACGAGCCCTAGTTCGTAGCCGCCCACGTTGAATCCCACATAAAACGGCTGATCGAAATAAGGTTTTAGGCCGAGTACCGTGCTGTACCACTCTTTCGCTCGGGCAAGATCCTTCACCTGGTACGTTGCGGTCCTTAATCCTTGCAACATCGCTCGCTCTTTGAGTTCCGGAATAGTCGCTATCGGCCCCTCCGCGGACACCGAGGGACGCCCGGCCATGAATGCGCCCAAGCATAGCAGCGCGAAAGCCATCGTCAGCGTTGACACTGTCTTTAGCTTGACGCCGCGACCCCGCTTCTCGGCCGCAGTTGCGGGCACGATCGCAAGTTTCAGCGACGCCGGCACGAATTGCGCGGAACCGGCAGCCCGGCGCGGTTTTCTTTTCGCTGATGCGGTCTTGGGCATTATTTCTCTCCGTTCTCCAATGCGAGTTGCAGTTGCGGCGAATGCCAGGACTGCGTCTCCGGCCTCTTTGGGCGCGATCCAAGCCCATACTTGCGCCGCAGGCGCTCCACGCGCTCGGAAATTTCCTTGCGGTAGCTTTCCGGCGCGTTTCCGTAGCCCTTGAACCAGTCTCGATATTGCCGTTCAAGCTTCGGAAACTTTGCCTCCAGAAATTTCATGAACGACTTCCACGACGTCGGCATCAGAAAAAGCACGTTCCCGGCAATCCACTGCGCTCCGGAGTCGCGCGCGGCCCGCATCAGCGCGTCCAGGTCCGCTTCGCTGTCCGTCAGGCCGGGCAGAATCGGCATCGCGTTCACTCCCACGTTGATTCCGGCCTCGCGTAGCTTCCGCACCGCCTCCAACCGCAAATCCGGACGCGGCGCGCGCGGTTCCAGCATCCGCGCCAAGCGCGTCCGCACGGTCGTCACAGTCATGTGGATCGTCAGCGAAGAACGCGCCGAAATTCTCCGCAGCAAATCGATATCGCGCACCACCTGATCGGATTTTGTCGTGATCGAGAGGCTCAACCCCTCCCGCTCCGCCATTTTTTCCAGGATCGCCCGAGTTGCGCCAAATTCTCGCTCTGCCGGCTGGTAAGGATCGGTTGCAGTTCCGATCGCAATGTGCTCGCCCCAAATCTTGTCGTGGGCCAGGTCGCGGTCCACTAGACTGCCCGCATTTTCTTTCACGTAGATTTTCGATTCGAAGTCCGCTCCGTCCAGCTCCATGTACTCGTGCGTGTAGCGCGCGTAGCAGTAGTGGCAGCCGAATTCGCAGCCGCGGTACGGGTTCACCGTCCATCTGAACGGTACTCGCTCCGAATGACACTCATTCAAAATGGACTTTACAGGGAGAAGAAAATACTCCGTCCCGCGTTTCGCTTCTGCGCGGGGGGAGGAGGCGGCGAGGCGTGCAATGCCAACCAGTTCCGTCGCGGGCTTCCTACTCCGGTCAGGCGCCGGAGGGGGCGCGGAAGCATCGCTTGGTAGCTCACAAGTGCCGTGGCGAGCGGCTGTGGGGAATAGCGTGAGACTGGTTTGCTTCGGCTTCGCCGGCTGGCGCCGAAGCGTCGCCGGAGTTGGTCGAAGGATTGGAGAAGTGGCCATTGTTGACCTCGCCGCACTTTCGCAATATATTCGCCTGATGTTCGCCTTGTCAAGCCAAAATTTTCGCTTTCTATTCGCCTCCGCCAGCCCCTAGTCTCACACTTGGAAAGACCCGCTACCGCCGTCCGCCCTGCGCCTGCCAGAGCCGCTATACTGGATGGGCCCCCTTTCAGGAGAAGAATCCGTGCCGGACGTAGGCATCCTGATCCTTGACAACGATGTCGCCAGCCAGAATGCTCTCAAAGGCGTTCTAGAGGTCGAGAATTGGCGAATCCGTGTTGTTACGCGGCCGGCGCACGCGATGGCCGAACTGGCCACGGGCGCTTGGAACCTTGTGATTGTCAACGCCGCGTTGGCTGATCCGAAAGCACCCCTCTTCGCCATTCTAAGAGAACTCGCCCAATCCGAATTTGTCGCGCCTGCAGAGCACTCGGACGAGCCTCCGCCAAAGCGCCTGAGTGTGCTTTTCTTGGTGTCACCCCAGCGGGCCGGGCAAGTTCAAGCGGTGCTCGAACGCGAGAGCCTTCCCTACCTCCAAAAACCGTACCACCTGCATGAGTTCCTCGAAAAGGTCAGCGAGCTTCTGGTCGAATCGGGCGCCATTGCAGAGCCGATACGCTCTATCGGCGGGTTCGGTAAGGCTAAGAAGCGCCGCCGGGCGGTTCGAGCTTCGCGCGACAGTCGCCGCGGGATAATGTTCGCTTCTCGTGAGGACTATCAGATGACCGACGAAGAAATGGCTGAATTCGAGCGCCAGGAAGAGGACGACCGCAAGAAGCGCGAAAAGGAACTCAAGGAAATCAAAGAACGCGGCGGACACGCGTGAAGCGCGACCATGGCTGCCCCTCTTCAGACCGGCGGATGCCGATTTTCCGGCTTTTAACGTTCACCCCACCCCGGTAGAATCTTCGCATCTTGAATCGCCGTGCTTCGCGCTCGCTCTACCTTGTTCTGCTCCCGCTTCTTCTTTTGTTGTGCGGCTATTCCTGCGACGCCCCGCTTTCGCCGGGTTACCGCACCATCAAGGAATCCGACCAAGTCCGCTTCGTTCCCGGCGACCCTCCGGCGCTGCAAATCGCCGCGCACTACAAGTTTGAAAACTCCGGCACCGCCGATTTGACGTTCATCGACGTAGCGCTGCCGAACCGGAGAGCCTTCGGCCTCCAGGATCTCCAAGTTACGGTCAACGGCTCTCAAGTGACGCCGTCCGGCCTTTCGCAAGCGGAACAAGACTCGCAGACGAATCTGCTCCGAATTCCAGTCGATCCGCCATGGGCCCGCAAGCAAACCCGCGATGTCTCCATCGAATACGCCTTCCGCTCGCCCACGAATCGAGGACCGCGCATCACCCTCGGCAAAGACGATTTTCACCTCGGCTCGCAGAGATGGTTCCCGCAATTTCAGCCGCCGAAACATCTCCTGGCGCGCGCTCCCAGCCGTCCCGATCGCACCGATTACACCATTCGCGTCCCTGCCGATTTCTTAGTCCTGGCCAGAGGCACTCCAAAAGGCAAAAAAACGGCCGGCAGCGAAATCGAATATCGTTTTGAACTTTCCAAGGACGACTTGCCGCCCTACATCGTCGCAGGAAGTTACATGCAAGGGCCCGCTGGCCGCAATTCGCAGTCCGCGTCCTTTTGGACACTCCAGCCGCTAAAAGGTGATCCAGCGTCCGCCGAGCAAGAAATCACTTCGGCCTGGCGCACGCTGGAAACTGTTTTCGGGCCTCTCGATAAAAATATTGCGGCCCCGCACATCGTCGAATCCGCGCAACTGCGCGGATCAGATCAAAGCGAGGAAGGTCCCGCCGCCGCTGCCGCATTTCCCGGTGGCGCGATCGTAAATCCCGCGGCGCTCGACCTGGGAGTCGACAGCAGCCAGTTCCTTGACATGGTCAGTCGCGCGCTCGCGCACAATTGGTTCGGTGACGAGTTGGCGCCCACGCCCGATGCGGCCCTCGGCATGGGAGAGGGCTTGCCCGAATATGCCACCATCGTGATTGAGGAAGCGCGCAACGGCCCGGCGGCGCGCCGGGATCGCATCCTTCGCTACCTGCGAAGATACGAGGAAGCGCGGAAGCAGGCCAACGAAACGCCCCTCGGCCTTACCATGATGACCGATCCCATTGCCCAGCGCCGCATCGCGCTCGCCAAGGCGCCGCTCTTTTATGTCGAACTGGAAGATATATGCGGCGAAGGCTCCGATGCGAAGCGGCCTGGCGTATCTGGTCGCGCTGCTTCGCGGCCAGGAAATAGGTTATGACGATTTGCGCTCCGCTCTCGAACAGGCAACCAATCGAAATCTAGCGGGTCCCTTTCGCGTCTGGCTGAACGAAAAAGGGATTCCGCAGGATTTCCTCGACCGCTATCCTCTATCTTCCGCCGTTCTAGAAAACGGCCAGTGAGCCTGGCATACAATATCTTCGTGCTCTGCGCGACCGCGATCGGCATGCAAGCCGGGCACATCGCTGTAATCACCCTTTAACCTGACTGTGTAACTCTTTGAGGAGGAATCGTGAAGAACGTAATCTCCACTGAAAAAGGCCCGAAAGCCATCGGTCCGTATTCGCAAGCAATCAAGGCAAATGGTTTTGTTTATACCGCGGGCCAAGTTCCCTTCGACCCCGCTACGGGGCAGTTGATCGAGGGCGATGTCGCCCGGCAAACTGCGCGCGTTCTCGATAATCTGAAGGCGATCCTTGAAGCGGCCGGCTCCTCTTTGGATCAGGCCGTAAAGGCCACGGTGTATTTGAAGGATATGAATGACTTCGCGGCGATGAACGAAGTCTACGCACGCTATTTCGCCAAGAATCCGCCGGCGCGCTCCACTGTCGAAGCGGCGCGCCTGCCGCGCGATGCGCGCATCGAGATTGATTTGATCGCGCTCGCCTGATCGGATGAAGCCTTGATGGCCGACCAGAACTATGACCTCATCGTAATCGGCAGCGGTCCCGCCGGCCAAAAGGCCGCCATCTGCGCTGCCAAGCTGCGCAAGCGCGTAGCCATCATTGACCGGACCGTGATGCTCGGCGGCGTGTGCGTTCACACTGGTACGATTCCCAGCAAAAGCGTCCGCGAAGCCATCTTCCAGCTCACCGGAATCGCCGTACGCACTTTCTACGGCAGCAATTATCGCGGCAACAGCGACATTTCCCTGCAAGACTTGGCGTTCCGAGTCGCGAGCATTATCACCCGAGAGACCGATGTCATCCACGCTCAGCTACGGCGCAATCGCGTGGCGATCTTCCAGGGCACCGCGCAATTCGCCGATCCGCACACCATCGAAGTGAACGGCACCAGCGACAAGACCACGCTTCAAGGTGAAAATATCCTGATCGCTTGCGGCACTCGCCCCGCACGCAGCCCCGAAATCCCCTTCGACGGCAAACGCATTCTCGATACCGACGAATTCACGAGCATCAGCGCCCTACCCCGCGAGCTGATCGTCGTTGGCGCCGGAGTTGTCGGGCTTGAGTACGCCTCCTTCATGGCCGCAGTTGGCGCCGAGGTCACTTTGATCGACCAGCGCCCGCAGATTCTCGATTTTGTGGATCGCGAGATCGTCGACGCACTCTCCTACCACCTCCGCCAGATGGGCGCCACCTTCCGCCTCGGCGAAAAAGTCACGCGCGTTGGTATCGATCCGCTTCGCGATCGCGTCTTCGCCGAATTGGAAAGCGGAAAAAGGGTGCAAGGCGACGTGCTTCTTTACGCAGTCGGCCGCCAAGCGAATGGCGATCGGCTGCGCATCGAGTCCGCAGGGCTTCAGATCGACCCTCGCGGCAAGGTCAGCGTGAATGCCGATTTTCAGACCAGCGTCCCCCATATCTACGCTGCGGGCGACGTCATCGGCTTCCCCGCGCTCGCGAGCACCTCAATGGAGCAAGGCCGCCTCGCGAGTTGCCGCATGTTTGGAGCGCCTTCCGAGCACATGCCCGAGCTATTTCCTTACGGCATCTACACCATTCCTGAAATTTCGATGGTCGGCAAGACCGAAGAGCAATTGACTGCGGCAAAAATTCCCTACGAGGTAGGCATTTCGAAATTCAATGAGCTGGCGAAGAGCATGATGCTAGGTGACGAGACGGGTATGCTCAAGATGCTTTTCGATCGTAATACCCGCCAGCTCTTGGGCGTTCACATCATCGGCCAGCGCGCTACGGAGATCGTCCACATCGGCCAAGCGGTCCTGGCCTACGGTGGCTCCATTGAATATTTTCGCGACACCGTCTTCAACTATCCGACGCTCGCGGAAGCCTACAAAGTCGCGGCCTTGGATGGTCTCAATAAACTATAGATTGCTGATGGCCCGGTCGTGGCGTTCCGGTGCTACGCAGATCGCCCCGCCAGAATCTTGACGAACGATCCGCTGCGAATCTCGGGATCCGACAAGCCAGTGAGCGTTTCCACTTCGGCCGGTTTCAGCGCGCCGCAGTTCGTCGCTTGCACAAAATAATTGAGCAGCCCCTGCGCCATCGCGGCATCGTCAAACACTTGCCCCACGCGCGTCGCCTGCGCCGCCTTCTCCACAAAATTGCGGAGCCGCTCAGCGGAAAGTTCCAGATTTTCCAAAAAGAATGAATAGACGGCAGCGTATCGCGCCGGAAGTTGCGCCGGATGCAAATCCCATCCTTGATAAAAGCCGTTCTCCATCGACCGCCGGACGTTTTCGTAGTGCAGCTTCCAGCCGCGATGAACCGCCGCGCGGTTTTCCTCCACCTGACGGGCGCTGAGCTTCAGCCCTTCTTTCGTGCCGCGATGCGCCGGGATCGGCATGACATTTGTAGGCCCGTCGGCCAGCCGAATTCCAGTCCCCGCCAGCCCAACCTGCATGGCCGCCCGCGCGAAATCCGACGCAAAATGTGCAATCGGCTGATACGTCGCCGCGATGTTCAGCGAAGCGGTGTAGTCATACGGCCCGAAGTGAACCGCCACGCAACGTCCTCGCGCCGCGCTCACCAGCGCCAGCAAATTCGCCTCGCCGCGCTCATTGAAAATCGCTTGCGGCGTCTCGATCATCAGTTCGATGCGCAATGATCCCGGTTCGAAATCGAGCATCGGTTCCAGACGCGAGCAAATATCCGTCAGCGCCGCAACTTCATCCGGCAACGCCACTTTCGGCAGCGTGATGCAGAAATGTTTTGGCAATTCGCCCCGCGATTTCGAGGCCAGTTGCGTCAGAAAAATATCCAGCGTGCGAATGCTGCGCGCACGAAGTTCCTCCGTCAGCGGCTTGATTCGTATTCCAAGGAACAGCGGCAGCTCGCCTGCATTCATCCCCGCGCTCACTTCATCCGCCGCCGCCGCGGCGTGCCCATCCTCTTCCTCGTCCGGCCGGTTGCCGTAACCATCCTCGAAATCGATGCGAAAATCTTCGACAGGCTCGTGCTGAAGTTTTTCGCGGACGCGGCGATAAACAGTATGTGCAAACCACGCCGGACGGTTTTCGCGCCGCGCCGTTTCCGGATCCACCTCGATGGATTTCGCGATCGCTTCCACCGCCTCTGCTGAATCCGGCAATCCAGTCGCCTCCGGCAGCGATACTGCTTTTGCAAAGGCCGCAAAGTTGGGTGCATATTCGTCGAGGGATTTCAGCGCTAGTTCGCCAAACCGCTTGGCCGTACCCGCTCGAAAGAGATGCGCGCCGCCGTAAACTACGTGCACTGGCTGGCGCTCGGCGGAAGGTCCAGGATAGCGCCGCTGAAACGCTTTGTGCGCCTGTTCCAGCCGCGCGTTAACTTCCTGCAAAGCCTCCGGGGCCAGCGTTCGTTTCATGCTCACGTTTTCGCAACCCGCTCCTCGCCGGAATAGATCACGAATCGTCGCCCGCGCAGAAATCCAATAAGCGTCAGGCGAAGCTCTCGCGCCAGCTGCACCGCCAGGCTCGAGGGCGCCGAAACCGACGCCACCACCGGCGTCCCGGCCACAATAGCCTTCTGGACGATCTCGAAGCCGCCCCGGCCGCTGACCAGCATGACGTTTTCGCTGAGCGGAACGCGATTCTCCAGCAACGCCCAGCCGATCACTTTGTCTACCGCATTGTGCCTGCCGATGTCCTCGCGCAATACAAGCAATTCGCCGCTCGCGCTAAAAAGAGCCGCCGCGTGCAAACCGCCCGTGCGGCCGAATACCGCTTGCGAAGCGCGCAGCGTATCGGGAAGCCGCACCAGCACCTCTGCATCCAAAATAAAATTCGGGTTTGGCGGCGCCATTGTCCGCGAGCGAACGGAATCGATCGAAGCCTTGCCGCAAATTCCGCAGCTCGAAGTCGCAAAGAAGTGGCGCCGCATTTTCTCGAAGTCCGGCGTCGATTCTGGCGCGAGTTCCGCGCGCACCACGTTCCCGCGATTCTTCTCCTCATCGGGAAAATCGTCTTCGAGCGCAATGATCTGCGACCGCTGCTGCACCAAGCCTTCCGTAAACAGAAACCCCGCCGCCAACTCAAGGTCGTGCCCCGGCGTCCTCATCGTGACGCTTAGCGGCTCATCGCCCACGCGAATTTCGAGCGGTTCCTCGGCCGCAAGGTAATCCTCCTTGCGTCGAACCTTGCCGTCCTCCCACTCTGAAATCTGCGTCAAATCGACGCTGCGCTTTTTTCCAGCCAAGCAACCTCTCCGTATATCGTCGCGAACGTCCCCAAAGCACGTGGACGGTCAAGCATACATCGTAGCCCCCACTCCTCGGCCGCATAAAAAGCATTCCGCACTAAATAAAGTCCGCGTAGAAAAAAGATCGATTGCAGGAATGGCTTTGCGGCCGTCCGCTGATTGTTCGATCGCGTGATTATTTCAGGAGGGCTAAAAACTTACTGCTGGATCGCCAAAACATCTCCAGCCTGCAACGACCGCTCGGCCAGAAATGGGTTCGCCTGTTTTAGAGCCGACACGGTTGTCTGATGTGCGCGGGCAATCGAATAGAGCGTCTCGCCCGGCTTTACGCGGTGCGCTTCGGATTCCTTGGCGGGGGCGCGGTGCGTGGACACACTTTCAACCCTTGCTCCCGAATTCTGCGCCGACTTTGCTCGCGCCGGCTCCGAAGGCGCGCCACCCGCGTAGATGCGCAGCCTCGTTCCGCGCCGCACGTGGGCCCCGGAAATATGGTTCCATCGCCTGATCTGGGCCACCGTGACGTCAAAGCGGTCCGCAATCCCGGCTAGTGTGTCTCCACGTTGCACGCGATACCGGACCATCCGCACCACCGGTGGCGCCGTCGGCACATCCAGCAAAAAGCCGGCTGGCACCGTTGCATGCGACTCCAAATGATTCGCTGCCTCAAGGGCGGCGACCGTTACCCGATAATGCCGCGCAATATCCGAAAGTGTTTCTCCCTGCTCGGTCGCGTGCAAGCCGCCAACTCGTCCACTTCTCTTCCGGCACCTGTTGAATATTCTCGTCGAAAGCGCGCTCGGACCCCGCGGGAATCAGCAGGTGGAATCCCGATTCATTCGGCGTCACATTGCGGAGCAATACCGGATTGAGTGCGTGAATGTCGTCCAAATCCACTCCCGCCGCGTCCGCCACAAGGTGAAGGTCGATTGGGTGATCCAAAGTAATCGTATCGGCCGGGACTGGCTTTTCCGGTGTCACCTGCACGCCATAAAGCGCGGGCGCTTTCGCCACCAGAGCAAGGGCAAGAATAATGGGGACGTAGTTTTTCGTTTCGCTTGGCAACGCGTTGCGCTTTTGCAACTCCCAGAAATCGGCATACCCTGTCCGCTCGATCCCGCGTGCCACGTTGAGCGGCCCCGAATTGTACGCAGCCATCACCAAATACCAATCGCCAAACATGCCATAGAGGTCTCGCAGATGCCGCGCCGCCGCCCGTGTCGCTTTTTCAGGATCGCTGCGCTCGTCCACCCAGTTAGTGCGCTCCAGATCGTATTCCTCGCCGCGATACGGCATGAATTGCCAGATTCCCCGCGCTCCCGCCCTCGAAACCGCATCCGGCTGGAACGCGCTCTCGGCCTGCGCCAGATAAATCAAGTCCTGCGGCACCCCTTCTTGCTGAAGCACGCGCCGGATCATCGCGCCGTACCGCCCCTCGCGCTCCAGTCCCCGCGTAACGATCGCTCGGCCGCGCGTGGTCGTAAAGAAACTCAAATATTGCAGCACCGAATCGTTCACCGTCAGTGGCAAATCGTGCCGGACGCTGATCAGTTCCCGCTCGGCCCTCGCGGCCAACCGAGGGTCGCCCGCCGGCAGCGTCAAATCCGCGATCTCGTCGATAGGCGCCGGCTGCTCGGGTGCTTCCGTTGTCGCATCTGTCTCGTCACTCTGTTCGTCCGTATTGTCGGCATTCAGCTCGTCGGAATGCGTGGCTTCGCCAATCTCATCGAACAGTTTCAGCAATCGCGGATCAGCATCCCTTCGGAAACCGCTGTTGACAATCAGACTAACCGCTTCGTCGAAATCGGCCTGCGCCTTGGCAACATCTCCCGCCGTGTAATCTTGCTGACCTTTATCAAAGCTCTTCTGAACCTGCTCCACAAGAACGTCAATCGCCGGACGCGTGGAAGCCATTGCCGAAGCGGGTGGGTTCGGAGGCAGCGGTAAGTACAGGCGGCCATAATCGGTCGCTGGCGCGGGGCTCGGCGCAGCCGCCGGAGGTCTCACGCGAACCTGTTTACTCACAGTCCCCTCGCAACCGGCGAGGAACAGTACCCCCATCGCCGCTGCAAATCCGATTGTCGCTGCTCGTTTCATATTCCGCCGTGTAAGCCTAGGGTTTTGAATCAAAATGGCACCGCCCTCGGCACCGCTTTTGAGGGCGACGTCAGCTCAACTCCCGAATTTTACGGATGCTTCAGGCCCCGGTCAATGGAACTAACGCCAAATAATGTGTTGCCCATTAACGAAAACAGGACAATGAGTACTAGTGGACTTCAGCCGCTACTTTGGATAGAAAGCGCTGGACCGCCCGCCTCAATCATCCAAGGCGACGCTTATAGCATCTTCCCGGATTGAATTGCCAGGGTTTCCCCGCGTGCTTGAGGGTGAGGGAACCTATGGGTGGAAGCGCAGGCCTTTCAGGCCCGCGAAAAAGGACGCCATTGAAATTCTGGCTTTAGCCATGGTGGCTTCTGGGGTAGATCGCGGCCGGGAAAAGCCAAGCCCGCCTAACCGGCTACCCAAGCGCCTGCTTGAGGTCCTCTATCAGATCCGCCGCATCTTCCAACCCTATCGAGACCCGCACCGTCCCCGGCTGAACCCCCGCCGCCTTCAACTCCGCCGCCGACATCTTATAGTGCGATGTGTACACCGGCAGGATCACCAGCGATTCCACACCTCCCAGGCTTGCTGCCAGGTAAAACACCCTGACGCGGTCGCAGAAGCGCCTCGCCGCCGCCAGACCACCCTTCAGGTCAAACGCCATCATTCCCCCGAATCCGCGCATCTGTCGCTTCGCCAATTTGTGATCGGGATGCGTAGGCAAGCCAGGATAGTGAACCCGCTCCACCTTGGGATGCTTCGCCAAATAGCGCGCCACTGCCATCGCCGTTTCGCACTGCCGGCGGATTCGGATCTCCAGCGTTTTCATCCCGCGTACGAGCAGAAAGGCCGCCTCGGGATCCATCGACCCGCCGATTTGGATTACATTCGCCCGCAACCCGCGCATCAGAAGGTTGCTTCCGGCGGCAACCCCCGCGATCACGTCCGAATGCCCGCCTAGATACTTCGACGCGCTGTGCAACACAATGTTAAATCCCATGGAGAGCGGCTTCTGCAATACCGGGCTGGCGAACGTGCTGTCGACCATCGAAATCAAGCCCCATTCCTGCGCGAAAGCGACAGCCTTCGCCAAGTCCACCAGCCTCAGCGTCGGATTCGTCGGCGATTCCACGTAGAGCACCTTCGTCCGCGGCCCAACCAGCTTCTCAATTCCCGCCAGATCGGACTCCACATACCGAACCGCGATGCCAAATCCTGGTAGCGTGTCGCGCAACAGCTTGTAGCTTCCGCCGTAAAGCTGCCGCGTGGCGATCACCTCGTCGCCCGCACGCAGCAGCGAAAATAGCGCCGCAGAAATTGCCGCCGAGCCTGACGCCGTCACTACGGCATCTTCCGCTCCCTCGAGCGCCGCGATCTTCTTCTCCGCGACGGCCAGCGTGGGATTCCCATAACGCGAATAGATGTACGCCGAGCTTTTCCCCTCGGCCCACCGCTTCATTTCCTCCGTGCTCGCGAACGTAAAGTTCGCGGTCCGCGAAATCGTCGTTCCCACGGCTGCGCCAACGTGAAATTTTTCCTCGCCGGCGTGTATCGCCAGCGTTGCGTCGCCCAGTCGCTTCTTTCCGGATGGCTTCATCATCGCGGCAGATTGACGCACTTCACGCCGAAACAGCAAGCGCCAATTTGGTTTATAGTGATGAATCGTTCAGGCGAATAAAAATGAACGTTACCGCGAATCTGATCCGTGGCGCTTGGCTGGTTTTCGTGCTGTATTGGATTTTTGCCAGCCTATCGGTAAATAGAATCAGGAAAAGAGAGCCCGCAGGGTCCCGCCTCATGCGATGGGCCGCGACCATCGCCACCCTGGTGCTCCTAAATACTAGTTTCGGGTCAGTCGGGTTTCTCGGCCGGCGGTTTATTCCCTGGAATCCCTCCCTGCCCCGGGCGGGCGCCGCTATAACGTGGGCTGGCATCGTCTTTGCCATCTGGGCCCGCTACCACATTGGCCGCTACTGGAGCGGATCGGTCGCCTTGAAAGTCGGACATGAGCTGATCCGCACCGGCCCCTACGCGCACATTCGCCACCCCATCTATACCGGGATTCTCGTGGCGCTTGCCGGCACGGCACTCGCCATTGGCCGGTACGGCGCTCTGCTGGCCTTCCTCTTGATCCTCGCGGACCTCATCTGGAAATCCAGAAGGGAGCAAGCATTGCTCGCGCAGGAATTCGGCGCCGCCTTCGAGGAGCACCGCCGCCACACGGGCTTTTTCCTTCCGCGGTTTTCCTGATGCGCGCTCGATTTCACAGCGCGCTCTGTGCGGCGCCCCGTGAAGCTTCGCCTTCCCTTCTCTATTGGCTTTGACGATGCTTCCCCACGAAAACGTCCGGGCGATGGAATATCTTGTGTGCCAACATACGGACAGGCGATCTCAGGCCCGGTTTTGCACACCAGATAGTCTTGAAAAGAGGACGGCGATGAAGAAACTCGGCATGCTAATTCTGTGCTGCTGCACTTTTATTTTTTCGGCGTGCGCTATCCGCGAGACAGGTCCGTGCTACGGCGTCGGTTGTCCGGCCTTCGCGTCGAAAGGCGCTCCAGCCGCTGCGCCCGCCGCTCAAGCTGCGCCGGCGCAAAACCCCCCGGCGACCACCAATGCCGCCCCGGCCCAGAAAAAGCACCACAAGCTCTGGCTTTTCTAAGGCTTCGAAAGCGCCCTTGACCTACGCCGTTGCCGCCTCGTGTTCTTCCTCGTGGTGAGGCTTGTGCGCCGCAATTACCTTCTCAGCAATTTCCTGCGGCACAAAGTCGTAGTGCGAAAACTCCATCGAATAGCTGCCGCGCCCTTGCGTCATGGAAATCAGTTCGTTCGCGTAACTCAGCATTTCCGATAGCGGCACCTGCGCTTTTACCACCACGCCGCCCGCGCGCGTTTCGCTGCCGCTGATTTTTCCACGCCGCCCGCTGAGGTGCCCCATCAAGTCTCCAGAATATTGATCGGGCGCGTAAACCTCCACGTGCATGATCGGTTCGAGCAGCGCCGGCCGCGCCTGTTTCATGGCTTCCTTGAACGCGAGCGATCCCGCAATTTTGAACGCCATATCGCTCGAGTCCACGTCGTGGTATTTGCCGTCGTACAGGCTCACGCGGAAATCCACCACCGGAAAGCCCGCCAGAATATCCACGCTCGGCCGATTCGCGAACGCCCTTTTCAACCGACGGAATCCAGTTCTTCGGAATCGCGCCGCCGAAAACATCATCCACGAACTCGATTCCCTTCCCGCGCGGTAGCGGTTCCATCTTGATGCGGCACAGGCCGAACTGGCCGTGTCCGCCCGTCTGCTTTTTGTGTTTGCCCTCGGCGTCCGCCTTGCCGCGAATCGTCTCGCGATAGGGGACCTTCGGCGGGTGCAGCGTCAATTCAACGTGATAGCGCTTGCGCAGTTTCGCAACCACCACTTCGATGTGCTGCTGCCCCGCTCCCGAAAGCAAAAACTCCTTCGTCTGCGGATCGCGCCCGAAACGCAGCGCCAAATCCTCCTCGAGGATTTTGTGGATGGCCACGCCGATCCGGTCTTCATCCGCCCGCGTCTTTGGCTCGATGGCAAACGTGATCGACGGTTCGGGAATGCGCGCCGGCGGATAAAAAATCGGCGCGCTTTTGTCGCCGAAAGTATCGCCTGTCACAGTTTCCTTCAGTTTGGCGATGGCCCCGATGTCGCCCGGATGCAGATCGTTCACAGCCGTCGCCGTCTTCCCTTGCATCACCTGCACGTGCTGAAAGCGCTCCTGCGAGCTGCGATTGAAATTCGTCAGCGTCGCATCGTTCTTCAGCACGCCGGACATCACCTTGAAATAATTGATCCGCCCCGCGAAAGGATCGGCCACCGTTTTGAAGACGAACAGCGAAACGGGCTCCGAGTCCGCGATTTTTCGCTCCACCTCACCTTTCCCATCGGAGCTTGCGTGGCCTGCGAGCTTTCCGCGAAACGCCGGTGAAGGAAAAATCTCCGCCACAAAATTCAGAATCGCATCGCTTCCGATATTGTGCAGCGCCGAACTCAGCAGCACGGGAAGTATCCGCTTCGCCAGCACCGCTTCGCGCAAGCCTTTCTTCAAATCCTCGATCGGCAGCGTCCCCTTATCGAAAAATTCCTGCATCAGCTCGTCGTCGCCCTCGGCAACCAGTTCCACCAGCGCCTCATGCGCTTTCTTCGCATCCTCCGCAAGTTCGTCTGGAATTTCGCCTACCTTCGCCTTGCCGTCTCCGTCCGGCGCGTAGGTGAGCGCCTTCATCGCAATTAAATCCACCACGCCCCGAAAACTTTTGTCGGAGCCGATCGGCAGTTGAATCGGCACCACGCCGCGCCCGAAGACCTGCTGCAGCGACGCCAGCGCCCTCTCGAAACTCGCCAGGTCCCGATCCATCCAATTCAAAACGAATGCGCGCGGCTGGTCGTATTCCGCCGCGTAGTCCCACACTTTTTCTGTGATCACCTGCACGCCTGCCGCCGCGTCAACCAGAATCAGCGCGGCATCGACCGCGATCAGCGACGATTTTGTTTCGTTGATAAAAGTGGAATAACCCGGAGTATCCAGGAAATTGATCTTGGTCTTTTCCGCTGACTCCGGCGCGAGCCACTCCGCATACGCAACGCCGGTGTTAATCGAAATCTTTCGCGCGATTTCCTCTTCGTCCCAGTCGGTGATCGCTGAACCGTCGCTCACCTTGCCGAGCCGGGGCGTCATCCCGGCCGTGAACAGCAACGACGACACAAGCTGGGTTTTCCCTGTGTCGCCGTGGCCGACAATGCCCACGTTGCGTATCCATTCAGTGCCATACGATTTCATGTTTCACCTCGATTGGCGTAGTTGTGATTTTCGGGGAAAAATACAAAAAGAATTGCGAGGGGCAGGCATTTCGCGGGGGAAAAATCAGGACTGCGTTTTCGTGCTTTGCGCTGCGTTCGATTGACATCACGAACCCGCTCCCCAGCGGCTGCGCGATGAACCTTCAAGCGCCCTTGGGCGGGGACGCCAAAGGGCGGAAAACGGGGATGCTAGCACACGCCGACGCTGGCGTTCAACCGCCCATCTAGTACGGGGACGCCTTAGCAGTGCCGGTCTCGAGTTTCGTCATTCTGCCTGCCCCGACGCAGGAAGGGAGCGGGGTGCGCCGGCTTTCTCTTCCCATTCATGCCGATGTGGCAGGTGCCGGTCCTCGAGTTTCGTCATTCTGAGCGGAGTGTCCCGCGTCTTTGTTCTTGCGCGAAGCGCCGGGACACGCAGTCGAAGAACCTCTCTTCGATGCGCTCATAGAGTCCCTAAAAGCCCACGCGGGCTCTTTACGCCTTTGCCGCGGCAACCGGAACCGCGTCCGCAAGCCGCACCAGCCGCGCCTCGGTCACCGACGGCAGCGCGCGAATACTCTGCACGATCGCCGCGCTGATCTCACCGTCCACGCCCACCAGCGCCAGCGCCTCGCCTCCGCCGCCCGGAGCGCGCCTGCCCAGCGCAAACGTGGCGATGTTCACGCCCAGGTTCCCGAGCGCCGTCCCGATGCGCCCGATCACGCCGGGCACATCCACATTCCGCGTCAAAAGCAGCGTGCCTTCGAGCGGCGCTTCCAGGCTCATGCCATCCAGCGAAATAATTCGGGGTACGCCATCCTGCCCCACCGTTCCTTCGAGTGTGAACTCGCGCCCGTCGTTCGCGATCGCCACTTCGATAGTGTTGGGAAAGCCTTGCTGGCGGCGCTGCGTTTTCTCCTCGACGAGCAGTCCTCGCGCCGCAGCCATCTGAGACGCATTCACCAAATTCACTTTTTCATCCAGCACCGAATTCAACGCCCCCGTCAGCACCGCGCTGCGAATCATGTGCGAACCCAATTCCGCCGGCTCCCCGGCGTAACCGATGCGAATGCGGGTGAAGCTCGCAGACGGCGCCGCCTGCGCGATAAACGATCCCAGCCGTTCGCCCAATTCCAGATACGGCCCGATCCTTCGGTACTGGTCGGGTGAAAGCGCCGGCATGTTCACCGCGTTGCGAATCAATCCATCGGCGAGGTAATCCCGCACTTGCAACGCGATGGACGTGCCCACTTCCTCCTGCGCCTCGGCAGTCGATCCGGCGATGTGCGGCGTCGCGATCAGATTCGGCAAGCCTAACAGCGGAGAATTTTTCGGCGGTTCCTGCGCGAACGTATCCAGCGCCGCGCCTCCCAGATGCCCCGAGCGCAGCGCCTCCGCCAGCGCGGCCTCATCAATCAACTCGCCGCGCGCGCAATTCACCAGCCGCGCGCCCTTTTTCATTTTGCCGATGGCCTCCGCGCCGATCATTTTTTCCGTGGCCGCGCTCAGCGACGTGTGCAGCGATACGACATCCGATTGCCGCAGCACATCGTCCAATGGGACAAGCTCCACTTCCACTTCGCGCGCCGCGGCTCGAGTCACGTACGGATCGTGCGCCAGCACTTTCATCTCCAGCCCGCGTGCCCGGCGCGCCACTTCCATTCCCACTCGCCCCAGGCCCACCAGCCCCAGCGTTTTCCCGCGCAGTTCCGTCCCCGAAAATGCGGACTTCTCCCACCGCCCCGCCTGCGTTGACGCATTCGCTTGCGGCACGGCGCGCGCCAGCGCCAGCATCAGCGCAAACGTATGCTCGGCCACGCTCACCGCGTTTCCTCCAGGCGTGTTCATCACCAAAATTCCGCGCCGCGTGGCCGCCTCCACATCCACGTTGTCCACGCCCACTCCGGCGCGCCCGATCACGCGCAGCTTCGGCGCCTTTTCGATCAGCGCGGCATTCGCCTTGGTCGCGCTGCGAACGATCAACCCTTCGGCATTGCTGATCTCGCTCCCTAGCGACGCCGCCGCCGGAATGATCACTTCCCATCCCGTTTCGCGAAGAAGGGCGATGCCTCGTTCGCTGATTTTGTCTGCAACGATAATTTTCATGGGGCACAAGGTTATCGGGCACGCAGCCGGGTGTCAATCGGCTCACCATTTACAGAATTCGCTCATCTTACGAGCATGTGCGGAGCCTCTCTGCTACTCCTATTCTTAGTGTGTTCCCGGAGAGCGATTTGGTCTAGAATGTGCGGCGCACGATCCGGGGGGATCCATCGAAATGCGAACAACCAAGGTGATTGGGTGGTGCCTTGTTCTTGGGATTGCGGTCACGTGGACTGCCGCCGTTGCTGCAAAGCGCGCCAACAGCGTGGACGACAAAGCATTGCGCGACGCCGGCCAGGACGCCAGCGAGTGGCTGACCAACGGCCGCGATTACACCGAGCAGCGGTACAGCCCGCTGAAAGAAATCGACGCCAGCAATGTCGCCAAATTAGGACTCGCTTGGT
The DNA here is from genome assembly GCA_963759485.1 of uncultured Acidobacteriota bacterium. GTDB lineage: Bacteria > Acidobacteriota > Terriglobia > Acidiferrales > UBA7541 > Palsa-295. The sequence goes on along the minus strand of CAVWZE010000002.1, from coordinate 454,621 downwards.
ATTACGACACCGACTCTGATCGCGGCACGGTTGAGACCACTCCCATCGTCTCGAATGGTGTGATGTACGCAACGCTGCCGTGGAGCGTTGTCGTCGCCCTGGACGCGCGCACCGGCGCGGAAAAGTGGCGCTGGGATCCAAAAATCAACCACATGAACTTTCCTCCCGGATCGCTTGATAATCCGAACAAAGTCCGCGTCGGCCCGAGCGTCTGCTGCGGCCCTGCAAATCGTGGCGCCGCGCTTTATGACGGCAAAGTCTATGTCGGCACTCTCGACTCGCGGCTCGTCGCTTTGGATAAGGACACTGGCAAAATCGTTTGGCAAGTGCAGACGGTCGATAAGAACGAGGACTACAGCATCACTGGCGCTCCCCGCATCGCCAACGGAAAAGTGATCATCGGAAACGCCGGCGGCGAGTACGCCGTCCGCGGCTTCGTCACCGCGTACGACGCCGAAACAGGCAAGCAGATCTGGCGCTTCTACACTGTTCCCGGCGATCCCTCCAAACCTTTTGAGAATAACGCCATGAAAATGGCTGCCAAGACCTGGGCCGGCGACTGGTGGAAACTCGGGGGCGGCGGCAATGTGTGGGACGGAATCACCTACGACCCCGAGCTGAATATGGTTTACATCGGAATCGGCCAGGGCGGGCCGTGGGTGCAAGGTTTTCGCGATCCCATGACCAAGGACAATCTTTTTCTTTGCTCCATCGTCGCTCTGAATGCCGACACCGGAAAATACGTGTGGCATTTCCAAACCACGCCGGCTGACGAATGGGATTACGACGCCGTTCAGCAGATGACTCTTGCCGACATCAAGATCGACGGCAAACTCCGCCACGTCATCATGCAGGCTCCCAAGAACGGTTATTTCTACGTGCTTGACCGCAAGACCGGAAAATTCATCTCCGGCGCGCCCTACGTTAAGGTCACGTGGTCCACCGGACTTGATCCCAAAACCGGACGTCCGCACGAAGCCCCGGACATGCGCTACGAAAAGCACCCCATCGAGGCTTCGCCCGGCCCAGCCGGCGGCCACGCGTGGGAGGCGATGTCTTACAACCCCAACACTGGGCTCGTTTATCTTCCCTCTCTCGACAGCACGTTCAAATATATTGCCGCGGAGCGATTCAAGCCCGAGCTCGGCGCTTACAACTGGGGCATTGTATTTCGGCCGCCCCCTCCTCCACCCGGCGCTCCTGCGGGAGAGCTCCCGCCTCCGCCTCCGACCCAGGCCTTCTTGCAGGCTCGGGATCCTGTCACCCAAAAGGAAGTCTGGCGAGTTTCGGGGATGAATGGTGGCGGTACGGTCACGACTGGCGGTAATCTCGTTTTCGGAGCCTCCGACCTCGGAGAGTTCGTCGCCTTTAGCGCCGACAAAGGCGAAAAACTATGGTCCGCGAAACTGCTTCCCGGGATAGCGAACCCCGTCACCTACATGCTGGATGGGAAGCAATACGTTTCGGTTCTTTCCGGCCGTGGTGGAAAGGCGAGAATCTACACATTCGCTTTGGACGGCAGCGTGGCAATGCCGCCGCCACCCAGGGTAGCTCCGCCGCCTCGGCCCCCGTCCGCTAGCGCGCCTGCCCCTGCTCCGACTGCGCCGACGGGCCAAAATCCCAACGGCACCGGCGAAACCCACTAATCGCTGCGCCACCTCGCTGGGCGCCCCATCCGCGCCCGGCGAACGTCGCCCACAGGTCGCCCCGACGAGCGCGCCTCTCTTGCCCGTAATGCGCCCACTGAGATCGCCGCGACGAAATCAGTGTTGTGAATCCGGCGCCAGCAGGATGATCTTCCCAATGCCGCCTTTCTCCCCTAGCACATGTGCTTCTGCCGCATCACGCAACGGCATCCGGCGGCCAATAGGCAGAACGAACTTGCCATCGCGCACATCATCGGCAAACTCACGCACCTTAGATGGATCAGGCTGCGCGCGCACGCGCGCAATCTTCACGGTCGGATTTTGGGCCGCCGCGCTTTCCGGCAACACAGAGGCGTACCCGAAGGCGCCGCTCTGCTTTACCTTCGCGATCAGCTTCGCTGCAACGTCACCGCCAACGGTGTCCGCAATTGCATCCACTAGGCCGAATTTCTCAATCGCTTTGTCGTCATCAATCGCGAGCACGTCAGAGACACCGAGCGAGCGGGCGCTATCACGCTCTTTCCCGCGAACACCTGCAATCACCTGCGCGCCTATCTTCTTCGCCGTATGCACAGCCGCGCGCCCAACACTTCCAAGCGCTCCTGTTATCAGAACAACCTGTCCCTTTTGCACTTTTGTCGCAACGCGTACAAGCTGGTCTCCCGTCAGGGAAATCAGCGGGATTGCGGCCGCGTCCGCCAGGTCCACGCCATCCGGCAGATGGGTCACGTCCGAATCGTCCACTGCCACCAATTCGGCATAAGTCTTGTTGGACAATGCAAGAACCCGGTCGCCGGCCTTGAAGTGCTTCACATTTGCGCCGACCGCTCGTACCACGCCACTCACGTCGCGTCCCAGAATTGCCGGAAACGACAACGGAGAATCCTTCTGGCGCATCCCGGAACGCAGTTTCCAGTCGATCGGATTCACGCTCGCCGCGGCTGCCGCGATCAGCACGGTATTTCCGCTGATCTGCGGCTCGGGAACGTTGTCTTCGAATTTCAGCTTCTCCGGACCACCATACTCATGCAGCACCACTGCCTTCATCGCGTCCCTCCCATGTCGGCCCGCAGAACTCCTGCATATTTGTCCTCAAAATCAGATGCACGGGAGCCGAGCGTCGGTACAGTATAACTTCCGGGTTGCTGGTGTCTTCACCGTCGCGCCTCGTAGGGGCACAGCATGCTGTGACCGGCAAACTTGCTTGGCTACCTGTCCTTCGTCAGCCCCGCATGAAGGGGCAACAATCACTATGGAGCCCAGGAGCTTGCTCGCCCTGAGCAGAGTCGGTGTCATTCCGAGCGAAGTGTCCCGCGCTTTTGCTCTTGCGCGAAGTGCCGGGACACCAGGGGAGGGCTCCCGGGTCGACGGTTAGTCGAGCCCGGGAGATCCGTCGAGGAATCTCTCTTCGATGTGCACTAGAGTCGAGGTTGGCGATAGAATTCTCATACCCGCCCCGAACAAACCGCGCGGAAGAAGGGAAAATCCATGAAAGCCATTCGCATGCATTCCAAAGGCGGACCCGAATTGCTCGTCTACGAAGACGCTCCAAAACCGCAACTACAACCGGGAGACGCACTCGTGCGAGTCTCCGCATCATCCATCACCAAAACCGAACTCACCTGGTCTGAGACGTACACTGCCTGTGATGGCACCCCGCGCATTCCCACAATCCCGGGCCACGAATTCTCAGGTGTGGTCGAGGAAATCACTGCCGGCGTCATGGACGTGAAAGTGGGCGAAGCAGTCTACGGGCTCGCTTCATTCTGCCGCGACGGCAGCGCCGCGGATTACATCGCCATTCGCGCCGCCGATCTCGCACCAAAACCGAAAACGCTCGATCACGTGCAAGCGGCGTCGATTCCCCTTGCTGCCCTCACCGCCTGGCAAGCCTTCTTCGATCACGCGTCCGTCACGAAGGGCAAGCGTGTGTTGATCCATGGAGCGGCCGGAGGCGTGGGAGTCTTTGCGGTGCAAATTGCGAATTGGGTCGGCGCGGAAGTGATCGCCACCGCGTCCGCAAGCAATCACGATTTCCTGGGCGAACTCGGCGCACACGAGGTGATCGACTACACCAAGGTCCGATTCGAGGACCAGCTTTCTGATCTCGACATGGTTCTCGACGCGGTTGGCGGCGATACTCTCGACCGTTCGTTCGGAGTGCTCCGCCGCGGCGGCACGCTGGTAAGCGTCGCCGCAGAGCCATCCGCACAAAAAGCCAAAGAATTCGGAGTGCACGCCCTGTACTTCATCGTTGAACCGAACCGCACCCAATTGATGGAAATCGCTCATCTGATTGACACGGGAAAAATCAGGCCGATCCTCGACACCGTTCTCCCGCTCGATCAAGCGCGCCAAGCTTTCGAAAGAGGCTTAACCAACCACGCGCGAGGAAAAATCGTCCTGCGCGTCGCCGAGCAAGTCGCCGCCCGCGCATAGCAGCGCTAACGATGAGGCGGTTTTAGTCGGGTGCAGTTGCATTTGTAGCGCTGGCTTGCCCTGAGCGTCGAGGGCGTCCCGTCGACGGTTCCTCGTCGTGCGCCTTTGACTCTTCGGTTGTAGGGGCACGGCATGCCGTGCCCGGCAAACTTGCTTGGCTACCTGTTCGCCATGCAACGAGCGGCTCTTGTAGCGCCGGCATCCTGCCGGCGTTTTTCGCGCCAGTACCGATGGCAGTCGAGAATCTCTCTTCGATGACAGACAAACTGCGGCAAGCCAGCGCCCGAGCGGTGGCTCAAGGGGGGTTCGGTGGAGGCCCCCGCATTCATGCGGGGGAACAACTGTTGCAGCTCAAAATGGGCTTTAGCCCCGGGATGTCAGCGCCCTTGAATCGCTTACGATTTCGACGGCGCGCCCGCGCCCACGGGCTGAGGTTCGGCGCTGGGCGGCTCTTGCGGATGGACGAACGGCGCAGGTTCCGGCGCGGCTACTTCCCAATCGCATTTCTCGTTGATGCAGGCGCGGAAATTGCCTTGCTTCGTCCGCTTCTCGACGATAAACGGCGCGCCGCACTTCGGGCAAGGCTCGGCAATCGGTTCGTACGGAGTTGTAAAATCGCAATCGGGATAGCGGCTGCAACCATAAAAAATTCGCCCGGCGCCGCGTCCCTTGGAGGTGCCGCGCCGGACAAATTCGCCTTCATTGCACTTCGGGCACTTAATTCCCAGCGTGATCGGACGCGTGTACTTGCACTTCGGATAATTCTGGCAGCCGATGAAATCGCCGTAACGCCCCGCCCGGCGGATCAATTCCCCGCCGTCGTCCGGACATTTTTCGCCGATGGGAACGTCAGGCTGCAGCGCTTTCTTCGTGCCGCTAGCCAGCCGCCGCGTTGTTTTGCAATTCGGATAACCGGTGCACGCGAGGAATGTGCCAAAACGGCCCCGCTTGATGGCCATTACCTTGCCGCAATTGTCGCAATAAACGGTCCCACCCTCTTCCACGTCCGCGCTTCCATGCTCGGCAAGGTCCTGGATGAAATCGCATTCCGGATAACGTGAGCATCCCAAAAAGAATCCGTGGCGGCTGATGCGTTCGAGCAGCTCTCCTTGGCCGCACTTCTCGCACTTTTTCCCAGTGGGAATCCCCGCTTTGTACGATTCCATTTTATCGGACGCTGTTTCGAGATCGACTTCAAAGCGGTCCCAGAATTCCTGCACCGATTTGCGCCAGGTAAGCTTTCCTTCCTCAATTTCATCCAGTTCATCTTCCATGCGCGCCGTGAAGCCCACGTCGAAAATATCCTCGAACGATTTCACCAGCAGATCGCTCACCTTTTCGCCCAGCAGCGTGGGCGTAAAGCGTCCTTGCTCTTTATTCACATACTCGCGCTCCACAATCGTGGAAATAATTGCGGCATAGGTTGAGGGGCGGCCGATTCCCTTTTCTTCCAGCTCTTTTACCAGTGTGGCTTCCGTGTAGCGCGGTGGCGGCTCCGTGAAGTGCTGGTCCGGCCGCACTTTCTCAAGACGCAGCGTTTCGCCTTCGCTCACGCGCGGCAGCGTGCGGCTATCTGTATCTCCCTCGTCCTCTTTTTCCTCTTCGTCTTTCACCGCTGAATATGCGGCCAGATAGCCATCGAACTTGGTCACGGACCCTGTCGCGCGGAAGGTGTAACCGTTAGCCTCCACGTCAATCGTAGTCTGGTCGAAAACAGCAGGCACCATTTGCGAGGCCACAAACCGCTGCCAGATCATCTGGTAAAGCTTGAACATATCGTCTTCCAGATACCGCTTCACGCTCTCGGGCGTGCGCGTCACATCCGTCGGCCTGATCGCCTCGTGCGCGTCCTGCGCATCCTTCTTGCTCTTGAAGAAGTTGGGCTTCTCGGGCAGGTAGCTCTCGCCGTACGTCGAGCCGATGTGTTCGCGAACCTGTGCCACCGCGTCGTTTGAAACTCGCACCGAATCGGTCCGCATATAAGTGATCAGCGCCACCGATCCCTCGTCGCCCAGATCGACGCCTTCGTAAAGCCTCTGCGCCAGCATCATGGTGCGCTTGGCCGTATAGCGCAGCCGGTTGTAGCCCGCCTGTTGCAGCTTCGATGTGGTAAACGGCGGCGGCGCGTACCTGCGCTTTTCTTTTTGCGCCACGCTGGCCACCTGCCACGTAGCGCGCTCCACCGCGGCAACCACTCGCTTGGCTTCTTCTTCGTTCGAGACCTCGATATCTTCGCCCTTGAATTTTGTCAGCCTGGCTTCAAACGTGGGAGGCTCGCCCGCTGCCAGCAGCGCGTGGATCGTCCAATATTCCTTGGGGACGAACGCGCGTATCTCACGCTCGCGCTCCACAATCACCCGCAGCGCCACAGTCTGCACGCGCCCGGCGGAAAGCCCCCGCCGCACTTTGTCCCACAGGATCGGCGAAACTTTGTATCCCACCAGGCGGTCCATCACCCGCCGCGCTTGCTGTGCGTCCACCAGATTTTCATTCAATTGCGTCGGATTCTCGAACGCAGCCTTGATGGCCTTCTGCGTGATCTCGTTGAACATCACCCGGTAAATCTTCGGCGGCGTGAACCTGGCATCGGCTTCCGCTTTGGTTTCCTTCTTCTCGGGCTTGCTGTTTTGTTCGGATTTTTCTCCGTCGCCGTTGGCGCTGTGTTCTTCCACGGCCGCGGCCATCACTTTTTCATACTTGCGGGGCTTGCTCAGTATTTCCCGTAGGTGCGCGCAAATCGCTTCACCCTCGCGGTCCGGGTCGCCCGCTAGGTACACCGCTTCCGCCTTTCCGGCAGCCTTTCGCAAATCTCCGATCACCTTCAGCTTGCTGGGAATCACTTCGTAGGTGGGCTCGAAGATATTTTCCGACGTTACCGGGATAGCTTTCGCAACCTTCTTTTCCGCAGCCTTCCCTTTGGACTTGCGCTTTCGTTTCTTCCTGCCGTTTTCTTCCCCGGGCAGAAGTATCCCTATATTCTTCTTTGGCAGGTCCATCACGTGGCCGTACGACGCCTTCACGATGTAATTCCTGCCGAGGTACTTGTTGATCGTTTTCGCCTTGCCCGGCGACTCGACTATAACCAGCGATCTTGCCATGCTAACTTTCGTTCCCCTCGGTGGGATTCCGCTCTAGAGATTTCATCTGTTGGAATGCAGTTTTCCCCACCCTAACTGACCACCCATCCTAACCTGCTGTCCATCTGTTGATTACAACAGGACTTTCAGGAATTGCTTTCCCGGTAACTGGCGTACCACGCCTTTGAGCTCCAAGTCAAATAGCGCGGCCAGCACTTCGGACGAACTGAGGCCGGAAAGTTCCACCAATTCATCGATCTGCCGCGCTTCATCGACTCCAAGTAGTGCATATAAAGGTCTTTCGATCGGGCCGAGACTTTCCTCTACCAGAGCAGCCCGCTCCTCACTTGGCACATTCTCAACCGGCATCAGCTCGGCGCGCACCGGAGTCGGCAGCTCTTCAACCACATCTTCCCAGGACGTAACCAGCTTCGCGCCCTGCTTGATCAGCTGATTCGGACCAAAGCTCGCGGGTTGCGTCGCGTTCCCAGGCACCGCGAAGACTTCGCGGCCAAACTCCATTCCCAGCCGCGCCGTAATCAACGATCCCGAGTACTGGGCCGCTTCCACAACCACCACTCCCAGCGCCATTCCCGAGATGATGCGGTTGCGGATCGGGAAATTCTGTGGTGCTGGAAACGTCCCCATTGGAAACTCGCTCACAATCGCGCCGCGCTGTTCCATCTCCTGAAAAATCTTCTTGTTCTCCTTCGGGTAGACCACATCTATGCCGCATCCCAGAACGCCAATCGTCCCTCCGCATGACGAAGCTAGGGCTCCCTTGTGGGCGCTGGCGTCTATGCCACGCGCCAATCCGCTCGCGATCACCAGGCCGCGATCGGCTAAGTCCTTTGAAAGCCTCTCCGCCATTTGATTCCCGTAGGGCGTCGGGCGTCGCGCGCCCACCACGGAAATCACGTGCTTGCTAAGAAGTTCAATTTTCCCAAGGACATACAGAAGGGGTGGCGGGTCGTAGATCTCTCGCAGCCGTGCGGGATACTCAGGCTCGTCCCAAGTCACTAGACAGCAGCCCGCCGCTTGCACCTGCGCCAACTCTTTGGCGGCATCGCTCAGCGGCCGCTTCGAATGGAGCGCCTGCGCGACGGCCGCCGGGAGGCGCTGACTCTCCAAACTCGTTAAGGATGCGTTGAAAATTGCGTCGGGGCTTCCAAATTCGAGCAGCAGCTTCCCGGCCGTGCGTGCGCCGAGGCCCGGAGTCAGCGCCAGAGCCAGCCAGCCTACGTAATCGTCTGGATGCATTGAGAGCGAAACCAGCGGCAGAGGCTAAATACGCGGACTCAGTAGTGTCAAGGTAGGGAATATACGTACGGCAAGCGGCCAGCCGCGCTTTCGCTTTTTTGAGCGCGGCAACGGTCGCTAAGGTGCCGTTTCGCGACCACAAACGCCTGTTTAATGTTTCTAGCTAGGCAGAATCGATGCAGCAAACTAGAAGGTTTTTTGCGAGATTTTGGCCTACTCGCCGGACGACTATTGTTATAAAGTTCTCGTGTTAAAAGTTCTCGGGGGCTTTCATGAAGATTGGGATCAAATCCTGGAACGAGGATCTGGGCGAAGTATTTTGGGAGGCGGCAGCGCTGTTAGGCTGCATCTTCGGCATAGTCGGTGTGATCGCGACCGGGATTCTGGTCATTTATATTCGCCATCCTAAATAGATAGCACCTCTCTGAACTATCTGGTTCGGGCCACTGACTTGAAAAAACTGCGAATTTCGATTGTCGAATTCCTGAACACAGCGCCGCTGGTGTGGGGCTTTACCAACGGGCCGCTCGCGGACAAATACGATCTTTCCTTTACGGTGCCGTCGCAGTGTGCCGAAGCGCTGCGGCGCGGCGACGCGGACGTTGCCATCATTCCGTCGATCGAATATCAACGCATGGACGGCGTGATGGCGCTGCCGGGAATGGCGATCGCGTCAAAGCGCGAAGTGCGCAGCCTGCTGGTGGTGGCGAAAAAGCCCATTGAAAAAGCAAAACGCATCGCGCTGGACACGAGTTCGCGCAGCACCATCGGCCTGGTAAAGCTGCTGTGTGCGGGCTACTGGAAAATCGCTCCGCAATTTGCCGATGCTTCGCCCGACGCTTCGGAAATGCTGAAGGATGCTGACGCCGCGCTGATCATCGGCGATCCCGCGCTGCGCATTTCGCTGAAAATGGAAGCTCTCGCGGGAAAATCGCCGAGCGGCGAACAGTGTTGCCAGGGCGACCCCGACGACATGCCTGTCCCGGGCTTCGAAACGCTTTTTGTTTATGACGTGGTCCACCAATGGCGCGAGATGACAGGAAAGCCCGCCGTGCTTGCAATTTGGACGGGACGCCGCGACGCGATTACTCCTGAAGTTGTCTCGGATTTTCAGGCGTCGAAGCAATATGGCGTCGAGCGGGTGCGCGAAATCGCCGAAGCCGCATCCATCACGCTCGACTTGCCGCCCGCCGCGCTCGAGCGCTACCTCACCGAAAACATTCACTTCGATTTGGACGAAGAAAATCTCTCCGGCCTCGAACTCTATTTCGAAATGACCGCCGCCGCCGGCCTAATCCCCCGCGCCAAGCCACTCGAATTCGCCAGCCCCGCCGCGCAATCCGCCGCCCGCCGCAGCGCGTAGCGTCATGGCGGCACGCGAATCTTAGGCGGTCAGGAGCGCTCGGGGATTTTTCTTGGCTATGGACAGAAGCTTTAGGTCGGCTCCCTGAGGGCGGCGGGTGCCCTGCTCCCAACTCCGAATCGTGTTCGGGCTGACATTCAAGAAGGTCGCAAAAAGCACTTGGCTCGCATTTAGCGAGCGGCGAATGGCGCGGATGTCCCTTGGCTGGAGTTTTCGCGGCCGAGGGGGAAGCTCCGCGACGCGAAGATTTACTTCGCGCCCCTGCTCGAACGCGAGCGCATCCTGAAGAGATTCGTGCAGATCGTCGAACACCTTCACTTTGATTTTCTTGGCCATTACTCTCCTCCGTTAGCCCTTAATGCGGTCAACCAGCTGCTTCAAGAAAGCGCGCTGCGCGGCAGTCAGGTCTTCCTGCTCGTCTTTATCGAAAAGGAAGAGCAGATGAATATGCTTTCTGCGCTCCAGATACAGGTACATATAACGAAAGCCGCCGCGCTTGCCTTTGCCACGGCCGGGATTTGAGACACGCGCTTTTCGGATTCCTCCGAGACCCTTGACGATGTCTCCGCGCGCCGGATCGTCCAAGAGAGCGCCTTGTATATTCGTCAGTACGGAATTGGACGTTTCTTTGGCGAGCTGGTGAAGCCGCCGCGTGAACGCTTGAGATTCGATGAATACCACATAGGGGTAATACCACAGAGTGGTATCAAAAGTCAAAAGCACGATCGATTTATTCCGAGCATTTAGACGCGATCGGAAACTCGCGCGCCGGCGGCGAAACTTTGCGCAATCGGGTACTTGGTGGGGGGAGAACAGGTGGAGTAGTGTACGCGCATGGCCGACCTGGCAGGACGAAATCAAGCGGCTGACAGAGCAGGTTGCGGCGCTTACCGCGCGCGTCTATCGGCTTGAGCAAAAGAGCGGCGGCGCTCAGCCGCAGCAGCAGCCGCCGACAGGCAACTCTGCGAACCGCAGCGCGAAGCTCCGATTCCAGTGCCGCCTCCTGCAGGAACGATGCTCGCGCCGCCATCCGCAGAAACCGTTTCTCACGCAGCTCCGCCATGTTCCGCAGCCAATTCAAGCTGCACCGGTGCTGCGGCCTGTTTCCGCAAAGGAACAGCCCGATCTTGAGAAGAAGATTGGCCAATACTGGCTGAACCGCGTCGGCATCGTGGCGATTTTGATCGGCGTTTCCTATTTCCTGAAACTTGCGTTTGAGAACAACTGGATCGGCCCTGCCGGGCGCATCGCCATCGGCCTGCTGGCGGGCATCGGGTTTGTCCTATGGAGCGAGCGTTTCCGTGCGCGCGGCTACGCGGCATTTTCGTATTCGCTGAAGGCGGTGGGCATCGGGACGCTTTATCTCTCTCTGTGGGGAGCGTTTCAGATTTATCACCTGATTCCTGCGGTGGCCGCATTTGTGGCGATGATCGTGGTCACCGCGTCAACGATCGCGCTGGCGCTCAGCCAGGACGCGGAACTTCTCGCGAGCTTCGCGCTGATCGGCGGCTTCGCCACGCCCGTGCTGCTTTCCACAGGACAGAACCACGAGGCGGTGCTGTTTTCCTACGTTTGCCTGCTGGACGCTGGGATTCTGGAAATTACCGCCGCGAAACCGTGGCGGCGATTGCTCTGGGGAAGCTTCGCGGGAACGCTGATTCTCTACTGGGGCTGGTACTCGGATTACTACTCGCAGGATCAGCGCGCGCTAACGGTATTTTTCGCGGCGCTCTTCGCGGCGATTTTCGCGGCGATCCCGCTGATGACTCGCTACGCGCGGTCCACTCGATTCGGCGGACCCTCCATCACCCTGACGCTGCTGCCGCTATTGAATGCGGGCGCGTTTTTCCTGGCGCTCTATGAGATGTACGAGTACCAGACAGCCACGCTCGCATGGTTTGCGCTGGCGCTGGCCGCCGTTTATTTGGCCCTGGGTAAAGCGTTCGCGAAACGCAACCCGGCGGAAGACGCGAAGGTGATCCAGTTGCTGCACGTGGCCATCGCCATCGCGTTCATAACGATTGCTATTCCCCTGAAGCTCGACCAGGAGTGGATCACCATCGGCTGGCTGGTCGAATCGGCTGCGCTTCTCTTCGTGAGCGTGAAGGCGCGGACCAACTTTCTGCGCTACCTTGCGGCCACGGCGCTTGTTTTGGGGATTGCGCGGCTGCTGTTTTTCGACCGGTACGACACGGAAACGCTGGTGTTCAACGCGCGCTTTGCCACGTATGCCGTGGCCATCGCGGTCCTTGGCGGAATCGCCGTGTTCGGCAAGCGGAACGCCTCCGAAAACGAAAGGCCTTGGCTGCACATCGCTGCGATTGGCGTGAATTTGCTGGCGCTGATCGCTCTGACGCTTGAGGCATCGGACTATTTCGATCGCATGATGTTTGCTGGCGGGGGCTACAACTATCGCGTTTACCAGAACGTGTCGCTCGAACGCGGTCTCACCTATTCCGCGATCTGGCTCATCTACGGCGCAATCCTGATGGCCGTCGGCTTCCGCAACCGTTCAGCGCTCGTGCGCTGGCAGGCGCTGATTTTGATTGCATTCACCACCGGAAAAGTTTTCATCTACGACGTTTCCCAACTCGGCGGCAGCTACCGGATCGTCAGCTTTATTGCGCTGGGCGTGGTGCTGCTGGGAATTTCGTTCGTCTATCAACGCGACTGGCTGAAGCTTTCCAAGCGCGCGCCGGATAAGACGGCGCAGGATGCGTCATGACCGCGACGAAGTAAGAGCGGCTAAGCTAGCCGCGAGCGTCAGCCGAGGCTATGATTTTCCCGATTTAATGCGACAATAGGGGCGGCAAACAACAGAACATTGGTGGAGAGCGATGGGAATTAGTCAGCAGGAAGCGCTGGATCTTTTTAACTCCGATGATTTGATTGGCATCGGGATGGCGGCCAACGAAGTGCGCCGCAAGAAGACGGACCCGCGCGTGGCCACCTATCAGATCGACCGCAACATTAATTACACGAATTTCTGCACCGAGTATTGCTCCTTCTGCGCGTTTTACCGCCCGCCGGGATCGAAGGAAGGCTACCTGCAGCCGCTGGAATCGATTTACGCAAAAATCGAGGAGATGCTGGCGCTGGGCGGAACGGGCGTGCTGCTGCAAGGCGGCCTGCATCCGGATTTGAAAATCGATTATTACGAAAATATGCTGCGGTCGATTCACGAGCGCTATCCGCAGGTGCATTTGCACTGTTTTTCCGCGCCGGAGATTTTGTGCATCGCGGAAGTTTCGGGGCTGACGATTCGCGAGACAATTGTGCGGCTGCGCGACGCGGGATTGCAGTCGATTCCGGGCGGCGGCGCCGAAATTCTGGACGACGAAGTGCGGCACCGGATCGCGCGACTGAAGTGCAAATCCGACGAATGGGAATCGGTCCATCGCGAAGCGCACGCGCTGGGCATGCGCACCACGGCCACCATGATGTTCGGCTGCGGCGAGGAGTATCGCCATCGCGTGAATCATTTCGAGCGCCTGCGGCGCATGCAGGAAGATAGCGGCGGTTTCACCGCGTTTATTCCCTGGATTTTCGCGCCGGAAAATACGCCGCTCGGGAAAAAAGTCTCGGAGACGACCGCGTTCGATTACCTGAAGACGCTGGCGATCAGCCGGCTGTATCTCGACAACATCGACCACATCCAATCGAGCTGGCTCACGCCAGGAATTAAAATTTGCCAAGTGGGATTGCAGTTCGGCGCCGACGATGTGGGCTCGATTTTGATCGAAGAGAATGTGGTGTACGCCGCCGGCGTCCGCAACCGCACCAATGAAGAAGAACTTCGCCGCATCATCACCGATGCGGGTTATATGCCGGCGCAGCGCGATACGCTGTACCGCTCTTACGTCTGGAAGCCAAAACCAATTGCTGAGAGGATTATTCCTGCCGCTGCGATGAGCTAGGCGCGGAGGGCGAGCGCCGTGGAGTCGAGTGGGGATTCGGCGATCGCGACGGGAACTTCCACCACCACGCTGGCGCCATTCGGGATTTTGTTGGCCAAGGTAATTTCGCCGCCGCATTCCTGCACGATGCCGTAGCAGATGCTCAGTCCGAGGCCGGTGCCTTTTCCGACGGGCTTGGTGGTGTAAAAAGGATCGAAGGCGCGAACCTTGTCGGTGAACCCCGGACCCGAATCCTGAAATTCGATGACTACGCGTTCGGAGCGAACCGCCGCGTGAATCGCGATTTCCTTTTGTGGACTTTCCCACACGGCGTCGATCGAGTTGTTCAAAATGTTCAGCAGGATCTGCTTCAGCTCGTCTTCGCCGATTTTCACCGGCGGCAATGTTGGTTCGATGTGCACGTCGAGGTGAATGGAGTGCTTGCGCAGATCGTACTCGCGCAAATCGAGGACGTCCCGCAGAGCGGCGTTGACAACGGAGAGTCGCGCGCGTGAATTATTCTGGCGGCCAAAACGCAGCAAGCCATCCACGATGCGTTTCATGCGGCGCGCTTCGTTGCCTAGTTTTTCGAGGCGCTTGGCGGATTTTTCGTCGCCCGCCTCGCTAGCCAGCAAGTCGGAATAACCCATGATGCCGGTGAGCGGATTATTGAGTTCATGGGCGACGCCGGCGACCAGCTGACCGAGCGCCGCCAGTTTTTCCGAGCGCACCAACTGCTGGTGGAGCTTCATATTCTCGAAGGTGACGGCCAAGTCTGACGCGAAGACTTCGAGCTTAACCATTTCGGAGGCGTCCGCGCCGCCGGAGACCTTGGCGCCGGAAACGTAGAGGCATCCCACGTGCGAACCTCGCCAGGAAACCAGGGGGATCAGCACGAGATTGTCCGCCTCGGAAATTCGGTAAGAATTGCTGCCCAGCTGCGAGCCCTCTGCGCATAGCCGCTTGACCGAATCGAGCCCATGGCAGCCGGAGCGCTGTTGCAACTCCTCCGCCTCTTGGGGCGTGAACCCATCGGAGGCGCTCAAACTGAGCGTGAGGGCGTCTCCGGCGAGAAAGATAGCAGCGCTGCGGAAACTGCTGGCCTCGGTGATGGCGCGGACTGCTTCGCCGCAGAGCGCTCGGGGGTCGCTGCCAGCCAAGAGGCGCGAGGTGATTTGCGAAAGGCGCTGCAGGAGCAAACTCTCCGCCTGGGCGCGGGCACTCGACTGCTTCACCATCAGGGATTGGTCTTCTAAAAGGGTGAGCACCATTCCCAGTGCCACCAGGATTCTCGGAATGTTCCAGAAATCCAATTGCGGCTGAAAGCTTGGCGCGAACGCGTGCAAGAGTGCACCCATCGGATAGACAGCTCCCCAGCCGATGAAGCCGGCAGTCGAAGCGATTACGCCGAGGGACGAGCGCCTGTAGGTTCTCCAGAAGAGTATGCCGGTGAGCGCAAACGTCATCGCGAGGATTTCAGCCGACGCGAACCATGGATCGCCTTGCAACACTTCCTGGCGGACGGACAGCGCGCCGACCATTAACAAAGCCAGGGACGTTGTGGAGGCAAACAGGGGGTGACGACGAACATCGCGCAGAACAAAAGCAGCCATCCCGAGGAAGACGACGGCGACCGAGAACGCCGGAACCCAGGGCAGTCCCCATCGGAGGGCAAAGAAGGCGGGATGAAGGAGCACCGGAATGGCCAGCATCACTGAAAACTTCATGCGCTTGCTGCGGTCGTCGTTCTCGAAAGCTACAGAGGAAAGAAAAACGATTGCGGAAAGCTGCACGCTGGCAAGATCTACGCCTTCGATCAATTTTTCGGGCAAACCGGTGTGCGTTTCAAAAACTCTTGCGAAAAAATGAAGGAAGGCCAGGGCCCAAGCGTATGTCCAAATCTTGACGCGGGGTGAGGGGCTCTCCCTCTGGACGGAGACGAAGATTCCGATGAGAACCGCAAGGATAATGATGATGGGAAGCGCGTCTGGTAACGTTAGCAAGGTTCCCCTCAGCCTGAGTAACACTACCCGATCAGTTAACAAAAGAGGATAGGCCCTTAGTACCAAAATGGAACAGCGGACCAAAAGTGCCCAGATGGTAATGCCGATGGATTTAGGAGCGGGGCGGGCGATGCAGAGTGATGCTGACTTCTGTTCCTTCGGGAAGATCAAGCGGCTCGCTGGGCACGAGCACTCCTCTAACGAATCGCGCTCTAATCGCGCCGGAAGGCGTGAGCTTCGGATCATGGGACCGTGACGGCTGTTTTTCGTCGGCTGGCGCTAAATGAGGGGCAGACATGACCGAGCCAGAATCAAGAGCCACATTAGCTAGCGCATCAGCGTCGCGATTTTGCTCGCGGCGCACATGCTCGATTGCGAAGTAGGAAAGCTGGCGGGAGAGCTTGGTGGCGCGCTCGTGAAGAGGCTTCAACTCGGCGCTCTTCACCTTGTAACGGCCCTGGATCTGGCGGACCAAAAGTTCGGAATCGCTGCGAATGCGCAGCGCTGGGATGCCGTGACTCACGGCGTAATCGAGGGCGGCGAGCAGCGCGTAGTATTCGGCAACATTATTGGTCTCGCGGCCCAGCTTTTTGGCGAGTTCGAGAATCACTTTGCCGGTGGGATCGCGAATCACCACTGCGTAGGAAGCGGGACCCGGATTGCCGCGCGAGGCGCCGTCAATGTTGGCGATGGATACGCCGGGCGGTGGGGCCGGCTGCGATTCCGAGAACAAGCGCGCGCTGGCGGGCGGCGCCATCTTGTTTGAGCGGTTCATGCGATCGCGGGGGGAAATAGAATTCTAGGCATTCGATTGACGCATTAATTGTTACGTGCCGGTGACGCCGATGCAGAAGCGGCGGAGGACGCAGTCGAGACCGACGGCTCGATATAGTAAAGGATGCGCGTACAAGTCTCGCAGTGGAAGAGTTCATCGCCGGTGGCGCGGCGCATTTCCTGAAACACGTGCGGCCGAACGATCATGCCGCAGGCGCTGCATTTCTCGTCGCGCACCTCGGCGAGCGCGATTCCATTATGCTTTCGTACGATGCGCTCGTAGTGGCCCAGCAAATTCTCGGGGATATCGGCGACGGCGCCCTCTCGCTGCGCGGTGAATTCGGCCAGTTCTTTTTCAGCGCCCGACTTTTCGGATTCGATCTTCGCTCGCTCGGTGCGCGCCTCGTCTTCCACTTCCTTTAGCGTTTTTTCCGAGGCTTTAATTCGCCGGTCGTATTCCTCGCCCGCCACCATTTGTTCGAGGAGGCGGTCTTCGGCTTTGGCAATTTCGTCCTCGGCCATTTGCACTTCATGTTGAAGCGCGCGGTAGGCCTCATTCGTTTTCACTTGGGCGGTTTGGTCGCGATACTTGCGAACCTTATCTTTCCACTGATCCACGTCCAGCTCGTACTTCTTGCGGTCTTTTACGGTGGCCAGCTGCGCTGATTTACTAGCGTCGAGGTCCGACTTGGCAGCTGCGACACGAGCGTCAACTTGAGCGAGCTTTTGAGGAAATTTCGCGAGTCGCGCGCGGACATCGGTGAGCTTGATATCGACTTCCTGGAGCTGAAGGAGGCTTTGCAACACCTTTTGCACGATGGCCGCATTCTAGCACAGTGATCGACTGAGATTTCCCGTTGGAGACTCTCGAAGACGCCCAAGCATCTGCGCCGGGCACTGCATGCCGTGCCCCTGCGAAGACAAATCGAAAGAGCGTCGCTGCGTTCTATTTCTTGGCGAACGCGCGAAAACCCAGCGGCAAACGCCGCAACTTTTCTAGGACCTCTGTGTTTCATGCTCAGCCGCCGATAAAGGGGTTTCGGCTGCGACAGGCATAAATTTCCCGGAGAAGGAGAATGGGCATGTTGAAACTGAAAGCTACGGGTGTGTTCGTCGTTGTGTTGGCCGCCTTCTTTTTGGCAAGTTGCGGCGGGTCCACGGGCGTTGCTCCCGACCCATCGGACCAAGCGTCGGTGTTTACGATTGGGACCGATGCGCCGCTGCAGGGCGTGGTTTCGTGCCTGATTACTGTAACCGGCGTGACGTTGAATAACGGCACGACCAACGTTTCTGTGCTGAGCACTCCGCAGGTTGTAGACTTCGCGCAATTAAGCGGATTGCACCAGCTCTTGGATCTCAATTCTGTGCCGACGGGAACTTATACGTCCGCAACTGTGACGCTAGCGACTCCGGTGATCGGCTTCATCGACACGACCCAGACTCCGCCGGCGGTGAGCACGATCAATGGCACGCTTAGCCAAACCAGCGTGACCGTGAACTTCGCCAATCCTTTCGTGCTGAATAATGCGGACCTTGTCGGCCTGCGGATGGAATTCGACCTGAGGCAATCGCTCGCCACGGACGGGAGCGGAAATGTAACTGGCGCAGTGAATCCTATGTTCCACATGCAACTCCTCGCGGCCGACGATTCGAACGTGTCCATCGATTGTTTCCTCGCCGGTGTGGTGGGCGTGACGAACGACACCACTTTCGTGGTTCAGGGACCCAAAGGACGGCACTGGACTGTCCAGACCAACGCCAACACTGCTCTGGACGATCCGAGCGACACGATCAACTCATTCACAACAAGTACGATCGTGGAGGTTTCCGGGCAGCTCGATCCTGTTACTCATGACATCGACGCCTCCGAAGTGGAAGTCGTCTCAAACGACAACTTTTTTATCGGCGGATTATTCACGAGCATTCGTCCGCCGTCAGGAGCGGCCACTCAAGCTGACGTCTACATTCGCTCGGTCTTGCCCGACATCAATGGTGTGCAAGACGGACAAATTCAAACGCTGAGCCTCGACGGCAGCGAGAAGTACAAGATCGCAAATATCGCCAATCCAATCACGTCGCTGCTGTTCAATAATTCCGCGCTGGCAGCGGGGCAGTCCGTGGGAATCGGAGGCATGCTCACGACTTCGAACGGAGTATCCACGCTTACCGTGCATCGTGTGGTGCTGCGGCGGCAGGGGCAAGGCGGAGCGTGGGTGCCCGGAAGCACCGTGGTTCAATCGGGGAACGCGGGCACTTTTCAGTTGAACGATCAATGGACGGCAGGAATCTTGTTGCCGAGTCCATTGACGGTTCTGACCGGAAACGGAACGAACTTCATCAACCTGAGTGGGCTTTCTGCGTTGACCGGGACGCAGGCCATTCAGCTTCGGGTGGTCGGATTTATCCTCATGAATCCATCGACCAGCGCTGCGGTGATGGTGGCTCGGTCGGTGGAACAAGTGAACGACTGACGAATCAAGGAGACTCGCCCGTCAGCTGCGAGCGGTGAGGCTTGGCGAGCCTGTGGCGCTCGCGCCGCGCAATTGGGTGGCGCGGGCGCTTCGCTCGAATGACGTCAACAAGCGCCTGCGCCGCGGCCGCTAAAGCCCGGTCCTTTCGGTAGACGAGATAGAGTTTCCGCACTACGCGCATCTGGCGAATGCGCAGCTCTTGCAAATCACCCTCGACCACTTCGCGTTCCACGCACATCCGCGGAACGATGGCCACGCCGTTTTTCATTTCCACGAATAGTTTGATGCTTTCGATCGTGGGCAACTCGATACGCATTTGGAGTGGCACGCGATAGCGCGCAAACATCTGAACGACGCGCTGCCTGTAAGGCGATTCCACGATATGGGCGACGAATGTTTCCTGACCCAGTTCGCTGATATCCACCTCGCGGCGCTTGGCGAGCCGATGACCGGGCCAAACGACGAGCACAAGCGAGTCGCGATGAAACTCGACGGCTTCCAGTTCGCGCTCTTCTGGAAGATACGAAATGACGCCGATATCGAGATGATGATTCATTACCTCGCGCGGCACGTCCCGCGAAAACACGCGATGAACGCGAATCAGAATGCCGGGATGAAGCTGACGGTAGTGGTCGAGCGCCGGAAGCAGAGCGTGAACCGAGCTCTCGTTGGCGCCGAGAGAAAGCTGGCCGCGCTCGAGTCCGCGCAACTCCTTCATGCCTTTGCTGATTTCCTCGCGAAGATTGAGCATCTTGTCCGCATACTCGATGAGCAGCACGCCGGCATCGGTGAGCGTTCGTGCTCCCGATCCGCGCACGAAAAGGGGCTGCCCCACCCAGTCTTCAAGTTTGCGGATGGAGATGCTAATTGCGGGCTGCGTGCGATAGAGTTTTTCCGCGGCGCGGGAAAAGCTGCGCTCGCGCGCCACCGTTTGAAATACGTGAAGGGACGCAAGATCCATGAGATGCCTCGCAGAAGCGGTTTACGCGCGACACGCGCTTTTTCGCAAGACGTAGATATAAGCGCGATTTATTCGAGTTGCAACCATTATAAATTGGACTTCTTGCGCCGTTCGCGTTTCACTGGCAGTATCAGCAGTACGAAAGGAGGCGCCATGGACATGCTGCAGATTTTCGACACCACCCTGCGGGACGGCGAGCAATCGCCCGGCTTCTCGATGAATCGCGAGGAAAAGTTGCAGCTTGCCCGACAAATCGAGCAGTTGGGCGTGGATGTCCTCGAAGCGGGCTTCCCGATCGCGTCGCCCGGAGACTTGGACGCGACGCGCGCCGTAGCTGCGGAAATCAAAGGCTGCCGTGTAGCAGCCCTCGCCCGCGCGCGCCAGGAAGATGTGGATGCGGCGCTGCGCGGCCTCGAACCCGCCGCCAAACCCCGCCTGCACGTTTTTCTCGCCACTTCCGACCTGCACTTGAAATACAAGCTGCGAATGACGCGCGAACAGGCGCTCGATCAGATTGCAAAAATGGTTCGCTTTGGGCGGCAGCACTGCGATGAAGTGGAATTTTCCGCCGAGGATGCGAGCCGCACCGACATCGATTATCTCTGCCAGGTCGTTTTGGCGGCTGTGGAGTCCGGCGCGGATATCATCAATTTGCCCGACACAGTTGGCTACTCCACGCCGGACGATTACGCCGAAATGTTTCGTCAAGTGCGTGCGCGCCTCGGCAAGCACCCGCAAGTCGTGCTGAGCGCACATTGCCACGACGATCTCGGCCTCGCACTCGCGAATTCTCTGGCTGCCATTGACGCGGGCGTGCGCCAGATTGAATGCACGATCAACGGTATCGGCGAGCGCGCAGGCAATGCTTCGCTCGAAGAATTGGCTGTGGCGTTGCACGTTCGACAAAATAGGTACACGGTGAGCACGCGGCTCCAGCTTGAAAAGCTGTATCCGACCAGCCGGATGCTTTCAACGATTACGGGAATTTCGGTGCCGCCGAACAAAGCAGTGGTGGGCGCAAACGCGTTTGCCCACGAAGCCGGCATCCACCAGGATGGCATCCTTAAAAATCCGCTGACCTACGAAATCATCGTTCCGGAAAAAGTGGGCGTGCCCGCACGCAAGCTCGTGCTCGGAAAGCATTCCGGACGAAACGCATTTCGTTCGCGGCTGGCGGAATTAGGATACGAAACCACGGACGCGGAGCTTGCCGAATCCTACCGGCTGGCGATGGTGCGCGCGGACGCCGAAAAGGAAATTACGGACCGCGATTTAATTTCCATCATTCACCAAGTGCGTCGCCAGTCAGGCGCGCCCTCCAAAACCGATCCAACCGCCGCAAGCGTGCGTTGAGAACAAACTGACATCGCCGATGACACAGTTGCGCAAAACAATTGCGGTGTTGCCGGGAGACGGCATCGGGCCTGAAGTTACGCGCGCGGCCATTCAAGTGCTGGAGGATTGCGCTGCGGCGTTCGGGCACCGCTTCGAATTTCGCGAATTCCCATTTGGCGGCAACGCGATTGACGCGCGTGGCGTGCCGCTGCCCGATGAAACTCTTGCAGGATGCCGCGCGGCGGACGCGGTTCTTCTGGGCGCGATCGGCGGCCCGAAGTGGGAAGCATTGCCGTTTGGAACACGGCCCGAAGCGGGATTGCTCGGCCTGCGTAAAGAGCTCGGCCTTTACATCAATCTGCGGCCGATTCGACTGTGTCCTGCGCTGAGGAGTATTTCGCCACTGCGCCCGGAACGGCTGGACGGTTGCGATTTTGAAATCGTGCGCGAGCTGGCAGGCGACATCTACTTCGGCGAGCACAAAATCAGCAAGGAGCGCGCCAGCGACCTTGCCGAATATTCCGTTTCCGAAATTGAGCGAGTGGCGCGATACGCATTCGATCGCGCGGCCGCGCGAAAACGGCATCTCACCAGCGTCGATAAGGCCAACGTGCTGGCGAGTTCGACGCTCTGGCGCGACACAGTCGCCGCGTTATCGCGCGAGTACCCGAGTGTGACGCTCGATCATCTTTACGTGGACAATGCCGCGATGCAGATCATGCTTCGCCCCGCGCAGTTTGACGTGATCCTGACCGGCAACATGTTCGGAGACATCCTGAGCGACGAAGCGGCGGCGCTCGCGGGGTCGATCGGATTAATTCCGTCGCTGAGCCGGGGCCGGCCCGACCAGCCTGCGCTCTACGAACCGATTCACGGCTCGGCTCCCACGCTTGCGGGCAAAGACGTGGCCTGTCCGCTCGGCGCGATTTTGTCCGCGACTCTGATGCTGCGTGAGTCGTTCGGGCTGGAGACCGAGTCGCAATCGATCGAGACCGCCATCGATCGTGTGCTAGAGCAGGGCTACCGCACCGCGGACATCGCGGAGGCGGGCAGCCACATTGCGAAGGGATCGCAATTCACCGAAAGAATCCGCCAAGAGATGCAGAACATTGGCGCCGCCGGTGCGCGACGAAGTTCGACCGCATAGCGAAGTTCGAGAC
Source organism: uncultured Acidobacteriota bacterium (assembly GCA_963759485.1). Taxonomy (GTDB): domain Bacteria; phylum Acidobacteriota; class Terriglobia; order Acidiferrales; family UBA7541; genus Palsa-295. The sequence continues at coordinate 432,236 of CAVWZE010000002.1, read as the reverse complement.
CGCTCGCATCGCCCTATCGTCTATTTCACGGCGGCTAAAATTTCGAGGAATCCCTCACCACCAGGCAGCCCGCGAGCATATCGTGCAGAGCCTGCTTTTTTTCCGTGAATCCCGCTAAGACGAATCCGACGCCGAGAAGCAGCCACGAAATTATCTTCCCGAAATAGCGCCCCGACGCTCGAATGAAGCTGAGGCGCCTGCCTTCAAGGTCCGTCACGCGCAATCCAAGCACTTTCTTTCCGGGGGTGGCCTGCCACCGCGAACTCTCAAACGCCGCGAAATACAGCCAGCTTGCCAATTGGATCAGGAGCAGCATGGCCGTGGCTTGCGGGCTGTCGCCCGTGTAAAACTTCCAAGCGTCTTGGAAGGAAGGCCCAACGTGATTTTTCAGCAAGATGGGCCTGAGGACAATGCCACCCAGAACGAAACCGAGAGTGGACGTATCCAGGAAGTACGCCGCCGCACGAAACCAAAAACCGGCATAAACGATCGATTTCCGTGCCGGGATATTTCCTGCAGGGTTCTTGTCTCCGTGTTCTTCTGCTGAGTCTGCGAGTGGTTCGCCGCAGGCTTGGCACGATTCCGCGCCGGGCGGCACTTCGACTCCGCATTTTGGACAGTTCAAATGGCTCCTCTGTCAGCTTGCTTGCCGGCTTTCAAAATCCGCACTCCGGCAATTCCAGTTGGTTCTGTCACTTTGCTTCCGCAGGCGTCATGGTGGCGGGTCCTTCGCCGACGATTTCGAGCACGGCTGGCACGTCCTTGGCTCCGTCGTAGTGAACCTGCTTGGCCAAGTCAACCACGTAGCTGCCCGCAGGCATCGGCACCGTGGAATCGGGATCGTATTTCGTCCCCGTGCCGACCCACCAAGTACCGGATAGCACAGTGATGTAGCGGTCATTGGGATGGAAATGCGGATGGCTGAAGTGATGGGGAAACCATTTGATAAGGATGACGTAGAGACCCGGTTTCGAAGGATCGCCGTGCAGAACCGCTGTTTGCGCGACATCAGGATTACCCGTCCACTTGATCTGATCAGGAAGTTGGTACGTTACGGCTGTGGGGTCGATATCGGCGCGGTTCGGCAAAGCCTTTGGTTGCGCCGAACCGAGGGAAATAAAAATACCCAGACAAAACAGAATCACGAACGCGGGCGTGCCAATCCAGCGGGACAGGGAAATCCGAGAAGCCAGCATACTTTCCTCCTTCGAGCCGCCCCGAACTATCGCGGTGCCGAACATGGCCCGCGAGTTGACTTCCCGCGTGGAGCGCAGTACGCTGCGCGCCAAAGCGAGACTCGTTACCGCTGCGGCGGTGTTCCAAAGCGATTCTATATCAGGGGGGAACATGAGAATCGTACTGAATATCGTGGGCGCGATCCTGGTCTTTTTCGGCGGCGTATGGTTCCTCCAGGGAATCAATGTGCTACCGGGAAGCTTTATGACCGGGCAAACCAAGTGGGCCGTCTATGGCGGAATCGCATTTGTGGCGGGAGTGATCGTCTTTATTTGGGCCAATCGGAGAAAGAAGGCCGCCGGATCCTAGCGCCCGTGCCCCTGTTGGCACGGTGAGTGGAAGTTCCGGAAAGGCCGCACGCGATACTGTGCTTCGCACGGCCCTCCAAAACCAGCGCGCTTAGCTGAGATACATCACGTGGACGTAGGTGCCCAATCTGACGTTATAGGCGAGATACCAGCCGACGTGATCCGGGTCTTCGTAGATTACGATTTGATCGGAGTCCCAGTTCCAGTCATTGCAGTAACCGATGTCGTAGGGAGCCACACTAAAGTAGAAACCGTTAAACCAGAAGCGACTCGGACCGCCTCCCGCCAAGCGCCATACATGGCTCTTGCCAATGCCGCCAGTAAAGTGCCCATGCTCCCACGGATGATCGAGATGGTAGTGTGGATCATTGGGGCCGGTGCTGTGTCCAACCCAGACATCGCCCTTCGCGTGAACGTGAGGCGCTTCTGGGTGGCCGGGCTTGTCGGCGAAATTGCGTGCTGCCGGCTGGCTTCCCTTCGCGGGAAGTTGGTGTTGAGCTTGCTGAACCGGAGCGGTTGGATGTGCTGAACCTCGCGTTGGAGCCGGCCCATGAGCGGGTATATGCCCGCCGCCAACGTCCGGATGGCTCTTGCTACCCGTGGCTTTAGTATGGTCAGCGTTTTGTGCAAAGACGGGGAGAGACAATAGGAGAAAGGCCGCAATACACAGCGCACCAGTCTTCATGTGAACTCCTGTAAGTACTCGCATCAATGTCGAAGCGATATCGGGCCCGGCAGAGCTGTCCGGGGCAACACTATAGATGCCAATGGATTTGACCAGGTTACAAACACTTCAAAATGCAGAGTAGCTATAAGCGTTACAAATTTCCGCGCCGCGGGAAGACGTCGACCCATTCACCGGCTTCTAGGCGAGGCCTAGACGGATACACCACGAGGAAGCAGTTGCCCCTGACGACAGCTCCGATGTCGCCTGAACCTTCCCACAGAACGAGTTCCACCTTGGGACCGGGGCCAGAATCCCGGTCCGGCCAACTCACCCGCGCGGGGAGGAAATGCGCGACTGAACCCTTTTCGTCCACTGAATGCGCCAGCATCGCTTTGAAAAGCGGCAATGGCTGGGGCGGATGGCCGCACAGCAATTCGATCGCAGGAGCGACGAGCAATTCGAATGTGACCATCGTCGAGACCGGATTTCCCGGCAGCCCGAAGACAGGTTTGCCGCGGAGCCACCCGAAAACTGCTGGTTTGCCCGGGCGAATGGCCACAGACTCGAAGAAAATTTCCGCGCCCAGGTCCTGCAGCACTTGCTCAACGAGATCGTATTTACCGACAGATACGCCGCCGCTCAAGAGCAACATATCGGCAGCAAGGCCCCGCTCGATGCGCGCACGCAGTTCGGCGACGTCGTCGAGTGCGCTGCCTTCGAGGACCGGCTCACCCCCGGCGAGAGCTACCTGCGCCGCGAGCGAAACATTGTTGCTGTTGCGAATCTGAAAAGGCCCGGGCTTTTCGCCGAGCGCCACGAGCTCATCGCCTGTCGAAAGAATCGCCACGCGCGGACGGCGGCCTACTTCCACTCTCACGTGCCCTACTTCGGCCGCCACTGCGAGTTCCGCGTAACCCAGCCGCGCGCCGCGGGGAACCAGCACCTCGCCCACGCGCGCCTCCGCGCCAGCCAAAACAAAATGCTGCCCCGCACGCGCGGCTTGCTCGAATACGATGAAATCGCCTTCGCTCCGCGTGTATTCGTGCATCATCACGGCGTTTGCGCCCCGCGGCACGGGAGCGCCGGTTAAGATGCGCACGCACTCGCCCGCGTTCACTGTTCCGCTAAACGCCACACCGGCCCGGCTCTCGCCGATCAGGCGCAGCCGGGCGCCCGGTTCCGCCGCGTCGGCAGACCGTAGCGCAAAACCGTCGCGGATCGAACGGTCAAAGGGCGGATAGTTGCGGTCCGCAATAACTTGCGCTGCCAGAATGCGGCCGAGCGCACCGGAGGGATCGCGGCTCAGGTCGATTGTTTCAGTTGCTGGAGGCTTCGATTCGCGGGCGCTCACTACTTCGATTACCTTTGCGCGTGCGCTCTCGAAGGAAAGCATGGAGGACTAAAGCCAGGACGCGAGCTTGGTTCCGCGCGGAACGATTGTGGCGTCACGCTCGGGCCCCGTCGAAATCATTCCTATTTCGATTTCAAGCTGGTCGGAAATAAAATTCAAATAGTCGCGCGCGGAGGTCGGCAGATCGCGCACGTCGCGAATCCCAGGCGTGGGCTTTTTCCATCCCGGCAACGTTTTGTATTCTGGCTCAATCTGGCTGAGCGTTTCTACGTCGGGAGGCATTTCCGCGATTGGTTGGCCTCTATGACGGTAGCCGGTGCAAACCTTGATTTCGGGCTGCTCGTCGAACACATCGAGCTTGGTCACAACCAGCGAATCGATTCCATTGAGCATTTTCGCGTAGCGCAAAACCGCTAGATCGAGCCAACCGCAACGCCGCGGGCGTCCCGTGACAGCGCCGAATTCGTTGCCGCGCGCACGAACTTCCTGAGCATCAAGGTCAGGCATCTCGGTGGGAAATGGCCCGCTGCCCACTCGCGTGGTGTACGCCTTTGTCACGCCGACAACACCCGTGATCCGCGTAGGCGCCACGCCCAGACCGGCGCACGCACCCCCTGAGATTGCATTCGACGAGGTGACGTAAGGATAGGTTCCATGGTCGATATCCAGCATCGTGCCTTGGGCGCCCTCGAAGAGCACGGATTCGCCTCGATCGAGCGCGTCATTCAGCAGCACGGCAGTGTCGGCCGCGAGCCCGCGAATGTGCGCTGCGAGTTCGAGATATTGTTCGAGTACGCCGGCAGTCTCCAGGGCATGGCCGTAAGCAGCTTGGCTGATGGCATTTTTTTCCGCCATCACGCGCTCGAGCTTGATGCGAAAGCAATCCGGCTCGAGCAACTCGCAGACGCGGATTCCGCGACGCGCCATTTTGTCTTCGTACGCTGGACCGATGCCGCGCGACGTAGTTCCGATTTTCGCTTCGCCACGCGCGGCTTCCGCCGCTTTGTCCATTTCGCGGTGATAGGGAAAGATCAGATGCGCGCGATTGCTGAGGAAAAGGCGCCCGCGCACCTCCACCTCTGACTTTCGGAGGTTTTCAAGCTCGGCGACGAGCGCCGCGGGATCGACCACCGTCCCCGGGCCGATGACGGCTTTCTTTTCCGGCCGCAGAATCCCGCTGGGGACCAATTGCAGCACGTAGCGATGGCCGTTGAAGATGACGGTGTGGCCCGCATTGTGGCCGCCCGCGTAGCGCGCCGTGTAATCAAAGGATGAGGCCAAGTAATCGACGACCTTGCCTTTGCCCTCGTCGCCCCATTGGGCGCCCACCACGGCGATCGCTTTCGTTCGGACCTTCTCAGCCACTTGGAGCACTCCACGATCACACACGAGTCGCAACTTGCCCGCTGCGTCTCAAATGAAAGCTTACAGGAAGGCTCGTGCGACAAACGCCAAGTGACAATCGTACGCCGCGCACCAGTCGAAGGCAATAGCAACGACCTGCTCGGTTGCCAAGCAGCATTAGCAACAAAGACGGCGCATAAAGGGGACCAGCCCCTTCGATTCAGCTAGCGGGCGTAAGGCGTCTACGTGTGGGGGAAGATTTTATCCGCGATATCGGCAGCGATCGGTACGCGGAACCGTGCTCCCTGGTACGCCTTGATCATGAGCACAATCCAGAGAATAAAAGCTGCTAGATCGACAAGGCCATACAATGCCCATACCAGCGAAAAACCGCCGAGGCCGCCGGTAAACAAACTCATCCCGAAAAAGACGGCCACGATGAAATAAATGATGTGGAGACCGCCGAAGACCACGATTGACTGCGCGGCGTGGAAACGCACGAAGGGGCGCTTGTCGACGAAGTAGAAAATCAGCCCCGTTATCCAGCCGAGAACGTAGCAGAGCAGACCCGCGATATTCTCAGACATTTGCGATTGGCCCCCCGAGACAACGGCCGGCGCACTTGGAGCCGCGACGGTCGCGCCCTGCGGCGCTCCGCACGCGGCGCAAAAGGAAGAATTGTCCGGAACGGCTGCCCCGCATTTTGTGCAATGTGCCATGGTGTGTCCTCCGCTGGAAGGCTTTGTGTTGCGGCGGAGCCTATCAAAAGTCGCTAATGCGAGCAAGCGTAATCGCGGGACTGCCCCGGTTGCGATGATATACTTCGTTTCTGCGCGGAAGTGGCGGAATTGGCAGACGCGCCAGCCTTAGGAGCTGGTGGCCGAAAGGCCGTAGGGGTTCGAGTCCCTTCTTCCGCAGTTATTTTACCGGGTAATCTGGCCGTGCCTGGCTTTGCTAGTCTCGCGACGTGGCCTTCTGATTCTTGACCTGCAGTTCGTTCACCACTTGCGTCACATTGGGCACCCCGGCCGCAACCTTCGCCGCGCGGCTTCGCGTGGCATCCGATCTGACCTCCCCGGTAAGGGTAACGACGCCGTTCTTCACATCGTACTTTACGCTGTCCTTCAAGTTATTCTGGATGAGGGCCGCGTGGAGATTTTTCCCAATCGCATCGTCTAAATCGGAGTTCACCGTCTTTGCGTCGCTTTCGTTGCCGGGCGGGATCACTGCAATCTGATCGGCTACAACTTGCCCCCCAGCGATGGATTTAGCGATGGACTCAGCGCGAGCCTTATCGGCATCCGCGGGCACATTCCCGTTCAATGTGACTACGCCTTTTTCTCTGTCCTGGCTGACGGAAACGGCATTGAGCCCAGCCTGATTCAGGGATTGATGAATTGGACCAGTAACGTCCGGCGACTTCGGCGCTGAGCAAGCGGCCAAGCCCGCCAGGGCGAGTGTGATCACGGCGATAGAATACTTAGCGAATGTCTTCATTGTCGTCTCCCCACCGGAAATTGTGCGTGGCCCGCTTCGTTTCTAATTCGCGCTGAGGCGGATTGCCTCGATCCAGTTGAACGTGAGACAAGGGTAGGTCACGGCGTTACCGGGGGCTATAGGGCCTTTAGAGTAGAAATCGAAACATCGGGCCGTACTTTTTGAACGGGCAAACGACGCGGTTGTTGTGAGCGCCTTGAAGTTACCTGCAGCGCGCCAGCGGCAGGAATAACAACATCGAAACAAGAAAGCATCTGACTAGAAACAGATTCCTGCGGGTTGACGCGCGCAAACGGATTCCCTATACTCAGATTTCGCCCGCGGCAGGCTCACCTTCTCCCTGCGCTCCTCCTTACCGATTCCCAACAGGCAAGAGGACTGAAACCAGGGTCTATGGCGCCGCCGTTTAGGGCAACTTCTCCGGACCATGACTGAAGCAACCTGCAAGCGCGAAGTTGAGCTGGAAATACCCGCTGAAAACGTCGAGAAAGCGACGGAAAAAGTGGCGCGCGATATCGCGCGAATCGCCCGCATCCCGGGATTCCGTCCCGGCAAGGCGCCGATTACGCTCGTCCGGCGCCGGTTTGCCGGGGATATCCAAGGCGAAGTCGTGCAGTCCCTGGTGCCGGAATATTTGGAAAAAGCGCTGGACGAAAAGAAGCTGGTGCCAGTGGCGCGGCCGGAAGTCGACAAGGTTGAATTCAAGGAAGGCGAGCCCTTGAAATTCCGGGCGGTCTTTGAAGTGCTTCCGGAATTCGAATTGGGCGATTACAAGAATCTTCAGGTTCAAGTTGACGAAATCGAAGTGGGCGATGCCCAAGTGGACAAAACACTCGAAGAGATGCGCGAGCGCGCCGCCACGTTTGTCCCGGTAGAGGGGCGGGCTGCAAAAGACGGCGACTCAGTTCTGATCAAGTTGATTGGCACGCCGTCCGGCGGCGGCGAACCGGTACAGGCCGACAATGTGATGGTTCCGTTGGGCGCGGAAGAAACGCTTCCCGTCTTTACCGAGAACTTGCGCGGCGCTACCACCGGAGAGACGAAACGCTTCGATGCGCGCTATCCGGATGATTATCCAGACCCGAAGCTGGCGGGAAAAACCTACGATTACACGGTCGAGGTGCAGGGAATCAAGGAAAAGAAACTGCCCGAACTCAACGACGAATTCGTAAAGGATGCGGCCGGCGCCGAAGGCTCGCAATTGAGCGGCATCGCGACGCTCGAGGAGCTCCGCAAGAAAATTCGCGAGAGCCTCGAAGCTGAGAAAGAGCACCGGGAGAAAACTCAGGGCCGCGAAAAGGTTCTGGAGACGCTTGTGAATCAGCACGAATTCCCGGTTCCTGAAGCACTGATCGAAGGCCAGATGGATAGCAGGCTGGAGCGAGTGGTGCGGTCGCTGGCAGCGCAGGGAGTCGATCCGCGCGGGATGAATGTGGATTGGACCGCGTTGCGAAGGCAACAGCGCGAGCGCGCAATTGCCGATGTGAAGGCGGAGCTGCTGCTCGACCGCATTGCCACCGCGGAAAATATCGATGTCACTGACGAAGAAGTCGAAAAAGAGATAGCGGCGCTGGCAGAACGCAGTGGTGAATCGGCAACCGCGCTCCGCGCTCGCTTGACAAAGCAAGGAGCGGTGGATAGGATGAAATCGAAGCTGCGAAGCGACAAAACGGTCGATTCGCTTTACCGCACGGCACGAATCGAGACAATATCCAGGGGTGGAAGGTAATTTTGGGGCGGGCCTCCCTCAGTGCGCACGATTATTCCAAATGAGACAAACTGACGACGCGAGTCCGCGCGGAACGACGCTGGTTCCCATGGTTGTGGAGCAAACCAATCGTGGCGAGCGCGCTTACGATATCTATTCGCGCCTTCTGAAGGACCACATCATCTTTATTGGGACTCCAATTGACGATCACGTAGCCAATCTCGTCACGGCCCAACTGCTCTTCCTCGAGTCCGAAGACCCCGAAAAGGATATTTCGGTTTACATCAACTCGCCGGGCGGATCGATTTCGGCGGGCATGGCCATTTACGACACTATGCAATTCGTTCGACCAGACGTCGTCACCTACTGCATCGGCCAATCGGCTTCGATCGCAGCGGTTTTGCTGGCGGCGGGCACGCCGAAAAAGCGATACGCTCTGCCCAATTCCCGCGTCCTCATCCACCAGCCATGGATGTCCGGCCTTTCAGGCCAGGCCACGGACATCGATATTCATGCCAAAGAAATCATACGAACCCGCGCGGCCTTAAATAAGTTATTGGCGACTCATACGGGCCAATCCGTCGAAAAAATTGAAAAAGATGTGGAACGCGATTTCATCATGACGCCGGAACAGGCGAAGGCCTACGGCATCGTGGATGAGATCATCACCAAGCACCGGTAGAGGCGTTCCAAATAGTTAGCAGTGAGTGCAGTGAATCCGCGGGACGGCGGCGAGCTTCCGTTCTACAATGGATTCCGGGGTTCACTATCCGGGTTTACCAGAGGGGGCCTAACAAGTGAAACGGTTCACCCCAGAGGAACCGCTGCGCTGTTCTTTCTGCCATAAGACGCAGGAGCAGGTGGAGAAGCTCATCAGTTCTCCATCGGAATATCCGCGCTCCTACATCTGCAATGAATGCGTGGGCGTCTGCCAGCAGATTCTCGAGGACGAAAAGCGCGAACAATCCAGTCCGGCAAACCGGCGCCTGCCGCGGCCGCCCGAGATAAAGGCTTTCCTCGACAGTTACGTGATTGGGCAGGACAAAACGAAGAAGAAGCTGGCTGTGGCGGTGTACAACCACTACAAGCGCATTTTCCTGAATAAACAGCCGGGCGACGTGGAGTTAACCAAGTCTAACATCCTGCTGATCGGTCCGACCGGGACCGGCAAAACACTGCTGGCACAGACGCTCTCGCGCATGCTCGAGGTGCCATTTGCAATCGTGGATGCGACGACGCTCACGGAAGCGGGCTATGTGGGCGAGGATGTCGAAAATATCATCCTGAAACTACTTCAAGCTGCGGATGGCGACGTCCAAAAGGCCCAGCAAGGCATCATATATATAGACGAGATCGACAAGATTTCGAAGAAGGATGAGAACCCGTCGATCACTCGCGATGTCTCGGGCGAGGGAGTTCAGCAGGCGCTGTTGAAGATTCTCGAAGGCACCGTGGCCAACGTTCCGCCGCAAGGCGGACGCAAACACCCGCACCAGGAATTCACGCCTGTCGACACGACGAATATCTTGTTCATTTGCGGAGGGGCGTTTGTGGGATTGGAAAAGACCATCGAACGCCGGGTAGGCCAGAAATCCCTGGGCTTCCACGCCGATGCGCAGCCATCGACCGCCACGCGGCGCAACATCGAGGTGCTCGAACAGGCTCAACCGACGGACCTCATCCGGTATGGCTTGATTCCAGAGTTTGTGGGCAGGCTGCCGGTGATGGGGGTGTTGAGCGATCTTGACAAGAGCGCTCTGGTACGGATTCTAACGGAACCGAAAAACGCCCTGGTGCGTCAATACCAAAGACTCTTTGAGTTCGAAAACGTCCGCCTGCGCTTCACCGACGACGCTCTGGAAACCGTTGCTGACCTGGCCCTTCAGCGGAAAGTGGGCGCGCGCGGCCTTCGGATGATCCTCGAAGACTTGATGCTGGAAATGATGTATCACCTGCCGGCTCAGCGGAAACTCCGGGATTTCGTGGTGACGGCGGACATGGTGAAGGGCCGCGAGATCAATTGGAGCCTCCTCGAAAAAGCGGGTTAATTTTCAGATTCATTTGCGACGCAAGTCCGCGGTATAAAACCGCGATTTCAAGGTTATGTTCAGCAAGGAAAAACTCGACGTGAAGCGCGTGCCGATGATGCCGGTGCGGGACATGGTCATTTTCCCGGAAATGATGCACCCGTTCATCGTGGGGCGCGAAGCCTCGGTGCGCGCGCTGGAAGATGCGCTGGCCGGCGACAAGAGGATATTTCTGGTCACGCAGCACGATGCGTCCGTGGACGATCCGAAGCCGGAAGAAATCTATCAGGTGGGCACGCTCGCCAACATCGTGCAGAGCGTGAAGCTGCCGGATGGCAACATAAAAGTGCTGGTCGAGGGCACGGAACGCGCAAAAATCGTGCAGGTTACCAGCGACGAGGGATTCTTTCGGGCTTCGCTCAAACTCGTTCCGCCGAAGACCGAGCCAGGACCGCAAACGCAGCAGGCCTCCGAGCGCGTGACCGGACTTTTTGAGCAATATGTGAAGCTCTCGCAGAGCTTGAATTACGACACGATGATTGCAGCGGTACGTGTGGACGATCCCAGCAAGCTTTCCGACGCCATCGCCGCGAATCTCCAAATTCCGGTGGAGGAAAAACAGGAATTGCTGGAGATATTCGAGCCGGTGGAGCGGTTGAACCGCATCGCGGATATCCTGGATGTCGAAATCGAGAAGCTCAACGTCGATCGTTCGATCAACACTCGCGTGAAGCGCCAAATGGAGCGCGCCCAGAAAGAGTATTACCTCAACGAAAAGCTCAAAGCGATCCAGAAAGAGCTTGGTCGCGGCGAAGCGAACGAAATCGAGCAACTAAAGAAGAAGATCGAAGCGTCCGGCATGCCTGAAGGGCCCATGGAAAAGGCCGTTCAAGAGCTGAAGCGGCTGGAGATGATGCCGCCCATGTCGGCCGAGTCCACCGTCTCGCGCAATTATCTGGACTGGCTGCTTGCGGTGCCGTGGAAAAAGCGCTCCAAAGAAATTCGCGATATCAAGCGCGCCGAAACAATTCTTTCCGAGGATCACTACGGCCTGGAAAAAATCAAGGAGCGCATCCTCGAGTATCTGGCGGTGCGCCAACTGGTAAAGAATCCAAAAGGCTCCATCCTTTGCTTCCTTGGCCCCCCGGGAGTCGGCAAGACTTCACTGGCGATGTCCATCGGACGCGCCACCGGCCGGAAATTTGTCCGCGTATCTCTGGGCGGAGTGCGCGACGAGGCGGAAATCCGCGGCCATCGTCGCACGTATATCGGAGCTCTTCCTGGGCAAATCATCCAGATGATGCGCAAGGCGGGAACCACCAACCCGGTTTTCGTGCTGGATGAAGTCGACAAAATGTCCATGGATTTTCGCGGCGATCCTTCCGCGGCGCTGATGGAAGTGCTCGATCCGGAGCTGAACCATTCCTTCACCGACCACTATCTCGACGTGGAATACGATCTTTCGAAGGTGATGTTCATCTGCACCGCCAACGTGCTGCACACCATTCCACAGCCGCTGCAGGACCGCATGGAAGTTTTGCGGCTCCCGGGCTACACGGAACAGGAAAAACATCAGATAGCTCAGCGGTTTCTTGTCGGCCGACAACTTGAGGCTACCGGCTTAAGCAAGGAAAATGTGAAATTCACCGATGAGGCCATCACGCACATCATCCGCCACTATACGCATGAAGCGGGCGTGCGGAACCTGGATCGCGAGATCGCGAATGTGTGCCGCAAGATGGCCCGCAAAGTTGTCGCCGAAGGCAAAAAGGCAACAGTGGAAGTTACGCCGGCGAACGCCAAAGACTACCTGGGAATATTGAAATACCGCGACTTCCTAGCTGAGAAGAAAAACGAGATCGGATTGACGACCGGACTCGCCTGGACGGAAGTTGGCGGGCAGGTGCTTTCAACCGAAGCCACCTTGATGCAAGGCAAAGGGCGGCTGACGTTAACCGGCAAGCTCGGCGACGTGATGCAAGAATCCGCGCAAGCGGGAATGAGCTACGTCCGCTCGCGCAGCCATCTTTTTGGTTTGCCGAAGGATTTTTACCGCCACCTCGACATCCACATCCACGTGCCGGAGGGCGCCATTCCCAAGGATGGCCCTTCCGCCGGAATCACTCTCTGCACTTCCATCGTGAGCGCGCTTACGCGGATTCCGGTTCGCTGTGACGTGGCCATGACCGGCGAAATCACCCTGCGCGGCAAGGTTCTTCCGATCGGCGGGGTGAAGGAAAAACTGCTGGCAGCGCACCGGCTTGGCCTGCACACTGTAATCCTGCCGAAAGATAACGAGAAGGATCTGGCCGATATTCCGCCGGAGATTCAAGCGCAGATGTCGATCCATTTCGTCGAGTCTATGGATGAAGTGCTGCAGTTTGCGCTTGAAACAACGTTGCCGATTTCGGCACAGCCACCGGTTGATGGAGTGGAACCCAAGTTCGGCGTGGACGTCACGCAGGACAATGAACTGACCAATTGAGTCCTTCGGTCCTCCCACATCCTGCTTGGCAGGTTCGGTCCGCGACCGGAGTGTAAGGTTTTCCGTACGTACCCGTTTTGGAATCTGGGATAGAGTGCCTCAAACGAACGCGCCCGCCCCGGATTTATTTCACCCAATAATCGTGCCTGAGTATTTAGGCTTGAGAAGGAAAGAAATCGATGAGTGTTAGCCTTGCAGAACTAAAAGATAAAAACATTACAGATTTGGCCAAGATTGCCAAGGAGCTGAACATTCCCGGCTCCTCGGGAATGCGCAAGCAGGAGCTGATCTTCCAGATTCTCCGCGCGCAAACCGAAAAGAACGGCCTGATTTTCTCCGAGGGCGTTCTGGAATGCCTGCCGGACGGCTTCGGCTTTCTTCGCGCGCCTGAATACAACTATTTGCCGGGCCCGGACGATATCTACGTGTCGCCATCGCAAATACGGAAATTCGACTTGCGCACCGGGGACACAGTGTCGGGTCAAGTTCGCCCGCCGAAAGATGGCGAGCGCTATTTTGCGCTGATCAAAGTGGAAGCCGTCAATTTCGAGGATCCCGAGGTCACGCGCAACAAGATCTTTTTCGACAATCTCACGCCGCTTTACCCTTCCGAACGGATTCGCCTGGAGACGGTGAAGGAAAACCTGACGGGGCGCGTGCTGGATATGCTCTGCCCTCTCGGCAAAGGACAGCGCGGATTGATTGTGGCGCCACCGCGCACCGGCAAGACCATGATGTTGCAATCGATCGCCAATTCAATCACCACGAATCACCCCGAAATCGCGCTCATCGTCCTGCTCATCGACGAGCGGCCCGAAGAAGTTACGGATATGCAGCGAACGGTGAAAGGCGAAGTGATCAGCTCCACTTTCGATGAACCGCCGCAGCGCCATATTCAGGTGGCCGAGATGGTGCTGGAAAAAGCCAAGCGGCTGGTCGAGCACAAGCGCGACGTGGTGATCCTGCTCGATTCGTTGACACGCCTCGGCCGCGCCTACAATGCTGTTACACCACCTTCAGGCAAGGTTCTTTCCGGCGGTATCGACGCGAATGCCTTGCAGCGTCCTCGCAGGTTCTTCGCGGCGGCGCGGCACATCGAAGAGGGCGGCTCGCTGACCATCATGGCTACGGCGCTGATTGATACCGGCAGCCGAATGGACGACGTGATCTTCGAGGAGTTCAAGGGCACGGGAAATATGGAAATCAATCTCGACCGCCGGCTGGTGGACAAGCGCGTCTTTCCGACGATCGATATCAACCGGTCGGGAACGCGCAAGGATGAATTGCTCTTGCCGGCCGACGAACTGAACCGCATCTGGGTGCTGCGCAAGGTTCTCAGTCCGCTATCGACTGTTGAAGCGATGGAGCTGTTGCTCGGCCGCCTGTCAAAGACCAAGACAAACGGGGAGTTTTTGGCTTCCATGTCCAGCCCAGCCTGAGCTCGCGAAGGAACTTCTTCCGGCGCCGAATACCAGACCCTTTTCTTCTTGCAATGGATGGGATGTGCTATAAATACCCGTTCGGAGAAGCGGTATGGAATCCCTAGTGGATGCCAATAAATCGGGCGATTCGATTGGCGGAGTTAGAAAATCGAGTGCGCTGCCAAGTGAAGCTCATGCCTCTCCGGAGCTGGCTTTGAACTACTGTCCGCGCTGCTCGGCCCGCTTGGCGTCGCGCAGTTGCAAACTGGTTTGTCCTAATTGCGGGTATTATATGTCCTGCTCGGATTTTTACTGAGGAGAGCGCGAGGACGATCCGGAGCCGCTGCCGCTTTTCAATCTTTGCAACCCATTGGAATCGATGTTTCAAGTTCAGGAGGAACTAACGTGGCACTGCGAATGACCGAACGGGATGTGAACGGAGTGAGCTTTTTGGACGTTGAAGGGCGCATCGTGCTGGGCGAAGAGAGCAACTCTTTCCGGGAGAAGGTGAAGAGCTTGCTGGCGGCCGGCAAGAAGAAGATCGTGCTGAATCTCGCGCAAGTGACCTACATAGACAGCGCCGGGCTGGGCACTCTGGTGGCGACATTCCATAGCGCGCGGTCGCAGGGCGCCACGTTGAAGCTTGTGAACCTTGGCGCGAAATTCAAGGAAGTTTTGCAGGTCACCAAGCTCATGACGGTCTTCGACACCTATGAGAATGAGGCCGCGGCGATTCAGAGCTTCGCTAGTTAGCTAAAACCGTCGAACATTCCGGGATTGCCGTGTGCGCGCGCAATTCGGTAGAGCCAGCGCTACAGTTCGAAGGGACCGAGCGGGACCCGCTGCGAAGCGACGTGCAGCGATCCACGGAAGGCGGACTCAACCGGACGGCGGCCCAGTGCTTCCTCGGCGGAGATACGCGCGAGATCCGGATTATTGTTTTGCTCCGATAAATGCGCGAGGACGAGATGGCGCGCGCGACCGTCGAATAGCTCGGCATCCGAAAGAAATTCGCTGACCACATTATTCGAGAGATGTCCCGTGCGGCTCATCACGCGCTGCTTGATGTACCACGGATAGGGCCCCATCTTGAGCATGTCGAGATCGTGATTGGATTCGAGAATTAGGAAATCAGCCTCTCGCAGGTGGTGCTTCACCAGCTCTGGCATGTAGCCCAGGTCCGTGACGATCGCGACCTTCGCGCCGTTCGTTCGGAAGGAATAGCCGACCGGATCGGCCGCGTCATGCGGAATGGCAAACGGGTTGATTTCGATATCGCCGATCTGGAATTTCTCACCAGCCTGAATGTATTCCACGCGCTCCACTTGTGCTTTCTTTCCCGGCTTTTCGGGATCGTCCGCGTACATTTTCACAATTTCGCGGTGCGTCTGCTCGGTGAGATAGGCGGGACAATCCCAGTGCCGCGCCATTTGAGCAACGGCACTCGAATGGTCGGAATGCTCGTGTGTGATGAGGATGGCGTCCAGGTGTTCGGGGCAGGACCGGGCTAACGCTTCAAACCGCCGGAGAATTTCCTTGCGTCCTATTCCCGCATCGATGAGGAGGGCGGTGCGTTCCGTTTCGAGCAATGTTGCGTTGCCCGTGCTGCCGGAGGCCAAAATTGAAATGCGGAACGAGATGCGATCGCCCTCAGCCCGCGAAATTTGGAGACGCCAAGGATATTGGCAGAGCGGCGGGTCAGCGTCAAGAAGCAGATGAGGCTAAGGATGCGAAAAGCAGCGGCGAGTCGAGCGGCTGTCTCAGCTACGTTTTGATCTCCCGGATATTCCACACATGAATTACGGCTCTCGATGCGTCCAACCTGCCAAATATCACAACCTTCTTCCCGAGAAACCTGCTGGCTTTTTCCTGATCGTCGAGCTGATACCAGACATTATTGCTTTTATCGGCGAGAACCAGCAATGCGCCGTTCATCGACAAGATCGTCCCGGTATGTCGCTCCACCGAGCTCCCAGCTGCGGCGTGCTGCTGGGCGGTCTCTGAGGCGGTTGGCTGAGCGGAAAGATTCGGCGGCCGAAAGCTATAGCCGATGGCGAACATCATGGCGCCAGCCAAAAGCGCCACCGGTGCGAGCATTAATTTCTTCCGACTGACCGTCATTTTGGTTCTCCACGAGCCTTCAGACCAGGCTGCCTTCTTCGGAGCACGTTATGTGCCATTTCTGAATGCCAGCAAGACCAGTCCGCTGTTGCAACGATGCGCTCGCATCCCATGAGAAAGGATGTAGAAAGATCGGCTTCCAGAAAAAAAGTCCTAATGGTGCTTCCGTTTGAAAAGTAAGTGTTTACCTCCATCCGGCAACTTGATCAGTGGGACATCCACACAACATTTTTCCGCTTTCCGGGTTCTAAGGTATGAGACAAACGGTCAAGGAGCCGTCATGAAAAATCTCACTCGGGTTTCGGTGCTAGCCATATCTTTGTTACTGGTGGCCGGTGCAATCGGAGCCGGACCCAACCTGCCGAGTCATCCATTGAAACTGGTCCTAGCGCGTCAATCTACCGTGCCGGTAGTGGACGTTATGAAGAATCTCACCGACAGGTGCCCGAACGTAACCATCACAACCGATCCGCATCGATCCGATTTCATGCTATACGCAGGAGGCTGGTCCGGCGAATATCGTTTCATGATTATCGCTAAAGGCGGCGACACGGTTTTTGCAACGAAAACCGTCCTTTTGAGCAACGCCGTTAAGGATGTCTGCAGGTTCTTGAACTCGAAAACCTAGTTGGGCGGCCTAGTTCGTCGGCTGCCTAGAGTTGCGTCGATCGCCGTGCTGGCCTTCGTCCGCCCTCACGAAATTGTATGCGCTGCTTTCTCCTGCTACCATTACTTAATCCGAAATAATCGCGAATTGCAGCGAGTTAACCATGGCTTTATTGAACTCCGGGGAGCTAAGGGCCGGTGAGCGCACCAATGCCGACGGTAAAGCCGTCAAAAACAAGATTCTGCTGTCGATTCCGGATAGCGAATTTAGTGCAATCCGGCCTTATCTGGAGCTCCTGGAGCTTCCGCACCACTTTAGCGTGCATGAACCGAACCAAAAAGTTGAGTTCGGTTATTTCCTCAATAGCGGAATGATCTCGCTCGTGGTTGCCACGGAAGACGGCAAAACAGTCGAAGTCGGCGTGATTGGAAACGAGGGCTTCGCCGGATCCGTTCTCGCCGTTGGCCTGAGAAGAAGCTCACTTCGCGAAATCGTGCAGATAGCCGGTGATGGCCTTCGGATCGCAGCCGATGCGCTGCATGCCGTGATGCCCACGGTGCCACAGCTTCAATTGACCTTGAGCCGCTACACAGTGTTACTGGGAATGCAAGTAGCGCAAACGGCCGCCTGTAACCGCCTGCATACGGTTGAACAGCGTCTCGCGCGATGGCTGCTCGTGACGCAAGACAGGGTAGACGCCGGCATGCTTCCGCTGACGCACGATTTTCTGGCAACCATGCTCGGCACAGACAGGCCCAGCGTAAGCCTTGCGGCCGCTTCCTTCCAAAGAAAACAGGTGCTTCAGTACGGCCGCGGCGCGGTCACCATCCTGAATCGCAAAGAACTTGAACGGCTCTCCTGCGAATGTTACGGACAGATTCAGCAATTTAATGGCGAGCTCGGTCTCCGATAGTCTCCTTTATTCTTCATTAGTGTTCGACGAACGACAGACAGTAACCCTCTGTGTATTTAAAGTCCCGCCATGCCCATACATAGCAGGACTCCGAGTGCACGGTAAAGAGCGGCTCGCGGCTGTACAACCGAGTGAGCGGCGCGATTCGGACGGCAGGGCGATACGCAATAAGATTCTTACCTCTCTCCCGGAGAGCGAATATCGGGCAGCACGGCCTCATTTGGATTACATCGCACTGCCGCAGCTGAGCGTTTTGCACGAACCTAGCGAGAAGCTGGAGTTCGCGTACTTCCCTAACGCAGGACTAATTTCGCTCGTCGTGGCCATGGAAAATGGCAAGACGGTTGAGGCCGCCGTGCTCGGCAATGAGGGGGCGGCTGGTATACCATCCGCGGTCTACTTGACGCACAGCCCGCTCCGGGAAGTCGTTCAGGTGGCCGGAGACGGATTTCGGGTGAAGGTCCAGGCCCTCCAGACCATTCTGAAATCGGCTCCGGAGTTTCAGATGATTTTAAGCCGTTACGCGGTCGTTCAGGGCATACAGGTGGCGCAAACAGCCGCTTGCAATCGGCTTCACGACGTTGAGCAGCGGCTCGCGCGCTGGCTGCTCATGGCCCAGGATCGTGTCGAAACCGCCCCCGTAACGATTACACACGATTTTCTTTCCACCATGCTTGGCACGGATAGGCCGAGCGTCAGCCTGGCGGCGGGCGTGCTTCAGAGGAAGAAATACATCGAGTACACCCGTGGCGCGGTGAAGGTGCTCAATCGCAAGAAGCTGGAAAGTTCCGCATGCGAATGTTACGCCGTAATACGCCAATACAATGCCGAGATCGGCCTTCGGTAGGCCCGCTCTTCAGGACTCCAGAAGCGGTTTGGTCATCCCCCGCCACAAAGTTCCGCTGCCGAGCCTCGCTAGGTTTACAATATTTCTATCCCGATGGACGCATTGAGGAAACCGTCGATCAGCCTTTCTGCGCGCCGGACCGTTGATCTGCGTTTCTCTGAGTTGACGGATAAGGTACACCGCAATCGCCCGGGCGACGATCTCGATCTGCTTCGCCGGGCGTACGAATTCGCCGCCGAACAACACAAGACGCAGACCCGGCGTTCCGGCGAGCCCTTCCTATCGCATCCGCTTGAAGTGGCGCATCTACTGGCCGACATCAAGCTTGATGTGACTTCTCTATGTGCCGCCCTGCTGCACGATGTGGTGGAAGACACCAAAATTCCCATCGAAAAAATCGCCGAGCAGTTCGGACCCGACGTGGCGCGCCTTGTGGAAGGCGTCACGAAAATCAGCAAGCTCGATTTGCTCGCTCCAGAGGACCGGCAGGCCGAAAACGTCCGCAAAATGCTTCTCGCCATGGTGAACGACGTTCGGGTGGTGATGGTCAAGTTGGCCGACCGCCTCCATAACATGCGGACTCTCGAATACCTCACTCCTGAGAGCCAGCAGCGCATTGCTCGCGAAACGCTGGACATATACGCCCCTGTCGCCAACCGTCTCGGCATGGGCTTGATTCGCGGAGAACTCGAAGATTTGGCTTTTCGATACCTCGAAAGCGATGCCTTTTTGGAATTGCAGAAGAAAGTCGCCTCGAAGCAGAACGTGTTTGACAAGTTTCTGCGCGAAGTCCAGGAGACGATCCGCGAAAAAATGGTCGAAAACGGCATTCCTGCCGAAGTGCAGGCGCGAACAAAACGGCTTTATTCAGTGCACTTGAAGATTCAAAAGCAGCAGCGGAACCTCGACCAAATCTACGATCTGCTGGCCGTGCGAGTGGTCACTGATACGGTGAAAAATTGTTACGCCGCCCTTGGCGTGATTCACCAGATTTGGCGTCCCGTGCCGGGGCGATTCAAGGACTACATCGCGATGCCGCGCCCCAACCTCTACCAGTCCCTGCACACCGCGGTGATTCATTCTGGACAGCCGTTTGAAGTGCAAATCCGCACGCAGGAAATGCACCGCATAGCCGAACAGGGTGTCGCCGCTCACTGGAAGTACAAAGGCGGACCCGAAGTAGCTTCATCCGCCGACGATCAGCGCATTGTCTGGATGCGCCACTTGATCGAGTGGGTGCAGGAAATGCAGGAGCCCAGCGAGTTTCTATCAACGCTGCGCGTGGACCTCTACCCCGAGGAAGTGTACACATTCACTCCAAAGGGACGAGTGGTCGTTCTGCCACGCGGCGCCACCCCCGTCGATTTCGCGTATGCGGTGCATACCGAGGTGGGACACCAGTGCTCGGGTGCCAAGGTAAATGGAGAGATGGTTCCACTGCGCCATGCTCTCACAAACGGCGACGTGGTTGAAATCGTCACTCAGAAAGGCCACACGCCGTCGCGCGATTGGCTTTCGTTCATCCATACTTCGCGAGCCCGCAGCAAAATTCGCCAGTGGATCAATCTCCATGAACGCCAGGAAGCCACCGATGTGGGAAGGCGCTTGCTCGAAAAGGAGGCGCGCCAAGCAGGTGTAAGCCTGAAGAAAATTTCCGGCGAGGACATGCAGCGCGTGGCCACTGAATACGGCTGCTCGCGAGTGGAAGATCTTTATGCCGATCTCGGCTACGGAAAATGGTCCGCGCGCCAGGTAATCGCCAAAGCTACGGGCCACGCCCTGCCCGCAAATCTCGAGGAAAAACCGCCCAAGCCTACTTCAAATATCCGGCGAATGCTGGGTCTCGATGAGGCCGCAATCATTGTGCGCGGCCACGACGACTTGATGGTCTATCGCTCCAAGTGCTGCAATCCGATTCCCGGTGATGACATCATCGGCTACGTCACTCGTGGCCGGGGGATTGCTGTCCACAGCAAGAACTGCCCCAACGTTGAAAACTTGCTCTACGAGGCGGATCGGCGAATCCCGGTCGAATGGGCTGCCTCGACGCACGCTGAATTTCCGGTGCGGCTGCGCATCATCACCGAGGACCGGCCGGGAATGCTCGCATCCATCACCAGCATCATCAGCGAAACGGGCGCTAACATCCGCACTTTTGAAAGTGGTGGAGAAGACATTCGCGCGCGCATTGAAGTGGCTCTCGACGTGCGCGACCGCAAGCAGCTGGAGCACATTCTTGCGCGCATCAAGCGCATTCCGGGCGTCTTCGATATCGAGCGCGTTTACAATGTGTAGCGCCCGATAAGTTCACCTATTGATACTTCCGCGACACTCGAGAGCGGACCGGTGCCGCTCCGCGTACAATGGGCGCATGGGATCTTACTTCGAGAAGGCCCATGATGCTGCGCGGAATCGGTTCTTGCGGCTTATCTTGTGGCCCCTCTTGATGAGCCTCGGGCTTCCCCTCTCCGGATGCCACATCCTCCACCCGGTTAATACACAGCCCCTTGATGCTTCCGGAATGAGTTACGACTCCGTCCAGGAGCTCAAATCGCTACGCATTAGCGCGCCCGAGGTTGCGGAGATGGCCAAGGCTCGCCAGAGCGGGTTTTCCGACGCGGATTGCATCGACGCTTTCAAAATCTTCCACGGCCGCAATCAGCCCTTCGGTGCCGGGGACGCCATCGCAAGTCTGGTGCAGGTGAATGTGAGCGACGATGCGATCCTGGAACTCGCCAGGATCAATCAGCTCGGGCTTGATTCCGGCGAGCTCCAGGCCATGAAGCTCGCCGGCCTTTCGGACGATATCCTGTTGGAAGTGGCTCGGCACCGCGCTCGCGGCCAGCCCGTCCTCTCCGGCGCGTCGCTGGCGAGTCTCAGGAATACGGGCATGCGCGCATCAACGCTGCTCGAACTCGCGCGAAGAGGTGTTCCGGATTCGCAAAGCCCCGCGATCATCTCCTATCGCCGCCACGGTGCTAGTGATGATCAAGTTCTCCGCCGCTTTGCCGGTATTTAGGACCCTCGCCGTTAATTTGTTTACCCGAGCTTCCGGGGTATCCCCATTGAAGTGTTTAAGCAAGAAGGGGCGTGGAAGACGCGTGACGCTGCCCTGCCGAGCCGCAGCTCGCGGATTCTCGCGAGCGAAGCTGGTGGGCCTGGGTAGACTTGAACTACCGACCTCACCCTTATCAGGGGTGCGCTCTAGCCACCTGAGCTACAGGCCCAATGGGCGTCATTTTATCATCAGCGAATCAAGGAGCCTAGTAAGTCGTCGTGCTCTTCCACGTTATCTTTGAGAATTCCCGCCGTTCTGCGCGCCACACGTGTACAATACCGGACACTATCACCTCGGATACGGTGTGCTCGGCCGGAAACCGAAATGGAATTCCCGGCCACAGCGGATCGCAATCCGAAGCCACAACCGATAGTAAATTTCCGCGACAAGCGCGGAGGTCTGCATGCGTCGGGCGCTTCTGTCTCCGGCAGCTTTGCTCCTACTTTTTCTGTGCTGTGTTCGCGTGGCCGCGCGCCAAGCCACCCAGGAAGGTCTTGCCGTTTCGCCGAAGTCAATCGAGGCTCCCTTGCTCAAGGTTTGTTTGCGCCTTGAGGATGACTCTCTATTCGGTGGAATCATGCGTGTCCGCATATTGCCGGCTGAGGGCGACGACATTAGTGGGGCGCCCACCGAGTCGGATGGTGAAACGATCTTCCGCAATCTGAAGCCTGGCACGTATTTCCTGGAGGTGAGCGCCCCCGGCTTCGTCACCGTTCGGCGAGAAGTGCGCGTTGAAACGGGCCATGGTCTTCAAACTCTATTCGTAACCATGAAGCCCCTACCGCTCCCAGCACGTCTTCCGGCAACGCCTGATGTGTCGCCCCAGGCCGAGCCGGTTCCCGCGTCTCTCGCTGCAGCGCATCTGCTTCCGTCGCCCGCCGCGACGCGAGGGGCCGTGCCCGTCTCCTGGATTCCACCGGGCCTCGACGCGGCCGTGCCGACAGTGGACCCCAGTGTCGCCTGCCCCCTGCCTGAGATCTTGAAAATGGCAGGCGTGCGCATGACTGAATTTGTGGCTAATCTGGAAAAATTCAGCGCTACCGAAGAGGTCGAGCATTTCAAGATCAATACAGCGGGCCTGCGAGGCTCTCCGGATGTCCGTTCTTTTGATTACGTCGTTCTCGTATCGCGAAATCATTGGGGATTGTTCCAGTTGGACGAGTACCGGAACGGGAGCGTCGACCCGGCGCAATTCCCGGCCGGAATCGCCACAGTCGGACTGCCCGCAATGGCCTTGATCTTTCATCCGCTTCTCGCCTCGGATTTCGACTTCAAATGCGAGGGACTCGGACAATCGGGAGGGCGTGCCGCGTGGCAAATTCACTTTGCGCAGCGGCCTGATCGACCCAGCCGGATCCGCCAATATGTCATTCAGAAGAATTCATATCCGGTTCCAATCAGAGGGCGCGCGTGGATTGATCCGGGAACGGATCAAGTGGTGCGACTCGATTCTGAATTGATCAAGCCGATCCCAGAGATCGCGCTGACAAAAGAGCGTTTGTCGATTGAGTATGGGTCGGTCGAATTCCATTCGAACGGGCAGCGGCTCTGGCTCCCACAGGTCGCCGAACTTTACGCGGAGCGCGGCACAGTCCGCTATTATCGCCGGCATGCATTCACGAACTTCAAACTCTTCACCGTGGCAACGAACCAGAGCGTTCAACCGAAGGAAGCGTACGTTTTCACAAACACCTCGGATCGCGACATTGCCGGAATTCTGACAGTGTTCCCTGTACCGGGATCAACGCTTCAACCGGTCTCCATCACATTCACAATCCCGGCCGGCAAGACCGTACTTAAATCCGTGGGGCCCGGCAAGGACGTTCGCATCCCCGTAGACTCCTTGGGATCCGCAACGTTTTCTCATAATGGCGCGGAGGGTTCGGTGACCGTGAACGCTTACCTCACCAACGACAGCAGTGTGGACGTCACTCCCAATGCCGATATCTCAACGTACGCCCGCGCTCCGCTCTAAAACTGGACAACCCGCGAATCGTTGTCCTCGCCGAGAAAATCTGCGATCCGGTATGGCCAAACGCCGAACTCCCCGGCAAACTAGACGCTGGTAAGCTTTTATCGCCTCTAGCGGAGAACATTCATGGATTCATCTGCGCACTCATCTTCAAAGATCGCCATCATCACCGGCGCAGGCAGCGGGATAGGCAAGAGCGTGGCTGTCGCTCTGGCTCAGAATGGTTACTCGGTGGTTCTTGCTGGCCGGCGCAAGGAGACTTTGGAAGCCACGGCGCTTGAAGTGAAGCAGGCCAATTCGCAAGCTCTCGTCGTTCCTGCTGACGTCAACGATCCAACCGCCGTGCGTGATCTTTTCGCGAAAACAAAGGATGCTTTTGGCCGTCTCGATCTGCTATTCAACAACGCCGGTATCTCCGGCCCCGCCATTCCGCTCGAGGACTTAGCTTACGAAAAGTGGAAGTCCATCGTTGATACGAATCTCACCGGAACTTTTCTTTGCACCCAAGAAGCCTTCAAAATCATGAAGAGTCAGGAGCCACGTGGCGGGCGCATCATCAACAACGGCTCGATTTCAGCGCACGCCCCTCGCCCCAACTCCGCTCCCTACACCGCATCCAAGCACGGAGTTACGGGCCTCACCAAAGCGACGTCCCTTGATGGGAGAAAGTACGACATCGCCTGTGGTCAGATCGACATTGGAAACGCGGCGACTCACATGGCAGAAAGAATGACGAAAGGCGTTCCTCAGGCGAACGGCACTGTCGCGGTCGAGCCCACCATGGATCCCGCGGACGTTGCTCGCGCCGTAGTGTACATGGCGTCCCTCCCTCTCGACGCCAATGTCCAGTTCATGACCGTCATGGCCACCAAGATGCCCTTCATCGGCCGCGGATGATCTAGCTTTGCTCGCCTGCTGCGGGACCGATTGGCGGCTTCGTTGACTTGCCTCAGGCGCCCATCTAACATTACTGCCCCATGGCGAACGCACAGCCTTTTATGGGTCGCACAATCTCCCATTATCGCGTGGGAGAAAAGCTTGGTGGCGGCGGCATGGGCGTGGTGTACAAAGCGGAAGACACGCGCCTCGATAGGCCCGTGGCGCTTAAATTCCTCCCCGACGACACTCCCACGGACGTTCAGACATTGGAAAGATTCCGACGCGAGGCCCGCGCAGCTTCGGCATTGAATCATCCCAACATTTGCACGATTTACGACGTGGGAGAGCATGAGGGCAGGCCCTTCATCGTCATGGAATTACTTGGGGGCCAGACACTGAGGCACTTGATCAGCGAAAAACCTCTTGAGATAGACCAGATTTTAGACCTCGGCACTGAAATTACGGACGCTTTGGCGGTTGCACACGCAAGAGGCATCGTTCACCGGGACATTAAGCCGGCCAATATATTTGTTTCGCTTCGGGGCCAGGCGAAGATCCTGGATTTCGGCCTCGCGAAGATGGTCCCCAGGGGCCAACGAATCGGCGGCGATATCGAAGGGGCTAGCCAGGCAACGATGGATGTTTCTCCGGAACACCTCACCAGCCCCGGCGCGACTCTCGGAACTGTGGCGTATATGTCCCCGGAACAGGCCTTAGGTAAGGAGCTCGACGCGCGCACCGATCTATTTTCTCTTGGGACCGTCCTCTACGAGATGGGAACTGGCAAGCTGCCCTTTGCCGGAGAGACTCCAGCGGCGATGTTTGATTCCATTCTCCATGGAACACCGCGGTCGCCCGTTGCGCTCAATCCGGCGATGCCTGGTGAGCTCGAAAGAATTATCTATAAAGCGTTAGAAAAAGACTGCGACATGCGCTATCAAACCGCCTCGGAGATAAGGACCGACCTAAAACGGCTGAAGCGCGATCGCGAATCGGCTGGCCGGTCGGTTGCGGCAACTAAGCCGGGTTCCGGTTCATCTCCGGCGGCGACGGCGGCCCCCGAGAAATCGGTCGCGGTATTGTATTTCGAGAATTTGAGCGGCAGCAAGGATGACGAATATTTTCGCGACGGTATGACCGAAGACATCATCACCGAACTCTCGAAGATCAAAGAGTTGCAGGTATATCCGCGCGCAGCCGTTCTCGCTTACCGAGACAAGCCGGTAACAGGCCCTCAAGTGGGCCGCGAATTGAATGCTGCTTGCGTGCTCAGCGGCAGTCTGCGCCGCGCCGGGAACCGCTTGCGCATCACCGCGCAACTCATTCAAGCACAAACGGGCCATTCCATTTGGGCCGAACGCTACGACAGGGAATTAAAGGATGTTTTCGAAGTGCAGGATGAGATTGCCCGCAGCATCAGCCAGGCCTTGCGCATCAAGCTTTCTCCGCAGGAAGAAAAAGCGATCGCGCATAAGCAAACGGAAAACCCTCAGGCATACGATTACTATCTTCGAGGACGGCAGTTTTTTCACCAGTTCCGGCGACGGGGCTTTGACTTCGCCAGGCAAATGTTCGCGCGCGCCATCGTGATCGACGCGCAATACGCCCGCGCATATGCCGGCGTGGCGGATTGTTGCTCCTTTCTGTACATGTATTGGGACAGCAGCGAAGACAACCTGAACGAAGCGGAAGCGGCGAGTCGTAAGGCTCTTGAACTGGACCCCGAACTGGCCGAGGCCCACGCCGCGAGCGGGCTGGCATTTGCTCTCAGAAAGGATTTCGTTAAGGCTCAACAGGAATTTGAAACCGCGATTCAATTGGACCCGAAGCTCTACGAAGCCTACTACTTTTACGCACGCACCGCGTTTCAGCGCGGTGACCTGACCAAAGCCGCGGAGCTCTATGAACAAGCATCTAGGTTGAATCCCGATGACTACCAGGCGGTGAGCTTGCTGGTTGCTGTCTACCACGGACTAGGCCGGGAAGCAGAGGCTGCGGCAGCCGAGCGCCGCGCTTTGCAGCTCACCGAAAAGCACATCGAAATTCATCCGGACGATCCCCGGGCGCTTTATTTGGGAGCGGGCATCCTGGCGCGAATGGGAGATCACAAAAGGAGTTTTGAATGGGCTCGCCGTTCCCGCGAGATCGATCCGGAAGAAACCTCGATTCTTTACAACGTCGCTTGCGTGTATTCCCTTTTGGGCCGAACAGAGGACGCCATCGGTTGCCTCCAAAAGGTGATGGAACACGGCACCTTCTACAAGAATTGGGCCGCGAAAGACTCTGATCTCGACGCTGTTCGCTCCGATCCCCGCTTCCAGGCCCTGCTAAGTTAAACGCCGCTGACTTCTCCGGCACTTTCTGCGGTGCGAATCTAACCAAACAGTGGCTTCGTGCCTGCCGAAACTGCCAGACCATGCGATAGCAGAGCTGGCCAGCGCCCCAGTACGCTCAACACCGCATCAGTTAGATGAGGCTTGCCGGACAGCCGCAAAATCGCCTGCGTCAGTAGGACGTAGCCGCGAAGCATTCTTCGCCGCTCGCGTTCGAACGACCAGAGCCAATCATCTTCGCCGAGCTCGTTCGCAGCGATGTAATCCGCCAAAAGTTCGGCGGCCATCAACGCTTGAGTCATTCCTCCGCCAGTCACCGGATCGACGAATCCTGCCGCGTCGCCAAGCAAAACTACCCCAGGTGCCACGCCGGCGATCGCGCGTCCCGTAAGCGGCGACGCCCCGATTGTCGTGCTCACCTGCCTCGCGCCTTCCAGCAGTGAAGCTAGTTCTGGGAATGCCTCGCAACGCTGAAGCAAGCTGAGATTCGTTTCTTCCCGAGTCGCATCAACTTCGCCCAGGGCAACCACATTTATTTCGTGGTCAGGGAGCGGAGTGACGTAGATCTCTTTTCTCTTTCCGACAAATATTTCTACCCGATCCGACTGCGCCTTCTTTCCCGACAGACGGAAGTGGGCACGAATCCCAAATCGGCTGCGGCGCGGGGTACAGCTGAGCCCCAACTTTTGCCGTATCACCGAGTGCATGCCGTCCGCCCCGACCACGAGCGGCGCGAGCACACGCTTTCCTTCCACGATCAATCCCGCAACACGTCCGTTCTCGATAACTGGTCCATCGACTCGACATCCGGTGCGAATGCGGACTCCGGGAGTTGCGGCCGCCTCCGAATAGAGGACATGGTCCAGCACTTTGCGACGCTGCCCGATTCCCGTCTGGCCGAATCCAGTTCGTCTCGGAAAGTTTCCCTCCACCGTGCGACCGTTAAAATGATATCGGACACCTTCAAAGCGAGTCCCGCCCACGGAATCAGTCACCTTCAGGCGATCCAAAACGGCCACTCCACCCGGCATGAGTCCTTCACCGCATGGCTTTTCTCTTGGGAACTCAGCGCGCTCGAACAACTCAACCGCAAAACCCTTCCGTCCTAGCATGATGGCCAAGGACGAGCCAGCTATCCCCCCTCCCGCGATAAGCACATCCGCGGTTCGTCCGCTCGGGGAGCCAGTGCCGCTTCGAATGCCGTCCTTGGCCCCGTTTTCCGGAACATGATTGCCGATCGAAGGCGCTGAAACTTCTGGATATCCCAGCATGTAGGTCACGCGAACGATCCCCGCCGTGCCTTTTCCGATTTGCCACGTGTAGCTCTCGCCGCTCAGAGATGAGACGAGTTCTGCAAGTTCGGCTGTCGAATATGCGCGCAGGCAAGAGAGGATGCCATCGACCAGCAACACGAACGGGACTACGGGTATGACGTAAGTCCAAAAAAGCCGCGACCACCTAAAGGGCCGCATGAAGGGGGTTACGAGGACTGCCGCAATCGGCGCGAGGAACGTCGCAAGAATATTTGGCAGCCTCCGTGCTGCTGCCTCAAAAATTCCGATTCCTTGCCGGTTGTCTATCGCATTTTGAAGAACGCCAGCCGCCTCTCTCGGGCGGAAGTGGTGGAAAGAACTAAAAATTGTGCGAAATCCGGAGATTTGCGCGGGAATCTTTGCGGCATCGACCGGCTCGGCGGAATAGGTGATCGCACCTCCCGATTCCTGCTGCGCTTTCTCGAACGCCACAAGATTCGGATATTTGTCCGTCAGACAAACCCTAATCTTGGCGGATGTCTGATTGGCGATTGTTCGATTCAACCATGTCCAGGGACCGCCGGCGCCCGAACAAAGGTCGACCACTTGATCGGCTTCAGCAGCCTTGATTGCTTGTGCGAGACGGGTCGCAATCGGGTTGTAGACGTTGCCCCAGTTCAAGATGGATTGCAGCGCGTCCGTGACATGATCCCGAAGATTCTTCGGAAACCACACCTGCTCGTGAATCTCGGATATGTTGATGCGATTCATAAGGAATAGTTGGCGTGGGCGGGTTGTGAGGGTCTGATGCCGTCAACCGCATTAGAGTTGGCGGGAGGCACAAATGGTTTGCCGGGGGTTCGGCAGAGGCGCCCGATTCTTCCCAGCAGGGTATCGGTCCAGTGTCGCAACTATTGTTGGCGCGCTGCTGGTGGGCTGGCCAACCGCGGCGTGTTCGTGAATTCGTGAACGTGCATCACGGCGATAAGCCACGAGCCGTCGCTTTGCTTCGTCATTATCAAACTATGAATGCCCTTGCGGGTCGGCCGCATGCTTCCGTCCTGATTCTTCGCGCCTGTCATCTGCCAGTCCACGTCCACCGCCGCCACGTCAGGTTTTAGAAAGCGGATGCTTCGGATTTGGCCCGTCTGATGCGTCTCGCTGTAAACTCCGGTCATGAATGGTCCGAATACCGCTTCCATCCCTGCGCGGCCGTGCGTCAAATCTCCGAAGTTGTTCACGAAGTCGCAATCTTCCGTATACGTCATCGCCACGGCGTGAACGTCATGTTTGTTCCACATGTCCATATAGTTCTGCACTGCCTGTGTGATGGCCACTCGATCCTTGTCTTGCGAGTCGTTCGCAGCGCGGCTGTGTCGTGCCGCCGTCGTAAGCCCCATCGCGGCCATCGTAAAGCAGAGTAGTAAAATTGCCCCCGGTAATGGCAGTCGCATCGCGGATTCTCCAATCTTAAAGTATCGTTTCAGTTGCCGACCTCCAAGCCCTCGCGCATAATAACGGGCGGAAGCTTACCTCTTGCCAAACCGGCATGCAACTTGGCTTCTTCACCCCGAAGCGGACGTCATTACGCCACCTTCAAAATCGCGTTAAAACCCTTTCGCGTTTTCGGCGCATCTCTTTATTAGAGGACGGTTTATGACCAAGTTCATCAGACAACTCACAAGCTCCCTGCTCTTTGCCTTGCTTGTTTTCGCTGCATCGCCAGCCCGCGCTCAGGCGCAGCAATCGGCTTCCTCGAAAGTTCCCGTAACCACTGTCGTCACGGTGCTGGCTCCCAGTTACACCGCGCCACCCCCGATCAGCAAGTCGGATGTAATGGTGTACGCCGGCATGCACCGGCAAGATGTCTCCGCATTGGAACCGGCGCAAGGCGACCACTCCGCGCTCCAACTGGCGATTGTTATTGACGACCTTTCCAAGATTGACACTCAACTTTCAGACTTGCGCAAGTTCATCCAATCCCTGCCCAACACCACACAGGTCGGTGTGTTCTATGCGGATAACGGCACGGTTCGAGCCGCCGCGGATTTCAGCACAAACCACGAAGCTGTTGCACAAAAGGTTCGCCTCACTCTGGGACTAGGCGCCTCCTCCGTAAGCATCTACATTTCGATGATGGATTTCATGTCTCACTGGCCTGCGACCGACGGGCGGCGCGAATTTCTCGTGATTGCAGATGGAATCGACCGCTTCCGCGGTGATCCAGCAAGCCCTGACGTGACTTCCACCATCGAGCGAGCCCAGAAAGCGGGCATCGTGATTCATACGCTTTATGCTCAGGGCGCCGACTATGTCGCCCACAATCTCTTCCGCCTGAATTACGGTCAGAGCAATCTCGCTGAGATGGCCGACGCCACAGGCGGCCAGGCATTCTTCCAGGGGCTGAATACTCCGATTTCCTTTACGCCCTTGCTGGATCAACTGGACATGGTTCTGCACAACCAATATTTTCTGACTTTCACGGCGGATCGAAGTCCAAAGAAAAAGGGAGAGCTTCGCTCCTTCCGAGTCCGATCAGAGCAGCACAACGTCGAAATTGCAGCCGCCAGGCGGATTCTCGTCCCTGGCCCATAGGCCGCCGCGAAATTCCCCGGAGCCACATAACCCGTAACGAGGCGGGCTGGACACTCAGTTCAAAAACGTGTTACACATTCGGCGCTAATCCGTTTAGCCTGGCCGAATCGCTATCGTAGGCACTCGAGTCTGGGCTCATTGCAGGGGGAAAATATGGGCACGCCGCGATCTCGCTCGCTGTACGTTCTCAGCATCAGCTCCGCCGCTTCCGTGTTGTTGCTAGCGCTCGCCGGCGCCGCTTTCTGGCAGCCCTCTCATGCCGCACCCCAATTCTTGACCCCCAGTGAAGGCCAGGTCGTGGGCGTCGAATTTGACGGTCGCAATGTTTCGGACCTCGACAAATCGGTCGCTTTCTATAAATTGCTGGGATTTACCGAAGTTCCGGGCCTCGACAAATCGTGGCGGAACGACGCCGTGATGAATCGCATTCACGGTCTTAAGGCCGGCGTGCAATCCCGGATGGCCAAGCTGACCATCAATACCAACATGGGCGAACAAAAGCCGTTCACTCTCTACTTGCGCGAATTCAAGGGAATCACGCGCCGAAACGTGATGGGCGGACAGCCCGCCTGGACGCCGGGAGCAACGCACATCGATCTCACGGTTCCCGATGCCGACGAATTGTGGTCCAAATTGAAGGCGGCCAACATGCTGTGGCCTCGCACCTGGGACGGAAAATTGATCGCGGCGCCCGGTTCGACGAAAGGCACCATTGCTTACATCACTGATCCTGACGGCATGGACGTCGAGGTGTCGGAGCAGCGCCCTGCCACGCCCGCGATGGGCGATCGTCCCGCGAGACCAGCTGATCCTCCGGGGTTCAATCATATCGGCCTGGTAATTTTGGACCCGGAAAAAGCGAAAGCCTTCTACGGAGGACTGCTCGGAGAGCGGTTGCCCACAACGGTGTCGCAGTGGCTCAGCGGTGATTTCATGGATTCCGCCGTGGGCGGCCACGGCAATATCTTGCGCATCGTGAATGGGACGTTTCCCTTAGCGGCCGACCGTGACGCGCGGATGCGCTTCGAACTCGTTGAATACGAGAATCGCAAAAAGGCTGTTGAACCTTACAGCATCACGGACATCGGCGTGAACTATGTAGGATTCGAAGTCAAAAATATCGATTCGTTCGTTGGCCGATTAAAAGGCGCGGGCATCACGATGGTATCGGATGGAATCGTCGAGATGAAAGGTGGTTATCGCGTCGCGCTTTTCCGAGACCCGGACGTCGGTGAATTCGTCGAGTTTTACGAACCTCCCAAGACCGCATCATCAAACTGATACCGCAGCGAACGGTCAAAAAAATCGCACGTTTTTATCTCCACGCGTTGGGACGCACTACAACCATCTTCCTCAGCCAACTACGCAGATTTCAGCGAGCGAGGATGGCTTTCCCATGCGTTGCTGAGCCGGCGGGTTGTTTCGCGCAATCGGACGGCGAGATCCACAACGGTTTGCAGCCTTTGTGTGTCGACCGCGGAAAAGCGGTCGCGGTGGGCCAGAAGCAACTCCGCATTCCCGAGAATGCCGGTTAGAGGGTTATTGATCTCATGGCGAAAAATTGCGCCGATATCACCGGGGAGTTCGGCGCACGGGGGCCCCACGACGGAGTTTGACATCGCCGCCCAGCGCAATCTTCTTTCAATCAGACCGATTGCCAATGGCACAAAATCTCCCACCCGCGCCACGAATTCGACTTCGCCGCCGGCCACCAACCGGGCAACTTCCGCTTGTCTTTCCGGTGGGGCTAGCAGAATCACGGGCGCCTTGGCCGCAAGCTGACGGAGCGGCTCGGCAAGCGAGGCGCCTTGCAGCAACTCGTGATCCACAAGAATCACTCTCGGCGTCGCCCGCGCCACCAGCAGCCGCAACTGCAGCAGGCTCGACGCGATGGCTGGCGGACCGCCGGCCATACACTCCATCTCATTCGCCAGGCGCCGTGCGATGGCTTCGTCAGTGAAACCCAACAGTGTGGAGGGTTCGCTGAAAACCCCTGCTTTTGTTGCGGCTGCGTCGACTACGCTCATGGGGTTGTCTTTTGAGTCCTCTGTCGTGGCCGCCCGGATTTTCGCTCCGGCTTCGGCTTCTCGAACTCTTTCCGCGCCGCTCAGCAAACCGTTCACTGCGAGTTTCAACTCCTCCACAAGAAACGGCTTGGCGAGAAAGGGCAAGCCCTTCGGTTCGACAAACTCCACGGTGCGCGGCGCCAGCGTGTCGCCAGTGGTGAAAAGAATTCGGTTTCGCATGGGACTCCCAGCACGCACCAGCGCGTCGTAGAACGCGGGTCCGTCCAGCCGCGGCATACGCAGATCGCAGATCACGAGGTCGTAGTCATCGCGTGAAATCCGGGTGAGGCCTTCCTGACTATCGAGCGCCGCCTCGGCGTCATGACCCTCTTCCCGCAGCACGTCCACCATCAATTGCGCCACGGTAGGCTCGTCTTCGACGATTAGAATTCGTCCCGTCCGCGATTTTCCCGAACTGCCGAGGTGCTGGGCGCGAGCCGGTGCGCGATGCCCGGAGGGGGCCGCGACTACCGGCAATTCCACTAGGAACTTCACTCCCCCGGTCAGCTGATTTTCAAAGGTAACTTCTCCTCCATGCTGATGAACGATTCCATACACAATCGAGAGTCCTAAGCCGGTCCCAACGCCGGCCGGCTTGGTCGTGAAGAAAGGATCGAAAACCCGAGTTGCAATTTCGGGGCGGATGCCTGGGCCGTCGTCGGAAATTTCGATGAGAATGCGCTGTCCGGCGGGTTGGCCCGCGCGATAGGCCGTTACGCCGGTTCGAATCTGGATGTGACCCCCTCCGCGACCCTCGAGCAATGCCTGTTCGGCATTGATCACCAGATTGAGCACGACCTGTTGAAGCTGATATGGATCAGCCAGCGTTGGCGGCATGTTGCCGGCCAGCTCGCTATCGACCGCGATGTTTTCCACTCGTAGCTCGTAGCTCCGCAGCGCCAGAGTGCGCTCTACGATTTCATTAATATCGACCCGCGTCCGCTCAGGTTTGCTTTCGCGCGCAAAGTAAAGCAGGTTTTTCACGATGCGCCGAGCGCGCTCGGCCTCCTGATAAACTTTCTTTGCTTCCGAAAGCTGCGCCGCCGCGAGCCCGTGACCTAAGAGCAATTGCGCGTAACCCATGATGGCGGTCAGGGGATTGTTAAGCTCGTGAGCGATCCCCGAGACGAGCTGCCCCACCGCTGCCATCTTTTCGGTTTGAAGCATTTTCGACTGCATCTGCCGTTCGCCCGTCACATCTGAATAAGTTTCGCACCATCCAATAGCGGAACCGTCGGCGTCTAGCACGGGGCGCGAATACCGCTCGATAACTCGCCGGGTCGGCCGTCTGAGTTCAAGTTCATCGTGACTTGGCTCGCCCCGTCCGTTTGCAAAGGAATTCCACGGCGCCGGAAAAGAGTTCGGATCGCCAAAGCGTTCTCCCAGAAGTTCTTGGAGTGAATCAACGGTTTCCAGTTTTCTCAGCTCACGCTCGCTGAACCCAAAGAGCTGTCCGAACTTTGCGTTGGAAAACCGGATTCGGCCAGACGGATCGAGCAGTATTACACCCACGGCAAGCGCATCGAGAAGGCTGCGCAGTTCGGCCTCCAAGTGGCGCGACTTGGCCTCCGCGCGCTGCACCACCGAGCCCTCTTCGATGCAAAGGAGCAGATGATGCGAGCCCGGCAAGATTGCGCGCAAGGTGATGCGAATGGGGAAGCCGCTCGCAAGCGATGCGTCGAAGCTCCGCACTTCCGAGGAACGCGACCGCTGGGCCCAGAATGACTTCATTTGCGCGGCAAGGGAGTCTGGCAGTGGAGTGTCAAGTTCCGCTCGGCGTTCCGTTTCCTTTAGGCGAAGCAATTCGCGGGCGCGCCCGTTCGCTCTTTGAATCGCTCCGGCCGAGTCCAACACCACCAGGGCTTCACCGCTCGAGTTAAATACCGCATCAAAGGTCGAATCGCCGCCGTAGGGTCCCGCCGGTTCAACGGCGTTCGAATGCGCAGTAGCTGTCCGGGAGATATCACCCGCACCCGCCATAGACCAAACAGCAAGCTTTTCCCCATGAGTCATCGGTTTGCTTACCAGCGTCCCTGGACAATGCAGTAGCTGGAAAGCACTGCGAGCGCGAGGGCAATTCCATATTCCAAGGCACGGCGAGCCGCCCGCATCCAACGACCGCTCCGCGTGCAGTTGATTTGTCGGTGCACCCCGCGCGCACTGCATAACAATCACCAAGCGCGATCTCTTTTTAACACCCCTCATTTCAACGAATTAGCACCCCAAGGGGGCAAGGAACCGCTTGCGAGGCTTCCCACTTCGATACAAAATGCCGCGGGGTTCCCTCTGTAGGAATGCTGACGAGGTCCAATACTCGAACTTGAGGGCGCGGTTCAGCTGCGGCCGTGAAAACCCGTTTTCAGTTCGCAGGGGAGTTCAGGTCGGTTTCATACTGCTTGAGTTTTCGGTATAGCGTGGTTTTGCCAATGCCTAACAGACGCGCCGCCGCAAGTTTGTCCCCTGCGGCTTCCTGCAGGGCGCGCAAGATGGCTCGGCGCTCGAGTTCCTCGAGTGGCAGCACTTCGTTGCTCTCAGGCATCCGTTCGCCTGTGCCATGTTGCAAATTCGATGGAAGGTCGCCCACATGCAAGAGCGGACCGGAACCCAGAGCGACGCCACGCTCGATGGCATTTTCGAGTTCTCGGACGTTGCCCGGCCAGTCGTAGGCGAGCAGTCGCGCCATCGCATCTTCTGAAATAGAGCACATGTCGCCCTTGGAATCGCAGAATTTCTCAAGGAACGAATTCACGAGAATGGGAATGTCGCTCTTTCGCTCCCGAAGCGGCGGCATTTTAATCTGCACAACATTCAGCCGGAAAAAGAGATCTTGCCGAAAGTGGCTTTGCCGAACGGCGGCCTCGAGGTCGCGGTTCGTAGCGGCGATGATGCGTGTGGAGATCGAAATGCGATCGGTCGAACCTACCGGCTTTACCTCTTTTTCCTGTATAGCGCGCAGCAGCTTGGCCTGCAAGTCCACGGGGAGATCGCCGATCTCGTCCAGAAACAGCGTCCCTCCTGCAGCAGATTCCATCAGGCCCACTTTGGAGTGTGTGGCCCCTGTGAAAGCGCCCTTCACGTAGCCGAAGAGTTCGGATTCGATCAGTGTGGGCACCAGCGCGGAGCAGTCTACTGGCACAAAGGGCTCGTTACGCCGCGGTCCGGAAAAGTGGATCGAGCGGGCCACGAGCTCCTTTCCTGTGCCACTCTCGCCAAGAATCAGAACGGGATATTTGTGCTGGCTAACTTTTTCGACCAGCCGGTAGACTCGCTGCATCTTTGGAGAAACACCGATCAAGCCTCCAAACCCCGGTCGGCTGCGAAGCTGCTCGCGCAAAACGCGATTTTCCTGATCAATTTCCAGGGAATGCAACACACGGTCCAGCTTGGTGCGCAGTTCCGGGACGTGAAAAGGCTTGGTCACATAGTCGGCCGCTCCCATGCGCGTTGCCTCCACCGCGCTTTCGATGGTGCCGTATTGAGTCAACACGATTACGGCTATGTGGGGATGAGACTCCCGCACGCGCTTCAAAAGCTCGATTCCGCCGAGCTGTGGAACGCGCAAGTCGGTTATGATCACGTCTATCGGCGACTGTTCGAGAATTTCGAGGGCCTGCTCGGTGGTTGAGGCGGTGCGTGTGCGCAGGCCTGACTCTCCGACTACATCGCGGCACAAGCTCCTTGTGGAATCCTCGTCGTCGATGATCAATACAGTCGCTGCCGTTGGCCGTCGCGCCGCAAGCGCGGTCTCTGTTCCGGTTCCAGACATCAGTTCCTCCCAAGTTGCCCAATAAGGGTTGTCCAGCTGCTGAATGCACGGGCAGAGCCAGTTCGACTGGGTCAGTTTACTGATTCTAAAAGCATTAGACTCTTTCGAGATCACTAGCGATCAGACTGTAGTTCCAGGATGGGAAAAAAGACAAGACCGTAAGACTACTGCTTATTTTAAGTCCTATAGATCAAACTGTTTGCCATTGCGTGAAGCGGCTGCCTCCCGAAATGGCACTATGGCCAAGCGTCGCAGAATATCGTCAGGACGCGACCAACCCTCGCCTTGAAAGCTACATCTGACGATGGCGGGAATACATGGGTGGCCTAACACGAATCCGTGATTCCCATTATGGTCGCCACCCACCAGGATTCTCAACCGCCAAGGCGAGGCAGATTATGAAACGGATGATCGCAATTACAGCCGCGGTCTTTTTGTCGTCGCGCTGGCCACCGGGTCCTGCGCGTTCAGCGCGGATTCCTCGGCTCGCACAGCGGAGCCTTCGGCCCAAGTCGTCAGCGGTACCAGGCTCTTGATCGCCCTGAGAGAACCGCTCAGCACCAAGAATGCGAAGGCCGGCGATCGATTTAGCGCGCGCACGCTGGAACCCATTCCCATCACGGGCGGATCCGTTCTCCCGCCCGGCGCGGAGGTGCGCGGCCATGTGGATAAGGTTGAAGCAGCACATCGCACGGGCCGGGCTCGCATGTGGCTTACGTTTGATGACCTCCAGGTACCAGGCGGGCGCGCTCCACTGGTAGCCGCTATAGACGACGTGCCGGGAGTTCAATCCGTTCGCGTCAACTTTGCGCATGAAGGCGACATTGAAGGCTACTCGGAACCACGCCGGACTGCGTATGAAGCGGCTGCCGCAGGAGCCTTAGCGGGTGCCGCACCTGGTGTGGCGGCGCATAACAACAAAGACGCGGCGACCGGAGCTGCGGTGGGCGCGGTGACCGCCTTTATGGTTACCTCCGGGCTGGGCGAGGAACTGACCCTCGACAAAGGAACGAAGCTTGAGATCACGCTCGAGCGTTCGCTTTATTTAGCTCAAAATTGATTCGCAAGAGTCGTCGCCGCATGCGGTGCTTCAGTGAAGCCCATTCCCTCGCCGTCCCTTGGAATATCCGGAAACTGCTGGTAGATTCAGTTGTAGATGGCTCCCGACAATGCATCTCTCCAGCGCATTCTGATCGTCGAAGACGAAGATAACGCGCGCAAAGGATACGAAGCCCTGCTCCGCAAATGGGACTGCGAGGTGCTGGGTGTGCCCAGTGGCGAGGAGGCCCTCGCCAAATACGCGGAGTTCAGTCCCCAAGTCATTATTGCCGATGTCGAGCTTCCGGGCATGAACGGACTCGAGTTGCTTCGCCATCTGGGCGACGAAATCCTCCGGGTTCCGGTCGTGATTATTACCGGCCGCGGCAGTGACGAACGCGTAGTGCAGTCCATCGAGGCGGGTGCGTTCTGGTACATCGAGAAGCCATTGAAGCCGCACATTTTGCGGGCTCTGCTTGACCGTGCGCTGGGCCGCGTGCGCGACCAGCAGGCTGTGGCGGCCCTCAGGCGCGACCTGCGGGGCGCTGGAAAACTCGGTGCGATGGTGGGCGCCTCGCACGTGATGCAAGAATTGATGCGCCAGGTGGAAATGGCCGCGCCGTCCACGGCGTCCGTCCTGATTACCGGAGAAACCGGATCGGGAAAAGAAATTGTCGCCCGCTCCATTCATATGCTTTCCCCGCGTGCAATGCGCCCATTCGTGGCCATCAATTGTTCGGCGATCCCGGAATCGTTAATGGAAAGCGAGATTTTTGGTCACGAGAAAGGATCGTTCACAGGCGCGGCCGAGCGCCGTATCGGGTGCTTTGAACTGGCCCACGGAGGCACTCTTTTGCTCGATGAGATAGGGGAAATGCCGGCGCCGACCCAAGCGAAATTGCTCCGGGTCCTGGAAGATCACAAAGTTCGTCGTCTGGGCAGCAAAGTTGAAACGCCGGTAGATGTCCGCGTTCTCGCCGCGACCAACAAAAATCCTGAGCAGGCTGTGGCGAGCGGTCATTTACGGCAGGATTTATATTTTCGTCTCAATGTTTTTCACATTCATCTACCGCCGCTGCGCGAACATAAAGAGGACCTGCAGGTCTTGGTCGATCACCTGCTCGTCGAAATATCTGCAAAGCACGGCAAGCGAGTCTCCGGCGTCGGCACGGATGCCATGGACCTTTTTCGCTCCTATCCGTGGCCCGGAAACGTCCGCGAACTTCGCAACGTCTTGGAGCGCGCGGTGATCGCCTCAGACCGCGGTACGATTGGCCGCCAGCATCTTCCGCCGGACTTCGGCCATGCTCCCGCCGTGGGCGCCCCTGGATTGGGCGGCCTTCGCTTTCCTGTCGGAACCACCGTGGATGATGCCGAGCGCGAACTGATCCTGCAGACCCTTACGGCCACCAGCCAGAACAAAACG
Source organism: uncultured Acidobacteriota bacterium (assembly GCA_963759485.1). Lineage (GTDB taxonomy): Bacteria > Acidobacteriota > Terriglobia > Acidiferrales > UBA7541 > Palsa-295. The sequence goes on along the minus strand of CAVWZE010000002.1, from coordinate 393,318 downwards.
AGAGCCGCGGAACTGCTTGGAATCAGCCTCAAGACGCTTCACAACAAGCTCAAAGAATACGAGGCGGGGCGGAATAATGCGTCTCAGCCTGAAAACTAAATTCACCCTGGCGATCTCGCTGCTCGTGCTGGCGGTCGTTGCCGTGGTATCGGCGCTTTACATCGCACGCCTTACGCGCCAGACCATGCACCAGGCGAGTGACACCGCTGCCTTCATCGCGCAACAGGTTTACGACGCTTGTGGCAACGCGCTCAAAGAAGCCGCCGAACGCGGTGAGACGCCCGCGTCGCCCGACGCCACCGATCTGCGCGAGTATGTCCGCCGGGCGTTTGACAACAGCACCATGCTGAACTCGCTGATCGAATCTGATGTGGGAATTTCCCCCACAATTTACGAAATCACGATCACGGACGCGAATGGCGTCGCGCTAATCTCCAGCGATGCGTCCCTTCGCGACCAAACAGTAGCGAAGCGGCCCCCGATCAGTTCCTTGGTGCGCGGCGGTTTTTTCCGCCAGATAGGCGAGCTCTACGGGCCGCCTCAGACGTTCGAATCTTCCCTGCCCTTCCAAGTGGGGACACAGCCTTTTGGCGACATTCGTGTCGGTCTTTCCTCCGCTCTTATCCGCGGACAGGTTTTGCCGGGGCTGCTTTCCGCCGTCTATTGGGGACTTGGTTCGGTGTTGGTATCCACAGCGTTCGCTTTGCTCGTGAGCACCATCGCATTCGCTCCCATCGAACGCATCTCGGCGCAGCTTGACCGCATCTCGGCGGGCCAATTTGATCCTGAACCTGTCGTCGAGCGAGCCGATGAATTCGGAGTCGTAAGTACCAAGATCGTCGGAATCGGAAAGCAATTGCGCGACGTGCGCGAAATTTTCAGCGCGCTGCGCGAAAATCTCGACCAGGTAATGAGCGGCCTCGAGGACGGCCTGCTCCTTTTCAATGCCGATGGACGCGCGGTGTTGGTGAGTCCGTCGGTTGAAAAATTCCTGGGCGTGCGCTCCAATGAACTTCGAGGCAGCCGATTGGCTGAAATTTTCCCGGCGGGCCATCCCTTTCGCGAAGGTTTGAATATCGAAGGAAACCGCATCGAGCCCACCGAAGGCAAAGAGATAACCATGGAGAACGGCGCGCGCTCCCGCCGCATCGGAGTGAGCGTACAGGTCATTCGAGAGCAAGGGGTGCAAATGGGCACGCTGATCACCCTGCGCGACGTCGAGTCTCTCGAGCGAATCGGCAGCCAGCTTCAGGTCTCCGAGCGGCTGGCTGCGCTGGGCCGCGTGACGGCTGGTGTCGCGCATGAGGTCAAGAATCCGCTGAATTCCATGCGCCTCTGGCTCGAAATATTAAAGGCCAACATGCCGGTTGATCCTGAACCCCAGCAGGCCGTTAAGATGCTCGATAGCGAAATTGACCGTCTGGACCGCGCCGTGAAAACATTCCTGAACTTCACAAAACCCGTGGAGCTGAATCTCCAGGAAACAGATGCTCGCGATATTCTCGATGAAGTTCTCGACGCTGCGCGGCCTTCAATCAAGCGCGCCGGACTCATCCTGAGCGCTGAACGGGCCTCCGATCCCCTGTTCATACTGGTCGACCGCCAGCTCATTCACCAGGCGATCCTGAACCTTCTGCTGAATGCCTGCGATTTCACGGATCCAAATGGCACACTCGCCGTCAATCTGCGGCGCACGGGTAATCTTGCTACCATCGAAATACATGACTCGGGTAAGGGAATCCCTCCCGAAGACCAGAAGAAAATCTTCCAGCTCTTTTTTACAACACGGCCCGGCGGCACCGGAATCGGCCTGGCGAATACATTTCGATTCATACAATTGCACAACGGACAGATCGAATTCGAATCGGAAATGGGTCGCGGCACTACATTCCGTGTGGAACTGCCCCTGGCGCGGATTGCCGACGAATCCGTGCCGAAAGTGCGGGACTTTAGCCAGCCATTCGCGGCCGGGAACCGATGAATGCCTAGTCGATCAAGCGCCCGCGCCAGCTTCATTGCTTTCCTGGCCGGCCTTTCCCTGTTGACCGTCGGTTGTTCCCAACAGCGGGTGCGGGCTGCCAGTCCCGCAACGGCGCCGCTGCCACCCAACGCGGAGCGACCCATGAATATCGCTCCCGACACCAACGCAACGCCGCCCGAGACCCCGACCCCTCAACCTCCTGCCATCGCCAGCTTGTCGGCGCCCCCAGTTGAGATTGTCGCCGCTGCGCCTGCGGCGCCGCAAAAGCCGGGAAGCGAATCGGTGGAAGCGGCATCGCAGCCATCCGCGCATCACGCGGCGCCGCAAATCTCTCCCCAGATTTCTCCCGGAGATCAAGCGACCTACGAGCGTAAGACTAATGACGATGTCTCCGTCACGCAGAGGAATCTCGACCAGACGCGAGGCAAGCAATTGAGCGCTGCTCAGCTCGACTTGATCGAGAAGATTCGCAGTTTCGTCTCCCAATCGCGCGATGCCAGTAAGGGCGGCGACTGGGTTCGCGCACAGAATCTCGCCCAGAAAGCCCGATTGCTTTCGGCTGAGTTGATCAGTTCGCTATAGCGGCGGCCGTACAAAATTCACCCTATTGGCTCCCTGCTCGGATTGTGGTAATTATTACGGGTATGTGAACGATGATCCAACCTCGGAGGGAACAAATGCCCGTCACCACCCAAGACGTGCGGCAGTTCCTCATGGCAAGAGATCCAGAATTTCGCAGCCTCGCCGAAGAGCATTCGCGTTGTGAATCCCAACTAGAACAGATTGTTAAATCTCCTTACCTCAGTGCCGAAGATCTGGTCGAAGAGGCCATGCTGAAAAAGCTGAAGCTCCGCCTGAAAGACAGGATGGAGTTCATCCTCTCCCGGCACCAAGAGTTCCCCCACTAGGGGCGCGGTAGGCATTTCACTTCTGTCGTACAATACATCTGCATTCCGAAAGACCATCTCATCAGCAGGAGTCTTGCAACTATTAATTTACCCAGCTTTTTCGCTGAGGCATGAACCTCCATCCACATGGTCAAAGATGCGTACAAATTTGCGGTTCCGCCGATCGTCGCCGGCGTCGCGTGCCTTCTTTTTGGCTGGAAGATTCCTGGCGTTGTACTGATTCTCCTTGGCGGCTTTGTCTTTTATTTCTTCCGCGATCCCGAGCGCGCGATCCCGGCGGATCCCGCCGCGATTGTTTCGCCGGCTGACGGCAAGGTGATGGACATCGTGAGCGAGACCCTCGACTCCCGCAGCGGCAGCCGAATCAGTATTTTCCTTTCCATTTGGAACGTGCATGTACAGCGCGCCCCGGTGGACGGCCGGATAGCGGAAGTGTCCTACCGCCCAGGACGCTTTTACGGCGCCTTTCGCGCCCGCGCCTCCAAGGAAAACGAGCAAAACGTAATATATATTGATACGCCACAAGGCATTTTGGTCTTCAAACAAATCGCCGGAGCCATCGCGCGGCGCGTGCTATGCTGGAAGCGAAAAGGCGAAATGGTCGCCCGCGGCGAGCGCGTGGGCCTGATTCGCTTCGGATCCCGCGTGGATATCTGGTTGCCTATCGAGGCGGAAATCACCGTTCGGCGCGGACAAATGGTGAAGGGCGGTGAGAGTATTCTGGCAAAATGGACTTCAATAGCATAGATCCGATCGGCCGCGAGGAGGAGCCAGGGCGGCAACTGCGCCGCAAACGATTGCGCCGCGGCATTTACATTCTCCCCAGCATGTTCACGGTGGCCAATCTCCTCTGCGGCTACTACGCCATTCTCGCTACCCTCGAAGGTCAACCCGGTTATTTCGATAACGCCGCCCGTGCCATCGGCATCGCCATCGTGTTCGATTCACTTGATGGCCGCGTCGCTCGGGCCATGGGCACCAATAGCGAGTTTGGAAAAGAGTTCGATTCGCTCGCGGATATCGTGAGCTTCGGCATGGCTCCCGCATTTCTTGCCTATGCCTGGGGAGTGCATGCGCTCGGAATCGCGAATGACGCTGCCCCTCACTTGATCCCACTTGGCTGGCTGATCGGCTTTTTCTACGTCGGTTGCTGCGCATGGCGTCTCGCGCGCTTCAATATCCAGGGCATGGCGCCGGGCGGCAATCGCTTTTTCGCGGGAATGCCCACCCCTGCCGCCGCGGGGATGGTCGCGGCGGTCGTTCATGCGTTTCCCAGTCCGGTTCAGGACGGACGCATCTCCGTCTTGTGGCTCGGCCTCATTGTCGCGCTCGGTCTGTTAATGTCCAGCACCGTGCGCTATTACAGCTTTAAGGATATTCCCTGGACTCGCCGCCAGCCGTCTCTCGCCATACTCCTTCTCGTACTTCTGATCGGTGGCATCGTTCTTTTCTCGCAGATCACGCTCCTTGCGATCGCCAGCGCGTATTTCGTCCACGGAATCGCGCTTTACACCGTGCGCTCGGTGCGCCACCGCCTCGCTTCGCGCCACGCCTGACCCATGCCCGCCGGGCCGCTGAACTCCTACCGGGTTGCGATTGTTGGCGCATCTTCGCTGCGCGGCAAGGAAATCAAGCAGGTTCTCGAAGACCGCCATTTTCCCGCCAGTGACGTCATCCTCCTGGACGAAAGCGTAATGGCCGGCACTCTTACCGAAGCCGCCGGCGAGCCCACCTTCATTCGCGCCCTGCAGGAAGACAGTTTCGAGCGTGCCCACTTCGTTTTCTTCGCCGGTACCGCCCTCGACGCCGAAAAGAATTGGCGGGCCGCCAGGAAAGCGGGCGCAACGGTAATTGACTTGACCGGTGCCCTCGCCGCCGGCGACTCGAGCGACGGCCCGACCGCTTGGATTCCGTCACTCGACTCGATCCTGCCGCCGCGTTTCTCTTCTTCAACAAACGGCTCGCCTCACAGCGCCGCTTATTACGCGCCTCCCGCGCCCGTAATTATCGCCTGCACTCTCGCGGCGGTTCTCGGCGTATTTCATCCTCGCGGTATCGCCGTGGTGCTGTTTCCGCCGGTTTCCGAGCGCGACGTTCGCGGCGTCGAAGAATTGGAGAGTCAAGCTTCAAGTCTGCTGTCCTTCCGCGAAGTTGCGAAGCCCGTTTTCGACGCGCAAGTCGCTTTCAACTTGCTTTCCAGCTATGGGGAAGCGAGCAAGCCAAGCCTTGCGGACGCGCGCAACACCTTCGCACGGGATGTCGCGCGCTATCTTTCCGGCCGGTCTCCTGTCCCGGCCATTCAATTGGTGCAAGCGCCGGTATTTTACGGTTATGCTTTTTCGGCTTACGCCGAGTTGGCTTCGCTCGAGCCGCCCGGGCAACTCGAATCCGCGTTCGCGAATCTCGGTGTGAAGATCGACGCGACCCGCGAGGCTCCCACCAATATCAGCGTGGCCGGTGAAACCGAAATTCATCTCGCGCGTATCGAATCCGATCCGAATGTAGCGAACGCCTTATGGCTCTGGGGAGTTGCCGACAACCTGCGTCTTCCGGCGGTGAACGCCGTTCGAATTGCGGAGGCACTGATTGCAAAATCGCAGTAGCAACGGTCATCGCGCTTCCTGTCGCCACTTGATCTCGCTGGTGGGTCTCTTCGCGATGCTGACCGCGGCGGGCTGCGGCTACCACGTTGCCGGCCGCGCCGCCCAGTTGCCCTCGGAATGGAAGACCATCGCTATTCCCGCATTTACCAATGATACGACTCGATATCGCATCGAGCAGCGTTTCACGCAGGCTGTCATTCGCGAATTCATCACCCGCACGAAATATCGCGTCGTCCAGGATACGCAATCCGCTGATGCTGTTCTCCACGGCGAAGTGCTTTCCATTGATGCCAACCCTATACTGTTCGAAGCCACCACCGGCCAGGTAACCACAATGCTGGTGACTGTGCATGCCAAGGTGCAGCTCGTGGATAATCGCACTCAAAAGCCTGTGTATAAGAATGACGACATGGTTTTCCGGAACGAGTATCAGATCTCAACGGACGTAAACAGCTTCTTCGAGCAGCAAGATCCGGCGCTCGAGCGCATGTCCCGCGACCTGGCGTCGCATCTGGTTTCCGACGTCTTGGAGAATTTCTAGTGCCCGGGGCCTCGCCGGATAAGCTGCTTCAGCAGTTGCCGCACGGCAAGTTTCCGGCAGCGATCGTTCTCCTTGGAACCGATCACTATTTGCGAGGAATGTGCCGCAACAGAATCGTTGAAGCTGTTGTTCCGGAAGCAGCTCGCGACTGGGCTGTCACCCGCATATCGGCCCGCGATAATGATTGGGATGAAATTCTCGGACTAGCTCAGATGCGGCCCATGCTCGCCGATCGCCAGGTGCTCATTATCGACGCTGCCGAACACGTCGAGGAGCTCGGCGAAAAATCTCGCGACCGCGTTCTCGCAGCCATCGAGAATTATCTGATCTCGCCCGCTCCGTTCACGGTCCTCGTCATCGAGGCAACCGCTCTCGACGGGCGCCAGAGGTTCTCCAAGCTGCTGCACGAGAAAGCCTTGGTTGTCTCTTTGACGATCGGCCCCGAATCCGCCGCATTGCTCGCCGTGCAGATGGCCAAAGATCTGGGAACGGAGATAGACCGCGATGCCGCTGCCCTTCTGGCGGATATCATGAATGGCGAGCCTGCACACATCCGCATCGAGCTGGAAAAACTTTCCACCTACGCCCTGGGCCGCCGCATCGTCAAAGCGGACGTTGAAGCTCTGGTAGTCGCCGCGCGCAAGAATACGATTTGGCAGCTTGCCGATATGCTTGCGAATCGCCAGCGCGGCCCCGCACTCGAATTTCTAAGCAATCTCTTGCGCGAAGGAGAGCAGCCGGCCGCGCTCGTCGGCGCGCTGGCCTGGCGGTATCGAACCCTCATTGAAAGCCGTGATTCGCGATTCTCCAAGAAGTCTTTGCTCGCAGGTTTGGCCGATTTAGCCGAAGCCGATAGTCAGTTCAAGTCCGCAAACAAGAATCCCCGCGCCACCATGGAATTTCTGATCGTCCGCCTCACTTCTCCAACACCATAGTCCGCCGCCCACATCGAGCCGTCATTCTGAGCGAAGTGCGCCGACTTTGCATTTCCATTCGCCGTTTTTCGGCGGATGGTCGGCGCGCGCAGTCGAAGAATCTCTCTTGGATCTCACGCCACCGCATTCGCTCCTACCGTCTCGCCTCGAAAAATCTTTGCAGCACCGCCGCGGCGCGCTCCGCAAGCAGTCCTGCTGTAACTTCCACGCGGTGATTCAATCCCGGTTGCTCGAAAATCGCAAAACACGACCGCACCGCTCCGCCTTTCGCATCCTCCGCCCCATAAATCAACCGGGCGATCCGCGCCTGGATCATCGCTCCCGCGCACATCGCGCAAGGCTCGATCGTCACGTAAAGCGCGGCTTTCAGCAGCCGGTGATTTCCAACCGCCCGCGCAGCTTCTCGCAGAGCTACAATTTCCGCGTGCGCCGTCGGATCGCAATCCGCGATGGTGCGATTCCCAGCTCGGGCTACGATGCGACCCTCCAGCGCCACAACCGCGCCCACCGGCACTTCACCGCGCTCGGCGGCCGCTGCCGCCTCCTCAAGGGCCGCCTCCATGAACGAAACGTCCACCTCACTCATTTCCAGCCTCGCCACTTCTCTCCGCACCAACTAACCGCGACAGAAAATACAGCGCCACGCCGGCCGCAATGATCGCGCCCGCGATTACCATCTCATTTGTATAACCGATCACTTCGCTGCTGTTGCGCGCTAGCGCCACCGCAATCAACCCTAGCGGAGGCACTCCAATCATCAGCGCCCCCACCGTTCCTCCCGGCACTCGGAAAGGACGCGGCAGCCCTGGCTCGCGCACGCGCAACGCCACCAGCGCCCAAAATTCCAGCAGGATGCTCAGTCCGGTCAGCAGCACGTCTAGTATGAGACTGCGCTCGAACCCCAGCGGATAGCACGCCGCCCAAAAGCACGCGCAAATCAGAATCGCAACCCAGGGCGTGCCGGCACGCGCGCTCTTCCGATTGAAAATTTTCGGTAGATAGCCGTCCTCGGCCATCACCGCCGGCAGCCGCGTGAAAGACATCATCAGCGCCCCAAACGATCCGAGCGCCCCAATTACTCCCGCTGCTGCAATCGCGATCGCCAACGCTTCTCCGCCCATCGCGCGCCCTATGTCCACCCAACCACCGGTCGCCCACATGTTCGGGTCCAGGTGCGTCCGCGCCACTGCCGCCACCGGCAGAAAATAACTCGCCACTACCAGTATCATCGCGCCCAGCATCGCGCGCGAATAATTCCGCTGCGGCGCCTCCACTTCTCCGGCGATGGTCGAGAGGCTGTCCCACCCCATGTAATTCCACATCGCGATCAAAATCCCCCCCAACAGATCGGCGTGGCGCAGCGGCACCGCAGCCGATGATCCGGCCCGCCCGTGAAACACCGCGAACACAATCAGCGCTACAAATGGTAAAAGCAGCGCAATGTTCATCACCAACGAGCCGTCTCCCACCGCTCGCGCGCCCGCCACATTCCACGCCGTGCAAACCGCGATCATGCGCGAAACCGATCGCGAGTCCGCGGTGCCCAGCCACGACTCCCGGCGCCAGCCTCCCGACGTAGTCCACGAACAAATTCGGGTAAAGCGCCATCTCGAACACGCTTCCCGTCAGCGTCAGCCAAGCCTCTTGATACCCAAAAAAAGGACCCATGCCCCGGCGCACCCACACATAGAACCCGCCTTCTTCCGGAATCGCTGACGCAAGCTCGCTCACCATCGCGGCCGTCGGCAAACTCCAAAGCAGCGGCGTAATCAGCAGGATCAGCAAAGTCGCGCGGTATCCGGTTTTTTGAACGATGTCTTCCAGGCCGTAAGGGCCGCCCGCCACCATGAAATACGTCGCCGCAATCATCGGCGCCAAAGTCATCTTGCCGCGCCACGGACTCCACCCGTTGCGTTTCGTCCCCGCACCATTAATGACGGCTGTTCTCAAAAAGCTCCATCCTTCTCAATCGAGATCGTTCGCTTCTCCAATCAGGCCGCGCGCAGTGTAAATCAAAAGTCCCGCCTCCGCGAATTTCATCACTTGCCTTTGCCTGCCGCGACCTTCGGTATAGAATGCACCCTCACTTTCACGTGTCGAGATTTCAGAAGACGTGCGGTTTGCGTAGCGCCGGTTCACCCTGACGACGGAAGGGCGTCTCGCCAGCTCTTTTCTGTCGCAACGAGAAACTTTTTCAATGGAACTACGCAAAGACCCCATCACTCGCAGTTGGGTAGTCGTCGGCCAAGCGGAACGCGAAACGGATCGCCCTGGCCCGTGCCCGCTCTGCCCGGAAAATTCCGCGCAGTCCAATCTTCTGCTGGCGCTGCCATCGCAAGGCCACTCCCAAGTGCGCGTGTACCCGCACTTCCGTCCTCTTTACCACATTGAAGGCGACCCCGGCCGCAGCGCTGACGGCATTTTCGACCGCATGGACGCCATCGGCGCGCACGAAATCATCATTGAAACTCCCAGCCATTCGTGCACGCTTACGCAGCTTAGCGACGAGGAAATCGAGCGCGTGCTCGAGGCCTATGCCCTTCGCATCGCCGATCTGAAACGCGACGCCCGCTTCAAATACGTGGCCGTCTTTAGGAATCAAGGCCCGCAGGCCGGCGAAGAATGGCCGCACTCGCACTCGCAGGTAGCCGCAACCACTTTTGTTCCGCGCCGCATTTTGTACGAGCTGCGCGCCGCCCGCGAATGGTACCGCGAACGCGAACGCTGCGTTTTCTGCGACATCTTGCGGCAGGAAATTCGCCAGAAGGCGAGAATTGTCGATAACGTGGGCGATTACTACGCCTTTTGCCCCTATGCCTCGCGCGTCCCCTATGAAACTTGGCTGATCCCGCGCGCGCACAATCATCAGTTTGAGGCGCCATCGCCCCGAGAAAACCGCCGTCATTTGGCGGCTCTCCTGGGACGCACCCTCCGCCGCTTGCTGCAAGTCACCCGCAGCTACCACATGGTTCTGCACACCGCGCCAAATACTCTACAAACCAAAGGCGAGTTGAGCGAATACTGGGCTACCATCGCGGGCGACTATCACTGGCACTTCGAAATTCTGCCCATCGTCGAGACGCGCAGCAAGTCCTACAGCATTAAGGAAGTTTATTTCAATGGCACTCTTCCCGAAAGCGCCGCTGAGCATTTGCGCCAGATCGATCCCGGAACGTGAGGGCTTCATGAATTTCCCACTGCACCGAATCCCCCAGCGGGGCGGAATCATTTTTCGATTTCTCTTTTTTATTTGCTTTCTCTTTCTGCTTTTTCTGATTTATCTGGCGCGCCGTCCGCTGCTCGGCTTGGCGGGAAGTTTCTGGATAGTCAACGATAAGCCCGCGGCGTCCGACGCCATCGTGATTCTCGGCGACGACAATTACGGCGGCGATCGCGCCACGCGCGCCGCCGAGTTATTCAAAGCCGGAATAGCCCCACACGTCGTTGCCAGCGGACGCTACCTTCGCCCCTACGCCACCATCGCCGAACTAGAGCAGCACGACCTCATTGATCGCGGCGTTCCGGCCGCCGCCATCGTGCGCTTCGATCAGCACGCGGAAAATACCAAGGACGAAGCCGCGGCGCTTGCGCAACTCATCTCCGCCCGCGGCTGGAAACGCATCCTGCTGGTCACCTCGAATTACCACACGCGTCGCGCCCGCTATATCTGCGAACGCACCTTCCCTGCCGGCACAATTCTTCTCGTCGTGGCCGCTCCAGATTCCGAGTACGATCCTCACTCCTGGTGGCACACCCGCCTGGGAGAAAAACGCTTCGTCCACGAATTCGCCGGCATGCTCCTGGCCATGTGGGAGATGCGTAATTCCAGCGTCCGCACCTCCGAGTCCTCTCTCCTCGCCCCGTTTGTGCATTCGTAAGGGCCGCACCGGGGTCCCCAGCGCGCCGTTTTTGCGTGCTGGGGTGGTAGCATGCTGTCCCCGGCAAACATGCTTGGCGCTATGTCCGCCATCCGCCTCAAAATTCAAGGCGTCGTCATCCGTCATCCTGAGCGGAGTGTCCCGCGCCTTTTGCTTTGCGCGAAGCGCCGGGACACGCAGTCGAAGGACCTCTCTTCGCTGTAACCACCAGCCGCGACGCCAACTACAAAATGATCTACCTTCTAACCTCTAACGTCTAACCTCCAGCTACTCGTGCCGCAGCGCCACCATCGGATCCACTCGCATCGCCCTCCGCGCCGGAACGTAACTCGCCGCCAGAACGACGCCGACGAGCACTGCGGACACGCAGAGAAAAGTAACCGGATCGGTGGGTTTGACGCCGAAAAGCAGGCTCGAGAAAAATCGCATAAGGCAGAATGCTCCGGCGATGCCGAGCCCTATTCCGGCGACCGCCAGAAGCGCCCCTTCACCCAGCAGGAGTTTCATCACATCTCGCCGCTGCGCACCGAGCGCCATCCGGACGCCGATTTCGTGCGTGCGCTGTCCGGCGGAATAAGCCATCACGCCGTAGACCCCTACCGCGGCGAGCACCAGCGCAAGCAGCGCAAAAAGCCCGACCAGCAGCATCCTGAAGCGCTGCGGCGCGATAGAAGTTGCGAGAACATCATCCATAGTCTGCAACTCGGAGAGGGGCTGATTTTTGTCAACGCTGAGTACGGCTTGTCGCACACCGCCGGCAAGGCCGCGTGGATCGCCCTTGCTGCGAACCACAAACGTCATGATAAAGAACGGCTGCTGCACATCGGGCGTGAAGAGTTCGGGCAGCGGTTCCTGATCTAAAGCGGAGTTTTGCGCATCGGAAACGACGCCGACGACTGTGAGTTCCGCCGGATTGAGCTGCCCTGGTTCGACATAATCGATCCGCTGGCCGAGAGGATCGCGCTCCTTGAAAGCTTGGCGCGCGAATGATTCGCTCAGAATCGCGACTCGCGGCGCGTCAGCCGAATCGCTTTCGGCGAACGAACGCCCTTTCAGCAGCCGGATACCCATCGTCCGGAAATATCCGGGACTGACTCCGTCCAGCAGGATGAGGGTTCCAGGACGGTAGTAAGTGCCGTCCGCGAGACGCATTTGATTTGCGGCATTGTGCAGCCCACCCAGCGGATATTGGCCCGTCACGGCTGCCTCCTGAACTCCCGGAAGCGCGCGGATTTGCTCCAGGGCCTCCCGAAAAAATGCGGAGTGCTGCCGCGAGTTGAAGCCCGAAGTGATAGGACGTTGGACCGTAGCGAGCAGTAGATGGCTCGGCTCAAACCCGAGATTGACATCGGTTAGACGAACGAAACTTCTCGCGAGAAGGCCTGCGCCCGTGAGCAGCACGAGCGACAAGCTGATCTCGGCCAGTACCGGGAGGCTGCGCAGACGGCTGAACCTGCGCCGCTTCGTCACCGGCCCCGCTTTCAGCGACTCGTTCACATCGCAGATCGAGGCCGCGAGCGCCGGAACTAATCCGAAAAGCACGGTTGCCAGGATGGCCAGTGCAGCCACGAAGCCAAAGGTCCTCCATTCGAGTGTTGGAGGCGAAGAGAAGTCCGGAGGGATCAGTTGTTTGAGCAGCCGCATCCCCAAAAATCCCGCGGCCAAGCCAACTAAGCCTCCGCTTGCGCTTAAGAGCAAACTTTCGGTGAGCATCTGCCTCACGAGTCGCCCGCGCCCCGCTCCAAGGGCCGCGCGGACCGCGATCTCCCTTCCCCGCGCAGCCGCTCGCGAAAGCAGCAGATTGGCCACGTTCGCGCACGCAATCATCAGCACCAGTCCGACGGATCCGAGAAGAACCAGGAGCAGCAAACGCACGTTCTTGACCAGGACAGCATGTAGTGGGACAACGTCCACGCGCGCGTTTGCGCGGAACCGCTCGGCCTGCGGAGGGTATTGCTGATCCATCCTCTCAGTCAGAACTTGCAGGTTGGCCCGCGCCTGATCGATCGTCACGCCAGGCTTCAGACGGCCGATGACCGTCAGGGCCATCCACTGGGGCGAGTGGGGCGAGAAAACCTTCGAATCCAGCGCGAAGGGAGTCCATATGTCGGCGTGCGGATAGTTAACGTTGCCCGGTATCACTCCCACGACGGTGTAGGCCGCACCGTCTAGGTTGATTTCCTTTCCGGCAATGTGCCTGTCGGCGCCGAACCGGCTTCTCCATAAAGCCTCATTCAGCAACGCGACATGGCTTCCCGCCTCCTTCGCCTCCTCGGGAAGAAATGTGCGGCCGATCACCGGTTGGATCCCAAGCATCGGAAAAAAATTCGTCGTAACGTTGGTCACGCTCAGACGCCGGGGCTCGGCTCCGCCGGTCAGATTCGCCCCTGGGGCGCCTCCAAACGCACCAATCTCCCCGAATACGTCGTTCCCTTTCTTCCAACTAATGAAATCGGGGCTGAGGACGACGGCGGAGTCATGATTGAAAGGAAAGCGTTCGGCAGCCCACACGATTCGGTCCGCGTTCTTGTACGGCAGCGGCCGGAGCAGCACGGCATCGACGACACCGAATATCGCGGTATTCGCGCCGACGCCCAGAGCAAGAGTGATGATAGCGACGGCCGTGAATCCGGGATTCTTGCGCAGCATGCGCAGGCCGAAACGCACATCCTGAATCAACGATTCCACAAGGCTCACTCCCAGCGCGTCGCGGCACTCCTCTTTGGTCCGCTCCAGCCCGCCCAGTTTCAGCCGCGCCTGCCGCAGCGCTTCCTCGCGCGATAGCCCCGCGCGCATCAAATCTTCCGCGTGCGCTTCCACGTGGAACCGCAGCTCCGCGTCCAGCTCGCTCTCCACGCGCGCCCGCCCAAAAATCGCTCCCCAACCGGCGCGCAGCCGACTCCAAATCCTCATACCTCCTCCGCGCGTGTTCGCAGAATCCCCGCGATGACGTCCGCCATGCGGTTCCACTTTTCGGCTTCCGCCTCCAGTTGGCGCTTCCCCGTCGCGGTGAGACGGTAATACTTCGCCTTGCGATTGTTCTCAGACTCGCCCCACTCGCTCGCGATCCAACCGTCGCGCTCCAGCCGGTACAGCGCCGGATAAAGCGAGCCTTGCTGAATTTCCAGAGAGCCTTTCGAAATCTGCTGGATGCGCAGCAAAACGCCGTAGCCGTGCAACGGCCCCAGCGAAACGGCCTTGAGCACTAGCATGTCGAGCGTCCCTTGCAGAAGATCGATCTGTTTGTTCACTGCGGCCTCGTCTCCTAGACGGTCTAGGGAATATGAATCTAGCTGTCTCCTAGCCTGTCAAGGAGAGAAGAAAAACCCCGCGAACCCGTGTGGCGCGGGGCCTCAGTCCGGCACCTTTCCCGGTCGCGGGGACGCCCGGGTCTCGTTGCCCGCGTGCAGGAGCCCAACCCGCAGAAGACGTCTCCTAGTTTTCCGCCTCCGGGCTCGCCCGCACCCGCGCTCGAGACCGGCCCGTTCTGCGCGTGGTTGCCTGGTCTGTAAACACGCCAGGCATAAGTTGCACTCTCTGTTTACACGCCCTCGCCCCTGTACTATAGTTTCCCCACCTCACAGGACGCGCGCCCCTGCCGCAGCGTCCCACCAACACTTAAGGGGAGATCTCTATGTGGCGTAAGCCTGATGAGAAGCCAGCTTCGCAGCCGTCCAAGTCACCCGTCCCAGCGCCGCTCGATGCCACGCCGATGGCGCCGGAACCTATCGCCGCCCCGCCACCGCCGGAGCCGCGCGTCTTCAAGTCGCCTGCCGTCGAGCCAGTGGCCGCCGCGCCTGTCAGCCACAGCGCGTCCAGAATCAACTCCGGGCTGAAGATCACCGGCGAAGTCTTTGGCGAGTCAGACCTTGTTATCGACGGCGAGGTACACGGTAAGGTCCGCCTATCGAGCGGGCGCGTCACCGTCGGCTCCTCAGGACGCGTCCAGGCCGAAATCGAGGCTCGCGAGATCGTGGTCGAGGGAATGGTTCAAGGCAATTTGAAAGCGGCCGATAGCGTTCGGTTGGGCCCAGGCGGCCGCGTCACAGGCAGCGTGCTCACTCCGCGAATTGCCATCGACGATGGTGCCAGGCTGCGTGGCAAAGTGGAGACCACGACTCCCGGCGCTAAATCCCGTGAAACCTCTCCGACAACCACCCCTGCAGCGCGCCCAGCTAAGGAGCTTCAGAGCGTCGCCGCTACCACGGACTCCGAATAGATCCGATGAATTGGACGGCCAAAGCTCGCCCCGCCAGCACCGGCGCCGCCTCTGCGGCCGCGTCGCGTGCCACAGTGCCTAAGGCCGGGCCGTCGGTGACTCCCAGCCACTCCGGAAACACACGCATCTCCAACGGCCTGAAGGAATTCCTCTGGCTGATCAGCGACATTCCGCGCGCCCGCGTCCTCGATCTCGGGCCCGTCTGGCAATCGACCGTCAGTTTCTTTGTCGAAAAGGGCTACCGGCTTTCCACCGATGATTTGTTGCGAACTTGGAAGGAGTTCCTGACCACGGAGGAAGAGCACCTCCGCCTCGCCCCTTTGAAAGAAGAGAGAGGCATTGCTTCCGCGGCGATCCTTGCCAACAAATTCCTTGAGAGCGCCCTTCAGTATCCGGAAAATCATTTTCATGGCGTTTTGGCATGGGATCTCCTGGACTATTTCGACTCGGCCGTCATGCCTCCGCTGATGGCGCGGCTCTCCAAAATACTGAGTCCGAATGGCGTCGTCCTCGCGCTTTTCCACAGCCGGCCTGTGGACAGATTTCATCGCTATCGCATCGCGGATGCCCAAACCGTCGAGCTTGTCCCCGCCCCGACGCTGGCCATCCACAATCATGTATTTCAGAACCGCGAAATTCTTAGCCTCTTCTCTGAATTCCGCTCTTCGAAAACCTTCGTTGGCCGCGATCAGGTTCGCGAAGGCCTTTTCCTGAAGTAGAGTGATTGCACCAGTTAGCGGCTCCCTGTCTTCGCCACCGCCCCGAACCTTGCCCACAGCGATTCTTGACAATTTTTGGAACTATTTCGGCTCTTGCCGGGAATAACCCTGCGGTCTATCGCCCTGGGGAGACAAACGCACGATGGCAAGCGAGAAGGGTACGGGGGTGTCCGAATTAGGTTGCGAAGGGGCGGATGGGTGTCCGAATTCGCCCGATTCCGACGTTGAAATGTTTCTAGTTAGAAGGAGTTCATGCTTCAAACTCGTCGCTTTTTTTGTGGCCGCGGCGGCCGTTTTCGGATTGCCCGGGCTGCGGCGGCGGCGGCAACGCAACAACAGTGAACTCCGATTGCCATCACCCCCACGGCGATCACCGTACCCATAAATACGCAAACCGATTTCACGGCCGTGGTGAACCTCAAGAACTCGAGCACCTCCACCACGACGACCTTGACATGGGAAGTGAACGGCACGGCGGGCGGAAGTTCGACGCTCGGCACGATCGTGCCCTCCACTTCAGACGCCGAGGTTGCCGTGTACACGGCTCCCGCCGCTGTGCCCAGCACAGGAACCACGGTGGTGGGCCAGGTGAGCATCACCGCAGTGGCGCAGCAGAACACCTCGAGCACCACGTCGACGACAACCGTGACGTCCAATACGGCGGTGGTGACAATTGGAGTTGGCACAGGCCTAGTGGTCACGCCAACAACTGCGATCGTGCCCGCCGGCGCAGGGCATCAATTTTCCGCGCTGCTGAATAACGTCGCCGATCCCGCGGCGACCTGGACTGTGACTTCTACGGGCGGCGGAGATGCGGGCACAATTAATTCGAGCGGCCTTTACACCGCTCCCCTGAGCCCTCCGCCGGGAAATTCCATCACAGTTACGGCGACGGATGGAGCGAGCACCGCGACAGCGACTTTGACGGTGGTTTATTCCGACCATTCGCTCAATGGCCCTTATACTTTTTCTTACAAAGGCAACGACGCATCCGGATTCTTAGGAGTCGTAGGCAGTTTCGTGGCGGATGGCGGCGGACACATCGTTAGCGGGCTGGAAGACTTCGACAGTTTTATTACCGGAGTCTCCACGCAAGTCACACTCACGGGAACGTATCAGGTCGGCGCGGACGGCCGAGGCACGGCAACACTGAACACCGGTCAAGGAGCGGTTACACTGGCGTTCGCCCTTAGCAGCAACGAGCATGCGCGAGTGATCCGCTTTGATAGCAATGCCACCGGCGGCGGAACGATGGACCAGCAAAACCTGAATGCCTTATCGAATTCGCTCTCGGTGATTTCTGGTCCTTACGGTTTTATCGCTTTCGGAGCCGATTCAAGTTTTCAGCCAATGGGAATTGGCGGAGAATTTTCGGCCGACGGCGCAGGAAATATCCCGGCCACGAATACAATTCTGGATGTGAACGACAACGGAATCGCAAATCCCAGCGGCATCACGACGGGCGATACAACGCTGCATGGTTCCTATCAGTTTGACGGAGCTTTCCCTGGAACGGGCCGCGGCACTCTGACGCTCACGAGCAGCACCACGGGATCGCACGAATACGCGTTTTATGTTGTGGATGGCGCGCACATGCAACTTGTGGAAATAGACGGCAATGCTTTTGTCGCCGGTCGCGCGGTGAGCGCACCGACGGGGAATTCATTTTCCGCGGCCAGCCTGGTGAGCGCCAACTATCCTTTTACGAATGGCGGAAACTCGTCGGCTGGCGCGTACGCGGGGGGCGGAGTTTTTGCTTCCGATGGAAGCGGCACGATTACGGGCGGAACTTTCGACATCAACAACGCGGGTACTTACAACAGCGGGCCGGCGCTGAGCGCGTGTCCCTACACTGTGAACGCGACGACGGGCCGCATGGATCTTAAATTATTCACCGGGACTGGGGCGTGCCCGGCGAGTGCGAGCACCAGCGTATCGGAATTCGCGGCTTATCTCACTTCGGAAGGATCGGCGCTGATGCTTGAGATCGACGCCAACGCTGTGACAACAGGCACCGCTTACCAGCAGTGCTTCGTGGCATCGGCCTGCACTTCCGGAGTTCCGGCAATTTCGGGGGTGAGCGCTTCTCTGGGGCTTACAGGTGAAGGCACATTCCACAAGAATCCGTCGGCCTATCAGCAAAATGCGGTTGGCCAACTCGCACTAACGTCCGCGAGCATCAGCGCCGGAAATCTGGACATCAACAATTTCAACGCGGTTTTTCCGGCCGATCCGGTGGGGACGAGCAGTTCGATAGGGACGGCGTCTTCGACCGGCCGCGGCACTTTTGTGATCGCAGTCACGAATCCAACCGCGACCTATAATTTGATCTACTACCTCATCGACGACAACTCGGCGTTGCTGTTGGATAAAGATGCGACGTTGGTCCTCAGAGGCGCGCTCGCGCGGCAGTTCTAGCTGGGGCCTTCCGGGGCTAAAGCCCCTTTTGATTTCGCAGCTTGATCCCCCGCATGAATGCGGGGGCTTCCACCGAGAGAGGCGTGGCGCCGCACGATCGAGCTGATCGCTAACTTCGCGCCAAGTATGTTTGCCGGGCACAGCATGCTGTGCCCCTACAAACACAAAAGGCGAGGAGTGGCTAGAGAGGGGCCGGGGCTAAAGCCCTATTTGATTTTGCTGCTTGATCCCCCGCATAAATGCGGGGGCTTCCACCGAGAGGCGTGGCGCCGCATTATCGAGCTGTTGGCTAACTTCGCGCCAAGTATGTTTGCCGGGCACAGCATGCTACCGCCCCAGCACGCGAAAGCGGCGCGCCGGGGACCCCGGTGCTGTGCCCCTGCAACTACGGACGACCGCGGCGCTTTTCTTGCTCCGGTGCCTGCTGGTTGGTGGTGGGGAGAACGGGACGGGGCAAGAACGTCGCCTCGTATTCGGCGATCCGAAGCGCGCCAGCGGTGCCCGGCAGCGCCGGCGGTTCGCTTCTCGCATCGCTAAACCGCAGCGCGGAGGTCATGTCGCCGAAGGTATGCCGCCGCCATTCGCTGATGTTCGGCTCGCGCACGCCGGTGAACTTCTCCAAAAACATGAGGATCGACGTATGATCGAAAACGTCGCTGCACACCCATCCTCCGGTCGTCCATGGGGAGATCAGAATGCAGGGAACCCGGAATCCAGCGCCGATCGGAATCCTGTCCACAAATTCCTGCGGCGTACCACCCGGAGGAGTCGGGGGCGGCACGTGATCGAAAATGCCGTCGTTCTCGTCGTAATTCAGGATGAAAAGAGTCTTTGCCCACACGTCCGGATTCGCCGCGATCGCATCGATTTTGCTGGCCACAAACGCGGCTCCATCGGCGGGCATGTAGTCGGGATGCTCGGACTGAAAGCTTGTCGGAATAATCCAGGAGACCGTGGGCAATTTGTCGTTGATGGCGTCGTATTCAAAGTGGCCTTCCTGCCCCCGCAGCATCCCCTTTGAGTAAAGCGAAGAACCCTTGGACGCCTGCTGAAAGGTCTTAAAATTCTCCAGCATGTTGCAGTCGTAGTTGTCCTCCTGCTGGTAGACTTTCCAGCTAATGCCAGCCTCGTCGAGACGCTCGGGATACGTCATCCACGTGTATCCGCCCGGGGGTGCATGGTTGCGGGTGATGGGTCCCCCGCCAAGGCCCTCAGGATCGATCGTGCCCGCGATCCAGCACATACGGTTCGGCCACGTCGGTCCCAATACCGAGCAAAAGTACTCATCGCAGAGCGTGAAGGACTCAGCCAGGGCGAACTGGAAAGGAATGTCAGACCGCATGTAATACCCCATGCAGTATGGGCCGTTCGCGCCGTCGGCCTTGCGATGCGCCGGCAGCCACAAGTCCATCTCGCCGTAATTCCAGGCTTCGTGTTGCACGGCCCAGGCGTGGCTCGTGGAAGGAATTTTTTGCGCGCTACTGGCGCGCGTGTCGAGATGAAAAGGCAGGAGGTATCCGTCCGGGTTTTGCGCGTCCGGCTGGTAGAAAACGGAACGGCCGTTCGAAAACTTGTGCGCCTTCGGATCGCTGAATCCCCTGACGCCAGCCAACGTCCCGAAGTAATGATCGAACGAGCGGTTCTCTTGCATCAGGAGAACCACGTGCTTTATGTCGTTCAGCGAGCCTTGTTTGGGCGGTCCTTGAGCCAGCGCGCGCCGCACGTTCAAAGGCATCAGAGCCTGGGCTGCTGCAGCGACGCTGACGCCGGCCGCGCCCTTGAGGAGACGGCGGCGCGTCAGCATCCTAGGAGAAATCGGAAGATCGGGAGGGGATTGTTTTTTCATGGAGGATAAGCGTCCGACGGATCGTCAGGCAAAATCCTTGCGTTTGCGATTATGCCATTGAACTGTGAATTCTGTGTTAGCGCTCCCCGCATGAATGCGGGGGCTTCCACCGAGGCAAACGCAAGGCCCGCTAATGCTTTATGAGCCGAATGCTCCGGCGTGGAATCTAACTCAGTCAGATAGTTGAGCAGGAGGGCCCGATGCGCCCAAAAACAGATGGCATCCTCGAATCGTCTTTGTATGTGAGCGACGTGGCTCGCTCCATTCGTTTCTATGAGGAAATTTTTGGGTTCCGCGTGATCAAGAACTTCGGCGAGCGCGGTTGCGCGATGCAGGCGGGCGCGCGCCAGGTGTTGCTGCTGTTCAAGAAGGGGGGTTCGCGGACGATCACGTCGCCACACGACGCAGACGGCGAATTACACCTGGCGTTCGCAATTTCAACTGCCGAGTTCGCCGGGTGGGAGCGGTGGCTTGACGAGAAAGGAATTGCGGTGGAAGAGAAGCGTTCGTGGGATGGGGGCGGCTGGAGCGTCTACTTTCGAGACCCGGATCGGCACTTGCTCGAAGTAGCCACACCGGGCACGTGGTCGATCTATTGATGGACTAACGCACCTTCAAATACAAAAAAAAGATGCACCGCCCGTTCGCGCTAACTGGATAGGTGACATCAAGATAAGCATGTTTGCCGGGCACAGCATGCTGTGCCCCTGCGATGGATTCGCATCTTAAACAGCTTGCTTCGGGTCGAGGGCTGCTGTAATTTCCGACGGCAGACGCGGCCTTTCAGGCTGGCTTTCTCACTCACACGGAGGTTCAATGACCGCTTCCATTTCACGGCTGTTTCTGCTTTTCGCGATTTGCGCGTGGATCACGTGCGCGCAGGACGCGCCGAAACGCGCCTCGTCGAAATCCGGCGAGGCATCTCGTTCGTCGCAAGCTGCGGCAGCCGATACTCCCGGGCCCGCTCCGGAGCTACAAAGTTTGGCGAAAGCACTGACCGGCAGATGGTCAATGCGCGAAAAGTACGAGCGGATGTTCTTAACGCCGGACGGAGGAGTGGGAAATGGAGAGCAGGTTTTTCGCCCGGGCCCGGGCGGATTTACGCTGCTCGAGGATTACCATTCGAAAACTCCCGCCGGAGAGCTTTTAGGATTCGGCTTGTTGTGGTGGGACCAGACGAAAGGGTTGCAGCATATGTGGTGCATCAACCTCTATCCGACGGGATGTGAGATGTTTCCGGCTGCGCCGCAGCCGGGTCCCAAGTGGGACGGCAAGCGACTGGCTATTCACATCGCCGGCGAGCAGGTGGGGGACAGTAAAGTTGACTGGCAGGAAATTCTTTCCGATATAACGCCGAACTCCTTTACGCAAACGGTTGATATCGGGGAACCGGGTGGTGCGTTGAAGCGGTGGCTCACGATTCACTCGACGAAAATGACGACCAGGCCTAAAGAAGCCTCGAAGTAGCGTTTCTTAAAGCAGGACTGCCCATTCACAAATCGAGGACGAGGAGGGTGATGTCGTCTTCCTGGGCGCGATTGGAATTGTGGCCGGAAAAATCGGCGATGCTGCTGAGGAGAGCGTCGGCGAAACGAGCGGCGGGAATATCGAGCCGCGTTTCGAGAAATTTTTTGCAGCGCGACTTGCCGAATTCCTCTTGAGTGGTATTTTTGGCTTCGAAGACGCCGTCGGTGCAGAGGAGACAGCGATCCCCGGCGGCGACGCTGATTTCGACCGACGAGTAAGCAGCCTCAGGAAACATGCCCAGCATCAGGCCGTTCTCTTCAATTTCGCGCACGTTGCCCACAGCACGCGAGGCGAGCATGAGGGGCGGATGGCCCGCCGCGGAATAGCGCAGCAGGCCCCTTTCCAAATCGACAAACAAATAGGCGGCCGTGACGAAGTGCTCTTCGAACTTGCCGCACAGAGCGGCGTTCAAACCTGAGAGCACGCGCGCGGGATCGTGAGCGTGCGCCGCTTGTCCGGCAAACGCGACCTTTAGCATCGAGGCGATCAGGGCGGCAGGCACGCCGTGTCCGGTGACGTCGGCTACGAGAATGCCGACATGTTTGCCATCGACAATAAGGAAATCGTAGAAATCGCCGGCGACGGCGCTCATGGGAACGTAGCGCGCGACGATTTCGAGTCCTGCGAAGGCGGGGATGCTCTGCGGGAGCGTGGAGGATTGAATCCGGCGCGCGATTTCCAACTCTTTGTTGATTGCGAGGAGGCGTTCTTCGCTCGCGAAGATGCGGCGCGCGGAGATGTACCCGAGGCAGGCGACGAAAATCAAGAAACCGATAAACTCGACGTTGTGCCCGGTTAAGACACGAAGGCCCACTAGATTTGTGCGCACGATGAAGAGAATCCAAACCGCAAAACCAGCGATAAAGACGCGAATTTCGCGGGTCAAGCCCTTGCTCAGGCCGAAATGCCGCATGTTGACGACCAAGAACAGCGCAAGGGCGACGAACGTGGCGAGCACCAAGATGTTGTTTGCGACGTAGAGCTTGCGCAAGCCGGCTCCGAGCGCGGCGGCCAGGATTCCGTAAACCGCGAAAACCGCTTGCACAGCGATCAGCCAGCGGACGAACCTTCTGAGGCGTTCGTCCACAAGTTGATAAAGGAAAAGTCCGAAGGGGAGAATGATGGTGCACGTGATGATCCAATCGAGGTAACCCCAAAACGCTCGCGATTCATTGAAGAGAGAGCGGAAGGACGGAACGCTGCCCAACATCCGGACCGCGTACAGAATGCAGAACAGGCCGAAGAAGATCAGAGTGAGGTCGCGCGTGCGGCGGCGAAAGAAGAAAAAGGCGATGGCTGCGAGAGCAATGGACAGAAGAGCGACTGCAGCCGCTATGTTGGCGAACTCCCAGCGCAGCTCCGCACGCGAGACGAAAGGAACCGCGAGCTGAGCGAAGAAAAGCGTCGGCATGTCTGGCATGTGGAAGTGAATTGTAGCTGAGTGACGATTCAAACGACCAGGAGGCGGCTAGATCGAAGAGAGATTCTTCGACCAATCTCCCAGGCTCGACTAACCGTCGACCTGGGAGCCCTGTCTGTGTCCGGCGCTTCGCGCAAGAACCGAAAATGCGGGACACTCCGCTCAGAATGACGCCGCTTCATCGGCGGCGAGGGCGGGGCGGGGGTTGGCAGCGGGGGCAGAAGTGGCTGCTGCGGCCGGCTACGATGGCGCGGCGTATTTTCGCTCCGCACCGGAAGCACTTTTTGCCGGTGCGTTGGTAGACGCGATGGCGGAGCTGAAACTCGCCGCGCTGGCCGTCGGAATCCACGTAATCGGAAATGGATGAGCCGCGAAGGCGGATGGCTTCGAGTAGCACCGCGCGGACGGCTCGATGAAGATTGCGAAGCTCGCGGGGTTTGAGCGTGGATCCCAAACGCGCGGGGTGAACACGCGCGCGCCAGAGGCTTTCGTCCGTGTAGATGTTGCCCATGCCTCGCAAAACGCGCTGATCGAGCAAGAGGGCCTTGATGCGGGCACGGCGGCCGCGCAATTTCGAGGTGAATTCTTGTTCTGTGGCCTCGAGCGGATCGAGGCCGAGTTCGCCCAACATGGATTCGCGCTCGCCATCTTGGACGATTCGCATGCGTCCGAAGCGGCGAATGTCGGTGTAGCGCAGCTCGCGGCCATCGTCGAGGGCGAGAAAGACGTGAGTGTGCGGCATCACCGGCGCTTCCGATGGGCAAACGACAAGCTGACCCGTCATTCCCAAATGAACGAGCAGAGAGGGGCGGGCGTCATCGGCGCGCGCAGATTCGAGATCCAGCACGAGAAATTTTCCATGTCTGCGGACGGCGGTGACGCGACAACCGGGGAGGCGTTGCTCGAGGGCGGCAGGATCGTCGATGAAATCCGTTTTGCCAAGGCTAACGGTGAGAATTCGCCTTCCGGGGAGCGCGGCTCGCAGGCCGCGCGCAACGGTTTCTACTTCCGGGAGTTCGGGCATGGTAGGGATTGGACGTTAGCACACCGGACCGAGATGCTGAACCCTACGGGAAGAAAGGAAACCGGAGGGGAGAGCCGCCGCGCGAGGGGCCCGTTTTGTGAAAAAAACTTTGTGGTGCATGGCTGGGGTGTGTGCTAGCATTTTACTGTTGAAAATACAGAAAACACTGTAGAGCAGGGCCACGGGGTTTCAGAGGGAGGACGAGTTGATGGAAGCCAAAGCCGGTGTAATCGAGCAATACCGAGTTCATGTGAGAGACACCGGATCGCCAGAAGTACAAATTGCATTGCTGAGCGAGCGCATCAACTACCTCACCACGCATCTCCAGTCTCATGCAAAAGATCATGCTTCGCGCCGCGGGTTGATCATGATGGTCAACAGGCGCCGCCGGCTGCTGGATTATCTGAATCGCCGCGACCCGGATCGGTATCGCGAGATTGTGGCACGACTTAGCTTGCGCAAGTAGCGCGGGATTCCTAAGCGGCCGTTCTGGCCGCACGTTTCATCACCGCACAAAACTGGAAGGTTTTTCGCGACGCGGATTACGTGTGCCGCGAATCGAAGGCATCGGCTTGCTCATTTCGCATTCGACGGCATCGCTTTGCGGCGTTGTCCATTAATTTCAATCGATTTCGATTTTCCGAGAGAAGATTCTCGTATCTGACGAAGTTCCCGGTGGACCGGGAGAGAGGGATGTGAAGGATGTTCGAACAAGTAAGCGTGGATTTGGGCGGGAGAACGTTGACGCTGGAAACGGGCAAGATGGCGCGGCAGGCGCACGGCGGAGTGGTGGCGCGCTATGGCGATTCGGTTGTGCTGGCTACCGCGTGCATGGATAGCCACGCGACAGAAAAAGATTTTCTTCCATTGACGGTCGATTACCGCGAATACACCTATTCCGCGGGAAAAATTCCGGGGGGATTTTTCAAACGCGAAGGGCGCCCTTCCGAGCGCGAAATTCTGACCTCGCGGCTCACGGACCGGCCGCTGCGTCCGCTGTTCCCCGAAGGCTGGGCCACCGAGACGCAAATCATCGCGGCGGTGCTTTCGGCGGACAGCGAAAACGATCCGGACGTGATCGGCGTGACGGCGGCGTCGGCTGCGCTGTATATCTCAAAGATTCCGTTTAACAATCCGATTGCGTGCGTTCGCGTGGGATTGATCGAAGGCAAGCTGGTGGTGAACCCCACGGTCGCCGAGCAGAAGACGAGCTTGCTCAACATCATTATCGCAGGATCGGCGGACGCGATCGTGATGGTGGAATCGGGCGCGATGGAAGTTTCCGAGGATACGGTTACCGACGCGCTCGAGTTTGGGCACGCCGAAATCCGGAAGATCGTGGCAGCGATCAAGGACTTGGGGGCGCGTGTGAAGACGCCGAAAGTGGAAGCGAAGCCGCCCGCTTTTGACGAAGCGCTCTACCAGGAAATCAAGCAGAAGTACGGCGAGAGGCTCCGCGACGCGCTCGATACGGCCAAGCATCCAAAGCTGGAAAGTTACGGGCTAGTGGATACCATCAAGGACGAGATTTTCGCGGCCCTCCCCGAAGATGACGCCGATAAGAAGAAGCTGGCGTACCGCGCGTTCGAGCGGCTCCGCGAACGCATTTTCCGCGACGACATGCTGATTCGCCGCCGACGTCCCGATGGCCGCGCGTTCGACGCCATCAGGCAGATCACTTGCGAGGTGGGCGTGCTGCCGCGAGTTCACGGCTCGGCGCTTTTCACGCGTGGCGAGACGCAGGCCCTGGTGACCGCGACCCTGGGCACCAAGGAAGACAAGCAACGCCTGGATCTTCTTTTCGAGGATGAAGCGTTCAAGCGATTCATGCTGCACTACAATTTTCCACCGTTCTCCGTGGGCGAAGTGAAATTTCTGCGCGGACCCGGGCGGCGCGAAATCGGCCATGGCGCACTGGCGGAGCGCGCGCTTGCCAGCCTGCTTCCTTCGGAGGCGGATTTCCCCTACGCGATGCGCGTGGTCTCCGACATTCTGGAATCGAACGGGTCTTCGTCCATGGCGACGGTGTGCGGCGGATCACTGGCACTGATGGACGCGGGCGTGCCACTGAAATCTCCCTGCGCCGGAATCGCGATGGGATTGGTGGTCGAGGGCGATAAGTATGCCATCCTGACCGACATCGCGGGCGCCGAGGATCACTACGGCGATATGGATTTCAAAGTGGCGGGCACGCGGCAAGGAATTACGGCGCTGCAGATGGATATCAAAGTGGCCGGCGTCAGCATCGCCATGATGCGCGAAGCGCTGGAGCAGGCGCGAAAGGCGCGGCTGCAGATTCTCGACACCATGGAGTCGACGATTTCCACGGGACGCGCGGAAATTTCCGCGTACGCGCCACATCTCCACATTCTCAGCATCCCCACGGACAAGATTCGCGACCTGATCGGCCCCGGCGGAAAGAAAATCCGGTCGATCATCGAGGCCACGGGCGTGAAAATTGACGTAATGGACGACGGCAAGGTGCACGTGTTTGCAAACAACGGCCCGGCCGCCGAATCCGCGCTGAAAATGATTCGCGATACCACCGCGACGGCCGAGATCGGCAAAACGTATCTCGGCACCGTGGTGCGCATCGCGGATTTCGGGGCGTTCGTCGAGATTTTCCCGGGAACCGATGGCCTGCTGCACATCAGCGAGATCGCAGAAGCGCGCATCCGCGCGGTTCGCGACGAGCTGAAGGAAGGCGATCAGGTGCTGGTAAAAGTGCTGGCAATCGAGGGAAACAAAATTCGGCTGAGCCGCAAAGCAGTGCTACGCGACCAGCGCGACAAGCAACAGAAGGCCGAGACGGCGAGCTAATTATCGCGTTTCGCGAGAACGTTGCTTACGAGGGTAATCCAGGGAGGCGATGAGCTATCGCCTCCCTTTTTTTCGGGCACTCGGCGGTCCTTGGGAAACAGCCCCGGCTCAATCTCCGGTGCTCACGCGCTGGATGCGGGCGCCGAGACCGCGCAGCTTCAGCTCGATTCGCTCGTAGCCGCGGTCGATGTGATAGACGCGGTCAATCCAGGTTGTGTTATCCGCCACCAGAGCGGCAAGCACGAGGCTGGCGCTGGCCCGCAGATCCGAGGCAGTAACCGGCGCGCCGCTTAGGGGAGTTGGCCCGGTCACGATGGCAAGATTTCCCTCGATGTTGATGTTTGCGCCCATGCGCACCATTTCGCTGGCATGCAGATAGCGGTTCTCGAAGATCGTCTCGCGAATTCGCGACACGCCATGGGCCTGAGTGGCGAGGGCCATGAATTGGGCCTGCATGTCGGTTGCGAAGCCGGGATATTCCTCGGTGGTTACGTCGGCGGCCGCCAGCTTTCCTGCGGCACGAACGCGCAACGCGTTTTCACCCTCGCAACGAATTTCCACTCCGCATTCTTCGAACTTATTGATGATGGAGGTGAGGTGCTTGGGCTGGCAGCAGGTGATCAACAGGTCGCCTCCAGTGATGGCTCCCGCGACCAGAAAAGTGCCGGCCTCGATGCGGTCGGGAATCACGGCGTGAGTGGCGCCATGCAGTTTTTCAACTCCCCGGACGCGAATCGTTGAGGTTCCCGCGCCCTCGATCTTGGCACCCATTTTCACAAGCAGCGCGGCAAGGTCCGTGACCTCGGGTTCGAGGGCGCAATTTTCGAGCAGAGTTTCGCCTTCTGCGAGAACTGCCGCGGTGAGGACGTTCTCCGTTCCCGTGACGGTGATTCTTGGAAAGCGAAACTCAGCGCCGCGCAGGCGGTTCGCGCGCGCCTCCACATAGCCGTGCTCCATCGAAATTGTGGCTCCCAGCTTTTCGAGGGCCTGAATGTGAATGTCGATGGGCCGGGCGCCGATGGAGCAGCCTCCCGGCAGCGAAACGCGCGCGTAGCCGAAGCGCGCCACGAGCGGCCCCAGCGAGAGCACCGACGCGCGCATGGTTTTCACCAATTCGTACGGCGCTTCCGTGTGCGATACAGTTTCGGCTTGAATCGTGAATTCGCTGGGAGGAATGTCCGGACTTTCGACGCGGCAGCGCATGTGGGCCAGCAGCTTGGCCATGGTAATGATGTCGCGCACGTGAGGAATGTTTTGCAGGTGCACGGGCTCAGGCGTGAGCAGGGTCGCGGCCATCGCGGGGAGCGCCGCGTTTTTCGCGCCGCTGATTTGGACGGCGCCTTCGAGCCTTCTGCCGCCCTCGATTTTGAATCGATCCATCTTTTGCCCTTCTTTTCCTTCGCTTCACGAAAAACACACGACGAGAACAGCGCTCGCCGTGGCTACCGAGACCGCTGCTTGAGTGAGCGCCTTTTCGCCATCTCTATCGCTTCGCGCACGTTGCCGCCGGAGTTGGCCAGCGATTGCTGGGCAGCGCGTAAATCAGTGCCGGTCTTCAGCATCACCAGAGCCGCCGGCAAATCGTATTTCGCTTGCCGCAGGGCGCGTTTGCCGGCGAGCGTGCTGACTCCAGCCGCTTCCTCGAGAACACGGGCGCCGCGCTGTCGCAGCTTGTCGTTGGTGAGCGCAACGTGGACCATCCAGTTGTCATACACGCGGCCCATGCGTGCCATCGCAGCGGTAGAGAGCAAATTCAGCACCAGCTTTTGCGCAGTGCCGGCTTTGAGCCGCGTCGAACCTGTGATTGCCTCGGGCCCGGTATCGGGCACGATTCCGATTCGAGCGCGCCGCGCCAAAGGCGAATGCTGATTCGAAGTGACGCCGACAGTCACCGCACCGCACCGGCGGGCGAAGTCGATCGCGCCGAGAACGTATGGCGTGGTACCGCTGGCGGAGAGTCCTACGATCACATCGCGCTGCGAAATGCGTGCTCGACGCAGATCGCGCGCGCCATTCGCGGTGGAGTCTTCGGCGCCTTCCACTGCGTCGCGCACCGCGGGCGCACCGCCGGCAATGATTGCCTGCACCATGCCCGGCGGCGTTCCAAACGTCGGCGGGCACTCTGTGGCGTCGAGAATGGCCAAGCGTCCGCTGGTTCCCGCGCCGACATAGAAAAGGCGGCCGCCGCGGCGAAACGCTTTCACGATGGCATCAACGGCGCGCGCGATTTTCGTAAGTTCGCGGCGAACGGCCGGCGCCACCCGCGCATCCTCACGGTTCAGGATGCGCAGGAGGTCGAGCGTTGACTTTCGGTCGAGCCCACGCGAACGCAGACTCCGCTGCTCGGTTCTGGGTATTCTCAAGGATGCCCCGCGCCTGTAGCGATTATAGCGGCACGAAGCGCGGCTGGGCGTGCCGACGATGCGATTCTGCAAAAACTGTGCTGAGGAAGTTATCGGGCCACGGACTCGACGAGCGCAAGACCTAGCGACTCGATGATGGCATCGTGAACCGCGGGCCTTACCTGACGGATTTGCTGGTTGGAGCGAGTGGGATTCACGCGATTGGTAAGCAGGATGACGAATAAATCTTTTTCGGGATCGATCCAGAGCGTAGTTCCCGTAAATCCAATATGGCCGAAACTTTTGAAGGAAAAATAGCGCCCGGATGAGGAGCTTTCGGTGGGCACGTCCCATCCGGTGGCGCTAGCGGAATTGCCAGTAGCTACTTTCGACGTGAACTCTTCGACGATCGTGCGCGAAAGTAATCGCCGGTGGCCGTAGATCCCGCCATTGAGAATCATCTGCGCAAAGATGGCCACATCGCCGGCTGTGGAGAAAAGGCCGGCGTGTCCCGCGATGCCGCCCATGGCCCAGGCATTCTCATCATGCACTTCGCCCCAAATCATGCGCTTGCGATACGCGGAATCCATTTCGGTGGGAGCGATTTCGGGGCGCAGGCGTCGCGGCGGATTAAACATCGAGCGCTCCATCCCGAGAGGCTTAAAGATTTCTCGCACCGCGAACGTGCTGAGCGACTCACCGGTCAACCGCTCGATGATTTCGCCAAGAAGGATGAAGCCAAGATCTGAATATTCTATTTTGGTTCCCGGCTCGCGAATCAACGGCTCGGCGAGAACGCGCGCGAGGATCGCGGTGTGACCCTTTGCTTGCTGGTAAAAATCACGGTGCGCAGGCAAGCCCGAATTGTGCAGAAGCAACATGCGAGCGGTTACTCGTTTACGCCACGCGAGATCGGAATCGGACTTCACAGCCGCGGCAAAATCTGGGATGTAAACTTTTACAGGCGCGTCTAAATCGAGGCGCTGCTGCTCGACGAGCATCATGGCGGCTGTGGTCGTCGCGATGGGTTTTGTCAACGATGCAACGTCATAGATAGAATCCGCAGCCACTTTTCGCGCTTTGCTGCCGCAAGAAAGCCGGCCGAAGGGATGCACCGATTGCTGGCCTTTCCATCCCACGGCTACCACGCCACCCGGAAAAGCTCCATCGGCGACGGCACGATCGAGCAAGGCGTGCGCGGGTTTCAGTTGCGCGGATATTTCGGCCGCGGCGGAGCGAAGCAGCATCGGGTTGGCGGCCATGCGAAGACCGTCGCCGCGCTGAGCCGCGCCTGGAACGGTGACGGGAAGTTTGCCGCCAATCGGCACTTGGCCGAATATCGCGCGCGCCACGGCGCGCTGCGATACGTCGTTCGTGGAAAATTGCGCGACCCACGTCGTCGCTCGCGGAAATCGCGAAATCAGATAGGGGCTGCCGAACGCGGCGAGGACTAGCGGCTTCCCCGCCCCGAGCAATTCGTTTACAAAAGCGCGCTGATCTTCGGGAAAGGCGACGTTGCCTCTGCGGTCGGCTACGCGCACGAAGAGCGCGGCGATGGCCACATCGTAGCTAGCGGGCTGCGGCAATCGAAGTGCGCTGACGCGGGAATATTGCACATCCGCGCGAAGCACGGTGAGCGAATCGATCCTCGGACGAATTTCCGGCTCGATCGTTTCGCCGGGACAGCGATCGGGATCGGCTGAAAGCGCCACGAGGAGCACGCGCAAGGGCCGCGTCGAATCGAGCGGCAGGAGGCGCGGGGCGTCACGAAGAAGAGTGACACCGCGATCGGCGATTTCTTGCGAGCGGCTTGCGAATTCGGGGCGCGCGAAATTCCGGCTTAGCTGCGTCACATCTACAAGCCGATTTTTGTTGAGGCGCAGGCGCGCTTTGGCCGCAAGGATTCTTCGGACGGATGCGTCAATTCGGTTTTCGGCAATGTGCCCCGAGCGCACCGCACGTTCCAGCGCTGCGATGGCAGCGTCGGGAACCGGCGGCATCAGCAGAACATCCGCGCCGGCCTCGACTGCGCGGACAGCGGCCTCACCGGGGGAAGCGATCGACGTGACGCCGCCCATATCGAGCGCGTCTGTGACGATCAGACCAGTGAATTTCAATCTCTCGCGCAGCAGCTCCGTAAGAATATGGCGCGAAAAGGTTGCGGGAGTATTCGGATTCGGCTCGAACGCGGGAACGGCAAGGTGTCCGGGCATGATCGCGCTGACTTTCGCCTGGATGGCGGCGTGAAATGGGATCAGCTCGTTGTTTTCAAGGTTTTCGCGGCTTCCGGGAACCGTGGCGAGCGCCAGATGCGAATCCACGTTCACATTGCCGTGACCAGGAAAATGTTTGGCGGTGGCCAGCGCGCCATTTTCTTCGATGCCGCGGATGGACTGCGTCACATAGGCGGACACGCTCTTCGGATCTTCGCCAAACGAGCGAATATTGATGATGGGATTATCGGGATTGTCGTTCACGTCCGCGTCCGGCGCGAATATCCAGTGGATACCGGCGGCGCGGGCCTCGAGCGCGGTATATTTGCCCGCGTCGTACGCGAATTTTGGATCGCCCGTGGCCGCGATGGCCATCGCGGAGGGAAACGGCGTGCCTTCCTCGAGGCGCATTCTGGTGCCGGCTTCGAAATCGGCGCCGACCAGCAGCGGAATTTTGGCGCGGCGCTGAAGCTCGTTCAGAGTTACCGCGGTGGGGTATACCTGGCTGCGTCTCAGACCGAGCGGACCGCGGCCCGTCATGATGATGACGCCACCTACGTGATTCTCTTCGACTTCGCGAAGAATATCTTGGTAGGCTGCGCTTTCCGACGGGTGGAACACGGCGAAGTAGGGCACCATCAGCATTTGTCCGAGCTTTTGGCGCAGCGTCATCTTTTTCAGCGTCTGCGTGACCCAGGCGTTGGAGCGGCCGGCCGATCTTTTGGCGCGAGTGCCTTTTTTGTCGCGAGAGAGAGGTGTCATAAGCCAGTGTTCATTTGTATAGCACGCGATTTCCCGCCGTACAATCGGCGCGGCCAGCCGTGTTTCGTTGCTGTTCTCTTTCGGCTTTTCTCGCGTATCATTCAGGTTTGATGGCAAGCAACGCAAATTCGAAAAAGGTATGGCTCGCCTGGAGTAGCGGCAAGGACAGCGCCTGGGCTCTTCACGTGGTGCGGCAGGCCGGCGAGTTCGATGTGGTGGCGCTGCTCACAACGGTAAATCGCACGCACCACCGCGTGGCGATGCACGCCGTAAGGGAGAGCTTGCTCGAAGCACAGGCCGCGGCGGCTGGATTGCGATTGGTGAAGGTGCCGATACCGTCGCCATGTTCCAACGAGTTTTACGAACAGGCGATGAGCGAGGCGATGGCACGCGCGAGGGAGGAAGGAGTGAGGCACATTGTTTTCGGCGATCTCTTTCTCGAGGACATTCGCGCCTACCGTGAGAAGCATCTCGCAGCTTGCGGAATGGCGCCCGCCTTCCCACTCTGGAGAAAAGATACGCGGCAACTGGCTGAGGAAATGATTGCCGGAGGGCTTTGCGCCTACTTGACGTGCGTCGATCCCCGGCGGATGGACCGCAGTTTCGCAGGTCGCGGATTCGATGCCGACCTGCTGGGTGAAATGCCAACTGAAGTGGATCCCTGCGGCGAAAACGGCGAATTTCATACGTTCGCAAGCGCAGGGCCCATGTTTCAGAACGAAATACCTGTTACGGTGGGCGAGATCGTGGAACGCGAAGGCTTTGTTTTCGCCGATCTGTTGCCTCACACGCTTGCGGCTGGAGCCGGGTGAGACCAGAGCGGGGAAAGTTTTAGCAACAGGGAGCCGCAGGTGCGCATCTGTTCGCTATTGCCGTCCGCGACGGAAATTGCTTACGCCATTGGGCTGGGCGACTCGATTCTCGGCGTCAGCCATGAATGCGATTTCCCCGCGGAGGCCGCGACGAAGCCGTCATTGCTGCGGCCGCGCGTCGATCCGCAAGCGCCGCCTGCGGAGATCGATCGGCAAGTGAGCGAAATTATCGCGCGCGGCGAGAGCATCTATGCGGTGGACGCCGAGTTGCTTGCATCGCTTTCGCCTGATCTGATTCTCACGCAGGATTTGTGCCACGTTTGCGCGGCGTCGCCGGACGATCTCGCGACCGCTCTTACACGATTTCCGAAGGCGCCGCGGGTTCTCTCGCTCACGCCGCGTTCGTTCGGAGAAGTTTGGGACGACGTGCGGCGCGTGGGTGAAGCGACGGGCCATCGCGCGGAAGCGGATGCGCTCGCGGCTGAACTGGAAGAGCGGGTGGCAAGGATAGCGGCTAAGGCTTCGGGAGCCGATTCGCGTCGGCGCGTCGTGTGCCTCGAATGGCTCGATCCTTATTACGTGGGCGGGCACTGGATTCCAGAAATGGTTTACAAGGCTGGCGGCGAAGATGTACTTGGGCGGTTGCGCGAACCGTCGTTTCGCGTGAGCGGCGAGAAGATCATCGAGGCTCGTCCCGATGTGATTGTCGTGATGCCTTGCGGCTACAATCTTGCGCGCGCTGCGAGCGAGCTTCGTATCGAGGCGCTGCCGCGCGGCTCGGAAATGTTACCTGCCATTCGCGAAGGTCGGCTATTCCCGGTCGACGCCAACGCGTATTTCTCGCGGCCCGGCCCCCGCCTGGCCGATGGCGTTGCGCTGCTGGCGCATCTCATCCATCCTGACCTGTTCCCTTCGGGCTATCCAGCGACTTCTTTTCGTCGTGTCTAAATTGTGCATGCGGCCATCGCGATACGCCACACCGTTAGCCGGATTTGCGTTGCGGGTTACATCGAAGAGAGATTCCTCGACTGCGTGTCCCGGCGCTTCGCGCAAAAGAAAAGGCGCGGGACACTCCGCTCGGAATGACCGCATTGAGTCCGGTCGACTGATTATCGCGCGACGCAAAGCGGGTGCAGTGCGCGTGCTAGAATTTGGCGATGGCGAAACGGACGATTTCACCAGGCGGTGCGATTGACGGCGCTGTGGAGTTGCCGGGCGATAAATCCATTTCCCACCGATACGCGATTCTGGCGGCGCTCGCCGAGGGCGCGAGCGAGATTGCAAACTATGCAACGGCGGCCGACTGCCACAGCACGCTTGAATGTTTCCGCCAACTGGGAATCGAAATCGAGGAAAAGGACGCGCGCGTCCGCATCAATGGTAAGGGTCTGCATGGGCTCAGCAAGCCGGCGCGCGCGCTCGACGCGGAAAATTCCGGCTCGACGATGCGCATGCTGGCGGGCGTGCTTGCGGGGCAGCCATTTGCTTCCACGCTGACGGGCGACGAATCTTTACGCCGGCGACCCATGCGGCGGGTGATCGAGCCGCTGCGACAGATGGGCGCGGAAATTGAAGGCCGCGAGGGAGACCGCGCACCGCTCGAAATTCGCGGCGGAAATTTGCGCGGGATCGACTACACGCCGCCGACTCCCAGCGCGCAAGTGAAGTCGGCGATTCTGCTTGCCGGATTGTTTGCGGATAGCCCAACAACGGTGCGCGAATCGGTTTGCACGCGCGATCATACGGAGCTTGCGCTGCGTGAATTTGGAGCCGCGATTACCGCGATCGACGGTGCGCGCGG
This sequence comes from uncultured Acidobacteriota bacterium, assembly GCA_963759485.1. Classification (GTDB taxonomy): domain Bacteria; phylum Acidobacteriota; class Terriglobia; order Acidiferrales; family UBA7541; genus Palsa-295. Next base: position 358,549 of record CAVWZE010000002.1, on the reverse strand, counting down.
TACGGCTCGAATTCAGCCCGGTCCCAAGCTGACGGCACGAAAACTCAATGTGCCGGGCGATCTTTCGACGGCGATATTTTTAATCGGCGCTGCGCTGGTGCTGCCGGAGTCGTCCCTGATGCTGCGAAACGTGGGGCTGAATCCGACGCGGGCACGCGTGCTCGATTTTTTAATCTCGATTGGAGCGCCGGTTCACGTAGCATCGATTCAATCCCGCGATGGCGAACTTGCCGGGGACGTTTCGGTGCGCCACGCCGCGCTCGAAGGCGGAAAAGTGGCGGGCGCTCAGGTGGCGGAAATGATCGACGAGCTGCCCATGCTGGCAGCGCTAGGCCCGTTCACCGAGAAAGGAATTGAGATTCACGATGCCGCCGAATTGCGTGTGAAGGAGAGCGACCGCATCGCCGCGTTGGCCCAAGGGCTAAGGCAGATGGGGGCGAAGGTCGAGGAGTTTCCGGACGGCATGCGCGTGGAAGGGCGGGGGGCCGGGAAACTGCACGGAGCCAAAATCGATCCCCATGGTGACCATCGCATTGCCATGGCGCTATCGGTGGCGGCGCTCGGGGCTGAGGGCGACACTACCATCCGCGACGCCGAGTGCGTCGGCGTCTCGTTCCCCGAGTTTTTTGCCACCCTGGACCGTTTGCGAGCGACCGAATCCGCGTAGGGGAGTCTGCACGCGCCCCGCGCTACCTGAAGTTCCCACAAGTGACTCCAAGCCAACAAGTTGCATCTAACTTACGAGCCAAAATTAGGGCGGGATGAGGTATCGCACAGGAAACCGAAGCGGTGACTGCCGCTTGACGCTTGCGGCAAGGATACGTTTCACTCAACAGACCGACCAAATTCGCACGGAAAGAGAGAGCTGTGTTCCGACCGATCTTCATTGGCCTGGTACTATCCATCTTGCTTTGCAGTTCCCCCAAGGCCGGGGCGGACGTGGGTCTGGTCCTCAACGATTCGCTGGATACCAGCGTGGCGCGGATCACTGGCTCCGGACACAGTGCGATCTATTTCTCTGGAATCTGCCCTGAAACGCCGATCAAGATGCGTTTGTGCCGTTCCGGTGAGAACGGTTCGGTGGTCAGTAATTACACATCGCTCGGCGAGGACCAACCCTTCGAATGGAACATTGTGCCGCTGGATGTGTATCTCTACGGCGTGGCGAACCCGGAAAATCGGCCGCTTTTTGCGTCGGCAAAAATCAAAAGCTTGCTGGAAACGGAATACCGCGAGAAAGTGCTGCGCGATTACTGCGCCAGCCACTCCTGCCAGACCAGCGAGAAGGCCGAATGGCGGGAAATGGTGAGCGCCACTTCGGAACGAACCATTTACATTTTTATCGTCAAAACCACCAGGCAGCAGGATCTCGATCTGATCGCGCGATTCAATGCCGCTCCAAACGTGAATCATTTCAACGGATTCAGCCGTAACTGTGCTGATTTCAGCAAACACATCATCAACACCTATTTCCCGCACGCCACACACCGCGACGCGCTAAACGATTTTGGAATGACCAGCCCGAAAGCCGTGGCTCGCACTCTGGCGGGATACGCGCATCACCATCCGGAACTCGAGTACCGCGTGGTTCATTTCGCTCAATCGCCCGGCACGCTGAAGCACAGCAGCGAATGCCGCTCTGGGACCGAACAACTCTATCGCTCGAAAAAGCTTCTCGTTCCGATGGCTTTTTTCGCCTGGCACGCTTTGCCCGCTGTGGCGGGATCGTACCTTCTGACTGGACGCTTCAATCCCGAGCGCGAATTCGAGCGGCACGCGTCCTTCCGGGAAACGTCAGATGAAGACGAGCTGAAAATAGCGGAATCGGATGACGACAAGATTGCGGCGGCGAGTCTGAAAGAAGCGGAAGCGCGGGAGAAAGCGGGCGCGGTGGGCACGCCTAAGGAATGGGCCGCATATCGCGAGGAATTCGATTCCGCGGTCAGCGAAGCGGGAAGCAACGGGTTAATTCCTGAGCCCGGATCGCTGGATCATGTGTTCAAAGATCTAAATGAGAGGGGCAAACCCTTCGTAGACGATCGCGGCAGGCTTTGGCTGGAAGTGGAGCATGATGGTGAGACGGTAAAGATCGGCCTGAGCCCTAGCAATGTGCTGGCACCCGGCTCCAACCGGCCACTCGCGTATCAGATGATTCTCGCGCACGTGGATGACGTGCTGAAGAGTTCGCCGCGCAGACGCGAGGCAATGCCCGAATTTCAGCAAACGTGGGACCTGCTGGAGCAGGTGCGTGCGCAGCTCCCCGGTACGAAGGAACCTACGCTGGCCATGAAGCGGTAGCCCGCCACAGTCATCAAGAATCTTGAAACTCCCGAAGCCCGAAATTCTTTGTAGGGCCTCCACGCCCCGTCTACTGCAATGACATGTACTCTGGGACCACCTGCGGATTCAGCTTTCGCAAACGCTTTTGCTCTTCGGAAGATTTTTCTTTATGCTGGTTCCTCTCATCTAAATTGAGATGGATTCGCAGTGGAGGTGATTCGCGTGTCTTATCGAGGCATTATCTTGGCGGTGTTGGTGGGCTGCCTATCGCCGCAAAGCGGCATGGCGCTGCCCGGTGCCGGCGCAATCTGCGGCAGGCGCGCCAGCGACAGCTTCCGCCTCACCGGCGCAAGACAAGTTGCTCAAATCGGCCGAGGCTTTTGTGCGCGTGCTTTTTGGCTGGGGCCCGAACGTGAAGGTGAGCCTTGGCCCTCTGGCGCCTTCTCGCGGCGCCGGATTACTACACGGTTCCGGTTTCAGTGATCCTCAACGGCCAGAAGGAAGCGGGCGAAATTTATGTGAGCAAAGACGGCAAGACCTTGCTGCGCGGCGAAATTTTTGACATGGCCACCGATCCTTTCGCCGCCAACCGCGCGAAGATTCACGTTGACGGAAGTCCCACGAAGGGACCTGCCGACGCTTCGGTGACGCTGGTTGAGTTCAGCGATTTCGAATGCCCCCATTGCCGCGCTTTGTGGTCGGCGATGAAGGCCGTGGAAGCGCGCTATCCGCAAATTCGAATCGTGTACAAGGATTTTCCTTTGACCAATATTCATCCCTGGGCGCAAACAGCCGCGCTCGGCGGACGCTGCGCCTTCGAGCAATCTCCGGCGGCTTTCTGGAAAGTGGAAGACTCGATTTTTGATAATCAGGACGAGCTCACTCCCGAAAATGTGTGGGACAAACTGGTGGAGTTTGCGACCGGCGCGGGGCTCAATGCCGAGGCGTTCAAGGCCTGCATGGCGTCCCCCGAGACGGCTAAGGCGGTCGATGCGAGTCACGCCGAGGGCGTGGCGCTCGGCGTGGACAGCACGCCAACGGTTTACATCAATGGGCGGCCGGTGGTGGGGGGCGACGAGAACACGCTGGTGCAATATATCGATTTCGAACTGGCCGCCACAAAAAAGTGAAATCGCCCCGAGGCCAACCCTTTGCCAAGCCCCTGAATCCGAGTTGACGTGGCTCTTGCGGGGGTGCTATCACTTTGGGTCGTTTTGCGGGAGTGCTGCGCTTTCCTCGCTCCGTTTTCCCGGCTGCCGGCGGCGGGCAGCTTCGGGACATCCGTTTGAAATTTTGAGGAGGCTTTCTTGAGCTGTTGGCGGTGGGCTGCGCTTGGATCGTTGGCAGGACTGCTGGTGTTTGGGGGTTGCGGAGGAGGCTCCAGCCTCACGACGACGAACGCTACGCCCGTTCCGCAATCCGCGATCCCCTCGAACATCACGGCAGGCAGCGATGGCTTCACAGTTTTCCTTACCGGAACGGGCTTCGTATCGAGTTCCAAGGGCGTCACGTTCGCTTATTGGAATGGCGCGCCGCGCTCCACCACCTTCAATCTGACCACGAACCAACTGGCCGTGCAGATTCCCGCTTCGGACGTTGTCGCCGCAGGAGTTGGGGACATCACGCTGGTGAATCCTCCACCCGGCGGCGGGCCGTCTCAAAACGGCTTGGATTTCACGATCGTCGCGGCGCAGGCCGGCGGGCGAACGATCAGCTCGTTTTCTCCCGCGAGCGCCAATGCCGGCGACAAGGCGTTCACGCTCACGGTGAATGGCGACAATTTCACGGTGAACGACGTGGTCACTTGGAACGGAAGCGTGCGGCCAACTACGTTCATGAGTTCCGCGCAGGTGAGCGCGCAGATTAACGCCAGCGATGTGGCCGCCAGCGGATTAGCGAGCGTCGCGGTGAATGCGCCGGGGCTGTTGATTGCTTCTCCCTCCGTCAATTTTCCCATTGGGGGTCCGAACAACGCGAGTCCCAGCATTTCCTCACTTTCGCCTTCGTCAACCGCCGCGGGCGGGGAGGATCTGCAAATTCTCGTGAAGGGTTCGGGATTCGCTGCAAGCTCCGTGGTCGAATTGGACAACACGCCGCTGGCTACTTCTTACTTGAGCGCTTCGCAACTTGTCGCGGTGATTCCTGCCGCGGATACTGCCGCGAAGGGTACGTCGCAGGTGGCGGTGACAACCCCGGCGCCGGGCGGCGGTCTCTCCAAAACTCTGACGTTTACAGTCAATTGATCGCCGCTGCTCGTAACTCTTACTTGCTTGGATCCTTTCTGGATGTAGACGCGTTCGCTAAAATTCCCTATTCTCGATTGGCCGATATGCAGACGTCGCACAAGCCGCATGCGCTTCGTCCTGGCGACGTGGTTCGCGTGCTTTCACTAGCCAGCCCGGTGCAGGAAGACCGCTTGAAGAAGGGTTGCGACGAAATTAAACGGCTGGGCTACACGCCACAAATCGAGGCTCCGGCTGCGCGGGAGGAGGGCTCGTTCTTTGCAGATTCGGCGGGGAATCGTCTCCGCGCTTTGCAGAGCGCGCTGCAAGATGCCAGCACGCGAGCGATTTTTTGTTCGCGCGGCGGTTACGGCTCGAACTACTTGATTGAAGGCCTGGGCACGGTACCGGCGACACCGAAGATTTTTCTCGGATCGAGCGATATAACGTCCCTGCAAGCTTTCCTGTGGCAAAAGCTGAATTGGGTGACCTTTTATGGCCCAATGGTCGCGTCGAACTTCGACCAAGGCGCGGGAGCGGGGCACGGTTACGATGAAGCGAGCCTGATTCGCGCGATAACGGCTACCGAAGAGGGCTGGATACTCGATTTGCAAGGCGAGCCGCTGATCAAAGGCTCGGCGCGAGGAATAACAGTCGGCGGCTGCCTGACCCTGCTTGAAACGACTCTCGGCACGCCGTGGGAAATCGAGACGAATGGCGCAATTTTGATTCTCGAAGATCGCGGGATGAAACCTTATCAGGTTGACCGCGCGCTGATGCACATGAAGCAAGCCGGGAAGTTGAGAGCCGTGGAAGGAATTATATTGGGCGAATTCCCCGATTGCGAAGGGCCCGCGGGCGACGAAACCGTGTGCGACACGGTTCGCAGGGTTGTGGGCGACTCCGAGATTCCAATCGTTTGGGGCGCGCCGATCGGACATACGTCGCGCCCGATGTTGACGGTTCCTTTAGGAGTGCTGGCCGAGCTATCCAGCGCGGGGAGCGGGACCCTTCGCATTTTGGAACCTGCTTGCACCGCCTGAAATATAGGGCAACGATCTTGAGAGGGCGCAGCGAATGAACTCTGGCCTCGAAAAGCGAGCCGCGAAACACATCCACATGCTCGGCGTTGCGGGATCGGCCATGGCTCCGGTGGCGGGGATGCTGAAGGAGCGCGGCTTTCGCGTGACCGGCTCGGACGTGAATGTGTATCCCCCGGCATCGACATTGCTCGATTCGCTAGGCATTGCGTGGAATGAAGGATACCGCGCGGAAAATCTGACGCCCACCCCGGATCTCGCGGTGATCGGCAACGCCATTTCGCGCGGCAATCCCGAGGTGGAACGCATCCTGGACGAGAAAATTCCGTATTGCTCGATGCCGCGGATTATCGAAGACTACTTTTTGCCGGGCCGGGACTCGATTGTCGTCGCCGGAACACATGGCAAAACCACGACGACCGCGATGCTTGCCTGGATTTTCCAGACTGCGGGACGGCAGCCAGACTTTTTGATTGGCGGCGTGGCCCCGAATTTTGGCGACCGCAGTTACGGTCTGGGAGGCGGAAAAGAATTCATCATCGAAGGGGACGAATACGATACGGCTTTTTTCGACAAGGGACCGAAATTCCTGCATTATCACCCGGACGAGTTAATTCTCACCTCGCTTGAATATGACCACGCGGATATTTATCCGGATCTGGCCGCAATCGCGCTGCAATTCCGCAGGCTGGTGAATCTGGTTCCGCGGCGTGGGCGAATTTTGATCTGGGGCGAGAGCCGCGAGCTAAAGGAAGTGGCCGCCAAGGCCTTTTGCCCGGTGGAGACTTTCGGACTGGCGCAGGAGTGTGATTGGCAAGCCCGCGATATCGCTTGGGATGAAACAGCGACGAAGTTCCGCGTAGTATTTCGCGGAAGCGAAGTTGTGGGTATCCGAATTCCAGTGGCCGGCACTCACAATGTGCTGGATGCACTTGCGGCGATTGCGTTGGCTCACGGCCGAGGCGTGGATCGCGATGCGATTGCGCACGCGCTTGCTACATTTCAAAGTGTGCGGCGGCGGATGGAGATCAAGGGCGAAGCGGGCGGCGTGCTGGTGGTCGAAGACTTTGCGCACCATCCGACCGCGATTCGCTCGACGCTCGAGGCTGCGCGAATGCGCTGGCCGGAACGCCGGATTTGGGCCGCAGTCGAGCCGCGTTCGAATACCATGCGCCGCAAAATATTCCAGGAGGCTTTGCCGGAAGCTCTTTCGCTGGCCGATACCGTGCTTTTCGGGCCGGTGAATCGCGCGCAGTTATTGGAAAAAGGCGAACGGCTTTCGCCCGAAGATATCTGCGAATTGATTCGAGCGCGCGGGCACAACGCGGAGGCGTGCGATTCGGCGGACGAAATTGCGAATCGAATTGCGTCGGAAGCCAAGCCGGGCGACATGGTTTTGATCATGTCCAACGGAGGCTTCGACGGACTTACAACCAAGCTTCTCGAAAAACTTCGCGCCCCGGTTGGTACGCGGGGATGACCGATGGCGGCGCGAAGCGCATGCTTCGAATCTGGGCTCTGGTTGCAGGGATGTTTTTCGGAGTCGCGGCGCAGCCGGCTTCCGCGACGATTGCCTACCGTATTTCCCTCGCGAATCCCGATCAGCACCTTTTTCATGTGGAGATGACGATTCCTGTGGATGGCAAGGAAGTGGTGACGGCGCTTCCCGCCTGGAACGCTTTGTATCAGGTGCGGGATTTTTCATATCGCGTGAGGGCCGTCAGCGCGCTCTGCTCCGCATCGATTGCCGTCCCTCTTACCGTGCGCGTGCTCGACAAGGACACTTGGCGCATTTCGTTGGCGGGCGCTTGCCAGCCGGGCGATCGCAATAGCTTTGAAATTCGATACTCCATCCAATGGGACGATCCCGGTCCTTTCAATTCTCAGCTCAACGATCATCACGCTTTCATGAATCTGGCCGAGATTCTGATGTATGTTCCGGAGCGGCGGGCAGAAGATACCTCCGTCGGTTTCGAGAATCTTCCCGCGGGTTGGCGAACGACGGCGGAGCTGGCGGCGGGCAGCGATTCCAATACGTACACTGCCGCGAGTTATGATGCGCTGGTGGATGCGCCGGTGGAGGCCGGCGAGTTCGACGAATTCCAGTTCATGGAGTCCGGTGCGCGCTTCCGTGTTGTGGTGGATGCCACAAACTGGAAGAAAGAGACGCTGGAAGGGGCGCTCGAGCGGATTACCCGCTACGAATTGAAGTTGATGGGCGGCCCTCCTCCTTTCGATTTGCCGTCGCGCGGATATACATTTTTCTTTCACATCGGCCCGTACGAGGACCAGGGCGGCGGAGGCATGGAACACCGAAACTCCACTGCAATTGCGGCCGCGTCGGTGGAGGCAGCCGCGGCGATCGCGGCGCATGAGTTTTTCCACGTGTGGAATGTGAAACGCATTCGGCCCCGCACGCTCGAACCGGTCGACTATACGAAAGAGCAGTACACGCGGGCGCTGTGGTTCGCGGAAGGAGTGACCAGTTGCTATGCGTCGTTCACGCTCGAGCGGTCGGGGCTTTGGTCGAAGAGGCAGTTTTACGACGATCTGGCCCTGCAAATAAGCGATGTGCAGTCGCGTCCGGCTCACACCTGGCAAAGCGCGGAAGATTCGAGCCTGGACGCGTGGCTGGAAAAGTATGACGCCTACAATACGCCGGATCGCAGCATTTCGTACTACGACAAGGGCCAAATTCTGGGAGTGCTGCTGGACTTAGCCATTCGCGACGCCACCGATAATCGAAAATCTCTCGACGACGTGCTCCGGCGCATGAACGAGGAGTATGCAAAGAAAGGCAAGTTTTACGACGATAGCAATGGGATTCGGGCGGCGGTCGAAGAAGTGGCCGGGAAGAGCTTCGGGGACTTTTTCGGCCGCTATGTCTCCGGCACAACGGAAATACCTTACAACGATTTTTGGTCGATTGCGGGGCTGGAACTGAAGGCGAGTGCATCTGAGCCGGGAGATCGGAGCGGGCAAGCCGGCGGGCGTTTCTCGATTTCCGAAATCGCGCGTCCCAGCGAGAGACAGCGCCGCATACGCGAGGGCCTGCTGCGCGGCACCACTGATTGACATGCGTGCCGCATCGGAATTATTTGCCGCATGATTCGCACATGCCTACTCGTTCTCTTTTTTGCATTGGCGATCATTTTCGGTTTGCCGTGGCTCGTGCTCTGGACTGTTCTGACCGGCAATCCGGACTTCATGTACGCCGTCGCGATGAAAGCAGTGCGCTTCGGTAACCGGCTTGCGGGCGTGCGCGTGCGCGCAGTCGGCCTCGAAAATATTCCCGCTCAACCTTGCGCTTTCATCGCCAACCACGCCTCGAATATGGATCCGCTCGTATTTATTCCGGCGATTCCGCGGCGGGTGGGCATTCTAGTGAAGCGGGAACTGTTTCGGATTCCCATTTTCTCTTCGGCGATGACCCAGGCGCAATTTACGCCCGTGGATCGCGGCGACCGGGAAAGTTCCGGAAAGAGCATTTCCGCTGCCGCTCGAATACTCAAGGAAGGACTTTCCTACGCGATTTTTGCGGAAGGCACTCGGAGCGCAGACGGGCGGTTGCGCCCATTCAAGAGGGGCGGGTTCACCATGGCGATCGAAGCGGGCGCGCCGATCGTGCCAGTCTCCATTGCCGGCACGCAGAGGCTATGGCCAAAAGGAAGCTGGACCATCAAGCCGGGCGAGGCGACGGTCGCGTTCGGCCCTGCCGTGGATGCGTCCGAATACACGATTGAGAGCCGCGCTGAGTTGATTCAACGGGTTGAGTCGCTTGTGGCTGCCGCGCTGCCGCCGGAACAGCAGCCGCTTTAGGAAACCATCGGCAGTCGCCTCCGCGAAACGGAAACTCCATCTCCATCTGAACTGCACAAGCCGCAGGGGTATCTCCGGCTTGCTATACTGCTTTTCGATGGCTGGAAAATTGATTCACGAGGTGTTGCCCGTTGGGCTGCTGCAGTGCAACTGCTCGATCCTGGGGGACGCGGCGACGGGCGATGCCATCGTGGTTGATCCTGGAGACGAAGTCGAACGCATCCTCGAAATTATCCGCCGCCACAATCTGAAGGTGCGCGCCATTGTCAGCACGCATACTCATATCGATCATGTGGGCGGCTTGGCCACGCTTCATAAGGCGACTGGCGCGCCCGTGATGGTCCACGAGGCTGACCTTCCGCTTTATGCGAACCTGGAAATGCAGGCGGAGTGGCTTGGCGTGCCCACACCGGCGATGATGCGCATTCGGGATTTCGTGAAGGAGGGAGATACAGTGCGCTGGGGCGGTTTCGCGGCGCGCGTGTTGCACACGCCCGGTCATACTCCGGGGAGCATCAGCCTGCTTATCGAACCGGGGACTGCCGCTGGTGGCGAGCGACGACGCTGCGCCCGGATCGCGCCGCACTTCGAGCCTGGAGAATCCGCCGAGATGATGCGCGGAGTGCGCGGCGCCTTCTTGCCGGCGACACTTTATTTCATGGCAGCATCGGGCGCACCGATCTGCCCGGCGGATCCTTTCCTCAGATCATCAGCTCCATCCGCGAAAAGCTCCTGGTGCTGCCGGAGGACATGGCTGTACTTCCGGGGCATGGCGAAGTGACTACGATCGGCTTCGAGCGGGAGCACAATCCTTTCCTGGCGTGAGAAAACGGCATCGACGGCTTCTACGCGGAGCAGATTGAAGTTCGCCAATCTGGGTGATATTGTTCGCCGCGTTTCGCATATTCTCGCAAGAAAGGAATTCGGAAATGAAGAGCTCGCCGATTTTTCTCCGCGCGACTCGCATCGCATTGCTGCTCGTGGCCGTTAGCTTATCATTGCCAGCCGCCGCCATGGCGCAAGCGGCCGCGCCGAAAGCGCGCTCGCTCGAAGAGCGAATCCAGCGCCTCGAGGATATCCAGGAGATACGCGATCTGCTCACGAGCTACGGGCGCCTGCTCGACGCTCACGACTTGGCCGGCTATTCGCACCTGTTCGCCAAGAATGGGGAATGGGTCGGCGGATTCGGTTCTGCCAAGGGTCCCGCAGCAATCCAAGCCCTGATGGAGAAGAATCTGGGCGCGACTCCGAAGGGGAAGCCCGGCTCGACCTACCACCTACTCACCAATTTCATGATCGATGTGAGCGGCGATACGGCCACGGCGTGGTCGCGCTGGTCGTTCACGGTGACCGGCGCCGATAAGAACCCCTCTATCCTCTACGGGGGCCACTACGACGATCAGCTAATCCGCGAGGATGGCCGCTGGAAGTTCCTGCGGCGGGTGGCTGTGAACGACATACCCCAGTCGGACCCAACCGAAGCCAAATAGCCGGGTCTGTGTCCCATAATTCGCTGGAAATCGTGGTCGGGACCTAGTTCTAGGACCCTATGTTGCGAGGTACGGAAACTCGGCGGCCAACTTCGCTTTACTGTTGGATACCGCAACAGGATAATCACCGCGGTCGTCCATAGCTGGCGGCGCTGACTGAGTGTATTCCTTGGGAAGACACGGTTAGCGAAGGCAAACATGTTACTTTCCGCTATACTTATATTACGCGACGTTGAGATGCTGCGAGATTTTGTGTTCAACTTCCGGCGCAGCGTGCAGGTCGGTTTTCCTTGGCTGGGCGCCGCCGTCGCGACGATCCATGAAATCTGCGGGGGGTAATTAGAAATGAGACGTTCCGACTTGGTGAAGAGTCCGAGCAAGGGGAAATCCGTGCGCACATCACAAATTGTTTTCGGCGAGAGGCAGCATTTGCTGCGAGTACTCGACTCGGTCGAGCGCAGCGCTTTGCCAACTTCGCGCCTGGATCAGGAGCGGCGCGTGATCGAGCAGTTGATTCACGCGCGGACGCAAGAGTTGAACCGGATCAACGCAGGATGGGATGAAAAAGTGGGCGTGGTGCTTAGCGCCGAAGTGAAGCCGGAAGCACTCGAACAACTTTCGCGCCAGGCACCGCGAGAGGACTACTATCTGCTTCGCTTGATCAGCGAGCATCCGAAAGTGGGCGCGAGGACGCTGGGCCGTCTTTCGCACCATCCCTATTCGGCGATTCGCGAAAACATCGCGCGCCATCCGAATAGCGACGCCGCCACTCTCTCGCGATTGAGCCGGGACCGTTCGCAGCCCTTGTGGTATCTCGTCGCGTTCAATCCCAATGCTCCGGCACCGTTGCGGAAGAAGCTTCAGGAACGCATGCGGCGCCTGGGCGAAAAATCCGCCACGCAATAGAACCGTTCAAAGTCCGCCTGATGCATTTGGGCCGTCCTCGTTTTTGTGCCGGGTAGAGTGTGTCACCGTCCTTTGTTTGCATTGCCTCCTGCGGTCACTCGTAAAAACTTCAAAGCGATTGCAGCAAACCGGTAGTCTGTCGGATACCAGCCGTTTAGGGGCGAGGTATGCGCAAAAATACAAACAATACCCGATGGCCTATTGCCGGTACGGCGCAAACTCCGCGTCGCATCAGTTTTTGCCCCACGCTTTGCCCCAAGGAGCTAAGTATCATGTCTGAAACCAAACCCAGCGAAGCACAGATCGAGCAACGCGCCTATGAGTTGTATCTGGAACGCGGTCGCGAGCACGGAAGAGATGTAGAAGACTGGCTCGAAGCCGAAAGAGAATTGACTGAACTCGCGGAATTGAGCACGGCCGAAACGGAACTCGCGGCGGATGAGGAACCATTCCACGAATCGGAAGAACCGATCCGTCTGAAAAAGCAGGCTGCGGCGGCAGGCGTTGCCGCGGCTGTTGTATCTTCTAGCTGAAACACGCGGTAGCAGCTGCTTCCCTCGTTTTCAGCCAAGCCCCGGCATTCAATCCTGGGGCTTGGCTTCTTTTTTTCGGGCTCGCAGGATGCCCGGCGAATCCCGGCGCGTGGCGCCTACGTCGTCCCGTCCCCAGTGAACGTGAGCTGAGACTACGATTCTGAGCCATCAGGAAATGAGAGGACGAATTTGCCGAGGACACTATCGTAAACCGCATAGTTTCCGGAATCCTTGGCAACCAGTTCCAGAACACGTCTCCGCGCCTCTTCCAGAGAAGCGGATGTTTCGATCCACAGATGATCGCCATCGGGCAGTTTTTGAAATATATCAAACGACCGATGAGGCATGTTCTCCCCTTAGAAGACCTGAAATCCACCAATTTCGGGCCCGCCTATATACCATAAAGATTTCGTGAAGTCTGTTTGGCCGGCGACCGAGCGCAGCCGAGCCCTTCCACGCGATGAGGGCACATCTCATGACGAGAAGTGCGTGAGTTTTTGTAAGCTCTACAGAATCAGCAAGATACGCGCGTGATGGGCTCCGGCTGTGTCCTACAGCTACCGGGTGGTGAGGAGAGCGAGGTTCGAGGTGATGTGCTTCACGTAGTTTTGCGTTTCCGGGAAAGGAGGGACACCGCCATAGCGGTCTACCATCTCGGGACCGGCGTTGTAGGCGGCGAGGGCGAGGCGCACGTCGCCACGGTACCGATGAAGCAAATCCTTCAAGTAGTGGGTGCCGGCGTCGATATTCTGCGCCGGGTCGAACACATTCACCAGAGCATAGCGCGCGGCAGTTTCACGCAACAATTGCATCAGGCCCAGGGCGCGCTTCCTCGACACTGCCTTGGCCTTGAAATTCGACTCGGCCGCAATTACCTGGGCGATGAGCTTTTCGTCCACGCCATATTTTTGCGCCGACGCGTGAATGAATTTGGCATAGCGCGCGGCGAAGTCTGCATTCGCGGGAGGAGGTGCGGGAAAGAGGTCCTCTGGCTCCACATCGACCAGTTCGCTCGCGGCAATATCGACTTGCCCACCCGCAACAGCGAGGCGCACGTGGTCGCCATGAAGTTCGTAGCTGGTGACGTGAAGGCGTGCGCCGGACCGCAGCACGGCGTAATCCGCGCGCGCTGCGGGGACACCAATCGTTACCGCCGCCAACACGACCACGATAAGAGCGGCGGAGCAGAGGGCTGGGCGGAAAGCGATTTTCATTTAGCCGGGTTCGCGGGCGGCCGATTGGCGCTGGCCGGCGGCGTCAGGCCATTATCGCGCAGATATTCGACCATCTGGCCGTAATGATCCATGGCGTGTACGCAAGCGAACATGGCCAGGGCGGCTCGGGTCCTTAGAAACGGGACAGCCGGCTTCTCCATTGGCGTGACGGCGTTTTCGGCATTGATGGTGGCGATGGCTTTGTGGCCGAGAGCGAATGACTCTTTCAAATATTGAAGAATCTGCTCCTTAGTCTGAATGGAATCCGGGCCGTTTGAGCCAACACCTTCGTCGGGACCGGCGGGAGGAGTGCGGCCAAGAATGGAATCAAAGAAGCGATCGTTCGCGGTGGCGACGTGCTTGACCTCCTGGGCGAAGGTGCGCACGCCCTTGAAATTGCCGTTGGTTGGCGCGAAGGAATATTTGTCTTCGGGCATGGCCTTGGCGGCGCCTGTGAATTCGAATTCGACGATTGTCAACTGGGTATCGAGAGTTGAGGTGATGGTGGGAGGCTGGTTCGAGATCGGCGGCCGCTGTTGCGCTTCAGCGCGCCCGCCGGCGAACAATCCAGCGAACAACAGCAATCCCAAACCGAGGCCGAGTGATCTCCGCATCGAAATTCCCCCTTTTCGATTTAGTCCTTCTGTTTATCGTTTAGGATGTAGGTGCGAATGGCTTCCGCCACGCCGCATTCGTCGTTTGAGCGAGTTGTCTTCCACCCAAAGGATTTCAACCCGTCGGGACTATTGCCCATTATGACGGGCAAACCGGCATAGTCTAACATTTCCCGGTCATTCCAGTTGTCGCCAATCGCCATTACGTCGTCGCGCGAAATCCCGCGGCGGCGGGCCCACTCCGCGACGGCGGAGCCTTTGGTTACGCCGCGGTTTAGCACGTCCAGCATGGAGACATCGACGCGCGGGTATTCCGTAAGTGAGATGGAGTAGGCGTTAGACCCCTGATGATCTTCCAATTTCCGAATCACCTGGCGAATCGTCTGGCACTCGGCAATGAAGAGCACCTCGACGGGGTCTTCGGAATCGAGGCAGGCGGTCAGGGGAGCGACTTCGGCAACGTGATCGGGATGTCTGCTGAGATAGGGGCCCATAAACCGGGCCTTCCAGTCGATGTGCTCGAAGATCAATTGGTTTTCGCGCGGGCGGTCGAAAATCACCCCGCAGAAAGGGCGAAAATCGGGGGTAGCCTCGAGCACCAGGCGGGCCGCCGCCACCGGAAGCAGCGAGCGTAAATGCGTTTCGCCAGAGGCGGATTTAACCAAGGCTCCGTTGCTAGTGATCAATTCCACGCTGCAGGGGAGTTGGGAGGCGATAGCCCGCGCTGAATGGAACCGGCGCCCGGTGACGATGACAATTTCGATGCCCCGGTTGGCGGCTTCGGCAATTGCCTGGGCATTTTCGGGGGGAAGCTGCGAATGGCTGTCGAGCAGGGTGCCGTCGATATCCATCGCGATGAGCTTGACGGCCAAATTGTTCTCCCGATTTGAATTATATGCGGAAGACGGCCCACCGCCAGGTGATTGAATAGACGTCAGGGGCGCGGCACGGACCATTTTGGACTTGAACGGGGTCGCTAATGTTCCGGGTCTCTCAGATTTCTCAGGTTCGTTACCCTACAGAATACCTGAAACACTGCATTGATCGGCTCAGGTACCAGTGGCTATTGTGGGAGAAAGACCGCTACATGGGAGCCTTGTTAGAAGTTGATGGAAGAGTTGAGCTAGAAGATCTATCGCACACCCCGGGATCTCGGCTCGCCAGCCATCATACCTAGTTTGGTAGCAAGGCTCCCATCCCCTCTTTTTTCCGGGCGTCCTGGCGCATCCTAGACTCCGACGTGGCGCTACTAACAGTGGTGGAAGGCGATTGGCCCACGATCATAGGTTTGCTAATATGAAAACCCCGTGGGCGTGTAGCTCAGTTGGGAGAGCGCCTCGTTCGCAACGAGGAGGTCGGGGGTTCGAGCCCCCCCACGTCCACCAGTGCCCCTCAGGCTAATTCCGGTCAAGCAGGCTCGAATTCGGGGTCCATGGCGTGGGTTGATTCTTTTGTCGAGTCGCTAGGCTTTTTCCGATCTTCAAGATCCTTATTTTCAATGCGTTGCGGCTCAAGCAAGTCGGCCAATTGCAAGTGCATATTGCCTGGATTGGTGGCGTAGGAGAGACCTGTCTGGATATCAATGGTACCGGCACGGATCAGCTTCTCGATCTCAGCGTCGAAGTACTGCATACCTTCAGTTGAACCGTCGCGCATCGCGTCCAACAGGGTTTTACCTTCACCCTCGCCCTTTTGAACATATTCGCGGGTACGCAGCGTTGATTTGAGTATTTCGAAGGCCGCCACGCGTCCGCCGCCATCCTTCCGAGGAATCAAGCGCTGAGAAACAATGTAACGAAAGCTCTTTGCGAGCCGCGTGCGGACGGCATTTTGGTCTGATAGAGCGAACGCGCCGATGATCCTCTCGACTGTTTTGGCGGCGTCGATCGTGTGAAGAGTCGAGTAGACCAAGTGGCCGGTTTCCGCAGCGTCCAGGGCCACTTCGATGGTTTCCCGGTCGCGCATTTCGCCAACAAGTATCAATTTGGGAGCTTGCCGGAGCGCAGCCCGGAGCGCTAGTGCGAAGCTGGGTGCGTCCGTATGCAGCTCGCGTTGGTGGACCGTCGACCGCTTGTGTGAATGTAGGAACTCGATTGGGTCCTCGATGGTAATGATGTGGCAGGCCCTCTCGGAGTTGATTTTATCGACCAGTGCAGCCAGTGTGGAGGATTTGCCGCTGCCTGTTGGCCCGGTGACTAAAACGATTCCCGGCCGGAGTTCGGCTGCTTCCGCAAGCTGACTGGGCAGGTTCAACGCGTTGAAATCCGGGACGCTGCTCGCGATCACCCGCATGACAATGGCGCAGCTTCCGCGCTGCGTGAAAACGTTTACGCGAAAACGCGAAATCTTGGGCAAACTGTAGGAAATATCGCACGATCCTTCCCGCTTGAGCTTGTCAACGGCATCCGCATTGCGCCCAATCAGATCGCCGGCAATACGCGCCGTATCCTCCGACGTCAGACGCCCGACGCCGGGAATATTCAATTGCACGAGTTGGCCATTGGCTTCTATTTGCGGAGCGCGGCCGGGTGAAAAGATGAGGTCGCTGATCTTTGTCGAGGCACGAAGCATCGCTGCGATGATTGATGGAGTCGGTACCGGTTGAGCGGGAGCTGCTTGCTCGGTTTTCGGGGTGGGCTGCTGAGTTTCGTCCATAGGCGCCTGCTTTCCGCTTGCTAGCCCGAGAAAGGGGGACCTACGGGCGCGTTCGCTGCGCCTACAAGTATCGGCGCAATTCGATCCCGGCGGGATTCTAAAGGAGTTGTTGTTGTCAAAGGATTAGTGGCCGTTGGGACAGGGCATGACAGTCACGTCTTGGCAACGGTGCCCATGGCCGGTGGATTCTGTGCCGCAAAACAAATTTGCGCCGGCAAGACGAAGTTGGATTACTATCCCCTACAGGATGGCCGGACGAGCCACTACCGGCGGTTCAGCAGCGCACCGGGACCGATGTTCCCAGAGCTCTTGGTTGCTGCGTTCCTTCCCTGCGTTCGGCGCTGGTCTGTTGCTGCTCGCCCTTTCCCCTCCACTCCAGGCGCAAAAGTCGTCGCCACACCAGACCGCGCCAGTCGCGTCGCCGGGCACCGGCCCGGCCTTTGGGTCCAGCACTCTTCCCGCCGCCAGGCCAGGTAGCGGACCCGTTCGAGGATTTATACGCCTCACCGACAATAATCCCCGTTCTCCCGGCTTCCGATCGCTTGATGGATTCCGAAGGATGCAACTCCTGGACGGAATCAGGAGTACTCAGCCCGACGGTGAGCATCGCAAGGCTGGCAGTGCCGGGAAAAGCTACCAGCGAATATCAGAGAGGGTGTGGCGCGTACAAGGACAAGCGCCTCGATCAGGCAGAGCGGCACTTGCGCAAGGCGATAGACATCTATCCAAGTTACCCAGCGGCATGGGTGGTGCTAGGGCAGGTGTTAGACGCGCAACACAAACGGGAAGATGCGAAACAAGCCTGCTCGGAGGCGATCAAGATCGATTCCACATACGTGGCACCGTATCTTTGCTTAGCGGAGTTCTCAGCCACGGAGGATGATTGGAAGCAGGTTTCTACCTTGTCAGAACGCGCACTGGCGCTCGATCCGGCGAACAATCCTTATTCGCTGTACTATACGGCCGATGCCGCCTTCCACCTCAATGATCTGGCCGCGGCGGAGAGGAACGCGCTCGCTGCGGTAGCACTCGATCCTTGGCATCATATCCCGCAGTTGCACCTTCTTTTGGCCCAGATTTATGCGGCCAAAGGCGAACCCGATGCGGAAGCTGCGCAGTTGAGAGATTATTTGAAGGTGGCCCCTAACTCTGGGGATGCGGCCGGGGCCCGCGGCACTCTGGCGCAACTCCAATCACGACCTGCGAACGCGAAATAACCAGGCGTGTGCGCCGGGCATGATACATCGTGCCCCTGCAACTGCTCAGACGGGAGCCCTATCAGGGTTGGGTGCTGGACTGGCGCTCGGCGACAATCTTCCTGGCATTCGCGTAAAGCGCCTTGGCCTGGGGAATCGATTCCTCGGCCTTAACTAGCTGCGGATCGTTATCCAGCTCGACTTTGTAGCCTTCATTCAATCCGAATAGAGTTGTGAATACTTCGCGCTTGATCTCCCATTTCAGCCAGGGGAGATTTTGCTCGATCTGCTGATCGGTCACACGGATGTGCTGGTCTGCCACATACTTCTTGAATTCGGCAATTACCGCGTCATCGACCACAAAGTCCTTGGTCACATTGGGTCTTTGGCCAAGATAATATCGCGCGAAGTCGCCGACGCCCTCCGGAAGAGGGTAGAAAACACCTCTGCGCTCAAGCAGGTCCTCGAAATCGTCTGGCTTGGGCGCGGCTACAGCTACGTCGGGGGTAATCCCACCCTGTCCGTATACCTGGCGCCCGGTATCGGTCAACTTTACTTCCGGCGCTTTCGGGCGCTGGGGATTGTAGTGGTAATCATAGAGGGTTACGTTCTTGTAATTGCGCTGGATCAGCCGGCCGCTGGGCGTGTAATAACGAGCGGTCGTCAGCAGGAGCGCGGTGTTTTCGCTTAAGGGAAACTGCGTTTGCACCAAACCTTTTCCGAAGGTGGTCTCACCGACAATCAACCCTCGGTCGTGGTCCTGAATCGCGCCAGACACGATTTCCGATGCCGAAGCGCTTCCGCTGTTTACCAAGCACGATCAACGGGACTTCGAGGCCCTGATTTCCGGGGTTCGAATAATATGGCCGCTCTGGTGACGATCGGCCGCGGTGCGATACAACCAGCTCATTCTTGTCCAAGAACATACCCGCCATGCCGACCGCCTGATTCAGAAGGCCGCCGCCATTATTTCGCAAGTCGATAATCAGACCATCGAGCTTCGAGGCGTCGAGCTGTTTCAGCGCGTCGGTGAGGTCGCTATCCGTGGTCTCGTTGAAGGTCGAGACGCGTACGTATCCGATTCCGGGTTTCACCATTTCGTAGAACTGCACACCAGGCCGAGGGATTTCGTCGCGCACGACCGTGACTTCAATTGGTTTCTCCCAGCCCTCGCGTCCCAGGGAGATGTGCACCGCGGTTCCCTTGGCGCCCTTGAGCATCTCGGCCACTTCGGTTGTGGTCAATCCTGTGCACGTTTTTCCATCGACTTTCAGGATCACATCGCCGGGACGAATTCCGGCCTTGTAGGCAGGCGAGTTGACGAAGGGCGATTGAACGACCGTGTTGTTGTCTCTCTGCGCTACGACCATACCGACGCCGTAGTATCGGCCCTCTTGCTCTTCGCGAAACAGCGCGTATTGCTTGGGGTCAAAGAAGTTCGAATGAGGGTCAAGCACGTGCAACATTCCCGGGATGGCGCCGTCGTAGATAGCCTTATCGCTGTCCACGGGATCGGCGTAGTTCCGCTGGACCACGGACAGGACATGCGTGAAACTTTTTACGGAATCCTGTGCATCGTCGGAGCCTGCTGCCGTAGCGCGCGCTTGGGGACCGTAAACAAAACCGCCTAGCAGCGCCGACACCACTAGCACGATTGCTAGCAATACAATGCCTCGCGCTTGAGATCCCTCGTTTTGTGGCCGTTGCGCCGTGCCGTTCGACGCTGAGGATGGTGAATGTTCCATGCCGCCTCTCTTCGACTGTGATACCGGAAGTATAGCACAGCGCTCTGGGCTGTTTGACACGTCCACGGCCCTCTTCTATGATGCAAAAAGAGCGCGAGCGGGCGCTGGTTCTTCGGCTTCCAATGCTGAGCATCCCCCATCTCATTGTGATCTTTGTGGTCGCGCTGGTGATTTTCGGGCCCGAAAAGCTCCCTGAATTGGCACGCAACCTTGGGAAAGTGATGGCGGAGTTCCGGCGCCATACGAGCGACCTCCGCAGCACTTTCGAAGGACACTTGCGCGATATCGAACGCGAGGGCGAATCCCGGAGGATTGCCGCAGTGCCTGCACCGGTTGCTCCGCCGCCGACTGCCCAAACCCCGGCGCCTGCCTCACCCGGCACCGTGCCATCCAAACCACCAAACGCCGCTGCCATCGCCGGACCGAGCGGAGATCCCTTTCCTGAAGATGTTCCCGATCCAGACCTGCGCTGGAGGAATCCTGGGGACGATCCCTATCTCACCGGCACCGAGTTTGCTCCTGGCGGCCCACCCGAGGAACCACAAGCCCCCGAGCCGGAGAAAAATCCTGAACGAGTAGAAAATGGCGGCGTCCGCCCCTCCTGAAGTCACACCGCGCCAGCACGCCGAGGAAGAATCCGGCGCGGCGATGTCGTTCTTCGATCACCTTGTGGAACTGCGCAAGCGCCTCATCAGTGCGCTGATCGCCGTCGGAATCGGGATGGTGATTGGTCTAGCGGTAGCTAGGCGATTTATCAACTTTATCAGCCAGCCTATGTGGGACGCGCTGCGCGCGAATCACATCGATCCAAGTTTGTATTACACGCACCCCGCCGGTTACGTCAGCCTGTACATCAGTATCGGCCTTTACTTGGGAATCGCACTTGCGATGCCCTGGGTGCTGTATCAAGTGTGGCTGTTCGTGGCGCCAGGACTCTACAAACACGAAAGGCGGGCGGTCGCCAGCTTCATCGGGTCGTCGATGTTTCTCTTTCTTTGCGGCATCGCGTTCGGATATTACGTAATGCTTCCGCAGGTTTTGACCTTCGTGGTGGCATTCGCCAACGGAGGCTCGGGCGTAGGCAACATCAAGCCCCTGATCGATATCAACGAGTATTTCGATCTGATTCTGGTAGTGCTGGTGGGTCTCGGAGTGATTTTCGAACTGCCGGTGGTGGTATTTATTCTGTCACTATTCGGAATCGTTACGCCGAAGTTCCTGCTGCATAATTTCCGGTACGCGCTGCTGCTGATCACGGTCACTGCCGCAATCGTTACGCCAACGCCAGACGCAACCACGATGCTCATCTTTATGGCACCGATGGTCGTATTGTATTTTGTCGGCGTGCTCGTTTCGTATGCAGTTTTGAGAAATAAGCGCGCCAAGGCAATCTCGGAAGGGCAGCCGCCATCAGGATGATCTGCCACGAGCGACTACCTTGGGTCGGTGCCGGCGCGCTCGCGTTGCTGATATCGGTGTCGTGCGGACATGGCGGCACGCGTGGGGACGCATCGACAGACTCCGCTTCCTCGGCGAAAGCGGCCGCGCCTTTGCCGGTGTCGCGAGGCGCCTCGTCTGATGCTGCGCCTCCCGCGTCTGAAACCGGGGGCTTCGATGGCCAAAAGGCCTATGAACAGGTGGCCAAGCTGGTTAGTTTTGGCCCGCATCCTCCGGCCTCGGATGCGATTCACCGCGTACAAGGTTACATTCGGTCGCAACTCAAAGGCTTCGGTTGCCCGACCGACGAGGATGACTTCAACGCCCAGACGCCGATCGGCACCTTGGCCATGGAGAACATCGTCGCCAAGGTTCCCGGCAGCGGGCAAGGAATCATTCTGCTGCTGACCCACTACGACACGCTTCGGCTGGATAATTTCGTTGGCGCGGAGGACAGCGGCTCTTCTACTGGATTGATGCTTGAAATGGCGCGGATCTTGTGCAGCCAGCCCAAACGCGCGGACGCCGTGTGGATCGCGTTTCTCGACGGAGAAGAAGCGCAGGTGGTGACAAACGGCGTGGCTCAGTGGACCGACACCGACAGCGTTTACGGCAGTCGCGAGATGTCCGCGCGGCTCGCTCTTTCAGGCGACTTAAAGCGAATTAAAGCGGTGATCCTGGCCGACATGATCGGGCAATTCAATCTTCATATCTTTCGCGATTCCGATTCGCCGAAGTGGCTCACGGACATCATTTGGCATACGGCGGCTCGCCTCGGCTACGGGGATATATTCGAGTCCCAGGAAGCGGGCACCGAGGATGATCATTTGCCGTTCGTTCACCGCGGAGTCCCGGCCATCGACATCATCGACCTCGCGGACTATCAGAAGCTGGGTTATTGGCATACGCCGCAGGACACGCTCGACAAAGTAAGCGCGCGCAGCCTGGCGATTGTGGGTCAAGTGATCCTCGAATCCGTCGCAGAACTTCAAAAGCGCTGAAAAACCGCATTCGATTTTGCGCTAGGCACGGCGCGGGCCGCGCAGCACGCGCGCGGGCAGCAGGATGATTGCGGCAACCAGCTCGAGCACACCTCCCACAGCAATCCCCAACAAGCGGAGCGGCAACAGGAGTATCCATACAATCGGATACAAGATCAGCGCGAACAGAGCCAACGGCCAGCACAGAACGAACAAAATGCACCACAAGATAAAAGTAAGCATTGCTGCACCCTCAGTCGATTCCAGAGCGCCCTTTGCCGGCGCGCTCCTTGCCCTGCACTAACAGATACGCAGGAATGCGCACATTCATTTCAAGCTATATCACGCCGGAAAAGGATCATTCGCCGAAGGCGGCCTGAGGAACTATGCTACATTTTCTTGCGCCACCATGCCTACCATCCGCGTGAGCAGTTCCGCAGGTCCGTACGATATTCTCTGCGAACCAAACGCGCTTTCGCGCGCCGCATCGCTGGTCGCGCGTCTGGGAGAATCGACGGGGACTTTCTTTCTTTCATCGCCGCGCGTTTGGAGATACTGGGGGAAAGCGCTGGCAACCAAACTGCCTGGCGGGTCGGGGCGCAGGCCGATTTTATTCGATGACCGCGAGGCAGCCAAAAATCTTGCCACGGTTGAAAAGATCGCCCGGCAACTGGTGACCGCGGGCGCGGATCGCCACGCTATTCTGGCCGCTGTTGGCGGCGGCGTGGTAGGCGACGTCGCGGGGTTTGCGGCGGCGACATATCTTCGCGGCGTGCGGCTGGTGCACATTCCCACTACGCTGGTGGCCCAGGTGGATAGCGCCATAGGCGGTAAAACCGGCGTGAACCTGCCGGAGGGAAAAAATCTCGTCGGCGCTTTCTATCCGCCGAAGCTGGTGATTGCCGACCCCGGCGCGCTGCGAACGCTTCCGCATCGCGAGTATCGCTCCGGCGTATATGAAGTGGTGAAATACGGAGTGATTGCCGACGAAAAACTTTTTGAATTTCTCGAACGGCGGATGGACGCGATCCTACGCCGGGATCCGGCCGCGCTCGCGTGGATCATTCCGCGTTGCGTGGCGATCAAAGCGCGCGTGGCCGGCGCCGATGAACGCGAAAGCGGGCTGCGCCAAATTCTGAATTTTGGGCACACGCTGGGCCACGCGCTTGAAGCTGCCACGAAATACCGGCGGTTCCTCCATGGAGAGGCGATCGGCTGGGGCATGATTGCGGCGACAATGATGGCTCTGGCAGTGGGGCACCTCAACGATTCCGACGCGACTCGCATCATTCGGTTGGTCGCCAGCGTTGGACCGCTACCTGCGCTCGGGAATATTCGCGCGTCGCAGCTTCGTCCAATTCTGGCGGGCGACAAGAAGGCGCGCGGCGGGCGCGTGCTTTGGGTTCTGCCGCGCCGAATCGGGAAAACGGAATGGGGAGTTGAGGTGCCGTGGCCTGTGGTCGCGCGATCGTTCAGTGGACTGACCGATATCGCGGCGCGCGCTGGATTGGATTAAATCGCACCGTCTTGGCGAAAGGGCGTAGTTCGAGGATACAGATAAAATGTTTACAGCGAGGGCCAGAACGGCGCAAGTACTTGTTGGTGTAAAGAAAAATCGTCCACGGTGATTGCCGATTTCCGGCCGAAAATGACGACTTTCGATGATCGCGACACAAAAACAGACGCCGCTACGCGGAACACGGCCTGAAGGAACACGCGACGAGCGAGAGGCAGCCGCGCGGGTGCGGGATATGTTCACGCGCATCGCGCCTCGATACGATTTCCTGAATCATCTTCTCTCATTCTCATTCGACAAGATCTGGCGACGACGCACCGCGAAGCGATTCGCCAATGTGTTGCGGAGGCCCGAGGCGCGCGTTCTCGATGTCTGCTGCGGAACGGGCGATCTGGCATTTGCGCTCGACCGCACACGATCGCGAGCCCTTGGCCCGGCGCGGCGCGAGCCTATTGTGGGCAGCGATTTCGTGGAAGCCATGCTCACGCGCGCCTGCGAAAAGGCGCGGCAGGCACGTTCCTCGGCGGTTTTCGCCGCTGCCGATGCATTGCGACTTCCATTTGCCGACGCAAGTTTCGACCTCGTTACCAGCGCCTTCGGCTTTCGCAATCTGGCGAACTACGAGGATGGGCTGCGCGAATTTGCACGCGTATTGAAACCGCGCGGAGAACTGGGCATCCTTGAATTCACGGAGCCGGGGAACGGTCCGATGGCGGGAATTTTCCGTTTCTATTTCAGATATGTATTGCCGCGAATCGGTGCGGCGATTTCCGGCAACAGCGAAGCCTACGCGTACCTACCCAACTCCGTCAGAAAGTTTCCGTCGCCGAAGGAACTTGCGTCCCTGATGGAGAGGTGCGGTTTCACCGACGTTCGCATCGCCTCCTGGAATTTTGGCAGCGTGATCCTTTACTCCGCTCGCCGCGTGTGACCCAGGAGAAATTCTCGCCACTTTTCAACATCGAACCGCAAGGCTCGGGCATCCTATTTCTTGAGAGGCGGCCGAGCCCCTTACAGATTTCATAGCAAAGGACAAATCTCATGGAATACGTAACGATTCCGCGTACGCAAATGAGAGTTTCCCGGATTGCCCTAGGCACCTGGGCGATCGGCGGATGGATGTGGGGCGGAAGTGACGAAAGAGAGTCAATCTGGACGATTCATGCCGCGCTCGATAAAGGGATCAATTTGATCGATACGGCGCCGGTTTACGGTTTCGGTGTTTCAGAAGAGACTGTCGGGAAAGCGATTGAGGAGCGAGGTTCGCGCGAAAAAGTTTTCATTGCCACGAAAGTGGGCCTTGAATGGCACGACGGCTCGATTACGCGAAACTCCTCGCCCGGCCGAATCCGGCAGGAAGTGCAGGATTCCCTTCGACGTCTCCGAACAAGCTACATCGACATCTATCAAGTGCATTGGCCCGACCCTGCCATCCCGATCGAAGAAACCGCCAGAACCATGCAGCAACTCCAAAAGGAAGGGCTCATTCGCGCGATTGGTGTGAGCAACTACTCGCCGAAACAGATGGGCGAGTTTCTATCCGTTTCGGAGCTGCATACAGTCCAGCCGCCTTACAATCTCTTCGAGCGGCAAAGCGAAAGCGACGTGCTTCCCTACGCGCGCGAGAAAAATCTCGGCGCACTCGCCTACGGACCGCTCTGCCGGGGACTCTTGACCGGCAAGATGCAGCCGGACACGAAATTCGCAGGCGACGATCTGAGGAAGTCCGATCCGAAATTCCAGGCTCCGCGCTATGCCCAGTATTTGAAGGCGGTGGCGCAACTCGAAGATCTGGCGCAAAAAAGATATGGGAAGCATGTGATGGACCTCGCAGCTCGCTGGGTGCTGGATCAGCCTGGAATCAGTGCGGCCCTCTGGGGAGCGCGCCATCCTGCGCAATTGGAAGCCGTGGCAGGTGCGCTCGATTGGAAGCTCGATGCGGACGCGCTGGCGGCCATCGACAAAATCTTGCAGGAGACGATCAGCGATCCGGTGGGCCCCGAGTTCATGGCACCCCCGGCGAAAAATATTGCTGCCGCCTAGGTCTCTCCGGCGGCGCGTGGGCTAATTTCGGATTTCAACTTTCAACTCGGCGCTCTGAACTCGGCGTCCGCTCGGGTATGATTGAGGGCGTTGTGTCCACAATGGCTCAAGCTCCAGTCGATCTTCGCAGCGACACCGTAACGCGCCCCACTCCAGCGATGCGCCGCGCCATGGCCGAAGCGGAAGTGGGCGACGATGTGTATGCCGAAGACCCGACGGTCAATCGCCTGCAATCGCGCGCAGCGGAAATTTTTGGACGCGAAGCTGCGCTCTATTTCCCTTCCGGATCGATGGCCAACCTGACCGCGATTAAAACTTGGGCGCGCCCCGGGATGGAAGTGATCTGCGAGGCGCAGGCGCATATTTATCTTTACGAGATGGCGGGCGTCGCGGCGATTGCGGGGTGCATGCCCAATACGGTGCCGGCGCCCAACGGAACGCTGACATGGGATTTAATCGAGCCGCTGATTCGTCCGCATATCTATTATCGCGCGCAGACTGCACTGATCGAGCTGGAGAACACACACAATATGCACGGCGGCACGGTCTATCCGACCGAAATCGCCGAGGATATTTGCGACCGCGCTCACGCGGTTAATCTCCCAGTGCATCTCGATGGTGCGCGCATATTCAACGCTTCGGTCGCGCTGGGGCGCAGTGTCGCGGACATTACCCGCAAATTCGATTCCGTGATGTTCTGTCTCTCGAAAGGACTCGGCGCGCCCGTTGGCTCGATGCTCGTTGGTTCGCGAGATTTCATCGATAAGGCACGGGTCACTCGGAAGCTTTTAGGTGGCGGCATGCGGCAAGCAGGCGTGCTGGCGGCCGCGGGACTGGTCGCGTTGGAAGAGACGCCGAAGCTGCTGCATCGCGACCACGAAAATGCGCGCCACCTTGCGGAAGGCCTTGCGCGGATCGAGGGCATCGCGCTCGACCCGAAAAAAGTTGTCACCAACATCTTGATCTTCGACGTTCGCGCCACGGGCCGCAGCGCGACGGAAGTCTGCGCGGCGCTGGCGAAAGAAAATATCCTGTGCGGCGCCACGGGCCCGTTCTCCATTCGCATGGTCACCCACTATGACGTGGACCGCGCCGGCATCGATCGCGCCCTCACCGCAATAGCTACCGTGGTCGGCTCTCGAAAGTCCACAAAAGCAGTCTGAGGCGCTCGCCTTATTGCTAAAATAAACTTGTGAGAAAGGAATTGTCTTCTTGAGCCTTCGGCCCGCCGTTCTGGCGCTGTGCGCCACGCTCTTCGTCGCCATCATCGGCTGCACCAAAAAGGAATCCAGCGAACCTTCCGGACCACCGCCGCCGACTGCCGTAGTCAATCCGGCCACCGCCGGCTCGATTACCGGCACCGTGAAATTGGAAGGCGAGCCGCCGACGTTTCGTCCCATCGACATGAGCGCGGAGCCAACCTGCGTAAAGGCCAATCCCACTGCGGTGATTCCCCCTATCGTTGTACTCGGGCGCGATCATGCGCTCGCGAATGTCGTCGTGTATATCAAATCAGGCCTCGGCAGATATCACTTCGATACGCCGAAAGAGGCGGCTGTGCTGGATCAGAAGGGCTGCATGTACGTTCCGCGAGTGCTGGCTGTGATGGTGAACCAGCCCATCGCATTCAAGAACACCGATCCCACCACGCACAACATTCATCCCATGCCGCGCATAAACCATGCCTGGAATCGTTCGCTGGACGCCGGCGAGCAAGCATATGTAACAACTTTTTCGCATCCGGAACTTGCGATTCCAGTGGCGTGCAACATTCATCCCTGGATGCGCGCATTTTTGTTTGTGTTCGCGCACCCTTACTTTGCCGTGACGCCGAAAACGGGCGACTTCGAACTGAGAAATGTCCCGCCGGGCACTTACACGGTCGAGGCGTGGCAGGAGCGTTTCGGCACGCAGGATGCGACCGTCACCATCGGCCCCAACGAAACGAAGTCCATCTCGTTCACGTTCAAATCCCGCGAATCTCGTTGATCATTCCGGGCGGAATTTCGGGTGCGTGGGCTCAGTGCGCCCAAACCTGAGAGGGATCCGTGCGGTATGGGTAAACGTGCACCATCCAACCGAAGATTTGTGGAATCCAGCGTCCATTCGCCGCCTCGCAAGCATCCTTTGTTGCAATCGAACCCGCGGGGCCGAACTCCTTCCAGTTGACGTCCTGCTCGTGGCGCGGCGGCAGGCAAAGGTTCACATGCTTGTGCCATCGCGCGACGCTAAGGGGCACGCGCTTGTTTAGCTCTGCTTCAGTGGCCCTTCTCCGGTCGGTGAACATGGCGCCCTCTAGTTCGTACCCGCCGTTCACTTTTTTGTATAGCAGAGATGTTGGTTGCGCCGGATCGAAACGAAACATCGCCTTAAACGCATTTCGGTAGTTGGTGAAGTGATACTGTTTCTGCGGCACGTTCGGAAGGAAGATTTTATAGCCGTCTGCGAGCGCGACTCGGTAGTCCTTGTACCGGTCAATGGACTTGCGGAGGGTTTCGACGATCTCAGCGGCTCGCTCGTCATCAGCCGGGTTTTCCGGGCGCAATGCCGTCATGAACATGTGCGGGTTCATATCCATTTCACCGGACATCGCGTCCATTGCAGAACGCGCGGCATTCGGATTCTTCGCGGTGTCATGCTGCATGTCGCCCATGTTCATGCCGCCCATATCGCTCTGGTTCTGCGGCTGCCCATCATCCGAGGTTTTGGTTTGCCCGGCGACGGGCGACAACGCGAAAAGGATGGCTGCGGCAAGCATTGCTATGGCAGTCCGTTGTGAAATCATCGGCGAGTGCCTCCCTACTTAAATAACGCGCAGCAAGCTGGAAAATTTCGTTCGACAATCGCTCAGCGGAGATGTCGACGAATTTCAATCGGGCCCGAGGTGAGACACACGTACGCGTGTTATTTGAACCCGAGTCCGAGGAGAAAGTTGCGATCTCGCCCTATTGACAGCAAATCGCCGAAGGTGTTTAGTGCGATTGTTGGCGGACGGTATTCATTTTTGGAAGGCGCCAACTTCATCCGGCGCTGGAAGGAGAAATCATATGGCCGAAGCAACGCAGCAAAAGCGCTCCGCCGATGGCGGCGCGTATGGCAGAGCTCCACAGCATCCGGACCTTGAGCTTACGCAAGTAGAACCAGGCACACCGTGCGGTGAACTGTTGCGGCGCTACTGGCAGCCGGTTGCGGTTTCGGCGAAAGTCACCGATCGGCCGCAATACGTCCGCATTCTCGGCGAGGATCTGATTATTTTCCGCGATAAAAAGGGACGCCCCGGCCTGCTCTATCCCCGCTGCATGCACCGCGGCACGACGCTCTTTTACGGAAAGGTTTCTGAAGAGGGCATCGCGTGTTGCTACCACGGCTGGCTGTTTGACGTAGAAGGCCGCTGCCTGCGGCAACCTTGCGAACCTGATGGCGGCCGCAACCTGGACGTTGCGCGCCAGCCTTGGTATCCCGTGGAAGAGCGCTACGGACTGGTCTTCGCCTATATGGGGCCGCTGGAGAAAAAGCCGGTGCTGCCTCGCTACGACATTCTTGAAAATCTCGATCCCGCAGAAGAGCTGCGAGCCTACATCGGTGCTTTCGGCGCTACGGGTGATAGCAGCCTTCCGGTCGCCCCGTACAGTTGGCTGCACATGAATGACAACGTGATGGACCCGTTTCACGTTCAGGTGCTGCATTCGACCTTCAGCACGGTGCAGTTTGTTCCGCAATTCGCGCTGATGCCGAAAGTCGAATTTTTCCCAACGGAAGAAGGCGTCTGCTACTCGGCCAAGCGCAAGCTCGATGACGGCCGCGAGTACGATCGCATTTCATCGTGGCTGATGCCCAACATCATGTCGGTGCCGAATCCCATCGACATCAATCAAGTTCGCTCCAACATGATTACCTGGTCGCTGCCCGTGGACGATTCCCATTTCACGATGGCGACGGCCGGGCGTCTTCCAAAAGCCGCACCGGATATTTTTGGCGGCATCCGCTTGAACGGGAAATTATGGGGCGAAATGACGGAGCGGGAGCATCAGGAGACGCCGGGCGATTACGAGGCCCAGGCGGGCCAGGGGCCCATTTCGCTGCACTCCGAGGAACATTTGGCGAGCAGCGATCGGGGCATCATCATGCAGCGGCGAATACTGAAATCGCAGATTAAAGTCGTCGCGGAAGGCGGCGATCCGGTTGGCGTCACGTTTGATCCAAATAAGGCTCTGGTAAAAGTCCGTTCCGGAAATTTCTACAACGCGCCGCAACCGGCCTAGGTGCTTATGCGTTTTCGGGTGGCGACGCGCTGCGTGTACAATCCGTTTGCTTTAATCCGATGAAGGGCTGGGGGAGATCAATGGAACTTGGAAGGAATCGATTTATTTCCAAAACGCTGGCGGCGACCGTCGTGGCTGCAATGCTGATCGCTGGTGCTACCCTGTGTGCTCGTGCGCAGGCTTCCGCCGAAGACGAAGTGCTGAACCTGCAGAAAAAGTTTCAGGCCGCCACCGTTTCCGGCGACACGGCGACTGTGGCGTCCTTGATGGCTGATGACGCAATCTTCATTCATGGCAACGCGGCGAGGCAGAGTAAAACTGAGTTTTTGGCCGGCATCAAAAACGGTCAACTGGCTTTTTCAGCCTACGATCTGAGCGATCCGAAGGTGGTGATGTTTAAGGGCGGCGCGATCGTTACTGGCATCGTGGACATCACATTCAAAGCGCGCCCCGGTGGCCCTCCCGGAATGCCTCGCACTCTGCACATGCGCGGATCGTCCGTGTGGCTTCACGGCCCGGCAGGCTGGAAGCTGATTCTCGATCAGGACACCCCGATCCAGGGACCGCCTCGCGAAGTACCGCTCGCACCTCGCTGAAGCGGTTCGTTCCGATTCTAGTGGCAGCTTCCATCGTCACTGAACGTGCCGCTGATGAGCATGCCCTCCAATGATCTGCTGCAATTCGTGATCTTGGCGAGTTGGGGATCGTTGCTCAATGCGTTTGGATCCACGGTCTTCGCGCCGTTCAAGTTTTGGCGCTCCGTAAATATTTCGTTCGACCACGCGGCCAAGTTATCGAATTCGCTTGTGAGCAGTTGCAGCGCACTCCGGTCTCCGTCGGTGGTGGCGGCCGACGCTAACTGCGTGAGGCCCGTCTGGACCCGGTCGTGATAATCCTGGGCCCACGTTCCGCTTATCGCCAATCCATACGTGACCATCGCCCCGATTGCGCCTCGCCACTCTCTCATTTCCGACACTTCGCCGATCGCGCCCACGGCGAAACTTCTCGAGAGGTCCTGTGAATTGGAAGGCGGAGCCCCAACAGGAGCCGCAGAGCTTGGGCCGGGTATCGTCAGCACCACGCGATTCGGCTCCATCCTCACCACTCCATTCGTGGCTTGAGCAAGTGTCTCGACATCTATGTAGGAGCGGCCATTGATTTGGCGGACTCCGGCCGGCACCGCTTTCCCATTTACGACGAGCGTCTTGTTGGACGCGTCGGGTGCAGCGTTAGTGGTGCCCTGCGCTGAGAGCACCGCGGCGAGCGATAGAACGAGTCCAAACATCAAGGTAAGTCGAGAAGCGCAATACTTGTCCATGGTGGTCTCCCTAGGCCGGGCTCGTTACCGCATTTATTGCGACCTCTCCAAGCATAGGCACAAATCAATTTTTCCGCAGCATTTCGATTTTTGGGAATTTACAGGCCGCCACTCCGGCAAAGTTAGTCTTTGAGGCGCAGGACGTGGGCAGGCGGATTGCGGCGAGTACATTTCTTCCACCGTGGCGGCGCGACGCTGCAAAATGGCGCGCTGGTTGAGAGACGCTTTGTCCGTGATCTCACCGGCGTCGAGCGACGGCGGGTCTTCGAGCAGGATGGCGCAGGCGACTCGATTCGAGTTGCCGGTGGATTGCGCGGCGAAGGATTCCAGCAGCTCGGTGAATTTCCCGGTGACGGAGCCATGTCGAAGGATTTCGGCGGGCGTGGCTGCGCTCGCCCAATTCACGCGACAGCGAGCGGCACGCATCGAGATTCGGGAATATGAGGACGCTCAAAAAATTACGATTCAGCCCGGCGATGACAACGTCGATAACGTACGGCGCGAAGGCATGTATGATCCTGGTGCGCAGCGGGCCAACGCTGACCCACGTGCCCGAAGCTAGCTTGAAATCCTCCGTCAGCCGGCCATCGTACATGAAGCCTTTATTGACATCGTTGGGATCGACGAAGCGGACCGCGTCGCCAAATTTGTAATAGCCTTCCTCGTCGAAAGCGGCGCGAGTAAGCTCCTCATTTTTCCAATAGCCGGGCGTGACGTTGGGGCCTTTCACCCGAATTTCCAGCTTCGCGCCGATGGCCACAAGTTTGGCTTCCACACCGGGCATGGGAATTCCGATCGCGCCGCTCTGTTCCGAATCCCACGTACACTGAAGCGCCATAGGTGAGGTTTCCGTGGCGCCAAGGCCGGAGGCCATGAGGACTCGCTCGCCGCGCGTTTCAGACATCAAGTCGCGGTAGCCGTCCCAAATCGGCTGAGCCAAGCCGGCGCCGGCATAAAACATGAAATTCAGGCGGCTGAAGAAATTTTCGCGCAGGCGAGCGTCTTGGCGAAAATAGCGGAGCAATTCCTCGTAGCCACGCGGCACGTTGAAATACACGGTGGGAGCGATCTCGCGAAGATTTTGGACGGTCGTTGCGACCTTGAAGGTGGCGTTACCATCGTCGATGTAGAGAGTGCCGCCGTTGTAGAGGGTCATGCCGGTATTGTGATTACCGCCGGCCGTGTGATTCCACGGCATCCAATCCACCACAATCGGCGGCTGATCGCCCATGAAGGGAAAACCCTGGAGAATCATCTGCTGGTTGCTGCAAATCATGCGATGGGTGTTGACGACGGCCTTGGGCAGTCCCGTGGAACCGGAGGAGAAGAGAAATTTCGCTATCTCGTCCGGAGCGATGCCAGCGTGCGCCCGATCCACGGCCGCGGTGGGAGCCGTGGCCGCGAGATCGTCAAATGAAGTCGCGTTGCAACCAGGACTCGACCCGCGAGCAAAAACGACTTCCACTTCGGGACTCACGGCTGTTGCAAGCGCGCGGCGATATGGCTCCGCATTCGAAACGAACACCAGGCCCGGCGTGATCGTGCGCATCACGTGTTTCAGCTTGGCGAAATCCGTGGAAAGCAGGCAATAAGGTGGGGCGATGGATGCGGTGGGAATACCGACGTGCTGTCCGGCGAACATCAGCAGCAAATGCTCGAGATCGTTTTCCGAAAGAATTGCGACGGGCCTCTCGGCCGAAAGGCCGCGATCGAGGAATGCTTGCCCGATAGCGCGGACCTTTTGCAATGCCTCGGAGTAGGTGAGGTAACGCCACTCGCCGTTCGCTCCGCGCTTGGCTGCGAGGGCGCGATCGGGAGCTACGCTAGCCCAATGAATTAAGCGTTCGGTGAGGACGCGGGGGTAGGGGCCGAGTGGCTCGTCCGGGCGCACGATGATTGCGCCATCCTGCCGGCGTTCCATGGAGGCACGGGAAGTCCGCAAGCGGACGGGGCGCAAGGGCGCCTCGGGAGTCGATCGCGCGAGCGAGGGCGTTTTGGTCATCGAGCGTCAGAAATAGCGAGTGCCTGGGCGAAGAGTATACGACCGCCGGCAGCGAGGCGCAAAAGCGAACGGACAAGGAGCGCACTCCGCAGAAACCCTTTTCGCTTTCAGCGCCATCGGAGCGAAAGGCTACTGGACAGTAAAGCGTACGGGCTGAATGTAAATTGCCGCCCCGGCTTGAATCGATACGTTGTAATCACCGGGCTTTACTTGCGGAATCTTTAAAACAATCTTGTCGCTAGCCTGCTGGACGATGACGGCCTTGTAATCAGATTTATCGTCGGAGAGATATACGGCCGAGACGACGGTCTTTCCGAGATTCTCTCCCTCGACGCTAATTGAATCGTTCACCTTGCCGGAAGTTGGATCAACAGCCTTCACGCTGGGCGAGCCCTGCGCAAGTGTGAGGCGCAGAGGCAGCACCAGCAGGGCGGCAAAGGCGGTCAGCGCCAACATCCGGTACAGCGCCTTGCGCGGAGAACTCTTCTCCCCGGGCAAATTTGGTGCGAAAAACAAAGGCATCACGGTTCGAACGACGGGGCAGGATCGAAGCTCTGGCCATGGCTCACCTCATGAAAGGATCAGTTCGACGTCGGATTTCAACCTCCTGTTGCGCAGACGATATTCCGGGAATCGCGCGTTGTCAAACTTTAGCTGCAAACGCGCGGTGCGACTCCTTTCGGCTTGACATCTTCCTGCGGCTGGGATATTCCGCCCGCTTTCCTCTTGACAGCAGCTCCCGCGCGGTAGTAAACATTCGCCCACAATAACCGCCCGTGGGGGGCGCAATTTCAATCCGCACATACATTCTAGGGGGAGTTCAATGCGTTCACGATCGGCCGCACTGAAGATTACGCGTGTGATTTCGCTTTGCTTTTTGGCGCTGTTGATTTCGGTTTCCCCGGCATTGGCACAGAGCGCTTCAACGGGAGCGCTGCAAGGGACGGTGACTGATCCCTCCGGGGCCGTTATCTCCGGCGCAACTGTCACGGCCACTAATCTCGCCACCGGCCAGTCGCGTATCGCGACGACGGACAGCAATGGCTCCTACAGATTCTCGCTTCTGCCGCCGGGCAACTATGACGTGAAGTTTTCTGCCTCGGGTTTCAAGACCGCCGAAGTTCCTTCGGTCACCGTGAACGTCACGGAAACCCCTGTGCTGAATCGCTCCCTCGAGATCGGCGCGCAAACGCAGGAAGTGACTGTGGAATCGACGGCCGAGACCATCCAGACGCAGAACGCCACGATAGGCGGATTGGTCTCCGGGCAAACCGTCACGGAACTGCCCCTGAGCACGCGAAACTACACGCAGGTGATTGACCTTTCGCCGGGCGTCGTCGCAAACGTGGCCACTGCTACCGCCGTCGGCAACGGTACCATGGACATCAATGTGAACGGCTCCGGCTCCGACCAGAATACGTACATGATGGATGGGGTGATCACCACGAACTACGGAAGCGGCGGAGCGGCGCAGTCCGGCAGTTATGCCGGGATTCCGATCCCCAATCCGGACTCGATTCAGGAGTTCAAGGTCCAGACTTCGCAATACGACGCGGCCTACGGACAGAACCCCGGCGCAAATGTAAACGTTGTGACCAAGAGCGGCACCAATCAGTTCCACGGGTCGATCTGGGAATTCAACCGCAACAACTTTTTCAACGCCAACGATTTCTTCTACAAGAGATCGGAAGCGAACGAAGGTCTGGCGAACAAACCGCCGGAAGTGAAGCAAAACCAGTATGGCGGGACCTTCGGCGGACCGATCAAGAAAGACAAGATTTTCTTCTTTGGCTCCTACCAGGGCACGCGGCAGCTCAATGGAATTGGCAGCAACGGTTTCGCCACCTCCCTCACGCAGGTCGGCCTGCTCCCTCTCAACGAGCCCGGTCAGCCGTTTGCCAACGCGCGAGGCGACAACACGGGTACGATTCCGGCCGATTTTACGGGCGCCCCCTGCAGCTACACCACCTACCGGCAATACTTGGGGTGTGCGTTTGCGGGTGAGACGGACTTCGCCAGCGGCTTAGGCCAGGCAGGAAACTTCGTCAAGTCGGACGGATCCAACATCAGTAACACGGCCATCAATCTCCTGCGGCAAACGGAGAAAATTCCGCAGGTCAAGGGAGGCTTCAACAACGGCTATTACCTTCCCAGTTTGCGTTACAACGCGGCCGGCCTTCCCTTCTGCATCGCGAACGGTTTCTCGTGCGCTACGCCAACAACGATTTCGCAAGCGACGATCGCCAATGAAGATCAGTACATGATTAACTCGGATTACGTCCTCAACAGCAAGAACACACTCTCGGAAAAGTACTTCTTCTCCAAGGACCCGCAGACACAGAGTTTCAGCTGTATCGTCACCGGTTGCGACCCGGGCGCGCCGGAAAATGCCCACTACGGTTCGCAATCGGCGGTGGTCAGGCTCACGACGGTGGTCACCAGCAATTTCGTGAATGACGCCTTCGTCTCAGCCCAGCGGCTGTTCCTCAATGTCGCGGACGGCCTTACTGTCCAGTCCTGCACTGGTGACGGCATTACGCCGCTCAACATCACTCCGGCAGTGAATGACGGCGCGCCCTGCCCGCTCTCAAGTGCTGCTGCGGGCAATCGCGAAGACTCCCTGATCCCGGTCATCGGCAGCTTGGGGATTCCCGCGGGGTCACAATGGGGTTCGTGGACGGAAGGAGGGAATTTCTTCTCCGCAACCCATAGTCTCCAGCAGAGCTATCTGACCGGCGACCAGATTTCCTGGAATCATGGCAAGCACTCGTTTCGAGCGGGCGTCAATACGCAACGCATCCAGTGGAATTGGGCGCAGCCCAACCGGGAGAGGGGTTGGGTCGTGGCAGGAGATATGGCCGACATCCTGTTGAGCAGTAGCGGCAACGCTATCGACGGTACTCCGGTGGTTCCGGCCAACTACCTCATCAACCTTTCCTATCGCCTGATACCGAATGGCTCTCCCAATCCTCACCACTGGCGCATTAGCGAGTACTCTACGTTCGCGGAGGACGACATTAAGGTCACGCGTCGTCTCACTTTGAACCTGGGCGTCCGCTGGGAATACGACGGCTGGCCCAGTGATGCTCACGGTGTCTTCACCAACTTCTCCGCTGCTGCCGCCGGACTCGTCAATACCGGTACTACACTCCTGAACAATCCGGTGGGTACTCTCGCCGGATACATCGTCCAGAAGAACTACAACAGGGCTATCTACGGAAATCTTACTGGGGAGTTCGGGTCAACAGGCATTTTGGTCAACAGCAACAAGACCCTGTTGAACGGCTCTCCGCTTGACAACTTCTCTCCGCGCATCGGTGTGGCGTGGCAGGCGATGGATAAGCTCGTTATCCGCGCCGGTTACGGCATGTTCTTCGACCGCGTTTACGGAAACCTTGTTGGGGATAACATCGTGGGCAATATGCCTCCCTACGCCACGGGCATCGGGGCGAATCCGGGCCAGACCCTGCAGAATCCGTTTTGCACTGTGACGGGGCCTCCCACGTGCCCACAGTTCCTTGGATTTATTCCCCGGACCCTGGCTACGGGTCCGGCGATTACGAATGCAGCTCCTGGGAATGGGCTCTCGAACATAACCGACGTATTCGGGGGCAATGCTTCGGGCCTTCTCAACCCTGGCGATGACCCGGCAATGCGCACCCCCAAAATCCAGCAATACAATCTTGACGTTCAGTACGAATTTGCACACGGTTGGATCGCCGACGTCGGATACGTCGGATCGCATGGAATTCACCTCTACGATTGGAACCGCGATCCCAACATCGCCTATCTTGTGGACTGCGGCCCAGCATCCGCCACCTGCAATCCGCCAACGGACCAGGTCAACATAAATCTGGAGCGACCGGCAAGCTCGTTCCCGATAAACGACAACGGCAACAACCGGGTTCTCGAGAACACTGCCAGCAACTACCTTGGCCGCGTGGCTTACTTGGGTGTGAATCCGGGGAATTTGCAGCAGGTTGAAACGGACGGCAGTCACCTTTACAACAGCTTGCAACTCCAACTAAGGCATCAGTTCTCCCACGGCCTGACCCTGCAAGCTTCCTACACCTGGAGCAAGCTCATTACCGACATCAACGCCAGCGCCGCTGGGGCCGGCATTGCCACGCCCGGCAACGTACTTTCCGGCAGCGCGTCCTCCAACGATCCCTTGAATCGCCGGCAGCAATACGGGCTTGCGGCCTTCAATCGGCCTCAACGCTTTGTGGTGAGCTACGCCTACCAGATTCCTTACAAGGCCGAGGGGTGGAAAGAAAAGGCGTTGGGCGGGTGGGGCGTTTCCGGCGTGACCACGATTCAAGACGGCCTACCTTTCAGCATTACGAACGGAGCCAATGGCAATGAGGCGACGCTTTTGTACGGCGCCTCACTCCCCGCCACCGGCCCAGTCGATCGAGCCGAACTTTCTACCCCAGTCGGTTGCAACGCTGTTACCGGCAATTGCAAGTCGGGGGTGAGCCTCCGTGCTCCCGGCAACATGCTGACACTCGTAGAAAACGGTAAATCAATTATCAATGGGAACGCGTTCACGGCAGCACCCCTGTTTGGCGGCACTCCTAGCGCGCTTGGGGGTCCCTACACGGGTGCCTGCACGGGAGCCAATCCTCAGTTCATCGGGTGCGGTACCGGCTTCGGCAATTCAGGTGTCGGCATCATGAGTTGTTGCACGCAGCTCAATTTTGATGCGGCGATCATTAAGAACACGACCGTTGGGGGATTGCGAGAAGACGCCACGCTTCAGTTCCGCGCGGAATTCTTCAACCTCTGGAATCACGCCCAGTTCAATGAACCCGGCAACGCCTTCGGCGGAGCCAACTTTGGAGTGATCACGTCGAGCGCGGTTCCCGGGCGCATTCTGCAATTTGGCTTGAAGTACAGCTTCTAGTCG
Source organism: uncultured Acidobacteriota bacterium (assembly GCA_963759485.1). Taxonomy (GTDB): domain Bacteria; phylum Acidobacteriota; class Terriglobia; order Acidiferrales; family UBA7541; genus Palsa-295. Next base: position 320,368 of record CAVWZE010000002.1, on the reverse strand, counting down.
ATAGTTCTGGCGGTGACTGCAGCCTCTCGGCGCCGAAACGGCGCCGAGCGCCGGGCCGGATCTTCATCGCAGTGGTGGCTCCGGACATACCGAGCCGGAGCGGCGCTCCGGCCATTCTTCGCTATCTCCCTCTCCTGTGAAGCGGTACTCCTCCACATAAAATTAGCCGGGCACAAGACGGCAGAAAGTAGTGGCACGGCACCCCGGTTGGTAGTAGTAAAGTACCCGCTCGGCTGTCGCGAGGACGCCGCAATGACAAAAACTGCCACGCAGTTGCCACGAAAAACCGCACATCTCTTTCGCGCCATGGCGCGGTGCCGCCTGATCGGCCTGTGGACGCTGGCGGCGATGCTAACGGCTTTCGCCGGCCTTGGCGGAATGTGTTCGCAAGCGCAAGAGCAGAGATTTTTCGAAAAGGGCTCCACTCCCAGCTTTACCGCGAGCCAGGTGGACCGCGGGAAAGTGGCCTACGCGAATCGCTGTGTGAGTTGCCACGGTGCAAATCTGGATGGAGGCGAATTTGGCCCGGCGCTCAAGGGAGCAACGTTCAAGAAGCAGTGGGGTGACCAATCCCCCGCAGCTCTTTTTTCCTACCTGATGTCGAAAATGCCGCCTTCCGATCCGGGAACGCTGAGCCAACAAACCTACGCCGACTTGGAAGCCTACATTTTCCAAGCCAATGGTCTCGCGCCGGGCACAACGGAACTCACCGCCGCCGAACTCGGCGGATCAGGCGCGCAGGGAGCGCAGCCAATCCAACAGAGTTTTCAGGGAGACGTACGCCCGAGCGCAGGAAACCGCGACGCAATATACTTGGCCGCGATGGCGCGTCGCGCCGCTGAACTCAACAAGATCACTCCGGTGACGGACGCGATGCTTCAGAATCCGCCAGATGGAGATTGGCTGACATGGCGGCGCACCTACAGTAGTTTAGGCTTCAGCCCTCTTAGTGAAATCAAAAAGTCGAACGTAGAAAATCTGCGCCTGGCGTGGAGCCGCGCGTTGCCAGTTGGCGCCGACGAAATCACGCCGCTGGTGCACGATGGCATTATTTTTATCGAAAGCGCCAACACGATCCAAGCGCTGGATGGCGAGAGCGGCGATCTGCTGTGGCAATATGTGCGGCCGCTGCCGGAGCCGATGCTGAACGGCAGAGAGTCAGTGATGAGGGGCCTCGCGATCTATCAGGACAAACTCTACGCTCCGACGGCAGACGGCGACGTGGTCGCTTTGAATGTGAAGACGGGCAAACTTGTGTGGGACCACCAGGTTGTAGTGCCCCTGACCGGAGTCTACGCGCACTCAAATCATGATTTCCGGCTGGATGGCGCGCCGATTGTCGTCAAGGGCAAGGTGATTTTCGGCGTGAGCCTCGGCATAGCCAATCCCAGCGGCGGCTGTTTTATTCTGGGGCTGGACGCACAGACCGGCGCCGAAGTTTGGCGATTCCACACCATCCCGCATCCCGGGCAACCCGGCGGAGACAGTTGGAATGGCGCGCCTGTGGACCAGCGCTTCGGCGCCTCCGTGTGGACATCGGGCAGCTACGATCCCAAGCTCAACTTGGTTTATTTTGGAACCGGCAACACGTATGACGTCGCCACGTTGCTGCAGCCGCATCCTGAGAAGGGTGCGTCCAATGACGGGCTTTACACCGATTCCACCGTGGCGCTCGATCCTGATACCGGCAAGCTCGCGTGGTATTACCAGCATATGAATCGCGATGTGTGGGATCTCGATTGGGCGTTCGAGCAGTTGTTGATTACGCTTCCCGTCAACGGAGAACCGACTGATCTTGTGGTCAGCGGCGGCAAGATGGCGATCTTCGATGCTGTGGATCGCGCCAACGGCAAGTATGCGTTCTCGAAAGATTTTGGCCTGCAAACTTTGGTGACCGCGATCGATCCGAAAACGGGAAAGAAAATCATCAATCCTGCGTTCGAGCCAATAGCCAACAAGACTGACTTCATCTGCCCCAATGCGAATGGCGCGAGAAACTGGCCCGGCACCTCGTACGATCCTGCCACTCACATTCTGTATGCGCCGCTCGCCGAATCTTGCATGGACTATACTTGGGTTCCCAACGACGCCGCGCAGACAGCAGCGGGCGGCCTCGATATTCGCTTCACCTTGCGTCCGCGGCCAGATAGCGACGGCAAGATGGGGCGCATCGAAGCCGTAAATCTTGAGACCAAAAAAGCTGGTATGGATGGACCGGCAGCGCGCACCGATAGCCAGCGCGATGTTGGCGACGGCGGGCGGCCTTTTGTTCGGCGGCTCGCAAGACCGGCAGTTCACAGCCTACGACGCGGAAACGGGCAAAACATTGTGGCAAGTCGGATTAAACGCAACGCCGAGTTCCTCTCCGGTAAGTTACAGCGCCGGTGGCAAACAATATGTTGCCGTCGTTTCCGGCGGCGGAGGACCGCTCGACGCGGGCGGACACAGCCTGGCGCCCGAGTTTGATAATCCGGCGGGCGGGACAACGCTATGGATATTCAAGCTGCCCGACACACACCAGATCGCGCAGCAATAGGACTCGAGTCCACGAGGCAGGAACCGTCAGGTAAGCAATGTTAAGCCCGTCAAAATCTCCCGGTAGGAACGAAAACCCACTTCGGCACACTCTCTCAATCATCGGCCCAGAATGCCGGCCATCATCCGGCAACAAGCCTGCCTCTAACACGACAATCCAGAGATGGCTTTCGAGAATCGCGCCTTTTGTTTTAGCAGCCGTTACGTTTGGCGCTGTTGGACCTCTAGCGCAAGCTCAGAGATCTTCATCGAATGCGCAAGCAGCGCCGGCACCAGAGCCGGGGAATATTCTTCCTGCAAATCACGATGCTGCATTCGATGCGACTACGGCGCGGCGGATAGCCCTGCTCAACAACATTGAGCCAGTGACAGACGACGTGCTGCGGCATCCACCAGATGGAGATTGGCTCACTTGGCGGCGCACTTACGAAAGTTTGGGCTATAGCCCTCTTCGCCAGATCGACGGCAACAATGTGCGCAATCTGCGCGAGGCGTGGGCTTGGGTCTTGCCAGTGAGTCGGAACGAGATCGCGCCGCTCGTTCATGATGGGATTATCTTCATCAAGAGCGCCAACACGGTTCAAGCGCTGGATGGCAGGACAGGTGATCTGCTCTGGCAGTATGTTCGGCCTCTGCCCGCCTCGCTCCATGATGGGAGCTCGGCGATTGTAAGAAATCTTGCGATTTATCAGGATATGCTCTACGCGCCCACCGCCGATGGACATATCGTCGCCCTAAATGTGAAGACGGGCGTGCCCGTGTGGGATCAGCAGGTCTTAGGACCGCAGGAGCTTGCGCACCATCTGGAGTTGGACGGCGGCCCGATTGTCGCCAAAGGCAAGGTGATGATGGGCGCCAGCGGGTGCAACACCTATCCGGGCGGTTGCTTCATTGTGGGGTTGGATGCCCACAGCGGCAACGAAGTTTGGCGATTCCACACTATCGCGCGTCCCGGCCAGCCCGGTGGCGACAGTTGGAATGGCGCCCCTGTGGACCAGCGCTTTGGCGCCTCCGTGTGGACGTCGGGCAGTTACGACCCCGATCTCAACCTCGTTTATTTTGGCATTGGCCAAACTTATGACACCGGGACATTGCTCGAGCCTCAGTCCCAGAACGGCGATTCCAACGACGGCCTCTACACGGACTCCACCGTGGCGCTTGATCCTGATACCGGTAAGCTGGTCTGGTATTACCAGCATATGAACCGCGACGTCTGGGATCTGGACTGGGCGTTCGAGCAATCGCTGATCACGCTCCCCATCGATGGCAAACCGGCCAATCTTGTTGTCACTGGCGGCAAGATCATGGTGTTCGACGCAGTCGATCGGGCCAACGGCAAGTACGAGTTCTCCAAAGACCTCGGGCTGCAAAGTCTGGTAAGTGCGATAGACCCGAAAACCGGAAAGAAGATCATCAATCCTGCGCTCGAGCCGGAAGCCAACGTGACCAAGCACTTCTGCCCGCATTCAGGCGGCGGGCGAAATTGGCCTGCAACCTCTTACGATCCCGAGACCAAAATTCTGTACGTGCCGCTGTACGAATCTTGTCAGGACTTTACCTGGGTGCCGCGCGATTCCGCCAAAACCGCCGAAGGCGGTAGTGACATGCATTTCGTTCTCCATCCCCGGCCGGATAGCGACGGCAAAATGGGGCGCATCGAAGCGATAAACCTTCAGACTAAAAAAGTAGTGTGGATCTATCGTCAGCGCGCGGCGATTTCAAGTTCCACGCTGACGACTGCGGGTGGACTCGTTTTCGCCGGCTCGCGTGACCGACGCTTCCGTGCTTTCGACGCGGCGACGGGCAAAGTATTGTGGCAAAGCACATTGAACGCCTCTCTTAGTTCCACGCCTGTCACTTACAGCATCGGTGGCGAACAATACGTGGCTGTCGTAGCCGGCAATGGCGGACCGGTGGCTTGGCCACAGCTGACACCCGAGATCGCCAATCCTCTTGGCGGGACAACCCTTTGGGTTTTTAAGCTGCCTGGCGGCGGAGATTCGACGCAGCCATAATTTCTAACGAAAAACCGCCGAGACCCGGGTACCAACCAGCAGAACGAGTGTGACTGAATGCTCGCAGATGAAAAGCAACTGACCCTCGGCACAGTTCGCCAGTTCGTCGAAAAGGAAGTGATCCCCGTGGCTTCAGCCATGGAGCACCGCGACGAATATCCGCATGCGCTCGTCTCCCAGATGAAGGAGATGGGCCTGTTCGGCTTGAACATCCCCGAGAAATACGGCGGCTCGGGAGTGGACACAACTACTCTCGCCATGATCTTCGAAGAAATTTCCAGAGGCTGGCTGGGACTTGCCGGGATCCTCGGAACCAACTCCGTAATGTGCGATGTGATCGCGCGATTCGGAACGGAACAGCAGAAGCAGCGCTTTCTGCCCGGCTTGGCCACCGGCGAGAGACGCGGCGGCATATGCCTTACCGAGTCCAATGCCGGGACCGATTTGCAAAACATCAGCACCACGGCCATTCGCCAAGGCGACGCGTATCGCGTGAATGGCTCGAAGATGTGGATCACCAACGCGCGCAACGGCAACACGTTTCTCCTGCTTGCGAAGACTGATCCCGCCGCGCAGCCGGCGCACCGTGGCATGAGTGCGTTTGTGATCGAAAAGGGCGCAGCCGGCATGACGGTGGGCCGCGACATAGAGAAGCTCGGATATAAAGGAGTGGAAACCTGCGAGTTGCATTTCGCCGGCTTCCCCGTGCCGGCGGAAAATCTGATCGGCGGCGTTGAAGGCCAAGGTTTCAAGCAGGTGATGAATGGACTCGAAGCGGAGCGCATCAATGTGGCGGCTCGCGGCCTCGGAATCGCGCGTGCCGCGTTCGAAGAAGCCATCCGCTACGCGCAGCGCCGCATTGCCTTCGGCAAACCGATTGCCGAGTATCAAACCATTCAGAACAAACTCGCCGACATGGCCACGCGAATCGAAGCCTCGCGCCTTCTGATCTACTCCGCCTGCGAGAAGCGCGACCGCGGCGAGCGTTGCGATCTGGAAGCCGGTATGGCCAAGCTGTTCGCCACCGAAACCGCTGTGGACGTGGCTTTCGAGTCCATGCGCATCCTGGGGGCCAATGGTTATTCGAAGGATTTCCCGGTGGAACGCTACTATCGCGACGCGCCGTTGGTGGTGATCGGTGGCGGCACGAACGAGCTGCAGCGCCTGATCATCGCGCGCAACCTCCTCAAGAAGTATAAGGAAGAGGCCTAGGATTGCTTTGGCCGCTTTTACGTGCCCCTGCGAATGCCAGTTCGCCGGCGCGCCGGGGTTGGGCAGTTCGCCAATCCGCCAACCCCAGGGTTTGGCGGATTGGCGAACTCGAATGGCCCTTTCTCGATGTCGCATCCACTAACCTCCCGCGGTTTCGCTGGGGAAGTAGAGGATGGCGTGCCGTGGGCCGGGCTCAGACCGCCAAAATTCGCCGTCAAACCGTTCCAAGAGAGCGCGAGCACGCGCCCGGCGCACGGCCGAGGTTTCGATTACCCGCTCTTTGGGCTGGCCGGGGTTGCGGCGGATGGCTTCGGCGAGCTTTTCAATGTCAGACTGTTCGGATGAGGCTTCGGGCGAGCCGGTGACGACGAAGTCGCCCACACCCGTCAGTTCTGGCCGCAGAGTCAGCGAAAACTCCTCGGCGAAGCGGCTCTTGAAACATTCCAGGCGCAGCAGGCCGGCGTCGCGATCTCGCGAGACGGCCCACGCCGTATCCACTCCTCCCGCAATGTCGCTCGACCCGCGATAGTGCGCTCCCTCGCTCTTGGGCTTGTGATGCAGCGCGACCACGGTGGCTCCCGCATTGGCCAGCGCGCGCAGATCGGCCATCACCATGGACATTTCCGTGGCGGAATTTTCGTCCGCCGCGGCGTGGAAGCGAATCAGCGAATCGAAAACGATCAGCGGGCGCCGATCGCGCGCAATTTCAAGGATGCGAATATCGCCGATGCCCGGAGGCGCGTCGTCGAGCCAGCCGCCCCAGATGCGGCAGTCCGCCGCGGCGGATTGCTCGATGCCGAGCACCGCGAGGCGCTCGCGCATCACCGCCAGCGGATTTTCGCGGTCGAGGTAAAGGACGCTGGCTTGCGCGCACTTGCGTCCGAGAAAATTTCCGCCCGTGGCGACGCCGCGCAGCAGCGCCAGCGCCAGCCACGTTTTGTAGCTGCCCGGCTCGCCCGCCAGCAGCGTCACCGAAGCGCGCGGCAAAATTCCTTCGACCATCCACTCGATGGCCGGCGCGTTCAGCGTGAAGACGTCGGGGATTTCCTCCCAGCGGCGGATGGTATGACCTCGACGCTTCCCGGCGCGCGCGCCACGGCGAGTGGGCACGCGGCTGCGACGTCTCGTTCGGTTCGCGTGCGGTGTCATTCTTTTTCCCTTTAACCTTCCAGGACAGCTTTGCTGTATGACCTTATGCGGCAACCTGATTCACGCTAGCACACGAGAGAATGGGAGTTGTCAAGCGGCGCCTGTGGACAGTGATGGGGCACTTTGAAGTAAACTGGCACTTGGCCGGTTGCGCTCGGCGCGTTACTCAGAACTCAGGCGGTCCCGTAGGATAGAATTTCTGCAGAGGTAAGGTCTATGGAACAAGCTTCACCCGCTCAGCTTGGTAACAAGGCGCTTGTTCAGGCGAGCTTTGAACGCTGGAAAGACGGTACCGGCGGTCCTTTCGAGCTGCTAGCTCCAGAGGCTGAGTGGACCATCGTTGGGTCATCGCCCTTGTCGAAGACTTACCAGAGCAAGCAGGAATTTCTCGATAAAGTGATCGGTCCCTTCAACGCCCGGATGGCGAAGCCTCTGGTCCCAACCATCCGGGGCCTCTATGCCGACGGCGACACGGTCATCATCTTTTTCGACGGAGCGGCGACTGCAAGAGATGGCGTCCCGTATCACAACACGTATACGTGGTATTTCCAGATGAAGGCTGGTCAGGTGATTAAAGCGACTGCTTTTTTTGACACCCGAGAGTTCGATGAGTTCTGGACCCGCGTGTCGCCGAAACCGTGAATTGACACAGCTCTTGTAGCGCCGCCATCTTGGCGGCGAATTTGCTTTCGCTCGCCGCGAAGTAAAAACGCCGGCTGGACGCCGGCGCTACGAGAGCATCACCTCGCGACGTCATTCCGAGCGGAGTGCCCGCGTTTTGCCTTTGCGCGAAGCGCCGGGACACGCAGCCGAGGAATCTCTCTTCGATGTAGCGCGCGCCGACCGTCTCACTTCCAAGAGAGATCCCTCTCTCCGTCCCGCGCCGCGCACAAACCGTGCGAAGAGAAACGTGCGGGACTCCGCTCGGGATGTGACTCCCAAACGCTCGCCGTCTTGCGATCACGGCTCGTCGGGAAGCCCGCAGCTTCCATCGGCGCAGCCATCCGTCACGGGCTTCGCGCGCCACTTGTCCACCGAAGCGCTTGTCGCATATGCAAAATCCGCGACCTTCCACATGGGACTGGTTTCGCCGCCAACAACAACAATATTGATATTCTCAGGCTTGTCGTAAGGCGCGATGAGCGTATCCTCCGGCAGCTTTTTCCAGGATGCGTACGGTTCAACGCCGTGCTCGGCCAACGACGCCATCATCATGTGGATCAAATCCGTCGCCCAAAACTGCCCGGCCGGCATTTTGAAGTTTTCCGAAATCCAGCGTGCGAAATCCAGCTTGGTTCTGAAACCGTCGTTCTCTTTGAGATGCCGCGCCACAAGAGGATCGAGTATCAGCGTCGCTGAGGAAAACAATCCGGGCAGTGCTCCCAGCTGAATGCAAACATCCTGGCCAACTGACCGGACCGACGAACCGACCACATTGTTCACGAAGCTCCATCCGCGGAACAGGCTGACAACGCTTTCCTCGGCGCGGAATTTTTTCTGTACGTGAAACGGTTCCCAGGCGCTTCGTTCCTCGTTCTCCGCGACGCACATATTGTTGTAGCCGATCGGATTGCCCTGCGAAGTCCAAAACTGCTTCTTCAGCCGCATATAACCCCAGTTGATTGTCAGAAGCGTCCAGGCGCGCCCGATCACCGAATTCGCCAGCGTGCGAGGACTAAACGCGCCAATCCCGGAGTTCATCTCAATCTCATTGCGGATCGGCCCGTTCACCAGAAGCATGCAAGCGAATGGCGTCGTGGAACCTGGAATCGAAGGATGGCCCGTCGAAGCGACCGCAAGCAGCACAGGCAGATGCTCGGGCCGCGCTCCCGCCATCACGCCGACGATCGCGACCATCTCCACCGTAAATTTCAGATATTCCTGGCTGTCGTGCAGGAAAATCTCCGTCACCACTTCATCAGGCGCGCGATTTGTGCCCGTCAACATTTCCGCAACGCGCTCTTCCGTCGGAAGGATGATGGGCAGCCCATCCGTCCAGCCTCTCTGGTAAAAGAGGCGCTGCAAATTATCCTCGCTGTCGGGCTCGAGCTGCGTTTGCCTCACGCCCGTGCGTGAGACCGGCGCGAAGTCGCCCTTGAACTCATCTTCGCTGACGGGTTTTGTAAGCGCGTCGATGACCTCTTCGAATACGGTCCGCTGCGTCGCCGGATCTTTCCCTTCAATGTAGCCGCGAAGCACGGAAGGAGGCATGCCTGCGACAGGGTGCGGCGTATAAATGACGCGCAGGGGAATGCCATGAAAGCGCAGATCGTCACGCATGAAGCCGGCGAATTCGAAAGTCGAAACCGGCGCTGTGGGGATTCCGTATTCCGTCTCGAGTGTGCGGGAGCAAGTGGCGACCGCCACCGCGCAGCCAGGTCAACCAGCTACGCCGAGAATCGCGGCGTGGCCCTTTTCCTTGATTTCTTTCCAGACGTCTTTCGTATCGTCGCGAAAGATGTTGCCGGTCTTGCGCCGACGAACGGTGGTGACGGAAGGCATGCGCTCGGCCAACCACGCCTGCACCTGATCCAGAAATTTTCCGCTTCCACCAAATCCGGTATCGACCAGATAGATCGTCTTGCCATCGAGGCTGTCCAAGCGCGGAGCCAAGGAAGAAAATGACGGGGGGTTCCTCGAAACATCCTCACTAGCAGCTCGGACTGTCCGGTACCCTTCGGGATTCAAAACTGCCGAACGCAATAACGTAGCCATCGCAGCATTCCTCTCGCGGGAAACGCTTACAGTACAGCAAACCGCCCACTACGTTGTCAAGACAACGTTAGTCCGGTAACCTTACGGCGCGGAAGCCTTGACGGTCTTGCATCGTGTCGGTAACTAGCCTATGTTTTTGGCGAGGCGCGCTCCTCCACCTTTGGCCCGCAGCGTAGCTCCCATCTCACCTCCTGTCAAACATTCCCTTGAGCCTTGGGAGGTTGTTTTGACAACGACCTCTCGAATAGCTAGAATCAGCCCGGCCGGTGCGGTAACCTAGGGCGCGTCGCGCATACCCATGCACGGGAGGCATACCTAAATGGCAAACGTCGCCAGGCAGTTCAATGCAGGAGATGGAGCCGTTACCCACCTTGAAGTCATGAACCCGCGCGGCGAAACCCCTCCGCCAGCCACATTGGGTATCAGCCCCCGGCCTTCGGATTTGTCGGGAAAGAAAATCGTCCTGGTCGACAACGGCAAATTCGGCGCAAATAATTTCCTCGATGCGCTCGCGGAAATGCTGAAAGAAAAATATCCGAAGGCGACGGTGGTGATGTATCCGAAGCCCGCGGCGCAAACGATCACGGATCTCCCGAAATGGTATCCCACGGTAAAGCAGCAGGGCGATCTTTTCGTTTTCGGCGTCGGTGATTGAGGGAGCTGCACGTGGTGGGGTTCCCACGACACGATTGAAATCGAAAAATCGGGAATGCCGGGCGTTTACTTCATAACCAGCGAATTTATCCACGATGCAAAATCCGCCGCCAAAGACGGTGGCATGCCGGGAATCCGCATCGTAATGCTGCCGGCCGATAAATACTATCCCGCGCGGTCCAGCAAAGAGGAAGCGCAGCCGCTCGCCACTGGTTGCTTCGATTCCATGATCGACGCGCTGATCCGCCCGCCGACGAAAGAGGAAGCAAACCCTTCACCCATAGAAAAGGAGCGGCAAGACGCCAACATTCAGGTGAGCGGCGCGGATTTCCTCAGCGCCTCTGAGAAACTGAACGAGCTATTCCTCGCGAATCACTGGGCTGACGGCTTGCCAATCATTCCGCCAACGCCCGCGTTGGTGAAAGCGATGCTCGCGGGCACGACGCGTTCGCCGCAAGAAGTAATCGGACAGGTCGCGCCGAAGAACGGCACAGCGACGGTTGAAAAGATCGCGGCAAACGCGGTGATGGCAGGCGCGAAGCCTGAATATTTCCCCGTGATTCTCGCTGCGATGGAAGGCTTCACCGACAAGCACTACGATCTAACCCACATGCAGGCGTCCACCGGCTCCTTTACTCCGGTCGTCATGGTGGACGGTCCCATCGCGGAAGAGCTTGGATTTAATTCTGGTATTGGGATGTTGGGTCACGGATGGCGGCCGAATAGCACGGTCGGCCGCGCCCTGCGGCTGTCGCTGCTCAATATCGGCCAGACCTGGCCGCAAGTGAATGACATGGCGCTCACCGGAAGACTGGAGGCCTACACATTTTTCACTTTCGCGGAAGACACCGCGCGAAGCCCGTGGGAGCCATACCACGTGAGCCTCGGTTTCAAACCCGAGGACAGCACGGTGACCGTGGCGACTTCCGTGAATCCATCCGTTTTCGGCGGCGGAGCCGTGATGCCGTGGACAGGACAGGGCGTGATCGATTCGGTTGTCGCTCAAATCAAAAGCCGGGGAGTCGTTTGGCCTCACTCTCAGACGTACATCCTCGCGCTTCATCCTGAGTGCGCCGTCGATCTCGCGAAGCGCGGCTACACTCGGAAAAGTTTGCAGGAATATCTTTTCGAACGAACACGCGTGCCGTATGAAAAGCTGGCGGGATCGGTATTTTTTGGGCACGACACCGAAATCGATTTCATCCGGACATCCATAGCCGACGGACGAATTCGGCCCGACCGCGCCCCACTTTTCCTGGATGCGCTGCAGCCCGGCGGTCTCGTTCCAGTCGTTCAGAGTCCCGCCGATTTCCACATCGTCGTGGCCGGCGGCTCGCCCGGATATGATCTGCTCTTCAGCTATCCCGGGACGAACTGGGCGAATCAAACGAAGCGAATTTCCGGAGCAACTTTGACTACCGCCGGGCGCAATTAAAAACTTCAGCAGTGGCCAGCCGCAGCAGTACGTGCCAGAATATCTGCTAAGCTAGCACGACCCCGCAACCAGGCTCGAAGGAGAAATATGAGCTTCACCGTAACCGCGAAAACAAAGGGCTTTCCGCTCCCGAGTTCGCTCAAGGTGGTCGCGGGCACGGAGCGGGCGCAGGCCGCGTATCCCTACTACATGCAGTTCAGCAAGGAAGACGACGAGCGCTTCTGGTTCTACAATTCCATGCACTTTCCCGAGCCGATGTGGGTCTTCGACATGATTACGGCCGAGGCGGCCTACTGCGCCTTGGGCTCGGCTAATACGCGCGTACATTCTCTGCCTACCACGCTCGGCATCGACTATCGCATCATAAATGGCCGCGTATATATCGGCGGCAATGCTGTCACCGATCCGTCCGAGATTGAGAAGCGCACAAAGGAGTTTCAACGTCGGGCGTTTTACTACTACGAGAATTGGGAACGGCTGTTCGCACAATGGAAAGACAAGATGATGGCGCTAATTCGAGACGCCGAGGCCCTTCCAAAGCTGGACCTTCCAGACTTCGAGCCCCTGGAGCACGTCCACGCCGGCCGCGGAGTCGCCTCCAATCACTACATTCTCGAAACGTATCAGAAAACGCTGGAAGGCTATTTTCGGATGTGGCAGCACCACTTCGAGTTTCTCCTGCTCGGATATGGGGCTTACTTGACCTTCTTCGATTTTTGCAAGAAGGCTTTTCCAGAAATCAGTGATCAAACAGTAGCGCGAATGGTCGCGGGGTTAGAGGCCGAAATCTTCCGTCCGGATGATGAGCTGAGGCGTCTCGCCAAGTGCGCCATCGAGCTGGGCGTCGATAGCCAGTTCCGGGAAGGTGCCTCGCCAGACGAAATCATCAAATCGTTGGAGCAGTTGGGCGAACCCGGCGCGAAGTGGCTCAAGGAACTTGCTGTTTCCCGCGATCCCTGGTTCAACGTCAATGTTGGCGACGGCTTTTACCACTACCACCGCTCTTGGAACGACGATCTCTCGATGCCTTTCAACGCCCTGCCAGGCTACATCGCGAATGCGAAAAAGGGACAGCGGCTTGAACGCCAAACCGACAGACTCATGGCCGAGCGCAAGCAGCTGATTGCGGATTATCGCGAGCTCCTGGAGACCGACGAGGAGCGCGCCGCGTACGATCAGATGATCGAACTGGCCCACCGCGTTTTCCCCTACGTCGAGGGGCACAAGTTCTACTGTGAGCATTGGTACACGAACCTCTTCTTCAACAAGATCAGGGAGTTCGGTGCGCTATTAGCTGAGCACGGTTTCTTCCCAAAAGCCGAAGACGCATTTCATCTGAGCCATTACGAACTTGAAGCTGCAATCGTCGACCTGATGACTTCTTGGTCCAACGGTTCGCTTCCACGAGGCCCGTCGCTCTGGCCGGCGATCGTGCGAGAGCGCAAAGCGGCGATCGACGAATGGGCGAAGCACGCAACCGCACCGGCCCTCGGGCCTGTTCCCGATATCATTGATGATCCTGCCATCGTGATGTTGTGGGGCATTACCCGCGAGAATCTCGACACATGGCTGTCAGCCGGCGAGCAGCCGGATTCCAATGAGATCAAAGGCTTCGCGGCTTCAAGTGGAGTCGTCGAGGGCGTGGCCCGCGTTGTGAAGTCGGCGGAGGAAATCGGTCGGCTGCGCCACGGGGATATACTCGTTTGCCAAATAACCAATCCGAGTTGGTCGCCGGTCTTCCAGAAAATTGCGGCAGCTGTATCCGACATAGGCGGCTCGATGAGCCACGCGGCAATTGTGGCGCGCGAATACGGACTGCCCGCGGTGGTTGGCACGGGCACAGCTACGCAAAAAATCAAGGATGGCCAGCGCATTCGCGTTGATGGCGGCCGGGGCGTTGTCACCCTTCTCTAGTGGGATAATTTAGGCGTGCCTTCTTCAGACATAATCGGCTGGTTTGCGGACATCGGTCTGTCCGATCGCCCCACTGTCGGCGGCAAGGGCGGTTCATTGGGCGAGTTGGTGCGGGCGAGCATACCGGTGCCGCCGGGATTCGTCGTGCGCACAGCCGCATTCGAACGTTTTCTCAACGCGCTGGAAAAGGAAGATCCAATCCGGTCCAAGGTTGAGGCGCTCGGCGCGGATGAACTCGAAAAGATCGCTGCACTCTCCGAGCATGTGCGCGCCCGGTTCGAAAGCGCGCGGCTGCCGGATGATGTGAATTCAGAAATTCTCGCTGCGCACGCCGAATTATGCGGAGGGGATAGCGATCCACCCGTGGCAGTGCGTTCATCCGCCACAACTGAAGATGCGGCAGACGCTAGTTTTGCAGGACTACAGGACACCTACCTTTGGGTAATTGGTGCGCACGACACTTTGGAACGCGTGCGCTCTTGTTGGGCCAGCCTCTATTCCGTTCCTTCCATCGCCTATCGCCGCAAGCACGGCCTGCCGGAAAGCGGCGTTGCAATGGCCGTGGTCGTTCAAAGCATGGTCAATGCCCATAAGGCGGGAGTCATGTTCACTCGCAGTCCGCTAACGGGCGACCGCTCGGTGATTACGATCGAGGCAGCTTGGGGTCTCGGCTCAACTGTGGTGAGCGGCGAAGTCACACCCGACCGCTTCGTGATCGCCAAGATCACAGGCGAAATTTCGGTGCGCGAGATCTCGGATAAGCACGTCCAACATTCGCCTGCGCCGGCTGGCGGCGTCAGAGAAGTGGAGACGCCGGATCATCTTCGCAAAGTGGCCTGCCTGAGCGATGCAGAGATTTCTGCGCTGAAAGACATTGCGCGGAAAGTCGAGCGCCATTACAAGCGACCGCAGGATATCGAGTGGGCAATCGATCACGCCGGCGAAATCCTGCTGCTACAGAGTCGGCCAGAAACGGTTTGGTCCTCCAAGGACCATGCGCCGGTCGCCAAGCCTGCGGATGACCCGCTCCAACACGTGATGAAGATCTTCGGAGGCCGCCGATGACTCTCAGCGCCAAGGACGTGGCGGAGATTATGCGGCTGCTTGAACAGTCAAGTTTCGACAACTTGTCGCTAGAAATGAATGGCGTGAAGCTAAACTTGCAACGCGGTTCCGCTGTAGCGGTTCGGCAACCCGCAGTTCCTTCCGCGGCACCCGAACCGCAACCGCAAGCGGCGCACCCAGTGCAGCGAAAAGTAAAATCTCCGTCCGAGCCAGGACTCGCGGAGGTCGCCTCTCCTCTGCTCGGAATTTTCTATCGTGCGCCGAAACCGGGCGAGCCGCCCTTCGTCGAGGTGGGCTCCAAGGTCGGAGAGGACACGGTGGTCGGTATCATCGAAGTGATGAAACTGATGAATTCCGTTTGCGCGGGAGTAAAAGGTGAAGTGGTCGAAATATTGGCCGAAAACGAAGCGCTGGTGGAGTTTGACGAAATTCTCCTGCGAGTGCGCCCCCGGGCCTGACCATGGCGATCCGCCGCATACTCATAGCTAATCGCGGCGAAATTGCGGTCCGCGTGATTCGCACTTGCAAGGCACTCGGCATTGAAACTGTGCTGGCTGCATCCGCAGCCGATCTGGAATCGCTACCCGCGCGGCTCGCGGACCGCACCGTCTGCATAGGTCCGGCGCGGCCTGTCGATAGCTATCTGAAAGTCGGCACCATCGTCCAAGCCGCATTGGGCGTGAAGGCAGACGCTATCCATCCAGGTTACGGATTCCTCTCGGAGCATCCGGCTCTCGCCAGACTTTGCGAGGAGGTGGGCGTAATCTTCATCGGTCCAACCTCCGCCCAGATCGAGTCCGTCGGCGACAAATTGCGTGCCCGCGCCGAAGCTGAGCTTGCCGGCGTGCCAACCGCCCCCGGCGGAGCAGTCGAAACCGCGAGTGAGGCCACGGCGCTCGGGCGGAAAATCGGGCCGCCGCTGCTGGTCAAAGCAGTTGGCGGTGGAGGAGGCCGCGGCATGAAACGAGTCGATCGTCTGGAGGATCTACCCGCGGCGATGGACATGGCCTCCGCCGAAGCGGGTGCCGCATTTGGCGATGCTCGAGTTTACCTCGAACGCTTCGTCACCCGCGGACGCCACGTGGAGGTTCAAATTCTCGGCGACGGGAAAGGCCGCGTAGTTCATCTCGGAGAACGAGACTGTTCGGTCCAGCGCCGCTATCAAAAACTGATAGAAGAAACGCCGGCGCCCGGGCTCTCGCCGGATTTCCGCGCACGCATCCACAATGCGGCGGTGCAGTTTAGTGAGCGGTTGTCTTATCGCAGTGCCGGCACTGTCGAGTTCCTCATTGATCTCGAACGCGGCGCGTTCTATTTCCTTGAAATGAATGCCCGAATCCAAGTCGAGCACCCGATTACCGAAGCGGTCACCGGTCTCGACATCGTCTCCGAGCAAATTGCCATCGCCGATGGCCGCGGACTGCCATTAAGGCAAGCAGATGTCAGGCCCCGTGGTTGCGCAGTCGAGTGCAGGATCAATGCGGAAGATCCAGCGCGAGACTTCCATCCCAGCCCCGGCACTGTTCGGATAGCCGAGTGGCCGTCAGGCGAGGGCGTGCGAGTCGATACCCACATTTTTTCGGGCGCTCGCATTCCGCCATTTTATGATTCGCTGATGGCCAAGATCATCGTTCACGCTGCCGATCGTCCTGCAGCGCTCGAACGCATGCGCGATGCGCTCGCTGCGACGCGCATCGAAGGTGTCGCTACGAACCTCGCGTTCCATCTGGACGTCATGGCCGATCCAGAATTTCAGGCCGGCGGCGTCGACACGTCCTATCTGCCCCGCTTCCTCGAAAGCCGGCGCCTGATGCAGGAGGCTCACGCGCGTGGCTAACGTCCAAGTCGTGGAGACTTCCCTGCGCGACGGCAATCAGTGTCTGTGGTCCGCGCTCGGCGTGGACACGGCCAAGACCCTCACTATCGCTCCGGTGATGGATCGCGTAGGCTTCAAGGCCATCGACTTCACCACCTCCACGCACATGGGCGTCGCTGTCCGTTACAAAAAAGAAGATCCCTGGGAACGCATTCGCCTCATGGCTGAAGCCATGCCGAAGACGCCGCTGCAATTTCTCTCGACAGGCTTCCGTTTTATTTCCTGGGAAGCGGCCAGCCCCGAGTTCATGAACCTGGCTTTCCAAACACTCATCACTGCTGGCATGCGCCGATTCGCGTTGGCCGATCCGATGAATGACGCCGATTCAAACGTCGCATGCGCGCGCATGATTAAAGCTGCGGGCGGTGAATACGTTGTCGGCGCCCTCGTCTTTACACTGAGCCCGATTCATGACGACGCTCACTACGTTACCCGCGCCCGCACCCTCGCTGAAAGCTCCGACGTAGACGCGCTCTATATAAAGGATCCTGGCGGCCTTCTCACGCCGCTGCGCGCCCGCACGCTCATCCCGGCCGTGATCGCAGCAATTGGCAAAAAGCCGCTTGAACTTCATTCGCACTGCACGATCGGGGTCGGCGAACTCACCTATATGGATGCGCCCGATTGGGGAGTCAGCGCGGTTCAGTGCGCTTCGGGCGCCGCATCGGACGGCCTCTCCAATCCACCATCGGAGCGCGTCGTCTCCAACCTCCGCGCCCTGGGGCATCACGTCGAAGTTGACGATCAGGCCCTCGCTGAAGTCGGTCGCTATTTCACGCGCCTTGCGGAAGCAGAGGGCCTTCCAGCGGGCAGCCCCCAGGCTTTCGATGCAAATTATCTTCACCACCAATTGCCGGGCGGAACCGTCAGCACCATGCGCCGGCATCTCGCGGAGACAAGGGTCTCTCACTTGGAAGGCGCAGTGATCGAGGAGTTGGGTCGAGTGCGTCAGGAATTGGGCTGGCCCATTGTGATGACTCCTTTCGCACAGATGCTGATAACCCAAGCCGTGCTGAACGTCACCGGAAAAGAACGCTATGGCACGATTCCGGATGAAATCATCCGGTATGCGCTGGGAAGATTTGGCCGGCCAAATGTTCCGATCGCGCCGGACGTGATGGATCGCATTGAATCTCTGCCTCGAACGCGCGAGTTGCGCCAGCAACCGGGCATGCCGCCCTTGCGCGAATTGCGCCGGCGCATCGGCCCGGAACTAAGCGACGAGGAATTTCTCCTGCGGGCCACGATGCCCGCCGGCCAAGTCGATGCGATGAAGGCCGCTGGCCCTGCGGAACGCGCATACGATCCCGACATGGCTCCCGTGATGAGCCTGATACGTCAACTCACTGCTCGGCGCGACATCAATTACCTGTCGATTGAGAAGCAAGATTTCAAACTAGAGCTGCGCGGCCAGTCTGCGCCTGCGGGGGCGTGAATATGCGCCGCTCCAACAACGGCTGGAATGAAACCTTCGGACCTGTCGAGGGTTTCATGTTCGACCTCGACGGTACGCTGATCCTGAGTGACCGCTCGCTCGGCGGCTACCGCCTGTTGCCCGGCGCTGTCGAGGTGCTGAAGGAACTGCAATCTCGTGGAGTGCCGTTTGTGGTTCTCACCAATGGCAGCGCGTATCCGGCGACAGAACAGGCCCCGAAGCTGCGCGCCCTTGGCTTGCCCATCTCGGACGAGGCTTTGCTTACGCCCAATACCGTCGCGGCGGAACTAATGCCCAGGCGCGGCGTAAAACGTGTTCTCGTGCTCGGCACTCCTGGGGTCGGCCAATCGCTCGCGGAGGCCGGGATCGAAGTTGTCCTCACGGGCCAGGATCGCGCGGAGCAAGTCCAGGCGGTTTATATCGGCTGGCACCCGGACTGTCGAATGCAGGATATCGAGGCCGCCTGCAAAGCCATCTGGAATGGCGCGGAGCTTTACGTCGCTTCCGACGTTCCTTTTTTCGCGACGTCCAGCGGCAAAACGATGGGTTACTCGCATGCCATTGCTGCCGCCGTGCGCAAGATGACTCATGCTCCCATGATCCTCACCGGCAAACCTTCGTTGCACGCGCTGAGGCTCGTCGCAAAAAAGTTGGGAGTTCCGATGCGCCGCGTCGCCGTGGTCGGAGATGATCCGGTCGTGGAAATGATCATGGCGCGGCGAGGTAAAGCGATCGGTTTCGGCCTGACCACCGGCTTCACAACAGCGAAGGATTGGGCCGCACAGCCGTCAGATCGGCGGCCGCATCGCATCGCTCACGATCTCGGCGAGATTCTGCGAATGACCACCCTCTCATAAGCAACACACGAATTTTCGCCCTCCGCTAGTGGCTCGGGTAATCGACTTCCACCTCAATTCAGTAGGGTTGCGGCAGCGCAGGATGGTTTGCGAAAATATCGCGCTGTTTCTTTACCTCGTTGTAGGGTCTGTACAGCGTCGAGGGCTCGTCCGGCTGAGCAGCGAGAACGCCGCGCACTGTGCCGTGATCGGTCGCCTGCGCCCAGCTCGTTTCATACCGATTCCGGAATAGTGGAACGAGATTGGAATGCGCGATGCGCCAGCGTCCACCCTCCTTTACATAGTCCACATAAAACGGCCCCCATATCCACGCCGCGGAACTGTCTGTTCCAGCGGCTCCCGGCGAAAGCCAGTGGCTACGCGCGGACAACCCATCTTTTGCGATTTCGATGACCGGATTGACGGTCATGTGCAGGATGAAGAATCCTGGAATCGTTTTTGTTACTTCGAAAGCCCGGTAAACCGCTCGTACACTTTCGAGGCCCCGATATACGCCGCTATCTGAAAACTCCACGGAGACGTCCGGCAAATGTTTGGCGAAACACTCATCCACGATCCTTTCGAAGCGTTGCTTGAACAGATAGTGAATGTATTTTGATTGCAGCTGCTGAATCTCAATTGTGTCTTCGAGGCGCTGCACCCGCGCTGCCAACTCCTGAATCATCCGCATCGGCTCATCATTGCTAAGCGTCATAAAATCTCCTTTCGCCAACACTGACATACGCATTTTGCATTTTGTTTAAGAGCGCCGCCCCACACAAGTTGATCTGGATGACGAACCTCGAGCGACTCCGTACGCAAGAACTTGTAGCTAATTCCATCGGTTTTCGTCGCTTCTGTGTACCAGATTACTTTATACTCGACTCGCATCGTAGCGGCCAAATTGAGGAGATGAATGACGGCGAGTTCGAGCGGCCTGCGCGTCTCTCAGAATCGCAAGCCTTCGCAAGATCCTGTGCAGCGTCCAGATCCGGCTCGAATCAGACGTCATCGCGAGCCCGAACCCCATATCGACGCGCTCATCCGCTTGGTTTCCGTTCGCATCGTCCGCCTGTCTGAATTGATTCTTCGCATAGGTATTCTCGCGTTCAAAGATCGCTTCGGTGTGAAACCCACGGACTTGCGGATCCTGGTGATGCTGGGGGCGTACCAACCGATCTCCGTGAACGAAGTGAGCCGCAGAACCCACATCGACAAGGCCTGGATCAGCCGGTCGCTGCGAGGCCTGGTGCGCCGCAAACTCGTCACCCAGGCCGCACATCCGACGGACAGTCGAGCTTCGCTGCTTTCACTAACAAAGTCGGGCGAGGCGCTTCTCCGCGAGATCGCGCCCGTTGCCATGGCGTATCAGCGGGAATTGTTGCGAGGATTACGGAGCCGGGATGTGGAACGGCTTTTCGCGATCCTCTCCGAGCGGGCCGAGGAGATGCTTCGAGCCGCCACCAACAAAAATGTCGCTAACGCCGGGGACCTCCTCCGTCGAAGCCGCCCCTCGAATGCACGATCGCGAGCAGCAATAAAGATCCGTGGCGCTCGTTCATGATGATAAGGCGGAAAGAGTGGGAGTCAAATTTGCGATGCCAATGTTGCCACAAAACTCCGAATTGAATCGGCAGGTTGACCTGGTTGATCGGAAATCTACCGAAAGCCGCGAGGTGACAGCATCCCAAGTGCGTGCCGACCCACCCCAATAGTGAACAAACAGCAAGGCCGATTCGCCCGAACCGGCATCCAATAAGTTGAATGACAGATCTCCCGCCTTCAATTGCATAGCTAACTCCCAGGCAACGGCGAAAGTATCCGCTTTCGCCGTGAGTGCCACCAGCGTTGACTGGCTGGAACTCACAGCGAGGATTGGGAGCACCAAGAATCGAACGGAATCACCGCTGAATCGTCTTCATTGTGGCTTGTCGGTCGGGGGTGCTGGATGCCGAATGGCGTAGTCCCAACGTTTGCGCGTGCGTCTTATTGCCCTGTCATGTTCCCACTTAAGTTTGAGCGCGAGGTACTGCTTGCGCAGTCGAGTGAGGTACCAAAGTGGCGTGCGCATGAAATCACCTTACCGCGCGATCATTGCTCCGGAACGCGTGCCTGCTCGCGTGAGAATTGATTGGTCCCATTCGTTGGCGCGCACCTGAGGGACAATGGCCTCTACCCAAAAGCCGTTTTCTTGCGGTGCTCCCGAGAAAATATCAAAAGTTTCTTTGTTGTTCACCTAATCGCCTCACGCGGGGGGAGTTTACGGCGTTCGGATCTATTAAACTGTTCATAAAAGCACAACTCGGCAATCGCCGCTCAACTCCAAAGCCTACCTATTTAGGTATGGCGGAGAGGGTGGGATTCGAACCCACGGTTGAGTTTCCCCAACACACGCTTTCCAAGCGTGCTCCTTAAACCGCTCGGACACCTCTCCGTTTTTGTGAAGTGCTCTGAAGCCTAGCAAATTGCCGCCAGAGCGGCAAATCGCCTGCTGGCATTGGGCTATCCTACTTCGAGGAACCGGTCTCTGGCGTCCGGTCTCTAGTGTCCGGTCTCCAGATCAGCTGTTTCCGAACACCGGCACGGCGGCGCCATGAATCACTTCGGCGCCATCGCTGCACAAAAATACGATGACACGCGCAATCTCTTCCGGCTTCGGCCACTTCGAGAAATCAGCTTTCGGCATTGCTTTCCGGTTTACCTCGGTATCAATGATGCTCGGAAGAACCGAATTCGCGCGGATGCGGGTACCCTTCAGGTCCTC
The DNA here is from genome assembly GCA_963759485.1 of uncultured Acidobacteriota bacterium. Lineage (GTDB taxonomy): Bacteria > Acidobacteriota > Terriglobia > Acidiferrales > UBA7541 > Palsa-295. Next base: position 298,763 of record CAVWZE010000002.1, on the reverse strand, counting down.
GGCAAACGAATTGATCATCGCAACCGCCGCCGCTTTCGAAGCAGCATAGGCAGCGGCGCCTGCTCCGTGATCGATCGCAGCTTTAGCCGCGACGTTTACAATCGCCCCACTGCCTTGCTTCAGCATCACCCTCACCGCGGCCCGCGACAGGGCATAACCCGAGCGCAAGTTCAGGGTCAGCATTTGGTCGAATACCTTCGTATCCAGCTCCCACAGTTTCACGCCGCCGACGTATCCGCCCACCGTGTTCACCATGGCGTCAAGCCGGCCATGCCGCCCCACAATTTCCTCCACGAGTTTCCCCACCGCCGCTTCGTCAGTGACATCGACGGCGTAGCCGTCGAGCCGAGAGGAGTTAGCAGCAGCCAGCTTCTTCAGCGCATCGAACTCTTCCTGCTTTCGATACGTCACAACAACACGTGCACCTTCCCCCAGGAACGCCACACTTACGGCGCGTCCCAACCCGCCCGTGCCTCCGGCCACCAACACCACTCTAGCTGTCGATGCCATGTCCGCCTTCATGAATTTCTTGTCTCCCGAAACTCCGTCCCGCCGTCAAGTTTTCTGGAATAACTAAGCGGATCTCCGAACATCGATCATGCCACACGTCGCCGAGCGCCGCGTGGTTTTGACTTCGTAGCGGCGGTCCCGCCTTTTGCGCGGGATCAATAGTACAGTACGCTGGCTCAGGTCACGCAGCGGGCAGGAAAAACAGAGGCCATCTCTGCTAAACTTTCTCGGCTACTCGGGGGTGGTGCAATTGGTAGCACATGGGCCTTTGGAGCCTAGAATCTTGGTTCGAGTCCAAGCCCCCGAGCCATTCCTCGTTGCGCAATCGCGCTTGCCGGCAAGGCCTAGTTAAAATTTGGTGACTTCGCTGAAATGAAAGTTGCGGACTTTCATCGTTGGTACGACCATCTCGAAAGATTCTTCTCCGGCCGCGCGCACGGCGGGTCCCAGCATTTCGACGTTCGCGAGCATCTCGACGATGCTCTGGTTGAACCGGAAATTGCGAAGTCCGCCTGCAACGCGCCCATTTTCAATAAGGAAGGTTCCGTCGCGCGTCATCCCCGTGAGTACTTTTGCGTACGGATCGACTTCGCGGATGTACCACAGGCGCGTAACCAGAATGCCCGCGCTCCGTCGATCGAATCATCTCTTCCATGGATTTGTCGCCGCCCGCGAATACCAAATTCATGGGAGCCTCACCGTATTCGTTCGGCAACGAAAAGCCGTGGCCTGTTGGCTTGGCCTTCATCTTTTTCGCCGTGGCGCGTGCGTAAACTAGATTCTTCGGCGTACCGCGATCCACCAGCAGCACCTTCTGCCTGGGCAATCCTTCGCCGTCATACGGCGGACCGGTTTGCAGCGAATGATATGCGTCGTCCCAGATGCTGATGTTGTCGCCAAAGATTTTCTTTCCCATTCGCCCGGTTAAGCATGAGCGTTTATCGAGCACCGCCGTGCCCGCGAAATCGTAGAAAAGAAAACCGACGAGATCGAGAACGGCGGAGGGAGGCAGGATCGTCGTGTAATGGCCCGCGGGAATTTCCTTGGGCTCGCGCGATTCGGCGCAGGTGCGGCTGGCGCTTTCGGCCAGCTCGTCGGGATCGATATTGCGAATGTCGGGCGAATTCGATTTCGCCCAGCCGGAAGATTTCGATTCGAGCACGGTAACCGAAAATTCCGAGCGCGTTTGTTCGTAATGCGCCGACACCCCCTTCGAATTTGCAAGCAAAGACTGCGACGATCCGCTCGAGAAAATCCCCGCCGCGGTCTGTTTAGCCTTCTCCACCATCCGGCACACGCGCGTCACGGCGCGAGCGCGGTCCAGCGGCGTCGCGGCGGAAGTGGCCGGGAAAAAGCGGGCGACTTTTTGATATTTTTGCGAGCGAAGCATTGGCAGGAGATCGGGATTTTTAGGCTGATTGCGCGCCAGAGACAGGGCCGCCGCTGTCGCGCGTCGAAGCGATTCGTCATCCGTTTTGTTCGTCGTGGCGCGAGCGGTGCGCCCGTCCACAACGGCTCGCACCGAAATGGTGAGCGTCTGCTCCGCAACATTTTGATGAATGGTGTTGTTCGCGAAGCGCGTCAGCGCGTCGGTAACCGCTCCAATTTCGACTTCGGTCTCGTCCGCCTCGCTCAGCTTCAAAATTCGCTCCGCGACGCGTTCGAGATCGGCCTTCGGGATGCGGCCTTCCTTGGCCGCAAATGATTTCGATGTGCGGGTTGGCATGTTCGTCGATTATTTCGCGAAGGCGATTCCGACCTTGATATTGCGGAATCGCGCGGGAGAAGCGCCGTGGCCGGTTCCCATTACTTGCTGCGGCTGACCCTTGCCGCAGTTGGGCGTGCCCCACAGAGTCCAGTAGTCGCGCGAGCAGATTGCATCGCAACTATTCCAAAACTCCGTGGTGATGCCGCTGTAGCTTGGATTCTTGATCATGCGCCCCTTCTTGCCGCCCTTAATTTCCCAGCCAATTTCTGTGGAGAACTGAAAATGGTAGCGGCGGTCATCAATCGACCAGGAGCGGTTCGTTTCCATCAAAATGGCGTCGTCCGTGTCGGCAATCAGATCGTCGTACTTCCATGTGCCGGGATTGATGCTGATATTTGTCATGCGGATCATCGGAAGGCGATTCCAGCTTTCGCAGCGCATGGTGCCGCCGGAGCGTTTCTCGCCGATTGCCGAGGCCGTTTCGCGGTTGCTCAAATAGCCGGTGAAAAGACCATCGGTGATGATCGGCGTGCATTGCGCGGGCACGCCCTCGTCATCGTAAGCAAACGTGCCGAGGCCCGGACCGTGAGCAAGCCGCGCGTCCGCCACCACGTTTACGATATCGGAGCCGTATTTCAGCTTCCTCAACTTCTCCGTGGTGAGGAAGCTCATCCCCGCGAAATTTGCTTCCATGCCGAGGACGCGGTCCAGTTCGATGGGATGGCCGATGGATTCGTGAATTTGCAAGCCGAGCTGCGAACTACCGAGAATTACAGTTTTCTGGCCTTCCGGACACTGCGCGGCGGAATGCAGCGCCACACATTCTTCGGCGATGCGCGGTGCGTTGCCAACCAGATCAAATGACTCAACTAATTCGTAGCCTTGCAGCATGTGCTGTCCGCCAAAACTGCTGGGATATGAGCGCTTTTGGATTTCGCTCTCCGCGAAACTGGTGGCCACAATGCCCGCGCCGGATTGCATCTTCACCTGATGAATCGACGATCCGGCGCTCGAAACGAACAATTGCTCGATTCGGCGAAATGACATCGACCCTTCCGCGACCGTGATTCCTTTCACGCGGCGCATTTCCTTGTCGGCGGCGAGCAGCAGATCGATTTGCCGTTCGACGGGAATGCGAAACGGGTCTTTGAGAAACGGATTCTGCCAGGTATCCACGTACGCTTGTTCCGGCGCGAGCGCCACATTTTCGCGCTTAGCGAGCGCGGACGCTTTCGCGATTGCCACGGCCTCGGCGGCGCAAGCCTGCACCCCTTCGCGTGTGAGCCTGTCGGTGGATGCGAATCCCCATGCGCCGCTCGCGATCACGCGTATGCCGATGCCCAGTGATTCGGACTCAGCAAGCGTGCCGACCTCGCCATTCTTGGTGGAGATATCACGGTGGCGAATATCCATCACGCGGACGTCCGCGTAGCTGGCGCCGCGGCGCTTAGCGGTTTCTATCGCGGTATCGGCCCAGGCTTGCATCATCGCCGGCTACTTACCCTCTCAAAAAGTGTCGAGTAGACGTGCACCCGATCCTTTGTTTTCTGTAAGTTACGCCACATTCTACTCGGCACGTTGTGTCGAGTAGAACTCGAGGTAAAGCGCGGCGCCCGCCGAGTTGTTCGGCGCCGACTCGCCATTCCGACAATAGGTTGCAATCATTCACGCAACCATCTTAGAGACGGGGCGCTGGGTGTCAAGCGGTGGTTGGTGTAAAGAATTTTGCGACGTGGCAGCCCGCATCCGCCGCGAATGGATGCAGCGGCGGCCACAATTCGATGGCTAATGCCGGGCAGAAGAGTGAGCTTCAGCCATTATCTTTTCTATCTCGTCGGCGGTGCGGGGAAGGCGCGCGGTGAGTAGCTTGTAGCCGTCCTTTGTGACCAGTACGTCGTCCTCGATGCGGACGCCTAGGTTTTCTTCAGGGATGTAAATTCCCGGCTCCACGGTTACGACCATGCCGGGTTCGAGGGGGCGATTGCGGTCGCCCGGATCGTGAACATCGAGTCCAAGATGATGGCTTACGCCGTGGGGATAATAACGCCCCAGCGGGCGTCCCTCTTTATCGTGGCCGTGCGCGTTGATGTAGTCGGTGACGATTTGCTGCAAGCTGTCCTTGCCGCCGTAGAGGACGGCGCCGGGTTTCACCGCCGCTATCGCGGCATTCTGCGCGCCGAGGACGATATCGTAAATCTCGCGCTGGCGCGGCGTGAACTTGCCGTTGGCCGGGAGCGTGCGCGTGATATCGGCGGCATAGCCTCCATATTCACCGCCGACGTCGATCACCACCACGTCGCCGTCCTTAATTTGGCCGTCCAGCGCGCTATAGTGCAGCACTGTGGAGTTGAAACCAGCGCCGACGATGGGCGCGTACGCTTCTCGTTCGCATCCGCCCCATTCGTGGATTTCCTTCATGCGCGCGGCGATCTGGTATTCGAAGAGTCCCGGGCGCATCGTTTCTCATGGCGTCGAAATGCGCGTCGATTGACAGGTCGATGGCTTTTTGCATCAGCGCCAGTTCGCCGGGAGATTTCACTTGGCGCATCGCGTCGAGCTGCGGCGCGATGTCTTCCAGTGTGGCGTGCGGAATCGCCGCGCGAATCGTAGCGACGGACTCGGTGAGATGGGGATATCCCTCTTCGTGTTCGGGCGGCATCAGCGTGTAGAAAGTTTTGTAAGTTTTCGCGAGCTTCGCCAGATCCGCCTTTAACTTATCGAGCGGCTCAACAGTCTGAAATCCCGTTTTTTCCGCAATGCCTGGATCGTCGGGTCCGATTTTGGGGCCTTCCCAGATTTCCTCGGCCGGATCCCGCGCTGGAAGATATAAAATTTCGCGCGGGCCATCGGCCGCATCGGCGTTGGATTTACCGGCGTGAGCGCCAATATCGCTAGAGCGATCAGGGACCAAAAGCAGAGCGGCGCCGGGCTGATCGTGTCCCGTCAAATAATAGAAATGGGGCTCTTGAAAAAAAACGGCCACCTCAGAGGCATCCTCGTGACCCGTGTATCCGAAGATTACGATTGGAGCGTCAACCATCGCGCGAAGTTTGGCGCGACGAGACTGATACTCTTCATTCGGCTGACGGAATCGCGCCTGCGCCGGCGCGCAGAGAAACGCCAGACGCGAAAAGCAACAGACAACTGCCGAGATAAGAGCGAGTTATCCAGGGTCGCATCCTGTGTTTCTTTGGCGTCGCAGACCGAACTCCGACTATCATAGTTGTGTTTGCATTCAGTTCGCTCGTTTGCCGACCACTCTTTAAAGTCTACACCTAAGGCATTCGCTGTATTTAAAAGAACAGCGCTTCGCTATACAAAAGAAGCCCCATCCCGGTGGCGGCGTCTATCATGGCGGTGTAGTTCTTAATGGCGGTATAGCTTTCCTAGAATTGGACTACGGATTGCGAATTCTGATCGTCGACGATTCGGATACCACACGGCGTATTCTTCGCACCGTTGCGCGGTCGCGCGCCTGGACGGTATGCGGAGAGGCGCAGACCGGCCACTCTGCGGTTGAAAAGTTCCGCGAACTTCAGCCCGAGGTGGTCTTGCTCGATCTGGCCATGCCCGACATGAATGGGATTGAAGTAGCCAAAGAAATGTCGGCGTTGAATCCCAGAGTGCCGCTGATCTTGTTTACGATATTGGAGATCCAAGGGATCGAGCCAAAGGCCAGGGACGCCGGCATTCGCACGGTAGTGCCGAAAACCGATATTTGGCGGTTGATTCTCAGCGTGGAGGATGCAGTCAATCCGAGGCCAAGGACAGTGAGCTAGCGGCCGTTGCGGGCAACGAGCGCCGCAACGTTTCAGTATTTTCGCAGGACACCGACCACACGACCTTGTATTTTAACGTCCGCTCCCGAAACGATGATGGGACCCATTGATGAGTTCGCCGGCTGCAAGCGAATCTTTCCCCCAGCCTCGCGATAGAAACGCTTGACCGTAGCTTCATCCTCACCGACGAGGGCGACCACAATTTCGCCCGGATTGGCCACTTGGGTCTGCTCGACCACGATGTAATCGCCATCGAGGATGTGATCGTCCTGCATGGATTCACCCTTCACCTTCAGGACAAAATTGTTGTGACCGCGGGTGAAGTCGGCGAGCGAAACCGTTTCGTTATCTTCGACAGCTTCCAGGGGGCGCCCGGCGGCAATTCTCCCGGTGAGCGGCAGTTCGACCACATGGCGATCGAGAATCTCTTCGCGCACCTGCCGGGGGAGTTGCGTGACTTCGATCGAGCGGCTTTGGTTGTAGCCGCGCCGTATGAAGCTCTTCTTTTCGAGAGTGGAGAGGTGCTTATGCACGGTCGCAAGTGAGGTGAGCTTCAGCGCGTGCGCAATCTCCTCAAAACTCGGCGAGTATCCATTTTTATTGATGAACCCGACGAGATAATTCAGCACTTCTTTCTGCCGCTTGGTTAGTGCCATCGCTCCCCCGCTTGCACGGCGCCCGTCAGACTTCGAAACTGAATTACAGGGCCGAAGTACGCCAATTAGCGTAGTCATCATAGGGCGAACTAAAAGCGAAAGTCAATGGTACCTTTGTACAGGTGGCCTCCTTTGCAGCGTTTGCGTGACGGCGAGCCCGGAAGAGCTCACCCGTCTTTTCGGCGCCAGATAATGTATATTGGCGCGCAAATCGGGTGGCAGTTGAAGGCTTCGGCCCATCAGCTATTTCCTGGAGCCGCTCCTTCAAGGGAGGTTCCGATGGCGCACTTCCGCAAACTGGCTTCTGTTGTGAATCGGCGGACTTTGCTCAAGGCGTCGGCGCTGGGCGGAGGCGCGATGATTGCGCAACGCCTTTTCGCAGGATCATTTGGAAATTCGAGCGCGGCGGCCGGCGTTTTGCCGAGCCAATCGCGGCCAGTCGTCGAGACAACCGCGGGCAAGGTTCGCGGCACGTCCGAGAACGGTATCAACGTTTTCAAAGGAATTCCCTACGGCGCCTCCACTGCTGGGAAGAATCGATTTATGCCGCCAGCTAAACCAGAACCTTGGAGCGGGGTGCGCGATGCGCTGCACTATGGAGCATCCGCGCCTCAGACCGTGCCTGGCGCGCCCAGCGGTTTGGGGGCGCTGGACTTCCTGATCTCCGCAGAAAATCCGCGCGATGTAAGCGAGAGCGAGGATTGCCTGGTCCTGAACATCTGGACGCCCGGCATCAATGATGGCCGTAAGCGCCCGGTGATGTTTTGGATTCACGGCGGCGGGTTCACGTCGGGTTCCGGCTCAGCCCGCCTCTATGACGGCGCGAATCTGGCGCGCCGCGGCGAAGTTGTGGTCGTCACCATCAATCACCGGCTGGGCGCATTGGGCTACACATACCTCCGCGACGCCGGAGGGGAGGCATTCGCCGCTTCCGGGAACGCCGGCATGCTGGACATTATCGCGGCGCTCGAATGGGTGCGGGAGAACATCGCTGGATTCGGCGGCGACCCAGGCCGCGTGCTGATCTTTGGCGAATCCGGAGGCGGCCAAAAAGTTTCAGCTCTCCTGGCAATGCCAGCCGCCAAAGGACTTTTCCAGCGTGCGGTGATTGAAAGCGGCCCCGGGCTCAGGATGGTGGACCGCGCCGAAGGGGCGAAAGTCGGAAGAATGTTTCTCGACGAGTTGGGCGTGACTCCGGCGCGAGTCGCCGACATTCAGACAGCGCCCCTCGAGCGCATCATGGCCGCGCAGGGTGCGGTGAATCGCAAATTGCCGCCGATGACGCCCGGCCTGATTGAAGGATTCGCGCCGGTGGTTGACGGCGTGTCGCTGTTTCATCACCCATTTGATCCGGTGGCCCCGGACGTGTCCGCCGATGTTCCGCTCATCATCGGCCACAATCACACGGAGATGACGCTCTTCGCGGGCGCCGATCCCGGCGTCTTCTCGCTGGACGAAGCCGGCTTGCAGCAGCGCCTTAAGCCACTTTTGAAAGACAGCACGGATTCGGTGCTTCGCGCTTTTCGCTCCACTTATCCGCAGGAAAATCCCTCCGGCCTGTATTTCCTGATCACCACGGCATATCCCACGGTGGCTTTCACGGAGAAGATTGCGGAGCGCAGAGCAGCTCTTCACAAGGCCTCGACGTACGTTTACGAATTCACCTGGCCGACGCCGATCCTTGGCGGCCGCATGCGATCGCCGCACACGATTGAAATGCCTTTCGTATTCGATAACGTGGGCGACCCGCTGGTGCAGAAGCTAACGGGCGGCGGGCAAGACACGTTCCCGCTCGCGGAGCATGTTTGCGACACTTGGGTTGCGTTCGCGCGCACGGGCAATCCAAATTCGAAGAATCTTCCCCACTGGCCGCCTTATTCAGCCGCGGACCGTGAGGTGATGATCCTCAATACGGAAAGCCGGGCGGAGAAGGATCCGGACCGAGTGGCTCGCGAAGCGATCGAGAAATTCGCGTTCGGCTCAAGCACCTAGGAAACGCAAAAACCTGGAATTGCTAATTGACGTGAGAGAGGTCTAATTCACCGCTGCGATTGCTGCGCGGCAACTTGCTGTTGCACTTGCCGACGAAACTCAGAAGGATGCGCGATTCGGCTAAACGGCTCGGGAGTCCCGCCCGTGCCGTGAATTGTCAATGTGCCAAATCCGAACATCCGCCCCATCGCGGACTCCTCGATTCCGATGCTTTCCACTTTGGCGAGCATGATTTCCAGTGAGCGGCGGCTGGCCAGTCCCGTTTTGATGATCACTCGCCGGTTGGTCACTGCCATTTCGACGGCGGTTCGTTTGAACGCGGCCGCAGCCACGATGACGAACGCAACTACCAGGAGCGCCGCGCCTGCGTAAGAGAAATTCGTGTCGTTTTGCAGCAGGCAGACCACTCCGCCCGCGGCGATGATTAGCGCTATGATCACCGGCCAGACGAGCACGCTCCAGTGAAGCCCAGTCTGATAAACCACTTCTTCTCCGGGAATCAAATCCTTTTCGACGTAGCTCATCGGCCTTCACGGCGAACCAAACCGCCGCCTCACCCGCTGGGGAATCCCCGTTTACGCGTCTATTTTGCTGAGAAGGCCAGGAGCACATTCCCCGAATTGGTTCCGGTGACGGCGTAGCCCGATCCGATAAAAAGCATGCCGCCCGCGATCGAAGGCCCAATCGATGCGATCGCGCCACCCTTCGCCGGCACGTCGTTGACCGTTTTGAATTCCCGCGCCGTGTCGTATTCCCACAGAACGTGGCCATCGGCGGTTGAAAGCGCGTGCAGCTTCCCATCCGATCCGGCAAGGAACACAACGCCGGGCATGGCAGTTGCAGCGGCCGAGTTGATCACGCGAGTGCCCTCGGGCTTCGGAAAATTCGCGCGCCAAACCACATCGCCAGTGGCCAGCTTCAACGCGACCATTCCGCCCGATTGCAGCCCGTAGTAAACATTCTGATCATCCGCGGCTCCGCCCCAAACTACCCCGTTCAAATTCGCGTAGAAACTATGTTCCTGGCCCTTCGGAATGTCGACGGCGTGAACCTCCCAGACAACGGCACCTTTCTTATCCGGATCAAGGGCGAAAACTTTTCCATTCTTCATCCCAAAGACGACGACGCTCTTGCCGTTCGCCAGTTTGCGCAAAATAGGTGAATTGCCAATGTCCTGATCAGGACCATTCACTTTCGGACAGTTGTCCGTCCGCGCCGGTCCGTTGCATCCGCCCATAAACGCATCGCCAGCTTGCCCCTGGTAATGCCACAGGACTTTTCCAGTCTTCAGATCCATTGCCATTATTGAGTCGGTCGTGTCCGGAGTCGGCTCTGTTTGCCCGTCTCCGGTTCCCACATAGATGGCGTCGCGCTTCGCGTCGATGGTGGGAGAATTCCAGATCGAGCCGCCGGAGGGCGCGTATTGCTGGACACCCTTCGAATTTTTCCTCACAGGCTCCGGCGTGCTCACCACGTATGTCTTCCAGACTTGCGCGCCCGTATTCGCGTCGAGCGCAACCACGCTTCCCCGACCCGTGCAGCAGGAATAATCGAGATTGGCGGACGAAAATTCCTCGGAAGAGGATATGGGAACGTACACGCGTTCCTTGTATACCTTGGGTGCCGCGGTGACGCGCGCGACGAAGTGATCATCCACTTTCGTCACCCAAAGCTCAGCCCCTGTTTGCGCATCCACGGCGTACACGTTCGCGTGCGCGTCTCCGAAATAGGCTGCGTACTTCGTAGCGCCGTGGCCCTTCACTCTCTCGATGGTGAGGGCGCCACGCACGGCGCCCTTCGCTTGATAGGACCAGTAGACGCATCCGGTGCTTGCGTCCAGCGAATAGACGTAGCCGATATCAGTTCCCACGAAAACGCGCCCGGAGACAATCGTCGGCTGACCGTAAGCAGATAGCCCGGTCGGATACCCGAATGCCCACTTCAATTTCAATTGCGGCACTTCATCGGCCGTCAGGCCCGCGTCCTTCGCATCCTGGAAACGCGAGTTGACGATATCCGGGCTCCATCCGTTCCATTCGGGCCCTGAAGCGGGATCTTCAAGCGGAGCATTCGACGCGCAATGGTTCGGCATATCCTTCGCGTCGCCTTCTTTCAAGCTACCGAGCGGCCGCCCGCTCAGAAAAGTGGCCAGCATTTTTTTCTGGTCGTCCGTCAACGCATCGCCCTGCGGCTTCATCACGCCGGTGGTCAGCGCGTCGTAAATTCTCTCGGGAGCCATCTGCCGGATGGCGGAGGGCGCAGGCGCTTGCGGAACGTTGGGATTCCCGTGGCAGCCCATGCAGTGCGTCTCGAATGTGCCGATTCCGGTTTCCGTGCCCGCCCCGAGATTCGCGCCGGCTGCGGGGGGCGGGGCTTGGCTTTGGGCCTGCGCGCCAGCTGGCGCAGGTGCTTGCGCCCGCGCAATCACAGCGAAATGGACACAAGCAGCCAGCGCGGCTATCACGAATGCGGTGGTGAAGAAAGATCGTCTCATTAAAAGGACCCTTTTCTGGCGAAGATCGATCTACCGCTGACCACCCTCGCGAAATGAAGTGGATTGCCGAGACATCGCCAAGATTTTTCTCGGACGCACCGTGCTGCGCCTCTGCAAAAAATTCAGCAGCTGCCCTTTATTTGTCGCTGATTCCGCCCCAAGCGGAATTCAAATGATACTGCAAGCCGGACCCCACCATTTCGATCCGGTGAATCAGGCCATCGCTGATCTTGAATGCTTCCGTCACCTCAAGGCTGGATGGCCGATTGAATATATTGCCCATGGAAACGGTCTGGCCGTTGGTTAAATGAATCGTATGCACGGTGCCGTTCTGATCGAAAATCACGCAGCCCCACACTACGCCGCGTTCCTGGTCCACGATCGGAAAGCGCCGGTGATGAATCCGCGTGACCACCGCGTAGTAGCCGCTCTTGAATTGCGCCATGCAGCTCATCGCGAAGGCGTTGAACGGCGCGTTCGGTGAAAGTTTAGGATTGTTGGTCGTCTGGCTTCCGTTCTCGATGCGATTGCAATCGTCGGCGAAGGGATACACTCCCTTGCCATCGTTATTCTCGAGGCCCGCGAAGTACATGTTGGCGGTGGCGATCATCTTCGCGCGCGAGACCCGCTGCGCCGGCGGAATCGTCTCGGTCCAAATCGGGTCTGGCGTGCTGGCATCGAGGTCCGCGATGCCGGAGGGACCACCGCCGCCCTGGCGGTAGTAGGTCGTCTCGATCTCGGTGATCCTGCCGAGCTGGACGCGTAGGCGCAAGCCCATGATCAGCGGGTGCTCGCCCTCACGCATGGTCACGATGCAGCCGATCTGCTCGACCACGGGATCGGAAAAGCACACCCGGAAATGCCCCACCGCGGTCGCTGTGCCCCAGAATCCGTCGCCGACGTCCATCACCTGATCTTGTTCGGTATACTTCACGTCCTGCGCAAGCGGCAGCGTCTTGGGATCGTGCGCCACAACGGCGTTCAGATACTGATCCGCCAATCCTTCCAGGCAAGCACGATCGCAATCAGTTGGTATCGGACCCGTGGCAATCACCGGTTTGCTCAAGTATCCCGTCAGTATGATCGCTGCCAGGCAAGCCAAAGCACCCATCCCTACGATCTTCACGCGCATAGCCATCCTCCTTCGAATTCTCTTCGAACCGCGATCAATGGCCTGAACCCTCCGTCCATCCGTTGCCCAGCCCGTAAGGAATGGTGACGAATGGGAACGCCTCCACTTCGTGAATCAACCCGCCGCGGATGCCGAAGGTTTCCATGGTCACCAGATTCTGCAACATGCCTGGAGGCGCGTCCGGCGGAGCGCCGCGCCTGGTCCCGTCGTGCACGAACAAAGGAAACGTCGCCACTATGCCCTTCTGCTCATCGATGACCAGAGCGCGCCTCGGGCGTATGTGCTTCATATAGGCAAAAATTTTGGTGTCAATCTGCTGCGAGCACGTCAGCATGCTGAATTTGAGCTGCGACTTGCCCTGCTCGGTGTTCGGATTCGGAAGCATTGGCGCGGGCATCATCCGTCCTCCCGGGGGCGGATTGTTCACCGTCTGATAGCCGTTCTCATGTCGCACGCAATCGTCGGCGAACGCTCCGATCTTTCCATCATCGCCCTCGAGTGCATCGAAATACGAATTGGCTGCCCAATACAAAACGTCTCGCGACTCCCTCTGCGATGGCGGAAGGTCATCAACCAGCCCCGGTCGCGGAGTCGTCAGCAGAGGAATCGCCGCTTCGTTAATATTCCCCGCCCATAGCTGCTCGACCTCGGAAATTTTTCCGCGATCGATTTTCAACCGCACGCCAACCAGCGTATCTTTACCGCCAACTTTTAGTCGCGCCTGCTCCGCCACCTGGCCCGCCACGGGATCGGCGATGTAGATTTTGAAGCTGGTTGGTTCTACCTTCGACCGCCACAACATTCCCTCGCCGATATCCATGGGCGCGCTGTTTTCCGTCATCCGGACGTCCAGCGCTAGCGGTGGCACGGCCTCTGGATCATGTTTGAAGATGGCGTTCATATAGCCGTCCATGAACCCCACCAGACACGCCCGGTCGCATGGCTTCACGATCGACGGTGTCCATTCCGGCTCCGGGCCGTGGTACTTCTGCGGCGCCGCGCCTGCACGAGCGGCGAGCGCCAGCATTCCGAGCGTCAATAGGATTGCCGCAAGAAATCCATTTTTCATTGTGCCACCTCGCTCGGAAATACACTTTCTCCGCACCGACCGGGACGCACAATACCGCGCTCTTGCTCGCTGGTCAATGGCGCGCATGAATTCACGCACCCGCGCGCGCCCGTGAGCATGTGCCGCCCTGGGACGCTCGTACATGACGATTTGAGGTCAGCTAGTGGATTCTGAGTATGGTGGACCGGACGCCATGCCTTATAATGCCGGAAATTCTGCCCAGTCGAATTGCTTCGAGATTCAAATCGTGGACTTTCACAAGGAGGTTTCATGAAGATGCGAAGATGGGTTGCTGGTGCCACGACGCTGGTTCTCAGTCTGTTCTTAGGAGTAACGCTGGCTAACGCCCAGGATCATGACGATCGCGATCATCATGATCAGGGATATCACGGCGATCACGACCGTGATCACCATGATCGCGATCGGTTCGACGACCACGATCGCGATCAGGCGCGCGATTGGTACCAGCACCACCACGACGCTTTCAGAGTACGCGAGGGCCGCTATTGGCACCGCGAATGGGAGCCGGACATTCACGAGGGATTTGTTTTTACCCCTGAGATGCGTCGAGGCTTTCGGCCTGTCCCGCACGATTTACTAGTTCGCCTCGGGCCCGCGCCTCCAGGCTACCGCTACGTTGTGATCGGCGACCATGTTTGCCTGATCGACGGAGGGTATCGAATTCACGACGTGCTTCACTTCGAATTGAACTTTTAACCTCCAATCACGATTGCTCGCTCCTGACAGCGGAACCGGTGGCCCCGTACCGCCGGTTCCGTTTCCCAGTTCGCAAGTTTCATCCGATTTTCACCCTTGCCCCTTTGATTCCTCCACAGCGCGCCGCTGTGGGCAGCGGCGTCAGTTTGTGCTACGCTTTTAGCGGACGAGACGGTCGCGGCGCGCTATGGTTTGGGAAACGGGTCCGGCATCTCGCTCACCTTTTTGCTCATCTAAAAGAGCAGGGACACAGGCACTCATGTCTACAACCTTGGTTCGTCCGCCGCAACGTAAGCGCGAGCTTATGGAGCAGGCGGTGATTCGCTTCTGCGGCGATTCCGGCGACGGCATGCAGATCACCGGAAGTCAGTTCACCAATACGGTCGCTCTTTACGGCAACGATCTCGCCACCCTCCCGGATTTTCCGGCCGAAATTCGCGCTCCCGCCGGCACTTTGCCCGGCGTCAGCGGATTCCAGGTGCATTTCTCTTCGAGCGACGTTTACACGCCCGGCGATAGCGTGGACGCTCTCATCGCCATGAATCCCGCCGCGCTGAAAATGAATATCGCCGACCTGAAACCCAACGGCATTCTGATCGTCAACCTGAATGATTTCGGCGAAACCGATCTGCGCAAGGCGCAGATGACCGCGAATCCTCTCGAAGATCATTCGCTCGACGCCTATCGACTCTTTTCCGTCGAGTTGACCAAGCTCACCCGCGCCGCGCTGAAAGATCTCGGCCTCGACAACAAAACCGTCGACCGCTGCAAAAATTTCTTCGCGCTGGGCATGTGCTATTGGCTTTACAACCGCTCGCTCGATACTTCGCTCCGCTGGATCGAAGAAAAGTTCAAGACCAAACCCGCGCTGGTGCAGGCCAACCGCACCGCGATGCAGGCGGGCTACAGCTATTGTGAAGCCACCGAAGCGTTTCAGATCAGCTACGAAATTCCGCCCGCGAAACTTGCCCCCGGTGTTTATCGCAACATCAGCGGAAATACCGCGCTCGCCATGGGCTTCGTCGCCGCTTCGCAGAAAGCGGGGATTCCTCTTTTTCTCGGCTCCTATCCCATCACGCCCGCGTCGGACATTCTCCACGAGCTTTCCGCGTACAAAGATTTCGGCGTGATCACATTTCAAGCCGAGGATGAAATTGCCGCCATCACTTCCGCGATCGGCGCTGCGTATGCCGGCGCGCTCGGCATCACTTCCACTTCCGGTCCCGGCATGGCGCTGAAAACCGAAGCGCTCGGTCTCGCCGTCGCCGTGGAGCTTCCACTCGTCATCTGCGATATCCAGCGCGGCGGACCTTCCACCGGCCTTCCGACCAAAACCGAGCAGGCCGACTTGCTGCAGGCTCTCTTCGGACGAAACTCCGAGGCGCCTATTCCCGTGCTCGCTCCCGCGACTCCCGGCGATTGCTTCTGGATCGCTCTGGAAGCCAGCCGCATCGCCATCAAGTACATGGTGCCCGTCATCATTCTTTCGGACGGCTATCTGGCCAACGGCGCGGAGCCGTGGAAAATTCCCGATCTGTCCCAGTTGCCGGATATCCCCGTGCAGTTCGAAAAAAATCCGGAAGGCTTCCATCCCTACCGGCGCAATCCGGAAACTCTCGCGCGCCCGTGGGCAGTTCCCGGCACTCCGGGACTCGAGCACCGCATCGGCGGTCTGGAAAAACAAGACGTCACCGGCAACGTGAATTACGAGCCGTTGAATCACGAGCGCATGGTTCGCCTGCGCGCCGAAAAAGTCGCGGGAATCGTCCAAGACGTGCCCGACGCCGTCCCCGAAGGCGATCCTTCCGGCGAATTGCTGATCGTCGCCTGGGGTTCAACGCACGGCCCGGTCACCGCCGCCCTCAAAGCTCAACGCGCGAAGGGCCGCCGCATCGGCCACGTTCATTTGCGCCACTTGAATCCGATGCCGAAAAACCTCGGCGAAGTTCTCGGCCGCTACGACAAAATCCTTGTCCCCGAAATGAACATGGGCCAGCTCGTCATGCTCCTCCGCGCAAAGTTTCTCGTCGACGCGCAGGGCTACAACAAAATTCAGGGGAAGCCATTCAAGCAATCTGAGATCGAAGACAAAATCGAGGAGCTACTCGACTGATGCCCGCCCCCGTCAAACAATTGTCATCCCGAGCAGAGTCCCGCGCGACTTTTCCTCCCCGCGCTTTCTGCGGGCGCGGGACGCAGCGAGGGATCTGCTTTTTCTTTCTTGTGCACTACTACGGAGCAGCCTAAATGACCACCGCCACCTTACCTGTCTACACAAAAAAGGATTTTCAAACCGACCAGGAAATCCGCTGGTGTCCGGGTTGCGGCGATTACGCCATTCTCTCTGCGGTGCAGTCCGTCTTCCCCGAACTCGGCATTCCGCGCGAAAAGTTCGTCGTCATTTCCGGCATTGGCTGTTCGAGCCGCTTCCCGTATTACATGAACACTTTCGGCTTCCACACAATTCACGGCCGCGCGCCCGCGGTTGCCACCGGATTGAAAATCGCCCGCCCCGATCTTGAGGTCTGGGTCGCCACCGGCGACGGCGATTCCCTTTCCATCGGCGGCAATCACACCATCCACATGCTGCGCCGCAACGTGGGCCTCAAAGTGTTGATGTTCAATAACAAAATTTACGGCCTCACCAAGGGCCAGTATTCGCCCACTTCTGAAATCGGCAAGAAAACCAAATCCACCCCGTTCGGCACCGCCGATCGCCCGTTCAATCCGATTTCGCTGGCCATTGGCGCGGAAGCCACCTTTGTCGCGCGCTCCGTTGACGTTTTTCAGCAGCACCTTAAGGACACGTTGAAAAAAGCCGCCGCCCACCAAGGCTCCGCCTACGTTGAGATCCTCCAGAATTGCAACATCTTCAACGACCACGCCTGGGAAACGCTCACTGAAAGGGACGCGCGCAGCGAGCACGTGGTCCAGCTCGAACACGGCAAGCCGCTCATCTTCGGCAAGAATCGCGACAAGGGCATTCGCCTGAATGGTTTCGAGCTCGAAATCGTTCAGCTCGGCAACGGCATCACCGAAAAAGATCTGCTCGTGCACGACGAGCATCACCCGCGGCCCGCCTACGCGTTCCTCCTCGGACACATGGAGCAGCGCCCCGGCTTCCCCACTCCCATCGGAGTTTTCCGCTCCTGGAATGACGTTCCGCGCTACGAGGACGTAATCTCCAAGCAGATTCGCGACGTCCAGGAACGCCGCGGAAAAGGCGACCTCGAAAAGCTCCTTCGCGCCGGCGATACCTGGGAAGTCCGACCGTAAACCAGCGCCGCACGTTGTCATTCCGAACCGAATGAACCTCAAACGCGCCTTCATAGGGCCAGATGGCAAGGTTCGTGCGATCTGGCGCGCGGCTATCTATTACACCGCGGGGACTTGGCTCGTCTTTCCACTCGTGGATCGGGCGCTCTTGCTCGTCTCCGAACCTGCGCACTTCAGTCCCGGGCTCACCGCAGGCAACACCGCCTTGTCAGAAGTCGCGAACTTCCTCACCGCCCTCATCTGCACCGGCGCCTTCGCGCTCTACGAACGTCGGCGCGTCGATAGCTATGGCCTCCCGATCCGTCGCGCGTTTGGCTTGCAGACATTTGAAGGCGCGGCTGCTGGCGTCACCATGGCGGCCGCCGTCGCCCTCGGAATGATCACCCTCGGCGGCATGCAGATCAAAGGATTGGCGGCGAGCAGCGGGAGCGCGCTCGCCTTCTCCGCGCTTGCGTGGCTTGGAGCGAACATCTGTGTCGGCGTCGCCGAGGAATTTTGGTTCCGATCCTATTTTCAGCAGACGCTCTGGAAAAGCATCGGTTTCTGGCCCGCCACCGCGGTCATCGCGCTCATTTTTGCCGCCGAGCACTATTTCTTCAAGCAAGGTGAAAATATCTGGGACGTCATCACCCTCGTCTCGCTCAGCATGCTGCTCAGTTACACCATTCTGCGGACGGGCACTCTGTGGTTCGCCGTCGGCTTTCACATCGCCTTCGACTACATGCAGCTCTTCGTCATCGGAACTCCCAACGGCTCCCGGCTCCCTGTCGGACGTCTCCTCGACGGGCGCTTTAGTGGTCCCGCGTGGCTCACTGGCGGGGCGCTCGGTACTGAGGCAAGCTTTCTGATGTACCCGGCCATTGCGCTCCTCTGGCTCTATGTTTGGTGGCGCTACCGCGCCAACCCGCCCCTTCAGCCGTAACGCGTAGCGCCGCCCTTCAGGGTGGCATCTGGCTTTCCGCCTTTAGCTTTCCGCCTTTAGCTTTCCGCCTTTAGCTTTCCGCCTTTAGCTTTCCGCCTTTAGCTTTCCGCTTCTATCCTCCAGAATGCGCCCCTCCGAGCCTCAAAAAGTGCAGTCCCACGGACGCTCTGGAAGTTCTGGTACCAAAGAACTGGGACTCTGCGAGTTTGCTCACCCAGGTGCCGAACTCTTCCACAATGCGCAAGACGCGCGAATCGTTTCAATCTCTCCGTTGCGACATATACCTCTTATTTTGTTTAACATAGCCTCCCGATGCCTTCTGGCGCTGCGATTGCCCCTGTATTCGTCGAACCATAGCTCATCGCGCCGAAAGGTATAGTGACCGATGAAAAAAGCGATAGGCATTGTTGCTTTCATCATGTTCTTCGCGATCCCCGCCCACGCCCAAAGAGGCGGTGCCAGCCCCTCAGCTGCGCCATCAACGGGCGGCGGAGGCGGAGCCGGCGGATTGGGCGGTGGCGGACTCGGCGGTGGCAGCTCGACTAACCTGCTTCCCGCTCATCCTCCGGCGCAATTCAAGATGATCGCGGTGAGCGGCTCGGATGCCACCTTCATTCCCTCAGGTTACCTGCCATTTGACAGCGCGGTGGCGGAGGGCCAGGCGATTCTCGACGCAGAAAAGAAAACGCCCGCCGAAGCGGCCGCAGCCAGCAGCATCGTACCGAAGCCCCATGCGAAAGTCGCTGTGGTGCAGGGTGCGAACGGAGATCCCATCGTCATCCAGCAGTAAGGAGAGAGAATCACCCTGGCACTCTCCTCTGTTTCGAAAATGAAAAACGGCCGCCGGATCCTCTCCGGCGGCCGTTTTCATTGCTGTCAACATATGGTGGCAAGGCCAATCTCCCGATTGGCTCCCGCCTTCGCAGTGGCAGGGGCACAGCATGCTGTGTCCGGCAAACATACTTGGCGTGTTCTCCGCCATCCGCCTCGCGCTTACGGGCGCCTTTTTCCTGGTGACAGGGCAGGGCGTGCGGCCCGGGGAATTCGAATTTGACCTTGCGGGCGCTCCATGCTCGGGTTTGTGAGCGTGGGCCTTCCCCTCTTGTCGCTTTCCCCGCTGCCAGTCTCGCTCAATCCACGCGTCTTTTTCCGGCTCTAGACGTAGAAAGAAAAACGCGGTCCTGTAATTCTGAAATTCGCGGCGGTGTTACTTCAGATTCGCGCTACTGAACAAGTACACGAAGTAGAGATCTCGAACCGTATTCGTCGAGGGGCGAAACTAATTGAGCCAGGACTTCCGTGGACATATAATACCAGCGTGCGTGCGAGAAGGTTAGTAGCGGCGCTGCTCGCCGTATTGATGCTCTCGCTGTCGACCTGGGCATCTGGTGGGACGATGCCTTGTGCGCCCGCGCGGCGCTGTCCCTGCTGCAAGACGAATTCGATTACGCCGCTAAAATCGCCAAGGATCGGGGCATCCACGCAATGTTATTCCTCGTGCGGATGTGCGCTTCAGCAACGAGACCAAAAATCCGGCGGAATATTCGCTATTCGAGCCATAAATGAGGCCCGCTCCACCGATCGACTGCCTATCGCTGTCGGCATCCCTGCGACATCAAAGCCGTCTTCGCACACGGTTCGAATTGCCAAAGGGGCACCCCCTCGTAGAATCATTGCTGTCGATCCTCTGCTGCAAAGCCTCAGGATTTAGCATCCCCTCCATTCCCGGCAGGCCGTTCACCCATAACGACACTTTTCGTCCGTTGTGATTTTGGCGCTCTAGCGACGGTAACACCAGTCGTTCGCAATACCCATTGAGGATCGGTATATGAAACCTTTCATTGCAGTCTCGTTGCTTCTTTTTTTCTCCGCAGCCTCCCGTGCTCAGCAAACAGGCCAAGACTCCACTACCAAAACCAAACATGACGACGTGCAAAACCTGCCAGGCATGAATATGAGCCAGATGCCCGGCATGAAAATGGGGCAGAGCGGAATGAACATGCACGCGGAAACTTTTGTACAGGAAATTCTCGCTCACGATGCGTCGGGCACCAGCGCCGAGCCGAACTCTACTCCCGCACCAATGCTTATGAAGGTCGCGCATTCGTGGACGCTGATGTTCCACGCAAATGTATTCGTGCTCGACGAGCAGCAGTCCGGTCCGCGCGGTGGCGACAAATTCTTTTCCACAAACTGGTTCATGGGCATGGCCCAGCACAATCTTGGACCGGGCTTGTTCACCATACGCTCGATGCTCACGCTAGAGCCCGCGACCATCACTGATCGGCGCTACCCGTTGCTTTTTCAGCAGGGAGAGACTGCCTACGGTGTTCCCATCGCCGATGGCCAACATCCGCACGATTTCATCATGGGTTTGGAGGCCCTCTACGACGTCAAGCTAGGCGAGAAAGGACTCCTCTCCTTCTATTTCGCGCCTGTCGGCGATCCGGCCATCGGCCCTACCGCTTATCCGCATCGCGAGTCCGCCTCCGAAGACCCAGTCGGCGCGCTCGGCCATCATCAAGAGGATTCAACGCACGTAGCGGACGATGTCACCACTGTTGGTTTTACCTATGGCATCGCGCGTATCGAAGCCTCCAGCTTCCACGGGCGTGAGCCCGATGAATTCCGGTGGGATATCGACCAAGGAAAAGTCGATTCATGGGCCACGCGGCTCACGATTCAACCCGGGAAAAACTGGAGTGGTCAATACTCCTACGCCCGCATCACAAGCCCGGAAGCCCTGTTTCCCACTGAAAATCAGGAGCGCATGACCGCATCGATTATGTATAACCGCCCGTTTCAAAACGGAAATTGGGCAAACACCGCCGTATGGGGTCGTACGCGATCCTTGCAGGACAACGCAATCCTAAACAGCTACCTCCTCGAATCGCTTGTGCGCTTCCGAACCCGCAACTACGCCTGGACACGCATCGAAAATGCCGACCGCTCGAATGAGCTCATCATCGGTGAAAACCCGTTACCACCGGGTTTTCTGGAAAAGCCGATCGGGCACGTGCAGGCGTATACCTTCGGCTACGACCGCGACTTCGATCTGATTCCCGATCTCGCGTCCGCCCTCGGCGCGCAAGTCACCGCATACGGCGTGCCAGACATTTTGCGGCCAATCTACGGCTCGCACCCGGTTGGGGTCGCTATGTTTATAAGACTCCGCCCGTTCTCGGGAAAGGACCGATGACCATGAGGGCCGAGCATTCGCCGCCATTCGCTCAGCGACCAACAAATCTGGCAGGTGACGACGTTCTTGAGCCACATGGATAAGCTGACGACCGAAGTTTCCGAGCAATGGAAAACTGCTGCGGCTGGCCCGGCTGAAGAGCGCTCTCCTTCGCACCGATCCTCTATGGATACGAACATGCGAATGAAGTCAGTAACCTCGTTTGACCTAGTCGTGCGGCGGCAGGGTAAATTGCCTCATGAAGCTCTCTGGTCACGCGGCGGCCGGAACAACCGGCGGATGTTTTCTCGGCGGGAGAAGAGCCCTCTGGAAATTTTCGCTTGGAAACAAAAGGCCGCCCAGAGGGTGATCCGGGCGGCCCTTTGTATTCTGTAGCGATTCGGCTCCGCGATGCCGGAATCCGCGGCAGTGTCACTTCAGATTCGCGCTACTGAACGAGTACACGAAGCTGAGGTAGACGGTGTTCTGGTTTTTTACAAAACTAGTCGGACCGCTCTGGAAGATAGGCTGTTTCGCGAAATCATACCTATACTCTCCGCGAACAAGCAATCCGCTCGTGAGGTTGTACGAGTACGTCCCCGTAAACTCCTGTGCGAAGCCGGGTGCACCGAGCAGGACGCCGGTGTAGCCGTTGGGGTCGTCGTAATACTCGTAGCGCACGGCGAAGTTAGTCTTGGGACTCCACGTATATTTCGCATAGCCTGCCACGCCCCACCACGTCGCGTTCGTCGGCGTTAGAATCAGCGCGCCGGCGTCGCCGTTTAGCGCAAACGCCCACTTCGGGTTCATCGTGTACGTGATTACCGTGTCGGAGAGGTGTCGCCAGGCGTTGTTGGTCAAGGTGCCATCAGCATTTGCCCCGATGATCACTGGTCCGCCATAGTAATTCTCGATCACGGACCACTTCATGTTCGGAGTGTAAGTAACGCTTCCACCATACGTCAGGCCGGAGCTGTTGAAGCCATTCGGCCCGGAGGCGTGGCTGATGACTGTGTTGTTCCATCCGTTCACCAACGAGGCGTTCACCGACCACTTCGGATTGAACGTATAGGACGCCTTCGCCCCGAAGTGGAAGAACGGAATCGCGTAGTAGAAGAGAATACTGCGCGAATAGTTCCAGTTGGCGTTGGATTCAATCACTTCGTCGCCGGCGTTGGTGACGAATTTGCCGACCGTGATCGTCAATCCCTTGCCGACCGGCGCGAGATATGACAGGTATGCCTCCTTAAGGAAGAAGTTGCTCCCGTCTGAAAACGGCGCGTCGGAGCCGTTTACGATTTTTGCCGCTTGTCCGTACCCGGCCGCTACGTGATATCCAAGCCTGCTGTCGGGTGAACTTGCGTCAGGCGGTTTGTCGAGGATTAATTCCGCCATGTTGAATGAGAAACCATTCGTTGGCGCCTCGAAGAACCGCAGGCCGCTTTGATTGTTGCCGGGATGGTTGGCGTCGTATCCATAGTACACGTCGCCGAACCCGCTCAACGTAACCGGCCCGAGCAGGCTCGATATGCTGATTTTCGGCGCCCCGTCCGCGGCGGCCGGCGGGTTGGTCAAGCCAACCGGCTCCGAGGCCGGCTGCGTGAGCGCGGCCGTTTTCATTGCTGGCGTGCTCTCCGCCTTCAACGCGGCGATTTCTTCCTGAAGCAAATTCATTTGCTTTTGCAGATCGTCCAACTTCTGCTGCGTTTCGCTCGCCGGCTGGGTTGCAGCGGGCTGTGCTGGGGCAGCCGGGTCCGCTGCGGGTTGCGGAGCCGTCGAAGGCTGTGAAGCCGCGGCTGGGTGCGATCCCGATGCGTCCGCCGGTTGGTCGCCGGCTCTCGATATTGGAGCGCACGCAAACGCGACACCGACAGCTAGCATGGCCGTGGCCCACTTGGATAAATGTTTCGTGGTGCAATTCATGTGGTTCCTCTCCCTCCCTGCCGCGCCCACCTTCTTCTCCTCGTGAGTTCGCGGCCTATATACCTGTCCTTGGGTAAAAATCGGTGGGGATACGCTACAGGCGCTCGGGGGAATGGTCCAACTCATAGAATTGATGCGAGGTATTCAGGAATAAAATCCTTACCTATCCCTTATCTTCTGGCATGACGAGGATAAGAAAAATCATCGGCTCGAAAGACCGCCGCGGCCTGGGGTAATCTTAGGCTCCGCCCATTGGCGTGAATCGCATTGCGGGCGGCAGATCTGCACAATTTGCGAGGCCTGCGGGCGGTGACGGGCGAAAGTCCAGCGGAGGGGTTAACGTGACCGATAGCAAAAAAATTGGCATCCTTACCGGCGGTGGCGACGTCCCCGGCTTGAACCCCGTGATCAAGTCCGTCGTCTATGGCGGAGGAGAGATCGGGCGCCAGGTAATCGGAATCCGCAAAGGCTGGGAGGGCCTCGTCCAGATGAACGGCCCGGACGACCCCGTCTATATCCGGGAGCTTGATCGCGATAACACCCGCACCATCGACCGTAGCGGCGGCACCGTGCTGCACACCTCGCGCACGAATCCGCGGCACATCCCCGAATCCAAGCTTCCAAAAAACCTTCCCGCAAGCGAATTGCAAAAACTCAAGTTTGATGGAAAGAATTACGATCTCACCCCGATCGTCCTTCGCAATCTCGAACGCCTGGATGTCGGATGCCTCGTCGCCATTGGTGGCGACGATACGCTGAGCTTCGCTTCGATTCTCTCCGCCGCGGGATTTCCGGTGATTGCGAATCCCAAAGACGATGGATAACGACGTTCAGGGCACCGAGTACTGCATCGGATTTTCCACCGCCGTCACCCGCGCCAAGCAGTCCATCACCCGCCAGCGCACCACGGTTGGCTCCCACGAACGCATCGGCATCTTCCGGATCTTCGGCCGCGACGCTGGCTTTAGCGCCCTTTACACCTCCTATGTCACCTCCACGCGCTGCCTGATCCCCGAGCATCCGTTCGATCTCGAACGCGTCTGCAGCCTGCTGATGGAAGACAAAAAGAATAATCCCAGCAATTACGCCCTCGTGGTGGTCTCCGAGGGCGCCATCTGGACCCAGGGTGAAGTGAAGGAATATGGCGAGGCGGATGCCTACGGTCACCGCAAGAAAGCCGATATCGGCACCGCTCTCGCGGAAGAAGTGCGGAAACGAACCGGCCAGGAAACCATGGTCAGTGATCTAACCTACGACCTACGCAGCGGCGAACCCGACTCTATCGACCAGATTGTTGCCACTACTTTCGCCAACATCGCAGTTGAACTAATCCGCGAGGGCATCAGCGGCCGCATGATCGGCATCCAGAGCGGACATTACGCGCACGTGCCGCTGCCGGATTCGGCGCTCGGCGCGCGCAAGGTGAATGTGCCCGCGCTGTACAACACCGAGCGTTACCGGCCGAATTATGCTTCCAAACTTGGTTCGCCCCTATTTTTTACCGGCTCGTGATGCGGACTAACCTCTTGAATTTTAAAGCGTTCGAGTCGTCATTAGGTCTGAGTGCGAATTTTTAGTATAATAAAGATTCCCCGCCAGCCTAGCGACGCGAACGGCGCAACTTTTTTCTTCTTCGCGCAGAACGGCCGGCAGACAGGAGTTTTTCCATGAAAGAAGGCATTCATCCCTGATTATCATGCAGTTACGGTGCATTGCGCTTGCGGAAGCACCTTCGAAACCCGCTCGACGATCAAAGGCCAGATGATTCGCGTGGAAATTTGCTCGAGCTGCCACCCATTTTTCACCGGAAAGCAGAAGCTGGTGGACACGGCAGGGCGCGTGGAGCGCTTCCAGAAAAAGTACGCGGACAAAGCTGCGTCAGTCGCAAAAAAGTAGCACGCTACCGGCCGCTTTCAGGGCGGTTCGGCGACCGTTTAAGACCGCTAATTGTTTCCAGCTAGACGGATAAATTGCGTCAAGCTAGAAGGATCATTGCGGCAAACTCGAAGGATTTTTCGCGGCGTCTGTTCTCCGCCCGGTGAATTTGGCGCCGGGTGTACAATGTGGTGAAGATGGACACGCGATTGTCTTCCGCACCACCTTATCCGCAGGGTTCCACGGGATTGCCGATTGAAACGTCGGCTCCGCGCGTAACGCTGCGCAATTCTTTCGATCATCCGTTCGATTCTGCGATGGCTGCGGCGCGCACGTGCTATTCGCCGCGGCTGATCGGCCCCGAAGAAATAACCGAAAAGCAGCGCGTGAATATTGGCTCAAGCACGTATTTCGGCGGGCACCACACCGTTTATCAGCACGCACATTTTGAATTTGGCCTCGAGAATATCAGCCGGCAGTTCGTCTGGTCCTACCTGCACGCGCATCCGTTTTACAACTCCGAACAACAGAGCCAGCGCTACGTGCGGCTCGATCTTCCGCAGGCGTACGTTCCCGCAGAAGCTCCTGGATTCGGAGCGGCCGAGCGCGCGATCTACGAAAAAGCCGTGGCGCGGGCGTGGGAACATTACCGCGAGCTGACGCGTGTCCTCGAGCCGACGACGCGCGAAATTCTGAATGATATTTGGCATGTGGGCGCGATGTCGCATGCGCGGCGCGTGCAAAAAGTGGAGCGGCAATCGGAAAAGCGCGCGATCGAACTGGCGCGTTATGTGTTGCCCGTGGCGGCGTTCACCACCATGGTTCACACGCTTTCCGGGATTGTGCTTTACCGGCTGTGGCGGATGTGCGCGGCGAGCGACACGCCCACGGAAGCGCGGCAAGTCGTGGGCGAAATGGTGGCGCGAGTTCGCGAGAGCGATCCTGAATTTTTAGACCGGTTCGGCAACGAGCCGCTGGATGTTGCCACGGAATTTGAAGCTGCGCCGCGCGATGGCGAAGAATTCGCGCGGGAATTCGACGCGCGCCTCGCGGGAGCGACTTCGCGGCTCATCGATTATTCGCCGCGAGCCATCGAATCCATGGCCGAGGCGTATCGCGGAGTGATGAGCCTGCGTGCGGAGGAATGTTCCGACGCGGAAGCGCTGGACCGGATGCTGAACCCGGCGCGAAATCCCTATCGCCGCGAGACTTTGAACGTGGGCGTGCATGCGCCGACGATGCGTCCGCTGGATCACGCGCATTTCACGTTTGCGAAAAAAATCAGCCATACGGCGGATAGCCAGGACCAGCGGCATCGAATGGTGCCCGGGTCGCGCCCGCTGCTGACGTTGGCGGATACGCGCGCAGCCCGACTACATCACGCCGATGCTGATTCGTGAAAACCCGCGCGCGCTCGAAATCTACGAGCAAGCCATGCACGAGGCATGGGCGGCAAAGAATGAACTGCTGGACCGCGGCGTTTCCCGCGAATTCGCGCTTTATTTGCTGCCGAATGCGAAGGCGATTCGATTCGTGGAATCGGGATCGCTGCTGCATCTGCTCCATAAATGGACGATGCGGACTTGCTTTAACGCGCAAGAAGAGATTTATCAGGCGTCCATCCAGGAAGTGGAACAAGTGCGGAGAGTTTTTCCTGAACTCGGGCGCTACATTGGTCCGCCGTGCTTCCTCCGCGCGGGGATTTCCACTCCTATTTGCACGGAAGGCTCGCACTTCTGCGGAGTGAAAGTGTGGCTCGATTTCCCAAACGTCGAGCGCCGCATTTAGCTGGATCTTCTCTCGTAAAGCACGCTTCGACGTAAGAATGGTCGCAACCCCCGCACCCCTCGCCGCCGACGCGAAGAGTGCGGCACCCGCAAAGTTTGATCGAATCTGTAAGCTCAGTTTCCTGTGTGGCGTTGTCCGCGCGTTCTTTGATGTAACGGGGAAAAGCTGGACGAAAGGGTGCGCCGCCCACCCCATTGATTCGCTGATGATAAGATGACGCCATTGGGCCTGTAGCTCACGAGTCTGTTGATGAGCTTGCGTGGCTTCGGTCCAGTTTCAGGCCCTTCAAAACTGCCTTCCTGTACACAAGTTGTCCAGAAAATCCTGCCCTAGTTTCGGTGATAGAATCCCTCGATGAAAACGGGGTTGGTGGCCGTTGTCGTTCTACTCACACTCGCCGGGCGTAAACCCAAGCAACGGGAGTCCGAGGACTCTTACGTCATAACGGACCACACTGTTGTCAATTCAGAGTCTGAAGAGGAGAACAATTACACGGTGACGTATGGCGTAGATGTTCTGAAGGTGAGGTACGAAGCTTCACAGACTAGCACCGCGAAACCGGGAGATTTACCCGGCTTCGGCTTGCATCCTCACTATGCATATTCGGACCCAGATCTTTCCCAAGTGCCACCCCTAGGTAAACCAATTCGAGCTTGCCTGACAGACAAGGACAGAGACGTTGACGGAGACTTAATCATTGCTCGTCAGCCCACGCCTGACCCGTGCATGGCTCGCATAGGAAACACTTTGCAATATGAGCCATCACCGAATGCAGGTGACTTCGCGTACGTTACTTTTGATATTTTGTCCGAAAGGGAAAACAGTAGCAAACTATCGCACCGTGACCCATAGCGGCCCCGCATAGATATGTTTGAAAAGTCGGTGCTAGAATTCCCGCCGTGACTTCCCCACTGGTTCGTATAGCTGCATTTCATTTGGATTTTGTGACCGGCATAGCTCTCATCACTCTGTTGTTCATGATGCTGCAAACTGAGCATGAACGGTGTGACCGAGTTAGAGCAGGATGGCGTGAAGTGCGTAGGTCAACGCTTGAAGCCGCGACTGCCATTGACGAATACGGGAAAAGCATAGGAAAGCCAGAAGCTGATAGACATTACGAAAACGCCCAAAGAGCATTCAAAAAATTGGCGGCGGACATCCTGCTTTACGGGAAGGGTTCTTTGCAGAAGGAATACAAGGCGGCGCTCTCTGCAAATCGTGCAGCCACCGACCCTGGGAGCCTCATACCAATTTTTAGGGAGATGGACCAGAAAGCGGAGAGAAAATTTGATCTTTGGAAATTGAGATGGTTGTAGGGATTTTCAAAACTGTCCTGGCAAGGAGCAGACACTATCTATGACGGAACAACAGAAGGCGCAAATGTTTGATGAACTTCAACGTAAGCGAGTGATTGAGATTAGCAACGGTCACATCCGTCACGGCGACACGCAGAACATCCGGGTGCCGGACTGGGTGAAGTCGCTGGATGCCGAAGAGTACGAACGGAAGCAAAAGAAGACCTGAACCAAAAAAAGCGGTCTGCCCGATGATTTCTCACCCGACAGGCCGATTGTCGGTGCCCTGGCGCCAAGAACCGTTCCGAGAAATGGAGGAAAACTGCGATGACACGAGAGCAGATTTTGGATGAGATTCTCCCCGGTCTGGCCGATGAGTTTGAGGCTGGAAACCGTAGATTCCGAGAGTTCAAAGAATCCTCTCCTGAAGAGTTTGAACCTCTGCGCGAATGCCTAGCGATGCTGATTGCCGAAGGTTCACTGATTGATTTTCTGAAGAGTCGCAGCTACCAGTTCACCCCAGCGGGCTACACCAAATACAAGCCTCGGATTGATGCTCTTCGCGCTTTGCCTCGTGGATAGCAAAAGCTACGGTGTAATGAGGGGAAAACAGTTATGAGCGTCGAAGACGAACTGAAACTTGCAGAAGGTGTCGCCAATGAAATTAAAAAGGTCATCACTCCACTCAAATATGCTGACGATGAATGGTCAACTACTGTCGCCGCGTTCATAGACCAAGCGTTTGAGCACCACACGGCAACCATTCTTCTGATTCGCTATAGTCTGTTTGGTTCAGCTTTTGCGCTTTTGCGGTCAATCGTAGAAATTGTGGTTCGCGGAGTCTGGATAGCAACTTGCGCAACCGACGCACAGATAAAAAAGTTCAGAGAAAAAGACGAGATTGACCCCAGCTTTGGCGACATGGCGAAGGCGATTGATGCGGAGTGTGGGATAGATTATTTCCACGATCTAAAGACCAAGACCTGGGCCGCTTTGAACAGCTACACGCACAGCGGCGTTCTTCAGCTAGGACGCCGGTTCACTGGCAACAATCTGATACCGTCGTACAAGGACGAAGAGAAAATCAGCGTGATTCGCCTGAGCACTACGATGCTTCTCATGATCGTCAGGCCCTTCCTTGCGAAGCACGGCCACAACAACGAGGCGGTTGAAGTTGACCAAATCGGTAGCAGATGGGTCGCAGCAGGCAAGAAGGCATAAAAAATGGCCTGCCCCGATGATTGCTCACCGAGACAGTAGGACGATGCCGCCAAGGTACACGAAAGCCCTGTACCAATTCTCAATCGAGAAATTCTTGAGTAATTCGGATGACAGTTCCATCATCCGGTCCGTCGAAGCGGCGAAGGAGTTTGGTTCATGGGATAGAAGCCGCCGTCACACAAGGAATTCCCAACCAAAGAAGGGCGAGTGAAAAACGTAGAAGCCGCCGTCTGCCTCAAAGCGAGCAAACGTACAACCTGCGGGGAATGGGGCACGTTTTGCTGCGTCCACTGAATTGAAAACTTCGGAAGTCAACTCACCCGCAGTACCGCCGTTTTTATCTATAAAGCCCGGCGTCGAATAAGTCACAACGTGCACCGCCACATTCGCGGTTGAAACGGTGCGTGTTAGTTCGGCAGGTTGATGCGGAATGGGCACTTCTACATGAAATTCACGTGGATTGCTATCAATGCACGGAGGAATTGCTAACATCGAAGCGATGACCGCCTTCGCCACACTGTCTGCTATTTTACCCTTCATCTATTCGGAAGTATAAAAGATTTCGCTTGGATTCGTAGCGGAGAGTTTGCGTTTTCGGCGGGCGGGCCAGGAACCAGGTTCGGCATCTTGTCCGCAACAGCAGCGTCTTCCGAAGATGGTACCATTCGCTGCGCTTCACGTTTCGCACAACGCAACGTCCCCACCCTCGCAAAAACCGCGACGATGGGGCCCCTTCAAATTTCAAAATCAGACGCCACACCTGGGCCACCCGCCAGAGGGAAAAGTGTTGGACGAGAGGTGCGCCACCCGCCGACGAGACTACATGCTGCGAGAGAAGCCGCGCACCCTTCGCTAGCACTCAGGGCAAGGAGGAAGGCGCTGCGCGCGACGTCTGTACGGCGGGGTTTAAACCCCGCCCTTCCACCGGAGACGAGTATCCGTTTGGCGTGGAGAAAATCCGCAAGGGTGCGCCACCCGCCGTGACGACAAGTCTATTGGACGAATGTATCGATCCATACCAAAGCAGGGATTGAAATATGGCAACCTGTTTTGATTTTTGCGTACGCTGGCAGAGCCTCACTCGTTCAATAGCGAAGATTGGATCCGACTCAGGATGCGCCAGCCGCCTCGCTTCTTCTCCCCTTGAGCGCCGGTATAAGAAGTTTCAGAAGCGCTTGGTCCGAGAACGGGTTCTGACCTGAGATCAACTCGCGATCGTGAAGGACGTAGCTCTTCCATGGATCGAGCACACTTACGTCACCGCCCGCCGTACGCAAGGCGAAGTCCGGGTAGAAGAGAACCTTACCACCAATCTCAAGCGGCTCCCGCTGCTGCTCTTCCGCCGTCGAAAAGATGGTCATCTTATATCCAGAATAAATCCATCCTTGAGCCTTTGCCCGCGCTCCAGCGGCATCGCCCGCAGACAGCGCTGCGACCACCTCCGTCGAATTCGGAAGAGCCGAGAGAAGTGAAATCGGGCCATGGCAGAGCACCGCCGTAGGCTTGGATGTTTCATGAAAGTGTCTCATCACCGTGCCAGCGTCGGGATCATCGAGAAGGTCCATCATCGGCCCATGGCCGCCGGGGACGAAAACAGCGTCATATTGATCCAGGCCCGATGCGATGACATCCGAGATGCGAGTTGGATTCTTGAGCCCAGTCAGGGTGTCGCGGAATTTTAGATAGTCCTGAAGCCTGGCCTCGTCCCCGCCGAAGAAATCGGCGACAGCTGAATGGACATCCATTTGCGGCGTGTTGCCTTTGGGGTTGGCAAAAGTGATTTCGTAGCCTTCCTTCATCAAGGCCCGAACCGGAACCGTCAGTTCGTTGAGATAGTAGCCAGCGCCGGCATAAACCTTGCCATCTTTCAATGGCAAGCCGTGACCGCTCGAGACCAGCACCAAGACTTTTCCTTTTGTTGTCATTTTGTTCTCCTCTCTGAAATCGAATCTGTTTCTCGAAATCTTAGCTTGCACAGAGCAACCCAATTTGCGAGAGCCTCGGGCTCAGCGAACTCATCATTGAATCTACGAGCGCCGCGTCGTACTCGCCGAGGGTTAAAGTTGATTTGATCGAGTCAAAGCCGAGCATCCCATCTGCTCCAAGGGCTAACCGTACTTGAGGGTGGTGCTTTGTCCGATTTCGATAATATAACCGTCAGGATCGCGGATGTAGCAGCGAATCTCGCCGTACTTGGGGATCGGCTCCGTGAGAAACTCGGCTCCCCGACTTTTCCACAATTCATAGCAGGCTTGAATATCCGCAACTCGGAAATTCATAAAGCTGTTGATGTGATTCGGGTCGGGAACGCTGAGCGTTACCGTCGGCTTATCCGGGGTCGGCCCGCCCCCCACGTTCAGAATCATCCAGATATTCGCAAGCTGAAGGTACGGAGGGGCGTTGCCGTCACCCATGGTCAGAATGCGAGCGCCGAAGACCTTTTCGTAGTAGCGGGCCGATCGTTCGACGTCGGCGACGGTGAGAAAATACGCAATGCTGATCCCCTCTTGCGGGGGCATCTCATAGCTCTTTTGTTCTACTTGTACGTTGCTCATTGACGACCTCTCGACTTGGATTTACTAGCTGTCGCTGGCTCAGTGTCACCAACCGGGATCGGCCCTTTCTTGATCCGATCCGCCAGCCTTGGCCCTTCCACCAACTCCATTACCAGCGCGTGCGTGCCGCCGGAATCCTCAAAAACGTAAATCGCTGCAATATTCGGATGATTGAGCGAAGCCACAACTGTTGCTTCGCGCTGGAATCGCGCCATGCGCTCCGCCTCGCGCGCGAATTCTTCGGGCAACACTTTCTACGGCGGGGTGCGCTACACGAACCGAAGACATGGGGGGATTTTAATCTAGCTCACGCCTTCAGGCCTGAGGTTTCTGGCGAACTGGCGAGGCGCGGCGAGGGGGACCGAAAGGCCTCAGGCCGTGAACCCGAGGTGAAATCCATGAAACCGAGGCTAACGGGAGATCACTCCGCTGTTGTTCAGGACAAGTTGGCGTTCCCGAGGGAAGTCAAAAACGGCATGTGCCGTGGCTGAAGCCTCTCTCTTCGGACGCGCTTTTCGCGGGGCTAAAGCCCCGCGCTTCCACCACGCCGAACACCTCGTGGAGGCGAGGTGAGCTACATCAAACCGGGCAAGGCCAGCTAATCGCGCCGCGAGGGCGGCGTCCAAGGTGAACTGGCGTGGTAGTTCGTATCGGCATGAACCACCTCTGCGCGATAAAGCTTGCCGTTTCTGAACTTGAACATCTCCAACATCACGAAACTATTCGGCGTCCTGAAGCCGGCATGAATCTGCGTGCCGTCCGTCAGCTTGATCGTCTGTACCACCGCATTGTGGTCGAGAAAGGCCCGAGCCATGACGATGCCTTTCTCTTCGTCGACCAGGAAAAAGTCCCGCTCGCGCACGGCGTCGTTGGCGGCGTACATACCGGTCTTGAACTGGTCGCCGCAGTTCAAGCGGAAACTAGCCTGGGGAGAATCAGGGTTGCTGGCGGTCTTAGTGCCATTGTCGATCCGCGAGCAAGTGGGGTCGAATTCGGTGTAGAGAGTTCCGTCGTTGAGTTGCAGCGTAGCGAAGTAGCCGTTTGCCAAGTCGATCATTTTACGACGCGGCACGCGCTCTGTCGGCGCCAGAGACTCGTACATGGCAGGGTCGTGCTTCAAGTCTTTGGGATCCCCGCCTGCCGGAGCCGCGGGGTTCAGAACCGGCAGCCGCGGCCGCCAAACAGTTTCCAGTTCTGTGACCTTACCGTCCGCGACCTTCAGGCGCGCGGCAAACCAAGTTGGCCAGTCGTTCAACTCCACCGTCCCAAAGTAGCCCACCTGCCCCGTGAGAGGATCGGCCACAATCAGATCGTTGTCCAGCTTGCGCGTTGCCACTGCCCAGGACCCATCGCCGATCATTAACCGGGCATTATTCTCGGTGAACTCCACCTTGTCAGCCCAAGGTACCCGGCTCGGGTCGCGTGTAACCAGAGCAGTCAGATATTTGTTCATGAATTCGACCAGGCAGGCGCGGTCGCAGCTTGGCGGCAGGGCGTTACGATCCTGCCCGCGCGTAGTCGACGTGACGGACAATCCGCCAAATACGAGTGCCAGCGCGATTGCAGCAGACGCGAAACTTTTCACTTTCAATGGTCCTCCATCGGGTAACCTCTTACTGTCGCGGACTGGCTGAAGCGACGCTGCATGGTAATGCGCGGCGCGCCGAAAGAAAAGCGCCCGCCCGTATGCACGCAGAAGAATTTGACTCTTCGAGCGACACCTCGCACTTGTCCCGATGAACGCGCAATCGGCTTCAGCCGAAATAGATATGCGAGCGAAGTAACCGCTAGGATTATCTCTCGATCTTAAACCCGATTTTCAGCCTGACTTGGAACTCCTCGACCTTGCCGTCTTTAATTCTGCCGCTCTCTTCGGCGATCTGAAACCACTCCATGTGACGAATTGTCTTCGCGGCTTCGGCGACAGCGGCCTTCGCAGCTTCGGCAAAGCTCACGGGCGATGTTCCTACCAGTTCGGTGATTTTGTATGTTCCGGCCATGTCTCCGATTCTCCTCGCGAGATAAATTCTACGAACACTAGGGCAGTCTAGGCCCAACGGGGCCGAAAACCAATGAATCTTAACTCCTGATTCCTCGGTTCATCGGACACGTAAGTCGAGTTGGCCCGAGTGATGCCACCGCTAACGGGTTTGATCGAACCTGTGGGCCATATGTAACGGGGAAAAGCACTGACGAGAGTGCGCCAGCCGCCAACAATCGCTGATGATTTCGGAAATACCACTCTTAGACATACGCAGAAGACCGGTATCCCATGTGGTCTTGACAGGGTAAATTCCGCAGAGTATGTAATTTGCCTTCGGCTCCCAAGACCACGGATAGTCGTTGCACCGGGAGGACAGAATGACGACCAGTAAGCGGGCTATTTCTTGGGCTATTTCTTGTTCAGCAGCATTCCTGCTGCTGATGGAGTTTGCCGCGACAATATCCGCCGCTCCTGGCGATGCGCAGATCACTGGTAAGGCACAGATCACTGTTCTTTATGATGCATTCGGCAACACATCGACGATGCAGAAAGACTGGGGCTATGCTGCGCTTGTCGAATACGGCGGAAAACGGATTCTGTTTGACACGGGCAACAACCCTGAGATCTTTGCGCAAAACGTGAAAGCGAAGGGCATCGACTTGACGAAGTTGGACTTCGTTGTGATCTCGCACCGGCACGGCGACCACATGGGGGGACTGACCTATTTGTTGAAGGTGAACCCCACGGTGAAGATCTACGCACCTAAGGAGGGGCTCGGCGGAGTTTACGGAGCCGATGTACCGAGCAGTTTTTATCGGAAGGACACGAGCCTCCCTGCGGAACAGCGTTATTACAATGGCGAGCCGCCAGAAGTGATGCGAACTGGATCGGCTTGGCCCGGAGCAAACTTTCAACTTGTCGACAAGAACACGGAGATTACTCCTGAAATCCATCTGATCTCACTGGTGTCCGATAAGCCGGGAACGCTGGAATTACGTGAGCTGTCGCTCGCGATCAATACGCCCGAGGGGATGGTGATCGTGGTGGGCTGCTCGCATCCCGGCATTGACAAAATTGTCGAAGCGGCCAGCACGATCAACCCGCAAATCCATCTAGTCACCGGCGGCTTTCACCTACTAGTGGCGAGCGACTCGGACATCGAGGCAATCGTTACGGCTCTGCGAGATCGATTCAAAGTAGAGCATGTCGCGCCCGGCCACTGCACGGGCGAGCCTGCCTTTACGGCGCTGAAGAGGGCTTTCGGCAATCGATACCTTTATGCTGGGCTCGGTACAACATTGGCGCTGACTGCTTCGCAGCAGTAAGGCTTGTAGGGGCAACCGTGGCAACCGCCGATACACCGAATTCCACACGGGAGGTAAAGAAAATCAGGCAACTCGGGCCGGGGAACGTCGAATTTCGCAATCGACGAATGGCTTACGCAATCTTCCGAGTGACGCTCGGCCTGAATATCTTTTTGCACGGATTCGTGCGCATTCTGACCGGTCCATCAGCTTTCGAAGCGCAGACGGAAAAGCTCTTCAGCAATACGTTTCTGCCGGCTGGGCAGGTTCATTTCTTCCTTTCGATATTGCCCTACATTGAAGCCGCGGTGGGGTCCCTGGTCGTGGTCGGCTTATTCACATTTTGGGCTTTGGTCGCCGGAGCCTTGCTGATGCTGGTTTTGATCTTCGGAACCGCGGCGAGACAGGATTGGACGACCGTGGGAATCCAAACGGCTTACGGGCTCTTTTACTACTTCCTCATTTCTCGAAATCAAGACAACTGGCTGGCGATCGATTGCCTTTTCGCGAATCGCCGAGTGATACCTGAATAAGCAGCCTCTGCAACGGTTCTCAGAATTCTGCGTTAAGAGATGAAGACGCAACCGATCCGCGAGCGGTCGCCGACGCTTCGCAGCATGTACGCCTTGCGCAACATCACGCGAACGGGGGGCAAAATCGGCACGTGAAGGATAGCGCTAAATTGGTTGGGCAAATCCTCCGGCTTATCGAATTGTAGCGCCACGCCACCATAGCTCAAATCGATGACCTTGGCTGTTTTCTGTTCCGCTTCGCTGAGCAGGGCATAAGCCTTCGTTCCAGCAAGCGATACGCGCTCCCATTTGCGGTGCTCGCTGCGCGCCTCCGGAAGGGGCACGACGCTCGGCTTTGCCGGCGGAACAGCGGGAGGCTGGGGCGGGGACGGCGCCGCACCGGCATCGGGGGGCGTCTCGGGCTCGATAAGAATCACTCGATGGGAAGCGCGACCAGAAGATTTCAAGGCGTACAGCCTTTGATCCGCGGTGCCGAGGAGTTCGCTCCTCTGATCGCCATCCTGGGGATAGACCGCAGCGCCGAAATCCAGGGTCACTCCAATATTCAGATTCAGGGGAAGGAGTTCGACTTCGTATTGCGACCGCACGCGACGGCATAGAGTGACTGCTTGCTCGGAATCCGTCCGCGGCAAAAGCAATGCGAATTCGTCTCCTCCGATCCGAAACGCTGAGTCAGAAGCGCGCAGCGTGGTGCGCAACGTCGTGGCGGCTATTTTCAGCACATCATCGCCTCGCAGGTGGCCGTGGCGATCGTTTACTTCTTTGAGCTTGTGCAGATCGAGGATTACAATTGCCAACTGCTCGTTGTACCGCCTGGCGCGAATCAATTCCTTATCTAAATATTCATCGAAGAGTCGCCTGTTATAGAGGCCGGTCAAAGAATCGGTCGCGGCATCGACTTGCAGCCTCTTGAAATCGTCATACTCCATCACGACGGGAACGCGCAGCAGGCCCTCAGAGGAAAGCACGTCCAACAGTGCCGCTTTCCAGGAGGTTTTCTTTCCAAGGGCCGTGAACTCGGCGCGCCGCTGGAGAATTCGAGACCAGAAATCGCTGCTCTGAGTCTCGGTCAAATCGAGCCGAGTAAGAGTCCTGAAAAGCTGCTTGAGAAACTGTGCGCGCGCAGAGTCGTCGAGGCCTTCGAGGGTCTCGATCAACAGTTCGAATATAGAATCTTCAGCCGCTGGCCGCGGCTGGAAAGCGTCGCCAGGTTGGGGCATGAACGGTTAGTTCCGAGTTACTCTCAGCCTACCTCGCATAAGGTGGGCAGATTACGGGGGCAGAATAGATTCTAGCAATGCTTAGGCCATTCTGCGTACAACTTAGGGGCCGATTCGGGGTTATAAGTCTATCGTGGGGGGCTGTCAATTTTGTGGAAGGGCACCAGCAACGACATCTCCCGTCGGGACAGAGGGAGAGAGGGAAACCGATTCCACTTTTCAGTCCGCGGGAAGCGTGAGACCGGCGAGCCAGTTAGCCGAGCGGCTTCGTAAATTCAACCCCGGCCAAGTAAACATCCCCTGCTTCCCGCTGCCGCATCACCTTGGCCTGGAATGGCGCCATGCCAGCCGGCACCAATCCTGACGAGGTTATCGAAGGTGCCGGAATAGTGAGCGTCACAAAGCCGTTGAGTTCAAGCGCGCGAGGACTGGCGATGAAGGCTCCTAAGCCGCTTATATCCAGCGTCTTGCCGAGCTCGATGAACTGCTCACCTTGCGGATCCTTGCCTCTGACGAAAAGCGGCACTTGCAGCTGGATCCGAGGAGAGCGGCGACGTTCCTCCGCTAATGAGGCAAGATCGGCGCTCGATCGCACAAGAGTTTTCCTGTCGGCCATAGGCTTTAGTATTAGTACTCGGGCGGACGCGGTTTCTCAGTTGCAAGTTAGAACGCATAAGCGATGGTTTTTATAAGTCTATATATCTCAGTAGTTTGAAAAATGGCGGGTGCTTATTTGGGGAGCGTCGAGACGCCCAGACGGTGCAATTTGCGGCAATTCATTTCCACCATTGTGAAAAGTGGGACGCATTTACCATTGACACCCCCTAATCCCTTTGCGAGCATACGTGTCCGACCCCACTTTAGGCTCTAAACAGAGGGGTGTCTTCGACTGGATCGATCACCAACGGAGCGCACTTTGTCGGAGAACATGATTGTGGAAAAGCAGGCGAGCGGAGCCGCGACCTTCCAACTGGTTGCGAGCCTGCTGGACGCTTTGGACCGCCCTCTTCTGGTATCGGATCGCAGCGGCCAGGTGCTGTTCGCGAACCTGCACGCTCAGGATGCCTTGGCTGCCCGCAACCTAAGTGCTGCCGGGGAACTGAACCTTTTCCGAGATTTGCTGCGGGTCGACCGCAAGGGAATTATCGGCCAACTGGAGGCCGGCGAGCAAGAAATCGACCTTCCACTGGATCACTCGTCCGGGAAATTCCGCGCGCGAATTCGCTGGCTGCCGGAACCTGATTGGTTGGCAGTCTTCGTCGAGCCATCGGGATTGGACGCGCCGACCGACGAAGCGGAAATGCGTCAAACCGTGCAAGAACTGATGCAGGAGCGGGAAATTACGTACCGCAATCTGCTTGCGGCATACCTTCGTCTCCAAGAAGCCAATCGCCAAAAGACCGTCTTTCTGGCGTCGGCCGCTCACGAACTGAAAACGCCGCTGGCCGTCATGAAGGGATATTACGAACTCTTGCTTACCGGCTCTCTCGGGAAACTCAGCGAGAAGCAGACGGACATTTTGCGAGAGTCAAAAGAGAGCTGCGATCGGCTGGTGCGGCTTGTGTCGATGTTTCTGAATTATTCCGCGCTGGAGAGCGGTAAACTTGTCCTGCAGCTCCGGGAGAACGACTTGGGAGACTGCATCCGCGATCTTGCGGGTCGATGGCAGGATGCGTTTCAACGCAGCGGTGTCCGGCTGGATGTGCGGCTCGGTCCGGGGTTGCCGCCATTTAAGTTCGACTATCAGAAAGTGCAGCAGTGCATCGTGAATCTGCTCGACAATGCGCTGAAGCATTCGGCTGCGGGAGGCTCGGTTACGCTGGCAGCGGAGTTGCACTTTTGGGAGCGGCGAATCAGCGAAGGAGCCACGCCCAATGAGAGGCGTCGCGACCGGGGCCAGCGTCCGAATAGCGCGCTGATCTCGATCGCCGACACGGGCAAGGGAATCGCGGCGGAATTTCACCAGGAAATTTTCGAGGAATTCGTGCGGGTCGATCCGTCGTCGTCCGGGATGGGATTGGGCTTGGCCATCACGAAGCGACTGATACAGGCGCATCGCGGGAAAGTATGGGTCGACAGCGAGGTGGGGCGCGGAAGTTCCTTTTCGTTTCTATTACCCATTCACGTGGAGTAAGGAAAGATAATTTCGAGGGATGATCATGGCCGGGAAGCAAAAAATCATGGTGGTGGATGACGAACCGAGCATTCGGAAATATCTTCGAACGCTGCTCGAGGTCGACGGGTTCGAGGTTGAGACTTTACCGGACGGCAAGGAAGCGTTGAAAGAGGTAGGAGCCGGGTCGCGTCCCGACTTCATCATCCTCGACGTGCTGATGCCCGAAATGGACGGTCTGGAGACACTGCGGCAGCTAATGCAGATGGACCGGTCGCTCAACGTCATCATGCTTTCCTGCGCCAACGAAGTCACCACCGTCGTCGAGGCCATCCGCCTCGGCGCGCTGGATTACCTTACCAAGCCGTTTGAAAAGCCGGAACTCGACGCCGCCTTTCTGAAGTGCCAGCAAAAGCAGCAGCTTCGATCAGAAAATCAGGCCCTTCGCGAATATTGCGAGGCGCTGACCGAGGACATCTCGTTTCTTGCCGCCAGTCCTCAGATGCTGAAAATACGCCAGCAGATTTTGCAGATCGCTCCTGTGGACGTGCCCATTTTTATCAGCGGCGAGAGCGGCGTCGGGAAGGAAGTTGTGGCGCGAATGGTCCACCTTCGTTCGAAGCGCCAGCACCAACCCTTTATTAAGGTGAACTGCGCGGCGCTACCCGGAGAGTTGCTGGAATCCGAACTTTTCGGCTTCGAGCAAGGCGCCTTCACCGGTGCGGTTCGCGCAAAACCCGGCAAATTCGAACTGGCCAACAAAGGCACTATTTTCCTGGATGAGATCGCTGAAATGAGCCCGCACTTGCAAGCCAAGTTGCTGCACGTCTTGCAGGACGGCCAATACTCGCGCCTAGGGGCACGCGCGGTGGTGAATGTGGACGTCCGGGTTCTAGCCGCAACAAATATGGATGTCAAGGAGGCCATGAAAACGGGCCGCTTCCGAGAGGACCTCTACTATCGATTGAATGTGCTTTCTCTTCATATCCCGCCGCTCCGCGAACGCATTACGGAAATCCCGCTGCTGTTCCGTCATTTCCTGGTCAAGTACAGCGAAAAATACCAGAAGCAAGCACCCGACCCTTCCAAAGCCTTGCTGGAAGCGGCTGCGCGATATCCTTGGCCGGGAAACCTCCGCGAACTGGAAAATTTCGTGAAGCGCTACGTAATTCTCGAAGACGATGCGGGCAGCTTCCGTGAACTCCTGGAGATGACAGGACAACAGCAGCGAATGCCTGTGCAGCAGGACGCTCCCCCGCCGAAGGAACAAGGACTCAAAGCTCTGGTTCGAGGCCTGAAGGACGAGGCGGAGATGGAAGCAATTGCCGGCGCCCTGGAAAAAACGAATTGGTGCCGCAAAGACGCCGCGCGGATGCTGGGAATCAGCTACAAAGCTCTGCTGTATAAAATGCGCCAGTTTAATCTCGACTCTGGCCGAGGCTCCCGTTCCTCCGCCGCGAAGGAAGCGGCGAAGGCAGCGAAGGAGGCAGCGGCGAAAGAGGCCGCGGCACAGACTTCAGCGCTGAAGGACGGCCCGCCAATTCCAGCTATTCGCGATTGATTTCGGTAGAAGTTCGTACCGAAGGGGGCGAGGCAGTACTGGGCCGTTGAATGTAGTCCGGTACGCTTCCAGGGAGTACCTATCTGGAACACAGGGAGCGAAATAGGCTATCCTTTTCGCCGCCGCTTAGTTTATATTCCCGTCCGAAAACATGCCTGACGTAAAGCGCCTTTGTGCGCGTTGCGAATGCGGTGATCCAGGGTCAAGTTTTCGTTATCGCTGAAGGAGTTTCTTTGCATCGCTTTATTTCGGGTCGCCTGCGCAGGGCTCTGGGCCATCGCGAGGGCGAAGCGAGGTTTGGAACAGCGATTGCTGCCCAGTCGGGGGACCGCTGTGCACTTCAATCCAGTCCTGAAGGAGCATCAGGGATGACGGAACGTCGCATGGCGCGCCGCTACGATCTATCGCTTCCGGTCAATATACGGTTACCCATCAATCTCGAGCCCAAATCGGACAGCGGCCAGACCCGAGACATTTCCACGCGCGGTGTCTACTTTACCGCTCACAAGGATCTCGCTCCGGGCACTGAACTCGATTTCACGCTCACTCTGCCTGCCGAGATTACCCGTGGTTCGGAAGTTTTCGTCCGCGCGCATGGACGCGTTGTGCGAGTGGATAGGCGCTCCGACGACAATCACGAGACGATTGGCGTGGCGGCCGTCATTGAGCGCTATGACATCGTGCGAGGAGAGGGCGCTCGCATTTAAGTAATTTGCACCCCGCATCGATTGCACTCTTCCTGCTGCGCACCAGAGAGGCCCAGCTTCGCCCCGCTCGGGCGAGGAAAGGCGGTGCCCGCAGTTAGGAATGACCCTTCCTCTAAGTGCCAACCGTTTTCAGGCAACTGCTATCTCCTCCGGTTCACTGACAGTCGTCAACCACGAATCGGTCTCCAATCAGAACCTTTCAAAGAGAAACAAACATAAGGGTTTGTGGCGCAAGAGGGCTGGATCGCACAACGATTCGCGCAATCGACCCAGATCTTGGTTTGGTTGCAGGTGTGCTAGGAGGTGGCTGGGGGAGGTTCTATACTGGGGCACGCTGCCACCACCTAAATGGTTTCTTCCGCTCAAGCAGGTCCCGAAGCCGCCGCGTTCGAGTTGCCCCCGGAGCAAGTTTACTTCGGACCGTCAGCCACCATGCAGGCGGTGCGGCAAAGGGTGGATCGTGCGGCCGGTTTGAACGTTCCGATTTTGATTCTCGGCGAAAGCGGTACAGGGAAAGAGGTGCTCGCGCGCTTCATCCATAGCCGCTCGCCCTGGAATCACGGCCCTTTTGTGAAGGTCAATTGCCCAGCCATCCCCGGAACACTGCTGGAGAGCGAACTATTCGGCTTCGAGAAGGGAGCATTCACCGGAGCCCAGGCCGCGAAGCCTGGCCGCATGGAAATGGCCGAGGGCGGCACGCTCTTCATGGATGAGATCGCGGAGCTCGATTCGAGTCTTCAAGCGAAACTGCTGCACGTTTTACAGGACGGCCTTTTCACTCGCATCGGCGACCGCGAGGAAAGACGCATGGGCGCGCGCGTGGTCTGCGCCACCAACCGTTTGCTTCAACGGGAGATCGCGAATGGCAGTTTTCGCGCGGATCTTTTGTATCGCATCAACGTAATCACGATTACTCTTCCCTCCCTGCGCGAGCGCCGCGAGGACATCCCCTATCTTGTCGAGTATCTCCGAAATCAATTTAATCGGCGCTTTGAACGACATGCCGCCCCGCTATCGCAGGAGACGTTGCATCTTCTGCAGCAAAGAGACTGGCCTGGGAACGTTCGTGAGCTGGAAAATTCGATTGCCCGGTACGTCGTCCTCGGGTCCGAGGAAACTTTTTACGGCGAGCACGTCGATCGGCATCCGGCGCACATCGTCTACGAACCTAACGCCGATGGCCATATCCCTTTAAAGCGCATCTCTCAGCAGGCGATTCGGCAGATGGAGCACGACGTGATCCTTCGCGTCCTGCAAGCCAATCACTGGAACCGGCGCAAGGCGGCCCAAGTGCTGAAAATCAGCTATCGCGCTCTGCTCTACAAAGTCCGCCAGGCAGGTTTGCCAGCGAAGCATCCCCGGCAAATTGGACAAACCGACCTGGAACTCTCGCCGCCGGCCGGGCCACCGATCGGCAAAGCAGTGGCGCGAGGAACACCCTAGCTCCTTGCCTATCGCTGGTACGACCCCCGTGCCTGTTATGAAATTCGATCTTGAGTCCGCCTTGCCCCTTCCCGGTAATTCGGCTAGCCTGATTGAAACATGTCGAAATCGAATGGCAAATCGAGCCTGAAGGTCTGCCTGCTCTCGCCGCACCCGATGGTCTTGGACGAATTCCACCGGCTGCTCGAGGATTCTGGCTTCCAGATCACGTCCAGGCATCTGACCTCGATGCTAGCACCCGACTTGCGCAATTTGGACGTTCCTCGCGCCTCGGTTTATGTTGTAGACGCCCACGCAGCGCGACAGGCGACTGGGGCTTTACTGGGCAACATCCTGGAGCGCTATTCCGGCGCGCGCATACTGGTGGTGGGAGATAAGCTGAACGAAACCGAGAGCTATTCCTTGCTGCGCCTGGGAGCGAAGGGGATACTGAGTTACCAAGAAGCTCGGGACCAGCTCTCGCGCGCACTTCCGCAGGTGGCAGCGGGCGGAATTTGGGTTCCGCGGCCAGTTCTTTCCCGGTTCGTGGATTCGATTCTGAGCAGTACGCAAGGACGGCGCCTACGAGTAGATTCTCCCAGCGAACTCAGCCGTCGCGAGCAAGAGGTTCTCAGTAGCCTGCTAGAAAACCTGGCCAACAAAGAAGTGGCGGAGCGCCTCCACATTTCCGAGCGTACCGTGAAATTTCACGTATCGAACTTGCTCGCCAA
This sequence comes from uncultured Acidobacteriota bacterium, assembly GCA_963759485.1. GTDB lineage: Bacteria > Acidobacteriota > Terriglobia > Acidiferrales > UBA7541 > Palsa-295. The sequence continues at coordinate 255,098 of CAVWZE010000002.1, read as the reverse complement.
GTTCGGCGTCCGTCGCCGCGCGGACCTGATCCTCCTTTGTTACCAGCGCCGCAACACGGTTGGAGTCCCACAAACACAGTTGCAGACCATCCCTCGCTGATGGATTCGTTGGAGGCTCGGTCGCTGCTATAATTCCCCTCGCCGGACAGTAGGCTGCGAACATCATGGCCACATTCTCTATTGAAAACTTTGGCTGCCGCGCAACGGACGCCGACGCAGCGGCCATCCGCCACGAGCTCCTGAATTCCGGATTCACCCTGGCCTCCAGCCACGACTGCGCCAGCATTATTGTGCTTAATACTTGCACGGTTACGGCCGCGGCGGATTCGCAAGCGCGGGAAGCCGTGCGGAAAATCCACGCCGCCAATCCCGGAGCGCGGGTCATCGTCACGGGTTGCTATGCGCAGCGCGCTCCCGCCGAACTGGCTGCAATTGCCGGTGTCACATGCGTGGTCGGAAATTCTCACCAGGCGCGGATACCCGGCCTTGTCCGCGAGTTCGCAGCGGGCGCTACGCAACAACGCGGAGCTGGCGCATCCGATTTTATTCCGGTGAACATGCTGCGAGGCAGCATCGCTGAACCAGGCCGGGCGAAAATTATTTCGGACGACGTTTTCGGAGACCCGCCGGTGCAAGTTGGCCCAGCCGCATACATGACCGGGGATCGCACGCGGCCCATTTTGAAAGTGCAGGATGGCTGCAACCATCGTTGCTCATACTGCGTGATTCCACTTGTCCGCGGGCGCAGCCGCAGCCTGCCAGCCGACCAAGTGATCTCACAAATCCGTGCGCTGACTGACGGGGGCGTGAAGGAAATCGTTCTGAGCGGCATCAACCTTGGGAGCTATGGGCGAGATCTCGCTCCGCGCGTTGAGTTGACCGGCCTTGTCCAGAAAATCCTCCGTGGGACCTCGATCGAAAGCCTTCGGTTCAGTTCCATCGAGCCTCAGGATGTAACCGAGGATTTTGTGTCTCTGGTGGCGTCTTCCGCTCGCCTGGCGCCGCACTTTCACGTACCACTCCAATCGGGTTCCGACCGAATTCTGAAAGCCATGCATCGCTGGTATCGCTCCGCGCATTATGCCGAGCGTGTGCGCGTGATACGCAGGGTGATGCCGAATGCCGCCATTGGCGCCGATGTGATCGTAGGATTTCCAAACGAGACCGACGAAGACTTTCGCGAGACGATCAATTTGATTGGCGATCTTCCGTTTACCTATTTGCATGTTTTTTCTTTTTCAGCGCGTCCCGGTACCGCCGGCGCCACACTCGGCAACACCGTGCCGCCGAGTGCGATCCGCGAACGAGCCCGCGCGCTGCGGGCGGTGGCGCGGCAAAAGTCCGATGAATTTCGCTCTTCGCAATCGGGCCGCGTGCTGCGCGCGCTCACTCTGGCCCGCAGCTGTGATGCTTGGACGGAAGCGATAACGGGAAACTATTTGAAAGTGCGCATTCCCGGCCGGCAGGCCGCGAACCGGTGGCTGGACGTGCGGCTCGGCGCCGAGGGCAGCGTGGAAGAAATTCAGAACTAGCTCTGCCGGTTAGCTTTCGAAAATCACTTGGGCGAGCGCCAGATTTCCGCTGTGCGTGATGGAGATCGAAATATTCTTCACGCCCATGCGCTCCGCAATCTGAAGCGCGGCTCCAGCCAGACGTAAGGTGGGCTTGCCCGTCACTTCACGGGTGACCTCGATATCGCGCCAGCGTACGCCGTGGCTCCAGCCTGTTCCCAACGCCTTCATCGCCGCTTCCTTGGCTGCAAATCGTGCGGCGTAGCGCTCGAAACTGTTCTTGTAGCGCTCGCAATACGAAACTTCGGCAGGCGTGAAGAGCCGCTCGAGAAAGGCCGCACCGCGGCGCCGGATGGCCGCTTCGATCCGGTCGACTTCGGCGATGTCTAATCCCAATCCAACGATCACGAGACAACCCTGTTTATCCGAGTAAGAACGGCCGCGATTATACCTATAATTGAATGACCTGCAGAGACTGCAGACCTTGTGTAAGATGAGCGGCAGCATGCGGCCGCACAACATGATCGCAGCTGTGTCAAAAAAGCGCCGACGAAAATCTCGAATTACTCGTCAGTCGACTCTGGCCGAAAACAGCTGGGACCTTCGCCCCGCAGGACGGTTGCAAGTCCTCGAAGCGCCGGCTCTGACGCGGCTGAGCTGGCTTGTCCACGCCTTCAGTACCCGCTGCGGTGGCAACAGCCAACTTCGCGCAACAAATGGCGCTGAACCTCCCAAGCTTAGACGAGGGCGGGAAGTTGACGGCCTAGCTCTGAATCTGAGCTTTACGCGCGAGGACATTCGAAGGCACGTCCTTTTGAATCGCAAGCGATTCCTTCGGGCGATCGGGGCCGACGCAATGAACCTCGTCACAATTGAGCAAATTCACTCGGATGTGCTGCATCGAATCTCTTCGGCGACTCCCGCGACCGCCGCGCCCGGTAAAGGAGACGCGCTTCTCACCAACGTTCCGGGCGTCCTCCTGGCGGTCCAAACCGCGGATTGCGTGCCGATCCTGCTGGCTGACACAAAGCGCCGGGCCGTCGCCGCAATTCACTCAGGCTGGCGCGGCACGCTTCTCCGCATTGCCGCGAAGGCCCTGGGCCGAATGCGCATGGAGTTCGGTACTTCGCCCCAAGACGTAATCGCCGCCATCGGGCCTTCTATCGGTCGCTGCTGCTACGAAGTCGGCTCCGAAGTCGCAGCGGCCTTTCACTCGCAGTTTCCCAGTGCGACGCGAATGGTTTGACGGCCCATTCGAGACGCTTGCCGCCGGCGAGAACGATCCGAATTGGCTTCCGTGGCTTACCATGAAGCCGCCCGGACACGCGCCGCCGGCGCCGCGCGTTCACCTTGATTTGGACGCGGCAAACCGCGCGATTCTAGACGGAGGCCGGAGTGCCCCGCACACAGATTTTCCAGTCGCGACTTTGCACCTTCTGCCGTGGGGATCTCTTTTTCAGCTATAGGCGTGAACGTGTTACGGGCCGCCTCATGGCCGTGATCGGCATTCGTTGACCGGCCCGGCTATATTCCAGGCCCGGAAGCGTTCTTAAGTCCTTTGCCCACCTATTGACCAGTTTGTCGCTATCGGAACCCGGCATCCCGCCCAGCGACCGCCGTGGTGTAGAATGCTGTTCGCATCTCGTCGGACCAGGAGATCTTGATGGCGGACATGAAGGCCCCTATGCCAGCAGAGGGCGCGGCGGACCGCCGGCGCTCGCACCGCGTGAACATCGCAATGCCCGTCCTCGTCCGCGGCACTCGAGGCACCCAGCGGTTTGAGGAAGAATCTCTAACCGTGTCCGTCAGCGCGCACGGCTGTAACTTGCGTGTGACGAATCCTGTGGCCCGCGGTCAGGAAATTGCACTCGTAAACAAAAAGACGGCCGAAGAGCTACCCTGCACGGTCACTTTTATCGGACAGAAAGACGCCGGCAAGATAGAAATCGGTGTGGAATTCATCGAGCCGTCGCCGCTCTTTTGGCGCATCGCTTTCCCGCCGGAAGATTGGGATCCCTCTGAGCGCAAACGCCCAGGGGGAGCTCGCCCGCCGGCGACACCGGCCCCGCCGCCGCGGCGTCGCTAAAGCTCCGGCTTAATCGCCCGACTTTCGGGTTTCTGGCTCACTTGCGTAGAATGAAACGGAGCACTTCCTGTTTTATCAAATGCCAGTCTCTGAGATACCATCGCGGCTCGTCTAGGAATCTGGATCATACGGCTTTGATGTGAGCGCAGATTCTCCTTACGTGCCACGGCAAACCATCGGCGCTCGTTCCACCCAAGCAGACTCTCCCGCCTTCGCCTCTGCATTTCGTTTTGCGGTTAAACACTGGCCAGCTCTTTCCGGAATCTCCGTCCTTATTCTCGTGCCCTGTTTCTGGCACCGCGAGATTGTCGCGTCAGACCTGGGGAGCCATGTGTACAATGCCTGGCTCGTGCAGTTGATCCATCGGGGCCAAGCGCCCGGCCTTTGGATCGCTCTCCAACATACCAACATTCTCTTCGACATTCTGCTGAGCAATCTTGGCTCAATCTTTGGCTTGCGGACGGCAGAAAAGCTGGCTGTATCTCTCGCAGTGCTGACCTTCTTCTGGGGCACTTTCGGATTGATATCCGCCGCGGTTCGGCGTCCACCCTGGTCTTTGCTGCCCTGCATTGCGCTGGTTACCTACGGCTGGACATTCCATCTCGGCTTTTTCAATTACTACCTATCGCTGGGTCTCTCATTTTTTGGTCTTGCGCTGTGGTGGCGGGGGAAAGGCTGGGAGCGACTCAGCTTGCTGTTGATAGCGCCGGTCGTTTTCATCGCTCATCCGCTGGGACTTATCTGGTTGCTGTGCGCAGCGGCTTATGTTTGGATTGCGGAGACGCTTCCGCGCCGCGTTTATCAATGGTTACTCTGCATTGCGGTTGCGGCTTTACTTTTCGCAGTGCACATCTTTATTTCACATCACTACGCCACCGACCCGGGAGCAAAGCCTTTCTACGCCTTCAACGGTGCGGACCAGCTTGTGCTTTTTGGTGAGCGCTATCGCGTCCTGGCGCGAGCTCTGCTGGCTTTTGCGCTCGTTTCCATCGCCGTCGATTTGATTCGGAGAAGACGTGAATCTGGGCTCCTGAAGTATTACAGCATCCCTATTCAGCTTTATATTCTGGCGCTGGTTTCGGTTCTCGTGTTGCCGGACGCAATTCATTTTCCCCCGCCCACGGCCACGATCGCGCTCTTGACGGAGAGATTCACATCGATTACGGCAGTGATTGGTTGTTGCCTGCTGGGCGCAATGCAACCTCGAAAATGGCACTTTGCCGCCGCGGCTGCGATTGCCGCTGTCTTTTTCGCATTCCTTTACCGCGATACCGCCATCGTCAACAGAATGGAGGCGCAAGTCGTCCAGTTGGTGAGCAAACTTGCGCCCAACCAGCGCGTGCTGGCCACCATCGAACCGTTTCCCAGCTCGCGAATATTGACTCAGCACATCATCGACCGTTCGTGCATCGGGCACTGTTTTAGTTATGGCAATTACGAACCCGGTTCCCGCGTCTTTCGCGTGCGCGCAACGCCTGGCAATCCCTACGTCCTCGACAGCTATGAGTTAGCGACAGAAACCGAAGAGGGAGACTATCTGGTGCAACCCGCCGATCTGCCGATGTACGAAGTCTATCAGTGCAGCGAGAATGGAACCGAGATCTGCATCCGCGGACTGAAAGCCGACCAGTACAACGGCGAACCGCCAGACGAGTGAGTGGGATTTTGGATCAGTTGTAGCCTACTGCTGGACAGATTCTGCGGTACGAGGTTCCTGGCGAGCGGTCGTTCGGGGCACCGTACGTTTTCGTCGTGCTATGAGCCACGAGCCAATCCTCCATGCCAGCAAAACTCCTACGAGGAAAGCATACTCTAGTGGCTTGCGAACATCCGATTTCACCGACCAATAGAAGTGAATTACGCCTAAGACAGCGGTCGCATAAATCAGCCGATGCAGCATCTGCCAGCGTTTCCCGCCGAGGCGGCGGATCCATCCGGCCGTCGACGTGAGCGCCAAGGGAATCAGCAGCACAAAACCCGTGAATCCCACGGTGATGAAGGGGCGCTTCATCACGTCCGCCCACATGGCGGTCCAATTAAATGTTTGATCCAGCCCGATCCACGTCGAAAAGTGCAGGAAGGCGTAAAAAAACGCGAACAGGCCGAACATTCTCCGGAAACGGATCAGCTGCGGCACATGCAGGATCTTGCGAAGCGGAGTGATCGCCAGCGTGATCACCAAAAATCGCAGAATCCAGTCGCCGGTGAAATGCGTGATGTACTTGATTGGATCGGCGGTCAGATCCTGATGAATACCTCGCCACACCAGCCAGGCCGCAGGCCCGAGGCACACCACGAAAACCACGGCTTTCGTCCATTTGCTGGTCAGAATCTTATTCACGAAGATTCTCTAGAAGTTTTTGCGCAGGTCCATGCCGGTGTAAAGGCTTGCCACCTGGTCGCCGTACCCATTGAACATCAGCGTCGGGATTCTCTTATTGAATAACCCGAATCCCGGCCCGATGCGGCGTTCCGTCGCTTGGCTCCAGCGAGGATGGTCCACATGAGGATTCACATTCGAATAGAAACCATATTCGTTGGGAGCATAAATATTCCACGTTGTGGGCGGCTGATCTTTTACAAAGCGTATTTTCACGAGCGACTTGATGCTCTTGAATCCGTACTTCCAGGGAATCACCATGCGCACCGGCGCGCCATCCTGATTCGGCAGCGTCTCGCCGTACATGCCCACGCAGAGCAGCGCCAGCGGATTCATCGCCTCGTCAATCCGCAGCCCTTCGACGTACGGCAGTTGGATTCCCGCTTGCCTGCCCAGCGGCATTTGCCTGGGATCGTAATAGCTTTCGAAAGCCACGTACTTTGCCTTGGGGGTCGGCTCTGCCAGCTTCACGATCGTGTTCAAAGAATATCCGATCCAGGGCACCACGATGGACCAGGCCTCGACGCAACGGTGGCGATAGATTCGTTCCTCGAGCGGCGCCAGCTTCAGAATCTCGTCCATCGTGTATTTCCGAGGCTTGGCACATTCACCTTCCACCGAAACGCTCCACGGGGACGTCACGAAACCTTTGGAATTCTTCGAAGGGTCGTCCTTATCCACGCCAAACTCGTAGAAATTGTTGTAAGTGGTCACCTTGTCGTAGGGAGTCTCGGCCTCGTTGGTGCTATAAGGCCACTTTTGAACGCCATTGAGCTTCACGGGCACCGATCCGCCCGCGCCGCCCCGTGTCAGCAACCGGGGAAACTCTTTATAACCGGCCACCGCCACACTGGTCGCGGCCAAGCCAAGCAAGAAATTCCGGCGCCCCATGTACAGAGCCTTGGGTGTCACATCCGCGTAGGTTAACTCCGGCTTTTTCTTAATAAGCATGGGGACCCTCCGTAGCGACCTTTATTGATAATACGCGCCGTACAGCAGATTGGATGCTCAAAATTGCACAACGGCGTAGCAATTCGACACGTTCACGTCGCGGCCAGTTCCTTGATCAAAGCTGCGCGGAGGTGCTCCTGATGCGCTGGGCTTAGCTTGGCGCCGTTTGAGGTGAGATAAAACACGTCAATCGCCGTCTGCCCCTCTGTTTCGATCAGCGCTATTTCGATATTGCAGCTCTCCCGCGCGAGCTGCGAGCTGATCCGGTGCAGCAATCCGAGCTGGTCCTGCGCGATCACTTCTACCAAGGTGCTCTGCTTCGAGCACTGATCGTCTATTTCCACGCGCGTCTCCACCTTGATCTTCGGCACCGTGTTTTTTTCGGATCGCAACCGGTCGCGGAGCATTCTTCCCAGATCCGCCTTTTCCAGCAGCACGTCGTGGATGCTCCCCTTGAACCTCTCCCATTCCGGCAAATTTAATTCCAGGGTCTGGAACCGGTCGGTGAAGAAAAATGTGTCCACCACGATTCCTTCATCATTCGAGAACGCCGCGGCCTTGACGATGTTCATTCCCCACGCCGCCAGCGCGCCGCACATCCGCGCAAAGAGAAAGGGGCGGTCGTGCGTCACCACCGTCAGCTCGTACCAGTGACGTCCCCGCGTCAATTCCAATTGCACGGCATCGTCGTCCAGTCTCCTGGCCATTTCCATGTGCCGGATTACATCGCTTGCCGCCTGAGTTCGCAGGTAGCGCCGAGGCAAGCCGTTTAGAAAACGATCGAGCCTTTTCCCCGCGGCCGGCGCAAGCGTCCGCAAATGGTTCATCAACTCGTCGTCGGTGTCTCCGCGGAGGCGTTCGTCAACGCTTCGCATCAGAAAATTCGCGGCGCCGATATAAAGTTGCCAGATATTTTCCATCTTCCAGGGCGTGAGCGCCTCAGGGTTCACGGCCTTGATGTCCGCATACGTGAGCAGGCAAAGCATCTTCAGCCGCTCCGGCGTTACCATCCTCTCCGCGATCTGGTGGATCGTTTCAGGATCGAAAATATCTCGCCGCAAAGCGGCGCCGAGGTCCAGGTGCCGCTCGATCAGAAAGAGCACCGTATCCCGGTCGACGGTGTCCAAGTCCAGCCGCGCCAAGCACTTTTTCGCAACCTCCAGGCTGCCAGTCACGTGATTTTCGGAATTGGTGCCTTTACCTGTGTCGTGGAGCAGCAGGGTCAAATACAGCAGGTCCGGCTGTTCGAGTTCGTCCAGCAGCTCGGCAAAACCTCGATCCCATTTCGATTGCGCCTTTCGAAGCGCATGTAAATTCTCGATGGCCACGAAACTGTGTTCGTCCACGGTGAACCGGTGCGAATAGTCCCGGATAACCAGCGAATCGATGACTCCGAATTCCGGCAGCAGCGCGGTGAGCAGGCCCAGCGAATGCATGGTCCGCAGCGCCTCGGCCGCATGGGGCGCGAGTAGAATCTCCTGCAAATAGTGCCAAAGTTCGGCTCCCTTCGGCGGGGCGGCTGCCACAGCTGGCACGAGTTCCTCTACCTGATGCTCGGTGGCCGAGCTGAGTGTCAGCCCATGGCGGGCCATGAAGCGAAACATTCGCAAGGGCAGTTCGGTATCTTCGATCGCCGCTTGCCGTTGCAGGAAAATTCTTCCATCCACCACCGCGAACTCTGCGTTGGAAAGGCGCGACCGCAGATTTTGAAATTGGCGGTAAAGAGACGGCCTTGCCGCCGGAAACTCATCGAGAAGTTGCGCGGCCACTCGGTGAATCAGCTTTGCTTGATGGAAGTAAATTCGCATCCAGTCCGAGGCGCCAGGAGCATTTCCGTTCCGCACGCCAATTTTCTGGGCAGCCGCCTCATCCTGTGCGGCCCATGCCAGGCTGTTGTCGTCGCGGCCATGGCGCCAATGCAAAAAGCAGCGCACGGACGCAAGAAAATCCAGAGCGGCGTCGAACTTCGCTCGCAGCGAAGGCGGCAGCAGCGCCTCGCTATCCGGCCAGGCGTTCGTTTCCTCCATGGCCGCGATCAGGGCGAGCCAGTGCGCGAGATTGTGGTCGCGCAGCCCGCCAGGACCATCCTTTACGTTCGGTTCCAGGTGAAATACCGTGTTACCAAATTTGTTGTATCGCTCTCGGGTAAGATCCGTTAGTCGCTGAACGATCGCCCGCGATTCGCGCACTACAAGTCTCGGAATCACTTGGTCATGCAAGCGATTGAAAAGCGCCCGGTCTCCAGCGAGATAGCGGCAATCGAGGAGAGAGATCGCGAACTCGACGTTGTTGGGATCGAATTTTTCGCACTCCGATAGCGTGCGGGTCGCGGGACTCAATTTCAGCCGCACATCCCACATCTGCTGCGATAAATCCTGAACGCCGCTCTTAGCCCGCGGGGCTATTTCCGCGCCGCTCTGGAGAAATAGAATGTCGATGTCAGAGTAAGGGAAAAGACGCCTCCGTCCGAATCCGCCCAGTGCCACGAGCGCCAGATCCTTGGCACTTTCACCTTCGGGGATCACCGCGTTCCACAGGCGCAGCGCCAGCGAATCCACGAGGTCGGCTCGCCCCTCAACCGCGGCACCGCCGTCTCCCGTGCTTGCGAAATCCCGCTGCAGCCGGGCCGATCCCTCCGAATATAAATCGCGCAGCTCGCGCCCCGGTGTGGATTGAGTTGACATTTCTGTGGATACAGCTTCGTTCCGGCGGCTGGATCGCTTGATCCGTTGGAGCGCGCCCCGCCCGGACCCTAATGATTCTATGGTTTTTTGCAACTGCGGCGAGAAAAATCTCTACCGGCAGCCCGCCAACCCCGGCAAATTTCGGACGGAGGCCGTATCTATGAACGCGTTTTCCTGAGCAGAAGGTCGCCAACGCTGATCACGCCAGATGACTCCAGATGCAAGAGCCATCGCGACAATGCGGTTCGGCGCGGCGCTATTTTTCGATGACGCCGCAGGCGATACGATCGCCCGAGTTCCCAGAGGGATCGCTCATCATGTCATCGGCCTTCGCGTGGATTACCAGCGAAGTGCCGCCGTCGTGGAAGAGCGAATTCGCTCCGTTACCCAGAGTGACGTCTTTCGCCACAAGCGAAGCGCTGCCCTTGCCGTTCGCTGCGACGGTGAGATTTGGTAGGTCGCCGGCGTGCGGATGGGGGTTTTCCGCACTGTTGACGCCATGGTGCGCATTCGTGGGGTTGAAGTGGCCGCCGGCGGTCTTAAAATCCGGCGTGTCGCACTTTCCGACCGCATGGATATGAATTCCGTGACTCCCTGGCGGCAATTGTTCTACTTTCACCGCAATCTTGACTCCGCCCCCGCTAATAGGAGTTATTCTCGCCGTGCCAATCTTAGTACCTTGGGAATTAAGGATGTCCGCATGCGCGGACTTAGGCGCGGAATCGGCGGCCGCGACCGTGAAGCAAGCGAAAAGAAACGCGGGAATTACCAGGAAGTTGCGAACGCGCATGATTGTCCCCTCCAGTGGGCTAGCGGGCTGGGAGCCAGCGACCGGCATTCTATCACTGCGGTAAGGTTGCAGATAGCTGTGACGTCTGAGGTCAACGCGCGATCAGTGCTTTGGGGCCACGTAGCCTTCGGGTAGCTTCGAGCCGTCGCCGAAAAAAAACTGCTCCATCTGATCTTCCATGATTTTCTGCGCGTTGGGATCCAGGGGATTCAGTCGGAACTCGTTGAGCAGCATCTTCGAGTGGTTCACCCACATGGCCCAGGCTTCCTTTGAGACATTCTCGTAGACGCGCTTGCCGATCTCACCCTTCCACGGCACGCGGTCCAGCCCCGGCAATTCTCGTCCCAATTTCACGCACTTCACCATGCGCACCGTCTGCGTGCCAGACTCGTTCTCGTCGGCCATTTCGAATGCCTCCTGAAAATCGTCTCCCCATCTTAAACGCCGTAGCCATTCGCCCGCAACTCTGCGGCCTGCTTCGAAAGGCAAGTTCCGCCTTTGCCGTGGGAGTCTGAAGTTGGGCGCTTTCTGACCGAGAAAGGAACAGACTCATACGGTGTCAGCGATCGCGAGAACCGCCAACTCGACAAAGAAATGCCACGGCGATAAAGGCACTCTCAAGAACCGGCAGGTCGCCCGCAGGACCCTAATTGGCTCCCTTCGGGGAATTATTCGAAAGCTTCTCCGCTTCCTGGCTTCGCCGCCACGCGTAGTAGCCGTCCAGCACTTTGAGTTTTTCGGCGTTGGGAAGCGGGATCGCTTTCGATGGATCGTTGAGATTCATTACTTCCGGCTTGGCGTTGCTGAATGCGGGCCAGGCGGGCACACCCTGTCCATTGGGATTGCCTGTCTTAGCAAAATTCACCCAGTAGGAAGAAACCGTGTCGGAAACGGCCCGGTCTTCGGCACTGGGAGGCATGCTCGGCGTGAAGTTGCCAAAAACATAGGAAATTTCCGCGCCGTGCGCCGCACCCCAGCTTTTAAATTGAAGCGTGTTGGGATACGGCGGCCGGTGGCTGAAATAATAAACGTAAACTTTGCTCTTGCCTCTCTTCGATTCGAGCCGCGCCCATGCCCAGGTGCCCCAGCCGAAGGTGGAATCACGGGCCAGGTCGCGGGCAGACCGCAGAGCTTCGGCGTCCGAGCCAGTCGGGTAGGCAGCCAATATTTTGTCCGCGTAATCGCCGTAGCCGGTGTGAACGCTTTTCTCGTAAGCCGGTGCGGTGGTAGTGGCGACGAAGAGAGCGCCCTCGTCGGAATTAGTGCCGATCAGGATCGGAGTGTCGTTGTAGCGGCCTTCTTCATAGAGGTTGTACTGGTCGCCCGGAAGGACGTAGCCATCAAAGTTCGGCCAAAACCCGGCGCCTGCACCAGGGGGCGAAGCCTTGATGATGGACTCGGCGGTCATCTTTCGGGCGTCAGCGATGGATTTTGCGCCGATTTTGGCTAGAAAAGTGGAACCGTTATGCTCGGCTACGGAAAGGGGAGGCACGTTTTCGCCGGCTTCATTCGAGAAGCGCGCGGGCGCGAACGATCCGCCGCTCTCGGAGATGGCTCCGTGGAAAAGTCCCTTGGCAAGAGGCGAAGCGGCCAGCATGCTCACGGCGATTCCGCCCGCCGATTCGCCGAAAATCGTGACCCGATTCGGATTTCCGCCGAATGCGGCGATGTTGCGCTTCACCCATTCGAGACCTGCAATCTGATCGAGCATGCCATAGTTGCCCGAGTGGCCGTGATCCTCCGCGCTCAGATCCGGAGTCGCAAGGAAGCCGAACGGCCCCAGCCGATAGGCGATGCTGACCAGCACCACGCCTTTCTTCGCGAGGTATTCGCCGTCGTACTGCCGGAGAGAAGTGCCGCCGATCGAAAAGCCGCCGCCGTAGATCCAAACCATCACGGCGAGATGATCTTTCGGAGACTTCGCGGGGGTCCAGACGTTCAGGTAGAGACAATCCTCGCTCACAGGGAGGGCGTCAAGCCCGAGCGCCGGCATCACGACGGGAACCTGCATGCACGCCGGGGCGAATTTATCGGCTTCGTGAACGCCCTTCCACGCGACGGGCGGCTGCGGTGCCCGCCAACGCAAATCGCCCACGGGCGGCGTGGCAAACGGTATGCCTTTGTAAACGGCGACGTCGCCTTCCATTTTTCCCTGGACCAATCCTGCTTGCGTGTGAACTGGCTTGGGCGTCTGCGCCGCCACCGCGTACGCAAATGCCAGAACGGCCAAGCATGCTGCGAATTTGAAATTCTTGATGAGAGTCGTCATCTTTCTCCTCCGCGTAGCAGCCAAACTACTTCCGGCTGCCGCAACATAACAACTACACGGGCTTCTTGATCACTAATTCCGGGGGGCGCTTACGCGGTGTGCGCCGGCCGTGGCCGGGAAAGCGTGCCAGCACTTCGCCGTCCCAAAGTCGAATGATGCGCTGCCGAAAAAACCATTTGCCGCCGGATTTTACGAGCTGGTCGTCGTAATACCCCGCGAAGCGGATCGTGTATGGCGGCTCTCCCTGACATTCGGTGACGAAAACAAACGACCGCGTCGAGCACAGTTTGCTATTTCCTTTGACGAGCAGCTGGCTAATGTGGTGCTGGCGGCCCGGAAAATTCGGAACATTCCGAAAATGCTCGGCGAACCGCCGGATATTTTCGAGGCCTTCCCAGCGGTCCGGTTCTTCGAATACCTCTTCGATGACAACCGCATCTGGAGTGAAACACGCAACAAGAGCATCCACATCACCGGTGTCGAGCGCCCACGCATATTCCGCAAGAAGATCGTTGATCGCGATCCGGTCTTGAAGGGTGAGCGGCGTCGCTTTCGGCATGGAGATTACTTGGTCCGTGGCGCAGCGGACTGCCCGCGCTCCCTGTGAAGCGGCCACATCTTGAAGAACTCGGCGTGCAAGATGAGGAATGGGAAAGTCACCGCCAGCAGCGCCGATGCAAGCCAAATCTCAAAATCGTAGGCGGGCGGGCCCGGATTCACCTTGCCGGTTACCAGCGGGGCGAGGGCTGCGTAAATTCCCGCGAGAACCGTTCCGATTGCAGCCGATGCAATTACATTCAGAACGCCCTTCAGCGGTTGAGTCAGTTTGCCGAATAGCGATCCGTGCATCATATTCAAAACGATGATCGTGCCGAAAACGAAAGGTATAGGAACGCGAACCATAAACGAGACCACATCCATTTTCACCAAGTACACGCCGATATAGAACGCGAGACCTCCGATCACCAGAATCGTGATGGTCCATACGAACCCCAGGAGAGGCTGCTTCATCAACGCGGGCGATTTCGTGAAAGGCCACATATCGAAATTGAGCGACAAGAACATAACCGCGATCGCGGTAATGTAAAACACCAGCACGTTCCAGGCGTTGAATATTCCGTGGGGGTCAAGGGCAGGCACATAAACGGGCGCGCCACGCATAAAGCCATAGTTGAACAACAAGCGGAACAGCAGATAGTTAATCACGTAGCAGGCCACAAGCATGACGAACCCGGCGGCAACCGGATTCTTGATCAATCTAGTGAAAGGCCAGCCGCCCCACATGATGGCGAGCCAAAAGGTGATAACCACCGACGTGATGATGCACATCGCCAGCATGGGCGGAGGCGGATTGACGCCACCACCGACGGTCAGGAAGTGGACCACCGCGACCACCGCTCCGACGGCCAGTGCCAGCAACGTCAACAAAATTCCTTTGACCGGCTGGGGACGCACCGCCGCAAAGGCGGGATAGTTGCCACCCCACGTTACCGAGATCACAATTTCCATGGGAATGAAGCAAATGGTCAGGAAGGCAACCCAGTTGGCGAATATGGGGAAGGTAAACAGCGCGATGAAGCCAAGCGAGACGGCAATTACGAGAAACGAGGCGGCGATTCCAAGTCCCGGTTGCTTCATTCGAGCCTCCTTCTTACACGCGGTGAAAGGCTCCTGCGGGCAGTAGAAATTTCTCGCACCGGTGAGACAGCTTTCAATATCCGACGGTGAATCGCTCGCGATGGTGCCGCGGGCGCTCGAGCTCGTCGATCATGGCCATCGCGTAGTCCTCGAGAGAGATTTTGCTGGTGCCTTTCTCGTCGAAGAGGAGGTGGTCTTTGCCCAGGCGAAACTTGCCGGTGCGCTCGCCGGGCGCAATCTGTGACGAGGGCGCTAGAAAAATCCAATCGAGGGCCGGCTCTTGTTTCAGCAAATAGTACAGCTCGCGGGTGCCGCGGATGCCAGGTTTATAGGGTTCGTATTCTTTCGGGAATGCCGGCGAATCGAGAAACTCAATTCCGTCCGCCGTTTTAAGGCTGGCCGCGCCGCCGACGCCGAGGAATCGGTTGACGCCTGATTTCTTCACCGCAGCGATGATCGACTTGTGTCCCTGCACGAACTTGTCATAAACGTCCGCTCCGGCGACACCGCGGCCCGGATTGAACGAGCTGATGACCGCGTCATGGCCAGCGAGCAGACGCGCGAGATCGTCGGTCTGAAGCACGTCGAGTTTTTTCACGGTGAGATTCTTCTGCGGCTGAATTTTTTCGGGATTGCGAACGATTGCCGTGACTTGATGGCCGCGCTCCAGGGCCTCGGCGAGAATTTTCGAGCCGACGAAGCCGCTCGCTCCAATAAGTGCGATTTCCATGAAAATCTCCCCCAAAAGATGTAATGAGCGCTTGCTAAACCCGTTTGCGGAAAGACCCACTGTTTCCGCGCACTGTCGCGCAAGCCAGTTCATGCAACTGATGACGATTGACAGGTTCAAAGAACGGCGGGATTGTACACCTTCATAAGCCTGGGATTCACGGAGATATCGCATGACGACAGAGAACGCACCCTTTGGGTCCGCACACTCGCTGCTGCAGGAGCCTAAACTCGAATTCGCTTTCGAAGTTCGCCTGCGCTTCACGCGCGTGCAGAACATAGCGAAGATGCCAACTGGCGCGGGGCGCGGGGCAGTTTACGTGGATAGCGGAGAATTTGTTGGCCCGCACCTGCGCGGGAAAGCGGTGCCGAATAGCGGCGGAGATTATTCGCTGTTTCGTCCCGATAACGTGCTGGCCTTCGACGCGCGCTATATGCTGCAGGAAGACGATGGCACCCTGATCATGCTATACAACCGCGGATATCTCTGGGGCCGCAAGCCGGATACGATGGAGCGCCTGCGCGCGATGGCGTTCGCGGGCGGCCCCTCGGTCGATCCCTCCGAATACTACCTGCGCGCTTTTCCTACGTTCGAGGTTGAAGCAGGCAAGCACGACTGGCTGATGCGCTACGTTTTTGTCGGCATCGGCGAGCGCAAATCCGATGGTAACTTGATCCGGTATTACGCGTTGCTCTAGGTGGCGCGTCCAATCGAGAGGAAATGATCTTACCGGACTCACCCGAGGCCGAGGGTACTTGAGTATGGTAGGCTGGTCCTTCGCGAAATGTTTGGCGCCGGGCAGGCGTATCGAACTTCCTCGGGGCCAACTTTCCGCAGCGATCCCCAGCGAAGAATCCACGGAGACGCCCATGAGCGCGCCTGCAACTGAAGTCGCCGAAATGCCCCGGCCCGATAAATACTTTTGCGAAACTCCCAATGATCCCTGCGCCATCGTGATGTTCGGCGCCTCGGGTGACCTTGCAAAACGCAAGCTGCTGCCCGCGCTCTACGACTTGGAGGTCCATTCTTGTCTGGCGACGCGCTTCCGGTTGCTGGGATTTGCGCGCACGGAAATGGGCGACGACGAATTCCGGCGCAAGACCGAAGAGGGATTGCCGAAGCCCTCGGATGGTTCGCGTGCCGTCGACAAGCGCGGAGATTTCCTGAACCAGCTTCACTATTTCACTGGAAACTACGACGACCCCGAATCCTACCGGCGTCTCGCGGGGCGTCTGGACGAACTCGATCGCCAAGGTCAGCTTGCGGGCAACCGTCTCTTTTACTTGGCCACGCCTCCCGATGTGTATCCGCACATTATCGAGCAGCTGGGCCGCGCCGGACTTGCGAAACCAAAGAGCGGCGAATCGTGGACGCGCGTGATTATCGAAAAGCCTTTCGGGCACAACGCCGAGTCGGCTCGAGAGCTAAATGCGAAGGTGCTCAGCGTGTTCCAGGAGTCGCAGGTCTATCGCATCGACCATTACCTTGGCAAAGAAACCGTGCAGAACTTGCTGGTCTTTCGCTTTGGCAACGGAATTTTCGAGCCGCTGTGGAACCGCAATTACATTGACCACGTTCAAATCACGGCGTCAGAATCGCTGGGCGTAGAGCGCCGCGCGGCCTTCTACGAATCGGCCGGAGCGATGCGGGACATGATTCAGAGCCACGTGCTCCAGCTCACCTCTTTGGTCAGCATGGAATCGCCCGTTCGATTTGACGCCACGGCGGTTCGCAACGAGAAAATCAAAGTTCTGCAGTCGATCCGGCCCTTTAAGGCCGATACCATTTCAACTTCGGTTGTGCGCGGTCAATACGGTCCCGGAATCATCGACGGAAAAGCGGTCCCCGGATACCGCCAGGAACCAGGCGTGAAACCCGATTCCACTACGGAGACGTTCGTTGCCTTGAAGCTGTTCGTCGATAACTGGCGCTGGAGCGGCGTGCCATTTTATTTGCGATCCGGCAAACGCCTCGCTCGGTCGAAGGCCGAAGTCGCCATCCGTTTCAAGCGGGCACCGCACATGGTTTTTCAGGGCGAAAAGGCGACGCCGAATTCTCTGGTCCTCAACATACAGCCCGACGAAGGCATCTCGCTTTGTTTCGGCGCGAAGTCGCCCGGCTCGCAGATGCACATTCAGCCGGTAACCATGGATTTCCAATACCGGCGGGCATTCGGCGCAGGTTCACGCGAAGCTTACGCGACGCTGATCAACGATTGCGTTCGCGGCGACGCCACGCTTTTCGATCGCGCCGATAGCGTCGAGGCCGCGTGGGCGTTGGTGGACCCGATTCTCGAAGCGTGGAAGAACTCGCCTCCGTCATTCCCGAACTATGCGGCGGGAAGCCGGGGGCCAAAAGAAGCGGATGATCTTGTCGCCACCGGGGGACAGCGCTGGTGCGAATTATGACGCCCATCGTGTCCAGAAAATCCGATCAATCGGAGTTTCGGCATTTGTGGGAGCGAGGATGATTCTTGCCGGCGATATAGGCGGGACGAAGACCAATCTCGGTCTATTCGACGCCCCGCAGGGCGCGCTGGTAAAGGTTACCGACAAGCGTTATATCAGCCACGAGCACACTGGGCTCGATGAGATCGTCAAAGACTTCGTTTGCGGCACCAAGGCGAAGATCACCGCCGCGTCGTTTGGAATTGCCGGTCCCGTCGTGGACAATCGCGTTCACACCGGAAACTTGCCGTGGATCATCGATGGCGCAACCCTGGCGAAAGAGCTGGGACTGGATCGCGTCCGCCTGCTGAACGATCTGGAAGCGACAGCATACGGCGTGAGCATGATGCAGCCGATCAACCTCGAGAGGATCTACGCTGGTGTGCCTGCTCAGCAAGCGCATCGAGCGGTGATCGCCGCGGGTACGGGATTGGGGGAGGCCGTTCTTTTCTGGGATGGCACGAAACACCTGCCTATGGCCACCGAAGCCGGCCACGCCGATTTTGCTCCGCACACCGATCAGCACGCCGAGCTTTGGAAATTCATCAAGAGCCGCAACGAATTCGCGAGCACTGAAATGGTGCTTTCCGGCAGAGGCTTTCGGACCATCCACGAATTCCTGAGTCCCTCGGTGCGACATCCGAGTTTCGATGATCCGTCCGCTGATCCCGCGCGGGAGATTACGCAACAGGCCCTCGCCGGACAATGTCCCGTGTGCGTGGCTACGCTGGATCTGTGGGTGGAAATCTACGGCTCCGAAGCGGGAAACCTGGCGGTGCGAAGCGTGGCGCGCGGCGGCATTTACGTGGCCGGCGGCATCGCAGTGAAAATACTGCCAAAGTTAAAGGAAGGAAAATTTGTCGCGGCCTTCAAAAACAAAGAAAAGATGGCATATTTCCTCGAGCAGGTTCCCATTCACGTGATTCTCGACGAAGAGTGCCCGTTGAAGGGCGCCGCCTACGCGGCATGGAAGAATTTATAAAACGGTCCTCCCACGCCGCGCAATGAATGGTTACTCGCTCCTCAGGTCCATTTGTCGATTGAGACGCTGGTGACGTGGCTGAAATCGCCGCCAGCCCAGTACGTGTTGGTCTCGCCTCCGAGCACGATGATCTCAATCGAAGACTTCGGGTTGGGAATGGGCGGCCCGCCTGGACGGCCGC
The DNA here is from genome assembly GCA_963759485.1 of uncultured Acidobacteriota bacterium. GTDB lineage: Bacteria > Acidobacteriota > Terriglobia > Acidiferrales > UBA7541 > Palsa-295. The sequence goes on along the minus strand of CAVWZE010000002.1, from coordinate 236,449 downwards.
GGCGGTAGAAGCGCTGGAATGGAATCTCGCCATCGCCCATCTTCAGATACGAGGCGTACGGCTCGACACCGGCTTTTGCCTGCTCAAGTTCCTTCTGGTGCGTGTCCCAGTAGAGCCAGGCCGGCGTCTTCGAGTTCTTCGACCAGTAGTCGCTTAACTCTTCCTTCGAGTTGTATCCCTTCTCCTTCGCCTCGCGGGCGACGGTCGGATCGAGCAGCAGCGTGGCGGCACTGGTGCCGAACGAGAAGAAATGCGTCAGCCAGTTGTTGATCAGTTCATGGTAGGGCATCTTGGGGAACCAGGCGACGTTGTTCAAGCTCCAGCCGCTGAAGATGCTGACCACGCTGTCGTCCGGCTTGAAACCTTTCTGCACGTGGAACGGTTTCCAGCCGTCCGGAAGCTTGTTTTCCGTTTCTGCGATGCAGATGTTGTTGTAGTTGAAGTTGCTTCCCAGGGTGCCCATGTAGCTGAGTCCGGGCATGCCGCAGCCGCCGAGGTTTTTCGAGAGGATCGTCCATGCGCGGCCAATCACGGCATTTGGCTCGGCGAACGGACCCATCGCGCCAATGCCATAGTTCATCTTGATCTTGTCGGAGATGGGGCCATTCAGCAGCAGCATGCGGGAGAATGAGGACGTGGAACTGAACAGCGCAGGCTGCGAGGTTGAGGCGATGGCCAAAATGACGGGCAGGTACTCCGGGGTCGCGCCGGCCATGACGGCATTGATGGCCACATGCCTGACCGTGAAGGACCACGACGGCTGAGCTCCGCGGGCGGCGCTCAACGTGCCGATAACCTCGTCAGGTTTGTGGCTTGTGCCCTTGAGCATCGCTTGCACCTTTTCTTCGGTGGGAAGGACGATGGGCATGAAGTCGGTCATGTTGTTATCGAGATAGATCCGCTGGAGATTGTCCGGCGTGTCCACGTAAGTAGCCGGGCCGATGTCCGGGGTTACCTTGCCGCTCTTTTGCTCATCGGCCGTGAGCGGCTTGGTGAGCGCATCTATGATTTCCGGCATCAGAGGCTTGTTAGTGACGGGGTCGTTTCCTTCCAGCACAGCGTACATCTCTGCGTCCGTCTTGTTAGTCATGGGGTGAGGGAGGAAGCAGATGCGCTCGCCGGGCATGCCGCGGTTCGCAGCGTTGGTCTTGGCGAGATCCTTGAAGGCGATCGTAACCAGGGGGGCCGTGGGGATCCCCATCTTCTCAACTTGTGCGCAGTGACCGACGGTCGCTGGTGTGCAGGTGCTTCAATGCCCGTACGCCATGATCATGGCGTTGCCGTTGGCTTTCATTTCCGCCGTTAGCTTCGGGTCATCATCGAAATACGACCCAGCCTTCAGACGGTAGACCGTCTTCACGCTGGGCATATTCTTCTGGAACCAAATAGCAATCTGGTTCAGGAAGCGATCGGCGCCGGCGAAGCCGTCAGATACTAAGTAAATGGTCTTACCGTCAAGGCTCGGAAGACGGGGCGCCATGGGAATGAGCTGAATCGGGGGCGGTAAGCCTTTTGGATTTACGACTTCCAATTTCGCGTCCTTGAGGACGGGATTCTTGGGCGAATGCTTTGGTTCGCCGATGGCGGGGCTTGATGCCGCCAAAACGGCGGGAGAAATTCCGATCAAAGACAGGATTTTGCGCCGATTGATCTTCACGGTTTATCCTCGCTTCCGGGGCCTACCGTTAATAGACCGTTCGTTCGTCATAAAGGTTACATATTACAACTATTTTCGCCTGGCGAGAGCATCAGGGCAGAGCAAAGGCGTAGATTGCGTTACCGTACGTCGGAGTGCGCATGTTCGGTACTTCCTTGCTCAGTTCCGGCACTTTCAGATTGAAACCTGTCATCACACAAATGTACTGCTTGCCATTCACCGCGTAAGTAATCGTGCTGACGGAGATGTTGCCTCCAAGAATCGCTTCCCAGAGTTGTTTTCCCGTATCCACATCGAAAGCCTTGAAGCGGCGCGACATATCGCCGTGAAAAACCAAGCCGCCCGCAGTCGTTAGCATGGCGCCATTGCCCGGTGCTCGGCCTACGTCGAAGTGAACCGTTTCGCCAGTAGACAAATTGATTTTCGCGAGACCAGTGAGCGCGTTGGGGTCGATGCCGGGGCGCGGGATGACCGACCAGCTGCCTCGAATGCCTGGGCCGGGCGTTTGGAGATCGCGGCAATTATCGATATACGGCACGAAGAGCGTTTGCGTAGCCTCGTGATAAGCCGTGGGCCAGTAGCTTCGCGTGTTCCAGTAGCAAAGGATCTTATGATCGGCCGGCTTCTTGATCACCTGATCCCAATTCAGAGTGGTTTGTCCCGTGTGAACGTTGATATCGGCGAGCAGAGTGCGCGGATCGTCATACGGAAAAGGAGTGGCCCACAAAAACTTGCCGTCGTTCCGATCCAGAACGAAGAGGTCGCCGCCCTCGGAAACCATCGCGGCAATGTCGTGGATCGAGCCGCGCGGAACGTCTGGATTGATCCACTTCACGAATTTCGGATTGGGATTAAACGCCAGGCGCGCGAGTGTGCGCTCATGCGTGTGATCGGTGTCCCAATCGTCCCCCGGCAAATGCTGGTAATACCAGATCAATTTGCCCGTGGCAGGATCGAGCGCGAGCGTGCAATTGCTATAAAGGTCAGCGGGAGACGAGCGGCCGGTGCCATCCGGATTGCCGTTGTGGCGAAGCATCCGCTGGTCGGGCATGGGATTCGCAACGCCCCAATAAATAATGTTGCGAACGGGATCGAAGCTGCCGGGCAATCCCCACGTTGACGCCATCGACTGGGAATTGTCGCCGTGCCACGAGTCGTAGCCCGGATCGCCGGGATGCGCAACGGTGTAGAAGCGCCAGACTTTTTCGCCGGTTTCGGCGTTGTCGGCTTCGATGAAGCAGGTGTCGCTGCCACGACCGCATGTGCCGCCGGAAATTACTTTGCCGTCGATAACGAGCGCACCGGATGTATTTTGCGTATCGGTCTTGAAAGTTTCCCAGCGAACTTTGCCCGTGCGCGCGTCGAGCGCAACTACGTAGCCATCGGCTGACGTGAAATAGACCATGTCTTCGTAGATCGCGAGCGCTTTGGTGCGCTCGTTCGTCGCGGTCTGCGGATTCTTGAACGGGCGCTTATATTCCCAAATCAGGTCGCCATTCGTGGCGTCAAGCGCGTCGACAGCGCCGCCGGGCACGATCACGTACATGACGCCATCGTGGACGATTGGAATAGTTTCGGTGACGCCTTCTTCCAAGCCGCGCGTCCAAGCCATGCGAAGCTGGCCGACATTTTTCTTGTTGATTTGCTTGAGCGGGCTATCGCGAAACGCGTCGTATGTGCGGCTATACATCAACCAATCGTTGGGGCTCGGATGCAGAAGCATATCGTTAGTGACAGGCTTATAGTTTTGGACCTGCGCGAGCGCGGGCGCTGCGGTGACAAAAAGGAAAGCAACAAGTGCCGAGACCTTGGTCATATTTCTCCCTTATCGATGAAAAGAACCGCCAACTATATCGTCGATGCAGTTCTCGCGCACAGGGGGAATTTCCAGAGGTTGGGATGACCAGCTAATTCGCCAAAAATGAACCAAGGGCCGCAAATCTCGCCGCATGCTGCCGCGCAAACAGTTCTAGCCGCTGTATCTCTGCTCCTTGAACGGGTCACCGTACATGTTGTAGCCATTTTCTTCCCAGAAACCCGGCGTATCCTCTTCCATGAATCGAATGCCGCGCACCCATTTCACGCTTTTCCAGGCATACAGATGCGGAACCACCAGCCTCACCGGATAGCCGTGTTCGGCCGGCAGCGGCTCGCCATTGTGTTTCAGTGCGAAGAGGGTCGTCGGCCGCATAAGATCCTCAAGCGGCACATTCGAGGTGTAATCCTGTTCCGCGAGCACCATCACGTACTTTGCTTCCGGCTTCACCGCGGCGAGTTTCATCACTTCAGTGAACGGCACACCTTCCCAGCGCACATCGAACCGGCTCCATCGCGTCACGCAGTGCATGTCCGCCGTCACTTCTCTCATGGGCAGCCGGGTGAATGCGTCCCAGGTGATTCGCACCGGCTTTTCAACTAGCCCGGCGATCTGGAAGTCCCACCTCTGCGGGTCGAAATGCGGCACCGTGCCGGCATGAAGCACCGGCCACTTCAGCGTGGCCGATTGGCCGGGCGGCAAGCGCCCTGCCTCGCGCATCGCCCGCTCCAGTTGCTTCCGCTCCGATCCCTCGCCGAAGATCATCGCGCCCTCATTTTGGCTATATCTGTCAGCGTTACCGTGGACGATTTTTCTTTACACCAACAGGTACTTGCATCATATCAGGCCTCTGCGTAAAGATATTTACCGTATCCTCGTATTGCGTCCACTCGGTTTCAGCGGCTTCGCTTCATAGCACCAATCCCGGCATCTGGAGGAAATCGCGTGTGCTATCATGCCGGATTCGGGACGCAGCACAAATCATATCAGGAGCCTCCACTTGGCCGCGCGCATCCTCAATGGCAACGCGATTCGAGATCAAATTTATGCCGAGCTGCAGGCGGAAATCGCCACCCTGGCGGCCGAGGGAATCCGGCCCGGGCTGGCCGCCGTGCGCGTGGGCGACGATCCTGCATCGAAGCTCTACGTGAACAGCAAGGTGGCCGCGTGTGAAAAATTAGGTCTCGCGAGCTTCTATCTCACGCCGCCCGCTTCGACCACCACTCAAGAGTTGCTCGCTCAAGTGGATGAATTGAATCGTAGGGATGATGTGGATGGAATTCTCGTGCAGATGCCTCTGCCCAAGCAGATTGACTCCAAGAAAATTCTCGACGCCGTTGTTCCCGAGAAGGACGTGGACGGTTTTCATCCCATTAACGTCGGCAATCTTGTCGCCAACCGCCCGGGTCTTGTGGCCTGCACGCCGGCGGGCGTGATGGAGATTCTGCGCCGCAGCGATATTCCCATCGAAGGCGCAAATGCCGTGGTGATCGGACGCAGCGATATCGTGGGGAAACCGATGGCTCTGCTGCTGCTTCACGCCAATGCGACCGTCACGATATGCCATTCCAAAAGCAAGGACCTGTCCGGCATCGCGCGCCGCGCCGATATCATCGTGGCGGCCATCGGAAAAGCGGCGATGGTGACGCCGGATTTTGTATGCCCCGGCGCTACCGTGATTGACGTCGGCCAGATACTGGTGAGAGATGCAGCCGAAGCCGAGCGAATCTTTGCGAAGTTTCCCGCAAAACTCGAATCCTTTCGCGCGAAGGGGTCCATCCTCGCGGGTGATGTTCATCCGGAGGTCATCGAAGTTGCGGGCGCTTACACTCCCGTGCCTGGAGGCGTCGGCCCGCTCACCATCGCCATGCTGATGAGCAACACGGTGAAGGCCGCTCGTATGCGGCGCGGCTCGCGCGTTCCAGCGGCCGCGTCTTCGCACCGCTGATGCTGCGCGCAGGCCTCACCGGCGGAATCGCATCGGGCAAATCAACGGTAGCTGCTTTTCTCCGCGACCGCGAATATCAGGTTCTCGATGCCGACGCGCTTGCCCACGAATTGCTCGAGCCGGGGCAAGATTCCTACCAAGAAGTTGTGCGCGAATTCGGCTCGGAAATTCTCTCTCCGGCCGGCGCCGTCGACCGCAAGAAACTTGGCGCGATTGTTTTTTCCGATTCGGAGAAGCGCGGACGCCTGAACCAGATTCTTCATCCGCGCATTCACGACATTGTGGTGAAGTGGTTTGAGGCGCTCGACCGCCCGGGCGGCCCCGAAATGGCCTTCGAGGAAGCGGCGCTCATTCTCGAAGCCGGCGCGCAGCGCGACCTCGATTGCGTGATCGTCTGCTGGTGCCGCCCCGAGCAACAGCTCGAACGTTTGAAGGAACGCGGATTCTCAGGGCAGGATGCGGAACTCCGCATCGCCGCGCAGATGCCCATCGACCAAAAGCGCGAACTCGCCGACGAGGTGATCGACTGCTCGCGCTCTCTCGCAGATACCGAACGCCAACTCAGCCTCGTCCTCGAAAAACTTAAAAAGTGGCCCGCGTACGGAAGAAATACCGACTAAGTCCGCATCTACTTTGAACCCGCCCTACGAATTATGGCTATAAAATCGTAGACTACACTCGAGTGCCGCCCGAGGAGACTGGAAGCTACCATGAAAGACTTCCATCGAGGCTTGATGAAAGTTCTTTTGGCGGTTTGCTGCATTCTCGCCTGCGTCGGCGCGATGTTTGCCCAGCGCGCGTTCCGGCAATACCCCTCCGTCGAATACGGCGACTCCACGCCGCTGCCCCCAGATTGGCAGCGACCCGGCGAATGGGCTTTCGCCCGTCTAATGTACCCGCCCGGCCCCAATGATGGTTACCGCGGGCGTTTCGATGGCGATTGGCGCCAAGGCATGTCGCTCTGGACGCAGGATGGTCCGCCGGCTGATCGCGATTTCGCCGCTGCCGTCCGGCGCCTTACGCGCGTCGATGCGCGATCCGTGGAGCAGGACGTGGATCTCGATGATGGTAACGAAGTCTACAATTGGCCGTGGCTTTACGCCGTGCAGGTGGGCGAGTGGGGTATCACTCAACATCAGGCGGATGTCTTGCGGGACTATCTGTTGCGTGGCGGCTTCTTCATGGCCGACGATTTTCACGGCGCCTATGAGTGGCAGATGTTTTTGAAGCGTATCCGGATGGTTTTCCCGGATCGGCCGATCGTCGAGATCCCGAATAACGATCCGATATTTCACACGCTATACGATCTCGACGACCGCTATCAGATTCCCGGCGCCGAGCATCTGGGAACCGGCTACAAGATTCCGGATTATCCCCAGGGACCTGATGATGGAAAGGGAGCGCACTGGCGCGCCATCCGCGATGATAAGGGCCGGATCATGGTCGCCATCTCTTTCAATTCCGATCTGGGTGATTCGTGGGAATGGTCGAATCGCCCGGAATATCCCGAGCGTTTTTCCGATCTCGGTTTCCGCATCGGGATCAACTACGTTGTCTATGCCATGACTCACTGACCTGCTTGCAGTCGAATCCGCGGTAGCAATGAGGGAGGGTTTAACTTTCTCTTTCTCACGATAGTTCACTGGTTGCCCGACGCAACGAAAGAGCAACGGTCGAATCCACCTAACTCTCCGGACGTTTTGGTTCCGTGAAGACGGGCGATGCGGCGGGCGCCGCGGGCCTGTAGAATTCGCTCCACTCTTCCCAAACCCTGGCGCGCTGGTCATATGTCAGTCCAAACCACGATTCGGCAAGGTCGCGCACTCGTTCCAGAGCCGACTGCATTTCCGCCTGCTTCCGTTTCATCGTGTCGCTGTCGGCGTCCGCGGGAACCCGGATCGGCGGCGCCACAAACATCACTGCATCCGTGAACGGGTAGGGAAGTTGAAACAGGTCCCACGACTTCTGGAACGTGTGCGCACTTTTTAGAGCAATATGGAATACGGAGATCGGGCGTCCAGTTCGGCGCGCCAGAATCACAGGGCCCGGCTTCGCCAGGTACCGCGGACCGCGCGGACCATCGATCGTGAATCCGACGTGCCGCCCTGCCTCGAGGCTGCGCGCCATCGCGGTGAGGCCTTCGATAGCGCCGCGCGACGAGCTTCCCTGCGCTGTTCCGAATCCCAGCCGCTCGATGACCCGTCGCGTCCACTGGCCGTCAAAGTTGACTGTGTTGAGCACCACGATCCCGCGATTTCGCCACATCCACGCCGCCGAAAGAATACAGCGATGCCAAAATACGCCAATCCCCGGTTCACCGGCGTCGCGAATTTGGACGGCGTTGTGCACCCCAACGATCTCAAAGCGCAGTGTCGGACCAAGCAGACGGATCACCCAGTACGCCGCCCACGCGAACACCGGAATCTGCATCCTTCGCCAGCGCGAAAGCTGCGGCATGGGAACGGGCACCTCCGAGCCGGGATTGTGGCCCTTTGGTAACGCGCCAGGGTTCGAGACGTTATCCATTGCGGTATAGTATAGCGGTCTCCGTGAGCTTCAACTTTCAATTCGCGCTCGGCAGCGCGACGCCCTCCGCGCCTATGCGCGCGGCCCTGGCGATTCTCGCTCTTGCCCTTCTTTGGCTCAGTCCGGCGGTTGCTCGTGCCCAAGATGCGCCGCCCGGCGCAGTGGGCCGTGTGCAAGGCCAGGACATTTCCGTAGAAAACGGAACCGCCGCGAATAACGGCACGGCTCGCTCGGCGCCTAGCATTTACGTCCTGAATGGCAGTATCGTCACCGTGCACTCGGCAAAAGCGCGAATGACGATTTTTGCCGGGGGCAAAGTCGACATCTGCGGCCCCGCCAAGTTCACCGTGCTCCTTTCCGGCGACGCAATAACGCTGGCGCTCAATTTTGGACGGGTGCGGGTGAGTCTGCCTGCGAAAACCACGCTCCGCGTTTTCACTCCCACGATCATCGGGACGCCGCTCGATATCAATGGTGGTGCGCGTGACGTGACGGTGGGCCTGAATCTCGATGATTCGCTCTGTGTGCTTGCAACCAGCGGCGCGATTCAGCTCGCAAATCAATTTTCCGATGAAAAATTGATTGTGCCTCAGGCGGGCGAATTCTTCCTGAGTGCAGGAAGGCTGGTTCCCGTCGCGGGCACCCCGGGAAGCTGCCAGTGCTTCGCAGATGAGACGCCCGCTGCGCCTCCGCCGGAACCGATTCCCGAAACAGCGGTGGCCATTCCCCCTCTACCAATTACCGCACCGGCCGCGATTTCTCACGCTGAGGAGCCGCCAGCTGAAATGAAACCGGCAGCCGAGCCCAATATCGAATACAGCATGCTGGCCCACGGCAATGAAGAGCATCCGATTGAGCGGCCGGTAGACGATGAAATTCCCTCAGCTCCGCCCACTTCGATGCCGATATACACCGTGGTCCTGCCGCCGCTGGTTTTTTTGGCGAGCGAACCCGCTCCACCGCCTGACCCGGGACCGCCGATGGCGCTGCTGATCCGCGAGGCGCAAGTGTCGCCGGACTGGCAATTTTCCGGCCATGTGGCCGCGCCGGAATTTGCGACCGAATTGCAGCATGCACTGGGAGAAAATGCGCAAATGCCGCCCAAAACACGACGCGCGGAGAAGACCAAAAAGAAACACGGCTTTTGGGGCTCACTTCGAAGACTCTTCGGCGGAGGCGACATGGAAGCCAAAGTCGAGTAGCAAGAGCCTCGCAACATTTACATGCCCTCGTAATTCGGTCCGCCGCCGCCCTCGGGTGGAACCCATTCGATAATTTGGTAGGGATCGGCGATGTCGCAGGTCTTGCAGTGCACGCAGTTCGCAGCATTGATCTTCAATTTTGGTGCGCCCTGCTGCATCACCATCTCGTAAACAGCGGCTGGACAAAAATACTGGCACGGATTGCCGAATTCGCGCACGCAGCGGTCGCTGCAAATACTGGGGTCGAGAACGATCAAGTGGCAGGGCTGATTCTCGTCGTGTCGCGTTCCGGAATGATAGACATCCGTGAGGCGGTCAAACGTAAGCCGGCCATCGCCTTTGAATCGCGACGATTGGTCCACGAGAGTGGCGTCGCGATGGAGCTTTGTGTATTCGGTGTAGCCGGGTTGGGTGCGCATCGGGTCAATAAGGCCACGCCCCCCGCTGACGAATTGCAAGCCGGCGTGGACCAGCCCTTTCCATAAACCATCGTGGAATCCTTGATGAAAATTTCGGACGAACCATAGCTCTTTCTTCAGCCAACTCTGTTCCAGTTTTGTCGCGTAAGCGGAGAGCTTCGCCGCCGAAGTATCTCCGGCGCAAAGTGCTTCATAAATGGTCTCGGCGGCCAGCATTCCGCTTTTGATCGCGGTGTGAATTCCCTTCAGGCGCTGAGAATTCAGCAGGCTGGCCGAGTCGCCGATGATCAGGCCGCCGTCGAAATAGCTGCGCGGCCTTGAATACCAGCCGCCGTATGGAACCGTCTTCGCGCCGTAGCGAACAAGGGTGCCGCCCTCCAGAATCTTCTTCACGAATGGATGCGTTTTGAATTTTTGAAATGCCTCATGGGGATCGAACAGCGAATTGTGGTAGTCGAGCCCGACGACCATTCCGAGCGATACGCGATTGTCGCGCAAGCCGTAAATCCATCCGCCGCCGTAGAGATCGGAAGTAAGCGGCCAGCCAAGCGTGTGCGCTACATAGCCGGTATCGATGCGGCCCGGCTGCACGTCCCACAGTTCTTTAATTCCGAGACCGTAAACCTGAGGATTGAGACCGTCCAGCTTCAGACGGGAAACCAGGCCTTTGGTAAGCGAACCTCGCGGGCCTTCCGCCAGCACGGTGACTTTCGCGCGCAGTTCGTAGCCGGGCGTGAAGTTGTCCTTTGGTTTGCCGTTTTTGTCGACGCCTTTGTCTTCGGTCAAGACACCGGCGATCCCATTTTTTTCGTAGAGCGGTTCGCGGCCTGCAAATTGCGTGAAAACATTCACCCCTTTTTTTTCGACAAGCCCGCCGAGCCACTTCACGAGCTTGTTGAGCGAAATAACGTAGTTCCCATGGTTGGCCAGCGGCGGCGGAGTGATGGGAAGCTTGTAGGAATTGCTTTCGGTGAAGTAGTAGGCGGCATCGCCGGTGACCGGCGTGTCGAGCGGCGCGGTTTTCTCAAAGTCCGGAACGAGTTCCCGGAGCGCGCGCGGATCCATGATCGCTCCGGAGAGCTGATGCGCGCCAATCTCCCGCGCCTTTTCGAGGACGTATATATTTTCGCAGGAAAGCGCGGGGGACTTTTTCTCCGCTGTGTGACGCTCGATCAGGTTCGAGAGGTGGAGCGCGCAGGAAAGGCCCGCCGGCCCAGCGCCCACGATCAGGACGTCTACCTCAAGCTTTTCGCGCTCGGTGGTCACGGGCGGGACCTACGTATAGGAATAAGAACCGCTCGATTCTGTGACGGGTAGCCGTGACGCGCACCTCGTGTTTTCAGTGAGTTACACGCAATTCTAATCGGCAGCAGTGTCGACCAGAATCGCGCGCTTCTCGTGTCCAATCGATGGACGCCCAACTTGCTTTTCCTCGTTTTCAGCCCGATCTCTCCGAACATCAAAGGGCCTCCTTTCCGGCTCAGGGTAGCACCGTAAAGGGGGGTTGCAAGCGATGGTTCCTGTGGACTTGACTCGCGGCTGCGACGGCCCTAGCGCCCGGGTCTTAGGCTGAGGCGCCTGAGAGGCGGGGCTTCATGCCGAAGGGCTGAGGCTCGGACGGAGCGTCTAGATCCGCGGAGATGCCGGGGAGCTGATCGAACGGAACCGTTTTGAGGAAGGATTTCAGAAGGACTTCGGTTTCGCGCAAGCAGGTGCTGAAATCATAGTGGAGGCCGTCGAGAGTCGTCCAGCAATCGCCGGGCTGCACGGACAGGCCCGAGGAGATATCGCCGGCTGCGTCTTGAAACTCACGTTCGAGGTGCTGGATCGTTTCGGAAAGAATCCGCAACTTGTGAAAAAACCTGGATCGGCTGCGGAAAAGCACGTGATGAAGGATTCCATTCCAGGAAGCGGCGCTCTGTCCTGTATTGCCGCGAAAGAATTCCGCATTCAGGGGCGCCACAGCGGGAAGCCGGCGGGCGCCACGTCCGCGAGCAGAAAGAGTCTCACAAAATGAAATTAGGGAGGACGCGAGGCGATCCAGGAGATCGGCGGTAATCGAAACCTGCTGGCGGGCGCAGACAAGCTCGCCGCGCGCGCGCAGCGAAAGAGCATCGTCCAGCGCGACGCTCATCATCGCATACGTGCATTCCCATCTGCGAACGACTGCCTGAAAGACTACGTTTTTTTCGCGCGGCAGGGCCATTATCCAATCGTCCGACACACTGCCGTGCACGAAGAGCCTAGGCTGCCACCCCAGAGACAAGACCGCCCCCAAGAAAGCTAGCGGAGTATACCACCTGTTGCAAGCCAGGGCCTTGGGCATGTCGTTTGTATCATGTGGAACGGCCACTCTCGGCGGTGGCTCACCGCTTTCCTCGACTTACGCGCGCAGGCAAGAGTGCCTGCACCACGAAAGGCTTGTGATAGCCAAACTGAGTCACTGCCCAGCGCCCGGTTTTCTTGACGCTTGCGGAAGGGGACCATTATACTGCGGCACAGTTCGCCATCGGCGTCCTTCCGCTGCTGAAAGGATCTTTTCTTTGGAATTTGAACCTCTTGACCAATTCACGCAACGCCGCAAGAAACTGAGCGAAATCGAATCCCTTGGTCATCCTCCTTATCCGCATAAGTTTGCGCGCTCGCATACACCGAAAGAGGTCAGCGAGCGGTTTGCGAAGCTGACGGCCGAGGAGCTGGGGGCGAAAAGCACGCCGGTACGCGTGGCCGGGCGAATCGTAGCGCTGCGCCCGCACGGAAAAGCAGGGTTCGCGCACATTGCAGGCGACGGCGGGCGAATTCAAGTCTACGTGCGTTTGGACGTAATCGGCGAGCCGGGTTTCAAGCTTTTCCAGCTTCTGGATTTAGGCGACATCGTGGGCGTCTCCGGCAACTTATTTCGCACCAAGACAGGCGAGCTCACGATACGTGTGGAGGGACTCGAGCTGCTGAGCAAAGCACTGCTGCCACTGCCGGAAAAGTGGCACGGCTTGGCGGACGTGGAAATGCGCTACCGGCGGCGCTATCTGGACTTGATCGTGAACGAGCGCGCGCGGGAGATTTTCCTTCGGCGGGCGCAGATCATTCGCGAGCTGCGGCGATTTTTTGACGAGCGCGGCTACGTGGAAGTGGAAACGCCGATGATGCATTCGATCCTGGGAGGCGCCACCGCGCGTCCTTTCGTGACGCATCACAATACTTTTGATATGGATCTTTATCTCCGGATTGCGCCGGAGCTTTATTTGAAAAGGTTGGTTGTGGGCGGTCTCGACCGCGTGTATGAAATTAATCGCAATTTCCGCAACGAGGGAATCGACGCGATCCATCAGCCCGAATTCACGATGTTGGAGTTCTATCAGGCCTATAGCGATGCGGACGAGTTGATGGATCTGACCGAGGAATTGTTGCGTGGGCTGGCCGAAAAAATCTGTGGCGGCACGAAGGTGCAATACGGCGAGGTCGAAATCAACTTTGGCAAGTTTGAACGACTTTCTATGCGGCAGGCGATCTGCAAATACTTCCCCGCAGCCGCGGGCGCGGCGCCGAGCGAAACGGAGCTGTCTCAAAAGGGCGGACCACGAGCGATCGCCGAGCGTTATGACCGTTTCGCACAGGGCGGAGCAGCGGAACCGATTCACGGTATTCAAAGTTTTTCCGATGGCGAATTGACGGGGCAGCTTTTCGAAGCCGTCGCCGAGGGACATTTGAATCAGCCTACATTTATTTACGATTTTCCCACCGACATTTCGCCGTTATCGAAACAGAAGCCGGACGATCCCTCGCTGACCGAGCGGTTCGAGCTATTCATCGCGGGCATGGAGATCGCCAATGGATTTTCGGAGTTGAACGATCCAGCCGATCAGGAACGCCGCTTTCGCGCGCAGGTGGAAAAAGGCGGGCAGGACGCCCCTAAGGAAGTCGACGTCGATTATATTCGCGCGTTGAGTCACGGCTTGCCGCCAGCGGCGGGCGAAGGAATAGGGATTGACCGGCTAGTGATGCTGCTCACCGACTCACATGCTATTCGCGAAGTGATCCTCTTTCCTCTGTTGCGAGCAGAAACGGCGGGGAGTTCAGAAGCGGATTCAACCGAGACGAGCGGCGACGAAGGTAAGAGTTCGAAATGAACTTCGAATGGCTGGTGGCGCTGCGGTACCTCCGCTCGGCGAACCGGCCTGCCGTGCTGCGCCTGGTTACCCTGCTGGCGATTCTTGGCGTGGCGGCAGGAGTAATGACCCTGGTGGTCGCTCTGGCGATGAACACCGGCTTTCGCCAGGCCATCCGCGACCGGTTGCTGAGCGTCACGGCGCACGTGAATTTGAAGCCCGCCAGCCCGGAAGGAATCCACAACTACCAAGAAGAGATTGCCAAGCTGCGTGGCACTCCCGGCGTTCGCTCGATCGAGCCGGCGATTTACAACACTGTGCTTTTGTCGATCGGCGGCCGGGCGCGCGGAGTGGTGCTTAAGGGCGTGGACCCGGAGTTGGAGCTGCGCAATGGCGGAGCGCTTCGGCATATGGTAAGCGGTTCCAACAGCTTTGCGCCAGGTCCCGACGCTATCCCTGTGGTGCTGGTGGGCCGGATTCTCTCGGAGGAGTTGAAGGTTTCGGCGGGCGACTACGTCACTCTGACGAGTCCCCAGGGAAACCTGACGCCGTTTGGCATGGTGCCGCGCGCGCGGCGCTTTCGCGTAGGAGGAATATTCGATTCCGGCTTCTATGATTACGATGCGAATTGGGGTTTCGTGACGCTTGCTTCCGCGCAAGCGCTGGCCGGCGTGGGAGATGTCGTTAGCCTGCTGGAAGTGCGCGTCACAAAGATTGACGAGGCGCGCACTGTCGCCGATGAACTGCTGCGCAGGGCAGGCCCGGGCTTTCTGGCAACCACTTGGATGGACGAGAATCGGGCGCTTTTCCGTGCGTTGAGTTTGGAGAAGCTGGTTACGGCGCTTTTCATTGGGCTGATTACATTCGTCGCCGGGCTCAACATCCTGGTGGTCCTGACGATGACGGTGACGGATCGCGCCCGGGACATCGCAGTGCTGATGGCGATGGGAACGCAGCGGCGCCAAGTGCGCCGGATTTTCATTTTGCAGGGGCTGGTTGTTTGCATTGGCGGAACGGCCGCGGGACTCCTGGCGGGGTACGGATTATCTTGGATTGCCAACCGGTGGCAGCTGATTCCTCTGAATCCGGAGGTGTATGCCATACCGTACGTTCCATTCCACGCCAATGCGCTGGACGCGATCTGGATAGCGGCAGCGGCTTTGGCTATCTGCGTGGCCGCGACGATTGTTCCGGCATGGTCCGCGTCGCGGATCCTACCGGTCGAAATTCTTCGCTTCGAATAGCCGGCCATTGATGGCCAGGGGCACGTGATTGAAATCGCCACCGTCGGGAAGCGGCGAAGGAGTATATCGTTGAGCCAGTGCAGGGCAGCGGGAGCGGAAAGTCTTGGGGAACGGACAAGTCCCGGCGCGAAAAATATTGGGGACTGCTGGCTTCGATTGCAGCTTCGATTCGTTCTCCGACGGTCTGCGTGGTAAAATGAAAAAGCCGTTAAGGCCCGGCCGAAAAGTGGCAAACAACGGCTGCCGTTTAGGGAAGTAACAGGGATAAGTGAGAAACCAATTAGATAAGGCTAGGGTGTAGAGCTCCTCGGAACTACTGGAAAACAAGGACATATCGAAGAACGTGTTCGGCATCTAAAATGTGCTAGGAAGAGCAGGCGATGCAAACGAAGGCGAATACGGGTGTAGACGCCAGCGAGGCAGATTTCGGAGCGACCTCCAAGTCTGGCCCCATACTGCGAGTGGAAAGGCTTCGAAAGACCTTCTGCTCCGGCGCACAGGAAATAACGCCCCTTGACGAAATTGATTTTTCGGCCCAGCAAGGCGAGATGATTGCGGTCGTGGGACCTTCCGGTACCGGAAAAAGCACGCTGTTGCACCTGCTGGCGGCGCTGGACACTCCAACGAGCGGTACAGTATACTTCGCCGGAAATTCGCTTTGCGCATTTTCACAGATGGAGCTAGCAGGGTACCGCAATCGTGTGGTGGGTTTTGTGTGGCAACGGCATCACCTGCTGCCAGACTTCACGGCGGCGGAGAATGTGGCGATGCCCTTGCTGATTCGAGGGCAGGCGAGGGGACAAGCGCTGAGAGCGGCGACGGATTGGCTGGGCGAGGTCGGGCTGGCGAACCGCACGAGGCAGCGTGCGGGAGAACTTTCCGGCGGCGAACAACAGCGAGTGGCTATCGCGCGTTCCCTGGTGAATCAGCCCACGCTACTTCTCGCGGACGAGCCCACCGGAGACCTGGACGAACGGAGCGCCGAAGGCATTTTCGAGTTGATCGAGCGCCTCCATCGGTCTTACCGCTTGACTTCAATCCTGGCAACGCACAATTTGACATTGGCAGGTGGCGCCGATCGAGTGCTGGCGTTGGAGCATGGGCGGCTGGCCCCGAGGCCGGATACATTTGCGACGGTTGGTCCGCGCAGCTGGGGCCAAGCATCCGATAGACTAGAGACACGACCTTGGGAGCGTGGGGTGACCGGTGTTTGAACGCTACACGGAGAAGGCGCGGCGAGTAATTTTCTTTGCGCGATACGAGGCCAGCCAGTATGGAAGCCCGTACATCGAGACGGAGCATCTATTATTGGGGCTCTTGCGGGAAGATAAGGCTCTGGCGAATCGTTTTCTGCGCGCCCACGGCTCGATCGAATCCATTCGCAAAGAAATCGAATCGCGAATCACGGTTCGCGAGCGCATTTCCACTTCGGTGGAAGTTCCGTTGAGCCAGGAGTGCAAGCGCATTCTGAACTACGCCGCGGAAGAAGCGGAGCGGCTGGGCCACAAGCACGTGGGAACGGAACACCTCCTTCTGGGAGTTTTGCGAGAGGAAAAGTCATTTGGCGCCGAAATCCTGCTAGAACGGGGATTGCGGCTTTCCACCGTCCGCGAGGAAATGGTGCGCACCGCCGGAGAGAAGGTGCCCGTGAACCGTCCAAAAGAGGCTTCCTTGCTGGCTGAATTCAGCCGCGATCTGACGCAAGCGGCCATGGAGGGTCAACTCGATCCCCTGGTGGGCCGTGATGGCGAACTCGAGCGCGCCGTGCAGATCCTTTGCCGGCGCACCAAGAACAATCCCGTGCTGATCGGCGAGCCTGGCGTGGGCAAAACCGCAATCGTGGAAGGCCTCGCGCAGCGGATCGCCGATGGCGACGTGCCGCCGTTCCTGGCCGACAAACGAATCCTGTCACTGGACCTTTCATTGATCGTAGCTGGCACGAAGTACAGAGGGCAGTTTGAAGAGCGGCTGAAGACCATCATGAAAGAGCTGATGGAAAGCCAAAATGCGATCATCTTCATCGACGAACTGCACACATTGGTGGGAGCGGGTTCGGCGGAAGGCTCGCTCGATGCCGCCAACATTTTGAAGCCCGCGCTAAGCCGCGGAGAAATTCAATGCATCGGCGCAACCACTCCGGCCGAGTATCGCAAATCGGTTGAAAAGGATCGTTCGCTCGAGCGGCGATTCCAGGCTGTGAAGGTTTCTGCGCCGAACGAAGAAGATACGATCAAGGTGCTGCAAGGCGTGCGGGACCGCTACGAGAAGTTCCACGCAGTCAGCTACACCGAAGATGCCATCCAGTACGCTGTTTATCTCTCGAATCGCTACATCCCGGACCGCTTCCTGCCGGACAAGGCGATCGACCTGCTCGACGAGTCTGGCGCGCGCGTGAAATTGCGGCAGGCCATGCTGCCGGACGAAGTAGCCGAAGTGCAAAAGCGCGTGAAGTTCATCACACACCGGATGGAGACCGCGATCGCGAACCATGAGTTCGAAAAGGCGCGATTTTATTCCGAGGAAGAGCGCAAGGAAAAGGAGCACTTGAGGACGCTGCGCGAAAAACTCAAGATCGACGACTCGTCCACCGGGATTGTGACGCGGGAAGATATCGAGGAAGTTGTGGCGCGCTGGACCGGCATCGCGGTGATGTCGATCAAAGAAGACGAGCAGCAGAAACTGCTGCGCATCGAGGAAGAGCTGCACCGGAGGGTGATCAGCCAGGACAAGGCCATCACCTCGCTGGCGCGGGCCATTCGGCGGAGCCGCGCAGGATTGAAGGCGCCAGGCAGGCCGGTGGGTTGCTTCCTATTCCTCGGTCCCACAGGCGTCGGGAAAACCGAAGTGGCGCGGCGCCTCGGCGAATTTCTTTTCGGCAGCGAGAAATCGCTGATCCGGTTTGACATGTCCGAATACATGGAAAAGCATTCCGTTTCGAAGTTGATCGGCGCGCCCCCGGGATATATCGGCTACGAAGAGGGCGGGCAGCTGACGGAACGCGTTCGCCGCACCCCGTATTCGGTGATCCTGCTCGACGAAATCGAGAAGGCTCATCCGGACGTGTACAACATCCTGCTTCAGGTGTTCGAGGACGGCCAGTTGACGGACGGGCTCGGCAATACCGTCGACTTCCGCAACACGATCATCATTCTCACCTCGAATCTGGGCGCCCGGCAATTGCAGAAGCAGTCGGGGCTTGGCTTTCAGTCGGCGGACGAAGTGGCCGCGGCGAAGAGCCAGGACGATATGGTGATGGGCGAAGTGAAGCGAGTCTTCAATCCCGAATTCTTGAACCGGCTGGACGAAGTGATTTTGTTCAATTCGCTTACGGATCAGGATCTGTTGCTGATTATCGATCTGCTGGTGAGCCAGATCAACGAAACGCTGGTACACCGGCAGGTGCAGATTGCGCTGACGCCCGAAGCCCGCCAATGGATTCTTGAGAAGACCTGCAGCGACAGGAATTACGGCGCGCGGCCGCTCCGGCGCGCCTTGCAGAAGTACGTCGAAGACCCACTGTCGGAAGCTCTCATACAGGGCGGGCTCCAAAGACCCGCGACGCTCGAAATTTTCCTCTCTGGCGACGCTCTCTCTTTCCGCCCCGTTGTGGAAGCAACCCCGGTGGCCCACTAAGAATCCTACACGCGCGAGCCGGATTAAAACGGATCCGGCGGGGGAGCAAAAAAAATTGGGCGGAGTACTGCGGCCTTGACCAGAAGCATGGCCGCCAGCAGCGAAACTGTTTCGCGCGCCTTGGAAATTCTGGCCGTTGTGTGCTTCCTCTCTCTCAGCGCAGCGCAATCGGTTTGGGCTCAACAGGCGCCGGAATCCACCGGGCAGCAATACGTCATCACACGGATTGAATTTGAAGGAAACCGCCGAGTCGCGCGGGATACGCTGCTCACGCGCATTTTTTCGCGGGCAGGCGATCCCTACAGCCCCGATGCGGTCCGGCGGGATTTTCTGGCGCTCTGGAACACTCAGTTCTTCGAGGATATTTGGCTCGAGGTCGAGGACGATCCGCGCCAGTCCAACGGGAAAATAGTAATTTTCCACCTCAAGGAGCGGCCAATCATCCGCCGCATCGAGTACAAAGGCAATAAGTCGATCACCGAATCGGATATTCTGGACGCCTTTAAGCAGAAGAAAGTGGGGCTGAGCGTCGAGAGCCAATTCGATCCCACTAAAATCAAGCGGGCGGAAGTAGTCATCAAGGAACTGCTCGCCGAGCACGGGCGCCAATTTGCCACCGTTAAGCCGACTTACGAGCGGATCGCGGCCAGCAATGCCGTTAAGTTGGTCTTCAACATCGATGAGGGGCCCAAGGTCAAGGTCGGCACGATCACAGTTGTTGGGAACAAGGCTTTTTCCAGCCGCAGAATCATTCGAACCATGCGCCACGACCGCCCTTACGGCATTCCGCTGGGTATCACTGACATTCCTGTAATGGCGAAGACGTTCGACCGCCCCAAGCTGGACGAAGACCTTGAAGTTGGCGTCCGGGGCCTCTATCAGGATCACGGCTATTTTAAGGTGGTCGTGGACGTGAAAGATCTGAAAACGGTGGACCTGAACCGCGGGGGAATCCCGCTGCCAATACCCGGAATCGGATCGAAGCATGGCAAGGCCACCAACATCGTTGTCTCAGTCGAGGAAGGCCAGCAATATCGGATGGGCAAGCTGCTATTTCGGAGCGCCGATCCCGATCAGGGATTGATCTTCAAGCCAGAGGTGCTGGCGCGCGTATTCCCTTTGCAGCCGGGCGACATTTTCGACGCCGACAAGATACGCAAATCGCTCGACAATTACCGGAAGTTATACGGCGAATATGGCTACATCGATTTTACCGCCGAGCCCGAATTCGACGTGCATGACGACACCAAGGTCGTGAATCTTACGCTGCAGTTTGATCAGCAAAAGCAGTTCTTCGTCCGGCGCATCGAGTTTTCAGGCAACACCACCACTCGCGATAAAGTGATCCGCCGCGAGCTCTTGCTCGATGAAGGACAGGTATTCAATAACCGCCTTTGGGAACTGAGCATCCTGCGCCTCAATCAGCTCGGCTATTTCAATACCATCAAACCCGAAGATGCCGAATTGAAGCGCAACGTCAAGGCCGGGACCGTGGATATCAGGCTGAAGGTGAAGGAGAAAGGCAAGCAATCCATCAGCTTCTCCGGCGGCGTCAGCGGCCTTGAGGGTAGTTTCGTTGGGGCTTCGTATCAGACCAACAATTTCCTGGGGCTCGGCGAAACCCTCACCCTTTCGGCGCAAGTTGGCAACATTCAGACCAGTGCCACTTTCGGTTTCACGGAGCCCTATCTATTCGACCGCCCCATCGCCACCGGCTTCACCATCTTCTACTCCAAGTTTGACTACAACACGGCGCGGCAAGAGGGTCTGCTCGTCGGCCAGTCGGTGGCCATCGATCCCGCCCTCCAGGAAAATTACAACACGGACTCCCGGGGTTTCACTATTTTCGCCAGCTATCCGATGCGCAAGTTTTCTTTTGCCCGCATCGGCGTGAGTTACGGATGGTCGACAACCAACATCACGCCCTTCAGCCAATCCGCAACCCTGCTCTTCGAATTCACCAAGTTCACCAGCCTGGCGGGTCCTTCTGCTTTGAACGGCATCCGGCAGAGCCAGATCACTCCGACGATTACCTACGACACCAGGGACAGCCCCATCTTTCCCACACACGGAAAAAGTTTCACCTACGGAGCATCTTTCGCGGGCGGGCCGCTCGGCGGCAACGTCAATACGATCAGCAATATTTTCGACATGACGTATTTTCACCCCACTTACCATCACCGCAACGTATTCGCCATGCATTTCAAAACCAGCATGATCTCTGGCTACGGAGGCAGGGAGGTCCCGCCGAACAACCGCTTTTATGCCGGCGGCGAAAACGACGTCCGCGGCTTCGACTTCTATACTATTTCGCCTTTTGTCTTCATCCCGTTCTCGACGACCACAACGATCAATTACGTCGATCCGCGGCGATTGAACGCCCAAGGCCAGCCGACGGCGGTTTCATTGCCCGTCAATGTGCTGGAATTTATTCCCACGCGGCCTGGCGGCGACCTCGAGGCCGTATCCAATGTCGAGTACCGGATTCCGCTCGTTAAATCGTACGTCACCATGAGCTTGTTCCACGATCTCGCGGTCAACGGAATCTTGCGGAGGGGGCAGCTCCAGCTCGATCCCTCCGCGATTGCTTCACTGCAAGAGCAATATCCCAACGCCGATTTCCCATGTCTGCCCAATACGCCCTGTTTGCAAGTGCCGCGCAATCTCCAGATCGCTCACGGGACGAATTTCTGGCCGCACGCGTCCGCGGGTATCGAGCTGGATTTCCAGATTCCGATTATTCAGGCTCCTTTCCGCATCTTTTATGCGTATAATTACTCGCGTTTTACTCAGTCCATCGAGCCGCCGCTCGGCGCTTTCTACGTTCCTCCGGCTGAGCGGAACAGTTTGCAGCAGTTGGGCGTGTACAACACACAGGTCGTGCCGGATCTTCAAAGCTTCCTGAATCTGACACGGTCCACGCAAACTGTCCCCCCGAGCTTATTCGAGCAAAAAACGACGTTGCGATTCGCAGTGAGCCGGACATTCTGATGAAGATGCGGAGATCGCTCGAGACAACCGGGCTTCGCCAGCCACATAGGGACCAGAGACATTCAACCGAGAATTGCCGGGAGGTAAGGACATGAAAGCGGCTGGGCTGGGAACGGTGCTGATACTCCTTACCGTATTGGCCGGCGGTTGCGCCTCGAACTCGACGCCAATAGCCGTTACCGTCACGGCAGCGAGCTCCAGCGCGACAGTCAGCGGCGTCACGATTCTGGTAAACAGCACAGTGCAATTTTCGGCCAGCGTTTCCGGAGGTTCCTCTACCGGCGTTTTCTGGCAAATCTGCAAGCCAACAAGTACGCCGCAATCCACCACGGTCGCACCCACGGATTGCACCCAGGGGCAAGGTCCGGCGTCATGTGCCATCCCCGCTGTTTCCAAGCCGCTCACCGGATTCGGCACCATCACTTCGAGTGGGCTGTACGCGGCTCCTGGCGCGCCACCGCAGCCCAATACATTCTTGGTGGTGGCGACCAGTTGCGCGAAAACCACCGCATTTGGCTTTCTCTCCGTAGTGGTCGATTCCGGAATTCGCGTGCAAGTCTCACCGTCGACAGCCAGCCTAGGCACGGGGGAGACTTTTCAGTTCACCGCTTCCGTTACGGGTCCGGGCGTATTGAACACCGGGGTTGCGTGGTCCTTATGCCAGACCGCTGGGACATCGGGCGTTGCGCCGACGAATTGCGGGTTGGCCAGCCTGGGCACGATTACCGCGGGCGGGCTGTATACGGCGCCTGTTGCGGGTCAGACTGTGATTGTCGAGGCCACCTCTGCCGCTGATCCCACGCAATTTGGCATCGCTTCTGTAACCGTCACTGTAGCTGGACCGCCCGCGGTTACTTCCGTGGATCCATCGATTGCGGCGCAGGGTTCGGTGCAGCAGGATGCATACCTGAAGGGCTCAGACTTTTTGTCCACGAGCACGGTTTTGGTCGGAGGCGTGGCGCTCCCTCCGGCCAACGTAGTGTTCCTAAGCACCACTTCGCTGCGCGCGACCATTCCGGCTGCCCAATTGGCGCAGGCCGGACCGATTCCGATTGTCGTCCAATCCCAGGGTGGGAATTCCTCTCTTCCCGTGGACCTGACGGTGGTCGCCGTGCGCCCCGCGGTCGTCGCATCTTTTCCAGATAGCGTGTCGCAAAACAGCGCGAGCGCCAATGTGACCCTAACCGGTGGTTACTTCTCAACGGCAGCGACCTCAGCTACTTTCAACGGGCAGGCGCTTCCGCTCACGATCAGCAGCAGTCGGCAATTACTATCGCAGATACCATCCGGAAGTCTTGGCACTCCTGGCTTGTACCCGATCGTCGTGCAGAACGCGGGTGTGACGCCCGGTCAGCCGTCTCTTTCCGCGCTGAACTTGGCTGTCACGCCGTCTCCTACTTTGATACCGCAATCGCCCGTCGTGCCATCTATCGCGGTCGGCGCAAGCCCCTCGGCCGTCGCGATGGACAAGGCTGACGGCATCGCAGTGGTTGCAAACACGGGAAGCAATTCCATTTCGCTCATCAGTCTGGCCACTGATTCCGTCACCGGGACAATCGTGGTGGGAAATCAGCCAACGGGCGTCGCGGTCGACGATTTGCTGGCTGATCCCGTCGCCCTGGTGGTGAACAATGCCGATCAAACAGTCTCGGCCGTGGACCTGAAAACCAGTAATGTCGCCACCCTGAACGTTTCCATCGCTACCGGCGCGAGTCCTCCGCTGCCTTTTGCGGTTGGCGTGAACCCTCTTACGCATCGCGCGATAGTTGCTTACCAGTCCACCAACGAAGCCATGGTGCTCGATGTATCCGACGCCGCAGGCGTTCCTGCGCTCTCGTCCGTGCAGGTTATCGGAGGCAATTCGAGCCTCTACAGCACGGGAGCAAAGCCGGCTGTAGCCATCGATCCCAAGCTCAACTGGGCCGTAGTCACGCCTGGTGGCGCCGGCATCATCAGCATGGTCGATCTCGGCCTGGACGCGAATCCCGCCAGCGAGCCCAATGGAAGAGCCCCACAGATCATCGGAGATCTCGCGATTTCCACGAGCGTTCAAGGCGTGGGCATCAATCCTGAAACGCATCAGGCCTTGCTGACCGATCCGTCGGGCGGACACCTCACAACTTTCAGCCTGCTGGACAACACCGTGACGACGGTGACGCTCCCTGCTGTTCCGCCTGCAACGTCAGGCCAGTTCAGTGAGCCGGGTTTCGGCGCGGCAGCCGTAAGCCCGCTCGAGAACGTCGGCATCGCCGTCAGCGGCACGCCGAGCGGATCGAGCGCCGTGGTGGTCGACATGGAAAATGCCACTGTCCTGCAGACCGTGGGAGGCTTGGGCACTTCCCCCTCCGCGCAAGCCGTTGCCGTAGATCCTGTAAGCAATCAGGCGGTGGTGGTGGACAATGCCAATGGCACGGTCGCCATTCTGTCACTCGGCCCCGCGATTGATCCCTTGCAGATTTCCGAGACAAGTTCGGACTTGGTCTATGGAGGTCCTTCTGCTGGAAACCTGACCCTTACGGTCAACGGTGCGGGATTCGTCAGCGGGTCGCAGGTGCTTCTCGATAATGCCGCCGTCCCCACTGCATTTGTGTCCACGCGCCAGGTCGTCGCCACTGTGCCCGCCAGCATGTTCGCGCAACCTCGCCGATACATTGTCCAAGTGCAGAATCCGTCCCTAGCGGTTTCCAACGTCACCGGCCTTACCGTCGTCGAGTCGGTTGCCGTCGGGAGCGCGCCCGTTGGAGTCGCAATCGATACCGATCGCGACCTCGCTTACGTCACGAATTCCGGAGACGGCACGCTTTCTCTGGTTTCGCTTGCATCGCCTTCTCCCGCGCTTTCTCCGCTATCGCTCGGCCCGGGCGGCACCGTAATTGGCGCGCCGATCACCGTGGGAACCACTCCAGCGGGTGTTGCCGCCAGTTCGCGGCTTGGCCTGGCGATTGTCGCGAACAACGGCAGTAACGACGCTTCCGTTGTGAACGTTGCGGCGGGAATTCCGGTGCCCGCGCCGATTTCAGTGGCGCTTTGCTCCACTTGCACCGCGCCGGCCGGAGTTGCCATCAACCAAGATACCGGCGTCGGTGCACTTGCCGATACCAATCCCAGCACCTCGTCTTCAAGTACGGGTGACGTGAGCCTCCTCACGCTTCCTGCTACGCCGGCGAGCACTACTTCCGAAACGGCTGTGGATCAGGATCCCGTAGCTCTGGCAACCGATCCGAACCTGGACTACGCAGGCGTAGTCACCGCTTCATCCACCAGCAGCATGCAGTTTATCGACATGTCCACTACCGGCGTTGCGGGGAGCGTCCGCACGGGACTTGATAATCCCAGCGGAATCGTATTTGATCCCGTGAACCAGGTGTTTTTGACTGCGAACAGCTTACTGAATGAAATTGTGATCGTGGATCCGGCCACTTTCATCGCAACGCCGGTGCGCGTGGGAATTGGCCCTACATCGGTCGATTACAATTTTCAGACCAGCACCTTGGTGACGGTAAATTCCGTGAGTAACACGATGTCGGTGCTGGCCTATGTATGCCCGCCGGTGCCGTCGGCGCCTCAGTGTCTGGGTCCGAACGTTCGCACCGTGCTGGGGCTGGGGGGAACACAAATCTCCACGCCGCTGCTCGGTCCTAATGCTGTGGCCATCGATCCCAAGCTCAATCTCGGTGTCCTGGCGGACGAAGACAACAATCGCGTCCTGCTCGTTCCGTTGCCACAGTGACTTGGCCGGCAGCCTACTGCGGCAACCCCGCTGAAATAGCGGGCATCTGAGTGCCAAGAGACGATGGTTTCGCCCGCCAGCGCGGCCAAATCACGTTGACCGTGCTGTCAAATAGTGGCTATAATCTGCGACTTCCTATTCTGAAATCTTGACTGTAATTTTACCCAAGGAGTAAGGATGAAGATGCGAACAGCAGTACCGTTCCTGGCGGTGTTATTGGCGTTATCGATGGCACCCTCGTTGTGGGCGCAAGCGGGCGCCGCCGCATCCGCGTCCGCGAAAGTTGGCGTCATAAACGTACAGGCGGCCATCGCGGGAACGGAGGAGGGCAAACAGGCGGTCTCCCAATTGCAATCGCAATTTGCTCCCCGCACCAGCGAGCTGCAGAACATGCAAAAGCAGATCGAGGACGTGCGCGCCCGGCTCCAAGCCGGTGAGGCGACGCTGAGCGACGACGAAAAGGGCCGTCTGACACGGGAAGGCGATCAGCTGACCCGCAGCTTTCAGCGCAAGCAACAGGAGTTTCAGGACGATTCGAACGACGCGCAGCAGGATCTCATCAACCGCATTGGCCGGAAGATGATCGGAATCCTGGACAAATATGCGAAGGACAATGGTTATTCCGTAGTTCTCGATACCTCGTCGCAGCAAACACCCGTCATCTATGCCTCGAATCAGGTCGATGTGACTCAGGAAATCATTCACCTGTACGACGAGAGCTTCCCGGTGAAGGCCGGAGCCGCGTCAACCGCTCCCTCCAAGCCGGCGCCAAGGACTGCGACCCCAAAACCGGCGACTCCGAAACCGTAGCCGTCAAAAATTTGTCCCTTCCGGCTTTGAATTTGGTGGCACCCCATCCTCGCGCACTTCGCGAGGGTGGGGTTTCGCACTTAACAATCGCAATCTTCAGACGCTTTCAAACGCAATTTGTCCCGCTCGGCCGGTTCGGCTATCATCAAATAATCGCGTTCAATGTCACAGATCATGCGCGAACAATCAGGAGGATCGGAATGGCTCTATCGGTAGGCACCGCAGCTCCAGACTTTTCCTTGAAGGACCAGAATCAAAAAGATGTGAAGCTATCGGATTATCGCGGCAAGAAAAATGTAGTGATCGTTTTCTACCCCCTGGACTGGAGCCCTGTCTGCACCAACGAGCACGTCTGCCTCGTCAACGACATGAAGCAGTTCGATAAGCTCGATGCGCAAGTGCTGGGGCTGAGCGTGGATAGCGTGTGGTCTCACAAAGCATTTGCCGAAAAAACGGGCATTCAGTATCCCTTGCTCGCGGACTTTCAGCCCCGCGGTGCAGTAGCCGAAAAGTTCGGCGTCTATCTCGCCGATAAAGGCATTACAGGCCGCGCCATCGCCATCATCGACCGCAAGGGCAACATTGCCTGGTTCAAAAATTACGATATCCCGGTGGTCCCGGACATAAAGGAAGTCAGCGAGGCCCTCGCCAAGGTCCAGTGATGACCTTCGGCCCGGCTCAACGCGCGGGGTGCGGGGCGAACGTGCGGATATAGTCCACGAGCTGCCAACGCTCTTCCTCGGTGAGTTTGCTTGCAAACGCAGGCATGGGACGACGCCCGTAAGTAATCTGCCAGTAAAGCTCGCCGTCGGCGAAACGGTGCATCACTCGCGCATCGGTAAAGTCTCCCGGAGCCACGGAGAGCTCGCCAGCCTTA
Organism: uncultured Acidobacteriota bacterium; assembly: GCA_963759485.1. Taxonomy (GTDB): domain Bacteria; phylum Acidobacteriota; class Terriglobia; order Acidiferrales; family UBA7541; genus Palsa-295. Next base: position 209,490 of record CAVWZE010000002.1, on the reverse strand, counting down.
TCACCTTTGCCGTCGCCGCGTTCCCCGTGACAGCTTTGGCAGTGTTCGCGGTAGCTTTCGTGGCCCGCGGCAAGAGCCTCAGCAGTGGAAGGCACCGGATTTTGAAGCTTCCGCGCCTTCGCCATCACGCTCCAATTCCGCGCGAGGTAAACGACCAACAGGAGACTGATGCCCAAAACGCCGAATAATGCGATAAGGCCGAGCTTGCGAAGCCGGCTTTTCGATGCTCCACTCCGCGTGCGCGGGTGCCCTGCCCTGAATTGTTCTTCGGTCATTTAGCTGAGCGCGATTTTCTCACAGGGCGCTTGCGGATGATGGAGCGAATCACTTAAATCGCCCCGCCGAAGCGCGACGCGGCCGCCGGTGGCTCTGCTATAGTCAAGAGCCGGCACGAAGGAGGAATGAATGTCCGAAGCACCCAAGCAGCAGCAAGTGCAGATCAAGGCCGATGAAAAGGAATTGCTAGGCCAATACTCAAATCTGGTGGTGGTCCATCACAATGCCGAGGAATTCACGCTGAATTTTGTTTATATGTTTCCCACCGTGCCCCAGGGAAAATTAGTGGCTAGCCTGATCGTGAACCCCGCGCATGCGAAACGGCTCCTCCGCGCACTGCAGGAAAACGTCGCTCGCTACGAGGCGCAATTCGGTAAATTGCCGGAAGGACCTGGCCCCGGCCAGGAACCCAATGTAGGATTTGTGCAGTAGCTCAGCCCGAGCGGGCGAAGCCAACGCCTAGTGTTGCAAGCCTTCGGAAACCACCCACTGCCCGCGGGGCGCCAGAAATTCGATTCCCAGTGCGTAACCCGCGTGGGGAATCACCTGGCAATAAGCCACACGCGCAACCGATTGGAAGGATCCCGTCCGCATGGTAATCACCAGATGATCGTTCGTTTTCCAACGGCGCGCGCTCAAAACGCGGGCTCCTCGTGCGCTGACGTTCTCGGTAAATGTAGCTTCGGTTCCGGGCACGCGTGCGTGGCCGCTTATATCCACTCCCACTTCCATTGGAACGCGGATTTCGCGGCGTATTGTTGCGATGTCTTTGGCCTTGGAGGTGGAGATCCCGATCCGCATGATCAATGGCCCTTGGCTTCCATCACACGCACGCTACAATCTGGCTGAACCGCACCTTGCTAACTTTTCGGCCCTTCATTTTGTAAAGCGCAAGGTCGGCGGCTCCCAAAAGCTGCTCGATGGATGTGCCGTCCTTGGGATAAATGGCCTGGCCCACGCTGATTGAAAGATGGGGTTCGAGGCCATCTGCGGACACGCGCTCGCAGATTCGCGCCGCCGCCAAGTCGGCTTCCCGCTGCGCGCATTCCGGCAGCACCAGCGCGAACTCGTCGCCCCCGTATCGCGCCGCCGTGTCGATGGCGCGGCTGCTATCTCGCAGCACCATGCCCACGCGCTGGATGGCGCGGCTTCCCGTCAAGTGGCCGTACTTGTCGTTTATCTTTTTCAGATCGTCGAGATCGAACAGCAATACCGCAAAACCTCGGTGCGACCGCCGGCAGCGCTCAATCTCCATTTCCATCGACTCCAGCAGGCGGCGATGGTTGGCCAATCCTGTCAGCGAATCCGACGCGGCCATGTGGCTGACTTTGTCGAATAGGTCGGCGTTGTCCAGCAGCGTGCCGCCCAGCACCACCACGTAGCTGAAAACCATCAGGACGTGAGCAACCATGTAGGGCGCATCCAGCACCCGCTGCGATTGGCTCATCGTAAGGTGGCAGATCACGTTCAGTCCCGCCGCAATCACCAACGCGCGGTCGAGCGCCGCAGTTGCGCGCCGCAACCTCCATGCAAACCCCACCGTAGCTGCCACGAAAATCAATGCGGGGACCAGATCCCATGGACGCGGCACCAGCGCGCCCGGTTCAATCTTCGGCGTGCTGGGAATCATGAAATAAAAGACGCTCGTGAGGTAAGCGACGGCGCCGACGACCAGCGTCGCTCCCGCTATTTCTTTCCCCGGATCGCGTGCTATCGGAATTCGCCGTTCCACCACCAGCGCGGCGACCAACAACACGCCGAGCAACGTGCGCCCCGCCAGCCATCCCAGCGCAATGTGCTCCCCTCCCATCGGAGTCACCAGCATTCCCCGGTAGAAGGCCATGCTCGTCCCCGCCTCGACTAACCCTGCCACCACGAAACCGAATGCCAGGATCAGCGAGATTCGATCGTGCACTCCGCGAAACCGCACCATGGCGTTCGCCGCAAACGTGAACGCAATCAGGCTTCCCGCCATCTCCACGTAGGCATCCAGCAGGGGCTCGCCGCGGTACGATGAAAGGCGTAGGAACCACAAAACGACGCAGTAGGCCGCCAGAGCGATCGCCCCCGCCAGGACGAGGCGGAATCGAAAATGACCACGCAAATTTTCTTTGATGCCCACACTGCCCCCGGAAACGATACTTCTCCCCGACAATAAACCTGCAAGTAATAGGCCTTCTAGAACCGTCCGGTGGATCATGGCAACTCGCCTGTTTACATAGTGATGCGGACCTATAGGCTCGCCTGAGATACCAGGACAGTCGCAAAATGACACCGAAGCCCCCAAACGAGGCTGCTGCCGTCGCGAATTGAGATATCGCGGGGTCCGGCGGGGCCGGGTGCGACTTCAGCAATGGCACCCTGCGTTAATGATTCAGTTCCGCCTGGACGTATACTAGGCGTGATGGGAAAGCATTCTATGAACGAAGTTGTGAGGAGCCTGCCAATGCCAGCCCGCCTGCTTGTGAGTGTCGGATTCGCGTTATCGATTCTAGCTTGCGCTGCGATCTCTGCCCCCGAGCGGCTTCCGATTCCTCCCGCGAAAGTGGACGCGCCCCGCGCCACCGCGGCTGGAAAAGAGACGGCCGTTTTTGCCGGAGGCTGTTTCTGGGGAACTCAGGCCGTGTTTGAGCGCGTGAAGGGTGTCCTCAATACCACCGCGGGCTATTCCGGAGGTTCGGCATCCACCGCGACTTACAATCAAGTCGTCACCGAAACAACTGGACATGCTGAATCGGTCGAGGTGGTTTACGATCCCTCCCAAATCACTTATGGCCAGCTCCTTCGCGTCTTCTTTTCCGTGGCTCACGACCCTACCGAACTCAACCGCCAGGGACCAGACGTCGGAACCTCCTATCGCTCCGCCATCTTTTACACCAACGATGAACAAAAGCGCATTGCCACGGCTTACATCGCGCAGCTCGACGCCGCCAAGGTTTTTCCCAAGAAAATTGTGACCGAGGTCACCCCGCTGAAAGGTTTCTATCGCGGCGAGGATTATCACCAGGACTACGCGCTGAAGAATCCCACCAACCCTTACATCAAAATTTGCGACCTGCCGAAAATCAGCGCGCTGAAGCAGCAGTTCCCCGAGCTCTTTGTCGATTACAAAGGGAAATAGGACGCCGGGTCCTTTCGATTAGGAAATATCGCTAGGTCGCATAGCGAGCGCAAATTGTAGTTTCAAATGAAGCAGCCGAGGTTGCCCTCGAATCCCTGTTCTACTCTTCCGTCCGGCCAAACCACGATGGGAACCATATCGCCATAAGTGCGGGCTTGGTCCATCAATTTTTGATCCAACTCCACGCGCCGTTCTTCGTACGCGATTCCCTCAGCGTCCCACTTACGCAGAAGTTTCACGCACGCATCGCATCCGCGGATGGTGTAGACGATCGGCTTTTCCATCTCCGCGCGCCTCAGTTCATCCGCGATCTGGCAACTTCAGCGCAGTCGCCAGCAGCGCACGCATCTCTTTGATTGATTCTTTCTGCCAATCGGGGAACCGTGGACGAATTCTCGCGATCACTTCGCGAAGGAACACTTGCTTGTCGGCCTCGGGCACCGTCGCGAACGTAGCCGTTGCGGGCAAATTCAGTTGGCGCTTCACTTCGTCCATGATCTTGGCCAGCTCCGCATGCGCCCCCGCCGACCGTTCTGTGAAATGGGTGATGTAGCGAGTTTCGCTGGTGTAAAAGACGAACACGGGTATCGCGCGCGCTTTCCCGTCGTTGCTAAGAAATTCGTCCATGATGTCGGCATTTTCGTCGCGAAGAAACACGCGCAGGTCCATCCCCGTCGCTTCGGCGATGCGCGCCACGGTGGGCAGTTCGCGGTAAACATCGCCGCACCACGCCTCCGCCAGGGCCAGGATTTTCGCCGGACCATTCGGCAACGCCGCGGCCTTCTTGAAAAACGAAATGTCCTCGGCTGAAAGTGGCGATTCCTTGTAATACAGCTCAAATTTGTCTCGATTGACGGTCGCTTGTTCCAGAAAATCCGCATAGCGAAGCCCTTGTTCGAACCGGACGGGCGTTACAACCGTGGTCGTTTCCAGCATGTTCTCTTCTCCAATCTGCGTCACAGAGAATGGATTTTACCACACGCGACTCGCACAGCCGCACCACCGCTCGCAACACAGGTGCTCGTATCCGCTGCGATCACCGGTCGGCCTTCCGGCAATTCAGAGACGCCGCACGTGCGCCCAATCCTGAGACCTTCCAGCTTCACTCCTTCGAGACTTTGATGGTTATCGTCCCGTCTGGGCCAACCACGCCACGCATCATGCCGTTGCTATTGAAAACCGTGGCGACATGGCCCTGCGGATCAAGTCCAATGATCCCGCCATCTCCGTGCTGTGCAACCAGCTCTTTTATCACCACATCGGTCGCCGCCTGCTCCAGCGAGACGTGAAGATACTTTACCCGCGCGCAGATATCAGCGGCGACCACGTTGCGGATGAAAAACTCGCCGATGCCCGTCGCGGAAATCGCACAACTCTCGTTGTTGGCATATGTACCAGCTCCGATGAGCGGTGAGTCGCCCACGCGTCCGGGCATCTTCAGCGTCGTGCCGCCCGTCGAGGTCCCGGCCGCCAGGTTTCCTGCTTGGTCGAGCGCCACCGCTCCAACCGTTCCATGCACTTTGTTTTGAGGAATTAGCACGGACTTACCTTTTGATTGGGCCGCCTTGAGATCACGGAAGTGCTTCCATTCGCGCTCGTTATAGAAATAATAGGGAGATACCAAATTTATCCCCTGAGATTTCGCGAATTGCTCGGCGCCGTCACCGACGAGCAGCACATGCGGCGTCTTCTCCATGACCAGTCGCGCCAGACTGATCGGGTTCGCAATGTGCCTCACGGCAGCTACCGCCCCGGCGCTGAGCGTGCGGCCGTCCATGATCGCCGAATCAAGCTCGGGTATTCCGTCCCGGGTGTAGTAGGCGCCTCGGCCCGCATCGAACGCCCCGGAGTCCTCCAGCACGCGCAGTGTCTTTTCGACGGCATCCAGGCTGGTGCCCTCGTGCGCCAGTATGTCGTAACCAACGTCCATGGCTTTGGTTATCGCGGCGCGGCGCATCGCGATCTGCTCTTGCGGCATATGACTGTAATCACCCGCACCGCCGTGAACGACTAGAACAAAATGCCGCGATTCGGGTGAACCTTGCCCAGCAGACACATTGCCCTCCATTCCGGCGCTGCTTCCCATGAGAACGAGAAAAAGGCTTGTAAGCATACAGACATGCGCACGTTTCATAACCCACCTCCGTTTTCCATGCCTCACGTATAGCTGGGGTCCTACGGCGGCTGCGAATTGTCTAATGACAACCTCAGGATCCTGGCGGCTATGCGCCGCCGAGCGCATGGCGCCAGCAGTATGGTAACTCCTGAATCATCGGATTACCGGACAAACCCCCTAGATCGAACTCCACATGTCCGGTAATGCCGTTAGTTGCAGGCTCGCTGTGGCAAAAGTTCTCGGGGAAATGCTGCTCGAAGTTATGAATCCGTTGTACGCCGAACATCCCGACCTCAAGCCACCCGGTCTAGAGTTGAGGTACATCGTACGTTGGTACCCACATCTCCCCTAATCAGGACTTGGGTCCCGATGATATTTTCTCTGCTGCCATGCGGGATGAGCGCGTCGAGACTTTGGTAAAGGCGTTCAGTAAATCGCTGCGACCGGAAATCGACGCGGCTTGGGTCGTCGCAGATTCAATAGGCAGCGACTTACTGCCACTTCTCGCAGAGGCCTTTCCACGAATCAGTAAATCACAAGGTCGTGCTTCCATCATGCGTTATGTCGGCAGATTCTCCCGCGAGAGCGAAGTTGCGTTCGGGATGGGGGCGGTTGCTGTGCGAGACCGAGCGTACGCAGTCCGTTATCATGGGTGCGCTTTGATGGCATACTCGCTGCGTGCAGACGCACTTCCCACGCTTATTTCACTCTTGAAGCACGCGGACCGCCGTACGGTGGAAGATGCCAGAGCTGCAATCGACTCGATAAAAAGCAACAACCACAATTTTTTCAAGGATCGAGACCACAGTGGCAAGATTCGTTGGAGCTACGCATCGGTCTGAGTTCTCGCTTGTCGAGGTTTAGTACGAACTTGTCCGGTTACCGGTAAGGCCGCCCGTGGAAGGGCAGGGCTTTCAGCCCTGCCACAAAAACCATGGCGCGAAGCGCCTTCCTGCTTGCCCTGAACACGCGCGAAGGGTGCGCTGCTTTTCTCGCAGCATGTACTCGCATTCCCGCCCTAGAAAGCATCACCTACAACCGCCATCTCTGTCAGCCGAATGCGGCCGGCTCGCCGCTTCTCCTTTCGTTTCTTATTTCCTCCCCTGGGCGGTGATCCAGCCCTTCGCCGCGAGCGCATCGATCCGAACATCTGCGAATCCGGCCGAGGCCAGCAGATCGCGATGCTCGTCAGGGGCAAGCATCTTCATGCCAGTGATCGGCGCCTGCTTTTCGCACAAGCGAGACATGATTGTGTCCGCACCCTTGTACACTTCCGCGATCAGGATGAGCGTGCCGCCTGGTTTCAGCACACGCCGGATTTCGCGCAATCCGGCGGAGATGTCCGGCCACCAGAAGTGCGTCTCGACTCCCGTCACCAGATCAAACGTGTCGTCAGCGAAGGGAAGCTTCCCAACGTCCGCCAGATGAATCTCGACGCGGCCCACCCGGATTGCCTGCGCGTTGTAGCGCCGGGACGCGGCGACACTCTCCTCCGAGTAGTCGATTCCGTGGACCTTCCCTTGCGCCGCCATAGCCGCCAATTTGCTGATGGTGCGCCCGCCACCGCAGCCCACATCCAGCACGGTAAATCGCGATTCGACGGTGGTGTGCGTCAGGCCCCAGTCGGTCAACTTCGAGTGGCTCTTGTTCATGCGCCGCAGAGTCAAGCGCCCGAAGAATCCCCTCGGCTTCTTGCATTGCGTTTCCCGCGTCGTCGTCGGCGTCTTGCCGCTCTTGATTACCGGCATGGCAACCTTGCGCACACGATACGCACCCCGCTAACACTCGATTTCATATTCATGCGATGACTTCGGCACCTAACGCAGGTTTTGTAGCACATTTTGACGTCAAGTCCTGGCAAGTCGGATTACCGCGCAAATATCCGGCTAGTAAAAATCCGATTCCGTTATATCCCTTTTTCAGCCGGTGTCATACCGACCAGCCTTAGGATAAAGGGTTCCTCCATTGCTAGACTATGGAAGAGGCTAGCCTCTTGATTCGATCTCCCGTGAGCCCTAGACTGCAGGTGGTGACAACCTAAATGAGCGTTATATTTCGCCAAATCAGGGCAAAAAACCTCAGGGGTTTTGAGGATACAGGCGCGTTAGACCTGTCGGAAATAAACATCTTTATCGGACCAAACAGCGCAGGTAAGTCCACTCTTCTCTATATTCTCTTGCTCCTTAAGCAAACTTTCGACGACCCGAATCCCGAGAATCAGCTTCTTACAGATAGCAAGGTTCTAGAGCTCGGGAGTTTCAGTGACGTAGTATTTGCGCACGACACGAAGCGACCGCTTTCGATCGACGTCGCGTTCGATGAAGAAATACTTCAGGATATCCGGCTATATCCGAGACGGAAAGACTTGCGACAAGATTACGTTATCCCCAATCGGTTATCCCTGGACTTTAGTACAACGCCCCGCACGAACCGTATCTATCTCAAAGAGTTTTCCTATTATCGCCGACAGACCGAACTGGTCTTGTCTGGATCGTCCAGTTCGTTAGGGAGAGTTAAGCAATGGGAGACGCCCGTGGGCAATGGAAAGAGGGACCTATCAGTGTGGTTCTATCATTTCGTTCCGATGCTGCATTTTCGCGGTAGAGCCAGGCAGGAACCCTTCTCGCCCGGTATCGCCGCACTCTTCGAGGGTTTCTTTGGACTTCGAGAGCTTTGCGAGCGTGTGTTTGGTTCGATGATTCATTTGGGCCCGATTCGTACACCTATAGCGCCTGTGTACCGGGTCACCGGAGAAAGCCCGGCGTCGGTCGGTTCCACCGGTGAAAACCTGCTGGGCGTCTTATACAGAGATGAACGACGCAAAAAATCAACGCGCCGCAATCTTCTAAGCCACTTGAACTACTGGCTCGACGAGAAGTTCAAACTGGTTAGGGATGTCGACCTAGAGCCCCTAACCAGAACAAGGAGCATCTATGCTCTTACGGGAAAGGACACTAAGACAAAGGCTCAAGTAAATCTATCGGCGGCAGGTTTCGGCGTTTCGCAGGTCGCTCCAATCATAGTCCAGGGATTCCTTTCTCGCGGTCCGACCTGCCTGCTAATAGAACAACCGGAGATACACCTCCACCCGAGCGCCCAAGCCGATTTGGGTGATCTCTTCGTCGAATTCGCAAATCAAGGAAAGCAGCTGTTTGTTGAGACCCACAGCCAGTATGTTCTCCTGCGGCTACTCCGGCGCATCGCCGAAAAGAAGTTGGACGCTTCTCGGCTGCGGGTTTTCTTCGTATCGAGATGCGAAACAGGCTCAAAGGTCGAGGCCATCGCCGTCGATGAACGCGGAACAATTGGGAACTGGCCGGCTGGATTCTTTGAGGAAGCTTACCGAGAGACTTCTGCAACGGCTGACGCACTCATTCACGCCTAAAGCCGATGTGGATAGTCGTCGACTGCAACGTGCTTGTCGATGCGAGTGGTCAGGGCATGGAAGAGCACGCAGAGTCTTCTTACGCTCTTTTGGAAGACCTCATTCAACGGAAAGATTTCGTTCTTGCCATCGATTCCAAGGCCAAGATCAAAAGGCAGTATGACGCGAGAATCGCGTTCCCGATGCACGCACATAACTGGCTGGGCCGCCTATTGCCCAATCGAATGACAGCTACCGCCGGTCAACGGGTTCCTAGAGGTGTACTTGTCTCGTTGCGGGAGGTGCACTTCGATCAAAACGACGTAGCTCTCGTGGAAGCAGCCTATAACTCTGATCGAATCATCGTGACGCGTGATTTCAATAGTTTTACTGGACCCGTGCAGGACATTCTCAGGAGACGCCTGAATTTGCGGGTCTATTCCGCTGTGCAAATGTGCCGCGAACTCGCATTGCTTGACGCAGCGAACGCCGGACCGCAGGAGCATCCCTAAGGTGTGTAGTGATGGAATCGCGCCCATCATTTACTACGCACAAAGGACGTCGCAGGATTTCTGAGAATCGGCTGTCACTTCCGGTATTTGTTTGCTGAGCAATCGGGCGGAATTCTGCCTCCAAATGCGTCACAATTGGAGAACGAGCAGAAGGTGGAAACTGCTATAAATATGTTAAGCCTCGCCGAATCTGTCATCCCCTCTGCCCGCCGTACTCGGATTCTGCACCAGAAACTTGGAGCTTGCGCTCATTTTGCGCCCAAATTTCTCGCTTGCCTAATTGGCGGGCGTGCATACTTAAAATCTGGCGATGTAGCGGATCATGAGCCAAACGATGTGTAAACCCTCGATTGCAGCACCGACGCCAGCAACCTTAATCCAAACGGCGAGCGATGAATCCTCGAAAAGCGTTTTGAAGAACGCCGCCACATCCTTCATTTCATCAAGAGTGAGGCGTGCGGCCTTGGCTGGAGCCCTCGCGGGGACGTAAGAGTTGTGCTCGTCGGCAGCATCATTGGACATGCTGTATCACCCTCACTCTCACGCGACCGAATAAAGTCGTTTCCTTTTGACACGAATAGCCGACGACGTGCCCACCTGTCAGACTTGCCTGTGCACGGCTTAGGAATGTGGCGATATAGGTGTCAACTTCGTCCGGGAAAAATTCTGTGGCAAAATCAGGATTTGGGAATAGTGTCAGATACTCACGGGTCTGTTCCTGTGTCGCCCAAAATGAGCCAATGGGAACAAGCGGTAGCACTGTCAAATAGAGTACGTTATCCTTCGGCATAGCTGTGGGCGCATCCTACCACGGGTGATACAATCTGCGGCATGTCATCTCTTCAAGAGCCGCTCTCTGGCGGGGCTGTTGCTACTTTCGGAATAAAAAAGTCAGAAGAAACAGCGCCAGCCTGAAATTCAGCAGCTTCAAACCCGTTGCGCGCTTCCTGCGGCGTCAGCTTGGCGGTCATCGGCATCGAGCCGAATACTTTTCCTTTCATCACCAGCTTGCCGCCCTCGGTTTCGAGCGACGCGATTTGCAATAGCTCGCCATTGTCCGGCCCGAGGATTTTCATCATCGCGCTTGTCCGATCTTATCGAACGTGATTTTCAGGTCCTCGCACATTTTCATGGCCGTCGCGCGGCCCGCCCCGAATACGCCGCCGCCCGGATGCTGAAAAGGCCCCACCAGATAAAGCCGGTCCACGCCCGGCACCGTATTTTGTCCGAGATCGGGCGTCGGCCGGTGCGAACCCGATTGATAAATGTACGGAGCCGCGCCGTGCAGATCGCCTCGCTGAAAACTTTCCGAGCAGCGTTCGAGGTCCAAAGGACTGTCGCAGACGTAGGCGATGATGTTTTGCTGCGTCAGATTTTCGCACGTACTTCGCCGTCCGCTCAATCATCGTTCTGCGCGAACGCATCCTTTGCTTTGTCCCAATGCTGGGGCCCGCCGTCGGGATGCGAGTAGGGCACGTAGTCCCAGATATGGAACGTAGCTTTTCCGGGAGGGCAACGCGTGGCGTCAAAATTCGAAGGGCAGGCAATGCCCAGCAACGCCGTATCCGGAATGCGTCCGTATCGCAGCGCGTCGAAATACTGCCGCAGCACGGTCATGCTCGCGGGAACCAGATCCGTAAAGTAGGACTTGCTCACATGCGCGCCGGCCTTGAAGCGCAGTGGTTCGTTCAACGCGCCGTGAACCGTGAAGCATGAATTCGCCGAAAGCTCCACCTGCTCCGCGTCGCGCGTGATTCTGCCCTCGAGTCCCGGGACGTATCGCCCCAGGAAATGTGGATGGATCGAACCGATCACCCCGTCCTTCGCGCTGTATTCCTCGCCCGATGCGGTCCGAACTCCCGCGGCGCGTCCGCTTTTCACCAGCACTTGCTCCACCGGCGTGTTCGCGAGAACTTTCCCGCCGTGGTCTTCAATGCAGCGAACGAGCGAAGCCGTCAGCGCGCCGCTGCCGCCCACCGCCACTCCGATTCCGTACGTCTCCATGAATCCAAGGAAAACGAAAATCCCGATGCCCGTCCCTTTCTCTTCCGGACCGGTAAGGTTTTCCGAAACCATCCGCGTAAAAAACAAACGCACCTTTTCATTCTCGAAATTGTCCATGATGATGTCGTAGGGACTTTTCTGCATCAGCGCGAAAAGTTCGCGCCCTTCCGCGCTCTGATCCATCATCGCGAAACTGGCGCCGAGCGGGATCGGCGGCGTATAGAGCGAAGCCGCAAGCATCGGCAGATACAGCATGGCTTTTTCAGCGAATTTCAGAAATGCGTCCGCGTCCTTCTTCGAAAACTTGGCGATTTCCTGGTAGGTTTTGTTGCGATCGCGATACAGTCCGATCGTCGAGCCGTCGTCGAAAACAACCATGAAAGGAATTTCGGGATAAATGTACTTCAGCCCGTAGCGTGAGAGCAGCTTCAGTTCATCGTTCTTGATCAGCGGATTTCCCTGAATAAAAATGTGCCCCGTGCTGAACCGGTCATGCAAATATCCCGGCCCTGTAAGCTCCGCCGTCACCACGCCGCCTCCGAACCACGCGTTGCGCTCCAGCACCAGAACGCTTTTGCCCGCCGTTGCCAGATACGCGGCCGCGACCAGTCCGTTGTGCCCGGACCCAATCGCGACAATGTCGTAATTCTGCGGCATCGCTTCCTCCTGCGGCTCCACTGCCCAAACGTACGCCTCAAATCGGACCACGTGTGAGGCTCCAGAGACTGTCACAATCCCCGAAATGGGTCAATCGCCGCCCGCCGAGTTCCGGCCGTGCCGGGTATTCGAGCCGCGCGAAATTTGTTTCGAGTTAGAAGCTTCCCGCTCACCAAACTCGCAACAGACTCGAAGCTTTTCGCGCCCCCCAGTCCTTAGGAAACGCCTCGGAATCTGCTAAACTGAGTCGAATTTTGCTGAGTACCGGGCGCTCGCTGGGGCATCTGATCTTCGGTGGGGCCTGGGAACGCTCGACGCCCGTAAATCCAGCAGGCACAATAAAAATAGGCCCAAGTAAGATGACCGCAGCCAACAAGCCGCTCGCATCCGTCGATCGCCCGCTCACCGCGGTGGGCCAGCAACTGATCGAGAAGATCGGTAACACTCCGCTAATCAAGCTGATGCGGACGGGTAAGGAATTTCCAAACGTCGCGATTTGCGCGAAGGCGGAATGGTTCAATCCCGGCGGCTCGGTAAAAGATCGCGCAGCGTATTCGATGATTCGCGAGGGCGAGCGGAGCGGCGCTTTGCGCCCCGGAAAAATAATTCTGGACGCGACCAGCGGAAACACGGGAATCGCGTATGCGATGGTCGGCGCCGCGCTCGGATACCGCGTGAAACTTTGCTTGCCGACCAGTGCGTCGCCGGAGCGCAAGCAGATTCTGGCAGCTTACGGCGTAGAAATTGTGTTCACTCCCGGCGATGAAGGAACGGACGGCGCGATCCGGCGGGTGCGCGAAATTTACAACGCAGATCCTGAGAAATATTTTTACCCAGACCAGTATGGTAATCCCGCGAATCCCGCGGCGCATTATTCCACCACCGCGCCGGAAATCTGGGAGCAAACGAAAGGGCAGATCACGCATTTCGTGGCGGGACTGGGAACCAGCGGGACATTCGTCGGAACCACGCGGCGGCTCAAGGAATTGAATCCGAAAATCCGTTGCATCAGCATGCAACCCGACTCTGGTTTTCACGGCCTCGAAGGTCTGAAACATATGGCCACCGCGATTGTGCCTGCGATTTACGACGCGAGTCTGGCCGACGAAAATATAGAAGTGCGCACGGAAGACGCGCAGCGCGTCGCGAAAAAACTGGCGCGCGAGGAAGGAATTCTGGTGGGCGTCAGCGCCGGAGCGGCGCTTTGGGCGTGCCTGGATGTGGCGCGGCGTCTGCTGCCGCAAGAGCCTGCGCTGATCGTGACGGTGTTCCCCGATTCGGGCGAAAAATACCTGAGTGAGCGGTTCTGGAGCGAAGAGTGAGCCGCGCTCCGCTGAAAGTTCATGGCGAAATTATGCGCCGCATCCACGCGCATGGCGTGGAAACGTATCCGCACGAGTGCTGCGGTGCGCTGCTGGGTCGCGACGGCGAAGAATCGCGCGAGGTGCTTGACCTACTGCCGCTCGCAAACCGGCGCGACGATTCGCCGCGAAACCGGTTTGAAGTTACCGCGGATGACGTCCGCCTAGCGGAGAAAACGGCACGCGAGAAGCGAATCGAGCTGATCGGGTGGTATCATTCGCATCCCGATAATCCCGCGCGGCCGAGTGAGTTCGATCGGGAGCATGCGTGGCCGTGGTACAGCTACATTATCGTTAGCGTGCAAAAGGGCGAGCCGCGGGACACAACGTCCTGGCGGCTGCACGACGACCGGGCGGCGTATGACCCGGAGGAGATCGAGACCGTAGCGCATCCCGCGAGCATCAAATAGTCAACATGGGGAGGGCTTAAAATGGCAGTTAATGTGGTTATTCCAACGCCGCTGCGAGCTTACACGGGTAGAAAGGAAACCGTGGAGGTGCAAGCGGCCACGGTCGGGGAGGCGCTTTCGGCTCTTACCAGCCAGTATGGGGAGTTGAAGAAGCACCTCTTCGCGGAGGACGGGCGGTTGCGGAGTTTTGTGAACGTATATGTAAATGACGAAGACATCCGATACCTGCAGAAGGATCAGACCAGCCTTCGCGAGGGCGATACGGTGAGCATCGTGCCGTCGATTGCGGGCGGCGCGCGAAATTGACGAGCTAGAAACTGGGAGAATTTTTATGGCAACGAAGACGCAAATTCCAACGGCGCCCAGCGCAGGGCTTTCCAAACAGGAAATCCTGCGCTACAGCCGGCATCTGATCATGCCCGAAGTGGGGATGGAAGGTCAGCTGAAGCTAAAGAAGGCCAAGGTGCTTTGCATAGGGACTGGCGGATTGGGCGCGCCGCTGGGACTTTATTTGGCGGCGGCTGGGGTGGGTCGCATTGGCTTGGTGGATTTTGATACCGTGGATTTCACAAACCTTCAACGCCAGGTGCTCTTCGGAACCAGCGACGTAGGCCGGCCAAAAATTACGGCGGCCGCCGACCGCCTTCGAAATCTGAATCCAGAAATTCAAATCGATGCGTACGAAACGCAACTCACCAGCGAAAACGCGCTCGATCTATTTAAGGATTACGACATCATCGTGGATGGCACGGACAATTTTCCCACACGCTATCTGGTAAACGATGCTTGCGTGATCCTGGGTAAGCCGAACGTGTATGGCTCGATTTTCCGCTTTGAGGGCCAGATTACGGTTTTCGGCTATCCGGGCGGTCCGTGCTACCGCTGCTTGTATCCCGAACCTCCTCCGCCGGGCTTGGTGCCTTCGTGCGCGGAGGGTGGCGTGCTCGGAGTGCTGCCGGGAATCGTCGGCACGATTCAGGCAGCCGAGACGCTGAAGCTGATTATTGGAAAGGGCCAGCCGCTGGTTGGACGGCTGCTGCTTTTTGACGCGCTGGCAATGAAATTCCGCGAGCTGAAGTTGCGGAAGAATCCCGACTGCCCCGTTTGCGGCGAACACCCGACGGTGACGAAGTTGATTGACTACGTCCAATTCTGCGGCATTCGCGGCGAGGAGGCTCCTAGCACCGTGACAAATATTCCCGAGATTACTCCCGCGCGATCTGAAATCGCGGCTGGACAAGGGCGATGACCTGTTTATTCTCGACGTGCGCGAACCGCACGAGTATGACATTTGCAATTTGAATGGGCACCTGATTCCGCTGGGAGACCTTCCGCGGCGCGTGAACGAACTCGACAGTTCGCGCGAGATTGTGGCGCATTGCCGCAGCGGAAAGCGTTCCGCGGATGCGGTGGACTTTTTGCAGAAGGCCGGCTTCCGGAAGATATGGAATTTGAAGGGCGGGATTTTGGCTTGGTCGGATGACGTGGATCCGAGCGTGCCGAAATATTGAGCGGCGGCTTGTGGCTTTCGCTGCGCTCCGCTTTACATCGAAGAGAGATCCTTCGACTGCGTGTCCCGGCGTTTCGCGCGAAACCAAAAGCGCGGGACACTCCGCTCAGGATGACGTCAAAAGCGGGATGCCTGCAAAACTGAGAGAACGAGATGGGATGGGATTGGAGGATTGAATGGCAGCGACAACAATTACAGTGCGCACTGACGGTTCGATACGGGTCGAAGGAGACTTCGAGATAAAGGATCAGGACGGCAAGGCGTTTGGCTTAGCCGGCCGCACCAAGCTAGGTCTCTGCCGCTGCGGGCATTCCGAGACTAAGCCGTTTTGCGACGGCTCCCACAAGAAAGTGGGATTCCAGAGTCCGATACAGGCTTACGACCTTCCGCCTGTGGTCACCAAGCCATAGGCTGCCGCCAAATCCTCGGGAAAGCAATAAACCCGGAAAAGGCCCTACGCTCATAAAACCGAGCATGGGGCACCCGCAACAGCGCACCCCACCACGCCGCAAGGCAAATTCTGAATGCAGCCACCCAGTGATAGCTGCATACGCGAAAGGACCAAACGAAAAATGGAAAAGGAAACTTCTGCAAGGGAACAATCAGCCGGGCTTGCCGGGAAAGCCGGCGAATTCCTTATTGGCAATGATCTCCGCGTGACTCGCCTCGGATTTGGCTCCATGCGCCTTACCGGCAACGGAATTTGGGGCGAGCCCGCAGACCGGCCTGAGGCAGTGCGGGTTCTGCGGCGCGCGGTCGAACTGGGAGTTAATTTCATCGACACTGCGGATTCCTACGGCCCGAACGTGGCCGAAGAAATTATTGCGGAAGCTTTGCATCCCTATCCGGCCGGCCTGGTGATCGCGACGAAGGCCGGATTCGAGCGGCCGGGGCCAAACAAATGGGTCGAAAACGGAAAGCCGGAACATTTGCGGTCCGCCTGCGAAGGAAGCCTGCGACGGCTGCGCCTGGACCGGATCGATCTCTATCAACTCCATCGAATCGATCCGAAGGTGCCGGCCGAAGATCAGCTCGGCGCTTTGAAAGATTTGCAGGCGCAAGGAAAAATCAAGCACATCGGCTTATCCGAAGTGAGCGTGAAGCAGATTCAGCATGCGCAGAAGATCGTTCCCATCGTAAGCGTCCAGAACCGATACAGCGTTACCGACCGCGGATCGGAAGAGGTTTTGGAATACTGCGAGAAGCAGAAGCTCGGATTCATTCCGTGGTTTCCACTCGCAGCCGGCAAACTCTCCGGCACGGACAGTCCGATCAATCGCGTCGCGACGCAACTGAAAGCTACGCCATCTCAGATCGCGTTGGCATGGCTTTTGTCGCGATCTCCCGTAATACTGCCGATCCCTGGAACTTCGCGAGTGGCACACCTCGAGGAAAATGTCGCCGCAGCCGGCTTGAAGATCGACGAGAGCCAGCTCAAGGAAATCGGCCGGGCCGCGGGCGCAGACTAGTAGCAGGGACGGGTTTGCCGGAGGCTCCACATTCAGTCAGTGAGCACTTAGTGATCCGAGATCGAAGTCGTTGACCGCCTTCTTTGCGTCGTTTTTCTGGCTATCCTTTCCCCACGTCCAATAGAGACCAATGTACGCATAGTTCTCCGTCAGGCCGGCGACCGAGTGCCCGTATGCGAACAGAAATTGGTGGTTGGGATTCTTGAAATGATAGTAGCCGCCGACGTCAATCATTGTCGACCCACGGATTTGAGGCGTGGCATAACCCTCGGCGCCATGTGAGACGACCTCGATTCCCAGTTCGAGCTTGTTGTGAATGATGTCCCGCTTGACCAGGAAGCTGCCGTAGGGAAAGTTTCTGTATTGAGTTTGCGGCACGATGGTTTCACCGGCACCGCCGTCGAGCGTCCACGGACCGATGTTTTTTTGAAGCCAAAGCGGGACTTTGTACCAAACTTTTCCGACTCCAAGTCCCTTGGAATAGCTGCCTGAGGGCAGTTCGAACATGGTGAAGGTACCGATTTGCGGCCAATGCTTGGTCTCCTTTATCCAAGCCCACTTGATACCCGTTTCGACGTCTGTCACGCCAAACGCCCTTGGACCTGCGCCGGCGGGAAGATAGGCCGGATTGTTCGATGGGACGATGGAGCCGAGGGGTAAGATCGCGTGAAGCTGGATGTTGGGAATTGCGCCCCAGTTGAACTCAAACGCCGGTCCGGTAGAATCCATCTCGACCGGCGTGCCGTCAGCACTGCCGAAGATGTACGCCTCGTAGTGACCGAGTTCGACGGGGACGGGATCGTCGGTCTGATAAGGAGGTCCCTGCGCCCACGCTTTCGGAGCCGCCAGCATGAACAGAAACAAGAAGGCAACCTTCCACTGCATCTTCCAACTGTTTGTCGAGGGCGCGGTTCCGACCCAGAGGGCGGGAGCGCTTGCAGTGAGCCCCGCTCCCTTTAGAAACTGTCGCCTGGAGTCTGCAAATTTGTCCATGGAAGCGCGCCTATGTGCGCTGCGGCGGGCGTGGCGCATCCAGGGACCACGTTCCGCCGCCCAAGATAATGAGAAAGATCAGCGAGCAAAGCATCGCAAAATCGGTGCGGGCGTCGCTCACCATAAACCAAAAGCCCTGATTGGCCCGAAATAATTCTGGAATCTTCGTGGTTGCGATCGCGGTTGAGATCACAATCAACAGGGGAACGGCCGCCGCCCGCGTCCAGAGCCCGAGCAAGACGAGAAGTCCACAGACGATCTCGAATGCGCCAACGAAGTGGGCGGTGAAATAGGGATGCGGGAATCCGATCCTGGTAAAACGAATGACGCCCATTTTAGGGTCGGAGAATTTCAAAACGCCCTGCGTGAAAAAGATCAGTCCGACGGCGAGACGGATCAGAAATAATACTCGCCGGACCTCGCGTTGGCCTGAAGAAGAAACCAATTGAGTTCACTTGCGTGTACCATCCTTTCTGCAGGTATCGACGCCGAATTGGCGAGCTTTCGAACGAGACACTGCTTTCTGCCGTGGAGGTATATATTGAACGCGCTCACGGTTCATCATTATAGATAGAAGCGTATTTGCTGGACAGCCTGAGGACGAAAGCACCGGAAACAGCAAGGCTCAGGTTTGATCTCTTAGGGGCGAACTGAAATGGCTGATCGAAAAAACAAAAATGGTTTGGCGGCTGACCGGTTGCGTCATCTGAAAGCGGTGATCGAGGACGACGTCAAGCGAGGCCGCTACTACGGCGGAGTGATCCTGGTGGCGCGGAATGGCGTGGTCGGCCTGCACGAGGCGATTGGTTTCTCGAATGCGAAGGACAAGAGGCCGATAACCAAGAAATCGGTGTTCAGTCTTTTTTCGACGACCAAGGCAATTACCAACGTGCTGGTGTTTCGCGCGATCGAGCGCGGTGAGTTTGCGTTGACGACCAAGGTTTCAGAGATCATTCCCGAATTTTCGGGAGGGCAGCGGCAGCACATCACCTTCTTTCATTTGCTGACGCACAGCTCCGGACTGCCGAGCATATTTACGCCCAAGGCGGGGATGTACATCGACCGGCTGGACGAGATCGTCGCGGCGATCTGCGAGAACGTACAGTGCACGGACGAGCCGGGAAAAGTGATTAATTATGCGCCGATGGCGGGACACGCCCTGATGGGCGAGGCGGTTCGCAGGGCCGATCCCAAGAAGCGGTCGTATCGGCAACTGGCGGAAGATGAGATTTTTAAGCCGCTGAAGATGAAGGATACGTCGATTGGTGTGCGGAAGGATTTGAAGGCGCGGCACATCGTCCCTATTTTTATGCAGCCCTTTCCATTCGATCACCTGGGACACAGCAACCTCGGCCCCAACGGCGCGTTCGAGGAGGAGAAGGCGGAAATGCCGTGGGTGGGCGGCATCACGACGGTTGCCGATTTGTTTCGGTTCGTGGAGATGCTGAGGCGCGGCGGAGAACTGGATGGCGCGCGGATTCTCTCGCCGGCGATTCTCGATCTGGCGAACCGGAATTGGACTGGCGACAAACCAAACGAGCTTTTCAAGCCGTGGATGGCGGCGCGTGGCTGGGAAGATTGTCCCGCGTATTTGGGGTTGGGATTTCAAGTGCGGGGCGAGACGATTTGCCACAATTTGTTTGGGACGCTTACCTCGCCACGAACGTTTGGGAATTATGGCGCGGGGAGTTCTGTTTTCTGGGTCGATCCGGAATTGCAGATGACGTTTGTGTGCCTCACCGCCGGGGTGATGGAAGGCATGGACAATATTGAGCGATTTCAGCGGCTTTCGGATATCGCGGTTTCGGCTGCAACGTGAATTTATTGAGTCAGATTCAAAAGCGGGATGCCACCTTAATGGGTGGCGCTACATTAGACCTCGCGAGTTGCGCGGGGGCGCGAATTGGTGTTACATCGGGGCGACGATAGCGCTTGAAGCTGAAGGAGCGGCCGATGGAACCAAGAAAAGATGCGGGGCGCCGCGATGCATGCGGCTGGCGCGGGCGTTAGCGGTACGGCGAGCCACGCTGGTGAGACGGCGCATGACTATAGGAAGGGCGAGTCGCGAATCGGGCGGTGGACGGTTGGAGACGTGAGGATCACCAGCATCATGGAATCGGCGGAACGGGTTCCGTGGGCGCCGCTGCTTCCTGCGGAAACCTCAGAACATTACAAGAAATACGATTGGCTGGTGCCGCGGTTCGTCACTCCCGAGGGGCAAATTATTCTGGCGGTGCAGGCGTTTGTGCTGGAGGCGGGCGGGCGGCGGATTGTGGTGGACACGTGCGTGGGAAACGACCGGTCACGCGAAATTCCGCACTGCAGCGATTTGCAGACCGCGTTCCTGAAAGATATGACGGCGGCGGGATTTCCGCCGGAGACGATTGATACGGTGCTGTGCACGCACCTGCATTTCGATCACGTCGGCTGGAATACGCGATTGGAAAACGGGCGCTGGGTGCCCACGTTTCCGAAAGCGCGATACCTATTCGGGCGGCGCGAATGGGAGTGGTGCGAAACACTTCTCAAGGAAAAAACGTCGGACGTCCGGCACCTTCTGGATTCGGTGCAGCCGATTCTGGATGCGGGACTGGCCGATCTGGTGGAGACGAATCACCGATTGACGGACGAGCTGTGGCTCGAACCGACGCACGGGCACACGCCGGGACACGTGAGCCTGCACATTTTGTCGGGCGGGCAGCATGCGATTGTGACTGGTGACGTGTTTCACAACCCAATTCAATTTGCCGAGCCGGAAATATGCTCGGTCGGGTGCGTGGACAAGGAAATGTCGCGCAAGACGCGCAAGGAATTCCTGGCGCGATATGAAAATCGGGCGGCGCGGATTTTCGCCGTTCATTTCAATTCGCCGGTGGGATGGATCGTGCGCGACACAAGCAATTGGAAATTCACCACGGACTAGGCTCCGTTCATGCCTGAACTTCGGAGTTTCGACTACATCATTGTTGGCGGAGGGACGGCTGCGTGCGTTCTTGCGAACCGGCTGACGGAGGACGCGGCGGTTCGCCTCCTGATGATCGAAGCGGGGCCTGAGCCCGAGAGCCCGTGGATCAAAATGCCGCTGGCTATGGGCAAGCTTTTTACTCATCCGACTTTGAATTGGGGTTTTTACACCGAGCCTGAAGCGAAACTGAACAATCGGCCGATTTTTTGGCCGCGTGGAAGAGTTCTAGGTGGATGCAGCTCGATTAACGGCAGCGCGTACGTGCGCGGGCAGGCCGAGGACTACGACGGCTGGAGGCGGCTAGGGAATGTTGGATGGGGCTGGTCGGACGTGCTGCCCTATTTCAATAAATTGGAGCGGCGCGAAGATTTACCTGCCGAGTCCCGAAACGGCGCGGGCATGCTTGCGGTGAACTATCCGACGTATGTGCATTCCATTACGCGAGCATTTATCGAAGCGTGTGTGCGAAACGGTTTGCCCGCGAGCAAGGATTTGAACGGCGCGGTTTCCGAAGGCGTCAGCCTGATGCCTAATTCGGTGCGCAAGGGAGTGCGCCAGTCCGCTGTGGAAACATACTTGCGGCCCGCGCGGGGGCGACAGAATCTGGTGGTGGAAACTTCCGCGTTTGCTCGGCGTTTACTGATGGAGGGTCGTCGGGCGACCGGCGTCGAATATGAACGCGATGGAACGATCCAGAAAGCGCTAGCCAGGCGCGAGGTGATTCTTGCAGCGGGATCCATCGGCTCGCCGCAGATTCTGATGCTTTCGGGAATTGGACCGGGAAGGCATTTGCAGGACCATGGGATCGCAGTGGTCGCGGACATCGGCGGCGTGGGAGAGAATCTGCACGATCATCCTTACACGACTTGCACGTACAAAACTGCGGCGGACAATTCGCTCAATCCGCAGTTGCGAGGAGTTCGCGTGGCGTGGCACGCGCTGAATTACTACGTGGCGAAGCGTGGGCCGCTGACCAATGGCGCGTCACAGGCTACGGCTTTGACCCGCGCGCTGCCGGATGCTCCGTGTCCCGATCTGCAAATTGTCTTTCGGCCGATGAGCCATGTTTTCGACAGCAGCGGAAAAATTGCGCCCGATCCAATACCGAGGATTACGGGCGGCGTCGCGTACGTGCGACCAAAGTCGCGAGGGCGTTTGCTGCTGAAATCCACCGATCCCCGGCAGGCTCCGGCGATGATTGCCAATTATCTGGCGGTGGCCAGCGACGAAGAAGGGCTGCTTGCCGGCGTGAAACTTGTGCGGAGGATCTTTCACAGCGAGCCGATCAAGTCTCGCATTTTGGCCGAAGATGCACCGGGCGATGCGTGCAGGAGCGACACTGATCTGCGCGAGTACTTGCACAAGGCGGCCAATACTTTTTGCCATCCGAGCGGCGCGTGCAAAATGGGGCAGGACGCGATGGCCGTGGTGGATGAGCGGCTGCGCGTTCGCGGAATCGAGTCGCTGCGAGTGATTGACGCGTCGATTATGCCGGCGCTGCCCTCGGCAGGCCCTGCGCCTGCGGTGTTTATGATTGCCGAAAAGGGCGCGGACCTCTTGAAGGAAGACCGGTCGCGGGGCGTTGTGTCTGCGAGAAGCGATGCTATTGCTTCGGCGGTGCGCTAGGCCCGGCGGTAGCAAAGGGCGGTTGTTTTGAGGGCACAAAAGATGGGCGAGACGAAGAAACTGGGGCTGAATCCTGAGCGGCTGCGGCATCTCAAGTCTGTTATCGAAGAGGACATCAAAAAGGGCCTCTATTTTGGCAGCACGATCATTGTTGCGCGGCACGGCAAAATCGGATTTCACGAGGCGATCGGCCACGCCAATTCCGAGCGCAAGCGTCCGGTGAAGAAGGATTCCGTCTTCAGCCTGTTCTCGGTTACCAAATCTTTCACCAATGTTCTGGTGCTACGGGCGATCGAGCTCGGCCAATTTGCTCTGACGACCAAGGTCACTGAAATCATCCCGGAATTCGACGGGCCGCTGCGCAGAGACGTGACCGTTTTTCACTTACTGACACACAGCGCGGGGCTGCCGCCGGTCTACACGCCGAAGGCCGGCATGTATATCGACCGGCTCGACGAAATGATCGCGGCGATTTGCCTGCTCGTGCCCGGCGAGTTCACTCCCGGCACGCGTGTTGATTACTCGCCGTTCGTCAATCATGCGCTGCTCGGCGAAATGGTCCGGCGCACCGATCCCAAAGGACGTTCCTACCGGAAAATTGTGGAGAACGAGATTCTGAAACCGCTGGGCATGAAGGACACTTCCGTTGGTGTGCGGCGCGATCTGAAGAAGCGCCATCTGGTGCCTGACTTCCGAGGGAATGCTGCGATCAATCATTTGGGTCACAGCGATTTGGGACCGAATGGCGCATTCGAGGAAGAGGATGCCGAGATGCCCTGGGTCGGAATTGTTTCCACGGCATCGGACCTCTTCCGACTCGCCGAAATGCTGCGGCGGCTGGGCGAACTTGACGGCGAGCGCATCCTTTCGCCCACCATCTGCAAGAAGGCGCGGCAAAACTGGACAGGGGACAAGCCGAACGAGGTTTACAAGCGGTTGTGCGTCGAGCACGGCTGGCCAATTATCCCGGCGTATCTCGGCCTCGGCTTCCCGCTGCGCGGCGAGGCGATCGGCAATCATCTCTATGGCACGCTCACTTCGCCAAACACGTTCGGAGGTTACGGCGCCGGAACGACTATTTATTGGGTGGACCCGGAACTCGATCTGACCTTCGTGGGCCTGTGCACCGGAGTGCTGAATTCTGCGGACAATTATTTGCGCTGGCGGCGGCTATCCGACATCGCGGTCTCAGCGGCCGTTTGAGGCACCACCAAAAACAGAACCATCATGCCGAACCGAGATAACGGGGATTCGTTCGACTATGTGATCGTCGGAGCCGGAACGGCAGGCTGCGTACTTGCCAACCGGCTCTCAGAGGATCAAGCGAACCGCGTGTGCCTGATCGAGGCGGGACCCAAGGACAGCCATCCCTTCATCCACGTGCCAGCTTTGGTTGCGGCCGCGATGGTCAAGCCGAGCATCGTCTGGGGCTACTGGACGGTGCCGCAGCAAAATCTGAATGGACGGAAGGTTCCAATTCCGCGCGGGCGCGTGATTGGCGGGACCAGCTCGATCAACGGCATGGTTTACATGCGCGGAAATCCTAAGGACTACGACGATTGGGCCGCGGCGGGAAACCGAGGCTGGAGCTATTCGGAGGTGCTCCCGTATTTTCTGCGTTCGGAAAACAACGAAGCGTTTGATGGCTCTTCTTATCACGGCAAAGGCGGGCCGATGAATGTGAAGAGCATCAAGCGGCCCAACCGGCTGAATGCAGCTTTTCTCGAAGCGATGCGGACGCTGCAATTTCGCCGCAATGATGACTTCAACGGTCCCGACAACGAGGGTTATGGGCTGCGCCAGGGAACGATACGGGGCGGTTACCGCGAGTCCGAAGCAACAGCCTACCTGAAGCCCGCGATGAACAGGCCGAACCTGAAAGTGGTGACAAAGGCGTTGGTTACGCGGGTGGTCGTGGAGAATCGCCGCGCGACCGGCGTCGAGTTTCAGCAGGGCGGCGAAACACGAAGGGTCGCCGCGCGGCGCGAGATCATCGTGTCTGGCGGGAGCATCGGATCGCCACAGATCCTAATGCTTTCGGGCATCGGGGATGGCGCCGCGCTGCAGGCTCTGGGAATTTCAGTAACGCATCATTTGCCCGGCGTAGGCGCGAATCTCCACGATCATGTGGCAACCTCGGTGCAGATGGTCACGTCGAATTCCACTTCCTATGGCATTTCGCTAAAGGCATTGCCGCGCGGGGTGTGGAACATTTTCGAATATTTGTTGCTGCGCCAGGGGCCATTCTCCAGCAATGTCTTCGAGTCGAATGCGTTTTTGAAGAGCACGGACGGCCTCGACCGGCCCGACACGCAGGTGGTTTTTCAGCCCGCGCGGCGGAATCAATCGACGTTCCCGCTGCCGCTGGGACACGGCTTTGCTATCAGCATCGTGCTCTTGTTTCCCAAGAGCCGCGGCCGCATCGCACTATCGAGCCCCGATCCAAGCGCGGCGCCGATTATCGATCCGAATATCCTAAGCGCGCCCGAAGACTTCGAGCCACTGCTGCGCGGGCTCAAGCTGGCACGGCGCATCTTCGCAACTCCGGCATTTGCCCCATACAAGGCGACGGAGTTTCTGCCTGGCACGACGGTCGAGGGCGACGACGCGTTCCGGGAATATATCCGCAAGACCACTGCAACGGTCTATCATCCGGCCGGAACCTGCCGCATGGGTGCTGACGACGCCGCAGTGGTAACTCCCGAACTCAAGGTGAGAGGCATTGATGCCTTGCGCGTCGTGGATGCGTCGATCTTCCCGAGGCTGATGGGAGGAAATCCGAATGCGCCCGTGGTGATGGTCGCCGAGAAGGCCGCAGACATGATTTTGGGGCGGGCGCCGCTTGCGCCCGTTGCATTGCCGCGAGATCGCTAGGAACCCGGAGGGAAATGCCATGGCCAAGGAGCACATCAGAAAGTGGAAAATCGGCGAGGTCGAAGTGGTCCGCATCGTGGAGGTGAACGCGCACGAGGATCCTTTCGAGGTGTTGCAGACCGGCGTGACGCCGGAGATCGCCAAGCAATACGATTGGCTGTTTCCGAATTTTGCCACGCCCGACGGGCGCATGAAGATTTCGTTTCAGGCGTTCGCTCTGCGCTCGGGGAATGAAAAGATCATGATCGACACGTGCATCGGCAACGATCGCCAGCGCGAGTTCCCGATATTCTGCAATATGCAGAGCTCGTTCATCGAAGACTTGATCTGTACCGGATACGCGCCGGAAACGATTGGAAAGGTTTTATGCACGCACATGCATTTCGATCATGTGGGCTGGAACACGCGCAAAGTGAACGGCCGCTGGGTGCCCACGTTCCCAAATGCGCGCTATTTATTCGGCCGCAAGGAGTACGACCATTGGCAAATGCTCCAGCGCACGGGCAAATATCATGACTGCACGCATTTGGAGGACTCGATCAAACCGATCACCGACGCCGGCCTCGCCGATTTCATCGAGCCGGATATCAAGCTCACCGATGAGGTCTCGCTCGTGCCGACCCCCGGACACACGCCGGGACACGTCAGCGTACGTATTTCGTCCAAGGGGCAAGAGGGCTTCATTACCGGCGATATGCTGCATCATCCGATCCAGCTTGCCGAAATCGAGCGCCCCGGAAATTTTGATATGGACAAGGAGCAAGGCATCAAGACGCGCAAAGCCATGTTCGAGCAGCTCAGCGACAAAAACATATTGATTATTCCCAGTCATTTTTGCGAGCCGACTGCCGGCTACATTGTTCGCGATAAGAAGAATTGGCGATTCAACAAGCTCAGTGACTGAAATATTCCTAAATTCAACCGGGAGCAAAAAATGTCGCGTCTGAAAGGGCAGGTTGCGTTCGTCACGGGGGCGGGACGTGGAATTGGGCAGGCGATGGCGCTCGCATTTGCATCGGAAGGCGCGATTGTGGGCGTGGCGGAGATTGATCCAGCGACCGCTGAAGGGACTGTGAGCCAAATCGAGAAAAATTCCGGAACGGCTCGCGCTTTTGCGATTGATGTAAGCCGGCGAGAGGACGTGCTGCGCGCTGTGGATCAGCTTGTTTCGGAATTCGGGCGCCTGGATATTGTGGCCAATAACGCGATCGTGTTCCGGCGCGAGCCCGTCTCGGAAGTGCGAGAGGAAACGGTCGAGAGAATGATTTCAGTGGGGCTGAAGTCGATCCTGTGGACGGCGCAAGCAGCTTTGCTGCACATGGATGCGGAGCGCGGCGGCGTGATCATCAATAACACGTCGCCGGCCGCGGAACTTGGCGTACCGCGCTCGACGGTCTATTCGGCGATTAAGGGCGGCGTATCGTCCCTGACGCGTTCGCTTGCGGTGGAATTCGGCGCGCGCAAAATCCGCGTGAACGCGGTGTGCCCGGGCACGGTGCCGACTCCGGGAGCGCGAGCGATGAACAACAACGACGATGCCCTGTACGAATCCCGGCGCCAGAAGACTCCGCTTGGACGATTGGGAACTCCCGAGAATATCGCGGCTGCGGCCGTATTCCTGGCTTCTCCCGAGGCGTCCTTTATTACCGCAGCGATTTTGCGAGTTGACGGCGGGGCGACGGTGAACGCCGGGGCTTGACGGCGATATGTCTGAGGCGAAACTCCGACCCTCCTAGAGCGTGCTCACGTAGTAGCTGTCCATGTACTCGCGGAGAGCGAAAATTTTATCGTCCTTGATCTCGATCATGAAAGCGTAGCGGTTATTATATTCTTTGCCGTTTTTGAGGCGGCCAACGCCTCGCGCTTCCACCGCCGCGTAGGGCCCTTGCAAAATTAGGTGCTGGATCAACACTTTCGGATCGCCGTCCTCGAAGATGGCGCGCACCGGCGCGAGAAAATCGTCAACGATCGCCTTGCGGCCTTTTTTTTCGCCCGCGCCCGGAAGACCGGTGACCATTCCAGTCCAAGTAGCTTGTTCGTGGAACAGAGGCCGGAGGCGTTCCAGGTCGCCCGCACTGAGCGTTTCGAAAAATGTCCTCACGATTTGCTCGTTGCGATTGGCTAGTTCGGGCATCGGATCCCTCCGGTCGTCGATCGCTGCATGACTTCTGAGTCGCGCGAGTCGCGGTGATTCTGGCGCACACTTGCGTATCACAATCCGAGGGCGCGCCGCAAAGATTTAATCCGCGCGCGATTCGGAAGGAATCAGGCAACTCGTGCGCCGATTTGCTACTATCGCCATTCCCACAGAACAGGAGGCGCAAATGCGACACTTGACGATCTCACTCGCAGGCGCAGTTGCGATTTCGTTTATTTTCACGGCTCCAATCACGACGATGGCTGCTGCGGCCTCGCATGTTGCGAACGAGCAGAGCCGGGGCGTCGGCAAGGTGAATTTCCCGACTTCCTGTTCGGCGGAAGCGCAGGGATCGCTTGAGAAAGGCCTCGCCCTATTGCATTCATTTCAATATGAGGAATCTGCGCAGGCCTTCAGCGAGGCCGCGCAACGCGACGGGCAATGCGCGATGGCGTACTGGGGCAAGGCAATGTCGCTCGACCATCAGCTGTGGGATTTTCCCAATGTCGCTACTGTCGCCGAAGGCCGCAAGGACATTGAGCAGGCCCAAAAGCTTGGCCCTCAAACGCCGCGCGAACGCGAATATATCGCCGCGGCTTTTGCGTTTTATCAGGACGATCCGAAGCTGACGCATACGGCGCGCGTGCAAGCCTATTCGACGGCGATGCAAAAGCTCTACGCCGATAACCCGCAGGACGTGGAAGCTGGCGCGTTTTACGCGCTGTCACTCGTCACTTTGGCGCAAGACGGCGTGGACGATCTAGGCAACCGCAGAAAGGCCATCGCGATATTGAATCCGCTTTTCGAGAAGCAGCCGAACGATCCGGGACTGGCTCACTATTTGATTCATGCTTCCGATGTGCCGGAGCTTGCTCCCGAGGGGCTGCCTGCCGCGCGCGTGTACGCGAAGATCGCTCCCGATTCGTCGCACGCCACGCACATGCCGTCGCACATCTTCCGCCGGCTTGGACTTTGGCAGGAAATGATCAACTCGAATATTGCCGCCATGGCCGCGGCGGCAGAGGCCACTGAACAGCACCGGGGCGATGCGAGCTACGAATTCCATCCCATGGATTTTCTCGACTACGGTTATCTTCAGGCCGGCGAGGAATCCAAAGCGCGGCAGTTGATCGTGGAAGCGACAAGTGTGCCGGGTGCGGGCGCGGAGCAGATCGCCGACCACCAGGGGCTGTACGCGGCCGTGAATGCAATCGAATTGCACAGCTGGAAGGAAGCGGCGTCACTGGCGATTCCCAAGGAGCGTTTCCTATGGCAGGACACAACCTACTGGGCGCGCGCGATTGGCGCCGCACGCAGCGGCGACGTGAACGGGGCGCGCGAGGACGCGCAAAAGCTGGCTGAAATTTTGAAGGCGCAAGCGGCGCACCAGAAAGAGTTGGGGAATCAAGTTCCGGCCCAAAGAGTCGAGGAGCGCGAAGTGGATGGATGGTTGGCATATGCGGAGGGAAAATCCGATGAAGCCGTCGCGGATTTGCGGGGAGTCGCGGAGTTCGAGGAATCTGACCGCGAAGACCCGGTATGCGTGCCCGCTCGCGAGATGCTGGCAGACCTGCTGCTGGAGCTTAAGCGGCCCAAAGAATCTCTGGCGGAATACCAGGCTGTTCTGAAGGATTATCCGAACCGGTTCGACGCGCTATACGGCGCTGCACGCGCCTCGGAAGCAACCGCGAATTCGCAGCAAGCGCGCGACTTCTACGCACAGATTGTGAAGATATCTTCACCGGGCGCCGATCGCCCCGAACTGCGTGCGGCGCGCGATTTCGTCGCCGCGAATGGCAATTGATTATTGGTCGTGATCGCGATTTATCGGGCGTGCTTCTGCGCGGCTCGCACGATCGCCTCGATGCTCTTCTCCACATCCGCGTCTGTCGTTGACCAGTTGCTTACGCTGATGCGCATCGCAGTCCGGCCTTTCCACACGGTTCCTCCGCACCAGCAGACGCCCTCCTGCTGGATCGCCGCGATGGTGCGCTGAGTTTGTTCCGGAGTGCCGAAGGAAACCAGAACCTGGTTGAGCACCACTTCGTTGAGCACTTCGTATCCTGCGGCCCGCAAGGCTTCGGAAAACCGGCTTGCCTGGCGGCAATTGCGTTCGATCATTTCGGCGATTCCCTGGCGTCCAAGAGATCGCACAGCCGCATATACGGGAATCGCCCTGGCGCGCCGCGACTCTTCCGGCACAAAGTCGTGAGGATCCCGCTGGCCTCCCGTCGTGACAATATAAGCGGCGGCCAGGGACATGGCGCTGCGGTGCGCAGCTTCGTCGGCACAGAAGACAATCCCGCAATCGTAGGGAACGTTGAGCCACTTGTGCGCATCGGTGGCCACCGAATCGGCGTTCTCGATGCCGCGAGCGAGATGCGCGCGTTCGGGTGAGGCAGCGGCCCAGAAACCGAACGCGCCATCCACGTGCAACCATGCCCCGCACTCCTTTGCCGATTCGGCGATTTCGCGAAGAGGATCGATTGCGCCCGTGTTCACGTTGCCGGCTTGCGCGCAAATGATGCAGGGTCCCTTATGCGCACGCAGGGCAGCCGCCAGATTATCGGCGCGCATGCGGCCCTGACTATCCGTGGGAATTCGCCGAACGCGATTGGCTCCGAGGCCCAATAATCGAAGGGCCGTCGATACGGTGTAATGCGCTTCTTCGTTGACGACCACGTCGATGGGCGGCGCTCCGAAAAGGCCGTCCGACTCCACATCCCATCCGGCATTGCGCAAAACGCGATGCCGGGCGGCAGCCAGTCCGGTAAAGTTCGCCATTTGACAGCCGGTCACAAAACCATAGCTCATCGTGGGAGGGAGGCCGGCGAGTTCGCGCAACCATGACCCCGTGATCTGCTCGATCACTGAGACCAAAGGAGACGAAGCGTAGACAACGCCGTTTTGATCCCACGCCGATACAAGCCAGTCGGCGGCGAGCGCGGCCGGCAAACTACCACCTATCACAAAACCGAAGTAGCGAGGGCCCGCAGAGGCGACGGCCCCGCTCATGCCGGCGTTCGCGAGAATCGGGGTGAGGACGTCCGGGGCAATTCCCTCGCGGGGAAGCGGGCCACCGAGCATTCGTCGTAACTCCTCGGCCGAGGCAGTGGCGCCTACCGGCCGGTCGTCAAGCGATGCAAACCAGGCCGAGGTATGGCGCTGGACGCTTTCAAGGAGACTAGAGATATCCTGGTGATTCATTGGTTCTGACTCCTTGCTTGAGCGGGACCGAATCGACATTTCCAAATTTTCGAGAATAGGCTACCACCAAGCCATGCGCCACGAAGCGTTTGCGGTTCTTGCAGGATTGGGCCAATTTGGCGCATAATCGGCGCAGTTGGGTAGGGGAGAAGTGCCCGCAACATAGGAAACGAGGCTGAGGACCCCGGCGGGCGTTATATTGGCTGGATGAAATCAGAGAGTGGGAGCGAGCCGATGAAAACTTCACGAATTGTATTCGCGGTTGCCCTGGTGCTTGCGTTTGCGGGCTCCGCTTTCGCGCATCACTCCGCCGCGATGTTCGATCGGGACAAGAAGGTGGAGCTTGTGGGAACCATCGTCAATTTCAGCTGGTCGAATCCTCATAGCTGGATCGAGATTGACGTGCCGAACGCGAACGGTGGCACCGATCGATGGGGCGTGGAATGCAACAGTCCAAACACCATGGCTCGTTCCGGCTGGAGATCGACCACTTTGAAGCCCGGAGATCAGGTGACGATCGCCATTCATCCGCTGCGAAGCGGCGAAAAGGGCGGCCGATTTATGTACGTCAAGCTGGCCGACGGACAAGTGCTGAACGACATGATTGGTTATCCGGCGAAGTAGCTGCAAGCGGCGAACAGCAAGGCTCGCATGGCGCGTTTGGCGTCGCCGCTCCCGCGTGAAAGGAACCACAAAATGACGAATTGCAAGGTGAAGTTCGCGCTCGGCGCCGCGATCGTGGCGTTGAGCCTGGGAGCTTTTGGCACGGTCGCGCGGGCGCAGGGACAAAACAAGGCGGATCAAAACAAACAAGAAGACGTGTTTCCCGAAGGCGCGCTGGCGCCGGACAACCTGAATAAGCCGCGTCCGAAACCGCCCTTCAATTTGACGGGCACCTGGATGGTCGATCTCAGTTCGGGCTTCAGCTCTTTTATGTTCGGGCCTCCCTATCCGCACTTTCACCCCGAGGCGGAAGCGCTATTCGAAGAAGGGAAGAAGGCGACGGCCAGCGGGCACGCGTTCCACGACGATATCGGCAAGTGCTATCCGGCAGGCATGCCCATGATCATGACGCGCGTCTGGCCGATTGCGATGATCCAGACGCCGACGGTGATTTACATGGTCAGCGGATTTGAAAACGAGATTCGGCTGATTTACATCGATGGGCGAAAACATACCGCGCCGGACGTGGTGGTCCGCACATACGACGGCGACTCGGTGGGACACTGGGAAGGCGACACGTTGGTGGTTGATACCACGAGCATGACGCCCGAGCGGCATTGGATCGACGTGGGTATTCCGGTGAGCGACGAATTTCATATCATCGAGCGCATTCGTATGCAGAACGGCGGCAAGACTCTGGAAATCAAATACACGCTGCTTGATCCGAAGAACTGGGACGGCGAATGGACCAGCACCAAGCACTGGAATCGCGAGGACGATACCGATATCACCGAAGTCGAGTGCTTGCCCGACCTCGACCAGCATCTGCCCAGCACCCAATCCAAGCTGAACATTAACTAGCGCGAATCAGGCGGTCGGAGGCTTACGGGAGATGCGAGGCTTCGCGCGCCTTGGCCCGCGCGCCGCGAACGTACAGAATCAAGCCCAAGAGCACTCCGCCGACGGTCCCGCCAATCAGCTTCGCTTCGAAAAGCCATTTGTTTGTGGCTTCGGCGGGGGGAATGAAGGACAGAGCGATCCCGCCCACCACTACCGCAAATCCCAGCAAGCCCACCAACCAAACTCCGATTCGGCCGCCGGGAATCAAAGCGGCATTCGGGTTCGCCTGGCGGTCAGGACGATAGGAAAGCTTGATGGCTGCCGCATACATATAAAGGAAGGGAATGAAATAGAGGATGGTGCCGGCGTCCACCAGAATTTGGTAGGCGTTGTTGGCGGTTTCGTTCACTTGGATCAGCAGAAGAATCACGCAAGAAATTCCCGCCTGCACAAGAATTGAAACCCACGGCGTCTTCCACTTGGGATGAATTTTGCCGAAGGCGGCGGGCATGTAGTGGTCGATTCCCACCACGAAGGGAATTCTGGCGACGCCGGCAACCGTCGTTCCCACTCCGCCTGCATTGCCGAAAAGCACGAGGATGGCGGCGATAACGCCGAAAAATGCGATGCCCGATGCTGAGGAGGCGGCAGTGATGGCCTGGAAGACGCCGCTCGTGGGAATCACCGAAGACGCGGGGAGAATTGCAAGCAGCGCGAAAGTACCGGCGATATACGCGATCGCGATCAAAACTCCGGATCCCAGGATTGCTCGAGGGAAGGTTTTATGGGGTTCGTGAACTTCCTCGCTCATTGTGGAACAAAGTTCGAGCGCGGTGAAGGCGAACGCAATCTGCGGCCAGAAATTTACGGTGCCCCAGTCCCACACGGGCCGCATGTTCGACGCGGTGAAATGTGTGGCGGAGCCGTGTACGCGCCAGACGTAGGCTCCAATGCCAATCAGCATCAGCAGAGGAATGTATGTGCCCACGCCGCCCGCATTCTGCAGCCATTTCCCGATGTTCAGGCCGATAATGTTGAGAAATACGGCCGCGAACAACATCAGGAAAGAGCCGACCATCAGAAACGTGCGGCTCTCGGCAAAATGCGCTGCACCGCTTCCGCCGATGTAGGCTGCCATGGCCACGCTGGCCATCAAAAGTCCGGGGAAATAGAAGAAGGTGTAAATCCAGTACGTCCATCCGGCCACAAAGCCGTGAAATTCGCCGAACGCCTCCTTGGACCAGACGTACAGGCCGCCCTCGTGGGGAAAGCGTGTGGAAAGTTCGACGACGACGAGCGCCGTGGGTAAAAAAAACATCGCCGCGGCTAAGACCCAGAGGCTGATCGAGGAAGTGCCATTATGCGCCGCGGATGCGATCCAGCGCGGGCCAAGCACGGCGGCAATATTGAAGAGGAGGACGTCCCAAAAGCCCATCGTGCGGCGAAGCTGCTTTTTGGGATCTGCTACAGCCGCGGCTTGATCGCTCACGCGGTGACGTCCAGCGCGGGAATCAATTCGTCCTGGAGAAGGAAATTGCGGAGGAAGGGATCTTGCGACGCTTCGAGTTCAGGCCAACTGCCGAAAAATTTCACGCCGCCATCATGTAGGAAAATCACGCGGTCGGCTAATTTTTTTGCAAGATGCGTATCGTGCGTAACCACGATGGAGGTTTTGTGAATGGTTTCCTTGAGCTTCACGATCAAATCGCTGATGTGGCCGGCCATCAGCGGATCGACCATGGTGGTCGGCTCGTCGTAGAGAATGGCCTCGGGATTTTCGGCCAACGCTCGCGCGATAGCCACGGCGCGCTTTGCTCCGGTGCCGAGATCGGAGGGAAGGCGATCCGCGAAGTCCGAAACCTCGAGCATGGTGAGAAGTTCTTGGACGCGCCGGTCAGTCTCCTCTTCACCCTTGTGACCGCGGGTCAGCATGGGAAAGGCGACATTTTCCGCCACGGTAAGAGAATCGAAAAGCGCGCCCGACTGAAAAACCATCGTTGTGGTGCGGCGAACCTCTTCAAATTGTTCCTCGGTGAAATCCGTGACGTCTTCGCCGCCGACTATAATGCGGCCCGCATCGGGCTTGAGAAAGCCGAGCAACAGTTTCAGCGAGACGGATTTGCCGACGCCGCTGCGTCCCATGATTACGGCCGTCTCGCCGCGATCGACGAAAAAGCTGACGTCTGTTAGCACCACATTGTCGTCGAACGCCTTCGACACGTTTTGAAATTCGAGGTAATGGCCGTTCATTTTTTCCCAGGCTCCGCGGGGGCGCCCAATCGGGCCGCAGCTTCCTGATAGTCTCGCGGCAGGTTCATATTCTTGAACAGCAATCCCTCCGAATCAAAGGCTTTCCATTCATCAGGAGCGATAGTTTCCACTCGTATGTTTTGCAAGCCATCGGTGACCTTGCGAATGCCGCTCTCGAGGGCGGCGCGAATCGCAGGCTCGCCGCGTTTATGGTACATGGCGCAAAGCGGTTCGGCGCCTTTTGCGTTCAGCGGAAGCACGGCATCCGCAGGGGAGGCAACCGCGCGCGCGACGAGAAAGTGCAGCCAGTCGCCGGTGAGATACGGTAAATCGCAGGCCACCACCAGATTCCACGATGCGTTCGATACACGCAATGCGGTGGCGATGCCTCCGAGAGGGCCGGCGCCCGGCCAATCGTCCGCAATCACGGGCAAGGCAAAGGAGTCGTACGCTGTGGGATCACCGACCACGGCGGGCGTGTTGGCAACCGATTCAAGAAGGCGGGCGGTGCGGATGAGCAGGGGAGCACCCCCGATCTCGAGCAAGGCCTTGTCGCGCTTCATGCGCGAACTCACGCCGCCAGCCAGTATGAAACTCGCGATTGCGACGGCCATTGTACCCTTGGCCGAGGATTCTAGCCTGGGCAGGTCTGTAACTCAATGCGGAACAAGGAGATAGGCCAGAATAGTGGTAAGTTTACTAGTATCTGTAGTTTACGTGAAACGTTAAGGGCCCGTTAAAAATGCCTGCACGTGGATTTTCTTGTTGCGAGGAGCACATTCTTTGCTATATTAGCACTCGCCAATGGAGAGTGCTAATCGTCTCCACGCGGCAAAAACGCAGCAAAAACCATCGGAGGAATCGCACAAATGGCTGTCAACATTACGCCGCTGCACGACCGCGTGTTAGTGCGGCGGCTCGAAGAGAAAGAGAGCGTAAAGGGCGGCATCATCATCCCCGACACGGCTAAAGAGAAGCCGCAAGAGGGCGAAGTGATCGCCGTAGGCGCCGGCAAAATGAACGAGGAAGGCAAGCGCATCGCGCTGGACGTGAAAGTGGGCGATCGCATCCTTTTTGGCAAGTACAGCGGGAACGACATAAAGATCGACGACGAGGAATACATGATTCTGAAGGAAGATGAAATCCTCGCGAAGATCGGCGGCGCGGCCAAAGCGGCCGGCGGCAAACGGTAACTTCCCGAAAGCCCGCCGAGGCGGGCCGGGGACACACAATCCAAAGACCTGAAAACCGAAAGAGGAGATAGAAGATATGGCAAAGCAAATCGTAACTGGTGAAGGTTCGCGCCAGGCGATTCTGCGCGGCGTGAACGCACTTGCAGACGCCGTGAAGATTACGCTGGGCCCCAAGGGGCGCAACGCGGTAATTGAAAAGAAGTTCGGCGCGCCGATCATCACCAAGGACGGCGTGACCGTAGCGAAGGAAATCGAGCTGCAGGACTCGCTCGAAAACATGGGCGCGCAGATGGTGCGGGAAGTCGCGTCGAAGACGTCCGATGTGGCCGGAGACGGCACCACCACGGCAACCGTGCTGGCGCAGGCCATCTTCCGCGAAGGCGTGAAGACGGTGGCGGCAGGCGCAAGCCCAACAGCCCTGAAGCGCGGCATCGAAAGGGCCGTGGAAGTGGCGGTTGAGGAAATCAAGAAGTTCCACAAGGACGTGAAGGGCGACATGATCGCGCAAGTCGGCACGATCAGCGCCAACAACGACAAGCAGATCGGGTCGATCATTGCCGAAGCGATGAAGAAGGTCGGCAAGGACGGCGTCATCACCGTTGAGGAATCAAAGACGATGGAGACGACGCTGGAAGTGGTCGAAGGAATGCAGTTCGACCGCGGCTATCTCTCTCCTTACTTCGTCACCGATCCAGAGCGGATGGAGTGCGCGCTGGAGGATGTCCGCATCCTGATCCACGAAAAGAAAATCAGCTCGATGAAGGATTTGCTTCCCCTGCTCGAGCAAATCGCGAAGATGGGCAAGCCACTGTTGAT
Organism: uncultured Acidobacteriota bacterium; assembly: GCA_963759485.1. Classification (GTDB taxonomy): domain Bacteria; phylum Acidobacteriota; class Terriglobia; order Acidiferrales; family UBA7541; genus Palsa-295. The sequence continues at coordinate 173,126 of CAVWZE010000002.1, read as the reverse complement.
TGTCGCAGAGGATGTTGAAGGCGAAGCGCTCGCAACGCTGGTCGTCAACAAACTCCGCGGCACTTTGCAGTGCGCCGCCGTCAAGGCTCCTGGCTTTGGCGACCGCCGCAAGGCAATGCTCGAGGACATCGCCACTCTCACGGGCGGCAAAGCCATCACGGAAGATCTCGGGATCAAGCTCGAGAACGTGAAGGTCGAGGATCTCGGCCGCGCGAAGAAAATCACCATCGACAAGGACAACACCACGATCGTCGAAGGCGCGGGCAAGGCCAGCGAGATCGAAGGCCGCGTCCGGCAGATTCGCACTCAGGTGGAAGACACCACGTCCGACTACGACAAGGAGAAGCTGCAAGAGCGGTTGGCGAAGCTTGTCGGCGGAGTGGCGGTGATCAAGGTGGGAGCGGCAACCGAGACGGAGCTGAAGGAAAAGAAGGCTCGCGTCGAGGATGCCATGCACGCAACCCGCGCGGCTGTCGAGGAAGGCATTGTTCCCGGCGGCGGCGTGGCGCTGGTTCGCTGCATCGCGGCGCTCGAAAAGCTCAAGCTGCAGGATGATGAGGCCATTGGCGTCAACATCGTGAAGCGCGCTCTCGAAGAGCCGATGCGGCAAATCGCGCACAACGCCGGCGAAGAGGGAGCGGTGATCGTCGGCCGCATCCGCGAATCGAAGGACGACAACTTCGGCTTCAACGCCGATACCTCCGAGTACGGCGACCTGGTGAAGGCGGGCGTAATCGATCCGGCCAAGGTCACGCGTCTCGCGCTGCAGAATGCCGCTTCAATCGCCGGCCTGATGCTGACCACCGAAGCTCTGGTGGCGGACATCAAGGAAGACGAAAAGAAGGGCGCTGGCGCAGCGGGCGGCGGTATGCCCGGAGGCGGCGGCATGGGCGGCATGTACTAAAAGGCAGAAGTTAGAGGCTGGAAGCTAGACGCTAGATGTGACTGGCTTCCGTCACGAACGAATGAGCAAGGCAAGGGCGCTCTGGTGCAATCGCTGAGGCGCCCTTTTTTTTGATCTTTCCACCGTCGCTTCTTAACTCCGGCCCTTCACAGAAATCGTCGAGAAACTCAATTACTCACGATGCTATGATCCGCATGCTTATCCTCTCTGGCTAGCTGATGCCTGAAGTAAATGACACGAAGAGGGTTGTGTACCTGTTCGGTGCGGGAGCGACCCACGCTGAGCTTACCGTGGTTGTGCCTAACCTGACGTCCGAGGACAAAGTGCAAAGAAAACTCGGGCTGCTGATGAGTCATGTGTCTGCAAGGGTGATGAAAGAGGTCCGCTTGCGACCGGACTTCTTGAAGAATCTTGAGTTTCTTGAACCCCCACGCGGCCCGGAATCGATTGAACCGGCCACTGGTGTGCCCGGGGCGCTGAACATCGAGCTGCTGATAAGCCTTATTGAAAACGGGAAGATTCCTCAATGGGATAAAAAGACCCGGCTTTTGAAGCGGCTGGTGCAGAGAGATATCGAGGCGAGACTGACCCGCTGGAGGAAGGAGCGGTTTTACTTGCACAAGGCTCTGCTTGAACTCCACGAGCACCCTGCGGTCCAGGTCGCTGAGCAACTGGTTGGTATTATTTCTTTGAACTACGACAACGTCCTCGACGAGGCATACAGGGAGTTCCATGGTAACCCAAACTACTGTCTTTCCCTCGATGAAGAGGCTCGGTCAAGAAAGGAGATTCCGCTCCTAAAGCTGCCCGGCTCGTTCAACTGGAGGAAAGGGGTGAGGATGCGCGGACAAAGTCGCGGAGTTGACATCATCCCACTCGGGTCCAACAAGAACTACCTAGATGCGCCCTATAACTTCATCTGGACGCGGGCCTTGGAGGTTCTAATAGACTGCGATATTTTGCGAGCAGTTGGTTGCTCACTTAGCCAAAATGATACTCACCTCGTGGACTTGCTCTTTAAGGCGCACTTGGGAAAAACAGCGGCGAGAATGAAGGCCTTTGAAATCGAAATCATCTGCGGAGAGCGAGCGGGCAAAGAAATTCGAGACAATTACGGATTCTTCCCAAACATCAAAACGCTAAAGTCCGATCCGCCAAATCCCTTTAGGACGTGGCTCACGAGCGAGAGTGATAGAGTTCTCGGAGCGAACGTCAGTCGGACACGATATCTAAAGAGGCTAATAAAGTGAGCGAGGGGAACTATGCCGGCTAAGAGCAAATCTCAAGTTACACGGGAACTGGAATCTATTTCAGTCAGAAAGTTTATTGATGACTACGGATATCGGATTGATCTCGATGCCGACTATCAAAGGGAAAAAATCTGGTCGAGAGAAGACCGGGAGCTACTCCTGGATTCGATTATCAAGAACATTGATATACCCAAATTGTATCTTGCCGAGGTAACGGATAACGAGAATTTTGACTATGAGTGCATTGACGGAAAGCAGAGGATGACCACTTTGTTGGACTTCTTTAACCCCGACGCCAGCGACGAGGACCCGCTCGTCGTCCGCATTGCCGGGGAACAATACACGTATGGGCGTCTCAAGAAAGAGCTCCCTCCTCTCGCCAAGAAGATCGAGGATTTCGAACTGACCTTCGTGATTTACTCGACGGTTGAGGATGAGACTTTCATCGGAGAGATATTTAGACGGTTGCAACTGGGTACTAGGCTTAATTCTGGAGAGTCATTGAAAGCTCATACAGGCAGCGCGATTCGCGACTTCGTCTACAAGGAGATGGGGAAAAATACACCGTTCCTCAAACGCACCAGTTTGCTTGAAAAGAGATTTGCAAAGGAAGTTACGCTTGCGCAAATCTGCATAAATTCCTTTAGCCGTGCCAAAACAGAGCGATTCACAAGAGCTCGGACCGACGATCTTGAAGAGTTTTTCGAAGAACAGTACAAGCTAGATAAGAAGGATGAAAACCTAGTCAGGATTAGGGAAGTCCTTGAGGCGATCGACGATGCCTTTGGAGAGAAGGCCAGCGCGATTTCTAGCAGAGCTGTCGCTGTTTCGGCGTACCTCTTTGTGGAAGGCTTGTACCTGAACAGTCGTGAGAGTTTGCTGGTGAAGTTTGTCCAGTTCTATCTTAGGCTTCTAGAGGAGATCGGACGCAACCTTGCACTACTGCGAGATTACGAAAAGCCCACAAATAAGACCGTGCTAGAGGGATTCCAGAAGCATATTTCGCAAGCCTCGGTCGAGCCGCGTGCGATCAGAGGTAGGGACCAATTTCTGGCCCGTGCTTTCGAGTACTATCTTGACCCCAAGACCAAAGGCAGGATTATAGGCGGAAAAGATAGCTAGATTTTTGCATTGCTACTCGTTTTCGCAACAGAAATAGCTCTCCCTAGTAGAGAGGCCATGAATTTTTCGAAGTTTAATTCGGGCGCGGGTTCTTTGTATTTTCCTCGAAGGCCGTCCTTGGCATCCGAGAGGAGAAAACAAGCTGAGTCGTAAAGCCTCTCGCGCACCAGTTTCGTCAGAAGAATTTCGTAGCGTTTCGCGTAGGAGGTTGCCTTGAACTCGGGAAACACTCTGAAGTGCGGTTCTTTGGCGCGCACGGGGCTGGATGAGCCGGGTGCATCTTGCAAAAGCATCATGTAGCCAAGCCAAGGACCGGCAGAGGGCTTGAAAGCTCCTTCCCGATAAGCGGCCCAGAGATCAGCGGCGCTGCCAATCGCTTCTTCCGTGCGGTTGTTATAATTGTTTCCGAACGAGCCAACCTGGGACTTAAATTCGATTCCTGCCAGGAACTGACCATTTTCGACGATCAAAAGATCCCATTTTTTCTCTGGACGATACCAGCCCGGTAGTTCGATGCGTTTCTCACAATAGACGTGAGCCTTGGGAAGGCCGTTCTTGCAAAGTTGATCGCGAACCAGCGAGATGAAGCCATCCATTTGGCGTCCACCAGTCACGGCAGTTCTGGCGCCGGCGTCGCGCGAGCCGCTCTTCGAGCCTTGCAGTTGGGATTGCGTTTCGCGTGTGGTCCAGAAGTGCTTGATCGCCCGCCGAAGCCCTTTTTCGAGATCACGGTTGAGAGCCATGCTCGGGCTACTCGAGTGTGGTGGATATTTCCGCACTGCTGAAGAGTGACGAAGTTTCTCTATTGATCCGCTTTTCGGCAAGCTTGAAATAGTGGCTGTCGACTTCGAGGCCTATGCTATTGCGGGCCCATTTTGCGGCCGCCACGGTTGTCGTGCCCGTGCCAAGGAACGGATCGAGGACAGTATCTCCAACGAAACTGAACATGCGAATTAATCTTTCGGCTAGCTCCGTTGGATAAGGAGCGGGGTGATCTTTGTCGAGGCGCCGGTGACGCCCGCCCAAATCTGCTGAAACCACTTTTTGTGATTGTCAGCCGATATAAGGCTGAGGATTTTCGTCGAGATGTCCGGCGCGCGGTAGCCGCCCGGCTTCCGTTCCATCAGGATAAACTCGATGTCGTTCTTGATGACGGCATTAGGTTCGTATGGCTTTCCCAGAAAGCCGGAGCCGCCTTCTACCTCGTAGACGGCGTTGGAAATCTTGTGCCAAATGATTGGGGCCAGGTTGTCATAGCCGAGTTTGCGGCAGTGCTCCTGAATTGACGCATGCAGCGGGACTACGGTGTGACGCCCGCCGTTCTCTCTTCGGGAAAGGCAAACGTCACCGACGACGCAGATCAAGCGGCCTCCGGGAACGAGGGCGTCGAAACAACGCTTCCAGACCTTATCCAACTCCTGGAGGAACTGTTCATCATCTTCAACGTGGCCGAGCTGCGCCGTGAGAATCCCGATATTCCTTGAGCGTCCAATAGGGCGGTGAGGTTAGAACTAAGTGGACGCTTTCGGGCTTTAGATTCGGCACGGTCCGTGCGTCGCCGAGATACAGATCGTGCGTCGTTGGAATGGTGCGGACGGATTGCTCGATAGCCCGCACGGAGTCTTCATCTTTGGCGAGGCGGGGAATCATAGTCTGCGGATCATCGGAACGCGTTAGTTCCGGCGGAACGAATGCAGATAGGTCCAGGGTCGTCTTTCCGAAAGAGGCGGCGGATAGTTTTTGCTTAGCGGCTACGGGCATTGATGAGTTTAGGGCCCAAGTATACCAACTCATGAAGGGAAATGCAGAGTTCTGAATCCGCTTAGTATTTGCAGGGTGGCGGGCATGCTCGCTTAAAGCAACGACCAGCATCTTTACACCAACCCGAAAACACTGCGGGCGCGCTTTGCGCTAGGCTTTGGCTATGGGACACCGGGCAACGCAGAAGGACAAGGCGGCGCGAGCGTTGCTCGCGGGTTTCGATTTGCTGGACACGGCGGATTGGTTTGCGGGCGAGGTGCGCGGGGCGCTCGCGTCGTTTGACCTGACGATAGCGGGATTTCGTCTGATGGAGATGTTGCTTCGCGAGGGCGGGACAAGCATGTCAGTGGCGGCGGGGCGGCGCGGTTTGGACCGGCAGAATTTGAACGTGATCGTGGCGAGCTTGGAGCGGCCCGGATGGGTGCGGCGAACGCCGGTGAGGCTTCCTCCGGCGACGATGAGAACGAGCCGTTTGTCCAAGGCCAGACGGGCACAGCCGAGGAAGGGTAAGCGAATTGTGGTGGTCAGCCTGACGCAGGCAGGTGAGTGGTACATCCGGTGGGTGTTGCCGAGGCACATCAAGCTGGTGAAGGCGCTGATGCGGGCGCTCGACGGACGCGAACAGATATCCCTGATCCGGTTATGCAGAAAGCTTCGCCGAAAGAACATACTGAAGTTTATTTCGGAGTTGAGGCGTGGGGACGCGGACGATGAGGTCTATGACCCAACCTTTGCGGGCGCCGGGACGCATTCTCGGGCGTAAGCAAAGAAATGTCTCGGTCAAGTCCCCGTACTGCAAGTTCCGATACTTGACTGAGGATGTAGCGTGGTGATACCAATTCGGCAGCGAAGTGCCGGCCAGCAGGCCGTCACTAAGTGCAGGATGCGGACGGAGAAGGGGCATGAGCTTGCGATTTACAAGGAATCGCGTCGCGTGGAAGCGCGGCGCTGAACTGAAACCTTCGCGAAAATTGCTGTGCTTTGCGTGCGTTGCGGTGACGGCGCTCTTCGCCTTGGCGCCGGGTGCACGTGCGCAAGGAGAAGGGATCCCGAACCAGACTCAACTGGGGACGATGGGCGGCGGGATGACGGATGACTTGCAATATGGAACCCTCGGGCACGGGGTGGAGCGGGAACAAGCTGAACGCTATCAGGCATTTCTGAGGGCGCGAGAGTCGGCCAAAAAGATTCAGCTCGGAAATGAATTTCTCAGGAAGTATCCGAAGAGCCCCTTGGCAGAGCGTGTGGACGCCGACTTGGTGAGCGTTTACCGCGCGCAGCAGGACTGGAAGGATTGCTACCAATCCGCTGACGCCGCGCTGGCCTTGCAGCCCGACGATGTGGACGTTCTCACGACGGTGGGATGGACGATTCCGCATATTTATAGTCCAAGCGATCCGGACGCCGATCAGGAACTGAACACAGCGGAGGCATACGCGAAGCATGCCATCGAGGTTCTGGCCAAGATGCCCAAGCCAGCGGGCCTGACCGACGAACAGTTTGCCGCGGCCAAAGCTGCAAGGTCGTTCCAAGCACACAGTGCGCTGGGTCTCGTCTATTTCCGGCGCGAGGACTTCGACAAATCGGCGAGCGAGCTCGAACAATCGACGAAGGGTAATCCAATCCAGGATCCGACCGATCTATTCGTTCTGGGTGTCGATCTGCAAAACTTGAATCGCCATAGCGAAGCGGCCGCGGCTTTTCGCGGATGCAGCCAGATCGCGGGAGTCTTGCAGAATCAATGCAAGCAGAACGCGGACTCGGCGCAAGCCCAGGTGGACCAAGCGAAGTCCAAGTAAACCCCACCGATTCTTCAATCGCGGAATGTCGCGGCAAGGGTAAATGCGATCTTTGCTCGAGCGGGCGGGGGTGTGCGCATGGATTCATCGTTGGCGATGAGGCTTTCATCGGCTTCCGGGAAATGAATATAATCGTTGCGCGAAATGAATTCGGGATATCGCTTTCCGAGAAGGCTGAGCCGCCGGAGCCTCCTGAAGCAGGGAGCTGCGGCGGGACTGTGCGCGCCGTTCTTTTTGTCCTCTCCGTTGGCGCTGGCGGGCGATGCGAATCCACGCCGGGGCCAGGGCAATCAAGTGCCGCAACCCGGACAAGGAACTGCCAGCAGCCCTTTCTATCAGGTAGACGAGGCGTTCCTTGAGGACTTGGAGAGCGCCCATTTTCGGTTCTTTTGGGAACAGGGAAACCCGGATACGGGCATTGTCCGGGACCGTTGCAACGCGATAACACCGGATAAAAGCGACTTGGGAAGCATCGCCTCGCTTGGCTTTGGCCTGACGGCGCTGTGCATCGGGGACAAGCGGGGTTATGTATCGCACAACGAAGCGCGGGGTCGCGCCCTGAACTTCACTGCGCTTTTTGTGGAAGAAGCTCCCCAATCACCGCGGATTCTTTTATCACTGGGCGAACGTGAATACGGGCGAAAGGCTGTGGGATTCGGAGGTCTCGTCGATCGACACGGCAATTTTACTGTGCGGAGTGCTGACCTGCGGCGCGTATTTCGAGCATTCGGAAATTTCCGAGCTCGCTTCGATGATCTTTAACCGTGTCGATTGGAGCTGGCTCTCGGAAGACACGACGCTGCTGCCGCATGGCTGGAGGCCCGAAACGGGATTCCTGCAGTATCGCTGGGACGATTACAGCGAAATGATGATGATGTACTTGCTCGGACTGGGGTCCACTTCATATTTGCTGCCGACCGAAACATGGGACGCGTGGAAGCGCCAGCTCTTCGAGTACGACGGGGTGCGATACATCAGCTCCTTCGCGCCGCTTTTCGTTCACCAATATTCGCAGGCGTGGTTCGATTTCCGGAACAAGCACGACAAGTATGCGGATTACTTTCAAAACTCGATCACGGCTACGCAGGTGCATCGACAGTTCTGCATTGATTTGGCGTCGCAGTTTCCCGATTACAGCGAAAACCTTTGGGGGATCACGGCTTCGGATTCGCCGAGAGGCTATGTGGTATGGGGCGGACCACCGGCGACCGGTCCAATCGATGGAACAGTAGTCCCATGCGCTTCGGGAGGCTCACTGCCCTTCTTGCCTCAAGAGTGCCTGCAAGTGCTGCAAACGATCAAGAACAAGTATGGAAAGCGCGCCTGGTCGCGATACGGATTCGTGGATGCCTTTAATCCCTTGACGGACTGGTATGACACGGACGTGATCGGAATCGACGTGGGAATCACGATGTTGATGGCCGAAAATGCGCGCACCGGTTTCGTCTGGGAAACGTTTATGAGGAACCCGGAGGCACAACGAGGCATGAAGCGAGCGGGCTTCCTGCCCAATGCCCATCCTGCACCTCCGCCCGTTTCAAAAGCCTAGCGAGTGCGCGGCAATTCGAGACGCCACTATTTGAGTTCGATTAGAGCTAGACCTTTGGGCGGGAGAGTTAGTCTTATTTCCCCGTGGTTCAAGGCTTGGCTTTCGGGCGGGGGGATTTCGGCAGCGCGCCGAAGCTGGGCGATTTGCTTCTGCGTCGGATAGATCGGCTTTCCCATCGAGGCGTACGCATCCGTCAAGGAACCGTGCGCGGAATCCACGCGATAAATGGCGGCTCTGTGGCGGCCGTTGAATCCCTTTACCTGAAGGATCACGGTTTTGGATTCGCCTGCCTGCTCGGGCAGGGATTCGTTCCAAATCGCGATGACGAGCCGGCCATCCGCGCGACGCGTAACGAGGGCTGAATCGGATGCTTCGGCAAGTCGCCGATCACCCAGGCGATGGAGGAGTTTGAAAGCGCTGAAGGCGGGCTTGGGAAGATCGTCCTCGGCTATCAGGCCGTATCCTCCGTAGAATGGCTTCTTCACGACACCTTGTTCCTCGAACACATCCGAGAAGCTCCAGTAGGAAAGCATATCGACTAAGCCATCACACTGCCGGATTGTGTCCGCCAACCACGGCCCCATAAAAACCGAATCGGTGACATCCGGCTCGTTTTTATAGCTGGCGTTGTATTCGCTCCAAATGATGGGCAAAGCCGGCAGGGAGGACGCCGCCACTTGTTCGTGGACCTTGTGAATGGCGCGGCAAACCATTTGCGTCCGCGGGATGGATTCGTTTGTGCCGAAGACGTCGTGAGCCGAATCGTTGGCGTAGACGTGACTGGAGACGAAATCGACCGGGATGTGGTTGGCCGCGCAGTGGCGGAGGAAGCGGTCGACCCAGGCCGCTTGAGCTGTAGAGGGGCCGCCCACGCGCAGGCGCGAATTAACGCTTTTCAGAGCTTTGGCAGTGACATCGTAAAGGTGATAGTAGGTTGCTTCCCTCGGGTCGCCGGCCCAGAAATCAAGGTTGGGTTCGTTCCATACTTCGAAATACCACTGAGAGACTTCGTCGATGCCATAACGCTCAACCAGATGGCGAGCGAATTGGGAGATCAGATCGCCCCAGCGATCCCAGTCCTTGGGTGGAGATACGATCGGCGCGTACCAAAAAGCTTGGACCGCTTGCTTTGCAGCCAGCTTTTTGGGCATGAAGCTCAACTCAACGAACGGGCGAACGCCGTTCTCGAGCAGGCCATCGTAGATCTGATCGACATAGGAAAAGTTATAGATCGGATTGCCTGCGGCATCTTCATTATAGACGCCGACGTCATCATCCAGGATCGCGTGAAAGCGGATGTATTGGAAATCAGTCGCTTGCTTCACTTCCCGCAGGTCCCGGCGATAGCTGTCGCGCAAACTCAGAATGGCTCGGCCGGAGCCGAACATTTTCTCCCAATAATGAGGAAAGGGATGGCTGGGAGCAGCGGGATCGACTTCAATCGTCTCGGTTTGGGGTTCCGTTTGGGCTGATGGCTCCTGACGGCTCGATGGGGATTGGGTTGCTCCTTGCGACGGTAGACAAATCAGCGCGAGGCACAGGCACGCAACGAATGTGCGGACTAAAAAGCGATAGCTGAAAGTCACGGAAGGCTCCGCCGCGATGGGAAAGCTACGATGAATCCGGAACCGGAGGAGGAATTACCGGTAACTTGCCGCTTGGAGCTCGAACATTTCGGCGTAGAGACCACCGTGCTTGACGAGTTGCTCGTGCGGGCCTTGTTCGGCAATTCCGCCATTCTCCATCACCAGGATGCGGTCCGCCATGCGAACCGTAGACATCCGGTGCGAAATCAACAGGGCCATTTTGCCAGAAGTGAGGTCTGCAAAGCGCCTAAAGACTTCGTGTTCGGACTGGGCGTCAAGGGCCGCGGTTGGCTCGTCCAAAATCAGCAATTGCGCATCGCGCAGGTGGGCGCGGGCCAATGCGATCTTCTGCCACTCGCCGCCGGAAAGATCCACGCCGCCCTCGAACCGGCAACCGAGAAGCTGATCGTAGCCCTTGGGGAGTTTGTGGATAACGTTCTCCGCGAAACTCTTCATAGCCGCCGCGCGAATCCGGAACGGATTATTGGCGTCTTCGATGCGGCCGACGGCGATGTTCTCGGACGCCGTCATCTCGTAGTGCATGAAGTCTTGGAAGATGACGCCGATCTCGCGCCATAGATCGTCGAGGTCATATTCGCGAAGATCGATGCCGTCCAAAAGTATCTGGCCTTCGGTCGGATCGTACAAGCGCGTAAGCAGCTTGACGACGGTGGTTTTACCCTGTCCATTGGCTCCGACGAGGGCGATTCGCTCTCCCGGATCAAGCCGGAGGTTGATGTTGGAAAGAACTCGGCGCCGGTTTCCTGGATAGGAGAAGGATACATTCCGGAATTCGATTCCCTGGGCGATCGGGCGCGGGGCCAGCAGAGCGCCGGGCTTCGAAAGTATCTTTGGTTTCACGGCGAAGAATTCCACCAGGTCCGTAAGGAACAGCGACTGATCGGCGATGCCCGAGAAGGTGGAAAAGACAGCCTGGATGTTCGTGCTGGCGCCCGCAATGGTGCCCGCAAGGAACGTCAATTGGCCGATGGTCAGCGATCCGGAAACGGCTAGGTAAATCACGTACCCGTAGGCGCCGTAATACCCAAGCGTCCCCAGGCAGGTCAGGAGCGTGCCAAAAAGCAGCTTGCGCTTTGCGAGACCGACGTTCTGCAGGTGAAGCTTGTCCGACAGGCCCTTATAGCGCTGCACAAGAAACGGTCCGAGGCCGAACAGCTTCAGTTCCTTGGCGCTCTCGCGGCTGCCGCCGAGAATGCGCAGGTATTCCATCTGGCGCTTTGCAGGCGTCTGCTCAAAGTTCAGGGAGTAACCCAAAAAGGCAAAATGGGTTTCGCCCAGAAAGGCCGGCACAACGCAGACGATCAGGAATAAAAACAGCCAGGGAGAAAAGAACACCAGACCAGCAGCAAAGCTGGCCGTAGTGATGACTTCTTGCACCAGGCGGCCGGTCATCTGGATCAACACAACCCGGTCCGTACCCTGGACGCGAGCGCGCTCCATTTTGTCGTAGAAGAGCGGATCCTCATAGCGAATGAGGTCCAGGCGCGAGGCATGTTCCATCGTGAGGGTGCTGATGTTTTTGGTGAATTTATCCGCGAGGACGGTATCGCAAAAGTCGATGACCCGGCCAAGACTGGTGGTCAGGCTCGCCAGGACAAATTCAAGGGCGACCAGCCACCAGAAGCTGCCTGGGAGCGCCGCTTGATGCCAAATGTGCTGATCTATGGCATCAATAATGATCTTGGTGACTGCGAGAAGGGCGACGGGCACCACTGAGACAAATAGCCTCGTGACCAAGCTGGCCAACACCACTCCGGGTGCGCAGCTCCACACCATCTTGAAAATGGGGGGAACCCTTCGTAAGGCCGCCAGCCGCTCTTTCCATTTTGGTGCGGGGGTCGAAGACTCGCGAGAACTGGCGTCACTTATGGACTGGACGGCTTCTCTCATCTCACCAACCTGTGCAGTACGATCAACACGCCCATGGAAAGCACGTGAGTTGCCATGCAAAAAGTCCTGGAAGTAATAGCAATTGGAGGGTTTATGTAAGAAGGCCGCGATGAGAAGACGGCGCTTTTTGCGCGGTTTCGCAATTTCTATCTAGTAATGGAGCTTGCCACCGCGAGACGGGACAGGTCCCGAAAGAACTCGTTCTTGGCTTGCGTTGCAGAGGGCGATCAGCAGAACTGCGAAAGGGCGGCCGAGAAATGGCCGCCCCTTCAAATTGGCCGGACGACTAGTTGGCCTTCGCTTCCATCACGGACGCGCTGATTCGGTGAATCAGGACCTCCGCAGAAGCCGGCACTGCTACCTTACCGTCGAGGATCTGGCGGTGGGTCACCGTGTCACCATACATGGCGTGATCGCCGCTCTTGTCCGTCTGCACAACGGCGCCGTTGAGACTGACGCCGGCAAAAACGCCGTGCGAGCGGGAATAACTGAGAACCTCCGCCTTTAGCTTCAGGTCAGTACCAGCGGCGGCGTGACGGCCTACGGGACCCGCAGCTACGCTGGCATCAGCACCCAGCTTAAATTTATCGCTCAGAAGGCTCTGCAAGGCGCGGTCATTCATGAACAGCATGATGATATCCGTTGACGAACCCCCAATTTGATAGCCGATACTGCCGCCGCCGAGAGCCACAAACATCGGCGCACTCCATCCCTTGCGTGTGTGGCAGGTGGCGATACCACGGCCATAATTGCCACCCAGGATGAAGGCGAATTTTACGTCGCCGGGAATAATCGCGATGCATTTGGCAGTCTCGAGAAGTTCGCTGGGGATGCCTTTGTCCGGAGTATTCATGATCTCGTTGAATACCTGGGCAGATTTGTCAATGCGTTTCACATCGTCTTCGCGGTCTGACGCAGACGTAATGGCCGGGAGAACAAGAAAGGCAGCTAATAGGGGGATAACCAGAAACTGCTTCGGCATCATAAGGTTGCTCCTTCAAATCGAGATTTAGCTATTGGAATTTGCGCTACTCGAATAGTGGGGTCCGTGGCCGCCGAGTACCATACTTCAAAGGATGTACATTTTGAGGTAGGTCGCTCTAGGCAAAACTCGCTAATCGGACTTGGGATGCGCCCCGGGCGGGCGGCCGCTGACCTTCCAACTGCCCGGCGAGTGGGATATCCCGCTGGCACATATCAATACTTCACCCTATGGCGTCAACTGCAGGCGGACGCTAGTCTCCCAGGGTAACGAAGAGGAATCGTGCGATCTAAGGAAATTCATATTTGAATTCCCCACGATTTCTGCCGAGGTTTTCCGAACGGAGGAAAAGAATGCGTAGGAATCAATTTTCGTCCACGGCATTAGGCTTCGCTCTGGGAATCGGTATTGGAGCCGTCCTAGGACTCCTGTTGGCGCCACAATCCGGCGAGGAGACACGCGATTACTTGCTGGGCGGCGTGCGGGACGTCGTTGACGACGCTGTTGCGACCGGCTTGCATGCTACCAAGCGCGCGAGAGAGGCGGTTGACGGGGTTACAGAGCAGTTAAAGGAAGCCGCGAGCGCCGGCCAACGCGTATATAGCAAAGCGAAAGAAGCTTAAGACTCTGTTGTAGTCCACTATCTCGCGGAGCTTAAGGAGGGTCGATTTGCGCACGGCCGAGAAAACAGAAGAGCGTCAGATGACGCCGGTGAGCAGAGAGCAGCTGATCAAGCTGCTGAATGAAGATTTGGCTCGGGAGTATCAAGCGATCATTTCGTATGTCGTTTATTCCCAAGTGCTGAAAGGCGCGGAGTTCATGAATATCGCGGCGGAATTGGAAACTCATGCCGCGCAGGAATTGAGCCACGCCTTGATCGTTTCCAATCAGATCGATTATCTCGGCGGTATGCCCGCAGTTACTCCGAAGCCCGTGCGAACTTCAGAAAAAGCGAAGGAGATGCTGCAGTTTGATCTGGAGAATGAGCAGGAGACGATTCGCAACTACCGCGAGCGAGTGCGCCAATGCGACCAGCTAGAGGAATACGCGATGGCCGAACAGATTCGGGGAATCTTGGTAGAGGAGCAAGACCATCTCGTGGCGCTTGCGACGGCGCTGGGGCGTGAGGTCCCACGGATCGAGTCCAGCAGGCATCACGCCGCGTGAGGACATCGAGATAGCAGCGAAATCGGTCAGGCCCAAAGGTTCGACGCAAGCAAGCTCGTTCGTTAGAGATATTCTCGAGGAGGCTCTATGTTGAGATGGGCTGTGATTTTTCTGATCGTAGCGATCGTCGCGGGAATACTTGGTTTCGCAGGAATTATGGTCGCGGCTGCGAGCATTGCGAAACTGCTCTTCTACATTTTCCTAATTCTCTTTGTCGTGTCATTGATTGCCGGTCTAGTTAGACGGGCTTAACAGCGAGATTCGATCACGACATTGATGCCAAAGGGGTTCTACAATGGGCGAAAAAGGCGAAAAGTGCGCGCATCCCAACTGTTCATGTATCGTCACTAGCGGGAAATATTGCAGCGCGGCGTGCGAAGCGATGGAAAAGACTCCGGACGTGGATTGCCGGTGCGGACATCCCGGGTGCAAGGGCCGCATTCACTAAGACGGGCACCTCAGGTCGGTCCTAGTCTGCTTTTTCGCTTGGCCCCGTTTAGGTCTCTTTGCCGCCGACCACCTGAGCGTGCCCGAGGGCCGCGACCAGCGAAACGCCGCCCATAATATTCCCTAACAAGGTCGGTATAAAAAAGTGCACCGCGTACGCGCTCCAGGAAATATATTTTATGGTTACTAAGAAAAACATCGTGGTCGACCCTGCAATGATATGGTTGAATCCGCCCAAGCCCACCAAGTAAGTCACAATGATTACAATGCTCAGGCGCGAGTGTTCCGCTGCCGGCAAGAGCCATACCATTAATGCGATAAGCCATCCGGCGAAAATCGCGCGCACGAGAACTATCCCGAAGCTAGTTCCCAAATGGGCGGCGCCAATCTCCGTCAGCGTCTGCTGAACCGAACGGTCGAAAATGGCGATGTGCGCGACGCAAAATGCAAACGCGAAAGTTCCCACCAGATTGGCTGCGAGTACGATCGCCCACAGCCGCAGCACTCTCAGCAGTACAGTGAGTTTCTTGCCGAGAAGAAACGGCAAGATAACAGTCAGCGTATTTTCCGTGAAGAGCTGCTGGCGCCCCAGAACCACGATTAGGAATCCAACGCTATAACCCAGGCTGGAAACGAGGCGGGCCCATGGCCGCTCTGGCAGGCGATTCCGAATGAGGGCTTCCGCAACAAAAGAAAAACCCATCGAGAGTCCAGCCGCGAGACCCGACCAGGCCAATGCCGCGGCCGGCCGAGCCAACTCCTCTTCGCCTTCGCGGCGGATGGTTTCATAAACAACGTGTGCGCCTATGGCGACGCGTTCCTCAACTTGCTTTTCTTCAACCTCGGTGGTGATTGTCCCTTCGGCGACAGGGCCTTCTAGTTGAGGATTTTCATCCATAGGCAACGACCTCCCGATTCGGTGCACCGATCCTATGGCGGGCGATGAGCTTCAGCCACGAAAAGCGGCGGAGGCGCAATGTCCGCGATCCTGTATAGATTCGCACATTCACGCGGAAGCCGAACGTTCAGCGCAATGAACGCAGAATCGAGTCCACGGCAACGCGCGAAGACGAGCATCTGGGATACTGGTACCGCAGATCTCGCACTGGCCGTAGTCGCCGGTCTTCATTCGCCGAAGGGCGACATCGATTTCCTGAAGGGTGCGTCTTTCCCGATCCAGATTGGTCAGGATCAGATGTCTCGCCAAATTGCGGTTGGCCTCTGCGCACTCGTCGTCGGGGTCGTGTTCCACGAAAGCCTCGGATCGCTGTTCAGCGAAGCGCGCGAGCAGAGCCTCCCGCTGGGCCGACAGTTCTTTCTCGAGCGCATGGTGTCTAGTTCGGATTGCTTTGGGAGTCGTGGCCATTTTATACCTCCGGATTGATGAGATGAGATTTTTCAAACAGTTGGAATCCTCACGGAAAGAACGCTCGCATCAGCGTTACCTTCCCTTCTTGTGTCCCGCTGGGCGGCGCTTCACAAGGCGGTTCGAGCGGCAACTTCCTGGGTCCTTTTCGCAGTTGGTTGCTCACTGTTAATTCAGGTTTGCAGCGTCTCGCATTGGGAAAGGCGGCACCATCCCGAGGCACTTGTATCACGCTCGGAATTAAGCTGTAGTGACTGACAAGCGCTTTGCGAGCAGACCGCGAGCAGAGTTTCTAGCAGGACTACCGGAAGACACTCCGGCGTGTTACAGGCTTCGCTTGATTGCCGCCTGGGAATGGCGGCCCTAGTGTTCTCGCTCTGAGTGTCAAACGAGGCGGGTTCGAAACCGCTAAAAAACGGAGGCCGTAATGAAAGCAACCACCCTGAAGGACGTCTATGTGGACGAGTTGAGAGATTTGTATAACGCCGAGCAACAGCTGATCAAAACCTTACCGAAAATGGCCAAGGCGGCTACTTCCGAAGACCTGCGCCAGGGATTTGAGGATCATCTTGAACAAACCAAAGGGCACGCCCGCAGGCTTGAACAAATATTCCAGGCGCTCGGCGAATCAAGCAAGGGCAAGAAATGCAAGGGGATGGAAGGAATCGTCGCGGAGGGCGCCGAGGTAATCTCCGAAGATTACGAGGGAGCGGCAATGGACGCGGCGATCATATCGGCGGCGCAACGAGTTGAGCACTATGAAATTGCGGCCTACGGATCTGTGCATGCCTATGCGACGATTTTAGGCGAAACCCAGGCAGCAAATTCTCTGGAGCAAACGCTCAACGAAGAAAAGGAAACCGATCAGAAGTTAACCGACCTTTCCGAGAGCATAAATGAGGAAGCAAACCGAACCAGCGACCGGGGTACCGCAGAGGAGGAAGAGCGGCCGAAGCATCGGACGGCCAAGGCCGGCGGCTCTCGGTAGAGCTTTACGGTGGTTAGTTGAATGAGTAACTTACGGATCGTGGTTGCAAGGTGGAAGGGATGGCGCAGGACCATCCCTTCCAAGAATTCCCGCCCCATCTACATGAATTCCTTCAGTACGATAAGGAAATTTCTGTATTGCCCGTGGACTCGAGGCAAGTTATTCATTGACTGTTGGGTAGTTCGGGGCTCCTACGCTCCGAAACAGTATAGAGACCGGAAAGGCTGACAAGAATGGCCTCCTTCGCGTATGAGCCCAGCGGAACAAACGAGCACCGCAGCGCTAAAGACCTATCCGAGGGTATCTTCACCGCGAACACAGGGACCGAGGCCACGATATTGTTAGCTACCATGGATGCAGATATTCGCGCCAGCATGTCCGCGCTGCTGGATAGCTATAATGTGAAAGCGGTATCGGTGACGGGGCTTGAAGAGCTTCGCGTCGCGCTGGCCAAGGAGACGGTATCCGCTTGTTTCTGCGGTTTCTGGCTCGTGGATGGTACTTATAGGGACGTGGTGCGGCAGCTGAGGCGCCAACCTGTGGAGATACCGGTGATTGTGGTATGCGCTCCCGGGTGCTCTCAGGAATATCGCGATTACCTGGCAGCCTTGAACATGCGAGCCTTTGACTATATCTGCCATCCCTATCGCAAGGCCGATCTGGAACGAATACTACATTCCGTCGTCTCGGCGCATCACCCCGACGTACGTTCGCGGGACACTTATTCGACAACTCTCAAAGCTGGTTCCGGTAAGCTACGAGCCGTGTGATGGCCATAACTCCGAGAACTGAAGTCTAATTGTTGACCGAGAAAATGTCCGCCGTTCTCTCCCCGCCTCTGGTAAGGTTTTTCCTGGCCCGACTGATCTATAAGCGAGATTCCGTTAAGGCGTAGCGCAAACTGGTTTCGGGGTTTGGTGAACCTCGATTTCAGCCGAGCACAAGTCCTAGGAAGCGATACTCCGAGGAAGCGAATGGTCTCTGCACCACCTGCTCCGAATGTAGTCGTCGAAATCGAAGAGCCTATTGTTGCGGAGTTATTCAGTGCTGATCGGCTGGAGCAGCACGCGGAGAGCCTTGCCGCAGCCCAGACGGTGGCGAGTTCAGCAGAGGGCGGCCCGTCTCTTATCGACCGCACAGAGGGAAATGCTCGTTCGCTGCTCGAGTATTACCGCGCGACTGCCCGCGCCCTCCAGCGGGAACAAATCATCACGCCGGCAGAGCAGTGGCTGGTGGAAAACTTCTATATCGTCGAGGATCAGCTTCGGGAGATTCGCGATGACTTACCGATCGGCTACTATCGCCGATTGCCTAAGTTGGCTTCGGGGCATTTGGCTGGATACCCCCGAGTCTACGGCATCGCTTGGGCGTTCGTGGCTCACACCGATAGCCGGCTCGATCCTCATGTTCTCCGTCGCTTCATAAATGCATATCAGCGCGTCCAGCCTCTTTCAATGGGGGAGCTCTGGGCGGTCGCCATCACCTTGCGAATTGTCCTGGTGGAAAATCTGCGCAGGCTAGCTGGTCGAATCGTCTTCAGCCGCCAGGCGCGGCACCAAGCCGACCAGCTGGCAGACGCGCTTTTGGGCACAGGCGGCCAGTCGGCTCTATCGCCGGCCGCGGCCCTCCGCCAGTTTGAGAAGAAGCCCCTCGACCGGGCCTTTGCCGTTCAATTGATTCAGCGGTTGCGAGACCTAGATCCGAAGGTCGGTCCGATTCTTCTGTGGCTGGACGAACGCCTCGCCGCCCAGGGCACTACCGCGGATGACATTGTCCGCGCCGAACACCAGCAGCAAGCAGCGATGAGCGTAACGGTCCGCAACGTCATTACCAGTATGCGGTGGACTTCCGAGTTCGATTGGCACACTTTTTTCGAAAGTGTGAACCTGGTAGACCAGACCCTTCGAAGCGTAAGCAACTTTGGAGAGATGGACTTCAGCACTCGGGATGCCTATAGGCATGCCATCGAGGATCTTTCCAGGGGGTCGGAACGCTCCGAGCTTGAGATTGCGGATCTGGTCGTGCGGCATGCGAAAGATGCAGCATTCACGGGCGCAGATCACGATCATCAGCCGCACGACGAGACGTTGTCAGACCCGGGCTACTACCTCATCGCGCAGGGACGCGCAGCTTTCGAACGCGAGATTGGATTTCGCGTGTCCAAAAGGCGCGCGTTCCTTCGCTGGTACATGCGCGCCGCCGTGCGCGGATACCTTGGGACGATTGCGCTTTTTACCGTTATTATCTTGGCCTTTCCAGTGGCCCGTTCGCTCCAGCTGGGCCTGCGCATCACAGACATTATCATTTTGACTCTGCTCGCTGTCGTTCCCGCTTCCGAGTTGGCGATTGCCGTGATCAACAGGCTCGTAACCAACCTGTTCAAGCCCCGGACACTCCCGCGACTCGAATTCGACAAGGGCATTCCGGCGGACCTTCGAACGATCATCGTGATACCAAGCCTTCTAAGCTCGACGAGTGGGATTGCCGAACAGATCCACCAGCTCGAAATTCATTACCTCGCAAATCAAGATGGCGATCTTCGTTTCGGCTTCCTTTCTGATTGGACTGATGCGGCCACGGAAACCCTTCCAACCGACCAGGAGCTTTTGGCCGCAGCTGCCGAGGGCATCGCGAATCTCAATAAGCGTCACGGTCCGGCTAAAGACGGCGGCAGCCGCTTCTTTGTATTCCACCGAAAGCGCGTGTGGAATGAATCGGAACAAAAGTGGATGGGATGGGAACGCAAGCGCGGGAAACTTCACGAGCTAAACCTGTTGCTTCGTGGATCGACAGATACGACTTTCATTCCGGTAGCTGGACACGCCATCGAATCGATCCCCGATGTTCGCTACGTTATCACTTTGGACGCTGATACCCGTTTGCCACGTGGCACAGCTGCGCGGCTTGCAGGCACCATGGCCCACCCTCTCAATCGGCCCAAGTTTAGCCGCGAGCGGAGCCGCGTAGTAGCAGGCTACGGAATCGTCCAGCCAAGAGTTACTCCTTGTTTGCCGATGGACCATCGCGCCTCGATTTTCCAGCGAGTATTTTCTGGTCCCAGTGGAATCGACCCCTACTCCGCCGCCGTCTCCGATGTATACCAGGATCTATTTCACGAAGGCTCGTACACGGGTAAAGGGATTTACGACATCGACGCCTTCGAGGCCGCCCTGGCCGGAAAAGTTCGGGAGAACGTAGTCCTGAGCCACGACCTCTTTGAAGGAATCTTTGCTCGTGCCGCTCTTGTTACCGATATCGAGCTTTTTGACGACTTCCCGTCCCACTATGAAGCTTCGGCCGCCCGTCTGCATCGCTGGGCGCGCGGGGATTGGCAGCTGTTGCCCTGGATTCTTGGCTGGGGCAATCGTCTGACCGACGGTCGTAAGTACAAGATTCCGGTTATTGGCCGATGGAAAATGTTGGACAACCTGCGCCGCTCGCTGCTAGCGCCGTGCGTGTTCCTGGTATTCATCGCGAGTTGGCTCATGGTCGGACAGTTCCCTTGGCTCTGGATCAGATTTATTTTAGCTACGATTGTGATTCCTCCTCTGATTCCCTTCTTTGCGGGACTCAACCCGCGCCTGGGCGGCGGAATATCCAACCGAAGTTACTTCCGCGACCTTGCATCTGATCTCTTGCTCGGCTTGTCTCAAGCCGGCCTCGCGCTAACGTTCATGGCATACCAAGCTTGGCTGATGTCGGACGCGATTCTTCGGACGCTTTTCCGTCTGTTCATCACCCGCAAAAATTTGCTGGAATGGGTAACAGCAGCACAGGCAAAACATGGGATCGACCTGAATATCTACGGCAGTTTCCAACGTATGTTCGGCGGAATCGCCTTAGCCGTGGCGGCCTTGATTGCGGTGGTGTTCGGACATCGGCAGGCGGCGCCCATTGCGATTCCATTTGTCTTGTTATGGGTTTCAGCGCCCGCTGTAGCTCACTGGATCAGTCTTTCGCCAAAACCGGCGGAAGACGAAGCTCTATCCGCCTCCGATACCGGCACGCTGCGCACGATCGCACGGCGCACATGGCAGTTCTTCGAAACTTTCACCACCCCGGAAGACCATTGGCTACCGCCTGATAATTTTCAGGAGGATCCCAAGCCCGTCGTCGCTCACCGCACTTCTCCGACAAATATCGGTCTCTATCTTCTTGCGACGGTGGCGGCGCACGATTTCGGCTGGTTGGGCACACACGAAATGCTTGACCGCATCGAGCCCACATTGCAAACAATGGGCAGGCTCGAAAAGTTCCGGGGTCACTTGTGCAACTGGTATGAAACGCTGAGTCTCCAACCCCTCGAACCGAAATACGTTTCCTCTGTGGATAGCGGCAACTTGGCTGGAGATTTGCTCACTCTCGCGTCTGGCTGCCGCGAGCTGATCCAACAGCCCGCCGTCGAGCCGAACATCCTTGCAGGCGTCCAGGATTCGATCGTCCTTTTGCGCGGGGCTCTAGACAAACTCAGCGACACCTCCCGACTTCATGCCGTTACGCCCAAACAGCTTCGCGATGCAGTGAACGCGCTCGCTGACTCCACGCGACCATTTTCTGGAGATGCCGCGGATTGGGGAGCCCGAATTCTGGAACTATCCCGGAGGGCACAAACGGTTACCGACATGGCGCAAGCGCTGGTTCAAGAGCTTCGGAGGGACGCCGATTCCGAGTTACACATTTGGGCTCAGGCCGCGAAGGCAGCTATCGACAGCCATTTACGCGATGCACGGGTACTGCTTCCCTGGCTGCGACTCAGCGATGGGAATCCGATGGGCATAGCCACGAATGGCTCGGCCAGGCCAGCCGAATGGACGGAGATCGAAGCATTTTTCAGGAACGATAGCTCGCTTGCCGACGCTCCGGAGCGATTCGTTGCTGCCGCTCGCGAACTCGCAGACTTGCGTGACCATCTAGTTCACGAAGTGCCCTCTCAAAAGGACCGAGTGGCGCGCTTAGAGGCTCTTATTGGTGCGCTCAAAGAAGCGTCCGGCGAAGCTGCCGCTCTACGTGCGCGCCTGCAGGCTATTGCCACCACTTCTGAAAGCATGTTTTACGCGATGGACTTTGGGTTCCTGTTCGATCCCGATCGCAAGTTGCTCTCCATCGGATACCGTCTGTCCGAAGGAACTCTCGATGAGAACTGCTACGATTTGCTCGCTTCGGAGGCTCGACTCGCCAGCTTTATTGCCATTGCCAAAGGCGACGTCCCCGCGTCGCACTGGTTCAAATTAGGCCGCCCTCTCACACAGGTAGACGGAGGCTCCGCGCTCGTTTCCTGGTCTGGGTCGATGTTTGAATACTTAATGCCAGCGATCATCATGCCATCGCCAGAAAATAGCCTGCTCAGCCAGACATATCACCAAATTGTGCTCCGGCAGATCGAATATGGCGTGGAGCGCGGCGTACCGTGGGGGATGTCGGAATCAGCCTTTTCAGCGAGGACCATTGAGTTGGTCTATCACTACTCGGGCTTTGGCGTCCCCGGACTGGGATTGAAGCGCGGTCTCAGCGAGGACTTGGTGATAGCTCCGTACGCTACGGCACTAGCCGCAATGATCGAACCGGTAGCCGCGGTCAGAAATTTCGAACGCCTTGCCCGTGCGGGCGGCCAGGGCGCGTATGGATTTTATGAAGCTCTGGACTACACACCCTCTCGCTTGCCGGAAGGCGAGCAGGTCGTGGTGGTCCGCACCTATATGGCTCATCATCAGGGTATGTCGATTGTTGCGCTGGACAACGTCGTTAGCGCAGGCGCAATGCGCTACAAGTTTCATGCGCAACCGATCGTTCAGGCCTCCGAGCTCCTCTTGCAGGAGCGCACTCCAAGAGATGTGTTGGTCACCATGCCACGAGCCGAGGAGGTCTCTGCCGGTCCTTATGTGCGCGACCTGTTGCCTCCTACAGCTCGCCGCTTCAAGTCTCCCCAACACACCGCTCCGCGAACCGCGCTGCTATCCAATGGTCGCTACGTAGTCATGCTCACCGCGGCGGGATCTGGCTACAGTCGATGGAAAGACATTGCGATTACGCGATGGCGAGAAGACGTAACTCGCGATTGCTGGGGAAGCTATGTTTATCTCCGTGATGAGTACACTGCCGGCGTTTGGTCGGCCGGATACCAACCGACGGCCACTGAGCCCGATTTTTGCGAGGCTATCTTCCACGAAGACCATGCTGAGTTCGTGCGACGAGACCGCTCGATCACCACTTCCGTCGAAGTGATGGTTTCGTCCGAAGACGACGCGGAATTGCGCCGTATTTCGATTTCAAATGGCGGAATTCGTGCGCGAGATATTCAGGTGACATCCTTTGCAGAGATTGCACTCACAACTCAAGCCGCCGATGCGGCGCACCCGGCATTTTCGAATTTGTTCGTGGAAACGGAATTTGTATCCGACCTCGGTGTGCTGCTGGCTACACGCCGAAAGCGTTCCGACGATGAGACATCGGTCTGGGCCGCTCATCTGTTGGTTGTGGACGGCGGCGAAACGGTTGGAGATCTTCAGTACGAAACCGACCGCGTGCGTTTCATCGGACGTACGCGTACTCCCCGAAATCCCGTATCGATTATGGATGGCCGCCCGCTGTCGAATACTACCGGTTCGGTGCTCGATCCGATTTTGAGTCTACGCCGCACCGTTCGGATCCCGCCTGGAAGGACCGTGCATTTGATCTTTGCGACGATTGTCGGCTCCACGCGCGAGGCGGTCCTGGACGTCGCCGACAAATATCGGGACGCGGAGACCGTTGACCGCACACGTACGCTCGCTTGGACGCAATCGCAAGTTCAACTGCGCCATCTGGGTATTGGCGCCGAGGAAGCGCACCTCTTCCAAAGGCTGGCGAACGCCGTGTTGTACTCCGATCGCTCCCTTCGCCCGCCGCCCGAGGTGCTGGCCCGCACGACGATTGAAAAAACCGCGCTGTGGTCCCAAGGGATTTCCGGCGATCTTCCCATCGTTGTGGCGCGCATCGAGGATACCGAGGATCTCGATTTGATCCGCCAGCTATTGCGGGCGCACGAGTACTGGCGCATGAAACAGTTATCCGCGGATGTTGTGATCGTCAACGAAAAGACCTCGTCCTATATTCAAGAGCTCCAGGGTTCCCTTGAGGCGCTGGTTCGCGGCAGCCAATTGCGGCTTTCTCCCGATTCAAGTGAAGCGAGCGGCAAAATATACCTTCTGCGGGCGGACTTGGTTTCCTTGCACGTTCGTGAACAGATTGAGGCCGCGGCGCGCGTGGTTCTTGTCGCCCGGCGAGGTCCCTTATCGGATCAGATCGCCCGCGCACAACAGGAGCAGTCTTCATCACCCCCACCCGATCGCGCTGCACGTACGGTCAGGCGTATGGATGTACCTCTGCCTCAGCAGGAACTACAGTTTTTCAATGGTCTGGGAGGCTTCGCACAAGATGGCCGCGAGTATGTCGTTGTTCTGAATGAAGGCCTGCGAACTCCGGAACCCTGGATCAATGTGATTGCCAATCCGGAATTTGGGTTTGCCGTTTCGGAGTCTGGATCGGGATTCACGTGGTTCGGGAATAGCCACGAGAATCAACTCACGCCTTGGTCTAATGACCACGTAACCGATTCTCCGGGAGAAGCCATCTATCTCCGAGATGAACACTCCGGTGAGGTTTGGACTCCCACGGCCCTTCCGATCCGCGACGAAAACGCAACGTACGTTTCACGTCATGGTCAAGGCTACAGCCGGTTCCACCATGGCTCACGAGGCATCTTGCTCGACTTGGTGCAATTTGTGCCCTTGGAGGATCCCATCAAGATTTCGAGGCTCACGTTGCAGAACGAATCGGGCCGCACTCGCCGCATCTCCGTCACCGCATACGCAGAGTGGGTCTTGGGAACCTCCCGCAGCGCAGTCTGCTCCTCAAATCATCACGGAGGTGGACTCGCGGACCGGAGCGATTCTGGCAAGAAGCGCGTGGACCGGTGATTTCGGGGGCCGCATCGCTTTCGCCGATTTGGCTGGCAGCCAAACTGCGTTCACGGCAGATCGCACCGAATTTCTCGGCCGCAATGGTTCGCACGAATCCCCCGACGCCCTCGAATTCGGGCGTCCGCTTTCCGGAAGGGTGGGGGCCACCCTCGATCCTTGCGCTGCCCTTCAAACGGTGATCGAGCTTCGTCCCGGCGCGCGAGTGGAAATCAAGTTCTTCCTGGGCCAGGCCGAAAGCAAGAAAAAAGCCGGTGAATTGCTTGACCGGTATCGCGCCGCGGATCTCGACAAGATCTTCGGTCAAGTAACAGGCTATTGGAACGACCTCTTGGCCACCGTTCAAGTCGCGACGCCGGATCCCAGTTTGGATTTGCTGCTGAATCACTGGCTCCTCTATCAGACTCTCTCCTGTCGCATTTGGGCCCGCGCGGCGTTCTATCAACTCAGCGGCGCGTATGGTTTCCGTGACCAGCTTCAAGACATAATGGCACTCACGGTCGCCAAGCGAGGAATCGCCCGCGAGCATTTGCTTCGTGCAGCCAAGCACCAATTCGTCGAGGGCGACGTCCAACACTGGTGGCACCCGCCATCCGGCCGAGGGATACGGACGCGAACGTCCGATGACCTGCTGTGGCTTCCCTACGTGGTGATCAACTTTATCGAAGCTACAGGCGACATGACGGTGCTTGAGGAAGTGATCCCCTTTATTGAGGGGCCGCTTCTGGCCGACGGTCAGAAAGAATCCTATTTCGAGCCGCGCGAATCCGGAACCAGCGCGACCCTATTCGAACACTGCGCCCGCGCTCTGGACCGCAGCCTCCCCGTCGGCAGCCACGGCCTGCCCTTAATGGGCACTGGCGACTGGAATGACGGAATGAATCAAGTTGGACAGGACGGAAAGGGAGAAAGTGTTTGGCTCGGATTCTTTCTTCACTCTGTTCTTTGGGAATTTTCAAAACTGGCGGATGCCCGCGGTGAATACCAGCGCGCCGAGACTTGGAGATTACACGTCAGTGCATTGAAGGCCGCGCTCGAGCGTGAAGGCTGGGACGGAGAATGGTATCGCCGGGCTTATTTTGACGATGGAACTCCGCTCGGTAGCGCCGCCGACCAGGAATGCCGTATCGACTCCATTCCCCAATCCTGGGGCATCATGACGGGCGCGGCGGAACGCGCGCGTGGAGCGCGTGCCATGGCTGCAGTGGACCGTCTGCTCGTCCGGCGGAACGACAATCTCGTTCTTCTTTTGACACCGCCCTTTAACCACACGCCCCACAATCCCGGCTACATCAAAGGCTATGTCCCCGGCATTCGCGAAAACGGCGGCCAGTATACACACGCCGCCGTTTGGACAGTGGCCGCCTTTGCCGCCATGGGTGACGGCGACAAGGCCCACGAGCTTTTCCGTGTTTTGAACCCCATCAATCGCACCAACTCGCGCGCGGGCGCTCAGCGATACAAAGTCGAGCCCTACGTCGTTGCAGGGGATGTTTATGCCGAGCCTCCTCATGTTGGACGCGGCGGTTGGACGTGGTATACGGGTGCGGCTGGTTGGCTCTATCGTGCTGGTTTGGAATGGATACTCGGCTTTAGACTGCGAGGCATGGTCTTAGGCATTGATCCGTGTGTTCCGAGGAATTGGAATCGCTACTCCGTGAAGTTTCGGTATCACACGGCGATTTACAACATTCAAATCGAGAACCCCTCTGGGGTAACTCGCGGAGTCGTCCTCACGGAATTGGATGGCAAGCTCTTAGCGGGACCGGCGAACATACCCCTGGCCGATGATGGCGCAGTCCATCTTGTAAGGATAGTGCTCGGCTAACTCACCGCAAGGCAATACGGCTCAATCTGGTCGTTACGCCTCAACGATACTGTTGCGGATTGCGTAGCGCACCAGTTCAGTGACGCTGTGCAGCTCAAGTTTGCGCATGATATTGGCGCGATGGGTTTCGACTGTCTTTACGCTGATGTTCAGGAAAACGGCGATGTCCTTGCTACTTTTTCCCTCCGCAAGCAGCTGGATGATCTCGTTTTCTCGCGAAGTGACGCGAGGCTTGCCCCTCAGCGGGGACTTGGTACTTGCGCGGCCCTCATCGAGCATGATTTCGGATACCGAAGATGTGTAAAACGGCCGGTGGGTGGCCAGATTGTCAAGTGCCGTCGATAGGTCGCGGCTGGAATCCGATTTCACCAGGTAACCGCGTATCCCTGCCTCCATCACATCTCGGACAATCTGATCGGAATAGTGCGCCGAAAGAACCAGAATCTCAGTTTTCTGCGACATTTTCCGAATCCTCTTCGCAGCCTCGATGCCGTTAAGCTCCGGCATGGAGATGTCCAGAATGGCGATATCGGGCTGCAGCTCCTGGGCCTTGGCTACGGCTTGCGCACCGGTGATGGCCTCCCCGCAAACTTCCCAGTCCTTGCGCGATGCGATAATGGTCTTAATGCCGCGCCGCATCAGGTCATGGTCGTCCGCCACCAGAATTCTCAGTGATCCCACTCGAACCTCCTTGGAACAGCTGCGTCGCTTGAAATCTGGAATTGACGGCGTAGTGTGCCGCCGCATGCCATTCGTGTCCATACGGTATCTTACTGACAAAGAGGAGGATAACACCTGTAGGTCTCGCACAAGGATTTCTAGACTGCTACGTCACTAGGAAAGCCGGAAGCGGACTCCTCAACAGGGGAATATATGCCGTCCCGCAGAGTAATCATTTTCCCGGAAACCGATGAAATTCGATCCCCCGGCAGCAAAATGCCCGTCAGGTTTAACGGATCGGCAGGCGAAATCGTCAGGGTCTCTTCCGGCAAAGAATCGCTGCGCATGGCGCGCAAGGATTCCACTGCTATGGGCAGCGCGAATTGCTCTCCCATAAAGCCGCTCACGAAGTGTCCGCCTCGCACCTGGCCGCGATCCTCGAGACGCCGAAACGCAATGAGCAGTTCGCGCCACCGCGGAGCAATCGTTTCCCGCGCGGTCATTTCCCGGAACACCACCCCGTAGCGGCGGAGCAACATCCAACATGTCGCCTCGGCCAGTTGCGCGCGCTCAGGGACCTCTTCAGAATAGAGAAGCGACCAGCGCCCGGCGCTGTGTCGCGGTCGGGCCGTTTGTCCGCGGCCTTGGCCAGAACGGCGCTTCGGATCGATCAGCGCGCGGATATTGTCGAAACCATCCGCGGTGATCAGTCCAGCCGCCACCAGTTCCCACAGCGCTGCCTCGACTTCCGACTTCAATCTCTTGGTGCCGCGAACGAGATCGGCAAAAAATGAGGCGCCGCGCTGGCGTAAATAGTTCAGCGCATCGCGGGCCGGCTCGCTTAGTCCCTGCGGTACACTCTGTCCGTCGGACGAATGCCGCTGGATCATCCATTCGGAATCTTCTCGAATGAAAAACGCAATCGGAGCGACGCTTGTAGGAATCACTCGGCGATTGGTGGCGGCGTATTCCGCGATCGTGGCCGGGTGGGGAGACAGCCGGCCCCACCCCACCGCTCCCGATAGGCAGAGCTGATCCAGAACGCGCGGGTCGTAATTCGCAATTCTGCGGGCGAGAATCTGTCTCTCCCAAGAATTGGCGGGCGCTTCGAAGCCTTGAAGCTGCCGCAACACTTCGAAAGTTCCATGCTCGCCCAGAAGTTGGGTTCCAGGCGCCACATGTTGCCAGCGCAGCAGCCATCGCATGAACTGGGCAGCGGTGAGAGGCTGAATCTGGCTGCGCAGCGAGCCAAGCGTCAAACGGTGAATGCGCGCCAGCAAGCGCCGTTCGCACCATTCGATCGAATCCCTATTGCTGAATTGGCCTCGCAAAATGGAGCCGCTCGCCTCCAGTCGCAGAAAAGCCTTCTCCACATCCGTAGCCCCAAGCCCTAAGAAATTGCTTAATTCGAGCGCAGCCGTAGGCCCAACATGCGCCATCCATCCCGCCACGCACGCCAAAACCGCGTCTTCACGCGACGCCGGCGCCTTCTCGACGCTGGGAAGCGGCGATTCAAAACGCGCCTCTGGAAGAATGCTCGCGAACGACGCTGCCTTCTCCGCTGGAACCCAGTAAGCGCGATCACCGGCGAATGCGCGCGCCGCGCGGCCCGAGGAAGAAAGCTCATCGAAGAACGCTGTCCACTCCTGAATGGATTTGCTGGCGAACTCGGCCAGCGGCGACGTGTCCTGGCGGAAATTGCGCCGGCAGGAGCACAAACGTTTGCAAAACATCATGAAGTTCGTCCGCGTCGCGCACATCCGGCCATGCTTCGCTTCGCACTTCCGCGATCGCGGCCGGGTCCAGGCGCCCAATCTCGGATAGAACAGCCTCCGGCAACGCGCGCCGCATCTCCACGGCCCGGGCGCGCCGCTCCTCGAGTGGGGCATCGTCCAGATATGCATAGGGATTCGCGTTCAAAATTTCATGCGAGAACTGCGAAGGCACAGGAGTATCCACGGCGAGGCATCGTATTTCCTTTGTTCGAATGGCCTCAAGCACTCGCTTTAATCCCTCAACGTCCATCGCTTCGGTCAGCGCATCCTTCATCGTTTCCCGCACCAGCGGATGATCGGGAATCTGAATCTCCCCCGAAATGTTTTCCTGGCACGCCAACGCTTCGGGAAAAACAGCCGCCAGAAGATCGTCTGACCGCATCCGTTGAATTTGCGGCGGCACTTTCTTACCGCCCATAAAGCGCAGCAGCGCCAGGGCCCGCCCCGCCACCCACCGCCATCGCGTGGTGAAAATCGGCGAGGTCAAAACCGCTTGCTCCAGCAATTCCTCCACCGATTCCGGCTGCAGGAAATGAAATACGTCCGCTAGAGGGAAACTGTGCTGCTCGCTGAGCGAAATATTCAGTCCGTTGTCGGTTGCAGCCGCTTGCAGCTCAAAGTTGAAAGAGCGGCAGAATCGCTTTCGCAGCGCCAGTCCCCACGCCTTGTTGATTCGGCCTCCAAACGGCGCATGAATGACCAACTGCATGCCGCCGCTTTCATCGAAAAATCGTTCCGCGATCACCGTTTGTCTGGCTGGGCACCGCACGCAACACGGCTCGGCCCGCCACGATGTATTCCACGGTCTGTTCCGCGCCGGCCCGGTCGAGCCCGCATTCCTGTTGCAGCCAGTCCACCGCAGCCGAGCCATGCCCCGTGTTCCCGCGAACCGCATCGGGCGCCATCCCCTCCGTCAGCACGTTGACGTTCTCCCGGATTGCGGCCACTTGCTCTGAAAGCTCAGCCGTGCGCGACGGCGCTTCGCCACGCCAGAAAGGTACATTGGGCGGCGCTCCCTTGGCATCTTCGACCAGCACCAGCCCCGCCTGCACCCGCCGTATCCGCCATGATGTGTTTCCGAGAAGGATGATGTCTCCGCGCAAGCTTTCGACGGCGAAATCTTCATCCACCGTGCCGACGGTAAAACCCTCCGGCTCGGCGCGAACCGTGTAGAGAGCGTTATCCGGAATAGCTCCTCCGCTGGTGATTGCGGCTAGGCGGCTGCCTCGGCGCCCGCGCAGCCGATGATTCACTCCGTCGCGATGCAGGTACGCGCCGTAACGTCCGCGCTGGGCGGCGATCCCCTCCGAAAGCATCACCACGATTTCATCGAAAGCTTTCCGGGACAGCTCGCGGTACGGATATGCGCGGCGGACCATCGCGAATAAATCATCCTCGCTCCAGTCCTCCGCGGCGCACGCCGCCACAATCTGCTGCGCCAAAATATCCATCGGCGATTCCGGAATGAGAATGCGATCCAATTCTCCTCGGCGGATGGAACGCACCAACGCGGCGCACTCGATCAGCTCGTCGCGTGTGGTAGCGAAGAATCGGCATTTCGGCACCGCGCCTCGCCAATGGCCGGCCCGGCCCGCGCGTTGCAGCGCCACGGCAATGGACCGAGGCGAACCAATCTGGCAAACCAGATCCACCGTGCCAATATCGATGCCAAGTTCCAGCGAAGCCGTCGCCACCAACAGCCGTATTTCGCCGCCCTTCAGCTTCCCTTCAACCGCCAGCCGTCTTTGGCGCGAGAGGCTGCCATGATGCGAAGCAACCGCATCTCCTCCCATCAGTCCGGCGAGGTGGTGCGCAACGCGTTCCGCGAGCCGCCTGGTATTCACGAACACAAGCGTGGAGCGATGCTGCTGCGCAAGGTCCGCAATGCGCTTGTAAATTTCCTCCCACATTTCATTGGAGGCGACCGGTCCGAGTTCGCTCGACGGCACTTCCACGGCAAGGTCCAATCCGCCCTGTCGCGCCACTTCCACAATGTGTGGCCGGGCTCGACCCGCTCCGGCCATAAAGTCCGCGATAAGCTCGATCGGCTTTTGGGTCGCGGAAAGCCCGATTCGCGTAATGCGCCCGCCGCTAAGCGCATCGAGCCTCTCCAACGACAACGCGAGATGCGCCCCTCGCTTATCGCGCGCCACTGCGTGAATCTCGTCCACAATCACCGTTTTTACGTTCGCGAGAATCTCGCGGCTCTTCGAAGCCGTAAGCAGGATGTAGAGCGATTCGGGCGTGGTCACCAGGATGTGCGGCGGCCGCTTCAGCATCGCGCGGCGTTCGTGCATCAGCGTGTCACCCGTGCGCACCGCCGAACGAATCTCCGGCATCAGGAATCCGCGCTGGCGTGCCAGTTCGAGTACTTCGCCGAGCGGCTCTTCGAGATTTTTGTGGATATCGTTGCCGAGAGCTTTCAGCGGAGAGACATAGAGCACTTCCGTGCGGTCATCCAGCTCGCCGGCCACCGCCTTGCGCACCAAGCGGTCGATGCAAGCCAAAAACGCCGCAAGCGTTTTCCCGGAGCCGGTCGGCGCGCAGATAAGCGTGTCTCTGTCCGCAAGGATGTGCGGCCAGCCCTGCTCCTGCGGCTCCGTGGGCGTGCCAAACTTCCGCTCGAACCATTCGCGCACCAACGGATGCGCCCACATGAGGTTCGCGTTATCGGATGCCCGCAAAACGGAAGAGCTCATCAGATGTCCAACGAAGAACGGAGTGTGCTACCAACGGATGCAGCTATATTCTCGCCGAGATTCCGCTCGGAAGCAAAGGGGCGCGGAAGGGCGGCCCCGAGCTCGGGCCGTACGAGATTCCTGACGGTGGTTGACCCAAGGACTTGTCAGGCCTCCAAAAAAGGCGCATCGCCAGGATTCGACTCGGTTTAAGTCTCTGATCGTACCTCCCGAATAGCCTCCTTGCCCGTGGGCGCCTGACCCCGGCCTCATCTGATGTGTGCACAACAGCACAGACGCGCGAAGGGCGATCTAGGTAAGCTCAGTTTCCGGTAACGAGCGATACCTTGCGGTCATGCCGGTAGGTCACAGCCAATACAGCCGATTTGAAATTACTTAGGAGGGGATGATGAAGATAACAAAGACAGTTTTAGGCGTGCTCGCACTCGCCTTATTCGGTGCGATATTCGCGTCGGGTGCTCCAGCCGATGACTGGAACAAAAAAACCGTCATGACGTTTAGTCAGCCGGTCGAAATCCCGGGACAGATTTTGCCAGCGGGTACTTACACGGTCAAGCTCGTGGATTTGGCATCGGAGCGCCACATCGTGCAGTTTCTGGATGCCGACGGGACTCACGTAATCGCCACGGTGCTCGCGATCAACAACTGGCGCCTGCATCCGACGGGCAAAACCGTGGTCAAGTTCACGGAGACACCTGGCGATAATCCGGAAGCGCTCAAGGCGTGGTTTTATCCGGGTGATAATTTCGGCCAGGAATTTGTTTATCCGAAGCAGCGGGCAATTCAGCTAGCTGTGGCGGCGAACGAACCCGTCCCGGCGCTTGCGGAAGAAACAGCCGATCTGAAAACGGTTCCCGTTGTTGCGGTTACCCCGGAACAGAAGGAAGTGCCGGTAGCCGAAGCCATCGAGACCACTCCGCCCGCGGCCGAAACAACGCCTCTCGTCGCGGAGAACACCGCTCCTGCAACGGCCGCGACAACCGCGACTCTGCCGAAGACGGCCAGCTCGCTTCCGCTCATCGCATTGCTAGGACTTGGATCGCTTAGCGCTGCATTTGTTCTGAAGCGTTTCGCGCAGTAGGATCGTTGAACGTATCACGCTCCAAGGCGCCGCGGGTTTCACTGACCACTCGTATCCCGCGGCCCTGGGAGACTCGGTGCCTCCGATCGTGCTCTCTAAAAGACGCAATCCGTCTCGAATGCTTTTCTTCTCCTCTGCTTTGCTGCTCTTTTGCGCCGCCTCCGCCCACTCGCAATCTTCGGCGCGGGATTCCACGCCACAGGCTGATCTCGCTCCATCCGCTGCTCAATCGGCGATTGTCGCAAGGACGGAACTGGTTCTACTGCCCGTTAGCGTCACGTCCACGAAAGGCGAATTCGTTCCTGGCTTGAACGTGCACAACTTCCGCGTGTACGACGACGGGAAACTTCAAACCGTTACGGCATTCCAAGACGGGGATACCCCCGTCACCGTGGGCCTGATCGTTGATCACAGCCGCAGCATGGGCCCTAAGCTCTCGGAGGTGGCCGCCGCGGTCTTCGCTTTCGCCCAATCCAGCAATCCTCAGGATCAGGCGTTCGTAGTGGATTTTAACGATAGCGTTTCGGTCGAGCTGCTCGATGGGCAGCCCTTCACCCACAGCCCCAGCGAACTCGAAAAAGCTGTCTCGGCCGTTTCCGCTCGCGGGCGAACGTCGCTCTACGATGCGATCGCGGAAGGTCTCATCCATTTGCAACTTGGCGATTGGGATAAGAAAGCTCTGATCATCGTCAGCGACGGCGGTGACAATGCCAGCCGTTACAAATACTCGCAGATTCTCGCGCTCGCACACCGCTCGCAAGTCGTGATTTATTCCATTGGATTGACGGACCCGAACGATGAAGACGCGGACGAGAATCCCGGTCTCCTTCGACGCCTAAGTAAGGAAACCGGCGGGATCGCTTTCTTTCCCACGTCCTCGCGAAGCGTCCTGGATATCTCCAAGGAAATCGCGCGCGATCTTCGCGAACAGTACACCCTCGGATTTGTTCCCGCGAAAACAGGCGCCGCGGGCTCCTTTCGCCACATAAGAGTAACCGTTGATGCGCCCGGCCTCGGCAAGCTTCACGTGCGCACCCGTCCCGGCTATTTCCTGTCCGATCACCAGGACCCCGCGGTTTCGGGAAGGCCAACATCATGAATCCTAGGGGCCGCTTCGCAAAACCTCCGAAAGCGCGCGCGCTGATTCTTCGCGCGGCATACTATATTTTCCTGGCCTTTGGTGTGTTCGCGCTCTCCTATGCCTGCTACGCCATCGCGGAGGCCCATGTTTATCAGTCAATCGAGGAATCGAAATTTGCCACCGCGAGTCGCGGCAATCTCGGTCAGAACGATGCGAGCCAAGCTGAGGAACGGGCCCCGGTGTTGCCAGGCGGCGCAATCGGAGAGATGGAGATCCCTCGCCTCGGCCTGAGCGCCATCATCGTCCAGGGTGATTCGCCAAGCGCCCTGCGGCACGCGGTCGGCCACCTCTCTGAAACGGCCTTCCCCGGCGAATCGGGTAACGTCGTTCTCGCCGGCCATCGAGACACTTTCTTTCGTCCTTTACGCAACATCAGGCAGGGCGACTCGATCACCTTGAAGACCCTGGCAGGCGGCTTCCAGTATCTGGTGGAATCCACGGCTATCGTATCTCCGAGTGACACTCAAGTCTTGCAACCCTCGTCCGGCAGCACCCTCACACTCGTCACTTGCTTCCCGTTCTACTACATAGGGCCGGCGCCGAAACGCTTCGTTGTCCGCGCCCGCCTGCTTGAATCTTCAGCAAAGTAAAAGGTCAACAAGGGAGCACCGATTGGTAGCGAATCAACCCCTTGTGCGCACGTGAGTCCGCCGGTCGG
Source organism: uncultured Acidobacteriota bacterium (assembly GCA_963759485.1). GTDB lineage: Bacteria > Acidobacteriota > Terriglobia > Acidiferrales > UBA7541 > Palsa-295. Next base: position 138,497 of record CAVWZE010000002.1, on the reverse strand, counting down.
CGACTCGGCGTTTGCGAGACAAAACCGCCAGGCCCCTTGCAGCTTTGAGCGGCGCTCGTTCGTGGGTGAGTAATCGTAGCTGGCTGTCGATTGCGTCCGCTTGTCCCCTCTTGGCGCTTCTGGCGTAATGACCATCGCTTCGCAAGTGGTGACTCTTCTTTTCGTCGGCCAGCTGAATGCTAAGAATTTCCTTCAAGCGCTCAACCAACTTGGCATTGCGGACAGGGAAAACGATTTCGACGCGATGACTCAGGTTCCGCCGCATCAGGTCGGCGCTGCCAAGATAAATCTCCTCAGCTCCTCCATTCCGGAAATAGTAGACGCGACTGTGTTCTAAGAACCGGCCGACGATGCTCGTAACACTAATATTCTCACTAACCCCACTCACCTGGGGTCGCAAGCAACAAAGCCCTCGTATCAACAGCTCTACTTTCACACCGGCTTGCGAGGCCTGATAGAGCAGCCGGATCATTTGTGGATCCTCAAGCGCGTTCATCTTGAAAATCAGGTGGCCCCGCTCGCCCTTCTGCTGTAGGGAAATTTCTCTGACGATTAATTCTTCCATCCGCTGCCTCAGATTGACGGGAGCCACCAGAAGTGCGCGCGGCTCGTCTTTTCGCGAATATCCCGTCAGGGAGTTGAAAAAGTACGTGGCATCATCCGCGATTTGTTGATTGCAGGTCAAAAAACCGAAGTCGGTGTAGAGGCGCGCGGTCGATGGATTGTAATTGCCCGTTCCCAAGTGTACGTAGCGGCGAATATCTTCGCCTTCGCGCCGGACCACCAGCGCGATTTTGGAGTGGACCTTCAGCCCAACCAATCCGTAGACGACGTGCACGCCTGCATCTTCCAGCGTTCGCGCCCACTCGATGTTGCTTTCCTCGTCGAACCGTGCCTTGAGTTCGACGAGAACGGCCACTTGCTTTCCCCGCTCGATAGCCTCCAGCAGCGCGGCCACAATCGGCGAATTGCGGCCCACGCGATACAACGTCATCTTGATCGCCAACACATTCGGGTCGCGCGCAGCCGCCTCCAGGAATTCCACGACCGGTTGAAAAGACTCGTAGGGATGATGCAGCAAAAGATCTTCCCGACGGATCACTGAGAATACGTCTTCTTCAGCATCGGCCCCAAGGCTTGCCGGAATGGATGGCACAAAGGGCTTGTCTTTCAAATCCGGACGGTCAACGCATACAATTCCATGAGCCGTCCGAGCCCGATGCTGCCGTGGATTCTGTACACATCCTCCTTGTCAATCGGGAGATTGCTGGCCAGGATTTCCAGAATCCTCTCGGATACGTCTGCGTCCACCTGCAGGCGCACCACCGATGTAAACCGCCGTTGCCTCATCGCTTCTTCGACGCTTTCCAAGAGATCGTCGCTTTCCAGTTCCTGAATCGCCACTTCGGCATCGCGAGTCACGCGGAAAGGGCACGCCGCCAGGACTTCCATTCCCGGAAATAGCAAATGAAGGTTGGCCGCGATCAATCGCTCCAACCACACGAACGTTCCTTTCGGCCTTTGACGATTTGGAAGTCTTCGCTTGGCGCGAATTGGCGATTACCGGAACAAGCCGGGGCAAGGAGTCCGGCACTTTCACACGAGCGAAGTATTCCGTTCCCTGGCTGTCTCCAACGACAACAGCTAAATTCAAGCTGCGGCTCGAAATATGCGGGAACGGCCGGCCGGGATCGAACGCCAGCGGCGTGAGCACGGGAAACACTTCTTCAAGGAAATACGAATCCATCGCCGACCGCTCTTCTGGAGCTAACGAGGTAACATCCAAGATCCGGATTCCTTCCCGCTCAAGGGCCGGCAGCAGCGTGTTACGCAACAGATCCTGCATTTCCTCAACGAGACGCCGCACCTCCTTGCGAATGAGTTGTAATTGAGTCGCGGCAGACAGACCGTCCACGCTCGCTTCTTGTGTGCCGCTAGCCGCCTGCCTTTGCAAGCCGGACACTCGCACCATGAAGAACTCATCCAGGTTCGAGCTGACAATGGAAAGGAACTTTACTTTCTCAAGGAGAGGATTCTCCGGGTCCTGCGCTTGCTCCAATACCCTCTTCTGGAATTCCAATAGGCTGAGTTCGCGATTGATGTACAGCTCGGGAGATTCCAAGCTCAGAGTCGGTCGGGGGGCTGAACCTTCCGTCGTGGACGATGTTTCTACGCGTGGTTCGTCTAAATCGAATTCGTGGTCCGGGGCAGTATGCATGGGCCCGTCCTTTTGCTGGTTCCACCGGGAAAAATCGCCACTAGTTCTAGCATACTGCCTGACGGGTTCTCAAACGAGCGAGAGGGGCCACAAATCACTGTCGCTTCATGCTAGCCCCGCTGCGCAGATTCGGCCTTCTGAGGCGGAGGGCTTGACTTATCTGGCTGATTCTCAGACGCATTGCGAACGATGTCTTGGCGGTTCAGAGGCAGGGCGTCAGGATGCTTGCTTGCAATATACGCAATCAGCTTTTCGCGGATGTAGCAGCGTAAATCCCACAGACGAGAGCCATCCGACGCGCTTACCAGCGCGCGAAGCTGGATGGTTTTGTCGGTCGCGTCCGTCACCTGAAGCCCCCAGGCTTTCTTATCCCACAGGTCTGACGATTCGACGAGCCGGTGAAGTTCTTCTCTCACATCGTCAACCGGCAGGCGATAGTCCGCATAAATCATTACAGTGCCAAGCAGATTGGCGGTCGTGCGCGTCCAGTTTTGAAAAGGTGAGTCTATGAAATACGAGAGCGGAACAACCAGCCGTCGCAAATCCCAAATCTTGATCACCACATAAGTGGTCGTAATTTCTTCGATCCAGCCCCACTCCCCCTCCACCACAACAGCGTCACCGAGCCGCACGGGCTGCGTGAGCGCTATTTGAACTCCAGCGATCAAGCTGGAAAGAGTGGATCGAGCGGCGACGCCGACAACCAACCCAGCGAGTCCGGCCGACGCCAGCAAGCTCACGCCGATGCGCCGAACCTCGGGGAACGTCATCAGCATAATCCCGGCGGTGAGAATCAATACGATCATCACCACGATGCGACGCAGCACCTGGGTCTGGGTTCGGATTCGCCGCGATATCAGATCGTCCGTGGCGTCGCTCGAGTACCGTGCATAAAGCGTGTCGCTCACCACGTTCGCCAGCACGATGACCGCCCAGCCGACGCAGGCGATCACGCCCAGGCCCAGGACACGCTGGACCGAAACCCGGACGTCATGGTTGATCGGCAGAAAAGGAAGGGCCAGAGCCAGGCCAATTAGCGGGAAAATGAATCTTGCGGGGTTTTCGGCGCGTGCAGTCAGTGCATGTTGAAGGAATGCTCCTCGTTTTCGGAAAACCCTCTTGACGAGGAAGAAGACAACCTTATGACCAATCAGGCTGAGAATAATGACGCCGGCTAAAACCGCTCCACCAATCACCCAGTGGCGAGTGTCCCCTAAAAGCTGATGCATGAAGTGGCCTCAAGCATTTTATGAGCAGCAAGATAGAATGTTTTGCTCATGAAGCCACACTAAAACATCTCCTCTGGAAACCAAATACTTTTTTGCCGCCAGTCTCCTGCGCGCGCTCCAATAAACGGCGCCTTTATCCCGATCAGCCTTTGGGGCGGCTGCTGTTGCAAATTCGCGTAGCCGTCGAAAGGGCGGGGCTCTTAACCCCGCCGCAAACGACGCCAAGTGGAAAACGGCCTCAGCCGCTGAATGGAGGTGAGAACATCTCTACCGGCTCTTTGTGAGTACTTATTGACCCGCGCCGCGTGTCATGGGGCGATCCGATTTGGCAAAATCGGCGGATGCCTCGCCGGTTGATGAAATGTCATCCGCGCCTGTGGCCTTGAGAGTTTCCTCGGCTTTTTTGGCCCACTCGCTGCTATCGCAATGGACGGAAAGCAGGATGCCTCCGGACCTGATGCGTCCCTCGTAGCGCTTGGCCTCGTATTCCGGAATTCCCGCGCCGATGAGGGCGCCTGTAAAGCCTCCCACAGCCCCCCCGGCGCCGACGCCTGCGAGCGCGGCCACGAGCGGTCCGGCAGCTATAAACGCACCCAGCCCTGGTATCGCTAGCGCTCCAATGCCAACAAGCCATCCGAACGCGCCACCTATCACTGCACCCGAAGCAGCGCCGGCCGTTGCTCCCTCCGGAGCTTTCGTCGCCTTTTCGGTGGCGAGGTCCTTGGTCCCTAGATTTTCTGGAAGTAAAACCGAGACGTCGGTATTGCGAAACCCGGCATCTTTCAGAACGCCCAGCGCGTACTCAATTCCTGATCGGTTCGGGTAAATTCCAAAAACCGCTGTATTTTTCCCGGCCATGCTGTCCCTCCCTGAATGGATTCTGGTTGTCGCTCACTGCTTTTAACGAACTGGATCTTGCGGTTCCACACGATTCCACCTGCCAACGGCTACAACCGCCTCACCGATGCCTTCGACGCGCCGCTGGCCTCTTCGTCTTTGCCCCGCGGTTAGTAGGGCGAAATTTGCGAGCGCCGCCGGGCCGAAGCTTTTGGTCTGGCTGATCGCCCGGTTCCCGAGGGCTGTCCGGCCCGGGCTCGTCATAGTGGCGAAGAACCGAAGGGTTCGGATCGATTTTTACTGATATTGCCATTTGCGCTCCTTTCATTTGCCGGGCATATGCGCCCTAGTACACGTCGACACCACGGTAGGATTACCCCGCGGAGCGTGCCATCCGGCACAAGCTGTACACCCGGAATAAATACCCCGTAGCTTGGGCGTAAGGTCAACGTTCAATGCCGTGACACGCACGGGCGAAGGAAGGGGGGCCGTTTAGCACCTCGAACGGCCCTATCGGGGGGTTTGCAGGGCGAGAACAGGTGAAGATCTGTGACAACGCTGGCGGATTAAAAGCTTCCAGCTCGATAGGTTTTCCGTTCGGATCCGGCGGCTTCATCGGCCGCGCGCAAACTTTTCACGAATTCGTCGGCTTGCTTTTCGGCTTCCTCACGCGCAATGCCATAATGTTCCTGAATCTTGCCGACAAGCTGCTGGCGCTTGCCATTTATCACGTCGAAGTCGTCGTCCGTCAGCTTTCCCCACTTCTCCTTCATCTGACCCTTGTATTGCTTCCATTTCCCTTCCACTTGGTCCCAGTTCATAGCTCTCTCCTTAAACTAGATGCTTTCTTTGCTCCAGTAATAAAGAACCACGGCGCGCCCATCGTGGGGAATACACCAGACCATTGACCGCGCCGCGGGGATTCACGTATTGGCGTGCTTTGCGCTGTTGGGCGTCGCAATTTGTAGTGGCTTAATTCTTGGTCGCCATTCAGTGGAGGCGATTGGCATTTTTTTTGGCGGCTGGTTCGCGAAGAATTAGCGATAGCAAAACCATCGACGGTTTTGCCACACCGGAGCTATACAGCGGAAAGCAAGGCGTTTCTAGGTAATGGGATGTATTGCCAGGCGGATGCTTCCATGCGTAAATAGGCCGGTTATAGGGTTGTGAAGGGACTCAGCCGAAGCCTTTACCAACGGCATCCCGAGGAGGAAAGTATGCTGCGCTGGGCACTTGCTTTCTTTATTATCGCGCTGGTTGCGGCTGTATTTGGCTTTTGGGGCATCGTCGCCGCAGCAACGGGCGTTGCAAAGGTATTGTTCTTTCTCTTCCTTGTGCTGTTCTTGGTCTCACTGCTTGGCGGCTTAATGCGCCGGGCCTGAGACGGCGGCCCGAAAGAACAAATGAAAACTAGTGCCGTCACCGGAGTAATCCTCATCGTCATTGGAGTAATCGCTTTGGTGTTTCAGGGGATTACTTACACCAAGCACAAGAAGGTTCTACAGGTAGGATCTTTCCAAGCCACCACGGAAGAGCACAAGACGATTCCGGTGCCACCCATCATTGGGGGCATTGCGGTGGTAGCAGGCGTGGTTCTTCTGGTTGCGGGTCGGAAGTCTACCTAAGTGAGAAGCGACATGGCGCCTGGCGTCGAAGTCGATGCCGGGCGCTTCCTGATTTCCTGCCTCTCAGAGTAACTCGAAGGCTCCTCTGCGGAGAAAACCATACAATTTGCGGAAGAAGAAGAGGAAAACCGGCCCAGCCCTCTAGCCCTGATCTCTCAGGACTCTTCGACTTCCCGTCTTCTTCCCCCGAATCGGCGGAGCAGATCGTCCGCGCGGGCAGAATTTCAAACCATGACACCTGGAACAATACAGCAGAGCAATTAGAAACAGCGGGAAATCCCTGTAGGCAGGCAATAGGTCGACTAAGGCTCGATAATCTGGTTACGTACGGCGTAACGGACCAACTCGCTGACAGTGTGCAATTGAAGCTTACGCATGATGTTCGCGCGGTGGGTCTCGGCCGTCTTCACGCTGATACACAGCGACGAAGCGACTTCCTTGCTGCTCTTGCCCTCAGCCAGCAATTGAACGATCTCGCGCTCCCGAGAGGTGAGCCGATCGCGAACGGATTCGGGGAAGTCGGTGCGCACTCCGCCATTATTAAAATTACCGAGAATCACTTCGGTGGCGCGGGGCGTGAAAAACGGTTTGTGATTGGCCAGAGTCTCCACTGCGATCACCAGATCCCTGTCGGAATCTGATTTGACAATGTAGCCGCGCACTCCAGCCTCAAGAATATCTCGAATCAACTGATCGGAATAATGAACCGACAGGATCAAAATCTCGGAATTGGGAGAAACTTTTCTAATCCTTCGCGCCGCTTCAAGGCCGTTGAGATCCGGCATGCTGATGTCCAAGGTCACAACGTCGGGTTTTAGTTCCTCGGCCTTGGTGACTGCTTCGCGGCCGGTGTGAGCTTCCCCGCATATCTCCCAGCCCGGGTGAGATTGGAGGAGGGCCTTCACTCCACGGCGCATCAGATCGTGGTCGTCTGCGATTAGGATGCGGAGATTTCTCACAGTTCACTCCTGAAGCTGGGGCTGGGGGCCAGACTCACGAACCAGCACCGAAGAAGGCAGTCGGCGCGCTCAGTTGTACTGGGAGCACAATTATACACAACAAGTGGGAGTCAAGGCGCTGTTCTTTCCACGCAAAAGTAGGGGTGGCCTACAAGGTCGCGGGCCGCAGCAATCTACGGCAACATTTGGCAAAGATTCAACCATGGATAAATCTAAAAGCGTATCGTCGGGCCGAACGTGACGCTCAAATTATGGTGAGCGCCGTGATTAAAATACATTTCGTCGCCAACGTCCAAACGCAAGCCAATAGGGCCCAGGAAGGTCTCGACGCCGCCGCCCGGGTAAAAAACAGCGTTCACATTGTCCGCGCGCAAACGCGATACCGTGCCGGTAAACGTCCCCAGCGTCGCGGGCGCGTTGCTGAACCCGAAGTCGTCGAAACCGCCTTTCGCAGTGACAAAAAACCGAACCGGCCCGGAAGTCTGCAGCTTAGGCCCAAACGACCCGTGTAGCAGCCGGAGGCTCGACCGTTGAACCACGAGGGTTCCGCCAGACGACGTAAATCCCTCTGTGAAGCCTTGGGAGAAGTCGTACGCCATCTGCGCTTCGAGCTGGAGGTACGGATTGGCGTTAACGGAGAGCCTTGCACCAATTCCACCCAAATTAGTTTCGGTCTGATTCAACCTGAAGTAGTCCGCATACACTCCGAACTCCGCGTGGCTGGCTGAATAACCCTGCGCCGCTACTACGGGCGAAAAGAGGCTCAATGCAATTAGAGTGTACAAAATCCTTTTCATGGTGGTATCCCCCCGTTTCGGTTGCAGCTGCGCTGCTCGCTTCATTCAGGCGGCATCACCGCTGCGGACGGGAGACAGAAATCGTCCTGCAAAAACGGTTCATGGGCCCTAGATCCTTTAAATGCGTTCCCCGAGGCACTCCCTCAATTCCTGGCGCGCCCGCAAGAACCGCGTCTTCACGGCGGACTGCGACAGATTCAGAATCTTCGCGGCGTCCTTGCTTTGATGCTCCTCTAGACCCAACAAGCAAACGACCACTCTTAGCGTTCCCCGAAGGCCGCCGATAGCTTCCCTGAGCACCCGGCGATTTTCGCTCTTTGTGTACAAGACTTCAGGCTGAGCGGAGTCGCCAGCGCACAGATCCTGAAGAAGACTGGATTCGCCGGTTGGGTTCGCGTCGTAGCACAGGTGTGAATCTTCGGAGCGACGCTTCCGAATGGTCATCAACGCCTCATTCATAGCGATGCGAGTGAGCCAGGTGGAAAACTGTGAGGCGCCGTGAAATTGGCGAACATTTGCAAAAGCCTTCAGGAGAGTCTGCTGAGAGGCATCTTCGGCGTCCTCGCGGTTGCGGGTGATCCGAAGCGCCACGTGATAGATTTTCCGCATGTGAGGCTGAACGAGGCGGGCGAATGCCAACTCGTCCCCGGCTTGTGCGCGCGCAACAAGAACCGAGGTATCGACGTGAAGATCCTGGTCTAGTCCAGGGCTTGTGTCGTTCGCTTTTGTCATGCCATCACCTCGATTGGCAAGGATGGGCAATCGTTGCGAAGCCGGTTGCCCGCCCTTATGAATCTATGAATCGAAAATCTTACTCAAGCCCAGGCGGGCCGCCGGCGAACGAAAGGAACTATGAGGCAGTCGCCGACAATGATCACGCCGATGCAATTCTCGACTTGAAGAATAGTAGGGCGTCCCAAACGCTGCCATCGGACGCATGCTGTAGGTCAACCCGAAGTTTGCTGTATCCTGGGACGGGCGATTGCAGACCCAAAAAAGAGGAATCATCTCCCCGCAACTGCTTACAAAGTCTAGACTTATGCGGCTCGGCGTAGTTGGGCGAAATTGGCCGGAACGCCACTTCTGCAGCCAATTGGCTAAAGTCATCGATTTTAATGGACACCGGACCAACATCATCGATCGGAGTTTGCGCGGTACGGTCGCAAGAACCGGTCTTTGACCTTGGTTGGACCTGATTGGACCTGATTGCGAATTGACCTTCGGCTACAATTGTCGACTCGCGGCTTCGGTGGTGGAAAGGATGATATGGCGGTTCTGGTGACAGGCGGCGCCGGATACATTGGCAGCGTGACGGTGGAGAGATTCCGCGAAATGGGCAATGCTGTCGTCGTGATCGACGATCTCCATCGCGGTCATCGAAGCGCTGTGGACGCGGATGTGCCGTTCTATCGCGGGCAAGTTGGGGACCGGGCGCTTGTCTCGCGAATTACGCAAGAACATAAGATTGAAGCGTGCGTTCACTTCGCGGCGCTAGCCTATGTGGGTGAGTCTGTTTCCGAGCCGGCGAAATATTTCGAGAACAACGTGGCTCAGGGAATTGCGCTGCTGGATGTTCTGGTGAGCGCGGGTGTGCGGCGCATGGTGTTCTCCTCTACTTGCGCCACGTACGGGGAGCCCAAAGAGATTCCCATCGCGGAAACGTGTCCGCAATGGCCGGTGAATCCTTACGGCTGGTCGAAACTGATGGTCGAGCGCATGCTGGACAGCTACGACAAATCGTACGGGCTTAAGTTCGTGGCGTTGCGCTACTTCAACGCCGCCGGCGCAACGGAGCATCGTGGGGAACACCACGAACCGGAGTCGCATCTGGTGCCAAACGCATTATCGCCGGCGCTGGGGGAACGGCGGGAACTCGCGGTCTTCGGAAATGACTATCCAACACCCGACGGAACCGCGATCCGCGATTACGTTCATGTGGCCGATCTGGCAGAAGCTCACATTCGCGCGCTGGATTATCTCGAACGAACCGGCAAATCTGATTTCTTCAACCTGGGCACGGGCCACGGCTACTCCGTGCTGGAAGTAATCGAGTGCGCGCGAAAGGTTACGGGCAGCCCGATTCCAATACGGATTGCGGCCCGGCGGCCGGGCGATCCTCCCAAGCTCGTCGCTGATGCGGCGAAAGCCGAGGCTACGCTGGGCTGGAAACCGGCGGCGTCTGACCTAGCTTCGATTCTGCGCTCGCAATGGGAGTGGCGGCGTGAGCACCCGAGAGGTTATGCCGATTGATAGAAACCTCGAGTCGACGGTAACGACACGATTGATTGTTTCTCATCCGCGAAGCTGAAGTATCCTGGATAAGCAGATCACCGAACGATGCACCAAGCCGCCATGGACCTCCCTGCCCAAACTGACGAGCACATCGGAGCCATTCTACGAGCGGATGGCTCATGGCATTTCTCCGTTTGGGCCCCCAAACGCGAAAGCGTTTCACTTCACGTTCTTGGCGACAATGAACAAGTAGTGCGCATGGAGAAAGGTGAATCCGGCTATCACCATGCGACAGCGAGCAATGTTGCGACGGGCGATCGCTATCTTTACAGGGTGGATGGTGTGCACGAGCGTCCGGACCCCGCCTCGCGCTTTCAACCGGAAGGAGTTCACGGGCCGTCGCAATTGGTCGATTTGGGAACGTTTCAGTGGTCTGACTCGAACTGGAAAGGGCGGCCGCTGGGGAGCAGCATCTTTTATGAACTCCACGTGGGTACATACACGCGCGAGGGGACTTTCGAGGCGATCATCGAGCATTTGCCCGAGCTTGTCGATTTAGGCGTAACGACGATCGAGCTAATGCCTGTAGCTCAATTTCCTGGCTCCCGAAATTGGGGCTACGACGGCGTGTATCTTTTTGCCCCACAGAATAGCTATGGCGGACCGTATGCCCTGCAGAGATTGGTGGACGCGGCCCACGCCCACGGTCTCGCGATGGCTTTGGACGTTGTTTACAACCATCTGGGGCCCGAGGGCAATTATCTGGCGGAGTACGGGCCTTATTTCACTGAAAAGTACCGGACGCCCTGGGGGAAAGCGCTGAACTTCGATGACGCGCAGAGCGATTCCGTACGGCACTTCTTCATCGAGAACGCCCTCTACTGGATGAAAGAATTCCATTTCGATGCGCTGCGGCTGGACGCGATCCACGGGATTTTTGATTTCAGCGCGCGGCATATCCTGAAGGAACTGCAAGACGAAGTACGCGCGCTGGCCACGCGGCTCGGGCGCGAAATCCATTTGATCGCGGAAAGCGATTTGAACGATGCGAGAATCCTGCTTCCGCACGAAAAAGGCGGATATGATTTGCCGGCGCAATGGAGCGACGATTTCCATCACTCGCTGCACACGCTTCTGACCAAGGAGCAAACCGGGTATTACAGGGATTTTGGTTCCGTTCATCACTTGGCGACGGTGATCAAAGATGGCTGGTGCTATGGGGGACAGTATTCGAAATACCGGCAGCGCCGGCACGGCAATTCCGCGAGCGGCATTGCAAAATCCCATTTTGTGGTGTGCAGTCAAAATCACGACCAAGTGGGAAACCGCGCGCTTGGCGAACGATTGAGCCAACTCGTGAGCTTTGAGGGACAAAAGCTGGCGGCGGGCGTGACGCTGCTCTCGCCCTTCGTGCCGCTTCTTTTCATGGGCGAAGAGTATGGAGAAACTTCACCTTTCCTGTATTTCACAAGCCACGGAGACAAGGAGCTTATCGAGGCAGTGCGCCGCGGACGCCGCGAAGAGTTTGCGAGCTTTGGCTGGAAACACGAGACACCCGATCCGCAGGCCCTGGCAACTTTCGAAGCGTCCGTGTTGAAACACGAGCTAGAAGAGCAGGAACCGCACCGGACACTGCGAACCTTCTATAAGAAACTGATTGAGCTGCGCAACGTGTGTCACTTGGACCCGGCTTCGAGCGTCGAAACTAGGCCGGATGAGGATCATGAATGCCTTCGGCTTTTGTGGACATCCGACTCAAGTGAGCTGGCGGCGCTTTTCTTTTTCGGCCGCACCGAATTGGAAACGGAGGGGACGTTGCCGCCCGGCCGATGGCTAATAAAGCTTGGCTCGGCGGAGTCGAAATGGCTCGGTCCGGGAAAGAAGTTGAGGGAAGGGGTGGAGCTGAATTCCACGTCTCGAATCATGTTGTCGCCGCAATCATTTCTTTTTTTGGAGCGCGCTGCAACGGAGAGAATCTGAGTGTCCTTCAAGCGCATTCCCACATCCACATATCGCCTCCAATTCAACGATCGCTTCCGCTTTCAGGACGCCTTAGGGCTGCTGGATTATTTTTCGACACTGGGCATTTCCGATCTGTACGCATCGCCGCTTCTGGTAAGCCGCCATGGCAGCGGGCATGGTTACGATGTGACCGACCCGGCGCGTATCGATCCCGAAATAGGGTCCGAAGAAGATTTTGAAGCGCTGCAAAACGGACTGCTGAATCGAGGGATGAGACTACTGTTGGATATCGTCCCGAACCACATGGCCGCCAGCAGCGAAAATCGCTGGTGGATGGATGTGCTGGAAAACGGAGCCGAATCGGCGTTCGCTTCTTACTTCGACATACAGTGGCACCCGGCCTCTCGAAACCTGGACGGCAAGATCCTGCTGCCCGTTCTCGGACGTCCTTTTGGCGAAACGCTCGACGGGGGCGAGCTTCGCCTGATATTCCAAGAGGGAAAATTCGCGATCCAATACCGTGAATCGCTTTTTCCGCTCGCGCCCAGATCCTATGCGCGCGTTTTGAAAGAACGCGCCGACGATCTCAAGAAATCCTTAGGCGAAACCTCCGCTGCCTACGAGGAATATCTCGGCATCATTTCGTCTTTGTCCTCACTTTCAGACGCGGACCGGGCTACAACGTCCGGCGAGAGGCGGCTCCGGTTTGAGGCGGCGCGGGAGCGGATGAAAGTTCTCATCGCCAGCCATTCGGAAGTGCGCGCGTTGATCGACTCGATTCTTTCGCAATTGAATGGCGATCCTTGCGATTCCGCCAGCTTTTCCCAACTCGAACAAATCCTGGCCGAGCAGAATTACTGGCTGGCGTACTGGCAGGATGTGAACGAAGGGATCAACTACCGGCGGTTCTTCGCCATTTCGGACCTGGTGGGCATGCGCGTTGAAGATCCCATCGTTTTCGAAGCGATGCACGAGCAGATCTTCCGCCTGATCGCCAAGGGCGTGATTAGCGGGGTGCGAATCGATCATATTGACGGATTGCGCGATCCCGCAGGTTATCTTACTAAACTCGGCGATCGCATTGCGTCCACGGTATCTCCTGATGCCGGGAAGCCATACGTGATCGTCGAAAAAATACTTGCGCCCCATGAGAGGTTGCCAGAGGAATGGCCCGTCGCGGGAACCACGGGTTACGACTACCTCAACTGGGCCAATGGCGTTTTTGTGTCCCCCGGCAGGCGCGAAACGGCTAGCCGAAATTTATTCCAGATTTACCGGCAGAGAAGCGAAGTTCGCGGACATTCTTTACGAAAAGAAGAAGCTGGTTATGAACAGCCTGCTGCGCGTCGAGATGCGATCGCTGGGCAGACAACTGGCGGAATTGGCGGGCAAGGACCGCTACGCGCGGGATATTTTGCGCTCGGAATTGACCGAGGCCCTGATCGAGACGACTGCCTGCATGGGTGTCTATCGCACTTACGTGCGAAATTTGGAGATCCCGCCGGCCGCGCACGAGAGGATCGAAGAGGCCCTGGACGAAGCGCGAATCCGGCGGCCGCGAATGAGTGCGGAATCTTTTGCATTCCTGCGCGAAATTTTGACTCTTCGCAATCCCGCGCACGTGCTTCCGGAGCAGCGCGAGGAGCGCCTGGCGTTCGTGATGCGCTGGCAACAGCTTACCGGGCCGATTGTCGCCAAGGGATTGGAAGATACGGCGCTCTACGTTTACTACCCGCTGCTTTCGCTGAACGAAGTCGGCGGGAGGCCATCGCTATCGTCCATCGTCTCGCGGGAAGAATTTTATGCGCTGATGCAGGAGCGGCTGCGGCGCTGGCCTCATAGCCTGAATGCCAGTCCACGCACGATACCAAGCGAAGCGAAGACATTCGCGCGCGGCTCAATGTCTTCTCCGAAATGCCGGAGGAATGGGAACAGCAGATCGCGAAATGGGCTGCTTCGAATGAAAAGCATAAGCAGGTAATCGAGGGCCATAAAGTCCCTGATGCAAACGAGGAGTATTTGATCTATCAAACGCTCGTAGGTTTATGGCCGCTTGATCCCTCGAACGTCTCATCGATCACCGAGCGACTCCAGGCATACCTGCTGAAGGCCACGAGAGAGGCCATGATTAACACCAGGTGGACGGAGCCCAACGAAACTCACGAAAGCGCGTTGGCTCGGTTTATCGAGGAGCTTCTCAGTCCGAAAAACGAAGGCTTTCCTTCGTGACTTCCAGCGCTTTTCAAAAGAAGACCGCCTATTGCGGCATGATTAACAGTTTGGCTCAGGTTCTACTTAAAGTTACGTGCCCCGGCATTCCGGACTTTTATCAAGGATCGGAGTTGTGGGATTTCCGCCTGGTTGATCCGGATAATCGCGGGCTCGTCGATTTCGCGGAGCGCTCGCGTTTGCTCAGCAGGGTAATTCGTGAGAGTGAGGGCGATGTTGCGTCTGCGGCGCGCGCTTTTGTGCAACATTCGGAGGACGGGCGAATCAAGTTGTATGTGATCCAGAAGGCTCTTGCCTATCGACTCAAGCACGATGAACTGTTTTCCAAAGGCGACTTCATTCCGTTGGAAGCGCGGGGAATGCGCGCAGAACATCTGGTCGCCTATTGCGGAGCTCTGGGCGATCTGTGCTCGCTCACCGTGGCGCCAAGATGGCTCGCTGCCATCTCAGGCCGACTCTCGGCCGGACTGGATTTTCGCCAATTTTGGCAAGATACTGCTCTCGCCCTTCCCCGCGAGAACTTCTCGTTCCTGGCGAAACATTTTTACGGACCGTGAAATCGGCAGGTCAACTTTTCGACGGCAACCAGACGCTGTTGGTGGGCGATCTGTTAGCTGAATTTCCCGGTTGCCCTTCTCATCCCTGCGGATAGTGAGAGTTCTGGCGACCACAACTGACTTGTCACGCAGCGGGGGCGCGTCTCTCCCGTTGCCAAGTTGTCGTGCTGGCGCTTCGTGATATCATTCCGGCCGTCGGGCAGTGTCGGCTTCAGATTTAGATATCCCGCCGAAGACGGCGTGGTCTACGCTCGGACTCTGCCGCAGCGAACCGCTGGCAAAAGAATAAATCTCAGCATCAGAGGTATTGGCCCATGGCGATGATTACAGGTGGAGAGCTTGTCGTACGAACGCTGATGCAGGCAAACGTCAAAAATATTTTCGGCCTTCACGGCGCGCATCTTGAAACCATCTTCCAATCTTGCCTCGATCATCACATTCCAATTACTGATACGCGCCATGAAGTGGCAGCCGGCCATGCCGCCGAGGGCTACGCGCGCGCCACTCGCAGCCTGGGAGTCGCCATGGCCACGGCCGGGCCGGGCTTTACGAATATCATCACTTCGATTGCCAACGCTTACCTGGATCGTACGCCAGTCCTTTACATCACCGGATCGGCCGGCCTCGCTCAGGCCGAAACCAACACTCTACAGGCCGGACTCGACCAGGTTGCCGTCGTCACTCCTATTACAAAATGGGCGCATCGCATCACGGTCGCGCAAGACATCCCCCGGCTAGTCGCACAAGCGGTTCGTCTCGCAACTTCCCATCCAACCGGACCGGTGCTTCTGGACATGCCAATGGACGTGCTGGGAGCTCAAGTTGACGAGAACTCGGTGGCGATCCCTGAGAAAGTTCTACTCGATTCGCGATCTTCCCCGGACCCGAGAGAGGTGGACGAAGGACTGAAGCTGCTGGCGGGCGCGGCGCGGCCCGTGATCATGATCGGACCCGGAGCATACTTTTCTGGCGCGGAAGCTGAATTGCGCGAATTTGCCGAAGCCACTGGCACTCCCGTTTATTCGGACTTTCAAGCGCACGGTTTGCTTCCGAGCAATCACCCTCTCTACGGCGGCACGTTTCACAAGATGGCCGACCTTGCCGCGCCCGATCAACGGCCCGATGTCATCCTAGCTCTTGGCGTTCGATTCGGTCTCTTCACCCTCGGCATGAGCGACCTCGTGGTTCCGCTTGCCGCCAAGATCATTCACGTCGAAACCGACCCTAAAGAAATCGGCCGCTTGCGTCAGGTGGCCATGGGTATCGTTGCCGACCCGCGCGAAACCTTGCGGGCGATGAACGCGCGCGCGAAGACCCAGAAATGGCCCGATCGCAGCCGTTGGCAGCAAACCGTTGCCAATGCCAAGGTCGAACGATGCAAGCGTGCGCAACCGGATCTGAATCGCACCGCTCCGCCCATTCATCCTTTTCAGGCGGTTTCTGCAATCGTCGACAACATGCCCGAAAGCACCATCGTCATCGGCGATGGCGCGGAAGCCTATCACTGGATGAATGAGGTCATCCGCCAGAACCAACCCGGAAGCTACATCACCCATGGATTCCTGGGGGCGGTAGGCATGGGACTCGGCCTATCAATTGGAGCGCAAGTCGCTCATCCCAATCGCCCCGTGCTATGCCTCGCGGGCGATGGGGCCATCGGTTTTACGATCGCGGAATTCGATACCATGGTGCGCCACCAGTTGCCCATCGTTGTCGCGGTGATGAACAACCACAGTTGGGCGGCGTCTCAGCACTTTCAGGAAATCGTGTCCGGGAAAAACTCGCCTGATTGGCACGGAGCTTCGCGATGCCAAGTATCACGAAGTTGCCGCGGCCTTCGGATGCCACGCCCAGCGCGTAACCGAAATACAAGATCTCGGCCCCGCCATCAAAGCCGCCTTCGCGAGCGGCAAGCCTTCATGCATCAACGTGGCAATTGACGTGGTTCCACTGCCACCCGAACTTCATCTGCTCATGGCGCGTCACTGAGCGAGTCACTGCCGATGCAAATCCGTCGTCTGGGAAAAAACGGGCCTGAAGTCTCCGGGATCGGTCTCGGCTGCATGGGCATGTCCGGGATGTACGGGGCAGCAGACGAGAGCGAAAGCATCGCAACCATCCATGCCGCTATCGAAGCGAGCGTCACGCTATTCGACACCGGCGATTTTTACGGGATGGGACACAATGAGATGCTGCTGCAAAAAGCACTCGCCGGTCAGCCGCGCGGGCGCTTTTTCATCGGAGTGAAGTTCGGCGGGATGCGCGGGCCCAACGGAGCGTTCATCGGCTTGGATGCGCGGCCCGTCGCGGTGAAGAACTTCCTCGCGTACAGCCTGCGCCGCTTGGGAACCGATTACGTGGACCTGTACCAACCGGCGCGAGTGGATCCCTCGGTCCCAATCGAAGACACGGTTGGAGCAATTTCGGAAATGGTGAAGGCCGGATACGTGCGGCATATCGGGCTTTCCGAGGCATCCGCCGACACGATCCGCCGAGCGCATGCGGTTCATCCCATCAGCGCTCTGCAAATCGAGTATTCGCTGGTGTCACGCAGCGCCGAATTAGAAATAATTCCAACTCTACGCGAGCTGGGGGTCAGTCTGGTGGCATATGGCGTTTTCTCTCGCGGCCTCCTCACCGGTCACATGCCCAGTCCCGAAAGCGCAGCGCGGGGAGACATCCGCGCTCACTTCCCGAGATTTCAGGGCGAAAATCTGGCCCGCAACCAAAAGTTGATATCGCGATTGCAGGAGATCGCCACGAAAAGGGGGATCAACGTGGCGCAACTCGCCCTCGCCTGGATCCTCTCCAAAGGAAACGAAATAATCCCACTAGTCGGCGCACGCCACCGCCAGCAATTGAAGGACGCCCTAGAAACACTTCCAATTTCACTATCGTCGGAGGAGATCGCCACCATCGAGCGTGCCGTGCCGCCAGGATCGGTTGCGGGCGACCGCTACGGCGCCGAACAAATGGCCGTTCTCGATAGCGAGCGCCGAATGGGAGCGGCGGGTTCATCTCGCTGACGTAGCCCTATGAATGCAAAAGCGGGGCGAAAGGCGGCGATCGGGAGATCGGCGCTTCCGCGCATATCGGGCGTAGTACGAGGATACGAGAAGAATCTTTACACGGGAGGTCGAAATGGCGCAAGTACCTGTTGGTGTAAAGAAAAATCGTCCACGGTGAACAGCGCCGGCAGCGTTGTTTTGGTCTTTATCCAACGAGGATTTGCACCTGGGCAGGGCATGCCGTCTTAGGGTTTGCGTCGGTAACACTCGCGGGAATGGTCGTCCACCATGCCTACGGCCTGCATGAACGCGTAGCAAATTGTCGAACCCACAAACCGGAAACCCCGCCGCTTAAGGTGCTTGCTCATGGCGTCTGATTCTGGCGTGGACGCGGGCAGGCGCTGCGACGGTCGCCAAGAATTTTTCTTAGTCTTGCCTCCAACGAATTTCCAAATATAGCTATCGAAGCTGCCAAATTCCTTCTGCACCGCAAGGAACGCCTGCGCGTTTGAAATTGTCGCCTCAATTTTGAGACGGTTGCGCACGATTCCCGGGTCGGCCATCAACTTGCGAACTTTTGCACGATCGTAGGTTGCAATTTTTCCTGTGTCGAAACTATCGAACGCTTCGCGGTAGTTCTCGCGTTTCTTGAGAATCGTTTCCCAACTCAATCCGGCCTGCGCTCCTTCAAGAATTAGGAATTCGAAAAGGATTCGGTCGTCATGGACCGGCACGCCCCACTCCCGGTCGTGATACTCGATCATCAGCGGACTGGTGGCCCAACGACATCGCTTTGGCGCGGATTTAGCTTTGAGTTGGCTCACGCGAATTTTTGGAGGACCCTCTAAGAGATGCTTGCTTCGTCCAGCAGACGCACCGCTTCAGGTTTGAGCCGAAGCGCAGTTGCGCCGAGCAATTCGTTGAACTGATCGATATTGGTCGCGCTGGCGATCGGGGCCGTGACGCCGTGCGCCACCAGCCACGCAAGAGAAATTTGCGCGGGCGTCGCGCCGGTGTCTGTCGAAACGGTATCTAGCGCTTTGAGAATCCGGAAGCCGCGCTCGTTCAGCATATTTTTCGCGCGATAGCCGCGGGCCTTGCCCTCCAGATCCTTTTCCGAGCGGTACTTTCCGGTAAGAAATCCACTCGCGAGCGAAAAATAAGGAATCACACCCAGATTTTCACGCCGGCACAGGTCTGCGAGATCGCCTTCGAAATCAGCGCGATCGTAGAGGTTGTACCAAGGTTGGAGGCTCTCGTACCTTGGCAGACCGTTCTTGACACTCACCTTAAGCGCTTCTGCAAGGCGGTCGGCTTTAAAGTTCGAGGCGCCAATCACTCTTACTTTGCCCGCTTTGATTAAATCGGCGAAAGCCGCAAACGTTTCTTCCATCGGTGTTTCAGTGTCGTCTTTATGCGCTTGATAAAGATCGATGTAATCGGTCTTCAGGCGCGCGAGCGAGCGCTCAACCTCACGAAAAATGTACGCGCGAGAAAGGCCCTGCTCGCCGGGCCCCATTTCTACGCCGAGCTTGGTGGCGATCAGTACCTTGTCGCGGTTGCCTCGTTTGGCGAGCCAGTTTCCGATGATCGTCTCGGATTCGCCGCCATGGTTGCCGGGGACCCATTTCGAGTACACATCGGCGGTATCGATCATGTTCAATCCCGATGCCACGAATGCATCGAGCAACTTGAACGATGTGGGTTCATCCGCAGTCCAGCCAAATATGTTTCCGCCGAAAACCAGTGGTCCAATTTCCAAGTTCGATTTTCCGAGCCTGCGTTTGATCACGTAATTGCTCCTAGGCCGCTGGCGTGATTTGGCCGTTGCTGGGACAAGTGCGGCAACGGTGATGGTAGTCGAGCGGATAGCAGAGCCGCAATGGCGACGTATCGAAAAATAGATGACACGCTGATTCCCACGGAACGTTTGCTATCATTATCCGTGGCACACAATATTCGCATCTAATAAAACGAAGGGACCAATTATACACATGGACTCGGCCAATATTACCAATTCGCAGACAAAAGCTTTTGCCAAACTGCTGCGCGCAATCACAGCAATTGTCTTCGCGGGTGCAATTGCGGCGGTGGGACTGGGAGCGCTTCGAGCCGCGAGAGCTGCGGACACCCCCAAGACGACGATGGACGGCGTCTATACCGCCGCCCAAGCGCAGCGAGGAAAGGCGCAATACAGCCAGAGCTGCGCTACATGCCACATGGACGATCTGAGCGGCAGCGGCCAAGCCTTGCCCCTAGCTGGCGATGCCTTCATGGGAACGTGGGAAGGGCAAAGCGTGGCCGACCTGATGGGCCTGATCCACGACACGATGCCGCAGGACAAACCCGGCACACTCACACCCGACCAAACTCTAGACACCATCGCATATTTGCTTCAATACAATCAGTTTCCTGGCGGTAAGGAAGAACTGAAGAACGACCCTAACGAGCTGAAGAATATCATTATCACTAAAAAGGCCGCTTCACCGGCGAAGTGATCATGCCCCTTCGTGGCGGGTATTCTAGACGATCGATCCTCGCATAACGGGGTTTGAGGGCACCCGCGCGCTATTCGTCAAGAGATTCGGATTCAATCCCGAAGTTCTTTTCGCCGGCAGCTTTCTTCTCGTTGTACTTCTTCACCCAAGCGGCGAAGCTCTTCCCGGCTGCTGTGTCACGGCCCGTAAACGCCAGGGCGGCAATATCGCTGTAGGCAATCGAAAGTTTTTCCGGGCGGTCTTTCGGCATAACGCGGACGAAACATTCCGAAAGGGACGGCCCATTCATTCTGCGGTCGAAAGCATATCCTTCAATGTTCTGCCCGTTCTTTAAAGTAATCGTCAAATCGCCGCGATAGTCGAATGCCTTCTCCAAGGCAGCGCAGATCTCGGCCTCGGTCGCAAGAGGAGGAATCCAGCCCTCCAGATTTTCATGGACTACGCCCAGATGCTCCTCGCTCGATGCGCTTTGTCGCGGGATCTTGCTATCTGACATGGGCTTTGAAAATTCCGGCGAAGTTAAAAATCGTAAGATCGCGTTTTCGCGCTATGGTAGGTTCAATGGCCCGCTTATTCGGCAACTAATTCCAGCACCCCATGCGTGATGGGCTCTCCGGATAGAGCCAGCAAGCAAGAAATCCCGCGGCCACCACTGGGATCCCGACCCGGAGGACATGCGACCAGTTGACGGCCGCTCCGGTCCTGGCCCTTTTGGGTTGGCTGTCGTCGCGCGGAAGCGTCGGATACTAACGTTCCTTCGTAGGTTTCCCCCTGCGCGATCATTTTCTGCCCGCCATTTATATCTTCCACGACCAGAGTTCCCTTGTAAGAGCTGATTCTCAGCTTTGATGGAGTCAGTAGGCTTACTTGCCCGAAAATGGGATTCGCATCCGCTCCGCGCACAACGCCCAGAGGAGTCTGAATCTGGAGTTCGCTGGGCCGGGCGGTGGAGAAACCCACCGTGCCCCTGTCGACCCTAGCTTCAATCTTATCGTCCCGCGGTTCGAGGCTCGCGGAACTTAAGGAAAGTAGGTAAATCTGGCTGGGTCCGACGCTCAGCCGCAGCGACCCACCCTGCTCGGTAACGAGGGCGTCATCGGAATAGACGCTGGCACCAGTTGCCGCGTTGGCATGGTCCAAATAGGCATGATCGGCAGCGACAACCATGCCGAGAGGTTTGGAAGCCGCAGCCATCAACGGCAGGTTTACGAGGCCCATGATCAAAATCGCAACCACGGCGGCGCGGATAGCCGGTATGACGGACGAGCGCAGAGAGCCCCCAGAACTTCAATTTCAATTTAGCGCGCAACTTCGGAAGGAGTCAATATCTTTGCCACGTTCCCGTATGGCGCTCGGCAATCTGACGGCAGCTGAGAATGGTTTCAGTCTGCGTGATCGTCGGGTTCCCTTGGGCCACCAGAGGAAAAACCCGTGATGCGGCCCCAGGCACTGGTGCGCCAGTTGTCGGTGATTTCTTTCGCCAAAATCCACGGCGGAAGCTCCATGTAGAGAAAGTCGGAAAGCGCGCGCAGATACGGTTCATACATCTCACGAAGTTTTGTGAGCTTGGCTGCGGCGGCCTCATCGTCTCGAAGTTGAAGGCCGGCCTGCGTGAGAGTTGTGCGCAACCGCTGAAGTTCACCGGCTGGCAAGCGGTCGGCGTGTCCCCCATGCGGGCGCAAGTTGAAGAGCTGCGTCAGATCGACGACGGTGTGCCTGCATATAGCGAACGTGAGGCGAGCCTGCCGCGCCGCGATGTTTTCGACGCCGGTGAGGAAGAGCGCGGTGGCGTCCAGAATCGCCGTGAGGGCCGCAAGCCAGGACTCGTTGTTGTGTTGCGACCGGAAATAGCTCACAGCTGGGTACGACACATGGCTTTCCAGAATGGCAGCGGCGGATCGCTCCCAGTCATGCAGCATCTGGTCGAGGGCCTCGACGCCGCCCGGCCCGGTGTGACGCCGTAGAAGTTCACACGCCGTTGGCGGAGAGCCGGCGCGGGCATCCAAGAGGACGATGTTCACCTCGCGGCGCGAAAATGCCTGATAGATGACCGGCAAATAGCTGAGCACCAAGGCCAGGAAGCCAAAGCCGAGTCCGCTTTCCGTTACCGCAAGAAGGCGCTCCACGCCGGCGTGCGGAACCACGTCGCCGAGCCCGAGCGTGAAGAATGTCGTCCCGCTGAGATAAGCGCATGTGGAAAAGGATTGAGGAATGGCATTCGCGATCGCCGCGCTGCGGTAAAGCAGACCGAAGCCAAGGATCAGCGCTCCCGCCCAGAACACGAAAAGGAAAAGCAGTGAAAGTGGCCCGTAGAAACTCAAGAATGTTTCGCGGGCTCTGGTCCTTTTGATTCCATGCGCCAGGGACCTCCAGGGGAACCAAGTGACGCGATAGAAAAGAACCGTGATTCGCCAGCGCCGAGCGACCCTCCGCGGGAGGACGATCGTCTCAAACGCCTCCCACAAAACGGTGGCCACGATCAAGAATCCAATGACAGCCGGAAAAAGCGTCACGGAGTTTGTTCCAGCACTGCCGCCATCGTGATTTCCGCCTTCAGCACCCGCGAGACGGGGCAGTTCGCCTTGGCGCTATCCGCGGCGGCTTGGAACGCCGATGGCGAGATGCCGGGGACCTTGCCGGACACTTCAAGATGAACGCGCGAAATCGTCCAGCCCGCCTCAAGCTTTTCGAGCGATACAGTGGCAACGGTTCGGAGGCTCTCGGCGACGAAGTTGATTGTCCCGAGTTGTGCAGAGAGCGCCATCGTAAAGCATCCGGCGTGCGCCGCGGCAATCAGCTCCTCGGGATTGGTGCCCTTGGCATTTTCAAATCGCGTGGTGAACGAATACGGGGTGCTCGAAAGGACGCCGCTGGCGGTGGAAATTGTCCCCTTTCCATCTTTGAGTGCGCCATTCCAAACAGCCGTGGCTGATCGCTGCATGGTGTTTTCTCCTTGTGCCTGAAGTTGAGCGAAAGGTTAGGGGATCAAAACGATTTTGCCGTAAGCGCCGGGCTCCATCACAGCTCTGTGGGCGCGTGGAGCCTCGGCAGAGCGGGATCTCTTGACCGATCACCGGGCGCAGCGTTCCGTTCTCCAGTCCCGCGACAAGCGCGGAGTGAATGCCAGTGACGTCTTCGGGAGTGGCATTCCAAAGGCTCATGCCGAGAATCGCGGCGTCACGCGTCATCGTATTTCGCGCGATCGATTTCGACGGTGCCGCGGCTGCCGACGACCACCACGCGGCCGCGCGGAGCGAGAATCGTGAGGTCGCGGCCGAGGTTTACATTCGACAGCATTTCGATGATCACGTCGTAGCCCCGTCCTCCAGTGAGTGAAAGCGCCTCGTCAAAGTGGCTCGCCGATTTGTGGTCAAGGACGTGATGCGCCCCTTCCGCCGCAGACGAGTTGCTTGCCCCGATCCGATCCTGCCGTCCCGATTACGCGCAGCCCGGCAGCGCGCGCAAGCTGTACGGCGGCAATACCCACGCCTCCGCTCGCGCCGTGAACCAGCACAGTTTCTCCGCCGCGCGCCTGCGCTCGCTGGAAAAGCGCGCGGTAGGCGGTGCCATAAGGAACATGCATGGCCGCGCCCTGTGCGAACGATACATTTGCCGGCAGCGGAAACACCGTGTGCTGCTTCGCACAACGCTTGCTCCGCGTAGGTACCGGTCAAACTGCCCGCGAGGTAAACTCGGTCGCCGGCCTTGAATCGCGTGACTCCGCTTCCAACTGATTCAACCGTGCCGGCGGCGTCCGTGCCCGGAGTGTAAGGAAGCGCCGGTTTCCGCGTGTACGTTCCCGTGCGCATATAGGTGTCGGCGGGGTTCACGCCAACCGCGCGAATGCGGACTACAAGTTGACCCGCGCCGGGTTTCAGATCGGGGACCTCCTCAAGGTGCAATACGTCAGGTCCGCCGAATTCGTGCACGCGAATTGCTCTCATGGGCATCTCTCGATCGGCGATTGAAACTGTCGGGTTCGTTGTGATTTTTCGCAGCCATCAGTCCCGCTTTCGACGCAAATGCAGTGAAGCTGGATTCAACGAAAGGTGGCGGCCGTTTGCCGTCCCATTTGAGTCAGCGCGGCTCAGTCGTTTGTGAAGGCGCGAGCCGTCCGCTGAGCTCCTGGAAATTCTGATTGATATGGTGCAGCTGCCTTCCAGTAACGCTCTCCCAAGTCCCAAACAGCAGAAATGGCACCAGCGCCGCCAGAACCCATAGCTTGGCCTTGCGCGGAACCTTCGCCTCCGGTTCCCAGCGGAAAAGCTGGCGCGAGACTTCGAAGGCCACCGCAAGTCCCAGTGCGAGAGCGGCACTGTCTTCGAGCACTTGATAGCCGGTAGCCATCCGCGCGCCGGCGGACTCCAGACCCGTTGCCAGATACTCCGCGGGTATGAAAAGAGCCACGCGCTGCAGCCAACCGGGAAAGGTAGCCAGCGGGATCGTTGCGCCGGAGAGAAAGAGGAAACCCATCCAGATCAGGTTATTGATCATCTGAGTTTCCTGCATGGTGTTGGTTACGCTGGCGACGATCGAGTCCCAGTGCGGAGAATGTGGCCGACCCGATCGTCACCAGGATGAAAATCGCCCAGAGGTTTCCCCACGATTGCATGTGAAATGCCAGGCGACACACCAGAATCTCAATTATCACCATTGGCAGGGCCATGAAATAGTTGGAAAGGATGCTCGATGCCAGCATCGATCCCGCGCCCAGCGGGTGCGAGCCGAAATCGCCGAAGAATGCCTTGTTCGCGGAAAGTCACCAGCTGCACGCTAAGCCCCCAGAAACTCCCCATCACTGTGAACGTAAGGATAACGCCCAGAATGTAGCCCATCCATTCCGTCTTGCCCCTGCCGAAGAAAGCATCGCGCCCCGAATAAAAACAAGAGCGGCATCACGAAGCTGAAGAAAAAGAATGCGCGGTTGCGCATGGCTAGGCGAATGCGCATCGT
Source organism: uncultured Acidobacteriota bacterium (assembly GCA_963759485.1). Lineage (GTDB taxonomy): Bacteria > Acidobacteriota > Terriglobia > Acidiferrales > UBA7541 > Palsa-295. Next base: position 113,393 of record CAVWZE010000002.1, on the reverse strand, counting down.
CGTGAGGGTCCATGTATGGCTCAAAGCGTTCGCTCCTGATTCAATGTTGCTCTCGGCATAGCGCATCATTCGCGCAGCCGCCGGCCAGTTAGCTCGATAAACACATCTTCCAGCGAAGGCGAAAACATTTCCAGGCTTTGCAGCTCATTGCTTTCCGCTTCGAGCTGTTTTACGAGCGCCACAATCGTTTGCGGAGGCTTTGCCGAGTGCAGCACGTAAGTGCCCGCGAATTCGCGGCAATCGGACACGCCTTCCAGGTGCCGCGAGCAAACCGTTCGTAATCGGCCGTGCAAGGCGCACTTCGATACGCGTCGTCCCCGCGGAATTGCGCTTCAGTTCTCGCGGCGTGCCCAGCGCCATCACCCGCCCATGGTCCACGATGGCCACCCGGTCGCACAAGCGTTCGGCTTCCTCGATGTAGTGTGTCGTCAACAGGACCGTCTTCCGGCCGCGTTTGAGCTCCTCGATAATGTCGTAAATCTCGCGGCGCACCTGCGGATCAAGGCCGGCAGTGGGCTCATCCAGAAAGACAACCTCCGGATCATTCACCAGAGCCATGGCCAGCGCCAGTCGCTGCTTTTGTCCTCCGGAGAGATGGCTGTAGTATGCGCTGCGTTTTTCAGCCAACTGAAATCTCTCGAGGAGTTCGTCTGTATTGGCGCGGCGCTGATAGAAGTCCGCGAAGAGCTCGATCGCTTCGTCCACGCGCAGCTTGTCCGGCAAAGAAGTGGATTGCAGGACCGCACCGATCTTCTCTTTGAAAGCGTGACCGGATTGGCTGGGATCGAGTCCGCAGACGCGCACCAGGCCCCGATCTGCCGTGCGCAAGACCCTCCAGGATTTCCACAGTGGATGTTTTGCCGGCGCCATTCGGGCCCAGCAAGCCGAAGACTTCGCCGCGCTCGGCTGCAAAGCTAATCCCGCGCACCGCTTCCACGGCGCCATAGCTTTTGTAAAGGTCCTCGACCTGGATAATTGGATCGCCCACGGAATAAGTCCTGCGTATCGAAACAACACTTTTAGCACAATCGTGATGGCAGTGCGAATCAGCGCGGCTTCGCGACCCGGCGTTTGCGTCTGGAGGAGCGCTTTTTCGCGGGCAGCCAAATGTAGCGCGGCATATCCACGTGCCTGCGCTCACCGATCTCGATGCCCTCGGACTCCAGCAGCCGCCGCTGAAGGCTCCCGTACGGCTCGGGAATCATCAGGCGTCCGCCCGCGCCAACTACGCGATGCCAAGGGATGCCTCGACCGTTCGGACACGCCGCCATCGCGTAGCCAACCGCGCGCGCTCCGCCTCTTAGCCTAAGCGCCTTTGCGAGACTTCCGTACGTAGTCACGCGCCCTCGCGGGATTCGCTTCACAAGCCGATAAACTGGTTCCCAAGACATCGTTCTTCGACTCCCGCACCTCGAACCTCACGTGCGAATTTCGCATCTAAATCAACAGGGGAAGGTTTTGTTTATCGAACCCATTTCGGAACTCGGCTCCACCTCGTCTAACCTTCTTGTTTGCGACCGTTCAACCGTTCCGCAAGAGTAATAACCAATTCGAAGCAACCATCCCGAGTCCACAGCATCGTACCATTGACTGTGTAGTGGATGGTCCTTACACTACGGGCTGCTTTAGGGTGTCTGGGCCGGAAGGAGAACGCTGTGGCGTTCGTTCGGAAAAAGGGAAAAAGGTACTTCCTAGTGCACAACGTTCGCCGGCGCGGAAAAGTGCAGCAGTTGCATCTGGCGCGGTTGGGTGAAAGGCCGCGTATCACGGACGAGGTGGTTCGGAAAGTTGCCCGAAATCATCCCTTCCTTGATCTCGATTGGGGGCGCCTGCGCGAGCAGGTGAGCAGTCGGGTAGAGCTGTTCGACGTGAAATCGCCGTACGTGCGGAATCTGATGCATTCGCTGCGCAGCCTGAACCTGGACCTGGCCGATCTATCACCGCCGCTTCTCGTGCTGGCGGATCGGGCCAATTCAGGCCGCGAACTGGTCACGCAATTGCGACTGCTTCGTTCGACGGTCGATATCAAGCTGGATCAGTTCGAGCGGTCCGAACCGGTCAGTCGCGATGGCGGGCGACGGTACCGTTAGGGGGGCAAGACCATGGGTGGACAAGCGTTTCAACTCGACCCGACCCTGCGTAGCGTAGAGTCGCGGGATTTCGAAAGCGGGCTGCGCCGAAAAATTGTCGGACAGGATGAGGCGGTGCAGGCCGTCGTTGACCTGTACCAGGTTTTCCGGGCCGGCCTGAATTCACCGGGGCGGCCGGTGGGGAACCTTCTGTTCCTCGGGCCCACTGGCGCCGGCAAAACTCGGGTCGTCGAAGCCACAGCCGAAGTGCTGTTCGGCGATCCCCGCGCCGTAATTAAGGTCGACTGCGCCGAGTTTCAGCATTCGCACGAAATCGCCAAACTGATTGGCTCGCCTCCGGGATATTTGGGGCACCGCGAAACGCATCCGCTCATCACTCAGGAGGCCCTCGCCCAATATCACACCGACAAGCTCAAGATCAGCTTTTTGCTGTTCGACGAAATCGAAAAGGCCAGCGATGCTTTGTGGCAATTGCTGCTGGGCATTCTCGACAAGGCGACGCTGACGCTCGGCGACAATCGTCGCGTCGATTTGTCGCAGACCATGATCTTCATGACCTCAAATCTCGGAGGCGGAGAAATAACGGAATTGATGACCGGCGGCCTCGGCTTTGCGCCGGAAGTACGAGCCGAATCGAAGCCTAAGCTCGACGAAAAGGTCGAACGGACCGCCTCGGAAGCTGCCAAGAGAAAATTCGCGCCCGAGTTTATGAACCGCATCGACAAGGTCGTCGTTTTCCACCCCTTGCGGTCGCAGCAGCTCGAGCAGATTCTCGAGATCGAGCTGGGAATGGTGCAGCAGCGCGTCCTCGAAACCGCCAAGGGGCGCTTCCTCTTCCGCCTTACTCAATCGGCCAGGGAATTCCTTCTGCGCGAAGGGACGGATCTGAAATATGGCGCGCGCCACTTGAAGCGTGCGATCGAGCGGCATTTGGTTTACCCGTTGGCCAGCTTGCTCGCGACCAACCAAGTTACGCTGGGCGATGTCCTCTCGATTGACTGGAGCACAGGCGCCTCGGTGTTGACCTTCTTGAAGGAAGCGGAGGGCGCGCTCGTTCCCGTGATCTCGCCTGAACCAGCGCCCCTCGCAGGCGCTGCTGCTGCAATTTCCGATGGAAGGGAGTTGTCTTTCCCGACTCCAGTGACGGCGGCTGCCGAGGTTCCCTTGCCCCTCACCAACCACCGCAGTGCGCCGACGGAAAAGGCTAAAAACGAGAAAGGATAAACGCCTGGCCTGTGGTCACCCTCTGTTCTCAATGCGACAAGGCTGAGAGCAAATGCTCCTGCGAAAAGTATTGCTGTTTTTGCCAGTCGCAAGAGCACGTCCATCTCTGCGTGGACGGACTGTACTATTGTCCCGACTGCCGCGAAGCCTGCGATGTGCGGTTAGCTGACACAGACGACCGTCACTAGACTATTCAACTGAAGACCAAGCTCCCCATTGGGTTCCGCTTATTCCTTCACATCGGTGTGGCAAATGCGTGGGTGCGAATCAGGGCCAGCAGCTGATCCTGCGTTACCGGCACATCTACCTTTAGCCGGTCGCCTGCGGGTGCCACCTGCACTTGATCGAGCGCGCCGGCGAGGTCCGGATTTGACTGCGACTCCTGGTAGCGCCGGTACATCAGTCCGGCCTGCAGCGCGGCGGATAGCAGGTTCGCATCGTCCGGCGAGTTGCAAACAGCTTGAAAGTGCGTATCCACGCCCTCTTCCGCGTCCACGCTGATCGTCATCGCGCGTATACGCTTGATGATGGCGGCCGCTTGCGGAAATTGGTTGGCTTGCGGAATCAGTTGCTGCATGGCCAGGTTTGCGTAGTCCTTGTTCAGTGCCGCCCAGATGATCCCCGTCCCGTTGGCTTCATTGATCAGCGGAAACAACGTATCGTTTGTCAGCAGACTTTCGGCCACTCCCGTACGCACGTCGATGAGCTTTTCCAGTGCCGAGCGGTGGCCGAAAGCCGCCGTGTTCGGATCGATGAACATGAACAAAATGTCGTCAGGGCCCGAGCCGCTGCCGAACGCGTAGAGATGGTAGCCGTGAATCTCGATTACGGGCAGCTTCTGCTGCTTGAATCGCGCTTCGCTCGATGACGGGTCGAAACTTCCCAAAGCCACTCCCACCACTTGTTCACCCTTGCCTTGCGCCGCGGCTACTCCGCCCCAGGCAAGTTCGTCGACTTGCGTATCGGGATCCACTCCGGCGGAAGAGAGGAATTTCTCGAATTGGCGGAAGCGGCTGGGAAGAAGCTGGTCGCGGAGTTGCGGAAACCATGGAAACTTGCGTGCGGATTTTAAATCGGCGTAGGCGAACTCGCCAATTTCCTTCGGAAACATGCCGATCACGGAAGTGCTCAGGGTGCCGGCGTCAGCTCTCTGGGCGATGCCCCCGAAAGTGATGAGCAATAGCGCAATCCCAAGAAAAGTCGCGTAAGTCCGTTTCCTCATAATCTGCTGCCCTCTGGAGGTACTAACTACGCTACCAGATATCCTTCCGTCCGGCCTTTACAGGATTCTCACTGATACGTATTGTTAATGACCGGCATTCGGAGCGCACCCGTTCGCCCACGGCGGCATCCGTTACCGATTCGAGGTTTATCCCCACGTTTTCAAGAGCGCCACGAACCGCCGCAGATGCCATCAGACGCGCTACGCGAACGTCTGACAACATAGATGGGCTGAATAGCGGTTCCAGTTGGCCGAGCCGCTCAAATAATTGTGCCGCCTCTCGCGCGATTTCGAGCGGCACTTCAATAGCCTTAACCAAAGCGTTCTGAATGGCTGTGTGGCGTCGCCGTATCTCCTCCGGCGTGTTGTTGGGAAGTTTGTAGGCGACTATGACGGACTGGAACGATTCTGCGTCACGGTCAATCGCGATCGCGAGCCTGCGGGAGGCTGCATCGAACTCTTTCACCGTCTCGTCGAGCCGCTGTTTATCCGTCGTGTCACGTTTCTTGGTGCCCGATAAGCCTGCGACCATCTGTCCCAGGCTTGCCGCGAGTGCACCCGCCAGCGCCGCGGCGGATCCTCCTCCCGGAGTTGCGGTCGGCTGCGCCACGGCTTCCAGAAACGGCGCTACCATGGCGGCGAGGCTCTTGTTTGCACCGCCCTCCATCAGCGATTCTTCCAGTCGATTCTCTAACACCTGCGCAGGCGAAAAGTTCTCGATTTTGAGATAGTTCTCTGCGGTCATTTCGATTGCGCGCTTCGGAATCAGGCCCACGATCTCGCTCCCGGCGATTCCAACGCCGTGGCGCTCTGCCTCACGCTTTACCGTTTCGAATACGAGGTGAACCGGAGTCTGCTCGAAGTCGGTCAGGTTCATCGAGACTTGTGCGAGATTCCGCGCCCGCAAATCCACTCCCATGGCCTTGACGAATGGCAAGCCGCCGCTCGAAAAACGAATCGTCTTGGCGATTTTCTTCCCGATGGAAACATCGGGAGTATTCAAATTAATGTTGTAGGCAATTAAGAATTTTCGAGCACCCACCACTGTGGCTCCGGCCCTTGGGTGAAGGCAGGCATCGCCGACATCAGGGGCACGGTCAGGGTTGCGAAGGACTTCCTCGCACAGTCCCTCGAATTGTCCTCGCCGAATGTTCTCCAGATTCACGCGATCGGGACGCTGTGCCGCCGCTTCGTAAAAATAAACGGGGATGCGATAGCGCTCCCAGATCTCGCGGCCGGCCTTTTTCGCCAGGATCACGCAATCCTCTAAAGAAACACCTTCGAGCGGGACAAACGGCACCACGTCCGTCGCGCCGATGCGGGGATGTGCTCCCGTTTGCCGCGTCAAATCGATAAGTTCCGCGGCCTTGCCCACCGCCCGCACAGCAGCTTCGACGATCGCCTCCGGATCGCCCGCTAGCGTAATTACGCTTCGATTGTGGTCCGCGTCGCTCTCTCGGGCCAGCAGGAAGACGTCGGGGACTTCACGCATGGCGGCGGCGATCGCGTCCACCTTGGACAGATCGCGGCCTTCTGCAAAATTCGGAACGCATTCAACAAGCCGTTTCATGGATTAGCTTTTATTCGAGTGGATCACCACGCCGCGCTTCATCGTCAGGTTGCAGAGGTTCATACCAAAATAATACGGAATCTCGCGGTAGGAGGCTACGTTAAAGGCCGCAAGGTCCGCATATTTGCCAGCTTCGAGTGAGCCGATGCGGTCCTGCCGGCGCAGCGAGTAGGCGGGATTTATCGTGGCGGCGGAAATCGCCTCTGCAGGAGTGATACGCATTTGAGAGCAGGCGAGCGAGAGAATCATCGGCATACTAAGCGTGGGGCTCGTGCCCGGATTGAAATCGGTGGCCAGCGCTACGATGGCGCCTGCATCGATCAGCTTACGCGCGGGAGCGTAGCAGCCGGTGCCCAGATGAAAACCGCAACCCGGAAGTAGGGTGCATACGACATTTGAGAGTGCGAGCGCGCGAATATCGCTCGCATCGATTTTTTCGAGATGATCGGCGCTTGCGGCCGAAACTTCGATCGCCAGGCGCGCCGCCCCCGTGTGCGCGAGTTGCTCAGCGTGAATGCGCGGCACTAAGCCACAGGCTCGACCCGCCGCGAGGACGCGTAGCGATTGCGCCACCGTGAACGCGCCACGGTCGCAAAACACGTCGCAAAACTCCGCGAGACCGGAAGTTGCCACAGCCGGGATCCAACGCTTCACCAGTAAATCCACGAACGCGTCCGGCCGGCGGCGGAATTCCGGCGGCACGATGTGCGCGCCGAGAAAAGTTCGCGCGATATCGAGGGGCTGGTCTTGATGCAACTGCTGGAGGATGCCGAGTATCTTCGCCTCGCTTTTCCAATCGAGGCCGTAACCGCTCTTGGCTTCAAGTGTAGTGGTGCCGTGCGCGGCGAATTCGCGGAGACGGACGTTGGCGCTAGCCGCGAGCGCTTCCGGCGGTGAGCGGCGCAAGCTTTGAACAGTCGTGCGAATGCCGCCGCCATTCTTTGCGATTTGTTCGTACGTTTTTCCGGAGATGCGTTGCTCGTATTCGCCCGCGCGGCTCGCGGGGAAAATCAGGTGAGTGTGCGAATCCACGAAGCCCGGCAGAACCACGCGTCCGCCGAGATCGAGCTTTTCGGCGCGCCGCGCGGCTCGCAGCCGCTCGATGCGGCGACGCGGGCCAACGGCGGCGATGCGATCATTACGAACGAGCAACGCGCCGTCGCGAATGATGCCGAGATCGGAGAGATCCCGGCCGCGCCGCGGGACGGGGCCGCGTAGAGTAAGCAGCTCCGCACAGCCGGTAATCAGCCAATCAGGCACGACAATTATCGGAATAGTAACTCATCAAATCGCGAAAATGCCAGAAATCGGAATTGGCCGCGCTCATGGCTTGTCACTCGGCATCGGAATGTTGATTCCGGATTTACCGGCGAAGGCGATGGCCTCCGAGTAGCCGGCATCGGCGTGGCGCGCGACTCCGATGCCCGGATCGTTCGTGAGCACCCGCTCGATGCGCGCGGCCATTTCCGGGGTGCCGTCGGCAACGAGGACTTGTCCCGCGTGCAGGGAATAGCCGATCCCCACGCCGCCGCCATTGTGAATTGAAACCCAGCTTGCGCCGCTCGCGGTATTGAGCAAGGCATTCAGCAGCGGCCAATCGGCTACAGCATCGGAGCCATCGCGCATTTTTTCCGTTTCGCGGAAAGGCGACGCGACCGAGCCGCAATCGAGGTGATCGCGTCCGATCACGATGGGCGCCTTCAGTTCGCCGCGCGCGACCAAATCGTTGAGCGCAAGGCCGAATTTTTCACGTTGTCCATAGCCGAGCCAGCAGACGCGGGCGGGCAATCCCTGAAAGCGCACACGCTTCTGCGCGAGCGCAATCCAGCGGCAGAGAATTTCATCCCGCGGAAACATTTCGAGGACGAGCTTATCGGTGCGATGAATATCGGAAGCTTCACCCGAGAGCGCGACCCAGCGAAATGGTCCGCGACCTTCGCAGAATAGGGGCCGGATGTAAGCAGGCACAAATCCCGGAAAATCGTATGCGTTCTTCACGCCTTGCTCGAAAGCAAATGTCCGGATGTTGTTGCCATAATCGAATGTGACGGAGCCGAGCTTTTGCAGGGCGAGCATGCCTTCCACATGCTTCGCAATCGATTCGAGCGACCGCTTGCGATAGCTTTCAGGATCGGCTTTGCGAAGCGCAGCGGCTTGCTCGATGCTCAGTCCTTGCGGAATGTACCCTCCAATCGGGTCGTGGGCGCTGGTTTGATCGGTGAGGAGATCGGGGACCACGCCGCGCCGGGCTAGCTCAGGAATCAAGTCCGCGCAATTGCCGATCAAACCGACCGATGTGGCTTCGCGCTTGCGGACGGCATTTTTCAGGATGCGCAGCGCTTCATCGAGATCGTTGACCATCACATCGCAGTAGCCGGTCTTCACGCGGCGCTTGATTCGTTCCGGATCGGCGTCGATGCCGAGGAATGCAGCGCCATTCAGCGTTGCGGCGAGCGGTTGCGCACCGCCCATTCCGCCCATGCCGCCGCTGGCGACTAATTTTCCGGCTAGATCGCCGCCAAAATGTTTGCGTCCGGCGGCTGCGAACGTTTCATAAGTGCCTTGCAGGATTCCCTGCGTGCCGATGTAAATCCAGCTTCCGGCGGTCATCTGGCCGTACATCATCAGGCCGGCGCGGTCGAGCGTGTCGAAATTTTCCCAGTCGCTCCAGTGTCCGACGAGATTTGAATTCGCGATCAGGACGCGCGGGGCGTAGGAGTGTGTGCGAAAAACACCGACGGGCTTGCCCGATTGCACTAGCAGCGTCTGATCGTTTTCAAGTTCTTTGAGCGAGGCGACGATGGCGTGAAAGCATTCCCAATTGCGAGCGGCTTTGCCGCGGCCGCCATAGACAATCAAATCCTCCGGTTTTTCGGCGACCTCAGGATCGAGGTTGTTCATCAGCATGCGCAGGGCAGCCTCTTGCTGCCAACCTATGCAGGAAATGGCTGTGCCGCGCGGCGCGCGAATCGGCTGATAGCCGGTCGCGTTATCCACGGCGAGTTTTACCATGGACGCGCTCCCTGACCGAATTCAGGGCCCTCGATTTTGTGTCGAGTAGGAGTGGCACCGAAGCTTTGTTTTGAATAAGTTAGAACACTTTCTACTCGACTCTCTGTGTCGACTAGACTTACCCGAGCCGAGGGTGCCACGACAGATTGATGGAGGGGAGAAGGAGTGACTGACAGAGGAATGCGCCTCGGAACATGGATGTCCTGTCTGGTCCCAGGTGAGGGCCAGCGCCGCGCTTCGCGTTCGATTCGAGCATTCACGCGAACATCTTAGTACGGAATCGACCGGGCGCAAGGGTGGGGTTCTGTGGACTTTTCTGAGGCGGGCGAAGGTTCTTGGTTTCCTGACGGCGGATGGACATGGTTCACTCCAGGCTGTATGGTCTGCACAGACCTAGTTCCCTTTCGAGGAGACGCTATGAAAAGCGACGGGACTTTCCATTCTCGTAGTGCGTGGTTCGCGATATTCATTCTATCCGCTCTACTGCCTGGGATAACGCACGCGGCGGCCGTGAATGACGCCATCAGTTCGCGGACCGCTGAGATTGAGGGAGTGAAGCTACATTACCTGACGGCCGGCCGTGGCCCGGCGGTAATCCTGCTGCATGGCTACGCGGAGACCTCGCTCATGTGGAGACCGATCATGCCCGTGTTGGCTGAACGCTTCACGGTGATCGCACCGGACCTGCCGGGAATCGGGGACTCCGGCATCCCCACAGATGGCTTGGATATGAAGACTGCCGCGATTTGCATCCATGCGCTCATACGATCGCTTGGAGTGCAGAAGGCAGAGGTGGTGGGCCACGATATCGGGCTCATGGTTGCCTACGCCTACGCGGCGCAGTTTCCGGCAGAAACAGAGAAACTTGTGGTGATGGACGCATTCCTCCCGGGCGTTGAGGGATGGGAGGCCGTATACAACAACCCGGGTATCTGGCATTTCCGGTTCAACGGGCCGACGCCGGAGGCCCTGGTGCACGGGCGTGAGCGCATCTACTTCGACTATTTCTGGAATGATTTCGCGGCCGACAAGACGCACTCGATTCCGGAAGCAGATCGCAGAGCTTACACGGCAGCGTATTCGCGTCCGGGACGTATGCACGCAGGCTGGGCCTATTTCGTGTCCTTTCAGCAGGCGGCGAAGGATTTCGCGGAACTGTCGAAGACCAAGCTGACCATGCCCGTCCTGGCGATCGGGGGCGAAAAGTCTTTGGGCGCGGTGTTGGGACAACAAATGAAACTGGTTGCCACGCGCGTGACAATTGTGGTCCTGAAAAACACCGGGCACTGGGTGATGGAGGAGCAGCCGAAGGAAACGACCGCCGCCCTGGTGAAATTTCTGTGAGGCTAGCTAACGGCACATGGTTGGCCCACCAAGCGTCGTGACCTCTCCTGTAAACTTTTGTAAGCTGAGTACGCGGAGGAAATCACTAGGCTCCTCGAGGGAGGCATGTATGACGAAGTTCCGTGCGGGTTTGTTGGGATTGGCTTTTTGCTCCGCTCTTTCGCTGGGTGCCTGCCAGAATGCGAAGACGCAACAAGAAAACCAGCAGCTAAAGGCCCAGGTTGCCGATCTTCAAAAACAACTTGGTGAGATGGGCAACCGTGTCGACGAAGCGACGACCGCCAAGAACGAGCTGATGAAAGAAAACGCCGAGCTCAAGCAGGAGAACGATCGCCTGAAAGCGAGACACGGCAGAACGAAAAAGAAATCGAAAAGGCACCATCACCAGGCAGCGTGAGCGCGTGTCCGGCGCTGTCGAGGGCCACATTGCGCAACAGTGTGGGCTAAGCTAGAGTGGCGCGCATGACTGCTGAGTACACTCCGCTGCCTCGATTATTTCTGGATGCGGTGGAGCGTTTCGCGAATCCGCGGGCGCAGATGTATCGGACGGCCGCAGGCTGGCGGGCAATTTCGGCGGGTGAAATGTTGCGGCGAGTGGCGGGGCTGGCCAAGGCACTGGCCGCACTTGGCATCCGAAGCGGCGACCGTGTGGGAATTTTCGCGCCGAACTGTCCTGAATGGCATGAGGCCGATTTCGCGATTCAGGGGCTCGGTGCGGTGGTTGTGCCGGTGTATTTTCGTGAATCCCCCGAACGGCTGACCTACATTTTGAAGGATTCGGGCGCGCGCATTGCGTTCACGGCGGGAGAGGAACAGTCGAGCAAGCTTGCCGAGTGCCGGCAGAATTTGCCAACGCTTGAGCACGTGATTTCCACAGCCGGTGCAGACGATTTTAGCAATGCGACGCCCGATGCGGAGCGGGGAAGCGCGCCGCGCTACAACACTCTGCGCTACCAGGATTTGATAGCGGCGGCGGGCGAAGTGGAAATCGCAGATTACCGACGACGCGCCGCGGAAGTAACCTCGAATCAGCTTGCGACGATCATTTACACCTCGGGCACCACGGGCGAGCCGAAAGGTGTGATGCTGAGTCACGCGAATCTCAGCTCAAACTCGCGCGACTTCACCGGGGATTTCGAGCTGTCGCCGGCGGATGTGGCGCTTGTCGCTGCTGCCACTGGCGCACGTTTACGAGCGGACGATCGACTACGGAAATATTTTCCGTGGCGTCTCGATCGCGTACGTGGAGCAGCCGGAATCGGTAGCCCAGGCCTTGACTGGAGGTCCGGCCGACGACCATGGCGGCGGTGCCCCGGTTCTACGAAAAGACGTACGCGAATATCATCGAAAAAGGCCATCGCGAATCGGGATTGAAACGCAAGATCTTCGATGACGCGATGCGCGTGGCCGCGAAGGCCATGCCGTGGCGCGCGCACGGCAAAAGCGTTCCTTGGACCGTCAAGCTTCGGTGGCGGATCGCGGACCGCTTGGTCTATTCAAAAATCCGCGCGGGAGTGGGAGGCCGGATTCGCATTTTCAGCTCCGGTGGCGCGCCCCTTGCGCCGGAGTTGGCAGAGTTCTTCTGGTCGGTTGGCCTGCCGGTGTATCAAGGTTATGGACTGACGGAAACCTCGCCAGTGGTTACCTTCAATTCGCCAAAGTCGAACAAAGTGGGCACGGTCGGGCGTCCTATTCCCAATGTGCAGGTGCGGCTTGCCGACGATGGGGAAATTCTCGTGAAAGGCCCGTGCGTGATGCAGGGCTACTACCAAAAGCCCGAAGAAACGCGGGAGGTGCTTACGCCGGATGGCTGGTTTTCCACCGGAGATATCGGCCGGATCGATGCTGACGGCTTTCTGAGCATTACCGATCGCAAGAAGGAATTGCTGAAGACTGCCGGGGGCAAATTCGTGGCGCCGGCGCCAATCGAAAATATGCTAAAGACTTCGCCGCTGATCTCAAATGCCATGGTGGTGGGCGACCGGCGGAAATTCGTCTCCGTGCTGGTGGTTGTGAATTTCGCGGGTATCGAAGAGGAAGCGCGCAAAGCGGGCAGGGAGTTTTCAACCGCGGCTCAAGCGATCCGCTATCCGTGGGTACGCGACCTGATGTCGCACGAAATCGAGCGGCTTACTTCTTCGCTGGCGCAATACGAGAAGCCGAAGCGCTTCGCGCTGCTCGAACAGGATTTCACGTACGCGAATGGCGAGCTGACCTATACGCTGAAGCTGAAGCGGCGCGTAATCGAGGCGCGTTATCAGGACACCATTGCGCGGCTGTACGCGGATGTTGAAGAGCCGCATCCCCAGCCGGCCGGTATAGTCTTCCCTTCCATACCGCGAAACCATAGCGAGCGGAGTAGAATATCGGCGGAGAGAGATATGACTGATCGACTGGTGATTGCGGGCCGCGCGTTTAGGTCGCGACTGATCGTGGGGACCGGGAAATACCGCAGCTTTCAGGAAATGGCGCGGGCGCATGCGGCGTCGGGCGCCGAGATGGTGACCGTAGCGGTGCGGCGCGTGAACTTGACCGACCGCAGCAAGGAATCGCTGCTCGATTATATCGACCGCGACAAATTGTTCATCCTGCCGAACACGGCGGGATGCTATTCGGCCGATGAAGCGGTTCGCGCGGCGCGGCTGGGACGCGAGGTGGGGCTCTCCGAGTGGGTGAAGCTCGAAGTGATCGGCGACGAGCAAACGCTTTTCCCCGAAACCGAAGAATTGATTCGCGCGACCAAGACGCTGGTGCAAGAGGGCTTCATCGTACTGCCGTACACCAGCGACGATTTGATTGTGGCGCGTAAGCTAATCGACGCTGGCGCATCGGCGGTAATGCCTTTGGGCGCGCCGATTGGATCCGGCATGGGAATTCAGAATTTGGCGAACCTGCGCATTTTGCGCGAGCGAATCACAGAAGTGCCGCTTATCGTCGATGCCGGCGTGGGTACGGCTTCCGATGCGGCCATCGCGATGGAGCTGGGCGCGGATGGCGTCCTGATGAACACCGCAATTGCAGGGGCGCAGGACGCGGTGCTGATGGCGGAAGCAATGTGCGCCGCAGTCGAGGCAGGCCGGAAAGCGTTCCTGGCTGGGCGGATCGAGAAGAAGCTGTATGCAACGGCGTCGAGCCCGACCGCCGGCGTCGTGAGGTAAGTGCCCGATGAGCCAGGGCAGCGAACGCCATAGCTCAAAGCTCAACGAAATAGGATATGCCACGAAATATCCACGAAGGCGTGAATCAGGGTGCCTGGGACGAGCGAGCGCGTTCTCATCCAGGCGTGACCGTAAAACAAGCCGGCAATAGTCGCCAGGAGCACGTACTTCCAGTTGGGATAGGGAGCGTGGAAGACATGCGAGAGGCCGAAGATTACTGAGGTGACCGCCAGTCCGGCCCACTCGTTCTTCATTGTGCGCGATAGCAAATTCTGCAGGATGCCGCGAAATAGGAATTCCTCGGGCCAAGCCGTAAAAAGCAAAATCCCTAATGCTGTTAATGGAAGGAACGGTCCGCGGTGCAAAGATGGCGCGAAAGCGAGGAAATGCATTCTGATGCCGATAGGGATGGCGACAATGACGAAGATCATGAAGTATAACGCGACGATCCACGCAAAGCCGCGGCGCCAGTCGATGGCGTAGCCTACGCCCTCTAGCCTTCGGAGCAGAACAAAGGCCGCAACGCCCGTGCTGAGAGCCATCAGGATTGTGAGCACGTGCGTTAGCGGCGGGGGATAGGGAAATACCCTGTACATCCACGTGAACTCGACCGGCAACCAAATCACAACTGCCGCAGCGTAGTCTTCCCACGAACCCGGCGATTTCCCCGCGCTTCCGGCAAGCAGAAGAGCGGGCAGCACGGCGTAGGCAGCTCCCGCTAGCATCATTTTCAAGTTGCCGCTGACCGCAAACGAATAAACGAGAACGGCAAACAGGGGCACAAGCGACGCTAGCAAGACGCCAGGAACGCGGAGCGTTAATTGGGCGAGCCTGAGGACGGCCGGGACCGCGAGGAACAACTCGAACCCAAAGAGGATCGCCGCGACTATCAGGGCCACTGCGAATCGCCGTCCGCCAAACCCCATCCAAAGTCCCGCGAAGGCCGCCATTGAGACGGTTACGGCCCAGATGGCGGCGGCCGCTGCAAAACTTATTTGCCGTGACCGGCAGTCCGCTGTCATGTTAGATGATTCTAACCGGATGGCCCTGCTGCACGATAAGAGCTTGATTTGATTTTCGGTCTCGGCGATTCTGAGGCGTGCCTCGCGCCATAGAGGAATCCGGAACGGGACGCCTTGCTTACCTCGATTGGTTGCGGGGGTTCGCCTGTATTGGAATGTTCGAAGTGCATTGCTACGATGCCTGGCTCGGCGGTGCGGCCCGGCACGGCGGTTTCTTCGGATTGACCCAATTCAGCGGCACCCTTCCCGCTCCCTTATTCATATTTCTTGCCGGCATTTCTTCCGCGCTGGTGACAGACCGCATGCGCCGCAAGGGCGCGAAGCCTGCCGCCATAGGAAAGCGAATTATCAGACGCGGCGCGGAAATTTTCGCCCTCGGGATGGTGTTTCGAGTGCAGGAGTACTGGCTGGGACAACCGTGGGCGCCTTCGAGCGACCTATTGCGGGTGGACGTGTTGAATATGATCGGAATTTCGATCGTGCTCATGGGAATTCTGTGCGGCTTGGTACAGAACCGAAACGCAAACATTGTTCTAGCAGCGTTGGCCTCGCTTGGTTTGGCGCTGATTACGCCGCCGCTCTGGACCACTTGGCGGCCCCATTGGCTGCCGTGGTATCTGGAGTCGTACGTCAACGGAGTGCACACTTACGCGAACCCCCAGCCGTGGCTTTTTCCGATATTTCCCTGGACGGCATTCGCGTTTGCCGGCCTGGCAACGGGATTCCTGCTCACCACCGACTGGGCAAGGCGCAATGCATCGCAAATGGCGGCAATACTGGGCGGCTCGGGTATCGCAATGTTTTTCGTTTCGAGATGGCTGGATGCGACGCCATTGCAGCTGTATAGCGTTTACGATTACTGGCACACGAGCCCGAATTTCTTCTTCGCCCGCGTGGGGATCGTGCTGGTGGTTATCTGCGCGGGATACGCGTGGTGCCAATGGGGATTGGGCGCCAAGGGTTTCAGCCCGCTGATACAACTTGGGCAAACCTCCCTCTTGGTTTATTGGGTGCACATCGAGTTTGTCTACGGACGCTTTTCGATCCTGGCGCAGCACTCGCAGGGAATCGCAATGGCAACTCTCGGTCTTATTATTATCTTCGCGGCAATGCTGATGCTGTCGATGGCGCGGACGCGGGCGAAAGGTCGAGGAGCGGAAATTCTCGCGCGTTTGCGCTTGCGGCGCGGGGTGCCTAGCGTCGCGCGGGAAAGCTAGGGCTTTGCGGCGGAATCAGGCGCAGGGGAAACGAGCGCCGGTGCATCGCCTGGCTTGGCGGGAATCTTGAAAATGTATTCGCCGGGACGGGCGAGGCCCATTTCCTCGCGTGCGATTCGCTCGATGGCTGCCGGATCGGTTTTCAGCGCTTTCACGTTCTCCTGCAACCGGTGATTCTCCTGATTGATCTGATCGATTTCGAGCTGAACCCTGGCTGCTTCCTTCTGAGCCCGCCGCATCGCGAGCAAGCCGTGCGTCCCGAACACGTCCTGAAGTAGGAGTAATGCGAGCCCCAGAGCAAGAAACCAGTTGAGGTTCTGCAGCAGAAAATTGCTCATCTGCTCGGAAAAGCTTATCGATTGCTCGCTCATTGGGATACCCACTCGCGAGCCTGGTCGGCGAGGTTCTTGGAAGCGGCGGGCGTGGCGGCCTCGGCGTAGACCCGGACGATCGGCTCGGTGCCGGACAGCCGCATCAAAAGCCAGGTGTCGTCGTCCAAAATCAATTTCAAGCCATCGGTGCGATCCGTTTGCGAGACGCGATGGCCGGCAAACTCCTTGAAGTCGGACTTTAGGCGATCCGGCAGCTTGGCTTGGACGTCCTCCGATAGGTGCAGGTTCTCCCGAACCGGCCAGAACTCCCGGCCGACGCGGCGAAAGAGATCGCGCAATTGATCAGAAAGCGAGGCTCGGCGCGCGGCGATCATCTCACCGACGAGCAAACACGCCAGAATGCCGTCCTTCTCAGGCAGATGCCCGCGAATGGTCATCCCGGCGCTTTCTTCGCCGCCGAGCGCGATTTTATCCTCGCGCAGCAATGGACCCACGTATTTGAAACCTACGGGCGTTTCATACACTCGGACGCCATGCAACTTTGCGACGGCGTCGATCAGGTGCGTGGTGGCCACGCTGCGAGAGGCGCCCAGCTTGTACCCGCGAGTCTCCAAGCAGATAGTCGAAGACAAGTCCCAAGATGTGATTGGGCGAAACGAACGTGCCATCGCGGTCCACAATGCCGAAGCGATCCGCGTCACCGTCAGTTGCCAACCCCGCAAGAGCCTGTTTTTCTCGCACGGCGATCTTCAGCGGTCCCAAATTTTCCTCGGAAGGGTCGGGGCCAGTCCCGTCAAAGAGTACGTCGCGGTTTGCGCGGATGGATGTGACCGTCAGGCCATTTTCGGCAAGGATTCGATCGAGCCAGCCCGCACCGCATCCGTGAACGGCGTCACAGACAAAATTGCCTTTCGCCGTTTTCAGAACGTCGAAACGAATCACGCGGCGAAGTTGTTCGAAGTACGCCTCACGAGGATCAATGTGCTCAAACGTATCTTCGATTTCGTGGTGCTGGCCCGGCTCGTCCTCCAGCTTGGCTGCACGCTTTTCGAGGTCCTTAGTGACTTCCGGAAGAGCCGGGCCCCCATCGGACCCGGAAAATTTCAGGCCATTGTATTGCGCGGGATTATGACTCGCAGTGATGTTCACACCACCGTCCAGTTTCCCGTGAATGATGGCGTGGGCAATGGCCGGAGTGGGAGTGGGCGCGCCGCACAGCAGTACCCGACAACCATCCGACCGGAGAACGGCTGCGGACGATCGCGCGAAATCTTCCGAAAAAAACCGCGTATCGTAGCCGATGATCACCACAGGGGCCTTGGTGTGCGCCCGCAAGTGGCTCGCAATTGCCTTTGATGCCCGACGCACTCCAGGAAACGTAAAGTCTTCGGCAATGATGCCGCGCCAGCCAGAAGTGCCGAAGTGGATCGTGTGGTTTGTCACGCGCGCGTATTGTATCGTGTCACCCCAGGCGCAAGTATCAGGTAATCGCGGTAGGATGAACCGCAAGAGTAAAGACAGCGATGACAAATAAGATCGTCGTGCTCGTAACGTGCGGATCGATCAAGGAGGCCCAACAGATCGGCCGCGCGCTGGTAGAGAGAAAACTCGTGGCCTGCGCCAACATTCTTCAAGCCCCGGTGCACTCGATATACCGGTGGAAGGGTAAGGTGGACGTAGCTACCGAGGTTCTCCTGATCCTGAAAAGCTCGCGATTGCGTTTCGGCGCCATAGAGAGCGCGATTCGAAAGATGCATAGCTATGACGTGCCCGAAATCATTACCCTACCGATCGCGGCTGGCTCCCGAAGCTATCTCGACTGGATTTCTAGGTCCGTTAGCCGGGGTAAAAGGAGGTAACGCTTAACGCGTTACGCATTTAGAGGTCCATCTTGAGAGAGATTCACGATCGTAGTACAAAGAGAGTTTCATGAAAGCTCAGCCACCGAACCGCGCAAGTCTCGCATGGATCCTCTTACTGGCAATCTGCTTGCTATGCGTGCCGGTGGAACTAGCCCAAACTGACAATTCCGTCCAGCCCGGCACCTCGGATCAATCGAGCGCCGCTAAGCAGGATCAATCCAACTCGGCAGATAAGCCCGAACAGAAGTCCTCCGAGTCCGCTACGACGAAGCTCAGGATCATCGTTACTACCGGAGAGAATAAGCCCATCGGCAACGCCAGCGTCTACGTGAGATTCAACACGGCGGGCGGTTTTCTGCGTCACGAAAAGCAGGTGGAAATGAATTTCAAGACGAATCAAGATGGTTCGGTGAAAGTTCCAGAGCTTCCGCAGGGAAAGGTACTCATTCAGGTGATCGCGAAGGGCTGGCACACGTATGGTAAGTGGTACGACGTGGAAAAAGACGAAGAGACCATTGCAATTAAGCTAGAGCCGCCACCTCATTGGTACTGAGCCAGTCCGCTCCTAGGCTTTTCATATCAGGAATTTCCAGCACCGCGTTCCATTTTAGAAAATTATGAACCTTTCTCACTGCAAAAGCTCTCGCGCTGACTCTCGCTTGCACAGGATTTGTGCAAAGAGCAGTAAGCCCCGTGCTGTCGCGTGTTTTCGATTGTCGCACGAGGCTTTTCCACACGGTTTTCAACAGAACTGTTGAAAACTGTCACACAGCATTCATAGTTCTCAATTCTCAATCGAAAAATGGTGCAACGATTGCCTCGGGGCGCGTTCGGTGCGGCGTGCCGCAACGCGCCGATAAAAGTTTTCATAGTTGCAACTCCTCAGGCGATTTGTCCGACATGAACGAGCCTCCTCCCACGGCCGTGATACCATCGTTCGCTGCCAGCATTGAATAAATGAAAGAATTAATTCTCAATGCGGATGATTTTGGTTTGACTCAGGGCATCAACCGTGGAATCATCCGCGCGCACCGGCACGGAATCCTTACCAGCGCCACGCTAATGGCTACTGGCTCGGCCTTTGATCATGCAGTCGAACAGGCACGCGAAAATCCAACATTAGGCGTCGGATGCCACTTGGTGCTCACGGGCGGTTCGGCCGTATCCCCCCGAGAGCAGATTCCATCCCTGGTGGACAAGAATGGCCGCCTGCCGCGGTCCTTGGCCGCTTTGGTCGCGAACCTCACCACCGGCAGGGTGCCCCCGATCGAAATTGAAACGGAAGTCCGCGCCCAAATTGAAAAAATTCGCCGCGCGGGCATCGAACCAACCCACCTGGACACCCACAAACACACCCACGCCCACCCGACGATCATGAACGCTCTCGGGCGAGTGGCTCAGCAGTCCGGCATCACGCGGGTGCGTAATCCCGTGGAGGATCTGCGGGACTCGTGGAGGTCCAATCGGTCTGACGGCACCGATACGGTGAGAAATTTGGCCGCTGCCGCGACGGTAAGCGCTGTAGCTTCTGGATTTAGAGTTATTTCGAACAAGTATGGCTTGCGCTCTCCCGATCATTTTTTGGGACTGGCGGTCACCGGACAATTAGGTGCGGGAGCTTTGTGCCGTCTGATCGACGCACTTGACGATGGCCAAAGCGAAATCATGCTGCACCCGGGAATTTGCGACGACGACTTAGCGCGGACCGGCTCGCGCCTTCAGCGCCACAGAGAGACCGAAATGGAGGCTTTGCTAGCGCCGGAGGTGAGGGATGCCGTCGTGAAAAGCGGCGTCCACTTGATCAGTTATCGCGATTTGAATTAAGCTGAGCCGAACTGCGACCTAATATAATAGGATGTTGTTCGATCGACTTCACGACCAACGGATTGGTATTGTGTCTCGCTGTTTTCTGAGTTTCGGATGATGACGTGTTAGCCACTCACGGCTTGGAGAATGAAAGATGGAGATCATGGGACATCGAGTGCCTTCGCTTTTGTATGTAGCGGTGATGGTCGGCATCTGCGCCGTAGGGTCGACCGTGTTTGGCCAAGCGCCCGCCAAGAGCAAGTACGATGGCTCGTATCAGGGGATGTACAGTGGGTCCTTTGCGAGCAGACCCGCGATGGGATCCGTGGTATTTTCCGTGGCGAATGGTGCCATTACCGTGACAGATCCCGGTCAGGGCACGGGAGCCGTGGATTCTTCCGGCTCGGCGACTTTCAGCGGTTCACTCGGGCTGGGGAGTATCACCTGCAAGTTTACTGGTGCCTTCCGGTCATCAACCGACGCACAAGGCGTTCGCGCTTCGGGTTCGTGGTCGTGTACCGGTTCCGGGCAAACCGGAAGGGGCACGTGGAGTGCGGATCGACGTTAGGCTTCCTTAGCACCCTGGCGTGTTCTTCCGAAACATCCGAAGATTTAGAGTTTCCCTCCGAAAAAGCAGCGCTCGCCTTGCGAGCAGTATCCGCTCGCTCTTGTCCCCGCAGGTACATTTTCCTGCGAACACTATTCCAGGTCGGGGGGTGTCACCTTCGCAATCCAAGAGTCATAGTCGGACGTATAACCCGCTTTCTCTTGCAGAATCCGAATCCGCTTCTTGATGTTAGCCAATTTTTCGGGAGAGAGTACGGGCGCAGATTGAATGGTCCTTTCAACAGCTTCCGCCTCCCTCGCCGCTTGAGCTTCGGCAGCTTCGTACAGAGCCGACAAATCTCCCGCGCCGTCTCCAATCCCGATGTAGTTTTCAATCAGATGTTTCGTTACGCGCTGGCTGTGAATGAGCGACACTCGGATGTTGCCTTGGCCAGTAACCACATTTCCCACGCCGAACACGTTCTCGCAACCGGAATAGCGAGGCAAATCCTCGCCGCTAAAAGTGTAGTATTCACCCTTCATCATCACGCCCGGAATGATCTCGGGTACCGAACCGATTGACGAGATTACCAGCGGCGCCCTCAACTCATGCTCCGAACCCGGTATCGGCTGCGCGCTGCGTCCTTCGATTTTGGTTTCCGCCACCTTCAATCCAACCACGCGTCCGTTCTCCACGACCAGGCCGGTTGTCAGCCTGCGATCCTGAACTCGAAATAGATATTTCTCTCGCGCCAACCGAAGCATCTTTTGACGGACCTGCTCCGTCTTTGCAATTTGCTCCGGAGTGGCGTTATCCGGAGGCTGAGCGAGCGGCATATCTTGTTCGCGGCGGCGATAGATCAAAAGGCAACCCTTGACGCCGAGTTCCTCTGGCTTTACACCGTGAGCTTTGCAGGTGGCGGGTATGCCTTTCTCCAGCTCATGCACATTCGTTGCGATCCCGCGGGCTCGCATGGCGCGCTCGTAGTTTTCGAGCTGCAAAACCTTGACAACGTCAATGGAGGCGAGGCCTCCCCCAACCACAATCGTTTCGTCCGGCGTTTCGTACTGGGGACCCGCGTACCCCTTCTCGTTCTTGTGGTTGTACCAGTAAATGAACGGGTTCTGGTAAATCAGCCCTTTGTTGATGAACTGATCCGCTCCGGGCACTCCCAAGTCCCGGTCGCGCCAGGCGCCGTTCGCCAAAATGACGGCCGAGAAGCCCCACTCATTGCAAAGTTCTTGAAAATCGAAATCGCGGCCGAGCTTCGTTGAGGGAATGAAGTGAACGCCCGGCTTGCGTAAACGCGCATCGATGCGCGCATATTCTTGTTTGCGCTGCTCCACGTGCCACCGTGGCAGGCCATCCTCGATTTTGCCGTACGGCCTCTTGTTTTGCTCGATGACGGCTACTTGAATTCCACGATCCGCCAGAATTTCCGCCGCCACGGAGCCAGAGATGGCTGCGCCAACTATTGCGGCAAAATGTTGTTCGTTTTGGGGCATTGACGTCCGGCGGGCCTAATTTGGCGCCGCGAAGCACCGGGATTGTACACCCGCGGCTCTGCTTCGAACCCTTCAACCTAAGGAGCTACGCGAATCACTTGGATGCGTCTCATGGCGGGGGAAGTTGGCGCGGTGCGAAGATTGGACGGTCCCTTACTGGACGACGGTTTCGCCGACGAGCATTTCACGCAACTTGGTAGCGAGCGTCGCCAGCGTGAATGGCTTTTGCAGAAGGACCGCGCCGGCCTGGAGAACGCCCTGATGCATGATCGCTTGGTCGGTATAGCCTGACATGAATAGAACCTTGATTTCGGGACGAAGAGCCCTAATCCTTTCAGCGACTTCGGGCCCGCCCATCCCCGGCATCACCACATCGGTCATCAGCAGGTGAATTGGTCCGGAGTGCTTGCTGGCCAATTCGATCGCTGTGCGGCCGTTTTCGGCCACGATCACGGTATAACCGCTCGTCTCCAGGTACTCACGCGCGAGTTCTCGAACGCCCTTCTCGTCTTCCGCCAGCAGAATTACCTCCGAGCCGCGTGGCGTGGCTTTTTCGGTCAATAGCCGGTCTCGAGCGGCCGGGACGCCCTCCTCATCAATACGCGGCAGGTAAATTTTGAACGTAGTTCCACGACCAGCCTCGCTGTACACCCAGATATACCCGCCGCTCTGCTTCACTACGCCGTAGACGGTCGCCAGTCCCAGACCCGTACCCTTCCCTTTTTCCTTGGTCGTAAAGAACGGTTCGAAAATGTGCGCCTGAACCTTTTCGTCCATGCCGCAACCGTTGTCTGTCACGGCAAGCATCACGTATTTCCCGGGGGCCAAAACGGTGGGGGGATTCGAAATGGACATATCGAATTCCACGTTCCCCGTTTCAATCGTCAGCGTTCCGCCCGTGGGCATCGCGTCGCGAGCGTTTACGGCCAGATTCATGATCACCTGCTCGATCTGGCTACGGTCGGCCTTTGTCAGCCACAGATCCGCCGCTGAGGAGGTGCGCAGCTCGATATCCTCCCCTATCACGCGCCGCAATATCTTTTCCAGGTCGGTGACGACGGCGTGGACGTTTAGCACTTTCGGAGCAAGTATTTGCTTGCGGCTGAAAGCAAGCAATTGCTGTGTCAGCGCCGCGGCTCGCTGCGAGGCGGCCCGGATTTGTTCCGCGTTTCGGCGTAAGGGCTCACCTTCGGGCAGGCGCTCAGCCAGCAAATCCGCGTAACCCTGGATCACCATCAGCAAATTATTAAAATCGTGCGCGATTCCTCCCGCCAACCGCCCCACCGCCTCCATCTTTTGCGCCTGGCGGAATTGCTCCTCCAGCTTTTTGCGGTCGGTTACATCCAAGGCCATGCAGATCGCGCCGTGCACAGCGCCCTCGCCGTCTCGCAGAGGTTCCACGTGACACGCGTAGGAGCCATCCTTCCACTCGACCGGGAACGTCACTGCTTCCCCACCCACAGCCCGGCGATGCGCCGCAATCGGCACAAAGGTTGGGTCGGAGGTATCGAAGTAGTCGGTGAGCGACATGCCTACGATTTGATCCGGCTTAAGTCCCAGTCGCGCCAGCCCCGCTCCAACAGCGGACGTAAACCGGAGATTGCTGTCAACCGTCCACAATACAGCCGGCAATTGTTCGATTAGAACGCGTAGCCTCGCCTCACTTTGCCGAACTCGTTCCTCTCCCCGTTTGCGCTCGATCGCAAGCGCAATCTGATCCCCCACCGACGATAGAAATTCGAGGTCGCGCTCCGTATATGCATTCTCAATGGAATAGTTCTGAACCACTAGCACTCCGATGGTTTCCGTTGGAGTGCGCAGCGGAACTCCCAGCCAGGATGCGGACGGCGTGCCTACCAATTCGACTTCTCCCCTGCGCGCAAGATCGCGGAAGACCTCTCGCGGGATCAGCATCCCTCGCGCGTTGCGAAACACGTAAGCGGAGCAGCTTCGGTCCATTTTGTCGGGCGGAGGCGGCGGATCGAACTGATCCACAAAAAAACTATAGTGGAACAACCCCGTGGAACCCTCGTGAAGCGCTACGAAGCAGTTCTCCGCGTCCAGCACCTGTTTTAGCGCCCCGTGTATCAGGCGAAGCAGGTCATCCAAATTGTCGGTGGCGCTTACCGCGTGGATGATTTCCGTGTTCACGTGCCGTTCCAGCTGCGAGCGCTTGCGCGCGGTAATATCCTCCGCCGTACCGTCGTGGCTTACGATCTTGCCGTCGGCGTCGCGAACCGCCCGGACATTTAGCGAAATCCAGATTTTGCTTCCATCTTTCCGCAGCATAGGGCATTCGAATTCCTCGAGGATGCCCCGTTCCTCCAAGACCCGCTTCACCTCGATCCGAAGGCTCGGGTCCGCGTAGAGCTGCCGCCCGATATCGTGAATCTCGCTGATCATTTCTGCCGGCGAAGCGTATCCCGCGATGCGCGCCATGGCAGGATTTACGGCCAGAAAGTGGCCCGCCGGCGTTGATTCGAAAAAACCTTCGATCGCATTGTCGAAGATGCGCCTGTGCTTTTCCTCCGCCCGCTGCAAGGCTTCTTCGGCGCGTTTCTTTTCGGTAATGTCTTCGTACATGCCAAACGTGCCGGTCCGCTTCCCACCCACGATGAGCGGCACGCCTATGATCTGAACGTCCACCAACGAGCCGTCCTTGCGCTTCCGCTTCGTGGTCGCGCGGACGATATCGCCGGAAGCCGCCCGCACGATGAGTCCGACCATTTCATCATGCAGTCCCCGAGGTGCGATCAGCGAATCGAGTTCCGCGCCCCGGATTTCGGCAAGGGAATAGCCGAAAAGCCTCTCGAAGGCGGGATTGCACATTTCTACCTGGCGCTCCATATTCACGGCCACGATCGCAGTTGGATTGTTTTCAGTCAGCGCTTGGGCATAGGCGGTCCGTTCCGCGGTCTTTTCCTCCATGGCGCGTCGTACGCTGATATCCTGTGCCACCACCAAAACCGCGGGCCGTCCCGCAAAAGTGGTTCCCTGGGCTGTCACCTCCACCTCGAAAACCTGTCCGTTTCTCCGGCGGTGCCGCCACTGGCCCAGGAAGGCGAGTGGTTGCCCGCTAGTTCGGGCGACCTCCATCAGGCGTGGAATGTCCTCGGCGGGGCGAATATCCGTGATTTTCATCTTCAGGAATTCTTCCCGCGTGTAGCCGTACTGTTGCTCGGCGGTCGGATTGACCTCGAGGACCTCCAGCGTCTCGCGATCGCACACGTACATCGCCACGGGGTTCGTAGAAAACAGGAGCTCGAAATTCGATTCGCAAGGGGCTGAGGAGACTTCCTCGGGGGAATCCGGCGGCATTTGAGGTCTGGCCTCGCTTGGCTCGCCACTTGAGCCGGAGAGCGGATTCTCGGGACGCACTTTGGGTGTCTTAGTCGGCATAACTAGGCCGTCCGTTCCCATCCAGGATGGGCGCAGTTCTCCGAAATCAAGCTATCTCATTTAGATTTATAGCCGCCGGTACGGTGATTCACAATGGTACGTCGGTACCAAGGATTGCGGATATCACATAGTGTTTCCAACTAGATACCAGCCCTAAACCCTCTGGGCGGCGGGCGGTACCGCCTTAGCCCGCGCCTTCTGCTCTTGGACCTTCAGGCCCTGGCGTAGCCCTGATTTGGCATCCCGCGCATGCTTCGGTAAAATGACAGAGGTGGTCCAAAACTGAGCGGAAGCCATGAGCGATAAACGAAAACTCGCCGATATCGACACCCCGGCTGTTACCGAGGGAAGAGAAGACCTACGTAGCCTCGTGCGCGCCGAGGAGTCCGACCCTTTTCGCCTTCTCGGCCCTCATTGGGTTAGCCAGAACAATCGTCCGGCACTCGCGATCCGAGCCTTTCGCCCTGGCGCGGATCGCGTAGGCATTGTTTGGGGGAAGAGCCGGGCCATACATCCCGCCGAGCGCATCCATCCGGATGGTGTGTTCGAGGCGATTCTTCCGCTTAGTGCCACCGGCTTGCGGGGCGAAGAAGCCGTCGCGCCCTCGTCCTACCGTTTGCATTTCCACTTCACCGGCGGAGGCGACCTGGAGACCTACGATCCATACGCCTTTCCGCTGGTCCTCACCGATTACGATCTATATCTCTCCGGCGAGGGCACGGATTACCAGAAATATCAAAAGTTGGGAGCGCACCTCCGCGAAGTAGAGGGAGTGCGAGGAGTTCATTTCGCCGTCTGGGCCCCAAACGCCCGGCGAGTCAGCGTTGTTGGCGACTTCAATTCCTGGGACGGGCGCGTGAACCCCATGCGCACGCTCGGTGCAAGCGGCATCTGGGAAATCTTCATTCCCGAACTTGCGGAAGGCTCGCTGTACAAATTCGAAATTTTCTCGCGCGTGGGAGATCGCCTCGCGGTCAAGTCCGATCCGTACGCATTCGCTGCCGAACTTCGTCCCAATACCGCCTCTGTCGTCTGTAATCTGGACAAGTATGCCTGGAAGGATTCCGAGTGGCTTAAAGCGCGCGCCTCTCGCGATTGGATGCATTCTCCGCTCTCCATCTACGAAGTTCATGCCGGCTCCTGGCGGCATAAGAACGATGAAGGCTACCGTTGGCTCACTTACCGCGAACTCGCTGATGAACTCATCCCCTACGTCAAGCAGATGGGCTACACCCACATTGAGTTCATGCCCATCATGGAACATCCCTTCGACGCTTCTTGGGGCTACCAGACCGTGGGCTACTACGCCGCGACCAGCCGGTTTGGCTCTCCTTCCGATTTCATGTATTTCGTTGACCGCTGCCACCAGGAAAATCTCGGCGTAATCCTCGATTGGACTCCCGCGCACTTCCCGCGCGACGCTCATGGTCTGGCCTTCTTCGATGGCACCCACCTCTATGAGCACGAAGACCCCCGGAAGGGAGCTCATCCTGACTGGGGAACTCTGGTCTTCAATTACGGACGCAACGAAGTGCAGAATTTCCTCATCGCCAACGCTCTGTTCTGGATGGACAAATACCACATCGATGGCCTGCGCGTGGACGCGGTCGCCTCGATGCTCTATCTGGATTACTCGCGCCAGGCCGGCGAGTGGATTCCCAATGCCTTTGGCGGGCGTGAAAATTTGGAAGCGATTGCGCTCTTAAAACGCCTGAACGAGGTGTTGCACGCGCGCCATCCGGGCGCCCTGACCATCGCCGAAGAATCTACTTCTTGGCCCGCCGTCTCTCGCCCCACCTATGTGGGAGGTTTGGGATTCGACTTGAAGTGGAACATGGGATGGATGAACGACGTGCTTAAATACATGTCACTCGATCCCATTCACCGTCAGCATCACCACAACGAGCTGACATTTTCCATGCTCTACGCGTTCCACGAAAATTTCGTCTTGCCGCTCTCGCACGACGAAGTTGTTCACGGTAAACGAGCACTGCTCGAAAAAATGCCCGGCGACGACTGGCAGAAATTCGCCAATTTGCGCCTGCTCTTCGGCTTCATGTACTCGCATCCGGGAAAGAAGCTTCTTTTCATGGGCTGCGAACTCGCGCAGCGCAATGAGTTCTGGGAGGGTGCAGCGCTGGATTGGAGTCTCGAATCCTCACCGCCGCATCGCGGCATCCAGCGGCTCGTCGCCGACCTGAACGGCCTTCACGAGCGCGAGGACGCCCTACATCAGGTTGATTTCGAATGGTCCGGCTTCGAGTGGATTGAGCCGAATGACGCTGCCGCCAGTGTTCTTTCCTTCTTGCGGAGAGGAAGCGACCCCGAAAAGTTTGTCGTCGCCGTCTGCAATTTCACGCCCGTGATGCGCGAGAGTTATCGCGTGGGTGTTCCGCGTCCCGGCTTCTACCGCGAAATCCTCAATACCGATTCCAATTATTACGGCGGTTCCGATGTGGGCAACTCAGGTGGCGTCCAAGCCGAGCCAATTCCATGGAACGACCGCCCCTACTCGCTGAATCTGCGCCTTCCCGCACTCGCCGCCGTCTACTTCAAGCCTCAGGGGCCATCCGGTTAGCGCGCTAAACGGGTCCGACCGAACCTTAGAACAGACTTGCCCTGCCAATCGCGCGGATTCGTTGACTTGCGTCGAACACGCCACTTAAGATGACTGCTCAATGGCGGAATCACCATCTCTGATCGGGCAAACTGTCTCCCACTACCGCATCCTCGGAAAACTTGGCGGGGGAGGAATGGGTGTGGTTTACCAGGCGGAAGACACCACGCTCGGCCGGCCCGTGGCGCTGAAATTTCTCCCGGAGGCAGACTCCCACGAAGCGCAAGCGCGCGAGCGTTTCCTGCGCGAAGCGCGGGCCGCTGCGGCGTTAAATCATCCCAACATTTGCACCGTCTATGAAATCGGCGAGCACGAGGGCCAAAGGTTCATCGCCATGGAGGTGCTGCAAGGTGAGACGCTGAAGCAACGCATCGGCGGGCGCCCGATGGAAATCGAAAGTGTTCTGGATACTGCGATCCAGATTGCGGAAGGACTGGACGCGGCGCACGGAGAAGGCGTCGTCCACCGCGACATCAAACCCGCCAACATTTTCATCACGAAGCGAGGCCACGCCAAGATTCTGGATTTCGGTTTGGCCAAGCTGGCGCCGAGAGGGGAGGGTTGGGACGCGGAAGCTACGCTCGCCGCCAATGCGCCGGCTGGGATCGGCGAAGAAAATCTTACCGGTCCAGGCACGACGGTCGGAACAATCGCGTACATGTCTCCCGAGCAGTTGGGCGCAAAGGAATTGGATGCGCGCACGGATTTATTTTCGTTTGGGGTGATGCTTTACGAAATGAGCACCGGGACGTCGCCCTTCCGTGGAAGCAGTTCGGCGCTCGTGACGGACGCGATCCTTCATCGCGCACCGGTGCCCGCCGCGCGATTCAACCCCGACGTTCCACCCAAGCTCGAAGACATCATCAACAAGGCTCTGGAGAAGGACCGCAAGCTGCGCTACCAAAGCGCGGCGGAGATGCGCACCGATTTGCAGCGGCTGAAACGCGATGCGAGCGTGCCCGCGGCACGCGCGGAACGCGAAGCCGAAGCGGAGAATTCAGCGGCTGCGATGGCCCCTTCCTCGGGCACAGAAGCTGCGCGTCCTGGCACGGGGAAAACCGGAAGGCTCTGGAAAATTGTGGCGCCCATCGCGGCGGTGCTGATTCTCGGCGGCAGCATCGGCGCCTGGCTTTTTTTCTCCCGCAGTACGGCGCACGCGCTGGGAGCGACCGACACCATCGTTCTGGCGGACTTCACCAACACGACGGGCGATCCGGTTTTCGATGGGACGCTGAGGCAAGGGCTCTCCGCGCAGCTGGAGCAATCGCCTTTTCTGAGCCTGATTTCCGACGAGCGCGTCGGGCAGACGCTCTCGCTGATGGGCCAACCGAAACAGGCGCGACTTACGCCAGACGTCACACGCGACGTTTGCCAGCGCACCGCGAGCGCCGCCAGCATTGAAGGGTCCATCTCCAGCTTGGGAAGCCAGTACGTTTTGGGTTTGAAGGCGGTCAACTGCGGTAATGGCGACGTGCTCGCCGAAGAGCAAGTGACCGCGAACGGAAAGGAGCAAGTTCTCAAGGCCCTCGGGGACGCCGCAGCCGCGCTGCGCGGGAAGTTGGGGGAATCGCTGGCCTCCGTGAAGAAGTACGATGCGCTGCCGGAGAACGTCACGACGCCGTCGCTCGAGGCGCTGCAAGCCTATGCGCTCGGCCATTACACCATCGATGCCCTGAATGACTACCCATCCGGCATCCCCCTCTTCGAGAAGGCTATTTCCCTGGATCCGAACTTCGCCATGGCTTACCTGGGATTGGCAGAGAGTTACCAGCCCCTGAGCGAACTCGAGCGTTGTGCGGAGAACACTCGCAAGGCATACGAATTGCGGCAGCGCACCAGCGAGAGGGAAAAACTCGCCATTTCTTCGTTCTATGACCTTGTGGTCACGGGAAATCTTGAGGCAGCCCGCACCTCGTATCAGCTATGGGCGCAAACCTATCCGCGCGACGAAGAGCCGCAGTCGTACCTGTGGCTCACCTATACCTTTCTCGGAAATTACCAGAAAGGGCAGGCTGCGGCGTCGCAGGCGGTGAAGATTAACTCCGGCAGCGGCAACAATGAAGTGAATCTGGCATACGCAGACCAGTGGATCAACCAACTCGATCGAGCCAAATCCACCATCGAGGAGGCGCACGCCCACAATGTGGACTCGCCTTGGTTTCCGCTCGTGCTTTACAACGTGGATTTCCTTTTGCACGACGCGGCGGGGATGGAGAGGGAGGTCGCCGAAGCGACGGGGAAGCCAGGGATTGACGATCAGATATTCTTCCTCGAATCCGAAACTGCGGCCTATGGTGGCGAGCTTACCAAGAGCCGGCAGCTGATGCGCAGCGCCGTCGATTCCGCGCAACGATCCGATGAAAAGGAAACGGCGGCGGAATATCAGGCGCATGCATCGGTCCGCGAGGCGCTGCTCGGGGATATGCCGGCGGCGAAGCAGGACGCGCAGGCCGCCCTTGTTCGGGCAAAGAACAAGCAAGTGGAGGGGTTCGCGGGCATCGCCCTTGGATTGGCGGGCGATTCCGCCGGAGCCGAGCGCCTAGCGGGTGATCTTGGCAAGCACTTCCCGGAAGATACGACCGTGCAGTTCAATTATTTGCCGACGATTCATGCAGCCATCGCACTCCGAAACGGCGAAGCGGAAAGAGCTGTGGAGGCACTGGCGGCGGCTTCGGCTTACGAATTGGGGCAGACCAATACTTCAATGACCTTTGCTCTGTATCCCGTGTACTTACGCGGCGCCGCGTATCTGGCCGCGAAACAGGGTGCTGCCGCGGAGGCTGAATTTCAGAAGATTCTGGATCATTCGGGCGTCGTAGGGAATCAGCCGATCGGCGCGCTGGCTCACCTGGGCCTCGCCCGTGCGTACGTTTTGCAGAACGACCCCGTCAAGGCACATGCCGCTTACAACGATTTCTTCGCGCTGTGGAAAGATGCCGAACCCAACGTCCCCATACTTAAAGAAGCTAAGGTCGAGTATGCGAAATTACAGTAGATCACAGCGAACGAATGGCTTACTGCGAAGGAGGAACCACCAATGGATTCGATGATTGATTCGTTATTCGATCGGTATGAACGCGGCAGCATCACACGGCGCCATCTTGTCCAAGCGCTGGCCGCATTGGTCTTGCCGGCGACGGTCCTGGCGCAGGATGCGGCCCCGGCTCCCGATCCTATTGTTCGCGGCTTGGGCGTCAACCACGTCGGGCTCACGGTTAGCGATATCGAGCGTTCCTTCGTTTTTTATCAGAAATTATTCGGCGTCAAAAAAGGCTGGCCCGCAACCAACGCCGGGACCGGCATTCATCTGGATTTTCCGGTGGGGTATATCAGCGTCGATTCAGTCGCCGAGAAAAAGGGTGTGATCACGCATTTCTCCATCTCCATAGACCACATCGATCAAAATTCTGCAAAAGTCCTGGCGGATAAAATCAATAGCGAACTGCCGGATGCCAAAGCGAGAGCTGCTTTTCAGCCGAATGATGGCGTCTCTACAGTCAATCTCATCGATCCCGATGGCTTTCACGTCCAAATCTCGCCCAAAGACGGCCGCTGAACGAAGCTCGGGTTGCACTCGTAGCGGCCACCTTGATTTTTAGGTGGGCGCTTTTGTCGTTCGTTGTCATTCCGAGCGGAGTCCCGCCCCCCTTTTTCTTCGCGCGGTGTGTGCGCGGGGCGAGTGGCAGGGTTCCCGGGTCGACGGTTAGTCGAGCCCGGGAGATCAGTCGTCGAAGGACCTCTCTTCGATTTCGCTACAAGGCTAGAGTTGCAAGGTTGCATTCGCGGCGGCCACCTTGATTTTAGGTGGGCGCCTTTGCAATCGGTGGCGAGGAGTCCAGTGCGCGCTGGCTTCAGCGCAATCTTCATTTCTTCAACATTTCCTGCCAGTTCAGCACCACGGTGAGTGGTGGCTGTGCCGTGGCACTTGCACCCGAAGGCGCGGCCATCAAGAACTTCTTGCCATCTGCGGAAACGTCCCAGAAGACCACGCCCGGCGGCATCTTGAACATGGCTTTCGGAATTCCGGCCTGGAACATTGTGCCACTTGTGTTGACTTCGACCGCCATCGCCATCCCATCCAGAGACAAATAGAACATCTCTTTCCCATCACGCCGCCAGAGCGGACTTGTGCCTCCATCTCTTGAAACCATCCATTTGCCGGTTGCAGGAGCGGCCTTCGCAGCGGAAATTGATACCGCGGAGGAAATGTCGAACGGCCGCACGTAGATTTCGTTTCTGCCGGATTCATCCGAAAAATAGGCGACCCATCGGCCGTCCGGCGAAAACCGGCCATCTACCTGGTTGGACTCCGCTCGTTCTACGAGCACGGGTTTGCTCTCTGCTCCGGCGCTACCGACGGGAAGCAGCCACAATTCGTAGGGCTGTGGATCTACTTTCGAATAGAGCAAGAACCCGCCGTCGGGCGACCAGCTTGTCGGAAGCTTATCCTGCTTCGACTTGAACAGCGGTTCCTCTTGGCCCGACAGATTTGAGGGTTTTCGATACAGATCAACCGTTCCGCCTTTGTTAGAACCGAATGCGATTTGACTGCCGTCAGGAGACCAGACTGGGTCGCTGTCCAAATGCGAATCGAATGTAAATCGGGTAGTAACGCCCCGCTCGAAATCGTAGAGCCAGAGGCTATAAATGCCGGGGCTTTGAGTACCGGATCGCTCGAAGGCCACCTTCTTCCCATCGGGCGAGAGCGCCAGGCTCCGGTAGATTCCCGGCTCCCCAAAGCTGCCGAGAGACTTCCCATCGCGCCCGAACCACGCTAATTGGCCCTGGATGCTGCCCGGGATACCCGTCGCCAGCACTGTTGTGGGCTGCGCGAGATACGCGAGAGTGTTCGTCGCGGAGGCCGAAAAGCCCAAGTTCGGAACGTGCTCGGCGATTGGCAGAGCCTCGCCAATTGGCTCGAACCGGCGGGTATCAAAAGGCTGCGCCACCAGCGTGCCAAGTGTCCCGGCGCCCTTGGCTCCCCGAACAAATAGCAGGTAGCCAAGGGCTGGGTCCGAAGACGGCGTAAAGATCACCGAGGAATCGGCGGGCATGAGTCTCGTAGGCGACTGCTCTTTGGGCTTGGTATCGAGAGAACCCAGATATAAGCCAGGGTTGCCTTGGCTTTCGGTCGATCCCGCGCGCAAATAAACGAAGTGGCGCCCGTCAGGTAAGAAGGAGGGAGTCACGGCCAGCGCCCCGCTCGTAAGTGCCGAGGGTGATCCGCCTGACGCAGCGAGTCGTTGAATGCCGGACTCAGACCCCAAAATGATCGTGTCGTCCCGATTCCATGAACCTCCCCAGAAATGGGGGCCGTCGCAAAGCGTGATGGGAGCGGCTCCCGAGACTTCAATCTTCTTCAGTTTCCCCGGAACGGCAAATACGATGAATCGGCTGTCGGGCGACCAGAATGGAAAGCCGTACACGTCGTCCGTACCTTCCAAGGCGTGCGATTCCAGTGCATCGAGCGACCTGACCCACAACTGCGGCCGGCCATCCGCCGCCGCACCGATGAACGTCAAGTTGCGTCCGTCGGGCGATAGGGCGAACGAGCCAATCCCTGTCACTTTTTCAGGCACCGGAATTTCAAAGCGCACGACGTGACTTGTGGGAGGCCTTTGATGGAAGTACAGAAACGCCAGCAGCACCGTCGCGATAACGAACAGGCCCGCGACGCCGGAAATGATCCATAAACGCCATTGCCTTGCGGGAGGCGCGACTGAGGTGAGCGGTTCTAAATCACGGGTGCTAGCAGGGGATCCGTCCGGCGCGACGGGGGCAATGAAGCGGTATCCGCGGCGTGGCAGCGTTTCGATAAATCGTTGACTTTCCGCCGAATCTCCCAGCGCTTCTCGAATCTTGTTGATCGCCGTGTTTAGCCCATTGTCAAAGTCCACGAAAGTGTCCGTGGACCACAGCCTCTTCCGGAGTTCTTCCCGCGCTACCGCTTGCCCAGGGTTCTCCAGCAGCAGGGCTAGCACCTGGAATGGTTGATCCTGAAGATGGATCTTGGCCCCATTCTTGCGAAGCTCGCGCGCAACAAGATCGGCTTCAAAGGTCGCAAACCTAACTAGGCGCCCGGGCTCATGGTGCTGGTTCATGGCGAGCCTCCTATGTGGCGCGATTTGTCAGTAATTAATATTCCTAAAAGATATATAGCCATATAGTTAAAGGAGACGGCGCCGCCCTTTTCTGCTCGGCTTGTTGGCTGCCGAGATGAAGTCATCCGAACAGTCCGCGTGAATCAAAGGTGCGCTTTAGGACCACGATGTGTCATTTCAAATTGCCGTACTCCGCCTTCGCTTGCTTCAGGATGTGAATGTCTGGGTCGGCGTCCTTCCAGAGTGCGAAGAAATCCTGATACGCAGCGCGGGCTTTGGCGGCGCCACCTTGCATCGCGTATGCGCGCCCCAGTCCTAGATGCGCCAAGGTGCCGACCGGGTCGTTGCCGACAAGGCCGGCGTTACCAATGATCTTCTGAAATTCGGCGGCGGCCTGTGCTGCCTGATGTGCTGCAAGGTACGCTTCCCCGCAAACATAAACTTCCGGCATTGCGGGGTTGCCTTGGCCATTGCCTGCCAATTCGTACGATGTAGTTCCGCAAAGACTTTCAATCGATTCCTGTGGCTTAGCCCTCTGGAGCGCCAACGCGGCTCGAATTGCGGGCAGATACATTGACTGTACGAGCGTGCTTTCGGGGAAGCGTCGATTCAAATCGGTGGCGATTTTTTGCGCTTGTGCCGCATCATGCGCCAGGGCCAGGGCGAGCGTCGCAGCACCCTCCGTCTCCCAAGTCTTGGCGCTCTTCAGTGCCTCTGTCGCTGCCTTTCTCGCTTCCGCGGCATTTCCGAATTGGGCCTCCCACAACGCCAAGTTCACCTCGAAAAGGCTGAACTGTCCTAGATCGTGGCGCTCCTGCATGAGTGAAAGGGCGCGTCGCATCAAGTCCCGGGAATGAGAGAGTTGCCCTCGGCAGGCGGCGGTTCGGGATTCGAGGAACAAACCCCATGCAGGGGGCAAGCGGCTCAACTGCTCGGCCATTCCTGTCGTGTCGTTATGAAGAAAGTCGATCCAATACAAGGAGGTGGAGAACCAAAGGGTCCCCGAGGCCGAGAGTTTTTCGCTCTGCCGGATCGTGGCGAGCGCTTGGTCGAAGCGATTCTGGTTCACGTAAACTATAACGAGATCGGCCAAGTTGGTCATGTTCGTCGGGTCGAGCCGGTTGGCTTCCAGCATTGGAGGGAGCGCTTGATCGTTTCGGCCGAGCAGGCGATAGACAAAGCCCAAGTTAACCCAACCCTGTGGGTCCCGTGGGAAGGTCTGGGCAAATTGCAATTGGGCTTGGGCTGCCTTCTCAAGATCGCCTGTGCCCCAAACTTGATAATCCGCGGAGATGGCGAGTTTCTCCCGCTCGCTAACGGTATCGCGCAACTTGTACGCCATTTTCGCGTTTTCGGACGCCAACTCATTGTCGCCCACGGCAAAGCGGAGGTATCCCAGTTGGGCGTAGGGCGCTGCGAAATTCCGGTCTAGGCTCACGGCGCGCTCGCAGAACGGAATCGCGGTGAAATAACTATGATCATCGCTCTCTCGGTTGCAGCGAGTATAGGCCTGCAGGGCTTCGAGAGACGACGTCGTGGCCTGGTCGAGCGGTATATCGAATTTTTTCAGCGAGGCGCGCGACTCGCCGAGCTTGAAACGGAGGTCCGAGGCAGCGCGGTTGAGGGCCTGCAGTACCTTTTCCTTGCCGTCGGCTGTGACTTGCTCCTGCGCTAGTGCTTCGTCGGTGGCGCAGTTGATGGCGTTGAGGCCGAGCACGTATTGACTTCCTAGTGCGGCGATCGAACCTTCGATCTCTATCGTCGCGTTGATGCGCTGGCAGACTTCCCGTGCCAAGGCTGGCGTCAACCGCGAACCCGCCGGCTGCTCCATCATCTTCAGCGTCTGCGTGACTTGGTCGCCTGAGATGACTCTGAGGAAGGGCGTCTGCTCAAGCTGAACGGCTAGCCCTTGCCGCAGCGCACCGTCGAAAACCGGATCGCTCGTGGTGTTCGTGAAGTCCGCTAGGACGATGGAATCCTTCTCGCCCAGCTTCGGCGCGCGATGAAGGTAGGAGTATGCGCCAACAGCGGCCAACACAAGCACAGCCGCGGCGACGCCCAGCCAAACGCTTGCCTTGTGGACAGACCCAGGAAGCACAAGGCGTGGGTGAGTGTCTTTGACAGGCGGGTTTTGGACAGGCGCAATGAAGCGATAGCCCCGGCGCGGCAACGTCTCCACGAATCGCGGATTCTCCGCCGAATCTCCCAGCGCTTCTCGAATCTTGTTGATCGCCGTGTTTAGCCCATTGTCAAAGTCCACGAAAGTGTCCGTGGACCACAGCCTCTTCCGGAGTTCTTCCCGCGCTACCGCTTGCCCAGGGTTCTCCAGCAGCAGGGCTAGCACCTGGAATGGTTGATCCTGAAGATGGATCTTGGCCCCATTCTTGCGAAGCTCGCGCGCAACAAGGTTTACCTCAAACTTACCGAAGCTGACCACGCGCCGGGAGGCACTAGGCGGACTCATGCGGCTTTCCTGTGCGCTGCAGCTTACCACTAAGGACACACCGCGGCACGCCGTGAATCTGTCAAGGTGAGCGCAGAACACCTTCGCGTTCAGCACGTTGGCGGTCAAGACCGATTTGAGCCCGAATCAACGTTCCGTCCATTGAACTGCCAGGCCATTCCGGTAGTTTCGCGCTCGGGCCGCAAGGAAAAGGCACCACAGCCAATTTCGGCGGTCCGAATCCGCGAAAAAGGAGAACCATCATGAAATCGAAGATCACCGGGCACATAGCCAAGATCGGGTTGTTTGCAGCGGTGCTGCTGACAACCTGCATGTTCGCTGGTCCCGCAAACGCTCAATCGAATGTAACGGGCAAGTTTACCCTGCCGTACGAAGCTCGCTGGGGTCAGGCGGTGCTTCCACCGGGCGACTATCAGTTAACATTCGTCAACAACAACGCGGGCACCCTGTTGCTCATTCGCGACGCCAACAGCCTTCGGGGAGTTGCGTTCGAGTCCGTCGCAAACAGCGAACACAGCAGCGAAGGTCCAAGCGCGCTGCTCATCGGCACGAAGGGGAAACAGCGAGTCGTTTATTCGCTCACGATAACCGAGCTGGGCGAAGCTTTCGTTTATGACCGCCCAACTGGACGTGGATCCGGATCCAAGGAAGCGGACCAAACCCAAGCCATCCCCGTGACCGTGGCTAAGAAGTAGCGGCCTGGTTGCGCCTCGCTGCTCGGCAAAGGATGCAGATTCAAATCAAATTCTAAGGAGAGAAACAATGATTCGAATGAACGTTTTCTCGGCGCTTCGGAGCGGGAGGCTCTCCGCTCTTGTTGCATTGGCAGGATTGGGACTTTTGTTCACTGCTTCAGGGGCAAGGGCCGCTGGTTGCGCGGCTCCATACAAAACATCCGGCGTTCCCTCAATTCCCTATGCGATTCCTCACGAGGACGACCATCCAGATGACGAAGATTCGAAGGGGTCTGCTTCCATCGTGGGTCTGTGGCATGTGATCTACACCGCAAACTCCGCTTCCCCTTCCAATGCGTTCCCTCCAACACCCTTCCAGCTCGCCGAAACCTTTAAGACCTGGCACGGGGATGGGACTGAATTCGAAAACGCGTTCCTGCCGCCCACGGGCGGAAACATTTGCTTCGGAGTCTGGAAGGAAACAGGTCACGCCAGCGTGAAACTGCACCACATCGGTCTCATGTTTGACTCGATGGGTAACGTTTCCAACATCTTTACCGTCGACGAAAAAGATATGGTCGCCTCCAACGGCAAAACCTACAGCGGCACCTTCGATTTCAAATTGTGGCCGCCCACCTTTGACACCGTCGGTGTCGGAAATCCGCTCGCGGAAGTCACAGGAACAACGGCCGGTACGCGTATCAGCGTCGATTGACCAGCTCCCAACCCAAAGAAATTTAGACTGCGCACGGTGGCGAAGGGGATTGCACTAATCCCCTTCGGCCCGTAGTCAGGCTCATACTTTCTTTCTTTGGGGTACTCTCTGCTTCTGCGATACAACGCCGCAGCGCATGCTGCTTATATTTCGCTAAGTTCTCGCCAGATCTACGCAACTGTGAGCTCTGCCGGTTCTGTTAACGAGGCTGCGGGCCAGCTCTTCAGTTCTTGCAAGCAGTGCTTCACGAAACAATTGATATTCCGCGTCGATTCCTCGTACGGCATCCCGCCGAAATAAAGATTCGGCATGATCCCTTGCATGTCTGTCAGCTCTTTCATTTTCGAGAATTTATCGAGCACCTGCTGCGGTGTGCCCCAGGGCATGAGCTGGATGTAGTCCTCGACGGCCTTGTCCGCTCCGATGGAATTAAGGTACTTGCTCATATCCGCGTAGCGCTCATAGCCCTTCGTCGCATCGAAGTGCTTGCCAAACATCTCGTAGTGATCCAGTGCCTCGCGATAATTCGCGGCTAAAAACTTCCGCGCAAGTTCCTCGGCGCGCTCCGCGCTTTCATCCACAAAACAAAAGCCCGAGCAAAACGGCTTCGACGGCTCGGTCTTGGGATGAAACTCGGCCCAATACTTATGGTAGGTGTCCAAATCCGCTTTCACCTGATCCCAAGGCTTCTGGAGAATCACCAGCAGCCCGAGTCCAAGCTTCGCGCAGATCGGCACTGAATCACGCGATGCAGCGGCCGCAAAAGACCTTCCCTTGAACGACTTGTACGGCCGCGGCCGGATTTCACGGCGCGGCTGGTTCAGAGTCGCTCCGCCTTCCACAAATCCGCTTTCAAGCGCATCCAGCACCATTTTCGTGTACTCATCGAAACGCTGCCGCCCTTCGTTCTGGTCGATGCGCAGCCCCTCGAACTCCCGTCGCGCCAATCCTCGCCCGACGCCCAGGATGTAGCGGCCTTCCGAGAGATGGTCGAGCAGCGAAATCTGCTCCGTCAGGCGCACCGGGTCATGCCACGGCACCACGATCACCATCGAACCCAGCTTGATTCGCTTGGTCTTGCCCGCCAAATAAGATAGCAACTGGCAAACATCCGGGCTGATCGAGTAATTATCGAAATGATGTTCCGTCACCCAAACGGAATCGAAGCCCCGCGATTCTGCCAACTCGCAGTTTCCCAGCTCCTCCCGCATGAACTTCGTGTCCGAATACCCGCCCAAGTGCTGGAAACCGGTTCCATAGCCTACATGCATGATTTCGCCCTTCCTGTTTGCGCCCGATTTTGCGACGCGCACTATATCAGATTACGCCAGACTGGGTCATCCGCGTCAAGCTGGCGGCGACCCGGCCGCCCGTAACGGTCAAAAGATGCCGAAAACGGCCCGCTAAGGGCGCTAATTTGTTTCGAGCTAGAAGCTTCTGGTGCGGCAAACTCGAAGCTTTTCTCTTTTCTTGCGAAAAACTCCTCCCAGAAGAACTGATGAAGCTTCCATGCTCGGCCAGCGAAATTCGTGGAAAAAAACGCGACACGAAAGCACGCCGCCGCCGTAAGATTGAAGTATGGCGAAGGGATGGGAGAGCAAATCAGTCGAGGATCAGATCCAGAATTCGGACCAGAGAGACTCCGGGAAAGGGCGCGCGCAGCTAACTCCGGCACAAGCGGAAATGCACCGCCGCAGAAATCTGTTGATTCTTTCGCGAGCCCGCGTGGAGGCGGACCTCAGCACGGCCACCGATGGGCGATACCGCGATCAACTTACCCGTGCGCTCACCGATATAGAGGCGCAGATTTCAGCTTTGGAAAAGGCGCCGGAAATTTGAGCGCCGGCGGCCGCAGCACTCAATCGCGATGCGGTTCGGGCTCCGTATCCTCGATAAAAAACACGCCCACGCCGTTTTCGTCTTTTCCGCGCAGCGACTCGCAATGAACGACGGTCGCTCGCAGCGACACCGCGCTCGTCCGGTTCGGCTCCGCCGCGGATTCGATTACCACTCGCAATTCCGATTGCAAACGCGGTCGCCTCCTCAAGAATAGATAGGCGCCCTGCAAGCTGACCTCACGCACAGTGGCCTTTTCCTCGAATGTCGTTCCGTCCTCGGCTTGTCCGCATACGGTGGCGGAGAGGCGCATCCTGCGGCGCTGGCCCAGGCGCGATTCAGGGAGAGCGACCTCGGCGCCCCGCCCGTTGAACGTCACGGTCATGCCCTCGATCGCCGCCCAAGTGGATGGAAATTCCTGGCGCGCCGCCGAAAGAAAGCCGTCGAGGGTGTTGCTCGAGGAATCCGGATCGTGGTGAAAGAGAATCAAATTTCGCACGTTGCACTCGCGGGCGATTTTCACTCCCTCGAGCCAGCAGGAATGCCCCCAACCCTTTCGCATGGAGGCAAGTTGTTCGGGCGAATATTGCGCGTCGTAGACCAACACGTCCGCTCCTTGCGCGAGCATGCGTAAATTGCTATCGCACTGAGGATCGCCCGGCTCGTTATCCGTGGCGTAGACGACCGAGCCCACCGCCGTATCCAGCCTGTAGCCCAGGCAGCCTTGCGGATGATTCAACCACGCCGCAGCGATCTGCGTTCCCTCGATTTCCCATTTCTCGCCGCCGGTGACCTCGCGAAAAAGCCGCGACGCAGCCATGGTGCTCACGTCCACGGGAAAATAGGGACTGGCGACTTGCGCTTCCAGCACTTGACGCAGGCTGTTGCGGCCCAGATATTTCGATTGAAAGCTGTAAAAGTGAAAGCGATTATGCGCCTCAAAGAACGGATGGAAAAACGGAATACCCTGAATGTGGTCCCAGTGATAGTGCGTCACCAGAACGTGAGCCTCCATGCCGCCATCGCCGCGCCATCTCGACCAGCGGTTATGCTGCGTTTGCAACTGATTCCCGAGCATTCGCAAGCCGGTGCCGCAATCCAAGATGAAGTGCGTGTCGCCGGGCGCCTGAAATTCGAGGCACGGCGTGTTTCCGCCGTAGCGCCATGTGTCGCGCTCGACGGTCGGCGTGGAACCGCGGACCCCCCAGAAGACTAACTTGGCGCTATTTTGCGTCATGCCTCGGCAGACTGCCTAGCCGCGTGCAAGGCTCCTTAAATTTTGCGAAAAGGGATACACTCGATGGTAGGTACCGCCAATAAAACAAGTCAATTGAGTTTATGAGCTGCGCTGCCTGAAGTACACGACCTCTCCCGTGAAGCACATTGATGCACCCCCGGGGTCGCAGATTGTTTTCGTTCAGCCTGAAGTGGAGAGGGGTCGGCCTCCGTTAGTGAGTATTCCGCCGCCCTTTCAAGCTCATTGTCCACCACGCCCGTCCGCCTGAACTTCCCGACGGCCCGTGATCCGTCCAGTATCGATGCCAGGCGTGGGGATCACTTACTACAAGCCGACTTTTGGTTACCTATCGGATCTCGGTGAGTGCCTTGGCGATCATGCACAACGTATTCGCTGACCTTACGAATCGTACCGTGTGGTGTCGGTGCCCCCTGCGTTAGAGCCTGGGGCTCGCGGCCGTCTCGGATGCCCGCGCCAGTGCTTGCGTGTCGACATACTCCCGGACGTTCGTCAATTTGTCATTTCGAACGGTAATGGCGAAGACCCAATAGTCCTCGAACGTCCTATTCGTGGCTTTGATTCTCCCCGTAGCGACGCCGACGACCAGAACCCGGTCTCCCTGGGCTATGAACTCGGGGGGCTCTGGGAAGGAAGTTTCCACCGTTTCGTTGGCCTTCTGAAGTAAATTCTCCATTCCTGCGTGCCCGCGGTGCGTGCCGGCCAGCGGCCAGTCCTCGCCCGGAATGATCCACTCAATATCTTCGGCAGACAACGCCAGCAAACCTTGCTTATCGCGGCGGCCGAGTGCTGCAAGAAAATTCTTCACAATCTGGACATTCTTTTCGATGCTCATCGAAATCTCTCCTTTTCCCTTACATCAAGCGTGTCCGATCTAATCGGACGTTTCGGAACCATCCTTCTCGGGCCAAATCACACGGTCGACGATCGATTACTGGTCCTTCTTGAACAGATCCTGGAAGATGAGCTGACCCCAAGTGCGGCCGCGTGCGTGCACCAGCGCGCCACCCTCGTTGAGCTTTCCCAGCT
The DNA here is from genome assembly GCA_963759485.1 of uncultured Acidobacteriota bacterium. Lineage (GTDB taxonomy): Bacteria > Acidobacteriota > Terriglobia > Acidiferrales > UBA7541 > Palsa-295. The sequence goes on along the minus strand of CAVWZE010000002.1, from coordinate 71,392 downwards.
TGACGGGTGCGAACCCGAGTTGTTTGGCCAAATTCGCCACGGGACCGATCGCGTCCTCGTCGTCGCTCGACAGAAAGACGACCCGATGTCCGCCTTCTACGATCGGGTCGGTAGCCAGCTTGGCCGCACCTAGGTGATTAAAACCCTTCACCAACTTGGCGTCGGTGAACGACTTCGCAACGAATGCGGAGGACGGGAGACCGTCCAGTTCCTCAGGTGGGACTGGAAACGAGTTCATCGCGTCGATGACCGTCTTGCCTTTCCAGTTCGGCAGGGCCTTCGCAACCTCGGGATGTTCCCCGAACGGGACCGCCAGGATGATCGTCTCGGCCTCAAGTGCATCCCGCAGCGACTTGGCGACGACCGTCGGTCCAATCGCCCGAGCCTGCGGCGCCAACGCTTCGGGCGGCCGACGGCTCGCGACGGTCACGTCGATGTTTTTACGGGCGAAGGCGTGGGCGAGGGCCTGGCCTATCTTTCCGAATCCTACAATTGCGTAGCTCATAATGTTTCTCCGATCCGTGTTGACATTGATTCCCAGCCTTCGACGGCGCGGGACATCAAATTCCGTTCTGTGGCGACCTTCCGTAAACGTCCCGCGGTAAATCACTTTGCGGGCCGCCGGAAGGTCAGCCGCTAGCAGAGGTCTGCAGACGTTAGATGGCCGAGAAGCCGCCGTCGACAGCCAAATCCACCCCATTCACGAAGCTCGAATCGTCTGAAGCAAGAAACAGCGCGACCGTCGCGATTTCCTCAGATTGACCCATCTTTCCCCGCGGGATCAGGGATTCGAACATCTCCTTCGCCTCCTTGGTGAGAACTTCTTCCTGCATCGGTGTGGCGATCGGCCCCGGGCTCAGCACGTTCACCCGGATATTCCTGCCCTTCAGTTCGTTGAGCCAAGTGCGTGCGAATGAGCGCAACGCCGCCTTGCTCGCCGCATACACGCCGAAACCGGGAAAACCTTTCACCGAAGCAACTGACCCTGTCATGATGATCGATCCGCCATCGTTGAACAGCGGCAACGCCTTCTGGACCGTAAACAGCGTTCCGCGCGTATTCAGGCCGAAGGTCGCATCGAAATGCTGCTCGGTAATCTCGCCTAGTGGGACGGCTTCGCCCATGCCGGCGCTCGCGTACAGGACGTCGATCTTGCCCTTTTCCCGCTTGACTGTGTCGAACAGACGGTCGAGGTCGTCGAGATTGGCCGCGTCGCCGCGCACGCCGGTCACGTTCCGGCCAATCAGCTTGACGGCCTCATCGAGCGCCTCCTGCTTCCTGCCCGTGATGAAAACGTAGGCGCCTTCTTCAACGAACCGCTTGGCGCTCGCCAGCGCCATGCCGCTCGATCCACCCGTGATGACTGCAACTTTATTCTCAAGCTTTCCCATAATTTCTCCCTTCGCGATGGTCGCCGTATTGGCGAGGCCAAATCACGTCGTAATACATTTCCGATTTCTCCTTCTCATACTGGATGCGAAGGATTCGGGAAAGTTTCACCATCCGCCGACCGTTAGTCCGAGCGGCGCTATATCAGATTTGAAATCACTGTGTGCGGCAGGCGGTTCTGCGCGTAAGATTCTCTCAATGCACGCAGACGGCAAGAGCTCGGCCGCTCGTCATGGTCATGCTTATGGCCATGACCACGGCCACGCTCACGGATTCGGCGTGGGCGAAGCGGTCAGCGGCATTTTAGGCGCGGCTGTGGTGGCGACTCTTCTGCTCGTCGCCGTCGAATTCATCGCTGCGTACGTGGGACACACCATCGCCCTCGCTAGCGACGCGGTCCACAATCTTACGGATGTTCCCACTCTGGTTATTTCCTGGCTGGCATTGAGATGGGCTCGCCGCCCGCCGACGCATGAAAAGACTTTCGGATATCACCGCGCCGGAATCCTGGCGGCATTCGTAAACGCGATGGTGCTGGCGCTCGCGGCGATTTTTCTGATTGGCGAATCTCTGGTGCGCCTACGCGCTCCAGTTGCGGTGGGCACGGGACTGATGATGTGGGTTTCCCTGCTAGCCCTGGCGATCAACGGGGGCATCACTCTGGCAGTTCATCGGGGGCGGCGCGATTTAAATGTGCGCACGGTGTGGCTGCACAATTTAGGCGACGCGCTTTCCAATATCGCGATTTTTGCCGGCGCGATTGTGATCCACTTTACCGGTGCGCAGTGGATCGATCCGGCGCTGGGCATCGCCATCGGCGCCATGGTTCTGTGGTCGGGCACCGGAATTCTGCGCGAGAGCGGCCACATCCTGCTCGAGGGCCTGCCGCGCAATCTTCGTCTTGAGGACGTCGCCGCGGCAGTCCTCGGCGTGGAAGGCGTCCAGGAAGTCCACGACATTCATATTTGGACGCTGGGGACCGATCTCCATGCGCTTTCTTGCCACGTTCGCATCCCGGATATGCACATGGAAGAGAGCGAAAGGGTTCTTGCGAATATTCGCGAGTCGCTCGAGCGCGATTTTCACATCACGCACACCACGATTCAGTTCGAGCGCGCCGGGCTCCCCGCGCATGCCGGCTTGTACATGCCCGACCCAGCCCGCCGTCGCATTGAATAATTTTCGCGGGGCGTTGCGAGCCGAGTGGATTTCCGCCGTCGCGTCTTTCGATCCAAAATCGCGATTTGACAGGCGCAAACTTTCCGCCGATAATGCTTCGTACGCCGACTCCACCGGAGGATTTTTAGCGCCTTGCCGATCGGCCCGAAGTACGTGTTCGTTACCGGCGGCGTGGTTTCTTCTCTCGGAAAAGGCGTAGCAGCGGCTTCGATGGGCTGCCTTCTTGAAAGCCGCGGCCTGCGCGTGACCCTCCAGAAGTGCGATCCGTACCTGAACGTCGATCCCGGCACGATGTCGCCTTATCAACACGGCGAGGTTTTCGTTACCGACGACGGCGCCGAAACCGATCTCGATCTCGGCCATTACGAGCGCTTCACCTCCGCGCACCTTACGCGCGATCATAACTGGACCACCGGCCGCATCTACGAATCCATCATCGCCAAAGAGCGCCGCGGCGATTATCTCGGCAAGACGGTGCAGGTAATTCCGCACGTGACCGATGAAATCAAGGCCGCCTTCCGCAAGGTAGCCGTCGGCGTGGATATCGTGCTCGTCGAAATCGGCGGCACGGTGGGCGATATCGAATCTCTTCCGTTCATGGAAGCGATTCGCCAGATGCGGCTGGAGCTTGGCGCGGAAAACGTGGTCTTCGCGCATCTGACGCTGGTGCCCTTCATCGCCACCGCAGGCGAGCTGAAGACCAAGCCCACGCAGCACAGCGTGAAGGAAATGCTCAGCATCGGAATTCAGCCGGATATTCTGATTTGCCGCAGCGACCGTCCGCTGGATGCCGAGCTGAAATCCAAAATCGCGCTTTTTTGCAACGTGGCCGAATCCTGCGTGATTTCCGCGCCGGACGTGGGCAACATCTACGAAGTTCCCATGACGCTCGCTTCCGAGGGGCTGGACGATCAGCTTCTCCGCCTGCTGCATCTGGAAGCGCCGCCGCGCAACCTGAGCCGCTGGCTGGCCATGCTCGAAAATCTCGAGCAGCCGCAGAGTGAAGTGCGCATTGGAGTGGTGGGCAAATACGTCCAGCTCGAGGACGCTTACAAGAGCCTTCGCGAAGCGCTGGTCCACGGCGGCCTTGCCAACCACCAGCGCGTAATCATCGAATGGATTGAGGCCGAAGAGATTGATTCCGTCGCGGCGGCCGAGCGGCTGTTGCGCCATGTGGACGGCATTCTGGTTCCCGGCGGTTTCGGCAAGCGCGGCATCGCGGGAATGGTTCACGCCATCACTTACGCGCGCGAGCACAAGATTCCGTTCTTCGGCATCTGCCTGGGCATGCAGTGCGCCACCATCGAATATGCGCGGCAGGTTTCGAAGCTCGAGCGCGCCGATAGCACGGAGTTCGACGCCTCCACGCCCAACCGCGTGATTTACAAGTTGCGCGAGCTGCTCGGTGTGGACGAAATGGGCGGCACCATGCGCCTGGGCGCGTGGCCTTGCAAACTCGAACCCGGATCCTTTGCCGCCAAGGCTTACGGCGCCACTGAAATCTCCGAGCGCCATCGCCATCGCTACGAATTCAATTGCGATTACGAGAAAACCCTAACCGATGCCGGCTTCCGCATCACCGGCCGCACGCCCGATGGCGTCTATGTGGAGATCATCGAGATTCCGGATCATCCCTGGTTTGTCGGCTGCCAGTTCCATCCGGAATTCAAATCCAAACCTCTCGCGCCGCATCCGCTTTTCGCCGCTTTCATTCGCGCCAGCGTGGGGAACCGGCAGAAACGCCTCGGGTATCCTGTGGAAACGCGCGCGGCTGAGGTGCACGCTGAGTCCCGCGCCCACGCTTCCGATCCCGCATCCGGGTCTCGCGCCTCGGCTGCTTCTTCCTGATCCATCAGGGCGCTTCCGTTAACAGAACTTCCTTGATTTTTCGTGCCGCAGCAACCGCGCCTTGACACCCCATTGACCCAACCCTTAGCATCAATAATCGTTTGCGTGCCGGCGTGGCTCAGTGGTAGAGCGAGGGTCTCATAATCCCTAGGTCGTGGGTTCGATTCCCGCCGCCGGCACCACCCCTTACTTTTTTCGTTTCAAGAAGTTCCGACGATATGCCCGTTCAGATCGGAACGCGTCAAAGAGGGCAAGTGTAGTAGAAGTGTAGTAATTCCGAGCATAAGTAAGGGTTGGCGCAGCGATTCAGTTTCTTGTTCCATTATCTTCCTCAAGCTTGATGCACCCAAGCTTGCGGTTCGTCATCAAGTTTTTCCTTCACCCAATCGCCTCGATTCCTAGAGACAGATTTGAATTGCGCGTCCGGCGTTACAACGTACGGAACTTGCCCAACCGCCCTGACAGAATTATCCTGTTTCGTCAATGAGCGAAACAGAATTCCAGCGAGGCCTTGAAGATCTGCGCAGACGTTTGTCTTCAGCGGGTCTAAACGTTCTAAAGCAGGAAGAGAATTTCGACAGACAGTCAATATTCTTCGAGATTGGAAGTCCAGCGAACAACACCGACTTCATGGTTTCTCGGAATTTTCTGTCCGATTTCCAAAACACAAAGGCTTATCTCGAATCCACAAACGAGTACATCGCTGCTGTGGCTGGCAGGTATAAATGCGGCTCGCCTGAGCAATTTTACTGTTCGTCGGGACCCGCGATTCGAGTCTCCGTTAGATGGCCAATCCAAAGTGGGATCTACAAAAACCAATTGACAACGGTAATTCTCTTGACCACTACGGTCTTGAAGACGGGAAACAATTCAAAGAATTCCATCGAAGGTGGATTCTCAGTCGGCGGCAGGACCGTCTTCGATATGGTTGCGGCAGCTGTGAACACTATTCGATCCGGTGTTGACGCAGGTGAGCTTGAGTTTGTTGACCCGAACACGTATCAGGACGTCTGGAGACGAGTCGAGCGTCGACAGCCTAGATCGCGCTCTCAGGCCGAAACTGAAAACTTTCTTTGCGGCAAGGCATTCATGCTCGGTTTCATGGTTGCCCCTGCTCCACCCAGCGATGTGTGGGCGGTGGATCCCTGGGACGCTGCATACCTTGGAGTTACATCAAGAGAGCTTTTGCTTGCGCTGCGCTCCTTAATCGCAAAAGGGCTTCTCGAACAGGGCGCGGGGCCAGAGTACGCAAAGCCATCGAACAAGTTGCTTTCTGAATGGTCATCCGGAACGGGAAAGTCCGAGGTGTTTCAGGCGCACCAAAACATGACCCGGACGAAGCTGCCACTGTTGGAGGAACTCTTAGGCGATATCGCGAACTTTCTCCCGCAGCATCCTTTGTCGGCTCTGATTCTCGTGGACCTGGACCACTTCAAAAGATTCAACGACGCAAAAGGTCATTTGGCAGGCGACGCCTGCCTGGATAAAGCGTTCGAGATTATTAAAAAGATCGTCGGCAGACGAGGACGAATCTATAAATGGGGCCAGGGCGGAGACGAAATGTCCGCGTTCCTGCCGGATTTTTCCACGGATGAAGCTCAACTCATAGCGGAGAGAATTAGAAGTACAGTCGTGCAGGAGAGACTGGGAAACGATTTGCCCGTGACCGCAAGCATCGGAGTCTGCGCAACTGATAAGACGGAGTCGAAATCTCCAAAAGAAATTGTTAAATGTGCGGACCAAGCAGTCTTTGAATCGAAACGCCGAGGCAGGAACTGCGTCACAGTTTGGCCTTTCACGCCAACCAAGTCAGTGGCAGATGAGGGCTAGGTTTCACTGCTACAGATACTGCCTTGTGTTCCTCAGATATTTTGGAGGACCCGCAATTATCGAGCGAGTCAAAGATGTCGGTGCGGTTCAACATCTCGCCTTTTGTCATCCTTCAAGCCTTTAATTCACCCAGGTGGTCTTAGTCGATGAAGGGGTTGAGGAGTGTTCGGCCGAACGCCTTGAAGCAATGAACGCCTCGAGCTTGGCAGCCGCGTCCCGTTTGAAATCGTCGTCAGCTTTGGCGTACGTATGAACCAGGCCACTGTCAGCATGGCCCATAAGCAGTTCGATTAGAACTGGCTGTATTCCCGCGGCATACATTCGACTGCAGAACGTCGAACGACAGTCGTAGAGACGGCGCTTTGAGACCTTGGCATCCTTCAGCGCACGCACCCATGTTTTTGGAACGTGCTGCAAGTGCTTTGCTGGGTTTCGGGGGTAGAAGAAGATGAATTCAGAATTCTTCGGGCCAGTCAGTCTCTTCCAATGTAGCAATTCTGTTTTTAGACGGCTCGTCATTGGGACGGTTCGCAGGCCAGCAGCCGTCTTGGATGCAATTACAGTAATCATCCCGCGCTCGAAGTCGACATCCCTCCATTTCAGCGGCAATGCTTCTGCATTTGGCCTGAGCCCTGTATCCAGCAGCAATATGAGTAGCGGGCGGAGATAACCGTTTACTACCGACAGCAGCCTTTGCTCCTCATCTAATGTAAATGGCCTCGCTTGCAGGCGCTCCTTTCGTTCATTCAAGAAATGGTCGCGGTCGCCGAGAGGATTCTGAGCGATGTGGCCTTCCCTTCTGGCCTGCTTCAAGACAAGACGAAGCAATGATAGGTCTCGGTTGACTCCTGTCGGCCCTGTCCCCCTTCGTATTCTCATCGCTTTGTAGTCTTCTATTAGGGCGTCTGTGATGTCCGGAACACGAGTGGTACCAAAGAAGTCTTCGAGGAATCGTTTCGATCCTCCGTACCGCGTTCGTGTATTCCGATGAAGGTCTGTGCGCGACTCGAGATATTCTGAGATGTAGCTCTTCAGGGTTGGCGCGTGCGACCTTACAACACGCGGCAATCGGCCTTCGAGCACTTCAGCACGCCGAGCGTCCAGAATCATCTGCGCCAAGCGCCTGTTGCTTGTCCCTGTGCTCTCACAACGATGGCGGCCATTGGCTGTGTAAGCCATCCACCAGATGCGAGCTTTAACCGTTGTGCCGTCTCGGTGTCTGTACCGACGTCTATATAGCCCCACCGACTTGCCTCCTGAATGAAACTCTCGACGTCGCGGTGTATGAAAATCCTGGCGTGGACTGCTTGAGGAGGCCACCTCTTTTACTACGATTCCCGCCATTCCCTTCGGTTGGCGCAACCTGTATGGAAAGATTTCTTTTCATGCACGCGTCCTGCCACCACCGACTAGTTGCTGTATCGCCCATAGAGACGTTCCGTACTTCGCCGACAGTCCTCGCAAACTGTACCTTCCAGACGCCCGATCCCTCCTGACGCTCTTTACTTCTGGTTGTGTTAGGCGCTTTTTTGCAGGTCTTCCGAGTCGGACTCCTTCTTTGCGAGCCCGAGCCAGCCCGGCTCGCACCCTTTCTCCGATCAATGAGCGCTCGAATTGCGCCATCGCGGCGATGATTCCGAAGACAAGCTCGCCGCTGGCTACGGTTGTGTCTATGCCCTCAGTCGCGCTGATGAAGTTCACTCCTAGTTTGTGGAATTCTTCAAGGGCTGATACGAGTTGCTTGAGCGACCTTGCAAAGCGATCAAATTTCCAGACCAAGACAACATCCAGCCGGCGCCGGCGACAATCGGCGAGGAGATCATCCAGCGCGGGCCTGCTCTCCTTCGCCCCAGAAAAACCACGATCCGCATAGACTCTATGCACAAACCAACCTCGTCGCCGCACGTACTGCCGTAACTCAGCCTCCTGGGTTTGCGTCGATTGGCCACTGGTACTGACGCGTACGTAAATTCCTACTCGGCTCTTGCTATCGTTCTGTCGCTCTCTCATTTGCTCCTCCCTCAGCTCCAGAAGCTGAAACCTGCTCTGAGGAAAAGCAATCTGAAAGTCCCTGATTTACGGATCTCGACATATTCAAAGCGGCGTGCGAATTAAAGGGCCGCCCAACGCACATTGACCCTGCCTCGGAATTTCTTGTCAGATGGTTTGGGGCCACGCGCACTCGCGATGGACTCCCACGACATCGAAGGATTGGAATTTAGTTCTGGTAATCCCCTTTAATTTCAAACTCGCTGTCTGGATAAACCGCAGTCTCAAGATATTGCTTGGCCCCTTTGGAAGTGAAGCTGTACGCGATGTCAGCCTCGCCCGAGATCACTTTCTTCCAATACGCCATCCAAACGTACTTGCTTGTCATACGGGAACTGCGAAAGAAGACATGAAAACGAAGGTTCTCTCCTGGCGCTCTATGCTCGGTCACTCTGAGCCATCGAAAGGAAAGATCGCAATCGTCCCCTAGCACTTCGCGCATCCAGATATCAAACGCTCGGTTGGCCATCCACAAGGGAATCGTTTTTCGATCAAAAGTGAGCCTCCCGAACCAATGCCACTTCGCGCCGGCGTACCGTCTGTCGAAGTCTCGGAGTAGCTCCTTGGAAGTCATTCGATCGTTCCGAACAGGCATTAAGTCTCTTCCTTTCTTTTTTCTCGGTTACTCTTCGGCAATTTATCTGAACTATTGACTTTCACATTCGATGGGCAGCAGTTTGATTTTTCCCGCCCTTTATCGGTTGGTTGTGTCTACCGTGTCAGGTCATGCGTTCTTCCTCCTTGGATCTTCCGCTTGCGTGAGACTCTCGATCCAAACGATGAGTGCCTGCGGCCGGAATCGAACACAACGGGACGAAATTCGAACCACCGGGATGCGGCGTTGCGAAATCAAATGGTAAAGAGTCCCTGGAGAGAGATTCAGGAGCCGAGCCGCCTCGACTACAGTCAAGAGCCGATCCTCCTCCATCTCGATTGGTATTGCGCTCATTGCTCACCCCAGAGCTGTTGCAACCTGGATTGCGACATAATCACTTCGCCGACCACCAACCCCAACACTGCTGTTGTCATTGCATTCTTTCTTTTCATCTATAATTAATGTTTGAGAAGAAAGAATTTCTTATGTAGCAAAATAAGCAAATGGATGACCTTTTCGGCCCTTGCCGGTTCTTTCGACTTTCCCCTCCTCAAGCAGAGCGTCGAGCATTCGTTGAAGGTGCGGGCGATTCTTCTTTGTCGTCTTGATAAGTTGTTCCATCGTTAAAGCGTCACGCTTTGCGTGCGGCAATACAGCTAAGATCTCGGCAGCATATTGGGCCCGTGCCGCTACCCCCGGGGTTCCGAGGGACTTGTAACCGTCAGCGGTCAGTTCGACCAGCAAGTCGGACGGCGTTTCTGAGAATCGCGAAAGTGCCTGAATCAGACGTACGGAGCGCTTCGGATTTCCGTCGGGTCTACGAAGGCTGATGATGACGTCGGCCGCACCGCCTATCGCCGTGCTGCCCCTTCCGGCATCACTGACCTGTCCACCACCTTTTCTTTCATGGTGAACGATTAATATCGCCAAACCCTGAGCAGCGGCTTCTTGCAAAGGCTTTATGGCAACAAAGGCTGCTCCTGCAGAGTTTTCTTGATCGTGCGCAAGGCCTGCGAACTGGGCGAACGTGTCGACGACCAGCAGTCCAGCGCTGCGGGCTTTGCATTCTTCCGCCGCAGCACGAATTAGGGAAGCCCAAGATCGCCCACATACTTCATGTGATAAGAGAAGGAAAATGTCCTTACGGTCGCTAAGGTCTGCTCGTCTCAATGCTTCCTGGAACGTTGTCATCCTCTCTTCGGAGAGATAGACGACAGGCGTTTTCTGCGTGGGCTCTCCCATGAACGGCTTCCCACCGAGTACAGAACGGCCCAGGCGCAGCACCCAGGACGTCTTCCCGGCGGCTTTGATTTTGCCGGTCACTAGCGTAATGCTGCCGGCCGCGACCCACGGCTTCGCAATCCACGGTATGCGGGGAGGGGTGGCGGCCACAAATTCTGCGGCATTGCGAAATAGTAGTTTGCTTTCTTTCTCAACCTCTTCCTGGAAATAAGCAGAATCAAAATCAGGAACGCCAGCCCCGTAGCCGCTGATGCTGCGGACGATTTTCCTGACCTCTAGTTCGGCTAAAGGGGGAATACAGCGGAGGCGGTTTTCGACTAGAGCGGCGGCTTCAATTGCCTCCGCTGTCATCCCACGGCGGTACATGGTTCCGGCAAGCGATGTTAAGGTCAAATTGCGACGACCTTCGAGAATTAGCGGAGTTGCTTCCAACCGCGCGGCGGCGGGCTCTTCACTGACTTTCAATACCCAGTCAGGCAAGGGTGGCAAAGGAAGCTTCTCCGGCGTCATGTCACATTTCCAACGATAAATCTCGCCGGATTGGTGGGAGCTTCCCGGGCCAACGGCGTATCCGCGATCAGCGCGCAGATCGACGCCAGGAAATAGGCCGATTTTGTTCTTGATACGCCGCCCGGGATAAGAGAAATAGGAATGTGTCCCACCACCGCCAGTTTTAACCTGTGGCCCGGTGGGCAGCGCCCCATGCGCTTCTTCTAGCTGTCGAAGGGATCGCAGCCCCCCATGGCGAGGGTCAAAGTCCATGACCACAATGCCGCTCGCCGCGCCTGTAGCAATACCAACGTTTGCGCTGCGGCCACTTGCGCCACACGCGCCGAATTGTGATCTCATCAGTAGTCGCATCTTGGATTCCGTGCAGCCGTCAGGGGGTGCTTACCGACGCAGTCACATGCCGCATTGCCACAGCTGCAATGCCCGGCGTCGGCCCACTGGAGAGGGAGAACAGGCCAACCACGGCGCGCCGCACGCAGGGCAGAGTTCAGTCGAGAAATACGGGCTCTCTTCATTTAAGCTCCATTGTTCAAGCAGTCTTGTTGTGCTTACGTCGATGCTAATTGCACTGTCGAGGACAAATTCTTGCGTCATCCGCCAATCGCAGAGTTTGTCCGAGTCTGGGTCCAATGGGAGAATGTTCGTCTAATGGGCAAGACTCAGAGATGGCAAACACGATGGCTTAGGAAATATCCGTTAGGGCCGTACCTGTTCCAGAACCGGATAGAGAAGCGCCTTCGTCGGGAAGTGCATCTCGCCAATTTTTCGTTTGAAATGAAGGAGGAGCTGGTCAGTCTCGAACAGCCGCTTTCGGAGACGACAATTACATGGCTGTACGAGGCTTGCCTCCGCGCTAGAAGTGAGAAAGCCACAGTCGATATGGCTCAACGGATTTTCGGCAACAAAGCTTGGAAGCAGAGCGAGCAAGTAAGAAACAAGCTCCGTACGATGCTCAACTTATTCGTGAGTATGATGCTGACGCTAAGATGCGAAAGGCGCTGGGTATAAGGAAGGACTTTAGGATTAGCCGCAGAGCGGCTCACCTAGCGCGTGATCTGCGTGAGTTTGGCGAGCAATGCCGCTGGTGGAAGGCTTACGCCGCCTGGGGTGCTTGGCAAAAAGACTATCGAGAGTTGGTGTGCATGTTGGACGCGCATCTCCGCAAGAAACATACAGATACTTTGAAGCGACGATTTCGAAGAGCTGAAGTGATTCGATTTGCGATAGCTACGATCGGGCTAAAAGCAACGTCGGAAGACAACATTTGCAGGATGCTGAGCCGCTACAGCGAAAAGAAGCCCTAGGCGCATCCTGCGGTTTTTGGTAGCAGACCTGTTCTGCAGAACTATCAAAACCGCAAAACTCATCTTCAACGAATGTTTTGCAGCCGCTGAAACTGGTGCAAGGTTGATTTTTGTGTACAGCTAAACTCCTTTCTACGTGGCAAGGTCGGACCACACCGCCTACGAAGAGCTGAACACTGAGAACATAGCCCAAGGTCGTATGTGCAGTTCCGCGCTGGTTATTTTTCGTGGTTGTGTATTTGCGCGAGCAGAAAAGCAATTCCTCAACCATTGCCGCCTTAGAACGTCGAGGTAAAGGTGTTCCCTATTGTCAAACTCGGCATAATGGCATACTGCGTACCGCGCGATGTTTAGAGGAGGGGTCTCATGTACAAGAACGGGGAAGTGGCCCTTGACCGAATCTTGGAACTTATTGGGAAGTGCCCGAAGGAACTTCAGGAAAAGTGCTTCGAGGTGCTTCTGTCAGGATACGTTCAGCTTGAAGTCGGTATGACTAAGCCGCAGACCCCTCCAGCCTACGCCCAGCAAGGTCAGGAGAAGAAGGACGAGATCCGCCTCCCGAATCGCGCATCCCACCTGCAGTACTTCATCGCTTTAGGGCAACCGCGAAACGGTTAGGTATTGCAGTTGAAAAACTTGAATCCCTCTTCGATTTCAGCGTCGACCCATTCGCATTTCACGCAGTGGTCGTTCCGGGGAAGAAAAGCGCTGAGAAAGCGCGAAATGTCGCACTACTCGCTGCGTCACGTTCGTACTTAGCTGCAGGTTTGTGGTCTGCCGACTGGCAGGAGGTTAAATCCCAGTGTGTCGACCACAACTGCTACGACGTCGCGAACCACACTGTAAACCTTAAGAAAGGAGATGGCACAATATTCAAGGATGTCGAATCAGGAAAGACAATTGCACTTTCCTCGGACGGCATCAAAGACGCAGAAAAGCTGCTAAAGAGCCTCACGGAGGAAACATAGCAATGATGCCCTCTAGTGACCAGCTCGAAGCATTCTTTGAACGACTCCAAAGCATCAGCCGCGAGCTATCTGACCTCAAAGGTGCTGAGGTGCGGAATGCCGAAACAATCGCCGAGATTAAGGCACTATCAAAGGAGTGGTTGAGATTTTCGGAGTCGCTTCGTTCGGCGCAAGCCCTTTCACTGGAAAGTCTCAACTTGGTCGACGCCCCACTAAAAGCAGCTCTCCAGAGCACGAACGTTCGCACTCGGTCATCAACTTACCTCAAGAGACTGGAGCCAGTTCTATCGTCATTCACCGACCGAATTGTCGTGCCCGTAATTCGCCTTGAAGGAAGTCCTTCGCAAGTCGCTTCTCGCCAGCTCGTGAGCGAGTTAGCCGGAAAGGTTTCGCCAGACGAGCAAAACTATATCGAGGAGGCTGCGCGGTGCTTGGCCAGCCGCTGCAATCGTGCTGCCATTATCTTACTCTGGGCATCTGCCATGGCGCGGTTTCACGGAGCTATCGAAAATCGGATTCACTCCTACAACGCTGCACTGGACCACGTATTGCAAAAGAAGGTTCCTCCTTTCAACAAGGTCTCCAAGACTCCTATTGCAAGCCTGCCAGAGCTTCAGAAGTGTCGCGACTTTGACCTGATTGTCATTGGAATGGAGTTATGGAAGTACGACCTCCAGGTGTTCGAAGAATTAGACCGCCTCCTTGGCATCCGGAACAGTGCCGCGCATACCCGGCATGCTTAAGCCTTCAGCGCTCGATGTGCAACAATACATCGCAAAGGTGGGCGCATATGTATTCGCAATTCTCCCGAATTAGCAAGTAGGTCGACATTCGAACACTTCGGCGGCTCAGGAAAAATCGAACATTGGCGATTTGCTGGCTTTTGTAACCGCTAGACAGTCGCTTCACGCAGTGTTTATGCGGATTCTGGAGATCGACACCTTGTAGATTCGAGCAAAGCCACGCAGTTCGACAAAATCGACACCGACGCTCAGCAGATTTAATTTTGAGACAACAAATGTGGATCGGAGGGCTGACCAGACACGTTTTGCGGCGAGAATATCCGTGATTCTAGGCAGAAATGTTCTTTGCCTGCCCGTACTTGAAAAGAATGCAATCGAGATATCTAGGGTCCATGCGAATGGACGTAGCGAAGTGGTCGTATTCACCAGGAGGGATATCGATCTGCAAAAACTTCTTCACGACTCCGATAACATGTCTATCCTCTTTGACAACCCGCTCACCCAGACAAAGTCTGATATTCCCCACTACTGCAGGACCGACGCCATGCCTTTTCCCGATAAAGTCACGTTTCAGATCATCAAGCCTCACGTTCTTACTCCAGTGCCGGATTGCTTCGATCTCTGAAGATTCGCAGTACTTCTTCTGATATTCCAGGAAGCCTTCCGTTAGCTCTTTCAGAAGCTGGTATTTTGGGTTTTTGCCCGTCGTGGCCCTGATGTTGAGATGCGTTTTGCAGAACTCCACAGGCTTCGTCTTATCCATGACGCGCTTTAGAGCCAACAATGTGGAAATGTCCGGGAACATCGCCGCGAACCTCTTGCATCGGGATTCCATCGCAGACTCTCTCCAATTAATCACAAGGGCAGTCCGCAAAATTGGGCGCAGCGAATCAGATGATTTTGCTAATTCTGCAGATTCTGCCGCAACAAGAGTGCACACAGCGCCGATCGTCACCCCGTCGCCAGGTAAATACACGGACGAAGGTCTCGATTTCACGGATACGAGCTAAGACTTCGGCTTTTTGCTTGTTCGATATCACCGATGGCCTCCGGCACCTTGCAGGCTAGCGAAGCTCGCTCCATCTCCTTAGGGGAGGAGAGTGAGTGTACCCTCCTGAGCAGGTAATTAAAACAACTATACTAGCTCCGGGCTGGTGTACCGGGTAATAAGTCCCCAGATAACGTCTTGCCCGGGGATGCGCATGAACCAGCCGAAGCTCTTCGGGAACCGTGTTCGGACGATTAGGGAAGGCAGCGAAAATTACGCAAGAGGAAGCCGCCGAGGCCGCTCACCTGAATTCGAAATATCTCGGAGAGATCGAACGCGGCGAAAAGCGGCCTTCGTTCGAGGCGATCATGGCGCTAGCGAAGGCCCTGAATGTGTCCCCAGAAGCTTTCTTTCAATTCGATCAGTGAAGAAGGCGACGAGAAAACTCTGCGCAGGAGAATCGAAACCCTGCTGAAAGAGGCAAATATCCAACAACTGCGACAGATCCAGAGGGTCCTCAGAGCGCTCCTGGAGCTGTAGTCGCGGGTGGTCTTATCGGGATGCGGGTTTCGTGGATCACCGGAATGTCTTAATTGATCAGCAGCACGGCCGAACAAGGCTCCTAAACTGTTAGAGCCATTGAGTCTTCCTAAACTCGCGGTTCTTTGAGTGCCAGAAGCGTCCTACTGTGTTTTGACAGTACAGCATGCCTTGCCTCTAGGCGAATCCGTACGACACCTGTACTCAAGCCAGACAGGTAGGAAACCGCATCGTACTCAGATGTCTAGATCGGGTTTTCCACCGTGTTAACGCTAAGTAATTCGCATCTTGGCAGACGAATTGTTTTTTTGGAATCGTACTGGCGTATAACGGCCTTCTTCATGGTAGCCTGCGGCGAATAAAAGTTGACCTGCAGATTGAAAAAAGAAGGGTCCAGGTTTTAGGCGCGTGCTGCGGTATTTTTGGCGGTACAGGCAACCGCCTGGCTGGCAGAAACGCCTCCAGTCCTGAATCAAGCCTCCGGCTCCCTCTGTGTTGGCCTCGCTGTTCCTTTCACAAAGCAGAGACTCGCAAACCCTCGTGCCGTCCTTTAGCGTGAAGTCGACCCCTGCCGGCTGGGATCAATCTCGGCACCGCATTTTCGGCATCGTTCTTCGGCTGGTTCGGCCATAAACATCTCCATCTTTTCATTCAATCACAGGTCATTCTCCCGCATTTTCCTTCACTACACTTTTCGCGGTTGCTTTATCATCCCGCAAGCCTGACGAACTTTGAGTGCCGGAGCCGGTCTGCTTCTGTCCACTCCAAGAATTCAATTTGTGCCACGACCTTCGGCTTGAGCCACACGCACTTTTTCATCTGTTTCGGCAGTGAGGCTTTCTCCCCAACGCGACTCATGTTCATCCGGCAGGTTTGCGAACGGCATCTTGGACGAAACGAACCCTCGGATTTTTCCAAAGACCTGACGGCGCAATGCCGGAACGAATCCGTTTCGGACGCGAGCAACATAGACTAAATCTTTGCCACTTGTAATAGCCCACGATTAGGCTATCAAAGCCGTGGGGTCCCGGCAGATAGCCCCCTACGACGAATTCCTGTCCACGGTTCACCCGGTACTTGACCCATGACTCCTGCTGCGCTTCCCGGCTTCGTACAGGCTGTCTTTTCGCTTTGGCAACCACACCTTCGAGCTGCTGCTGACGCACGGCGGCAACAATGTCGCTGGCAGACACTTCGAATTGCTCGGATATGCGGATATGCGGCGATCGAGACTTGAGAAAAGTGGTGAGCAGCTCGCGCCGTTCGACGAGCGGCAATCCCGTGAGATCGCGGTCCTCACAGACGAGGAAGTCAAAAGCAAAATAGAAGATGCGCTTTCTCTCCCTTCGAAATTGCTGAAGCAGGTTAAAGTTTGGGTGCCCTTCATCATCCAAAGCCACGACTTCGCCGTCGAGCACGGTGCCCTTAGGAAGATCGCGGAGCGCCTCCACGATATGCTGGATATTGTGCGTTGAAGGATTTGCGGCGACGGGAAAACAGGTTCACAGCGTGGCCGGATTTGACTGCCAGGGCTCTGTACCCGTCCAGTTTGATTTCGTAAACCCATGACGGTCCTTCGGCGAGATTGGACACAGGAGCACAATCCATGGGCTCGATAAATTCGGCGCTTCTTGACGGAAGAGAGTTGAGGCGGGGTCCTCGCATGACCGAGGTTAGAATACTTCAGACTCTGAAGCGAGAATCCGCTTAGAGGCCCGTCGCCCCTGGTTTAGATTTTGCGTTGTTTGTCGTAGCAATCACAGTTTTATCAGGCAGATGAAGTAGCTGAAATTCAGACGATTCCAACAGTGCTAGCTGTTGGAGCCTGTCCATGGCCGCCCCGTGTCCCGCGACCATTTCCCGCCAGAGCAGCGTTCCATCGGCCAGCACCTGAAAGATATCGTATTGGCGATCCACGGGGTCCTCTCGGAAAACACTTGTCCCGACCCCAGAGCGCAGAAATTCGGACGGGACATATTACCATGTTAGGGGTGCAGTATCTCTCGTGAGCCATGAACTACGGGCTTTGTGTCGATACCGTGACTCCCGATTCGTAGGATGCCGAACAATGCTGGAATCAAAGTGTCCCGCGTGTTCACTAAATAGACAGGGCCACTCATTATTTTAACCTGGCCCCGCCGCGCTCTTGGAATAGAATTTTAGAGAAAGCGAGGCAATTTCCATCCCTTCCCACAGGCCATCGCGCACCAACGTTTTCCGTTCGTTGCCGGAATTCAAATAACCGCGCTCGACACGCAAGCTCACCTTGCTGCGCACACAGAGGATTTGAGTATGTCTGGGTGCTTTGTGGAGACGACGAATCCGTTCATAGCTGGAACAAAGGTCGGACTCAGAATCTCTCACGATGGCGTGGTCCTCGCTAGCACAAGGCACGGTTGCCTATGCACTAAGTGGTAAGGGAATGGGAATCACATTCACTTTCATTGAGCCGAGCAGTTTGCTATCTTGGATGCTTGGTTAACGGCGCACAGTGTGATCGAGTAGGACTCGCGCAGCCCGAGGGTAACGACGTTGAAAAAATTCGTTTTATCTGTCCCTGGCGACACGATGTACCTCCGCGCACAAAAGGCGGCGGCGCAGGTCGTCGCAGATCGTCTCGGAGTGCAATTAGAAATGGTAAGCGCGGAGATGGATCCGGTCGCCCAAGGTCAACAATTGTTGAATCTGGTGCAATCAGGAACGTCACAAAAACTGGATGGCATCCTAGTCGAGCCGGTGAGCGCCGTAGGATTGCCGCGTGTAGCGGAAGCGGCGGTTGCTGCGGGAATTGCATGGGTGGTCAGCAATGCGGAGGTTGATTACGTTGCGACACTGCGCAGGAATTCCAAGGTTCCCGTGTTCGTAGTTTCTCAAAATCACCTGGAAGTGGGGCGAATTCAAGGACGACAGATTGGCGCGATACTGCCAAACGGCGGCTCGGTTCTCTATCTTCGCGGACCGGCTATGAGTTGGTGGGCCACCAAGCGATCCGAGGGGCTGGAGAGCACCAAGCCGAAGAACGTGGAAGTGAAGACGCTGAAAGTAGGGGGATCGACTTTAGAAAGCGCCTATAACACCGTTTGTTCCTGGCTAAGTTTGTCCAAGGCGCGATCCGAGAGCCTTCAATTGATCGTCTCGCAGAATACCGACTTCATTGATGGAGCCGACAAGGCATTCGAGACAAACACGTCGCCACCGCAGCGGGCCAAGTGGCTCGCCATACCGCATGCAGGCGTTGGAGTTTCGGATCGAAGCAGGCCGCTGGTGGACCAGACACAGTGGTGCGCGGCAGTAGTTACATCCTTGACGATGGACAGGGCGCTCGAAATGCTTGTGCGGGCGATGACCGATGGTTTATTGCCACCTGAACAGACGCTTGTAGATGCGTATTCCTACCCTCACGTGGAAGAACTCGCAAAGGCGCACAAACGCGAAAAGAACCTAGTATAGCCGCCGCCACTTCCGCAGCAGTTTCCAGATCACAACAAGTTTTTGAATTTCGGCTGGCGAAGGCAGACCGGACGCTAGACAGCAAGCTTGATGGGCTTTGACGTAATTCCCTAACGGCAAAGGGACGGAGCAACGAGAGCTCACGGGAGAATTTTTGTAGTTCCTCGCGCGTGAGAACCCTCTCGGTTTTCGCGGCCGGACGCACAGCCGAAGGCTACCACACCTTTGCTTTAGTTTCGCCTCGGTCACTTGAGCGGCATATAATCCACTACTGAACCCGGTTTGCCATGAAACCATCCTTAGAGGAAACACTCACTGAGGTCTGGCGGCAGGTCCTTGTCGAGGATGCCAAGGTCGTCGAGCTTGGTAGAAGGCGCTATCCGGTTCGCAAGACTCCACGGAAAGGTTTGCGACAAGTAGATTTCGCACTCGACGGGAACGAGATTCGCGGGCTTGAGCAGAACCCGGAGACGAAATCGCGGTGGGCGCAAAAGGCGCGGCCGGCAAGAAAGTTATGCAGTTCTTAGTTCAGGGCCGCTACGTGGCAAACGTGGTTGATGGGAAGGTGACTCTCTATGGGAGGTGAGCTAGTGAAAGATCGGAAAACTTAAAGCGATGCTTTATTTGTCCGGTAATCCGGCTAACCGGACATGTCCTTTCCTAGTACCCGCCCTTCTTGTTGGCGAACATCCAAGCAACAGCATAAAATCCGTCGATGGCGGGCAAACGTAAAATCTCTCCAACTGCCGAGACGTTGACACTGTTCGACGTGGCGCGAGAAACGACGGTCCCAAGCGTCGAACGTCCCACCGCCATTCCCGACGTGCGTATCGGCACGTCATCATTTACGGCGGCAGGTTGGTCAGGTCCGTTTTACCCGCCCCAATTGAAACCCAAGGAATACCTGACCTATTACTCAACCAGATTCAATACCGTTGAAGTTGATTCGACCTTCTATGCGACACCCTCACCGTCCACAGTGAACTCTTGGCGGGACAAGACGCCTGACGGCTTCGTCTTTGCCGCGAAAGTTCCGCAGATCATCACGCATGAAAAGGCTCTTTTGGACTGTGAGCCTGAATTTGATGAGTTCGTTGATACGATGCATCTGTTAGGGGACAAGCTCGGGCCCCTGGTGCTCCAGTTCCCGTACTTCAACGAGGGGGCGCTTAGCGCAGAAGATTTTCTTACCAGGTTGCGCCCTTTCCTCAAACGCCTTGAAAGCACAACCGCGCGTTTTGCGATCGAGATCCGAAACAAGGCTTGGCTGGATCAAAAACTCGCCGATCTTCTACGACAGCATCGCGTTGCCCTCGTGTTGCAAGACCAAGAATGGATGCCTCGACCGGATCAATTGAAGTTTGACTATGTAACGACGGATTTTGCTTACGTCAGATTGCTCGGCGATCGCAAAAGAATTGAGAGACAGACCAACGTTTGGGACAAAGTGATCGTGGATCGTTCAGCCGAACTTCAAAGTTGGGTGAGTTTTTGTCAGCAGACTGTCCGGCGCGGCATTCCAACGTATGTTTACGTCAACAATCACTATTCCGGCCATGCTCCGGCGACCGTTGCGAAGTTCTTGGAGCTTTGGGATTCGAAGACATAACACCGATTCTTTCATTTGGGATCAGGAGCGATGACTGAAGTGTTCGATCATTCGTTACAGGAGGCTGGGATTGTTTTCCTTCCGTGGGTCGGAGGCCAATATGACCTGGGGTTCCACGGGCGCAAGTTTCTAATTGTTGGAGAAAGCCACTATACAGATTGGGAAGAGGATGGGGAGCTACGCCGCCACGAACTGGCCCCGAGTTGGACACGTGAATGCATTTTGAGAGTCGTGAATCGTCAATATGGAGCAAGATTTTGGAAAAACATCGAGCAGGCTCTCCTAAACGAACGCAGAGAAGCCGGCTGGTGCCCTGGTGGTGGGCTGGCCCTCTGGAATCAACTTGCGTTCTACAATTTCGTTCAATTTCCTCTGGAGAAAAGTCGGCAGAGTCCCACCGAACAGCAATTCAATGATTCAGTACCGGGGTTTGGGTCGGCGCTTGAAACATTACGTCCCGAACGAGTTCTTATTTGCGGTAAGCGATTGTGGCAGCAGATGGATTTCACACAAGTAGAATTAAACGACTCTGTCCAAGCCTATCGGCTTTCCGATGGCTTTCTCGTATGGTGTCTCGCGATTGTTCATCCCTCTTCCGGTCGATTCAGCTGGGGTCATGCACATGGTTTGATCACTACCTTTCTGAACGAACCAAAAGATGCTGCCACTCTGACGACTAAAGCAGCGAAAACGCGGATTGAACGCAGCTAGGTGTCATCGATCATCTGAATTGGCGCCTAACTACAAAGGCCTCAACGAATAGTGTACCGTCGAAGCGTTCCCGTGCCTCATATTACCGTCCTTGCGCATTAGGCGCGATCCTACGGTGTTTTTGTGCCGACCAAGCATCCTTTTGCAGCTTGGGCTTTCCGACACCTGTACTTCGTCCTTTTCACCCAGGTATGCAGGTCGTACTGCTATACCTAGACCCGAGTCGGTCAGAAATGTCAGGTATGTTCGGCTTGTCACTCGTCAGCCTGCTGCGCTTCGTATAGAGAGTTCGCAGACTTTAGTCTCACGTCGCTCGGTGTGAAATAGAAAATCGATGCGTTACCGGCCATCGGGTTCCCGGAGGGGCCGCAAAAAGAGTGAGCAACTCTTCTTTCGTAATTTCTTTGCGCATCTGATCTACTTCAATCACAGCGTTAAACAGATCCTTCTTTTTTTTCTGCAACTCGTCGATTCGCTCATCAATCGTGCCGAGTGTATGAATGCGAATACCTTCACCGGTCTTTGTTGGCCAATTCGGTGGACTCGATCCGTCGCCTGATCCTCAACGGCTGGATTCCACCAGCGGTCGTAGTGGACCACGCAGTTCGCTCTGTAAGCGTCATACCAAGTCCTCCTGCTTGTAAACTGATCAGGAAAAAGGGCGCTTCGCCTCGTTGGAAGGCGTCTTTTAACTTTCCTCGCTCTTTGACTGGCGTGGAACCATCCAAGTAGAAATACTGTAAGTTTCTATCATCCAGGACGCGACGAAGGATCGTATGCATTTGCGTAAACTGACTGAAGATGAGAGCTTTTTCATTGTTTTCAACTATCTCTTCCAAGACCTCTATAAACGCCTCGAGTTTGCCGGACCTGTTGTAAATCTCCGCAGAATGCCGGTGACTAGCGCAGGATGACAGCAGATCTGTTTCAACCTGAAATCGCCGTCAAAATCGAAGTGTCGATTCTAAAATTGGCTTCGGGGAGCCGTGCGATTCGTTCTCGCTCGGCTGTTGCGAAACGTTTGTAGAGTTGTGCTTGTTCGGATGTTAGCTCGCAATAACGCTCCATCGGAATCTTAGGTGGAAGCTCAGTTCAACGAGTGTTTTTTACGCCTGAACTCAAGGGACTTACTCTCCTACGTGTTTCTCTTGAGCGCCGCGATCTCCTCGTTTCATGATAGGGATTTCAAACTGGTCGCGAAAATGAGTTTGAGTTCCCAAATAAGAGGGCATAAGAAAATCGTAAATAGACCAAACTTCGCTCAGTCTGTTTTCGATGGGCGTGCCTGTGAGTGCGAGCTTGTGTTCTCCGAGGAGTCTCTTCGACGATTTCGCGGTCGCAGTTTCTTGATTCTTTATTTTCTGTGCCTCGTCTAGCCACATATCTCCAAGTCACTTTTGAAAGGTTCTGTATGTCCCGCGTCATGATGTTATAGGTCGTCAGTATTGCGTCGTAGTGACTGAGATCTCCGAGAATCTTCTTTCGGTTTCCACCGATATAGAGGGCCGTACGAAACTCAACCGGAGAAGCGAATTTCTTAAGGTCCTCTTCCCACGCGGTGAGCACGGATGGCGACACACCACGAGCGAGGTTCCAGGCTTTCCATCTGCATGGGCATCCAGCAGTTTGGCGAGCGTTTGAACGGTTTTTCCTAGTCCCATTTCGTCAGCGAGAATTCCGTTCAAGCCATACTTCTCGAGGAATGCTAGCCAATCATAGCCATGCTTCTGATGGTTCGCAGTGGCCGTTTTAGGCTGTATGGAAGCGGGTGCTCATCAATTTGAGAGAAATCCTCGAGTGATTTGCGGAATTGAGAATAGGCTTCCGAAATGTCCAGCAGTGCGACCTGCTCTAGCAACGATTGAACTTCGTCAAAGTGGTAGGTCCGCGTGCGGAATCTTTCGTCTACAGCCTCGACCTCTGGAATTTCCTCGATTCGTCCAGACATGCGAGTGTGCGTTTCTTTGTCTGCCTGAATCCAGGTCTCGTCGTGTCTGATGAAGTTCTGCGATGTTTCGAGCTTTTCATCTCCTGATAGCCGACCTTGAATTTATCGGCTTCGTAACGAACGTCGAACCAAATCCAAGGTCCGTCTACTTGGAGAGAAACCTTTGGTTGAAACGCCTTTACCAGAACGCGCTGGGACCCGACTTCCTCCGCAACCCTGCTTCGTGGCTCAGATTGAATTCTTTTCAGGTCGTGTAAGAGGAAAAACGGTATTTGATCGCCACGCAGCCTCGTCTTCCCGACTCCTTCGGCGATGGTCCTCAGTTTCTGCTCTTGAGGTTTCGTAAAATATCCGGTTGGCGCGTGGACGTACTTATATCCCTCAGTGAAACGGGCCTCCTCGGGAGTTTCGATTCGCAGCCCGGCGTCCGGTAACACCAAAGAAGTGTTGACCTCAATTTCGTCCTTAACCTGCGATACTTGTCGTTCGTACTCCAGCGGTCTCTCATCGATGTGTATGCTCTGTGATGCTTTGGAAAAATCCGCGCTGGCTTTTGGTCGGAGGTAGTGAAGTATTTCGGGAACGTCTCTTTCCGGGAATACAAAACCTCGCTGAGGATCGAATCGTGGATCCAAGTGTGCCAGCTGCGTCAGCGTGTGTCGATTCTTCTGAGAGATGCGGAAATACCGGCCGCCAACACGGACACGGGTAGGAATCTTTCCAAGGTCTTCAAAGCGATGCACAACATCCCGATGGCGAAGGTTCACGTCCACATAAACGTTGTTTGCGTCGGCCGAGGAATCGACGCGAATCTGAACATCCTTTGTTTGTGGAAAGAGCCGCGAGAAAAAACTTGTGAGCATTGTTGTAACGGCTTGGGCCATCGCGGTCGGTCTTTACGCTGATTCACTGCGTGCAGCATTAGGTGTGGGTTTTGCCTCTTGTTCTTCGCATTGAGAATCCTCATGGGTAACTTCAGGCAGAACCACAGCGTCTACGGTAGGAGCTTCCACCGAGCCAAATTGCAAACGATCGAGGGTTACGGAGAATTGCTCTGCGGCTATATTCGCGTCGCTGAAGCGGTTTTGAGCATTCTGTAGATGGGATCCTACCAGTCGGAAACTATTCTTGAACGTATCGAAGTCACGTTTCATGCGGAGGAGGACCTCTTCAATTCTTTTCGCGGCCTCCTGAAGCTTCATTCCCCTAAATCCGATCGCCAGGACTTGAAAATACGCATAGAGAGTATTCGGCGAAACGGGTAATACTTTTATTTGCCTGCAAAGCGTCTGAAGCTCCTGATTTAGACAGATTTGGTAATAGACGCTTTCTGCCGGTATAACATGAGGGCAAAATCGAGCGTAATGCCGGGAACGATGTACTTGCTGGCGATTGTTTCGACATGTCCCCTCACATCGACTTCGAATGCCTTCTCGGCAGATTGCCTTTCTTCTTCGGAAAAGGCCGGATCGACCGCACGGCGATAATTGTCGAGAGGAAACTTACTATCTATGCAGAGGAGGCCTTCCTTCAGTGAAATCGCGGCGTCTGCCAGCGCGCCATTGATCTGAGCCTTTATTTCGTAATGATCGGGTGGAATAACATCTCGAATCATGTTCTCAAGCTCAAACTCCCCGAAGTCACCTCGAAGCTTAGGGGAGCGCAAGATATCTGTAAGCTCTCCGATTTCTGCGCCGACCTGCGCAATTCTCTGCCCGGTCGACTTCAGTTCGGCGATACCTAATGTCATCTCTTTGAATGCCCCGATGTTTTTCTCGATATTGTCGGCTAGTTTGGTCTCGATGCTCTGTCGAATTTCTGCCAAACTGCTCTCATTTCTAGTCTGCAGCTTGTCGAAGCGTTCAAGGAGCGAATTGTTTGCGGTATTCAACGATTCGGCTTGCTCTTTTCGTCCTTGAGTCAATTCTTGCGTCGTTGACCTCTGCAGTTCAGACACGCCAGCGGTGAGCTGAGTTTCGAGTGTTCCAAAGCGACCCTCGATCTGCTCGCGAAATGCATCGAACGCAGAACGAAGGTCTGTCGTGAAGGCCATAACTCTTTCATCTATTCGTGACCGCGTTTCTTCCTTGATTCCAGCTATCGAAGTCGCGAGAGCCTGCGACGACGTCTGTAGTGTAGTGTTGAGATTCGTTAACAGTCCTTGTTGGACAGAATCAAGTCTTGAGTTGAGCGAGTTCGCCAGAGATGACAATTGATCTCTGATTACGTGGTCTGCGCTGGTCTTGGAAAGAACTTTGGCTAGAATCACAGCCAAAAGCGTTACGACAACGAGCAGCGTGGATAGAATTGCAAACTGCATCGGTTAGCTCTCCGGATTTATGGCAAACTGCTGGGGAGCGCAGCACCTTCTGGTGACGATACTAACTCATAAAACCATTTTTAGCACGGTCGGCGCGCCGATTCGTACGTGTGCAGTTTTCGCATGCCACGATCCGCTACGGCCCCAAGAGAAGCTTCTTCGCGGTCTCACTGGCAACTTGAACGAATATTTCCTTCAGGGCTTCTGCTGTGCCTTTGCCCGCTTTCAGCGCCAATTTCTTAAATCTCGTCACCGCGAGTGTGGTTCGCGGTGTATCTCGCACAAGGTCTTCGAAACTCGACTTCAATTGTTCCCGCTCTTCGGCAGACAACGATTCCGATTCTTCAGCCAGCAATCGAGCGGCCTCAAGCTTCGACGCGGTCCACGGGTACGCTTTGCCGCAAGCGTGGCAAAAGGCTGGTACGGTCCTCATGGCGCTGCCGGATTGCCCTTGAACGTAGTAGCGGCCTCGAATATCCGCGCGACAGTCTGGACAGGCTGTTATGGTCCCGGCACCACATTTGTCGCAGTGAGAAGCGTTGTGTTGAGGCCGATTCTTGGCACTGTCGTTTATTAGGTGCCCGTTGAAACAAATCTGCGCTGTGTCATACTGCGTCCCACCGGACTCACCCATCCTGTTCTGGAAATGCATGGGCGCATGGTACACGGCCAGTACAGACTGCGGCAAGGCTAGGAAGTGGTATCATGCGGCCCGAAGTGAGCTAAATACGAATGAATTACTGGCTTGACCTCTTTACAGGGACAACTTGGCGAGAGTTCAGGGAAGCAGGGGCCAACGTGTCAGGGTTCCGGGCCAAGCAAACGAAATCCGCCAGGAAGATGAAGTCCGGAGACATTTTCCTCTGTTATTTGACCGGCGTGATGCGGTGGGTCGGAGCATTGGAAATTGTTGGCCCGAGCACCGACAGCCGGAAAATTTGGAAAGAACAGGATTTCCCCGTACGTTTCAACGTCAAATCACTTCTGCTGCTTGAGCCTGAACACGGTGTTCCGATGGAGCAGTTGGAAGGTCGTGTGAAGTTTTATCGAGGCCCCGAAGACAAGGGAAAGTTTCGTGGGTTCGTCCGCGGCAGTCTCAGGCTGTTTGACGATTCGAAGGACGGTGAACTGATTCTTTCTCTGCTCCGTGAAGCCGAAAAGAATCCAATCTCCCGTCCTGTGGATGCTAAGAAGCTTGCAAGGAAACCGTTCTACAAAGTCACGCCCAAACGCGGTACCCGTAAGCAGAGTGGCGCTCGTCAGCGTGCCAGAACCCGAAGAGTCGCTGGTCACGGCAGCTCCTGAGCAGCCGGAGTCCACTGAATCTGCCACGACGAGGCACAGCGAAATCCAGTATCTGCTTCTGAACCTCGGAGCGGAACTCGGGCTTGATGTATGGGTCGCTCGCAATGATAGGAGTAGGAAATGGAATGGTGTTCTGCTCGGCTCGCTACCACGGATGCTTGATGAACTGCCGACGCAGTTTAACGAAGCGACGACGCGCACAATTGAGTTGATTGACGTTCTGTGGCTCAGCGGGAATTCAATCGTGGCGGCGTTTGAGGTCGAATGTACAACGTCCATTTATTCCGGCCTGCTCCGCATGAGTGATTTACTGGCTTTGCAGCCGAATCTGGATATTAGTCTGTATTTGGTAGCCCCGGATGAACGCCGGAACAAAGTTGAGCAGGAACTTCTGAGACCGACGTTCAGCCTTCGTGAAAAGCCGTTGGCTAAAATCTGCGGGTTTCTTCCGTTCAGCGTTCTATGCGAGAAATTGGCTGGAATCAGGAAATTGGGTTTGAGTGGTTCGTTGAAGCCTAATTTCTTGAAAACGACTGCAGAATTTTTTACCGGAGACGACAGGAGCAGAAACGACTGAGCGTAGGGAATCCTGAATGTATTTGAAGCGCAACCGGAGCACTGTAGTAAATTTGTAGTAGTTCTATGCTCAAATCGGTTCAAAACGAGGACAAACGGTTCAAGTCAGCCAGATTGTAAGTGGTTGAGGAATATAGTAGAGTCCACAATTTTCAGAACGCGTCAAAAGAGCCGACTGTACTCATAATCCCTAGGTCGTGGGTTCGATTCCCGCCGCCGGCACCACCCTACCTTTTTTCGTTTCAAGAGGTTCCGACGAGTTGGCCGTTCAAATGGGAACTTTGTACATCGAGCCCGGCAGCCCCTGGGAAAACGGCTACTGCGAGAGCTTCAACGGGAAGCTGCGGGATGAGTGCCTGAATGGAGAGATCTTTTACTCGCTAAGGAGGCGCAGATCGTGATCGAGAAGTGGCGGGTGGAGTACAACACCAGGAGACCGCACTCGGCTGTGATGTAAACTCTCTCACTCGCCGTGGTACAAAACTCCACCCGGTCAGTGCGTACCGCTAAAGGCGGAGAACGTGAACTCGCACGTTGATCGCGTTCGAGAAGGTACGGTTATATCTCTCCGTCCCAGTGAGGCTCCGCGATTCGCGACCATTGTGACCTGATCGAGTCGAAAGTAGCCTTGTCTAGCCCTCCCTGCGCCGCAAATTCCACATTCTTCTTGAGATGATCTATGCTTGTGGTCCCGGCAATCGCTGTATGGACCCCCGGCACGCCAAGAGTGAAGCGCAGAGCGATTTCAGAGGCACGATCACCATGTAGAAAGTCGTATCGAAGTTTCTGCAACCTATCCCAGTAAACCTGGTGGCGAGGATATCGGATCGGATCAGGTCTGGTCGAGGTTTTCCAAAGGCTGTTGGCCAGCGGTCGTTTTGCAATTACGGCGATGCCTTCTTGTATCGCCAGCGGTAAAATTGTCTCGATAGCATTTTGGTCAGCCAAATTTATGGAAATCTGCAAGGCTTGAAACTGACCGCACTGAAGGGCGTACAACGCGGCGGACCCTTCGCCGCTATAACCAACGAAGCGGACCTTTCCTGCTTGGCGGGCCCGTTGAAGAGTTTCGATTATCTCAGACCTTCGTAGAGTCGCTTCCGAACAGCTGTGCAGCTGAATCAAATCGATCCAGTCGGTCCTTAGGCGTCTTAGGCTCTGGTCGATGTTCCATTGCAGCACCGTCGGATGCCAGTCCAAGGACTCGTCCTGATCAGCAAAGCCCGCTGCCCGCCGGATTTTTCTGTGGGCACGTAATCGCAGACGCATTAGACTTCGTCTCGGTGGCTGAGACTGACCGCATTTAGTGAATAGGAGAAACCGCTTCCGTTTCTCTCGGAGGGAGCGACCAATCTTTTCTTCGCTGTCACCGTACATCGAGGCTGTATCAATGTTATTGACTCCCATGTCGAAAGCTGCTCCGAACATACGATCCAAAGCCTCGTCGGATATATCTACGAATCCGATATTCCCGGCACCGAACCCAAGTGCACTGACCTGCAATCCAGTATTACCGAAGGCTCTTAGCTCCAGAGGACGAGGAGGATCGGTTCCCGGTTGGAAGATGCCGTTCATAAGGATCAGCTTGCGCTCACGATTCAGATAGGATGACGAAGGGGAGACGGTCCTTTTGAGCGGTGCTACTGGTGGGAGTGCGCTTCCAAGAAACAGGGTAAAAGACCCCTCCTTAACTCTTCAACTGCTATGTAACCATCCTAATTTGCCTGACGTTTATTTCGAACTATACATGACGGCTAAAGATTCGAGTGTAATCGTCAACGCCTACCCATTTTGGATTACCGAACGTATTCCATACTAGCACTGAACATCTCCGATTAGCACGGTGATCTCAATGGGTCGATACAACACCAGCTCCAGGTCGACCTTGTGGAGTTTAAAGGCCAAATAACGCTTGCGGGCGTCGATTCAAAGAAAACCCCGTCCTGATTAGGTCTAATTAAGGGCAGCCCAAGAGATCGGTCTTCTCTGAAAAGCATTATCGGAACTACCGATTGGAGGGTGTTGCGGCGACCGTCTGAGCCGGCAGCGCTAGTCGGGCATCTAGCTGTTTACCGGGGCGACATGCCATCAGATTTACGCTGTCTATTTCGACTGCAGTTCGGCGAGACTTAGTTTCGGAGGTCAGTTTGTAATTCGATCTGGGTTAGCCGATGGGGCATATTGCCATCCTTGTGCATAAGAACGCCTCTTTTGATAACCCAAATTATGTTTTGCATGCGTTCGCGGAAATTTGGCGGGAAAGCGGATGGCAGATCAGCGTCTTGCAAGGACCGCAAGGAAAAATCGCAGCGGATCTTGCGATCCTACATGTGGATCTGACTACAGTCCCGCGTGACTACGTGCAGTATTTGGGCCAATTTCCAAAAGTTCTCAACGGCCGGATTACCGATATTTCCAAACGGAAAATCAGTACGAATCTGGTCCGGCGCAGAGACGGCTACGACGGGCCGGTGATCGTAAAAACCAATCGAAATTGCGGCGGACAAATGGAAGCTGAACTCGCCGCCGGAACAAATGGTCTCCGACGCCGCGCGCTGGCTATGCGTCGCAGATTGCCTTGGAGCATGCGCAGCGACTTGGAGATCTCCGAATACAAGGTTCTTTCAACAACGAAAGAAGTGCCCTACCTGATGTGGCTGAATCCTGGTTTAATCGTGGAGAGATTTCTTCCTGAGATGCGCGAAGGTTTTTATTGCCTAAGAACCTGGATATTCCTTGGTGACCGTGAAACCAATTCTGTGTCCTACTCAAAGCAACCGGTAGTGAAATCCAGCAACGTCGTGCGCCGCGAGGTTGTGCCCGATGTGCCGGAGGAACTCCGCCAGGTGCGGCGAAAGATGGGATTTGATTTCGGGAAGTTTGACTATTCGATCGTTGATGGTCGAGTGGTGTTGTATGACACCAATCGTACGCCCACCTTGGGTGCGATTTCACGAGAAGAGTATCTGCCACGGGCGCAGCACCTTGCGGAAGGATTGAAAGCCTTTCTCTAAAAAGGGAACGATCCTGGATGGCCATAACACAGAAGAGTTGTAACGAAATTACGAAAGCCGCGCTCCGAGGCCTATGAGCCTGAGGAGTGACTCACTGGCGCACTGGCGTGAGCTTGCGCGGCAATGGGCCCAGCTCGGTTCGCCGTTACGTCCTGGCCCGGAAGACGTGAGTTTCTATACGAAGACCCTGGAGCGCTGGACGCAACGTTCCAAAGTGCCGCCACGTGCGCTCGTTTTGGGAGTAACGATTGAGATTTACCACCTGCCGTGGCCAAGTGACACACATCTTCTCGCCCTGGATCACACAGGAGCGACGATCAATGCCGTATGGCCCGGTCCGCGGAACACGGCCATTTGCGGCGATTGGAAAGCAATGCCCTTGGCGTCGAACTCGCGGGACATTAGCTTCTGCGATGGCGGAATCCCTCTGTTGGCATATCCTCACGAGACTCGCCGAATGATCGAATCACTGGAACGCGTGTTGGCACCAGATGGGATTTGTGCGTTTCGTTTGTTCGCCCCTCCGACGAAACAAGAATCCTCCCAAGCAGTGCTGGCGGATTTGCTCGACGGGCGCATCGCCAGTCTCGATCTTCTAAAGCTGCGCCTGAACATGGCCCTGCAAAAGGACGTGTGCGAAGGAGTACAGCTGCAGGACACCTGGAACGCGATCAACGCAGCCGCACCCGATTTTGAGGCGCTGTCTTCACGGATTGGCTGGAAGCGCCAGCCCCTCATGGCCATAAACCCGTATCGCAACAGTCGGGTGCGCTTTTACTATCCGACAGTGGCGCAGGTATTGGAGTTGTTCAAAGAACGCAATGGGGCATTCAAGCTTGAGGAAACGCACCGACCAAAGTATGCGCTCGGCGAGCGGTGCCCTACGCTGGTGTTCCGGCGAGTAAGTTAGGGAATTTTCCAAGCCCTCCGCCGAAGGTGGATCATGGAATGTTCTAAAGGTATTGCTCGCTTTGCCTTCCTCCTATCGTATGAGATGTCCCGCTGCCAAACGCTAGGGCGCGGGTCAGGGGTGAGTATAATGTTTGCTCGTCAACGGTTGACGGTTTTGCCCGCCGGGGTGCGTTGGGATTCCCCGCGGATTTTCAGGCCCCGCGTTTGAGTCTGAGGTCTGGCGGAGCAGGCTCGCATCGAGCCAAGCGCCGTCTCCGCCGGTGCGCACATAATACGGCTGGATAAGTTATCTTACATCGGCGCGCGGAGAGACTAAGCCTTTGGCGAATTTTGTCGTCGTCATAGACCCTGACCGAACGCGACGAGCCCAATTCGTTCAAACAATCGGGCCCCGAATGGCGATTGTTAGCGGGCTGGAATTCGGATCCTGCTTCCAGGGCGACTGCTTTGTACTCTGGGCGGCGGCGCCCCGTGCTCCGATCAGCCACGTGGCCGATGCTCGCGGCCTGGCGGTGCTTTGGGGGGACGCGATTTCAGGGCCTGGGCCGGAACGAGTCGACGCACTCACTCTCAGAAGCCGTTGGCAAGCACGCGAAGGGGATTCCCCGCAACCCTATGACGGATTCTATGCTGCGGTCGTATTTGACTTCGAGCAGGGGCTGACGGTCGGAGCGGACCTGCTGGGGCTGTTTCCCGTCTATTACTGCACGGCGGGAGATACACTGTTGATCGGCAGCAGCCCAGAGATGTTCCGTCACCACCCCGCGTTTCAGCTCGAGTTGAACCCAGTCGGCCTTGTCGGGATTCTCCTCACCAACGGATTGCTCAATGGGCAGACGTTATCAAAGGGCGTGCAGCGCCTTTCCCCAGGGCATCTGCTTGTCTGGCGTCCGGGAAAGAGCCCAAGAGAACTGCGCCAGTACGAAATTCCCCTGTCCACACGCTACTCGGGTCTGCCTCTTCAGGCGCATGTGGAGATCCTGGACGACGCGATCCGCGACGCGATGAAGCGACATGTCCCTAGAGGCGAGGGATGCGGATTCTTGCTTTCGGGCGGGCTCGATTCTAGGTTGTTGGGGGGATATTTGGCCGAAACTGGAATTGAGGTTCATGCGCTCACGTGGGGCCTGCCCTCAGATATCGAAATGCAGTGTGCGATCGCTGTAGCTCGAACACTGCGCCTTCCGCATCGCCGCTTTGAACCGAGTCCCGAGGCTTATGTGACCGGTGCAAAACTTCAGGCCAACTATGAACAGCTAGCCAACGGCTTCAACCAGATTAGACTCTGGGACATCGTTCCGCGCTTAGCAGACCTAGGCACGCGAAGTGTCACGGGTTTGATGCTCGATCGAGTCATCACCCCGCACACGAACTACGAGTCGCCGCCTTCCGGTGACCCCCTGGAGTGCGCCCTTGCCTTGCAGAACGAGTTGGGCATTCCTCCGGAGGTTCTGCGGAACTTGCTGCGAAGCGATGTTTTCGGCGATCTTGTTCCAGAGATCGTCGCTGAGCTTCGGCGAGAGTATGTGGAGTCCGCCTCTTCAGACTTTCGGCGTGCGTGGCGTTTCGAACTTGGGCATCGAGCGCGCTTTCACGTGGGAAGTGCCGCGCACCGCTTTTCGTTTGGTAGTTGGCCGGTGCTGGTCGCGCTTGATCGGAAGGTGCTCGATGCCGCGGCGGGTATCCCAGCAGCAAGTCTGGAGGACCGCATGGCAGAACGGGAATTACTCTGCAATCGGTTTCCCGAGCTCGCGTCGCTTCCTTTGGATCGAGGATCGATTGACGCGCTGCCTCTTAGGCCGAAAATGCACGATTTGCTCGCGAGGCTTTTGCGGAGGCGATTGAGATCCCTACGGCGGTTGTTTCCGCCCGGCACAACGAAGGGACGAACGGAGCGACGCTATTGGTATCGGACGACCGACTTGGACGGACCCGGATGGAAAGGCGTCCGCGGAGTTGCCGAAACACACCGCAAGCGGATCTACGCTTTGTTCCAGCAGGACGCTTTCGATGCGATTGTTCCAGCGGCCGTCGTCCCATTTCAAAGCGTGAAAAACACGGCTAGCGGTTCGGCCGTGAAACTCCTGCTGGGGACCATGCTGTGGGCTGAGAGCCATCTCTAGGCGTAGATTCTCCTTGATGAGCAGATCGGATTGAGCGCTTGGGAACGTGTCGCTGGAAAGTGCCAAAGCGCTTGAGCATCATTTCCCGCGCCGGACAGATCTCGAATACGAGGGTCAGCGTAACGGTCTACGCCGAAAAACGCAAAACGATACTGCATACACTTCTTGCCAGGGAGTCAGCCCCACCACAAACGGCGAGGCTGCACTCTTGTGAGTAACTACAATGCACCTACTTTGATAGTATCATCCGTCGAGATTGGTGTGGGGCTTGGGCCTAAGTGCAATGTGGGATGTTGGTTCGCTGTTCAGTTTTTCGCTCGTACTCCACCGTTACGACATAAGCGCGGCGTCGGGGCTCCTTTGACAAGGTTTCTCGACCGACGCACAGCCTGCAACGAAATTCCACGAAATGCCTTCCACCGAATGAAATGGACTCTAGCTCGAAGCGTACGCCCCAACGTCTCTGACTGCGCCGCGGCCAGCCTTTAGACTTCGCGCGGTTGCAAAATGGAATTCGCCTAAACTCTCCCGGCGTGGCCAACCCTTGAACGTTTCGCCGGACGCCTTTGCTTGCCAGTCGAGGCATTGAAGACGCAAACAGGAGCACTGTAGTAAATTTGTAGTAGTTCTATGCTCAAATCGGTTCAAAACGAGGACAAACGGTTCAAGTCAGCCAGATTGTAAGTGGTTGAGGAATATAGTAGAGTCCACAATTTTCAGAACGCGTCAAAAGAGCCGACTGTACTCATAATCCCTAGGTCGTGGGTTCGATTCCCGCCGCCGGCACCACCCCTTACTTTATTGGTTTCAAGAGTTTCCGACTACTTGGCAGTCCTGTCAGAATGCTTAGTTTCTGCCCACTGGCGTTCACCCCACATTACGGATAACGATTCCGCCGAATCGCCCTTATCGTTGTGCGACTGTGCGGTTTAACGGCCAGCCTCGCTCCTGTGAGTTCTGCGAAAGGAGAGATGTAGATATTGAAAATTTATCCCCTAGCTGGTCCTTAGCGGTTGAGGCGCACGTGGGACTCTTCCTGGAGGAAAGCGTCAGCCACAATTCAGATGACGAATAAAGGAAACAAAATAGGGGGCGAGAGAGCCGCCGAAGCGAGGATTGAGTTCAAGGATGTAAGGCCGACCGCGAGCCACCTTGTAGTTCACGCAACACAGGCCTTGAAACGCGATAGCTCTCAAAACCCGGGCGAACAGATCAAGGTACGCGCATCGGTGAATGACCTTATAGAGGACGGGGTCTTGTCCCTTTATGGGAGTTTCACTCTTAAACTCATACATGATATTCAGAGCCTTGACAATCCTGTCGTTCGCAAAAAGGATGTGTGTGGCGAATTCATGTTGTCCTCGAACGATTTTCTGACGGTAGAACCCGGCGTCATTCAGTTTATCGAGAACGTGCATTTCCTCTTCAGCGTTTTGGATTATCTGGCAATCCTGTCCCCACGCACCGATGCGCTTCTTCAAAATGTAAGGATGCTTAACGTCAGATCCCATAGTGGGGATATTACTTTCGAACCCCCGTTGGATGAGGGCTTGGTTGAACATGTACTTATCGTCGCAAAGCAGGATGCTCTGTTCGCATGGAAACGGGATAGGATTCTTGGCTATTAACTGTGGCCATTGTTGGGCCGCGATCAAATCGGGAATCTCGAGTGGCATCACAAGATCAAACACGCTAAAAGCTCTGGCCGACAAGGGCCCAAACTCCAGGATGTGCCGCGTACGATTGAAACCTCTTTTGATATCCTCACTCCACGGCGGCATTCCGGAGAAAAGGATGCGCAAACCTTTGGGGTGGACGAGATTCGACAACAATTTCTCATACGCTAAATAGAAGCTATTGCGTTTGCGCGCCAGAGATTGCTTCTTCGAAATGTCAAGTTTCATGGCGATTACTTTCATCGCACGCTTCAAACCGCCAGGTTGGGGCGACGGATGCCATCGCCTGAAGTCGCCACACAATCGTATTTCTCAGATCGCAATTTCTCTAAAACACCCGCAGCGTCCCCGAGATATACTTCCCATTTCTTGCCCAAAAGAAGTCAAACGTGTCCAGCGATTCGCGGTCGGCCTCGTTGTGTTGGGATTCTAACCACCCCGGGCGTGAATTAAGAAGATTATTCTGAGACTGCCTTTATTGGAAGCAATTCGTTATTGGACCAAAGCCTTGCTGGGTCTCCAGTTTTAGAAGGGAGCGCTGCACCTGTTTTCCTAAAGCCTCGCCCTAATTTCGTTTACGTGCCGGCGTGGCTCAGTGGTAGAGCGAGGGTCTCATAATCCCTAGGTCGTGGGTTCGATTCCCGCCGCCGGCACCACCCTACCTTTTTTCGTTTCAGGAAGTTCCGACGACTTCGCCGTGTGTCCTCCATCGCTGTGGTATCGTGCCGAGGCCCCGATGAGGAAAGAGAAAATACTCGCGCCGGAAGCCCAGCTTGGCGTCGCCACGCCATCCTCCGCCGGCAGAACTATATTTGGCGTGATTCTCGCCATAAGCTTCTGCCATCTGCTGAACGACATGATGCAGATACTCCTTCCGTCGATATATCCAAATTTGGCTTCGGGATTGGGGCTCACGTTCGGGCAGGTCGGCGCCATCACCATGGTCTATCAGGTTACGGCGTCGCTGCTTCAGCCTCTGGTCGGCCTGCAGGCGGACAGGCGGCCCGCGCCGTTCGCGCTTCCTGGCGGGACGCTCTTCTCGCTCGCCGGTCTGGTGGTTATATCGATGGCGCGCAGCTACGCGATGGTGCTGGCCGGAGCGTCGCTGCTCGGCGTAGCGTCATCGATCTTTCATCCGGAATCTTCGCGCGTAGCGCGCATGGCGGCGGGCAAGCGCCACGGGATGGCGCAGGCGCTGTTTCAGGTGGGCGGCAACTTCGGGTCCGCAATAGGACCGATCGCGGCCGCGCTGGTTGTCGTGCGCTTCGGACAGTCGAGTCTCGCTCTCTTTGGGTTGCTGGCCTTGCTATCTTTTGCCGTCTTGTGGAACGTCGCAATTTGGTATCGCAACCATGGTCTGGCTCGTCTCGAGGAAGATCGCAAGAGTCTTGAACGGATCACCTTGCCGCAGAGCGCTGCCAAGCGCGGCGTCGCCATCCTGCTGGTGCTGATTTTCTCGAAATACGTCTATTTGACGAGCCTCACCACCTACTTCACCTTCTACCTGATCCGGCGCTTCGGTGTATCCATTCGCGGGACCCAACTGCACCTATCCATCTTTCTGGCAGCTGTCGCGGTCGGCACGTTTCTGGGCGGGCCGCTCGGCGATCGCATCGGGCGCAAATATGTGATCTGGGTGTCGATCCTCGGCGTGCTGCCGCTCACGTTGCTGCTGCCGCACGTCAACCTTTTCTGGACCGGAGTGCTCAGTGTGATCATCGGCATGGTGCTCGCTTCGGCTTTTCCCGCGATCGTGGTGTTCGGCCAGGAACTCGTGCCCGGCAAGGTAGGGATGATCTCCGGACTGTTCTTCGGTTTCGCTTTCGGCGTGGCCGGACTAGGCGCCGCCGTGTTGGGCCGCGTCGCGGATGCTTACGGGATTTATACCGTCTACCGGATCTGCGCTTTTTTGCCGGCAATCGGGTTGCTAGCCGGTTTCTTGCCAGACCTGCGACAACGCGAACACGCCGCCGCAATTTTTACCACAGACTAACGTCGTGACGCCTTCGCAGTCGGGATTCTTGACGAACTTTTATTTCGTATTCGGAGATTTTAAGCCGGCGGTCCTGTGCCAACGCTGCGATACAAGAACTAAGAAGAGCAAGGCGATAAGACTGGGAGCGTGTTTCATACGATGTTCCACGGAGCAAGTGTGCCGCGTCCGCGCGGCTCAGCGCTTAGCAAAGAGCAGCATCAGCGCCAGGATAATTATCGGAACCAGCGCCAGCAGGACGTAGAGCAAAACCTTCCGCATCCAGGGCGTTCGGCGTTTTCTCCAGTCACGCAGCTCCGGCCGTTCCGCGACGCCTACTTTTTCGGGATGCTCGAGATCCAGGATCATCTCGTGAGCGTTGGCATAGCGATTCTTCGGGTCGCGTTCCAGCGCGCGGTAAATGATTTCCTGCAACTCAGGCGAAATTGACGGATCGAGTTCCCGCGGCGGGGTGGGATTATTCAGCACGCGATCGTTCATCACCGCGAATGGATTCGCGCCCCGAAATGGAGTCTTGCCGGTGAGCATTTCGTACAGCATCACCCCCAGCGAGTAAATATCGCTGCGCGCATCCGCGCGTTTGCCCTTCACCTGTTCCGGAGAAATATATTCGGGCGTGCCCATTACCTGCGACAGCTTCGCGAACGTGAGCCGTCGCGCTCCCTGCTGCGCCGCGATCCCGAAGTCGATCAGCTTCGTGTGGTCGTTCGCGTCCACCATGATATTTTCGGGCTTCAGGTCGCGATGAACGATTCCGTGGCTGTGGATGTAGTCCAGCGCTTTGAGAATGCCCAGCGCGATTTTCACCGCGCGCTCGGGCGGCAATTTATTCTGCTCCGCAAGCATTTTGCGCAGCAGCTCGCCATCCACCCACTCCATCACCATGTAATTCCGGCTGTGATCGCCATCGGAGAAAACTTTCATCACGCCGGGGTGGTCGAGCATTCGGCCGATTTTTTCTTCGCGTTGGAAGCGATCGAAGAACACCGGATCGCTTTCCACTTCGGGGTGGGGAACCTTGATGGCCACAGGCTTGCCGGTGCGCGTGTCGGTGGCCCTGAAAATGGAGGCCATGCCGCTGCGGGCAGCGACGCTGTCTATCCTGTAGTGATCGAGTTGGTCGCCGGGGTGGACAGGAACCTCGTCAGCGCGCGTTCGGCGGAAAACCGCTCTGGCGGGCCCTCTTTACGGAAGCCTATAGGGTCGCCCGCGGTACATTGCCACGCGTTCCACGCTCCGAACGCGGATCAGTTGCAGGCTGATATTATCACTACCGTCCCGCTGATTGGCAATTTCCACCAGTTGCTGCGCCGCCGCGGACAAATCGCTGCCCTCGCTGGTCGCCGCGGCGATTTCCGCGCCGCTCACCGGCCCATGCAGCCCGTCCGAGCAGAGCGCCAGCACGTCTCCGGCAAACACTTGGTGCTCATTCAGCTCTACATCCACGGCCAAGTCGGTTCCAAGCGAACGGCTGAGCGTGTGCCGGTTGTCCGATTTTTCCGCTTCCTCTTTCGAAAGCAGCTTCAGCCGCACCTGCTCGTTGGCCAACGTGTGATCGCGGGTAATCGGATTCGCCTGGCCGCGCCGGATCAAGTAGCAGCGCGAATCACCCACGTGAGCGATGGTTGCGCGGTCGTAACGCAGGGCGCAGGCCACGATTGTGGTCGCCATGGACATGGACGGGCCGCTCGTGCCGCGCATCGAACCTCCCGCGCTCAGCACGCGCGCATTTGCGGTGCGCACCAGCCGCGTCAACAGCGCGGCGTGAGGTTCGGCTGCCGCGGATTCGCGAAAGCCGGCTACCAGACTCTCGATTGCGGTCTTGGAAGCCACTTCGCCGAGATCGTGCCCGCCTACTCCGTCAGCCAGGGCAAAGAGCCAGCCGCGCGCCCGCACTTCCTCGATCGAGCCGGGCGTGAAACGCCCGAGGTAGTCCTCATTTCCCTGGCGGACCCGGCCGGTATCGGAAAGTTGTGCGAACTCAACGTCCATGGAGCTTTGGGCCGCATGGTAGCCTTGGGCAGCACCGCTAACTCGTGCCGCAACCGCCGCTTGATGGCCTCGGTACATTAGACCTCATGTGCCCCGGAAAACAAAAAGGGCGAGCCTTGTCCGCCCTGCATCGACGGGATAAACCTTAGGCCTGAGGCTAACCGAGCGGTGTGGGTTCGATAAAATGCAAACTTTTGATCGGCAAGATAGAAGTTTCAAATGGGCTACTTGGCTGCTCCACGTAGTCGTCCACGGCTCGCCGCCACATTCTCTACACCATCAACCGCTTGCATGCGCTCTCCTGCGTCTCTAGTATGGTCCGATGATTTTTTATGCTAAGACAGATCGGAGGCGAAAGGTCCTCGAAACGAGGGGCCTCGAGCCATTCGCGAGAATCCTCCTCGACAGTAGGTGCCGAGTAGAATGTGATGTAATTCACAGAAAACAAAGGCCGACGTCCACGTCTACTCGACACAGAAATGAGAGGGTGGCTTCAGATTTCGCCAGCGATCCCAGCCCCCTAGCGAGGCACCGCAACCGTGGCTGAGAAGCGCCAGTTCCGCGCCATCAAAGGCACGCGCGATATCCTTCCGCCCGATTCCGGCGTTGTGGAATTCGTTCGAGCAGACCGCGCGCACCATTTTCGAGTCCTACAACTTCGGCGAAATCCGCCTCCCCATCTTCGAGGAGACGGAGCTATTCGCGCGATCCATCGGAGCGGATACCGACGTAGTTGGCAAAGAGATGTACACCTTTGAAGATCGCGACGAGTCATCCGTAAGCCTGCGGCCGGAGGCGACGGCGAGCGTGGCGCGCGCGTACATCGAGCATGGAATGCACACGCTGCCCGGAAATGAGAAGCTCTACTACGTGGGGCCGATGTTCCGCCGCGAGCGACCGCAGAAAGGGCGCTACCGGCAGTTTTATCAGATTGGGGCGGAAGTGCTCGGCCAATCGGACGCGCCTGCCATCGACGCCGAAGTTCTCGAAATGCTGCGTCGTGCTCTTCCGGCGCGCGGGCCTAACCAGCACAACGCTTTATGTCAATTCGATCGGGTGCAGGGAGTGCCGCCCGAAATACGTCGAGATGCTGCGCGAAGAACTGCGCAAAGTAAAAGACAGCCTCGGCGCGGACAGCCAGCGCCGCATCGAAACGAATCCACTACGCGTTCTCGATTCGAAAGTGCCAGCCGAGCAGCCCATCATCGAAAAGCTGCCACGCATCTCGGATCACCTTTGCGCCGATTGCCGCGAGCATTTCGCGAAGTTGAAAGAAGAACTAAACTTGCGCGGCATCGCGTATCAGGAAAACTGGCGCCTCGTGCGCGGCCTGGACTACTACACGCGCACCACATTCGAAGTAACGGCGGCGGGCCTTGGCTCGCAGAACGCTGTCTGCGGCGGCGGACGATATGACGGCTTGTCGAACTGCTCGGCGGCCCTCCCACCAAAGGCATCGGCTTCGCGATCGGCACCGATCGCGCCATTCTGTCGCTGCAGGAAAACCGAAATTCTCCAAAACCGCTTGGCTTAGCGGTCTACATCGCATGGATGACCGCTAAAACGTATCCAACCGCGGTGCAAATCGCGCGAAAATTGCGCGAGTGTGGACTTGACGTCGAACTTCCACCCGAGGAAATGAAGTTCAAGAAGTCGCTCGGTCTAGCTGATAAACTCGGCGCACGCTACGCGCTCATCATCGGCGAAGATGAAGTCGCCTCCGGCATGTACACGCTGAAGAGCCTTGCCGACGGTGAACAGAAAAAGCTCAACGAAAACGATCTGCTGGAATATCTTGAATCCGAACGAAGGGGCACCGGTGCTTGACACGCTGGGAAATCTGAAACGGACAAAATACTGCGGCGATCTGCGCGTGGCGGACGCGGATACGGACGTTGTCCTCATGGGCTGGGTACACCGGCGGCGCGATTTGGGCCAGCTGATTTTTATCGATTTGCGCGATCGCGCCGGAATCGCGCAGATTGTCTTCAACAAGGAGCTGAATCCCGAGGCGCACGCGAAGGCCGAGGATTTGCGCTCGGAATTTGTTGTCGCAGTTGAAGGGCGCGTGATCCGCCGCCAGAAATCGAATCCCGAAATTCCGACGGGCGAAGTGGAAGTGGTCGCCTCGCGCCTGCACATTTTGAATAATTCGAAGACGCCGCCCTTCTTGATCGAAGACGAAGTGACGGCGAGCGAGGAGACGCGCCTCCGCTACCGCTACCTCGACCTGCGGCGCCCGCGTTTGCACAGCAACATCGAACTGCGGCACCGCGTGGTCTTCGAGATTCGCAAAGCGCTCGATGAAATGGGCTTCTTT
Organism: uncultured Acidobacteriota bacterium; assembly: GCA_963759485.1. Taxonomy (GTDB): domain Bacteria; phylum Acidobacteriota; class Terriglobia; order Acidiferrales; family UBA7541; genus Palsa-295. Next base: position 30,258 of record CAVWZE010000002.1, on the reverse strand, counting down.
GAAATTGAAACTCCGATTCTCACGCGCTCGACTCCCGAAGGCGCGCGGGATTGCCTGGTGCCGAGCCGCATCCATCACGGGCAGTTTTACGCGCTGCCGCAATCGCCGCAAATTTTCAAGCAGATATTGATGATTTCCAACATGGACCGCTACTTTCAGATCTGCCGGTGTTTTCGCGACGAGGATTTTCGCGCCGACCGCCAGCTTGAGTTCACGCAGCTCGACTTGGAAATGTCCTTTCCGCGCCAGCAGGATGTTTTCGAGGTGATCGAGCGAGTGATGGAGCGCTGCTGTGCCGTCGTGGGCGTCACGGCGAAGGGACCGTTTCGCCATCTCGACTATAAAGAAGCGGTGCGCCGCTACGGTTCAGACAAACCCGATTTGCGGTTTGGCATGGAGCTGCACAACGTTACCGAATTCTTTGAGCCGGCGCGCGCGGTGCTGCATTTCGAAGGCAACGTGCAGGCAGTGGTGGCATCTGGCGCGGCGGCTTGGTCGCGCAAGCAACTCGATGAACTGGCGGAATTCGCGAAGTCGGCGGGCGCGCGCGGAGTTTACACCGTCAAGGTAACGGCGGAAGGGATTTCGTCGCCGCTCGAAAAGAATCTCGGCGCGGACGGGCTGAAAAAACTAGCGGATGGCGTGGGCGCGAAACCCGGCGACCTAATCGTGGCCACCGCAGCCAAGGAACAGATTCCTCACTCGGACAGTTCGCTGCATGTGGCCGGGCAGATTCGCCTTTACCTCGGCGACAAACTGAATTTGATCGACCGCAATAAATGGGAGTTTGCGTGGATTACCGGCTTCGCGCTTTTTGAATGGAGCGAAAACGAAAAACGCTGGGTAAGCGCGCAGCATCCGTTCACCGGAATTTACGAGGAGGATATCGATAAGCTCGAGACCGCGCCTTGGGAATGCCGTTCGAAGGGCTACGACTTGGTGCTCAACGGCAACGAGCTTGGCTCCGGCAGCATTCGAATCCACCGCCAGGACGTGCAGGCGCGCATGTTCAAGGCGCTCGGCTTGACGGACGAGCAGGCGCGGCAGCGCTTTGGATTTTTTCTCGACGCGCTCACCTATGGGACCCCGCCGCATGGCGGCATCGCGCTAGGAATCGATCGCGTCGTGATGCTGCTGGCCGGCGAAAAGTCGATTCGCGACGTCATCGCGTTTCCAAAAACCACCGCCGCGGTAGATTTGATGGCCGAGTCGCCGTCCGAAGTAGAGCCTGCGCAACTCGATGAACTGGGAATCGCAATCAAGAAACTCGTAGAGTAAAACTATGTCGCGGATACGGATACTTGCGGAAAATGTGGCGAACAAGATTGCGGCGGGCGAGGTGGTGGAGCGGCCTGCGTCGGTGGTCAAGGAACTGCTGGAAAACGCGCTGGACGCGGGCGCTTCCTCGATTCGCATCGAGACCGAATCGGGCGGCAAGCGCATGATTCGCGTGATTGACGATGGCTGCGGCATGAATCATGACGACGCGCTGCTCGCTTTCGAGCGCCACGCTACCTCCAAATTGCGCACCGCTGACGACCTGCTCTCGATTGCAACGCTCGGCTTCCGCGGCGAAGCGCTTCCCTCGATTGCCTCTATCTCCCGGCTAATTCTAGAAACACGCACTTCGGAAGAAGAACAGGGCGCGCGCATTGAATTTGCGGGCGGAAAACTGGTGAGCGTGAAACCGGCAGGCATCCCCGCCGGGAACCTCGATCAGCGTCGCGGATATCTTTTACTGCGTTCCCGCGCGACGCAAATTCCTGAAATCCGAAACAACGGAGCTGGGTCATATCGCGTCGCTCGTCACGCATTATGCGCTCGCGCATCCCGAATGCCATTTCGTGCTGAAGACACCGTCGCAGGAAATTCTGAATTGCGCGCCGGTTGAAAAGCTCGCGGACCGCGTGTATCAGGTTTTCGGGCGCCAGGCGCTCGATGAGCTGATGGAAATTCCGGCGGTTGAGGCGCCGGTGCGCTCCGCAATTACTGAGCCGGCCATCGAGCCGGACGAGCAGGCGGCAACGCTTCGCGTGACCGGGTTCACTTCGCGGCCCGAAGTACAGCGCACCAATCGCAACGGGATTTACGTTTTCGTGAACCGGAGGCTGGTGCGCGACCGGCTGCTGCTCCACGCCATTCACGAGGCGTATCGCAATGTGACGCCGCAGGGAGTGTTCCCCATCGTGCTGCTGTTCCTCGATCTGCCGTACCAGGAAGTGGATGTGAACGTTCATCCCGCGAAGATCGAGGTGCGATTCCGGCACCCGCAGTTTGTTCACGATTTCACCCGCGACGCGCTGCGGCAGGCCCTGTCCAGTGCGCGGCCGATTCCGGGATTTCCGGCGGCCAAAGCTGCGACAGCAGGCGTTGGCGGGAGCCCTCCGGCCAGAAGCGGCGTTGATTTCACATCGTCATCGGAAGGTGCGGGAAGATTCGCCGGCGCTCCGGGCCCGGGTGGCACCGGCGTTGCAGGGCCACCGCGAGCCGAAATTCCCGCGTCCTTTGCTTCCAGCGCCGCGATTGCCGGGGATTTCGAATTGAGTGGAGCGCCTGACAGGCCCGTCGCGCAGCGCCTTGCTTTCGATTCGAACGCGGCGATGAATTTCCCGCTGGGCGCGGCGGCGACGGATGTTTCTCGCGAGTCCGACGCTCTTGCGAACGCTCCGGGCGCTCTACCGAGCGCCGAGGAAATTGTGGATTTGAAGCCGCTGGGCCAGGTGAGCGCCAGCTTCATTGTCGCCGTGAATAGCGAAGGCCTATGGATCATCGACCAGCACGTAGCGCACGAGCGCGTTTTGTTCGAGCAGCACCTGCAAGCCCGTCGCGCGGGGGAACTTGGAGGACAGCGGATGCTATTGCCGGTGATGGTGGAGCTGAATCCGCGGCAGCTTGTGACGTTCGAGCAGATCGCCGAAGAGTTGCACGCGAATGGCTTCGAAGCGGAATTGATGGGCGCGCGAACCGTGGCGATTCAGGCCGCGCCCGCCGGAATCGCCAGCGGCGACGCGGAAAAGCTGCTTTTCGAAATACTGGACGGAATCGCGCGCGAGAACCAGGCCATTTCGATCGATTCGCTGCAATCGAAAATCGCGGCTTCGACTTCCTGCCACGCCGCAATCAAAGTGAATACGCCGCTCGATAAAACGAAAATGGAATGGCTGCTGGGCGAGCTGGCGAAAACTGAGTATCCGATGAGCTGCCCGCATGGGCGTCCTGTGGTCCTCCGCTATTCAACGCGCGAAATCGAACGCGCCTTCAAACGCATATAAATGACGCGGAAGCTGATCATTGCGATTGACGGGCCGGTAGGCTCGGGGAAAAGCACGCTAGCGCGGCAAGTGGCGGCGATGATGGGCTACATCTATATCGACACGGGCGCAATGTATCGGGCGATGGCGCTGAAGGCTCAGCGGCGCGGCATTTCGTTCGATGCCCTGGACGCGCTGACGGCGCTCGCAAGCGAAACGAGAATCGATTTGAGAGCGAATAACGCCACGCAGCAGGTGTTTCTCGACGGAGAGGATGTAACGGGCGCAATCCGCACGCCGGAAGTCGCGCAGGCGGCGTCGAAAGTGGCCGTGGTGCCGGGCGTGCGAAACGTTCTGGTAGCCGAACAGCGCCGCGCCGGGGAGCGGGGCGGCGTGGTGATGGAAGGACGCGACATCGGCAGCGTGGTTTTTCCCGACGCGCATCTCAAGATTTTCCTGACGGCGTCGCCTGAAACTCGAGCCGAGCGGCGCTGGCGCGAACACCAGCAAAAAGGAGATGCGATCGACTTAGCGCGGACGCTGGTGGAAATTCACGAGCGGGACCGCCGCGACCGCGGGCGCGAAATATCGCCACTGGTCCAGGCGCCCAACGCCGTGGTTGTGGACAGCACTGCGATGGAGCCGGAGGAAGTGGCACGACTGGTGGTGATGCTGGCTCACGAGCTTGCCAAGAAATAAGAGATGAGACTCGATTCCGCAGCGGAGTAGAGAAGGGAGAGGTCGTGTTTCAGGAGAGCCCTGGCGAATTTCGGGTTTCGGGCTGGTGACGATCGGCGTTGGCCCAAAAGGCGCCGGCGAGAACGAGCAGCATCGAGAGAGCGATATTCCCAAGCCATAAGGAAGCACTCCCTCCAAAGGCGAGGCAGATCTCGAAGAGAAACGGCACGACCAACACGCCCAGGGACATGAGCCCTAGGCGCAGAACGGTTTCCGATGCAAGCTTCCTCCAACCAAGACCAAGCAGCCATCCAGGCGGAAAGAAGACAATCGCGTAGAAAATGTAGTGGTAGCCGTCGAGCTCGCCGGATTTTATCCCGTGCAGAAGGGCACGCCAAGCCCGCCCCAGGACCCAGTTCGTAAGCCCGACCTTCCTTCCTTCCGTCGAGATAGAGGGTCAGCCGAGAGCCATCATAGGAAATAAGGAAATTCCGCGCTTGGCCGGGAGCGAAGACATTCGGCACGCCCCACGCAAGCCGGGGCCGCTTGGCGGAGAGAGCATTGCGAAACCAGAAGCCGAGTTGGGTCCCTTTCTGATCCAGCTCCAAATTCATAGGACCCAGGGGTTGCGCGATGACAACAATGCGGCGATTCCTGGCGACCGCCGGACTGGCCTGACAAAGTACGTGCAACGAGAATCGGTTTGTACGCGCAACCTGGTTCACCAAAGAGGAAATGGGCGCGCGGGAGATTAACCAAGATCCTTCGGCAACCGGAGGAGCTGAGGCCGACGGGTCGCGCGCCCACGCGAGGCCGGGAAGTACGCGGCGCAAATCTTGAAAGGGAGGGTCTCCCGAGAGATTGTAGGAAGCAAGCGGGGGAGGCCCCGTTGGGGGACCACCCGCAGTGATGGCTTTCGCGGCGGTTTCAGGGAGGGCGTGGTTCCAGAACTCAACTTCAAATACCCTTCCATTCCAAGCAGAGTCAGGTTCTTCCACGGCTGAACTGCCAATCAACAACATTGAGTGCGGCCCCCAATCGGTTATGCGAACTTCTCGTTGGAAGTGAATCGAGACCGCAAGCCACACCCCCACGTAGACGAGCAAGCTCACGATGACCCGCCGCCAATTAAGCCAGGTAACGAGAGCAGATTCGATGTGTGATGCGAAGCTAAGGATCGTGGCGCCGCCGAACTCATAGACGAGAGAGCCGAGCGCCGACCCCGTAGAATTGGTAATAACGTCACCCCAGCCTGAGTCGCGCACCGCAATAAAGAATTGGAGAAGCTCAACTGTATAGGAAAACAGTGCGCCCGCGACGAGTGCGATACCGACCACAGCCGCTCGTGACCTTCCACGCTCGCGAAGACTCTCAGCAAGCCCAAACCCGAAGGGAATAAAGAGCAAGACGTTCAAAAAGACATCGAGTGTCCCGGAGCCCTTGCCCCAGCCGTTCAGCAAAAATGGGAGTCCATGCCTGACCAGGCTGAACTCGAACGGATAGAGTGTAAGAAAAAGAATGCCGACCGCGGCGGGGAAAAGAATTCGGTTCGACCAGGAAGGGGCGTGGGCGTCTCGTCGTACAGCGGCCCGTGAATCTGTCATCGGAATGGCGCGTCGCCAGTTTGAATTTGGAAACAAGCCGGCGAGACGCCCTTCGCAGAGCAGGCCGACGCTGCAGCAACTGTAAAGCCGCGTTTCATAAAGAAGTCTAGCACGGGACCACGAAAGAGCGCGTTGGCACTTTCAGATTCTTCTGGAAGCGCTCGCCCGATTGAGAATAGGAGTTGGAAAGAAAGTACAAGTTTTGATGTCCACTCGAACAGGTAATTAGCCCCTGCCCTTAATTTGGTCGCTCGTCCAGTAGATAACGGATTCTGGCGACACCTAGAATGTGTCCGTCATGTCATTGTCTTTGCGGAACACGGGCTTGGGTGCTCTAGCCGTAATTATGGTGACTGCGGCCCTTTCGGGTTGCGGCGTTTCCGCAACGTCGGCTACCAAAAGCGCTCTTGTGCCGAGTTCGGCTGAAGTAAGCTTCGGAGACGTGCTTGTTGGGAATACGGCGGTTCAAACCGTGACGGTATCCAACACGGGAGACACAAGCGTCAACATTTCACGTGCCGCAATCAGCGGCCGTGGCTTTCAGCTCATGGGCGCAATGCCGTCCGGAGCAGTGGCGGCCGGCGAGAGTATGAACTTGCAGTTGCAGTTTGCTCCGGCATCATTCGGCGCTACTACGGGCGCTATCACTTTAGTCAGCGATGGACCTAATCCAGCACTTAGAATCTCCTTGCGCGGAACGGGGGCGCGGCCCGGGCTAAACGTTTCACCAGGATCGCTGAATTTTTCGAACGTGTCAGTGGGCCAGTCGAGCGTCGAGAACCTTACTCTGACGAATAGCGGGACCAGCAACGTGGCCATCAATCCGGCGACGATCTCGGGCGCAGGCTTCACGTCGACCGGATTGTCGTCGCCAGCAAACCTAGCCCCTGGGAAAACAATGGTGGTTGCAGTCAAATTTGCACCAACGGGTCCCGGTGCGGTTACCGGCGCCGTTTCCATTGGCAGCAACACGGGTAATTCACCGGCTGCAATTTCATTGAGCGGAGTTGGTTTGCAGGCATTGGTGTCGGCCACTGCATCGAGCGTCAACTTCGGGAAAGTTGTTGTCGGGAACGCGAACTCGCAACCGATAACGCTCAGAAATAGCGGTAACGCAACGCTAACTTTCTCACAGTTGGCTGCGAGCGGAACGGGAATAAGCCTGACGGGACTGTCGATGTCCACGACGATTGCGCCGAACTCCAGTGCGACGTTTAGTGCGGTATTCGCTCCCAGTTCGACCTCGGCGATCAATGGCTCGATTACGTTAGTCACGAACGGAGTTCCTTCCCCGCTGGTGATCGGCGTGACCGGAACGGGCTCAGCGGCGAATACCTCGCTGAGTCTAAGTCCTGCTAGCTTGAACTTCGGCACGGTTAGCCCCGGAAGCAGCCGGTCCTTGAGCTCGACGTTGGCGAATACCGGGAACTCCAACATAAATATATCGAGTGTTAAGGTTAGCGGCGCGGGCTTTAGCGCCAGCGGAGTCTCCGGCGGTACGATTCTAATGCCCGGACAATCGGCCACATTGAATGTCATGTTCGCACCAGGCAGTGCAGGAAGCGTGAGCGGCGCGAGCGTGACGATTGCCAGCAACGCCGTTAATTCGCCAGCAATCGTGGGCCTCGCCGGTACGGGACAGGCGGCACCCACTACTCATACCGTGGAGCTGTCGTGGAACCCAAGCTCATCGAGCGGCGTTACAGGCTATAACGTGTTTCGTGCAGCCGCGTCCGGCGCTTACGGATCGACCCCCCTGAACCCGGCACCAGTCTCCGGAACGGCATATGCGGACGCCAGCGTGACGGCGGGGCAGACTTATTTTTACATTGTCACGACGGTGGGTTCTGGTACCAGCAGCACTGCCTCGAATGAAGTGGCGGCGACCATTCCGGCGCAGTGATGAAAGCCGACACGGACGCGAGGCACGTATTCGTAAGAGTCTTGACGGCTTCCGTTCACGGCGCGAACCTCATTTTTCCGACACCCCGCTTGAGGCCTCCTCTGTAAATCGGGAGAGTGTTCTGCAGAAATAGTGCGGTGTCCCCGCGGACAGGGGTAAACACCTGTCCCAAGAGTGTACCTCCGTCCAGTAGCTCCGATATGCGCTCGCCGTTCACAATCGTTCCTTCATTTAGACAGAAAGGTTGGCGATTACCACGGGTCTCACAAGACATAATTCACGGTGGCTGCCTGCACGAACCGCCATTTGCGGCCGCGTTTTCGCGGTGACGATCGCAATTATAGCGGTCGCTGGCTGCGGCGTTAGTGAGCTTACTCTGGTACCGAGCGCGACGAAAGTCGAGTTCGGAAAGGTCGCGGTTGGAGGCTCAACGTCACAACTCGTGACGCTGACCAACATGGGAAAAGTGAACGTCAGCATTGCTAAGGTTTCCGCCAGTGGCAAAGGATTCAGCGTGAGCGGTGGATCGAATGTGATTCTCGCCCCGAGTCAAGCAGTGACTGTATCTGTGGGCTTCAATCCCTCGGCGGCGGGTAAGGCGACGGGGACACTATCCGTAACCAGCGACGCATTAAGCGGCAGCTCCGTGAGGATCGCGTTATCGGGCAGCGGCGACGCCACATCAGGCAAGCACTCCGTGGCACTCAGCTGGCAAGCGAGCTCGCAGGCGATCGGATACTTCATCTACCGCAGCAGCGCAGGAAGTGGGACGCCTTCGAAGATGAACGCGACGTTAAATCAGTCCACGAGCTTCACCGACAGTACAGTCGCCAGTGGGGAAACCTACGAATACGTAGTAACGTCGGTGAATTCTAGCAACGTCGAAAGCGCCGCATCCAACCAAATTACCGTCACAATTCCCAGTCCGTGAAGCCCCAAAATCTCTCCGTCGAATGGCCCTCGCGGAGAGTAGCGAACAACACTGAACCCCCGACGTCAACAATGAACGATTTTTTCGCGTCCAGCCTTCGCGTGCCGCGTGGCATTCCGGGTATCGACCACGAGCCTGGCGTCGCGCACGATGGCGTCATAGTCGTACTTTGAGTGGTCCGTTGCGATGAGAACACAATCGTAGCTGGCGAGGCGCTCGGCGGTTAATTCGACCGAGCGCTTATTCGAGAAATCGTAGTGGCGCATCTTGAAGAGCGCGGGGAAGTACGGATCATTGTAATCGACCAGGGCACCGCGCTGAGTTAGCAGCTCCAGCAACTTTAGAGATGGCGACTCTCGCAGGTCGTCGACATCCTTCTTGTAGGCCATACCCAGCAGCAAGATTCTGGAACCCTTGATGCTTTTTTCACGCTCGTTCAGCGCTTCCGCGAGCGCATTCACCACGTGGTAGGGCATTTCCGTATTGATTTCACCGGCGAGTTCAATGAATCGCGTGGCGAAGTCATATTCGCGCGCTTTCCACGAGAGGTAATACGGATCAACGGGAATACAGTGGCCGCCCAGACCCGGGCCGGGATAAAAGGGCATAAAACCGAACGGCTTGGTTGCCGCACTATCGATGACTTCCCAGATGTCGAGACCCATGCGAAGGCTGAGCTGCTTCAATTCGTTGACCAGCGCAATGTTGACGCATCGGAATATATTCTCCAGGAGCTTGACCATCTCCGCCGCGCGCGTCGAACTGACAGGCACGACTTTGGAAACGATCTGCGCGTAAAGAGCCGCTGCGGCCCGTCCACTGGCGGGATTGATGCCTCCAACTACTTTGGGTATTTGGGCTAAACCATAATTCTTGTTCCCCGGATCTTCGCGCTCCGGAGAGAAAGCGAGATAGAAATCAGTTGCCACCTCCTTGCCGCTCGATCCTCCGTCAATTGGGCAGCGCAAGCCCCCGGCGGCGAGTATCGGCAAAACGAGCTCTTCCGTGGTTCCGGGATATGTAGTGCTCTCGAGCACGACGAGTTGGTTGCGTTGCAGATTCGGGGCGATTGCCAGCGCGGTGTTCTTAACATAGCTGAGGTCGGGCTCCCGCCGCTCATCCAGCGGAGTGGGAACGCAGATCAGCACGGCATCCATCTCGCGGAGGCGGGTGAAGTCGGTCGTCGCTCCGAAACGCCGGCCGTCCACGTGCGCGCGAATCTTATCGGCTGAAATATGCTGTATGTAGGATTGGCCGGCGTTGAGCTTGTCGACCTTAGATTTATCGGTGTCGAAGCCCGTGACGTGCTGCCCGACATCCGCAAAACGTAGTGCGAGCGGAAGACCCACGTACCCACATCCGATGATGCCAATTCGTATTCCCTTGCCTGCAAAAAACTCCGGCTTGCGTTGCGCTTCCATTCCGCCTCCACTTTCAATAGCCCGTCGTACGAAAATCAACTATAGCAAGAATCGGAATTCCGGAATCCTTCTCCTCCGCGAAGGCCCGCGAAAAGAAGGATCGCCGAACTGCGAACGTCGCACGAACACTACCTGGCACTTGGTTTTAGGCAACGGCTCAGTCGAGGACCTCGCTGACGAGCCGAGTCACGTGTTCGGCGATGGATGGCGCAGAAGTAAGGCCCGGCGATTCGATTCCGATCAAGTGAATCGCGCGCGGAAAATCGGGATCCGGCTGAATGATGAAATCAGCCATTCCGGAAACCTTAGCCGCCGCTCCCGGCGGGGGGACCAGTTTGGCGCGAATTCCGGAATACGCGGGAACGAAGTCCGAGGGCGTAACCGAGGGCAGAAGCTTTTTTGCAAGATTGGCAAAATATTCGACGGGTTCACGGTCCCGTTCGTAGTCGTTCTTGTCGCTGATGTAACGCGCCGTGGGGCCGACAAGGACGCCGCCCCAGAGCGTTTTGGTGAGATGCACGCCAAGACTGAGACCGTCTGCATGGGGCAACGGGTATACTAGGCCGCGCACCAAATCTTGTTTCTCGCGTTTCAGTTCGCAGTATTCGCCTCGAACCGGGTAGATACGATGCTGGGCCATTTTCGAACCGAGCAGCGCCGCAACTTCATCGGCAAAGAGGCCAGCGCTGTTCACCAAGCAACGCGCTTCAATCTCTCCCACCGTGCTGATCACTCGAATGCCGCTACCCACTGATTCGAGTCGTTCCACCCGGGCGTTGGTTACGATGTGTGCCCCGCGATCTGCTGCTAGGCGAGCGTGGGCTTTTACGAAATCCTCGCTTGAAAGGATGCCCGTCGAGGGAACTTCCAGCGCACAGAAGCCCTCCACGTGGGGCTCGCGAGCGCGAATTGCGGCGCGATCAATGATCCGAAGCCCTTCGACTCCGTTCTCGCGCCCATTCTTCATCAGAGCCGTCAGTTCGCTCGTTTCCCCGTCAGACGAAGCGACAACGATCTTCCCAATCTTGCGATGCGGGACGCCATTCGTCGCGCAAAACTCGTACGTCAACTGATTTCCGCGGACACAGTGCCGCGCCTTAAGTGAACCAGGAGGATAGTAGATGCCGGAATGAATCACGCCGCTGTTGCGGGTGCTGGTGAGCATCCCAATCTTCGGGAGTGCCTCCAGCAAGAAGACATCATCCCATCGCGTCGAAAGCGCGTGCGCGATCGCGCAGCCCACGACACCGCCGCCGACGATCACTATGTCTGCTTGGTCCATGACGGAACCAAATCATCATAGCACTGTACGTTTCTGGGCGGCGCTCCCTCGACTGTGGGGCAGGCCTCCTCCCAGTGGGCTCTTTGCTCAATTCGAAGGTTCGGAAAAGCTTGGCCCAGGGCACGAGTGCCGTGGAATCACCAAACGGGAGTTTCGACTTGCAAGCTGAGGAGGGTGAGCGCAACAGCCTTGCTAAAAACGTCTCGCATAGAGGCGGGTTTCTATCTAGGGGGCTGATTCTTCAGAAACCACAGCGTTTCCCTGTTAACAGCGAATAATACAGGGTATATCGACCTTCGAGTGGTGTGCTCAAGGGATAAGTCTAGGCTCACGAGTGCAGTAAGGAAAGAATGGCTTTTGGGGGTGCGAAACGGAACAGGGAACGATCAGGGAATCATTGGGGAGTAGGAATTCCTAGTTCGAGTTTCTTTGAGGCGGGATGAGTGCAATCGCCCTAGCAGGTTTTTCAGAGGCGGTCTCCGCAGGGAAATCTTGGATGTGATACAAGGGCTACCAAAACCGCCCAAAGGACCTTGTCCGGTCCCATGCACGAAGCGCATCGGCCCGGGTGAACACGGGCGGTTTAGAAACAGCGGACTTCTGGGCGCTGATTCGCTGGGCCTCTTGTTTGTAATATTCAAGAAGCCCATATCCTGAATCCAGGCATTGCCGTTTGAACCAGTCCAGGGCCTGGGAGGTTGAGTCGACCTGGTCGTCGTACTTGCCTTTCGGAAACACCGAAAGCTCATGCAGGTATTCGGGGAGCCAAGCTGCCCTGTCCGGAAGATGAACGAACCCGTTCTCGATCGTAGCGGTGATCGAATACATGCGCATGATTTTGTCCATCGTCGGTTCGTACCTTTTGATCGCGTGCATTCCCTCATTGACCAGTTCTTGAATCAATTGAGTGCCTGAAGCCCTGTCTTCAATCAGTACTGTTTCCGGGCGGAATGCCTCTGCTTGCTCCCTCACCGCGCGCTTCAGTTCCGGATACCCGAGGCGCTTACGAAAGACATGGAGAAGGTAAACGTGTTTTTCCTTCACCCCCCACGTAGTACCGACGGTGTAGTCGCTCAGTTCGGTGGGTTTGTTCGCCGTGTCCCAGGATTGAAAGGTGGTTTCGAACTTCGCAGGTAGGTCAGCTGTGGAGTAGGTTTCAAACCACTGCGCTTTCACCAATCCGCCACCGAGCGGGGTCGGAGCCTGTTGGTATTGGCCTGCGAAATTATATTCGCCTTGGGCCTCGCGAACGTGATTCAGCACATCGAGTGGTTCGCGCTCAGGATGAAGTGCTTCGCCAGCGCGACGCTCAAAACGCCGCGTTCCATAAGGCGTTTGAATCACATGTGTCTCATTTTCTTCCGCAATCGCGGGGAATCGGATTACCTTCCAAGGTTCGATCGGAAGAACATGCCCCATTAAATCATTTTCATGGAGTCTCTGCATGACCAAGACGATGCGGCCATTTTTTTTATCATTCAATCGGCTGTAAAGCGTGCTGTCGAACCAGTCGTTGACGGTCTGCCGCTGGGTATCGGAAAGAGCCTCTTCGGGTTTCAGCGGATCGTCAATGACGAGGTAATCCGCGCCTCGACCTGTCAGCACACCGCTCACGGAAGTCGACAAACGAGATCCCCGCTGCGTGGTGACGAGCTCCTGCAGAGCCTGACGCTCGGACAGCAGACGGGTGTGAGGAAACAAAGCTCGGTACCAATCACTATTCAAGATTGTGCGACAATCCATCGCGTGTTTGTTTGCCAAGTCTTGGCCGTAACTCGCGCAGATAATTTTGGCAGTCGGGTCGTGACCCAAGAGGAAAGCGACAAAAGCCACCGAGGCGCAGTGCGACTTCAAACTGCGCGGCGGTTCGTTGATGGCTAAGCGCGTCTGCTCTCCACGCCGGCAGGCTTCCAAGGCCGAGGCGATCACCTCGATATGCCAGTTCGGCATGAACGTGGCCGTTGGATTCAACTCGTAAAAAGAACGCTCGATAAAGGCGTACAGGTCTCGACGCATCAGCGCACGGCAGTCACTAGGCGACAGTTTCATTTGCATCTCCCTGATCCTCCTTACTGGTTGCCTCAATGCGTTTCAAAATCCCAAGAACAACTCTTTCATCCACTTCGTCGAGGGCAGAGTCGGGGGCGGGCACCTGGTGTGTGCGTTCTTCAGCTGAGCGCACCAAGCCGGCCAATAATTGGAGGGCTTTCAGTTCGCCGTCAGCCGCTTTATCCGCCAGCCGCCTCACTGCGGCTTCAAGCTTCGTGACCGTCCTCTCTCTGCCGCTCTCATTCACAATCACCTTCTCCTGCAATGTCCGTTCCAGCACGGTTGCCATGTTCAAAGCACCCCTTGGGCGACCTCTCGGGTTGCCCGACTGCCCTGGTTTGAAGCGTGTCAGTTTTGGTGGTTTGCCGTAACCTACTTGTTCGGCCTTCCTCTCTTCCAGCCCACCGTGCTTGTTCATTGCTCTCCTCTTCGAACTCGTTGAATGTGGCGACCAGTCGATTCTTGTATTGCGCCCTGTGAAGGCTGAGCAGCTACGGCTTTCCTTGGATTCAGCGTATCTACCTTGGGGAAGATTAGCTCAGACAAACGAAAGCCGATTACACGCGTTTTCCGGAACTTCGGGGGGTTCTCGTTGAACGGGAGGGAGATGGAGAGGGTGCGCCAATTAAGTACCGAACTCGTCGGTAAGCCTTTACGCGACCTTCCCTTTGACGTTTCTCGATCCTGTCAAGCGTGGCCGAATCGAGATAATAACCGTCCTTGTATCCAGCGGCTCGGAATGCAGCATCGATCAAGACATTCAACTCGCGATCGTGTGGTTTTCCGGTTCGGTCGCGGATTGTCCAGCGGAGGGTTGCTATGACGGAATTTCGGGGATTGATGTAGCGCACACAGTAGTTCCAAGAGAGGAAGTGTTCGAGCGTTGAGGCCGTTTTCAACAGATCTTCTTGAAGATTGTTGGGAAAATCAGCGAGATCTCTCGTACCAAAGATTGTCAGATCGACAAATGGCGAATTCAACGTCTCCGCGAGAGTGCGCAACTCACGCGCAAGCGGCAAATGTTTCCGGAAATCGCTTTCGCGATGGATGCGCCGAGTCGTGGGTTCATTGGGAAGCAAAGGGAGGGCAGCGATGTAGTCGGCCCAACTAGGGTGGTTCAAGCTGGCATCGCGGGGCGTCAAATGCGAGATTCGAAATCCTGACTTATCCAACCGCTCAAGTGCCTTGCGAGCGTCGGCGTCAGAGCGGACCTTCTCCCAGATGTTGCGAAGTTGTTCCGTAGTGAGCGACCCAAAGTGCTCACGTCTTTTGTTCGCCCTCTGTTTCATAACTGCCCTATCCTGATGCCCAGCGGGGATTCGTAACCTTAACCCCTCCCCCGATCATAGTCGGAATCCCGGGCTGTCTTGCCTAAAGATGGAGATAACGACCGGCGCACCTTGGAGCACGCATTCCGTCGGTGACTGTTAGGCTGACGCACACCCTGCGGAATTCGGCCAGAGTTCGAATAGCAAGGCCAACCGCGCTTACTTAATGACTATTGTAGATGACCATGATATATTGTGATAGTCAGAAGGAGGGTCAGGATGCCGGGCAGAAGCAAGAAATCAATCCATGAGATCGCAATTTCCGAGTTCAAAGCGAAGTGCCTGTCCTTGCTGGAACAAGTCAACAAGACCAAAACTCCGCTCCGCGTGACGCGACGCGGCAAGGCCGTTGCGGACGTCATTCCTCCGTCCGCGGATTCAGAGGAAAGGGACTGGATTGGCTCGATGTCCGACTCCCTCGAAATCACAGGCGACATAATTTCGCCGGTCATTGAAACCGAAGAAATCGAGGCGCTGAAACAATGAGGTTGCTGCTGGACACTCATATCTGGCTCTGGAGCTTGGCAGAGCCCACGCGTCTCTCACGGCGGGTGCAGCATGAATTGAGGGACGATAACAATGAGTTGTGGCTGTCTCCCGTTAGCACGTGGGAAGCGCTGCTGCTACACGTGAAGGGTCGAATTCGGCTGCACGGCAGTCTTCGAGACTGGCTGGCGGATGCCACGGCGCACTTGCGCGAGGCTCCTTTGACACATGAAATCGTTCTCGCAGCACATGAATTGCCCCTCCCCCACCAGGATCCTGCAGATCGTTTTTTGGCGGCCACAGCCGGGACGCTTGGTTTAACTCTTGTCACAGCCGACGACCGGCTATTGGGTTTGGGAAAGATTGCGACGTTAGCGAACCACTGAATCCAAGACCTATGAGCACGCTGGTGTCTGGAAAAGAGATTTTGGAAATTCCCACCTAAAGCAGCGGCTTGCCGCAATTTCGATAACTGTAGCTCCCCACCTCACCGACGCCCGCTTCCGCTTCGGTGGAAGTCACCCACTCTTCGTCCTCGTAGCAGACCGCCGGAGGTAGTTGGCGCCCTCTTTCTTATAGGCGCCAATCCCTCTTCTAAGTAAAAACTCGCAGAGCTGGCTCACGCTTCTCTCTTCGGCGTGCGCCACTTCTTCGAGAGATTGTTTCAGCTCAGGGTCGATCCGAATTCCTACGAATACTTTGCGTGCCATTTCACTGAATGATAGCTAGTGAAACTAGCCTTTTACAATCGAAAACAGCGTCTTGACTTGTTGGTTTCTAGTAGTTACTATTAGTTTCTAGTAGAAACACACAAGAGAGCCCATTATGACTACAAAACGCAAGCACAACCGATTAGGAACGAAAGACCGTCTACGAATACTCATCCTTCGAAATACGCGCTCAGCGCGCCGAAGCTGGGCAGTCTCGGCGAGTCAGGTAGCTACTCTCAAAGCTCTGACCCAGGAAATACGATTGTCCGTTGCGGCGGGCGATTTGATGCTCCTGGAGGGTAAATGGTACGTCACGCATTCTGGGCTAATGCGACTGGCGCGGCGAAAACGCTGCATTGGCATCGAGGTCCGCTCGGTCACTGAATTTTGCGAACCAACTTTGAATCGCTGGGTCTTCGAAGCCACTGCTTACAGGTTTGGAGGGTCAAAAGGCTTCGTCGGTTATGGAGACGCCGACCCCTCAAATGTCTCTTCTCTGGTCCGTGGCCCGGAGATGCGCATAGCGGAGACCCGCGCTGTCAACCGTGCTCTGCGAAAAGCTTATGGAATCGGACTTTGCAGTGTCGAAGAATTGGGGTCGTTCTCGGCTCCGCAAAAGCCGACCTCGATCACACCCCATTCAAGCGGTCGTCACAAATCAAACGGCTCAAGCAACGGCCAGCCGCGATTGCGCGACCAACTGTGCCTTCTGATTCGTCAGCACAACCTCGACCCGACACTCGTGAAGGCTTATGCGGCCGACTTTTGCGGCACCCAGACCCTCGCTGGCGCCACGCGGGATTTGGTTGCGTCTTTCATCTCCCATCTCTCTTCCTCAGCGAAGGAAGACCTCGATGGCTTGATCTGCAAGCTCAACTCCTATTCGCACTCTGCGGAGGTGAAGTCATGAGGCGTCATATCCCCGGCCTTCATTCTCGACAGCAGGATGCCGATCATCCCCTGGAAGGCCTCTTCCTGGTTCGCGTCGAGTGGGCCTCCTATCGCTGGCATCCCCAGCGACCATTCCTCGCGGTCCGCTTTGTGGTTCTGGAACCCAAATCGTTTGAGCGACGCTCCTTCTCCGGTCGGCTCTACTCGACCGAACGCGCCCTCTGGAAACTCAATTGGTTCTTGCGCGATTTCGGCTATGACATGGACCTGCTCAGCCAGGATCAGATCGACGAGAAAGCATTGATCAACCTCCGCGGGGTCGTCAGGACGACACACGTGACCTTGAACGGGCGGACCTTTCAAAACCTCGAGGCCTTCGCCCCAGCAGCGGACTGGGAGGAACTGTCCTGCTCAGAACCCCGCGAGGTTCACGACACACAGGGAAACGCGCATGGTTTATAGCTTTACGCAGATCAGCCAATACCTGCGCTGCCCGCGCAGCTATCGCTACCGCTATCTTGACGGCTGGCGCGAGAAGGACACTCGGGCAGCCATGGTTTTCGGCCGCTGCTTTGAGAAGGCTCTCGGCGCTTACTTCGAACAACGAGACTGTACCGCGGCACTGTTCAAAGAATGGGAAGCCTTCCGCGATGCTCCGTTTGAGTACCGGAAGGGAGAATCCTGGGATCGGCTCCTGCATCAAGGGACTTCATCTCCTCGAGAAGTTCGTGCGCGAGGAGCGGGTTGTTGTCCCGCGCCCCGAGGAAAACCTGCAACTCAAGCTCACTCGAACCCTCGCGGGAGGCAATGAGTTCGTTTCCTATATTGACGCGATCGGTGAGCTCGACGGCAAACACTGCCTGATCGACTGGAAGACTACGACCAGCCGCTATTCAGAGGAGCCCGAAGGGCTTCTGTCTCTCGATCCCCAGCTCATTTGCTACTCCTGGATCAGCGGCATCCCGGATGTGGCCCTCGTTGTATTCGTCCGGAAACAGGTACCCGAGATCCAATACCTGAAGGCCACGATCTCAGAAGAGCAACGCAAGGAATTCGGCCGTCTGGTCGAGACGACCGTCCACCAGCTGGAATCGGGGCATTTCTCCTCGCACAGCGGGATTCGTTTCCCGAACAACGGCTGCACCAGCTGCGCTCACCTCGGTCTATGTCTCAACAACCAGCAACTGATTGAAACGAACCTGATCCGTAAGCCGGGAGCGAGCGACCTTGATTGGCTTGACGAGCTTGTGGACTAGCAGGGTGCCGATGGAGCCAAATCTCGATCGACGGCGCGCTCTGCTGGTCATGGACAAGATTGACGAGATCCTCGTCCTGGGAAAAGACCAAGGAACAGGAGCGCGACGTGCGCTTTGTCGAACTGGGGCAATATCTCTGCGAGGTGCGGGCGGGACAGTACTGGCGGCTGGAGAAACTGACGTCGTTTGATGAGTTCCTGGAAAAACGCTTCCCCGCGTCCCGTCGCAAGGCCTATTACTTGATGGCCATCCACGAGAAGCTGACCAAGGTTCCCAAGCAACAGCTCCGGGAAATCGGTTGGCGCAAGGCCGCGGAGATGGTGAAGGTAGCCCGGCGGGATGGCGAACGGTTCGATTGTGCACCCTGGGTGCACAAGGCCAAGGACCTGAACAAGGAAGACTTTGAGCGCGAAGTCGAGCGACACCTGACGGGCAAGGAGTCCGAGCCTTGGGAACTGATCTATTTCAAGATGTACAAGAGCCAACTGACGGTGATCGAGCAGGCCCTGGAAACAGCAGCCTTGATGCTGGGGAATGACAAATCGCGAGGCTACATGCTGGAAATGATTTGCGCTGATTTTCTGGCGGGTGCGAGCCTCGAAGCTGGGAACACCAACACCTTGCTATTTTCCCTCGAACGACTCTTTGGTTTGCTTCCCCAGCCAAAACAGCAGGAATTTCTGGGCAAAGTGACGGAACTTCGTGGCGCTTAATGCTTCGCGACGCCCCCGATTAAGACTCGGTGTCCCACTCTACAAGGAATTGCATCGAAGGATCCTAGAGCGAGATGGATGGCGCTGCCAATATTGCGGCTGCATGAGCAACCTTCAGGTTCATCACATTCAGCCCCGGAGTTTGCTGGGCGATGATGCCGAAGAGAATCTAATCACGCTCTGCGCCGATTGCCACAGGAGACGCCATGAAAGCTCAAATGGAACGTAGGGAGCTACGGGAAGCCGGTCTCCGAGCCATGTGCTAAGCACGAAGCTAAGGAGGAGTGCCTGGCGGTCTATGTAAGTGACTCCTCTCTCTAGATTGCAGAAGTTCTGTGGATTAAGCCAGCGTCACTATTCTCACCAAATCGTCTGAACCGTCCTCGACCGACGGATCGTACGGTCAGCGGTAAGCAAGCATAGCCCCTCGACCAATGCAGTAGCCCCGATAATGCGATCCGCGGGATCTTTGGGATAACTCGCTGGAAGCTCCATGGCGCGGGCGCACGCACGGCCACTGATTGGCAGAACCACGAACCGAGACTCGACTTCTTGCAGGAAGGATTCGAGGCTGATGTCGAGGCGAATCCGGCCCTTACTCACGAGTGTGGCCAATTCCAATAGCGTGATGTCAGAGATTGCCAAACCGTCCGCATTTTCGCGCGCATCGTCGATTGCGGTCCTCGCCTTCCTGGAAATCTGATCTTGATCGAACGCCAGCCAGACTACGACATGCGTATCGACGAGAATCACTTGAGTTCGCCCCACTCTTCAGGAGAGACCGGCGGGTGAAACGACATCTCCGGCGACGGTGCCCTTGCCTGCGAGGAAATTGTAGATCTCGTCCGTCTCGGCCTTCACTGGGACGAGCATAGCGACCGGCTCGCCGTGCTTCGTGATTATGACCGTCTCGTGTTTGGCCTGGACCTCGTCCATCACCGCAAGACAATTTGTCTTGAACGAACCTGCAGCCATCTTCTTCATACGAAGCTCCAATACAACTATGGTGATAATACCAAGGTCATAGCTGCCTAGAGCAAAAATGCGAGACGTGAGCTTGTTTGCGGTTGCGTACATCCGATCGCGGCCTTGCACGTGTGTTCCTGCTGTATGCATTGCTCGTTGCCTTGCGGCACATCCCATTCGACATGAAATCGACTTTCACGTGAGCGACTACATCGTGGTGAGTTTAGCGCAGGCTGAGATGCCCCGCGATGGACATGAGGGTTTGCTCGCTGGCCTGTCCCTCAGCGAGCTTGGTAATACAGGTGTGGCGCAGATCGTGGAAGCGCAGATTGGCAATCGTGCTCTTGATTCCATGAATTTCGGATCGGCACTCTTGGTTTTGGCAGGTCTTGCCCGGATTCTGAAGCCGCCGACAGGTCCCGATAAATACTTTACCGGAGAAGTCCTATAAAAGGGGATGTCAAGAGACATATCTCAGCGTCGGCTCGGTGCCGACACTGTTTTGTTTCGGCATTCAGCCTAATCGTTTGAACGCGCCCTGGTGATCGGCGAGTGGTGTTCCTCAGGAAGTCGTTGCTTCGTTTCGTCGCGCAAAACGCTGAGCTTCTTCTTCCTGTCTGTGGTTTCATTTCACTGTGGTGACGGCGCCATTCGTTTCTTGTTTCCACAACACGGTAGCCTGACTTTTCCGGTGGATACTCTCCCTCGAACCCGAGCGTCTCAAGAACCCGACTGGCCACCGCCAGGGATGATCCTCAGGATGGAACGGACTCTCTGCCAGAGACGCTCAAGCCGCTTGTGTTTCAGCTATTGGGCGTCGAAACGGACTCCTTTCTTCCAGACGATCAAAGTGATGGCCGCAATCTTGCGCGCCAAGGTGAGGCGAGCCATCGTTGGTCGCATCCCTTTGGCGAGCAAGGCTGTATAAAAATCGTGGAAGGGACCATTGGAGGTACTGGCCTTGTTGGCCGCACCCTTGAAGATATTTTTCAGATCATGGTTGTGGTTTGATTGAGCCCACGGAGTTGCTGCGGTCTCTTGGATCGTTGCAGTTGTCCTTGCGGCGTAGTGGTATTGCGCACTGTCGTGCGTCTCCAGCGCCAAGCCGCTGTACGCCCACAGTTGCCGCTTGGTGCGGAATCGATGGGCTGTTTGCATCAATGCGATCAACAGGGCCGCCCGAATCGGACCGATATCAGGAATCCGACGGAGCAATTTCGTCGCCCCTGCTTGCGGCTTTCCGCCAATAGATCTCGCCGGGCTTTTGGCGCAACGGCTGCAGCGCATCGAGTTGCTGATAGTAAAGCTCGGCCCGACGACGAACGCCGGCTTCGGTGATCTTGCTCAGCCATTCCGCGCGATGACGCGGTGCGTAGACCGCGTCCCTGCACAGGGAATCGCCCAACTTCGATACAATGCCTTGATCCGATTCATGGTACGCCCCGAGATCCTTGCTGATCGCCAAATAGCTGCGGGACAGCTCCTTCAATATTCGCAGGCCGGTCTCGCCATGGTAGACCGCGGAAAGCGATCCCTTGCGTAACAGCTCGGCCAACTTTCGCGCATCAATCCGGTCACTCTTGTTGCCCGGTTTGAGCAAAGCATTCTTGCGGGGATTGCACACCACCACCTTGGTCACGTGCGGCTTCAGCAGGTCATACAACCAGGCGGCCCAGGTCCCTTCTTCCAACGTCACGTACAGCTCGCCCCGCAGCCCTTCGAAAAACTGCACCATTGTGGCCGCCTTGGTTTCCACAATCGACTCCATCACCAGCTTGCCAGCCGAGTTCATTACTGCGATCGTGGTCGCTTCTTTGTGAACGTCCATGCCGATATATTTTGTACTATCCATTGAGCGTGCTCCTTTCTGGAGAGTTCGAGCCGACACTCAAAAACCTACTCCAAGGGGGCGCCCTTTTATAATGCGTGAAATCTCGCTGACTCCCCACAAGTCGGCTTATCGTCCATTTGAAAAGTGCCTATTTCGCGCCGAGCAGGTGTTGTGCTAGCATCGCCGCAAAATTCACCGGACTCGGAATCTCGCTATCAACCTTACTTGTCCGATTAGGAGACTCGATCCGTGAACCCTTGGAAGGAATACGCCAAAACTCATACTTCAAAGGGGTTTGTCAACGCCCTCAGCAATGCCAAGGGTGAGTGGCGCATAGCGCGACTTCACCACTCCGAGCAGAAAAAGTAGGCCCGTTTTTGCAGCGCCCGGAAAAGAAACTCAATCTCGGTTGCGGTCCCAACCCCAAACCGGGGTGGATCAACATCGATCTGTTTGACCCTCGTGCTGACCTTCGGCTCGATCTACGCGAGAGGTGGCCCTTTGCCGACGCGAGCATTAGCTACATTTATAGCGAGCACGTGTTCGAGCACTTCGACCTTTTCGACGAGGTGCCCCATTTCCTCTCGGAGTCGCGCCGCCTCCTACAGCCGGGAGGGTTCTTTGACGTGGCCGTCCCAGACACGGAGTGGCCCCTTCGCGCCTATGGGGATCCAGGCAACCCGTATTGGCCCTTCTCGAAAATGATCGACCCTGAGTGGTGCGAGACACAACTGGACCACATCAACTATCATTTTCGTCAGGGGCGGGAGCCGAGTGCGCGTAGGATTATGAAACTCTTACCAGGACGCTCGAACGCTTCGGGTTCACCAAGATAACGCGCCGCGAATTCGATCCTGCACTCGACTCCGAGTCCCGCAAGAGCGGCACTCTGTACGTGAAGGCGATCAAACCTTGACAGCGAGGCCACAGAGGCAGCAGTGAACTGTGAGATCGTTGGCATTGCCTCAGGGCAGAAGACTTATGGCGACGGAGCCGCCGAGACTAGCGCAACTCCTGATAAGGGTGAGGTCGGTAGTTCAAGTCTGCCCAGGCCCACCAATCTTCTCTATCAGTTAGCGACAGCTGCTTTTCGCCGGTCGCCGACGGTGCCCAATTAAAATGAACAACAAACATCGTCAGCTCGTACATCCACACAAATGCGCGAAACGCGAGAACATGCCTCCGTTGTCGGGCTGGGCTGGCTCTGTTCGGTACTGGTTTTTGTGTAACTGGTTGACGGCGTTAACCGAAGGGTTGCTAGTTCGAATCTAGCCAACCCGCGTGGGTTGTCGGGCGCATTCTAGATGATCCGAGAAAAATACCGTATTTGCTGGTCTGGCAGAACCGATCAGACGGCACAGTCCAAGAAGCTGTCCGTGTCGCGTCTTATAGCGAACCCCCAAACTCATCACTGTTTGATTGGAGAGGTTGGGTGGAGATCAAGCGTTTTGACGCGACGCGCGCGCTCGTTCGAACTGTCTTGCGTTCGCGGCCGCGAAATCGCGCAAAAGCCAGAGTGTTCGTATGTCCGTATTGCCAATCTTTGCGCCGGGCGCTCTATGGATGGACTCCTGGCGGACAGTTTACAAGCAGTGTTCAAAGATCAGACTGGCGGTGCCGATCTTGTGCTGGACTGAGGTACGCTTCAGAAGGCGGCGCACTGGTGCTGGGTGGGGGGCGGATATCCGGGCTCCTAAGGCTACCCTGTCCCGATGTGCGCTCCCCCGCCCGGAACCGTGGCATCCCCACATCTTTACCTCGCCTCAGGATGCAATCGCAACTGGCCTCGCAACGCTCGGGGATGTCTCAACCTGAAACGCGCGGGGAGTCTGGCCATTATCGAGCGAGCGGTTACAATCGCGCGGTACCAAACGGCGGAGTGACGAAGACGTGAAATTGGATAACGCGAGGAGAGGGAAAAACAGCGGAGCCAGGCCACTCGAAAAAGCGCCCATCGCCGGTGGGGTAACGGTTGTCGTGTCCATACCTAACTAGTAAAATCCTTCCTGCTGGGACAGAGTCCAATACGGAATGAGAACAGGACGAATTCCCCCAAGCACCGCCTGATACCTGGGAGGTTCCGAGCCTATTCGGTGCCTATGAGAGACAGACTCAAGATCCGTCTATTGCGCACTTCCTATTGGCTCGCGCATTATCTGACCGCGCCTGCAATTTACCCGCGCCATCCATTTGCAAGGTATCCCTACATGCATCTACCTTCGCAGCTCATGGAGCTGGCCAGGCAACTCCTTTCCGTCCAGGTGCCTGGAGCCGCCGTCGAGATAGGCTGCTATCAAGGTTGGACAACTTGCTTCTTAGTTGAAGCACTCATGGAGCAGGGAGTAAAGCGCGACTATGTATGTATCGACACGTTTAAGGGATTTACCCAAGAAGGCGTTAACTTTGAATATAAAGAGCGCGACAAGCCCGCTGGCGTCTACGATGCTTTTTTCCTGATCAGTGATCCGCAATGGCTCAAAACGTCCTTAAAGCGCTCAGGTTACTCCAACGTGACCGTACATAGGGCCGACGCAACAACCTTCGACTATCAAGCGCTCGGCGAGATCGCTTTCGCCTTGGTTGACGTTGACTTATACCGTCCCGTGAGGGAGTCACTAGAACGCATTATTCCGCACATGGCGAAAGGTGGCGTTGTCGTGGTTGACGACTGCGACGCACAGGACCATCGCTGGAATGGCGCTTACCAAGCCTACGTAGAGTTCTGCAAAAAGCGGGAAATCGCACCGGAAATCGCATGTCGAAAGCTGGGAATTATCCGAACTTGATCACAGAGAATGCGGATCTGCCGCATTTCCCAAAGCTGGATACTAGTCCGTCGTCGGCTGAGGGGCTTAACTAAACATCTTCTGACTTTGTGAGCGGAAACTTGCCACACGTATTACTAACCGGCGGAGCCGGATTTATTGGTTCGCACGTGGCGGAGGCACTGCTGCGCCAAAAGGTGCAACTCACCGTACTCGACAATCTTGATGATTTTTATTCGAGAGGACAGAAAATCAAGAATTTGGCAGAAGTGCGGTGCTTAGGTGAATATGATTTTTGGAATTGCGACATCCGTGAGGCCGACGAACTAGGTAGGGCCATCGAACGCGCCAGACCGGACGCGATCATTCACCTGGCCGCACGAGCCGGGGTGCGGTTCTCGATCGATCAACCAGAGCTGTACGAACGCATCAACGTGGATGGAACTCGAAATCTTCTCCAATTCGCTCGCGACTTCAAAATCAAGAGGTTTCTCTTCGGATCTTCGAGCTCAGTCTATGGAGCAACAACTCGCGTACCATTTTGCGAGGATGACGTGGACTTGAAACCCATTTCGCCATACGCAGCTACGAAATTGTCAGGCGAAATGCTTTGCCAAAGATATGCTCGCGTTTATGGACTCTCAGTTATTGTGCTGCGTCTTTTTAGCGTGTACGGCCCCCGGCAACGGCCTGATCTTGCAATCCACAGGTTCACCGCGCTACTTGAGGCCGTAAACCTCTGCCGATCTTCGGCGACGGTACCACGAGACGCGACTACACATACGTGGACGACGTCGTTTAGGCGTTTTGGCGGCACTCGACTGCAAATTGCAGCCGGACGAAAAAGGAGGTTCGTACGAGATTTTCAATTTAGGCCGATCATTTCCGGTAAAAGTGATAGACCTTGTCAGAATGCTGGAGCGTGTAACACGTCGCAAGGCTGTTCTTGACTGGATGCATCCTCAAGCCGGAGACTTGCCCATGACTTGGGCGGACCTCTCAAAGTCCAGCCGATTCCTTGCCTATGCGCCCGCAATCCAGTTGGAAGAAGGGCTCAGCAAATTTTATGCCTGGTATCGTAGGAATTCGGCGTCTGGTCGCCTGTAATATTCTTCAGAGTCGCGGAGCGCAATCCAAGCGCAGCACGTCGCGAGCAGGTTGACCTTGTAGAGTCTGCGGCAAAGGACAATTCAGCAGCGATAGCCATGTTGGTGCAAGGTCAACGAGCTCAATCGGAGATCTGAGCCTTCCGGAGGCGATACCCTTTCCGCAAGCGACCAGCAGCCCTTCAGGACGATGGCTACCCGTCGTCGGCCAGGTCATGTATTCGCGGGTTCGATCGCCGAAGATCTCGTCGCTTTCGTCGAGATCCTCCGACAGTGATACCCGAAAGTCACTCCATTCCACGATTAGATCTGGAGCGGAATCGACATACTCACCAGGAGAAGATCTCTTCGCGCCGGTGCACCGCAGTAACCGCGCTAGTACCCGACTTTGGATCATGGAGCTCCCTCAGACGAGTGATGATTTCTGAGCGAACCCCGCTCGTAGTCCGATTTGCCTAAGATGCCCGTGGGATCGCGCTCAACCACATTGAGATAAATGTTACCTTCACCCTTGCCGCGGTGGAATGCGACCGTGTGCGACCAGTCGATCCTGTCTGTCGCGATTTTGCCTTGGATTCCACTCTTTAGAGGCAGTGAATTGGCGAGATAGAAGAGGTTCTTGGGCAGATAGCGTTGCGTCGCCACGCGCAGCTTTGAAAGTCCTCGTGTTCGAAAGGAATGGGAGTGCGATTTGTATCTCAGGAAACCCTGCTGGCTTAACCAGGCGTTGAGTCGCACACCTCCGCCAATGGGCCCGGCACCACATTCGGAGATCACAAAAATCTGATCGTCCGGCCGAAGGATATCGACTACCCGGCCTATCATCTCGTCAGCTGCCTGAAACGTTTGCTGAATCACTCGCGTAGCTGCTCCCCCGCTGTGCTCCGTGTCAGCCCAGAAGTAATGCTGGGCGAAGGCAGGGGCGCTTGTATAAAGCATCAGAAAACGCCAATCGTCTCGCGCGGCAAGCCATTCGAAAAGATCAGCCTGTCTACGGGCTTCCTCGAGAAGAATGCGGGCGTACTTTTCCTTGGATTGACCTCCCGGAAAAATATCTTTTGTGGTGATAACGCCCGAATCGCCGCGTTAGCTCCTTGTAAAACGTCGGCGGCCACGCGATCGAAGGGTGAGCACCGGGGGCGTCCTGGCCGGAGAGTGAAAATCCCTTAACCTTTGGAGCGGGATAGGTCATAGGCACATTGACAATACCCGACGCATCCCATGATCGCTGAGCTCATCCCAAAAACGGCGGCCGCGAATGTTGCCTCCGCGAGTTTCGGCAAAGGATCCGTCCGGCTGCCGCTGCCAATAGTCAAATACTCCATGGCTTCCTGGGCTTCGGCCGGTCAGATCGTCGCCCACATCTGTGGTGTAAGAAGGTACGGTGTGGAGTAACGGGTGTGGCCGACCAAGCCCGTGTCTCTAAGGGCCTGTGTACGGGGCATCCGGCCGCTGCCGCAGAAATGTTCAACTAATTGCGGCGAAGCCTCCGACAAGGCGACGACGACTAGTCTCTGGATATTTGGCAGTCCTCTCTGCTAACCCGCAATGCCCATCCAGGGAGGGGTTTAATGTCTTCCCTCAGGTTTCCGTTGAACGCGGGAAAAAAAATGGGAACCATCAATCGCGCAATTACACGCCAATCGTGTCGGGATTTGCAAAGGCTTATCTGTCGCTCAATTTCTTCGGATGTGCGCTTTCGCTGCCACTCCACCTCGATCGCCTCACGAAGTTTTGCCATCGAACCTACTGGAACAAGATGCGCAAATTCCTGGCAGACGGCGGCATTGGCCGGGATTGCGCTGGCGATAATCGGGGTGCCTGCAACGCTCGCCTCCAGGAGGGCAAACGACATCCCTTCATGGATGAAGGCAGCGCGAACATGGCGACGCCCCTATAGAGCGCCCACGATCCCGTACCAAAAACGATCCCAGGCATGATCACTCGTTTGCTCCGGGAGAAGATTTGATCAGCAAGCGACCATATTTACCGGAATAATCGGGCTCACCTGCCAACACAAGCATGACATCCAGCGGAAGAGTGGCCGCCAGAAATGCGTCCACCAACAAATGAAAATTCTTCTCAGGCACAAAACGCCCGACGCTTAGCACATACCGTCCCGCAACAATACCCAGGCGGTCGAACACAGTCGTACTGAGTGTCGGAGGCGGCGCGCCGACGCCATTCGGAATAACGAACACATCGTGGAACCTGCCGGTCGCCTCAGAAAATTGATCCGCAATGTGCTGCGTCAGACAGACGATGGCATCTGCGTGCCGAGCGGCGCGCCGCTCTCCAAGACGGATCATCGTCTTCGCCAGGGAACCCCATTTGGACCGCTTGTAGTCGGCACCGACATGACGGACGATGGCTCGCATCCCGAGAGCCTTCGCGAGGGGAAGCAACACGCATGGACCAATCCCGTGGATGTGGAGCGTACGTATGCCGAGCAACCGTGCGACTATCATTGATGCGAAGGAATGCAGAATCGTTTCTAATGAGCGCACTCGAGGGACGGGCAAGAGGAGTATGCGAACGCCAGATGGAGTCTCCATAGAGCCTGCGGCGCGGCGCACGAAGATTACGACATCGAAACCATACGGGCAGAGTGCGTCGTAAAAGTGGGAACAATAATGCTCGATCCCCCCCTAAACTCGCCGATGCCACGGGCGCCAATTACTCCAATTCTCATTCGCCCAGGTTCCCGTCGTTGTGGCATCATTTCGATAAACCTTGGGGCTCTTGGCCAGCTGCCAACGCACTCTGCATATCTCGAATCTCTCGCGAAATACCGTCAATTCGATTTACGATGGAATCCCATGTTTGCAGATTAGCCGCAGCTCGACGAGCTTTGCGCCATTCGACGTTACTGGCGGGTAAAGTACTGAGGGTTTTGTTAAGAGCCCTGGCGAACGCTTCAGGGGTTTCCGCGACCTCCACAAACGCGGACCGCTTGTTCAACGACGGTATTGGTGTCCCAACAGCCGGAAGCCCCATAGCAAGAATCTCATTCAGTTTGACCGGCTCGCTCGCTCGAAGCCAAGCGTTTTGCTTGTACGGCAAAATCGCGGCGTCAACTGCTCGCCATCGTGCTGGCATTTCGTGATGCGGGCATGGCCCAAGCAAGCGAACATTGGCAATCGATCTCAGTTGCCCAAGATCGTCAAGCTGAGCGCCCCCTAAAACAAACTGTGTGGATGGGCACAAGCGCGCCACTGAAGCGACAAGGTCAAAATCTACCGAGCGTTCGCGCAGTTCGCCAAAGAAAGCTACGCGCGGGTGCGGTAAGTCATCTAGCTCCTTTGATGCCCCGCCTTCAGGTCTGAATAAGGCGGTATCAACCCCGTGACCGATCAAGATGCCATGCTTTACCCGGCACTGTTCGGCGCGGAACAGAAAGTCGCTTGCGTAAAGCACAGCGTCAGCACCTTTCAACAACATTTCCTCTCGCTCCCGGACGAACTCAACATCGATACCTTCGAAGGCAGAATGCAAGTCGCTTCTGTTGTAGAAGAGGGCCTCGCTCGGAAGATTCATCGCTACAGACGCGTATGTCGGTATAGTCACGAGAACAATAGCCTTGGAAATGCCCGCTCTAGAACAAAACCGCCGAACTTGGAATGCAACCAAAGAGGTGTTGAGTCTCCCGAATGGACCTGAATAGATAGGAAAACTAACTGGAGTGGCAACCGCCAGATTGGGGAGCGTGGAATCCGGAAACTGGAGACGACGGGCGGCGCTCCTAATTTTTCGGACAATGCCTGCTGTTGGGGCCGATACCGTGCCTTTGCGAGGGAACCGCATGCCGATACTATTCACAAACAAAACGGCAGTCACGGGCG
This sequence comes from uncultured Acidobacteriota bacterium, assembly GCA_963759485.1. Classification (GTDB taxonomy): domain Bacteria; phylum Acidobacteriota; class Terriglobia; order Acidiferrales; family UBA7541; genus Palsa-295. The sequence goes on along the minus strand of CAVWZE010000002.1, from coordinate 1,245 downwards.
AACGCCCGCGCAAGCTGCATGTCTGAGTGGCCGTGCGAGTGATACCACCAATCGTGGATACTGAGGATTATTACTCCGCGCGCCATATTACTAATCCGATCATTAACCCGCATCAGACCGTTTCTGCTCCCGAAAGGCGATCATAGACAGAAACAGACCCGATTTCGGGTTGCACGAAGAAAGACGGAAAATTAGTTTGCTAGAACGTTAATATATACCTATGATTTACAAATCGCAACTAGGCCATTATGGAGCGTACTTGTGCGCGCGAATCGGGCAATTGAACGCCGAAGGTTTGCATCAACCGGAATTGGAGAGAACGGAATAAGCGGGGCGAATGCGGGAGTTGGATATTCGGCGCTCGTGATTGGGACTATCCGTGGGGCTATGAGGGGATGCCCATTTGTCGGAGTCGTGACCCAGGGAAGTTCAGGCGAGACTTCTCCTAGAATCGCTTGGGCGAAACCGAACCAGGTCGTTACTCCAGCGGCAGTCATGTGGTACGTGCCGCTGACTTCCGTCGGCCACGGCGCGTACGCGTTTGTCTCGAGACTGTCGCTCGAGAATCGATGTCGTGGCCCACGCGATTTCGCGACGCCAGGTAGGTGCTCCAAACTGGTCGTTTACGATTCGCAATTCTTCGCGTTGAGAGGCCAAGCGCAGGATGGTCAAGAGAAAATTTCGGCCCCGTGTGGCGTAGACCCAAGCCGTGCGGAATATCAGGTGAGGCACGCCGGCATCACGAATGGCCTGCTCGCCGGCGAGCTTCGTCCTGCCATAGACGCTTCTGGGATTGGGTTGATCGTCTTCTTCGTAGGGGGAGTTTTCAATCCGTCGAAAACATAGTCGGTTGAATAGTGGACGACCCCGGCACCGATTTTCTTGGCTTCCTGAGCGATCACAGACGGGGCATCCGCGTTGATAGCCTGCGCAGCGCCACGTCGGATTCCGCTTGATCGACTGCCGTGTAGGCGGCTGCATTGATGATGATATGCGGCCGAACGTCTTCGATGGTACGGCGAATCTGACTAGGTTTGGCGAGGTCGAGTTCTTGTCGATTGAGGGCGACAACTTCACCTAAGCGAGGAAGGAATGTCGCGAGTTCCGCCACCACCTGACCGTTCTTGCCGATCAGCAGAATTTTGACGCTCATCTGCCCGGATACCGAGGCAAGAGTTCGAGCGGAACATCGGCGAGCTTTGGATGCTTTAAGTCTTTTCCGGAAACTAACGGACCCGCGATGTT
>CAVWZE010000001.1:0-61672 GCA_963759485.1 uncultured Acidobacteriota bacterium | reverse complement strand
GCGCCCGGAGGGATTCGAACCCCCGACCCTCTGCTTAGAAGGCAGACGCTCTTTCCAACTGAGCTACGGGCGCGTTGAATTGATTCTAAGAGATTTCCGGTTTGCGAAACCATCATTTGTTCAGCGTTCGCTCTTCGCCGTGACGTACACGTTTACATTGCGAGAGGGCGACAATTTCTAGTATCAACGTGGCGCGAGCTGCGACATATTGATGACGCCAGCGACTGAGGAGAAATCGTTCATGAAACGATCGGCCAGGCTTTCTGCATCGGTCGCGACTGCCGTCCTGATTTTAGTTTTGCCTGCTCCTCGATCGATCGCGCAGGGGGGAGTCGCGGCGGTCTCAAAGCCTCCTGGTGACACTCTCTATCAGCAGAGCTGCGCCAAGTGTCATTCCAGCCCGGCTGCTTCGAACCGGGCTCCGGATCTGAAGGCGCTGATGAAGCTCTCGCCGGAGACGATTTACAGCGCGATTACCACCGGCGCAATGGCCATTGCGGCGCAACAGCTCAGCGCCGCCGACAAGAAAGTTCTTGCCGCGTACTTAGGCGGGCGTCCGCTCGATCTGACGGACGCAGGCAGCGCAACGAGGATGCGCAATCACTGTGAGGCCAACGCTCCCATCGAAAATATTTCGTCCACTCCCGCGTGGAACGGCTGGGGCGTCAACCTGGCAAACACCCGATTTGAAAATGCCCAGGGCGCAGGAATTACGGCGCAACAAGTGCCGCACCTGAAGTTGAAATGGGCATTCGGATTTCCTAATGGCGATACGTCGTTCGGCCAGCCGTCTATCGTCGGCGGCCGTGTGTTTGTGGGCAGCGACATCGGCTATTTTTACGCGATCAACGCGGATACGGGGTGCGTCTACTGGTCTTATCAAGCGCAGGCCACCGTGCGAACGGCGGCGACCGTTGGGCCGGTTGCCGGCCGCGGCACAACCAAATACGCCGTCTATTTTGGCGACTTCCGCGGAAACGTGTACGCGCTCGATGCTTCGACCGGCAAGCCCCTATGGATTCGCAACGTAATCGACAACAACTACATCGCTCGCCTCAGCGCCGGGTTCACGCTCTACAAGGGCCGCCTCTACGTTCCCATTTCTTCCACGGAGGAAGTTTTCGGCGCCGATCCGGCCTATCCATGTTGCAAGTTTCGCGGCAGCGTCGTCGCGCTGAACGCGAACACGGGCCAAATAATTTGGAAATCCTACGTCATCCCAGAGGCGCCCAAGCCCGTCAGGAAGAATGCGCGCGGCGTGCAGCTTTATGCCCCCGCCGGCGGCGCGCTGTGGGATTCACCAACGATTGATGCCGAGCGCCAGTTGCTGTACATCGGCACCGGAGACTCTTACACCGAGCCTGCACCCAAGACGACCGATGCCATTGTCGCCCTCGATTTGAAAACTGGCAAAATCGTCTGGTCATTTCAAACCGTGAAGGGCGATGCGTGGGTGGTGGGGTGCGCTCCCACGACGACTGAGAATTGCCCGAAGAACCTCGGTCCCGACCACGATATTGGCGCCTCGCCGATTCTGGTGAAAATGGCCGATGGTCATCGGCTGCTAATCGCCTTGCCTAAGAGCGGAACAATCTTTGCGCTCGACCCTGATCGCAAAGGCGCGCTTGTCTGGAAGTTTGCGACGACGGAAACCGTGGCTCCCAACAATGGACAATTGGCGCTCGGCGGCGCAAGCGACGGTCAAGATCTGTACGTGGCCCTCGAAGACGGCACTGCCGTGGCGATCGATCTCGCAAGCGGAAAACGTAAGTGGCTCGCTCGCCTCGAATCGCCGGACGATCTGGGTGAGCCCACGTCCAACGGCGAGAATCGCACCAAGGCCGGCTTGCGCTTCGGACAATCCGCCGCAGTCTCGGCGATACCCGGCGTCGTTTTTACCGGTGGCTGGGACGGAATCCTGAGGGCGCTGTCGACGTCCGACGGTAAGCTGATTTGGCAATTCAATACCGCTCGCGCGTTCAACGCCGTGAACGGCGTCCCGGCGAAAGGTGGCTCGATGGGCGGGCCCGGGCCCACCGTCGTCAATGGTGTCCTTTATGTGCCCTCTGGTTACGCTGCGTTTGGCGGGGGAATGCCTGGCAATGTTTTGCTGGCGCTTTCGCCTGGAGAATGATCGGTCCGCAGCGCATTTCGAAATTCCTCGAGGCGCGGAAAAGGATTTGCGTGGAGGGTGGGTTCATGGGCCTTGTAAGTTTCGGTCAGCCTGACAACGGGATTATCCAGACGGCGTACGTTGTTAAGGATGTCCGCGAGGCGATCAATCGTTGGGTCAAAGATCTGAAGGTCGGGCCGTGGTTCTTGCTCGAGCATTTCACGGGGGAAGAGCCGAAATATCGCGGCGGCCAGTCGAGTGCCGATGTCGCTATCGCCATGAGCTTCGCCGGCCACATGATGGTCGAACTCATCGCGCCGAACGACGACGCGCCATCTGTCTATCGGGAAACGATTGAGAAACGCGGTTATGGATTTCACCACTGGGGCGTCGCTACGTCGAATTTCGATCGCGACGTCGAACAACACCGCGCCCAGGGGCATGAACTAGCCTTCTTCGCTCGCGTTCCCAGCGGAGGTCGCGTCGCGTACATGGACACGACCGCGGAGCTGGCCGGAATGGTGGAGATGATTGAACTGGGCGCTTCGTTCGACCCGATCTTTAGCCGGTTCTACGGCGCCACGATTGGCTGGGACGGCAAGAACCCGATCCGCTCATTTCTCTAAGCAAGTCCGGATTTGCCGGGCGGGCCTATTCGTCGCGTGTAATCAAGAGCTGCTTGTAGGCCTCTCGGCGTGTCAGGCCGCGTTCGCGGGCCGCCTGCTTTAGCGCGGCTTTTCGGTCTAAACCTCGCTCTCGCATGATGGCTTCGACGTGGCGTGCCAGCGGAACCGTTTCGGCGGAGGCTTGCTCACCCCCGGCGTGCTGCGTCTGCCCATCCGGCGGGGCGATGAGCAGCGTAATCTCGCCACGTGGGGGCTTGGTCCTGGCGGCCTGGACGAGATCCTCGATATGCCCCCGCGAGAATTCCTCGAATGCTTTCGTGATTTCCCGCGCCATTACGGCGGGCCGGTTGCCGAAGATTTCGAGAGCATCTTCCAGGGTATCGAGCAGACGATGGGGCGCCTCATACAGCGCGAGCGTTCGGGGCTCCGCGGCGAGTTTTCGAAGCGCTTTGCGACGCTCGGTGGGACGCGAAGGCAGAAATCCCGCGAATGTGAATTCCTCCGTTGGTAATCCGGAAGCCGAAAGAGCGGCGACGAACGCGGATGCGCCGGGAATGGGCACCACCTTGATTCCATGCCGAAGGCACAAGCTGACGAGGCGATGGCCGGGATCGGAAATTGCGGGCGTTCCGGCATCGGTAACCAACGCGACTTTGGCGCCTTGCTCCAGATCGATCACGATTTCCGGGGCGCGCATAAGTTCGTTGTGTTCGTGATAGCTGACCAGCCGCTTGGATATTTCGAAATGGGTAAGCAGCTTCAAGGTGCGTCGCGTATCCTCACAGGCGATCACATCCGCCTCTTTGAGAATGCTCAACGCGCGGAGCGTGATGTCGTCAAGATTGCCGATAGGAGTGGAGACAACATAAAGGATGCCGCTCCCCACGGCGTCAGGTTTAGCTTTCGGTTTGATCTTCGCCATGCGCCACTCAGTTGCGATTGCAGAGGCCATTGTACTCGGATTGGCGTGTTCCGGTTTGCCGCTTTGGGGAAGTCGCGGGGGGCCACTCTGCCGCACGAAAAATGCTACGGCGCGACGATTGACTTTTCTGTTCACGCACCCTAGCATCATCAACTTGCTGCGAGTCCGGCCAGCGTTTTTCGTCATCAGATAATTTAAGCGGCTGTTCTTCGGAGGACGCATGTCAGTGAAAGTGGGCATCAACGGTTTTGGGCGAATCGGCCGAAACATTTTCCGCGCCGCGCTCGGCGATAGAGACATCGAAGTCGTCGCAGTCAACGATATTACGGACTCGAAGACGCTCGCGCATCTGCTGAAATACGACTCCATTTTGGGCAATCTTACGAATCAGGTCACCTGCACGGACGATACGATTTCCGTGGATGGCAAAAGCCTGAAAGTCTTTCGCACCAAGGATCCTGCGGATTTGGACTGGGCTTCGGTGGGTGCTTCGATCGTGGTTGAATCCACCGGGTTATTTACGAAGGGCGCCGACGCGCGCAAGCATATTCGTGGCCCGGTGAAGAAAGTAATCATCTCGGCGCCCGCCACGGATCCCGATGCGACTTTCGTCCTCGGCGTCAACGAAAAGACCTACGACCCTGCGAAACATCACGTGATCTCCAACGCCTCATGCACCACGAATTGCCTGGCCCCTGTGGCGAAGGTGATCAACGATACATTTCGCATCAACGTCGGCACGATGACGACGATTCACTCGTATACGAATGACCAGCGCCTTCTCGACCTTCCGCACAAGGACCTCCGGCGCGCGCGCGCTGCTGCGCTTTCCATGATTCCCACTTCGACGGGCGCGGCCAAGGCGCTTCATCTGGTGATTCCGGAATTGAAGGGAAAACTTGACGGCTACTCGCTGCGTGTGCCCACACCGAACGTAAGCGTTGTCGATTTGACGGTGATGACCGAAAAACCCGCCACCGTTGAAAGCGTGAATGCCGCGCTGAAGCAAGCTGCGGAAGGTCCCTTGAAGGGCATTCTCGCGTTCACGACAGAGGAATTGGTTTCAGTGGACTTTCGTGGCGACCCGCACTCCTCGATCGTGGACTCGGAATACACTCGCGTTGTCGGCTCCAACTGCGTCAAGGTTCTTTCGTGGTACGACAATGAATGGGGCTACTCCTGCCGTTGCCGCGACCTGATCAAGCTTTTAACGGCGCGCCTTTAGTTTCTAAATCCTCTGTAGGGGCGCTTCGACAGAACCATGAAAAAGCTCTCGATACGCGACCTCAATCTTGGCGGCAGGCGCGTCTTCATTCGCGTCGATTTTAATGTCCCCTTGGATGGCTCCAAGGTAGCGGACGACACCCGCATCCGCGAAACGTTGCCCACGTTGCGCCTGGCAGTGGATCGCGGCGCCCGTCTGGTTCTGGCTTCGCACTTAGGGCGCCCAAAAGGTAAGCCGGATCTGAAATACAGTCTGATGCCGGTGGCAAACTGTCTGAAGCAGTTGCTCGGCAAGCCCGTTGAGTTTTCCAGCGATTGCGTGGGGCCGGCCGCCGTTTCGAAAAGCGAGGCACTTCGCGATGGGGAAGTGCTTTTGCTCGAGAATGTCCGTTTTCATCCCGAAGAGGAAGCCAACGATCCCGGTTTTTCGAAGCAACTGGCGGGTTTGTGCGATGAAATCTTCGTGTGCGACGCTTTCGGCTCGGCCCATCGCGCCCATGCCTCCGTTGTGGGTATCACGAAATTTGTCCGTCAGGCCGCCGCCGGCCTGCTGATGGAAAAGGAGCTGGCATATCTCGGGAAGGCAATTTCCAATCCGGAACGGCCCTTCGTCGCGGTTCTTGGGGGCGCAAAAGTTTCCGACAAAATTGAAGTGGTGCGGAACCTAATGAAACTTGCCGATGCGATGCTCATCGGCGGTGCCATGGCTTACACGTTCCTCAAGTCGCAGGGCCTCCCGGTCGGCCGCTCGCTCGTGGAGAATGACAAACTCGATTTAGCGCGCGATTTGCTCCAAGAAGCGCGCAAACGCAATTTCCGCCTGTTGCTGCCCGTCGATCACGTCCTGGCGGAGTCGCCCGATTCCACTGACACCAAGATTTCCGACATCGCGAATACCCCCGAGGGCTGGATGGGTCTCGATGTCGGCCCCAAGACTTCAGAGCTTTTTCGCCAAGAGGTTGCTAAAGGGAGGACAATTGTTTGGAACGGTCCGCTCGGCATGTTCGAAAAGCCGGCATTTGCTCAAGGAACGCTCGCCATGGCTCGTGCCGTTGCTGCCGCCACGAAAGCTGGCGCCACATCCGTCGTCGGCGGCGGCGACTCCGTCTCCGCCGTCGAGCAATCGGGAGTAGCCCAGCAGATTTCGCATATTTCGACGGGCGGCGGCGCTTCGCTGGAATTCCTCGCGGGCGAAAAGCTCCCTGGCGTCGAAGCGCTGACCGACGCGCCAAGCTGAACGCCAAAGAACAAGAAGGAGTTTTGATTGCGCCGTCCAGTCATCGCAGCTAATTGGAAGATGTACAAGACCCGCGCGGAGACGCGGGCTTTCTTCGATGCCTTTAAGCCTCTATCAGCCGGGTCCAAGCATTGCGACATCATTGTCGCGCCGCCCTTCACCTCGATAACAGCCGCGGTCGAGGCCGCGCAGGGCACCGAAATCGGAATCGCCGCGCAGGACATGTATTGGGAACGCGAAGGCGCGTTCACCGGAGAAATCTCGGCTCGCATGCTGGTCGAAGCCGGATGTCGCGCGGTTATCGTGGGGCATTCCGAACGGCGCCAACACTTTGGCGAGACGGACGCCTGGGTTCATCGCAAAACCAAAGCCGCCCTGGAGGCGGGCCTTACCCCGATTGTCTGCGTGGGAGAGATGCTTGCGGAACGAGATGCCAATCGTACCGAGGAAGTGTTGAAACGCCAGTTTGATGGCGCACTTGCCGCGTTGACCCCTGCGGAGTTCTCGCGTATTCTGTTGGCGTACGAGCCTGTGTGGGCCATCGGAACGGGAAGAACAGCAACTCCAGACATGGCCGCCGAGGCCCATCGTCATCTGCGAAACCTGGCTGCCGCTCTCTTCACGGTTGAACAAGCGTCTGCTCTTCGCATTCTGTATGGCGGCAGCGTCAAGCCCGAAAATATAAAGGGATTGATGGCGGAGACGGAAATTGATGGTGCGCTCGTTGGTGGCGCGAGCCTCGATCCGAAATCGTTCGCCGCGATTGTAAATTTCTAGAAACCGCCAGTGTAGGGCGGGGCAAAACGGAGTGGTGAATGCCGGTTTGGGCAAAATGGGCTGTCTCAATGCTGGTGGCCCTCGGTCTGATTTGGATCGGGTGGCGCGTATCGGCGGTATTAGTGACACTGCATATTTTGGTGTGCTTTGTCCTGGTTATCGTGATCATGCTCCAGAGCGGCAACGCAGCGGACCTGGCGGGTGCTTTCGGCGGAGCGGGCAGTCAGACAGCTTTCGGCCCGCGCGGCGCGACCACATTTCTCTCTCGCGCCACCACCTGGTGCGCCATTGTTTTCATGATGACTTCCCTGACGCTGTCGTTTAAGCGCGCTCCAGTGCAAGCAGGCACCGGTTCTATCTTGGAACAGACGCAGCAGCCCGGCAGCGCTCCCGCGAAATCGGCTCCTCCCGCGCAAGTGCCGGCGCCTGCTCCAGCACAGAATCAGCAACCGCCGCAGCAGAATCCGGCTCCGCCTCCAAAAAAGTAGCTCGTCTTCCAGCCTATAGCCCGGCCTGAGGGCCTCGACGTGCGTGCCCCCCGAAACGGCCGTCTGTCGCTCCCAAGGTACCCACACATCTGCTCGCCGCCGGTGGAAAATCCGGGCTGGTCCGCGAATGATCTGGCGATGGCCGCAGGCGAGTTGGGCCGCAGGGGGGCGCGAAAGTACCCTTTGGGGGGTACGGTTGGGCCATTCCTCGGTGGCGTCCGCAACTGTACCTTGGGATGCGGGATTCCGGTGCTAGGCGCCGGGCGACCTTCATCCATGAAAATCGGCGGGATACCGAGGGGGTATTGGAGCTTGGGTCTACGCACCAAGTTCCTGCTCTCGTTGGTACTTACTACTACGGGCTTGAGTTGCGCCACATTGCTGGTGGTGCGGCACACCGCCCAGAAGCGCCTGCAGCACGAGATCGTCAGCGACGCCCAGAATTCGGGGCTCACTCTGCAATTGCTGCTCCACCAGCGCGAAGCAATGCTGAATCGGAAGGCCAGCCTGCTGGGAACCCTGGCGGCCGTGACCCTGGACGACGATCCGACTCTGCAAGATTCGGCGAACAACCCTCTCGATACCGAGGGCAATGACCTCGTAATTCTGGCCAGCGGCCACCACAAAATCACCGCCCTGCACACCACGAATCCTCGTTTCCAACAGGCTGACGCCCAGAAATTGGTGGCGCATGCGGATGGCGAACGCACCACAGCGGATTGGTGGTACGCGGCCGGCACCTTGTATCAAATTGTGGTCCTCCATGTTGAAAACCGGACCGCGGAGACAGGCAACGAGCCGGAAACGGTAGTGGTTGGTCGGGAGGTCGGATACTCGGCAGTCCACGATCTCGGACGAATCTCGGCCAGCGATGTGGCGTTCAGCTACCGGGGCAATATTGCCGCCAGCACGCTGACCCCCCTGAACGAAGACGATCTGGGCGCGAAGCTGCGCGCCACTCCGCAATTGGGAGACGTTTGGATCGGCGGCGCTGAGTTTTACGGCGTTTCCTTGCCGCTGACGAAGGCGGCATTCCCGCCGGCTCGGATTGTGATTTTGAAGCCCTATAAGGCTGCGGCGGAATTCCTCAGCGAAATCAACCGGCTGTTGCTCGGGCTCGGAGGGCTGGCCTTGGTTGTCGCCATATGGCTGGCCTTCTTCATCTCCGAAGCGTTCACGCGGCCTCTGGCGAACCTGGACAAGGGCGTACAAGCCCTCGAGAAAGGGGATTTCGCCTTCCCTCTTGATGCGGGCGGTGAGGATGAAGTGGGACGCGTGACGCGAGCGTTCGGCCGGATGCGCGGCACGCTGCAAAAGAACGAATTGCAGAAGCGCAAACTCGAAGATGAGCTGCGCCAGTCGCAGAAGATGGACGCGCTGGGCCGTCTCGCGGGCGGCGTGGCGCACGATTTCAACAATCTATTGACGGTGATCAAGGGCCACAGCGATTTGATGATTGAACGGCTGCAGCCCACGGACCCGCTGCTAGGAAGCGGCCAGCAAATCCGGAGCGCGGCGGACCGCGCGGCATCGCTCACTCGGCAAATGCTGGCGTTCAGCCGCAGGCAGGCGCTGGAGCCGACTGTCTTCGACCTGAATGTCCTCGTGACGGATATGTGCAAACTGCTGAAGCGGCTGATCCACGAAGACGTGGAGTTTTCCCTCCGCACGGGTGCATCGCTAGGTAAAGTGAAGGCGGATACGGGGCAGATCGAGCAGGTAGTCCTGAATTTGGCGGTGAACGCCTGCGACGCCATGCCCCACGGCGGAAAGCTGACCATCGAAACGAAGAATCTCTTCGTGGACGGGGAATGCGCACGGATGCGACCAACTGTGCCGCCTGGAAATTATGTGGTCCTAAGCGTTACGGACACTGGGCACGGAATGGATGCGGAAACGCAGGCGCGAATGTTCGAACCGTTTTTCACTACCAAAGAGAATGGCAAAGGCACGGGCCTGGGTCTTGCCACCGTATACGGCGTGGTGAAACAGAGCGACGGATTCATTTGGGTGGAAACCGCGCCAGAGCGCGGCTGCCGCTTTGAGGTGTATCTGCCCCAGGCCGAAACTCTCGCGCAGACACCACGCGCCGAAAAGATGCGAGCCACCTTCTCACACGCTACCGAGACTGTGCTGCTTGCGGAAGACGAAGGCGCGGTGCGAGAATTGGCGTGCGAATTTCTTACCGCCGCGGGGTACCGTGTGTTTGCGGCCGAAAATGGCGAAAAAGCGCTGAAGATTGCGGAAACTTTGTCTCAGCCGATTCACCTGCTGGTTACCGATGTGGTCATGCCCCGAATGCGCGGCACGGAGCTGGCAAAAAAGCTTAAGCGCCTGCAGCCGAATATGAAGGTGATCTACATGTCCGGATACCTAGGGGAAGAGGGCAGCGAAGAATTCGTGAAAGACTCGGAATATCTGCAAAAGCCGTTTTCCCGCGACAGCCTGCTGCACCGGGCGGGCATCATGCTCAACGAAAGCTCCTCGATGGCTGCCGCAGTTCCCGAGATGCACATCGCGTGACGACAAACGCGTTTCACTGCTCTATTGATTGAGGAGCGGGATGCTCGATGCGCGCGCAGGCGCCGGCATCGATTTCAGATACGCGAAGATGTCCGTGAGGTCCTGGTCGGGGACCACTTTTTCAGTGTAGGGCGGCATTTGTCCGGTGGGGTCGCGGACGTAGCTCAGCAGAAACGCCAGCGAAAGTGGCGGCGGCCCGATGCGCGGACCCGTGGAAGCGCCCTGTCCCTGGTACCCGTGGCATTGATAGCACCCATAGGCGAGGAAAAGCTTTTTGCCGTTCGCGGCGTTGCCCTCCGGGGCGCCCTGTGATGCCGGCGCCGCCGATTTCAAGAAAGCGTAAATGTCGGAAAGCTGCTGGTCCGACGCAGTCGCAGCCGAAACAGCTGGCATCGTCCCGCTTGGCTGGCGGACGTAGCCGATCAGGGCCGGGAGTTCGAGTGGCGGAGGGGCGATTTGCGGCGCGAGCTTCGTGCCCTGTCCTTGAGCGCCATGGCATGCGATGCAGCCGGCGCTCGTGAAAGCGCGCTTGCCACTATCCACCTTCGCAGTGGGCGCGCCGCCTGATTTCTCGGCGTCCGTCTGAGCCTGCACGCAGACACAGGAACCGGTAAGCATCAACAGAACGGTGATAGACACTGAGAAGCGCCGGAAATTCCGCACGTATTCCCTCCCCATTCGCGGGTAGATCCGCGAGAAAATCGCGTCAGCGCGGCTGCGTCACTACGTCCACTAGAGCCGGACTTCCGCTTTTTACCACCGCGATGGCGCGCTTGATTGCAGGCGCGAGATCGCTAGGATCGGTTATCGGGCCTTCTCCGTGCACGCCCATGCTTTCCGCCAGCTTGGCGTAATCAATCGGAGGATCGGTGAGCACGTTGCCGATGCTGGCGCGCGTAATTCCGCGATTGTGGCGGTCGGCCATGATCTGAATCTGCATCAGTTCCTGATGATAGGCGCGGTTATTGTGCATCACGGTCAGCAGCGGAATGCGGCTGTGCGCCGCCGTCCAAAGCACGCCGGGAGCGAACATTGCATCCCCATCATTCTGAATGTTCACGGTCAGTCGCCCGTGCTTGCGGTTCGCCAGCGCCGCGCCCACCGCTGCCGGCAAGCCGTAGCCGACACCGAAGCCACCCTCCGTGCCAATGTAGTGATAGTGCTTGTTGAAATCCCAAAGGCGCAGCGGCCAGCGGCTCACGAACTGGCAATTCGATACTAGTGACCAATCTTCGTCCTTTATCTGCGCCCAAAGCTCGGCGGACATCCGCGCGGTGCTGATGGGGCTGGCGTCCCATCCCGGCGTGGCCGCCTCGCGGTTTCGATCCAAAGCCTGCTGGTGAGCCGCCGCGAGTTTCTTGCCGCGATCCTCGAAGGCGTTCTTCTGATCGCTAGTAATCTGGCGCTTCACCTCTTCGATCAGGGAGGGCAACGTGGCCTCGGCGTCCGCGGCGATGGCCAAGTCAACCGGCTGGTATCGCTGGAAATCCTGATAATTGCTTTTCAGGTAGAGATCGTTTGCCGTGATGCTGATCAGTTTCGCGCCCGGCTTGGTGACCGGCCGCACCATCGGATAGACCTGTCCACGAACCGAATTCACGGTACTCCAAAAATCCGTCAGCTCGAGACCGGCGATCACGTCAGCGGTGTCAATTACCGCGCCCGCGCGTTCGGTCTGATTCAGCGGATGCCGCGTGGGAAAATTCATGCGTCCATTGCGATCGACCACCGGCGCTTGCAGCAGTTCCGCGAGCTCGATCATTCCGGCCAGTCCCGCAGGCGTGCGTGCCACGCGGTCCGTGACCAACACCGGATTCTCAGCAGCCACCAGAAGCCGCGCCACTTCGGCGACGGCGCCAGAATCTCCAGCGGGAGGCGATGCCATGGTGAGCTTGGGGATACTGAGCGGAGCGCCGTCGGGCACCGCGTCTTCCTGTAACTCGTGCCCGGCCACCAGCGCCACCGGCATCATTGGAGGAGTAGTTGCGACTTTGTACGCGCGCACCGCGGACTCGGCAAAACTCTGCAGCGAGATGGGCTGGTCGTCCCATTTCACGAAATCGCGGATCATGGCGGCAGGGTCTTGCGCGCTGTGTGTCCAGTCGACCTGCCCGAAACGCATCGCCGCATCGTCGAAATTGCCAAGAATGACGTAGACGGGCACGCGATCGCAAAACGCGTCGTAAATTGCCATGGACGCGTGCTGCAATCCCACCGTGCCGTGCACGCAGACGAGCAGCGGCTTGCCTTCGATCTTGGCGTAGCCATGCCCCATGGCGACGGCGGATTCCTCGTGGCAACAGGTGATGAATTCGGGATTTTTGTTTCCGCCGTAGTTGATCAGCGACTCGTGCAAACTGCGGAAAGAATTGCCGGGGTTCGCGCACAAGTATTCGAAATTCAAGGTCTTCAGAGCATCCACCATGAAATCCGAGCCGGGCCGATCGACGGTTACAACCTCAACGTGAGACGCAGCGTCGGCGAGAGGCGGTTTGGCGAGCGTTGGTGCCGTCGCATTGCCGTGCGGCACGGCAGATGATGCTGCATGACTCGCAACGGGGTTGGCCGCCAGCGCTGCGGCGGCCGCGGTGCCAGCGGCGGCGGCTTTCAGAAAATCGCGCCGCTTCACCGAATCGTCTTTGGATTTTCGCATCGCCGCGCCTCCTTGCTTCTCATTCTTTGCTTCGACGGAAAGATTACTCCCATCCGCGATTTCCTGCACCATTCAGTTCGCTGATCGCCGTGCGGCCCTTCGCTGCGCGACCCAGCCCAAAAAGCGCTCCATGCGGGCGCGCTCGCGCCACATCAGCCGAAAGAATTTGCCCGCGTCGAGATCCGCGGCTTCGTGGCCAAAAAATGTTTCCAGCCGCCACTGAATGTAGGGCGATTTCCAGGGACGCAGCCGGTAGCCCTTGGCAATGATCCAGTAGTAGCGCAACGCATTGAACATACGATCCGCATTTGTAACACCGTCGCCTTGCTTTTGCATCTGTACCGCCGGGCCTTTTTACCCTGAGCGGTGTGGCGAAGGGCAGGCCGCCATCTTGGGTCGCACTTCCACTACGGTTTTCTGGCGGCCATCCAGAGGGAATCGCTGGTGGGGAGGCGATCGCCGAGTGGGCGCGGGAGAGGCTCGAATCCAGCGCGGCGAAGCATCTGGGCAAGCGTCCTCGGAGTGAAATAGTTGCAGTGCGCCGGGATGTGATAGCCGCACCATTTTTCACCGCGGATGTGGCGATTCCAGCTTGCATAGTTGGGTGTTTTGAGGACGGTGACGCCGCCGGGCTTCAGCACCCGAAACGCGCTGCGAAGGCCCGCTAACGGGTTCCATTCGTGCTCTATGTAGCCGAATTGTGTTACTACATCGAAGGAGTTCTCGCTGCAAACTCGATCTATTATTTGCGTCACCGGACCTTCCAGAATCGTGTCGGGAGGCAATTTTTGCGCGCGAAAGCTGCACTCCGCGCGGGCTCAACTCGATTCCAGTCACCTCAAAATAGCGCGCGGCAAGCACCAGAAAACCACCGTCACCGGATCCGAAATCAACCAGCTTTCCGCTCCTTTTCCACCTCAAAGTTTGCGCGAGCATGTGGCGATTGGTGTTGGGGCGCAGCGGGCGCAGCAGGCGCGAAAGAAACAGCATGAACGGTTGCGTTTGCTTGCGGCGCGCAACTTCCTTGGAATATTCCTTCAGCCAATCGTAATTTTCCGCCTGCGCCGAATAATCGAGTTCGCTGCCGAGGAATACCATCGCACAACGCCGGCATTCGACAATTTCCCATTCGTCGCGTTGCAAAATCATTTTCCGATCCATTGCACCGCACAGAGGGCAAGGACGGATTTTCGCACTGGTTGAATTAAAGTCCGCACACATAGCTGGCAAGATTCCCAAAGACCCGCGATATTACCAAGCGAAATAAAATATGTGGCGCTTTCAGACCGAGGGAATCGAGTAGAATATTTCGCGTAGCACCGTGACCAGCCGCGGGAACGCCTAGCTCTCGCATTCAATTCCGATTTCGTCACTCGCATCTATTTCAGGGGGAATTATGAAGGTCGCACGCTTTCTCGCATTCATCGCTTTCGCTGTGCTTCTGCAGTCGGTGGCCCTGGCGGATACGGTAACGATGAAAAACGGAGACCGCCTGACTGGCACGCTCGGGGATTCCGACGGCAAGGCGGTAACGATTCATACGGATTACGCTGGAGACATTAAGGTGAATTGGTCCGCCATCAAAGAGGTCGCTTCGACGAAACCGGTGTTCGTGGTGACCTCGGATAAGAATGTCATCAGCGGAACAATCGCTCCGGAAGGCGACCATCTTGTGGTTCACACCACCCCAGAATCGGCTGTTGTGGTACCGCTGGCGAAAATTACGGCCATTCGTTCCGCCGAAGGGCAGCAAACGTACGAAAAGATCGCGCATCCCGGCTTGTTGCACGAATGGAAGGGCAGCGCAACAGTGGGCTTCGCGCTCGCGCGCGGCAACAGCGACACGACCGACCTCAATTCGGGTCTCGCTCTGAACCGGAAGACGCTGACAGACCAAATCAAACTGTACGAATCCTCGGTGTATGCCACTAGCGGCGCCACTCCCACCACGCCGACCTCAGGCGTGACGGCTAACGCGATTCTTGGAGGCGGGCGCTACGATCGAAATATTACGGATAAGATGTTTGGCTTCGCGAGCGCGGACTTTACCCACGATCAGTTACAGGAACTCACTCTGCAGTCGATCTATACGGGGGGCCTCGGCTGGCACGCGATCGCTCGTCCTAGCACGACGCTCGATATTTTTGCCGGCATCAACTACACGCGTGAAATGTACAGCGCAACTGCTTCGTCGGTCGTCACTTCCAGCCTCGACCGGAATCTTCCGGGGATCACGGCTGGTGAAGACTTCACGCACAAGTTTGGCGGCTCTTCGACCTTTACGGAAGACTTCACCTTCTATCCCGACCTGAGCGACATCAGCCAATACCGGTTTTCGTTGGACGCGGGATGGGTGACAAAGTTCAATAAATGGCTCGGCTGGCAAATTAGCCTGGCGGACCGCTACGTGACGAACCCGCCAATTCTGGGCGCTAGATCCAATGATCTTATTTTGTCGACCGGGCTCAACCTGAGCCTCGGCCAATAGCCGGTTCTCGCCGCACTTGCTTGATTTGGAAGGCTACTTGGCAGGGCTATCTGGTGCTGGAAATTGACGCCAGGCTTGATTTAGCGGCCAAGAGCGTTCGTTCAATATCATCCTCGGTGTGAGCGGCGGAGACGAAAAGGGCCTCGAATTGAGAGGGCGGCAGGAGGACGCCGCGCGCCAGCATTTCGCGGAAGAAAGCCGCGAAACGCGCGGCGTCCGATTTTTTTGCTCCCGCATAGTCGTAAACGAGATCGGCACTGAAAAATATGGTTAGCAGTGAACCGGCCGCGCTCACCTGCGCCGGTATCCCAGCTTGCTGCAGCGCCGTGCGCAAGCCGGCGGCAAGGCGCTCTGCCTTTCGGTTGAGCGAATGGTAAAAGTCGGGCGCTTCCAACTTTGGCAGCGTCGCCAATCCGGCGCGCATCGCCAACGGGTTCCCGGAAAGCGTGCCGGCCTGGTAGACGGGACCGATCGGCGCAATCATGTCCATGATTTCACGGCGACCGCCGTACGCGGCCACCGGCAATCCACCGCCGATTATTTTGCCGACCACGGTGATGTCCGGCTGAATTTGGAAAGTACTTTGAGCGCCTCCGTAGGCGATGCGAAACCCGGTGATCACTTCGTCGAAAATCAGGAGCGAGCCATCGCGCTGGGTAATCTCGCGGAGAGATTCGAGAAAATTCGGCCGCGGCGCGACCACTCCCATATTCGCGGCCACGGGCTCAACGATTACCGCCGCGATTTTCCCCGCGTGCTCAGAGAAAATCCGTTCGACGGCCGCGGCATTGTTGTAAGGTGCGTTGAGCGTGAGGCGAGCGAGAGCTTCCGGGACGCCGGGGCTGGAGGAAATTCCCAGCGTCGCGAGGCCGGAGCCGGCTTCCACCAGAAAACTATCGGCGTGTCCGTGATAGCCTCCCTCGAATTTTAGAATCAGATCGCGCTTGGTGAAGCCGCGGGCGGCCCGGATGGCGGACATTGTCGCTTCGGTCCCGGAGCTGACGAAGCGGATGCGTTCAATCGAAGGGATGGCGCGGGCGATTCGCTCGCCCAGCTCGATTTCGAGCGGCGAGGTAATGCCGTAGCTGGTGCCGCGCCTGGCCTGGTCCGCGATGGCGGCAACGACATCGGGATCAGCGTGGCCCAGAATCAGCGCGCCCCAAGAGCAGATGTAGTCGATGTATTCGCGACCGTCTGTGTCCCAAAGGCGCGAGCCTTGCGCACGATCGATGACCAAAGGGGCGCCGCCTACGGCGCGAAATGCGCGAACGGGGCTGTTCACGCCGCCGACGAGAATTTTTTCGGCGCGGGCGATGAAATCGGAGGATCGCGAGCCGGGAGGCACCGTTTCAGCAAGCTTTCAGCCAGCGGGCGACGTCCTTGGCGTGATAGGTCAAGATGATCGAGGCGCCGGCGCGCTGGATGCCGGTGATGATTTCGAGGACGATTCGCTGCTCGTCAATCCAGCCTTTTGACGCCGCCGCTTTCACCATCGAGTATTCGGCGCTCACGTTGTAGGCCGCCACAGGCACGTCAAAGCGATCGCGCACGCGCGCGATCACGTCCAGATACGGCAACGCGGGCTTAACCATGATCATGTCCGCGCCTTCGGCGATATCGAGCTCGACTTCGCGCAGAGCTTCGCGACCGTTGGCGGGATCCATCTGATAACTGCGGCGGTCGCCGAACTGCGGCGTGGACTGCGCCGCTTCGCGGAACGGGCCGTAGAACGCGGAACTGTATTTTGCGGCGTAAGACAAAATCGCCACGTCGTGAAAGCTGTTTTCGTCGAGCTTGTTGCGGATAGCAGCGACGCGTCCATCCATCATGTCCGATGGAGCGACAATATCGGCGCCCGCGCGCGCGTGCGAGAGAGCGGCGTCGGCAAGCAGCGCGATGCTCGGGTCATTCAGAATTTTTCCGTCCTTGATGACGCCGCAGTGGCCGTGGCTGGTGTACTCGCACAGGCAAACATCCGTGATGACTAGCAGATCGAGCTTGGCCTTGCGGATGGCCTCAATCGAAAGCTGCACGGCGCCGCTTGCCGACGCGGCTTCCGAGCCGGTTTCGTCCTTGTGCTCTGGCAGGCCGAAAAGAATTACGGCGGGAACGCCGAGCCCCGCAACTTCGCGGCATTCTTCCACAATTTGATCCGGCGATTGCTGGAATATTCCCGGCATGGAGCTGACTTCCGTGCGCACTTTCGTGCCGGGGCACGCAAACATCGGATACACGAGGCCGTGCGCTGAGACTTGTGTTTCGCGGACGAGCCCTCGAATCGCTTCCGAGCGACGCAAGCGTCGCGGACGATGTATCGGAAATGTCATTTGCGCGCCTTCTCTCGATTCCCTGAGGCAAAGTAGTGGGTCATGGCCTGAATAATGTCGTTCGTATTCGGGTGCGGCGCTTCAAAATTAACCGGAACGCCCGCATCCCGGATCGCCTGAGCCGTAGTCGGGCCGATTGCTCCGAACCCGGAGCCTTTCGCAAGGCAATCCAACGTGTCTTTACCCACCATCTTCACAAAGTTGTGGAATGCCGAGGGGCTGCCAAAAAAGATCAGGTCAGCACCTTCGCTCCGAATGCGAGCGAGCGCGTCGCCATCGAGCGATTCTGGCATACAAGTTCGATAAGCGACAACCGATGTGACATCCCCACCAACTGCGCGGAGTGCCTCAGCGATTCGATCGCCGGCCTGATCGCTTGCAGGCAGAAGGATCTTCATGCCACGCGCGAGCGGCGCGAAGGCCGCCACGAATTCGGACCCCGACCGAGCGGCCGTGGCAATAAAGTCCGGCGGCAGGCCTTCCTTTCTCGCCACCTCGGCAGTCGCGGTGCCCAGCGCAGCGATCTTTGGCCCTGCGGCGCGCAAATCCAATGGCGCTAAGTTTAGTTCTCTCGCGCGTTGTGAAAAGAAGCGCGCGGCATTCTGGCTGGTGAACGCAATCCAATCGAATTGAGACAGCCGAGAGAGAGCGGAATCTAGCGGGCTCCAGTCTTCGGGGGGAACGAAATCGATACATGGAAGGACCGTGACGTCCGCGCCTTTTTCATTCAGGGCGCGGAAGAAAGTAGGCGCCTGCTCGGGCGCGCGCGTGATCACAACGCGCTTTCCCGCCAGCGGTTTGTCAGCGCTGGCCAACGGTTCGTCCCGCGAGGCGCAGGATTTTGTCCGCGCCTGCGCCGATAAGAATTTCACCTAGGCGCTTTCCTACCTCGGCCGCATCCGCCGGAGACCCGCGCGAATCGCGGCGGACGAACTCCCTGCCGTCGGCGGAAAAAACCGCGGCTTCGATGTGAATTTCGCCGCCGGCGAGGTGCGCCCACGCGCCGAGCGGCACCTGGCATCCGCCTTGCAATTCATGCAAGAGGGCGCGCTCGGCGGTGATGCATGCGCGCGTTTCTGCGTCGTCTAGCGCGGCGGCCAAGTGCGAAGTCTCGGTGTCGTTCGCGCGAGTCTCGATCCCCAGAGCGCCTTGGCCGACTGCGGGGAGCATCACATCTTCTTCGAGGACCTGTGCGATACGGCCGCTCAGGCCCAGGCGATTCACGCCAGCGACTGCGAGAACGATCGCGTCGAATTCACCCGCATCGAGCTTCTTCAATCGCGTGTCCACGTTTCCGCGCAAATCAACGGCTTCGATATCGGGGCGATGGTGGCGGAGCTGCGCCTGGCGGCGCAGGCTGCTGGTGCCCACGCGTGCGCCAGGAGCAAGAGTCTTCAGCGTGGCGCCTTCGCGAGAGATGAGGCAATCGCGCGGATCTTCGCGGCGCGTGATCGCGGCGAACTCGAGACCGGCCGGAATTTCCGTGGGAACATCCTTCATGCTGTGAACGGCGAGATCGATAGTGCCGGCCAGCAGCGCCTCTTCAATTTCCTTGATGAAGATGCCTTTTGCGCCGGATTCCGAGCCGATCGCGGCATTCACTTGCGCGACGGAGGCGGACTGAAGGTGGTCGCCGGTTGTGCGGATGCGGACGATCTCGGTTTCGATCCCGTGGCGCTGCGTCAGCAAACCCGCAATGTGGTTTGCCTGCCAGAGCGCGAGCGCGCTGCCGCGCGTGCCGATGCGCAGCCGCTTCACTCGTCTTCCTCGCCCCTTGCGCCACTTTTATCGAGCCCGAAAATGTGCCGGATGGTTTCAATTGCGCCCAGGCGTCCCCGCATGGCGCCGCCCCGGCCGAGGCGCTGCGCGGGTTCATCAAGAACGCGCTCGATCAATTCTTCCGTTATGCTGGCGAGGCGTTGCTGTTCTTCCGGAGAGATTCCTTCGGTATTGGCGAGGTGTTCATGCAAAAGCAGCTCACGATGTCTGCGAAACCGTTCGCGAAGATCGTCCACGACCGAACCGGCTTCGAGCGCCGCGCGCCACGATTCGAATTTCGCCACCTGTTCGGCGATGATTGCCTCGGCGCGCGGAATTTCGGCTTCGCGGGCGCGTTTATTCTGCTCGACGATTTCGCCGAGATCGTCGATGTTGTAGAGGTACAAATTGTAGAGGTCCGCCGCATCGGAATCGACGTTGCGCGGCACGCCGAGGTCCACCACAAAAACTGGCCGGCCGTCGCGCGCCGCCAATGCGCCATCGAGCATTTCACGAGTGAGCACCGCGCCGCTGCTGACCGAAGTGACGATAATGTCCGGTGTGCCGAGAACATCTTCCAGCGACGCCCAGGCTACTGCTTCGCCGCCCATTCGCTCGGCGAGTTCCGCGGCGTGGTTGTGCGAACGATTCGCCACTCGCAGGCTGCCGATTCCGCGATTGCGCAGATGCTCGACTACCTGCTCGGCCACCGCGCCCGCGCCGACGATCAGCGCGCTGTGACCCTTCAGATTTCCGAAGACTCGCTCGGCGAGCTTCACGCCCGCCAGAGCCACCGACATCGGGCGCGCGCCCACTTCGGTTTCAGAACGCACGCGCTTGCCCACCGCGAGCGCGCCCTGAAACGCGCGGTTCAACATTGGTCCGGTGGAACCGTTGTCGAGCGCTTGTCCGTATGCGGTGCGGAGTTGGCCTAAGATTTCGGCTTCGCCAAGCAGCATGGAATCCAGCCCTGCGGCCACGCGGAAAAGATGCCGGACGGCCTCAGAACCAAACCAGCGATAGGTGCGCCCATGAAGTTCGGCGCGGGGAATTCGATGGTAGCTGGTTAGAAAATCCTCCATCGCGTCCGTGACCGCGGGCCCCGAAGTAGCTGGGACGCCGTAGAGTTCACTGCGATTGCACGTGGAAAGCACCACGGCTTCTTCGAGAATCCCCCGCTTGCGGAGTTCTCCCGCGGCCTCCAACGCTTGCTCTGAGGTGAACGCTACGCGCTCGCGAAGCTCCACTGGAGCGGTGCGATGGTTGCAGCCGATCAGCGCCAGATGAGTGCCTCCCACGGCGCGGCTGCGCGCGAAACTTTTCGAGTTGGAGACGGTCGTCATTAGTAGAAGCGGTGAAATTTTGTAAGGTACAAATTCACGATTGTATAGCTGAAGAGCACGGCTCCAAAATTCAGCGCGCAGATTACGGCAGCCCGGGCGCCCCGCCATCGCGCGTTGCGCGAAAGCGCCAGATACAAAATGTAGACCGCGATAATTCCGATGGTGACGATCACTTTCGGATCGCCCATCGCGTACGCGCCTGTCAGCCGGTGCTCCCAGATCAGGCCGCTCGCCACTCCGACGGCCAGAGTTGCCAAGCCCACGTAGACGCTGCTGCGGGCCATGCGGTCCAGCACGCTAAGCGCCGGAGAACGCCAGAAGACGGCGCCAGCCCGATGCGAACGCAGCATGCGGTCCTGCGCCAGGTAAACAAGACTCACCACAAACGACAGCGCAAAAGCCGCATACGCCCAGGTGTTGAGCGTCACGTGAAAATCGAACAATGGACCTCGCGCCGACGGAGGCGGCGGCAGCGCGCTCGGCGCAAACCAACCGAGCAGCCCCATCCATATCGCCAGCAGAAACGTCACGAAAGCCCCCACCGATCTCTGGCGGTGCACCGTTTCCAGACCCAGATAGGTGACTCCCAAAAGCCACGCAAAAAGCGACATCGACCCGAAAAGATCGTCGTATGGCACGGTGTGCATCCCGTGCGAACGCTCGAGCAACGAAAAATAATGCAGCGCAATTCCGCCGCACAGCAAAAGCGTCGCCAGCCGCCCCACCCACACATTCGGCGCGTAAAGAATCCGGGCGTAGCAGCAAAAACTCGCTACATACAACGCGAGACTCAGGTATCCCGTATGATTCAGCATGCGAGGCGAACCTTCCCAGTTCGCGTAATTATAGCGCCAAACCCCCCGCCGGCGGGCATGGGGCGCGCTCCCAAAAGCATCTTCTCTCCTTAAGAAAAATCGCAGCGATTCGCCGGTTCTTCGTCCCAGGGCTGCGGGGGCAAATTCGGCGGACGGTAGCCAGTATCCACATGAAGTTTCTGTGCTACGCTTTCATGTAGCACGGAGCCTGCCGGAATTTCCCTTCGTGCTCCCAACGGAATTCGCCACTTTTTTCGCCGGGCCGCCAAATCGTAATAAGAGTGCGGCAAAATTTCCAAGATCCACCATTTCCACGTGAGCGAGTTGTGCGTTTTCGCCGCCGGATCGGGCGCAACCGGCGGAGGCGGCGGAATCCTCCCCAGCACCTTTTCCGCTTTTCCCGCGTCAACCAATAATCCGAATGACGCGGCTTCGCAAAGCATCCACTCCAGCGCAATCTGCGATAAGCCGCTCTGCAAATCTGGGTAAGAGCCTCCCACGTCCGAATGTACGCCCGCGAACCATACTTGCTTCATATTTTGTCCCGGCAGCGCCGCGCCCCAGCGCTTGTCGCGAAAATAGCAGCGTCGCTCGTCGATTGAAATCGCGTGCCGGCCGTTGGCGATTGCCGGATTTTGCCCTGTGAACGGCAACCAGACCGGGTCCCAAATCCAGCCTACGGAGCTCACCGTGTCCCAAACGCCCACAAAGTGCAGCGTGCAATCGCGGCAAAAAGTTTCCTTGAAGCCCTGCGCCACGCCGAAGGTATGCGTCATGCCGTGCGCTTCGCGAGACGTCCTCGCGTACAGGCGAATGATGTAGGGAATCAGCCCATCATTTCCGGGATGCAGCAATCCAAACATATGCAGAATGCCGCCGAGAACTCGCACCGTGTACGCGCCTCTGCTGAAGCCGAAAAGGAAAATATTGTCGCCGTCTTCGTAGACGTTCATCAGATACCGGTACGCGTCGCCCACATTGGCCAGCAAGCCAGCCCCAAATGCCAGCCCCATGATCACGGACCAAGCCTTGGTGAATTTATTGTGCGCCGTAGGCGCGCCCATCGTTCCGACGCCCGGGTGGTAGTAGCCGATCTGCCGCCGCCCGTCGATCAGCAACGCGCTGTAGAGTTTCACCACGTTGGAATTGGAATCGCCGAATTCGTTTCCAGTTCCATCGCAGCAGATCACGATATTTTTCGCCATAGTGCTTCTCCGGCGCCCGCAACCGCGTCGCTAGCGACAAGATACCGCTCTCGCCGGTGGCCCCGCTGGGAATATTTCTGTGGACTTGCGCTTCTGCTATCATCGATAGGACTCTCGCAATCTAATGCCTCGCGCCGACGAAAATAAGAAGGACCTGTTCCTGCGCGCCTGCCGCTTCGAGCCGGTCCACCGAGTTCCCGTGTGGATCATGCGCCAAGCGGGGCGTTACCAGCCCGAATATCAGGCGATCCGCGCGGTGCACTCGTTCTTGGAAATCTGCAAAACGCCCGAACTGGCCGCTGAGGTTTCCATCCAGCCATTCCGCGTGCTGGACGTCGACGCGATCATCGTTTTTTCCGATATTTTGATCGTCGCCGAAGCCATGGGTTTGCCGCTCGACGTTCCCGATTCGGGCCCAATCCTCTCGAATCCAATTCGCGATATTGCCGCGGTGCGGCGCCTCCGCGATTTCGATCCCGAGCGCGAGACGTGGTTTGTCGCCGACGCGATCCGCGCCATTTGCAAAGAAGCCGGCCCCGACGTGCCTGTAATTGGCTTCGCCGCCGCTCCTTGGACGCTCGCTTGCTACATGATCGAAGGCCAGACGCGCGGCGATATCTCGCGCGCAAAGCAAATGTTGCGGGATCAACCTGAAGTTCTGCGCGAACTGCTGGAGCGAATTGCGCGCGTCACGACCTTATACCTGAAATCGCAAATCGCAGCGGGTGCGTCGGCGATCCAGCTCTTTGACACCTGGGCGGGAGACCTTACCGCAACCGAGTACGACGCCTTCGAGCTTCCCGCCACTCAAATGATCTTCAGCGCGCTCGGCGGCGTCCGATGTTCCCAAAATACTTTTCGCGAAAGGTTCCGCGCGGCATCTCGGCAGCCTCGCGAAAACCGGCGCGAACGTTCTCAGCGTGGATTGCAATACCGATCTCGCCGAAGCGCGCCGCAAACTTGGCCCTCATATCGCGCTGCAAGGAAATGTGGACCCTGAAATCCTGCTCGGCGATGAACCCTCCATCCGCCGAGCCGCGCGCGAGGCCGTCGCAAAAACGGGTGGCCTCGGCCACATTTTGAATCTCGGCCACGGAATCTTGCCAACCACTCCGGTCGCAAACGCCAAAGCGTTTGTCGACGCGGGACAAACCGCGCCGATTCGCGCGTCAATTCCTGCGGCAAGCGCGGCAAAAAGCTCTGGCGCAAGCCGCAATGGCCAGCTCGACGTCGGCCAAATCTCCGAAGAACTTCTCGCCAAATACAATCGCCCCGGCCCGCGCTACACCAGCTATCCCACCGCTCCGGTCTGGAAGGACGATTTCGGCCCCGACGATCTCGAAGGGCGCTACGCCACCGCCGATTTGCGCGGCACGCCGCTCTCGCTGTACATGCATCTTCCTTTCTGCGAAAGCCTTTGCCTTTTTTGCGCGTGCAACGTCTCGATCCAAAAGGATAAGAGCGTTGCGATTCCATATCTCGCCGCGCTCAAGCAAGAAATCGAGCACGTCGCGCACATGGTTTCCCGCAAGCGCCCCGTAATTCAGTTCCACTGGGGCGGCGGCACTCCCACTTATCTTTCTCCCGCGCAACTCGAAGACCTCTTCGCCTACACGCGCGAGCGATTCTTTTTCGCGCCGGACTCCGAAATCGGAATCGAAATCGACCCGCGCGTCACCAGCCGCGCGCATTTGGAAACGCTTCGCAATCTCGGGTTCAACCGCCTCAGCATGGGCATTCAGGATTTTCAGCCCAAGGTGCAGGAAACCATTCATCGCGTGCAGCCCTATGAAATGACGCGCGACCTGATCGCCGCCTCGCGCGAGCTCGGCTTCCAAAGTCTCAACGTGGATTTAATCTACGGCCTGCCGTATCAAACGGCCGCCAGCTTCGAGCACACCATCGACCAGGTGCTCACGCTCGCGCCGGACCGCGTGGCCATGTTCAGCTACGCGCACGTTCCATGGCTCAAAAAGCAGCAGGGCGCATTTGCCGCACACCTGCCGGAAGGACCCGAGAAGTTCCGCATATTTCGCGCCGGCCTGGAAAGGTTTCTCAGCGCAGGATACATCTACATCGGAATGGACCATTTCGCGCGCCCGGAGGACGAGCTCTCGACCGCCCAGCGCGATCGCACTCTGCACCGAAATTTTCAAGGCTATACCACCAAGGCGGGCACCGATCTTTACGGCATGGGAGTGAGCGCGATCAGCTCCATCGGCGAATCCTACGCGCAAAATCGCCGCGAAATTCCCGCGTATCAAACGACCGTCGCCGAGCGCGGCATCGCCACCATGCGCGGCTACCGCCTCTCGCAAGACGACCTGATCCGCCGCGCCGTAATTGGCCGCTTGCTTTGCCACACCGTGATCCCCAAGCCAGAAATCGAGCGCGAGTTTGCCATCTCGTTTGACGAATACTTCGCACCGGAAATTGCGAGCCTCGAGGAACCCGCCTCCGACGGCCTGGTCACGCTGGATTCAGCCGAAATCCGAGTCACGCCGCTCGGCCGCATCTTCATCCGCAACATAGCCATGGCCTTCGACCGCTACCTCCACGAGCAGCAAATGGACCAGAAGCCGCTTTTCTCAAAAACTCTCTAGTTGATTTCGCTCAAGGTCGCGCCAAAAAAAACGGGGCGCATCTCGCGCCCCGCTAGCCATCGAATCTATTGTTGCGGTCAGTTACCGGCGTCCTCCGCCGAAACCACCGTGGCCTCCGCCACCATGAAAGCCGCCTCCGCCACCATGAAAGCCTCCGCCACCAAAGCCGCGTGCGCCATCGCCGTGGTATCCACGGAAGCCTTGCCCATAATTGCGTCCGATGCCCGGCCTCGCCGGATAATATCCGCGGCCATGAAAGCCGTGGCCATAGTAGCCGTAATTGAAGCCCCAAGGCACCCCATACGCCCCGTAAAACGCGAACCGCGAATAGAATCCCCATCCAAATGGGCTGTAGAAGATGTCCGCGCCGCCGGGTACGAACGCGTAGCAGCTCAACCAGGGATCCCAATACCATCCTGTGCCGTACCATCCGGATCCGTACCCTTCGTAGATCGGTGCCACATCGGCATTTGCTTCAGCCATGTATGACGAACGCAGCTTGCTCCAGTTGTAGAGGTCTCCTTCGTAGGCATTCTTGTCGAAGCCATGAGCCTTTAAGCTTTCCAGCCGCAAGCATCACCTCATGGCCGCCTTTTACCTTAACGTGCTGGTCGTTTTCCTGAACTTCGGCCTGCCCACTAAAAACTCTCACGACTCCCTGATCCGCAGCGAAATCGTAAAATCCTTTCTTCACTATGCGGGTCGCCGCGTCGCCTTCGTCGACGATCAACCGATTCTCTGAATGTATGTCCGTTACCTCGACAGTCGCCTCGCCCTTTTGAATAGCCACTTCGGTATCCGTCAGGTTCGGCGCAATCATCTTCACTTCGCTGCTATCGCCCACTCGCAGAAACACGCCCGGCGTCAGCAGCACTTCGGCTTTGCCGAGCTGCGTCGTGATTGTCTCGCCGGCGCCAAGCTGCGCCTTTCCAATCGACTTCGAATCCACTGGCTGCGATCCGATCGAAACCTGCCCTTCCACGTAGTTCAATGTTCCCGGATAAGCCGTCCCAGGATGGTCTGACACTCCCCAGGCTGGAGCGCTTAGGACCGCCGCCAGGAACAGCCCTGCCGTGCCTTTCAGCGCTGAGTTCCACATTATGTTTTCGCCTCCATACATAAGATGCGTTTTCAGACTGGTGCGATCTATGGGTCGAATAGCCCCGGGGACGCCGGAAGCTTACTGTAAGCGATTCATAGGCAAAGACTTGAGGCTATGGTGAAAAGGTTCCGAGAAATTGCTGTTGCCAGGGCGGTCCGGCTCATGATAGCTTCAGCGAACAAAAAGCGAATAGCTGCGGCGAGAGAAAAACGAGACCCAGGCTTTGTGGGGCAGTGCCTTGGGAGGGAATTATGGCGGCATCATCGAGTGGTTTGGCCTCTCGTTCACGCTCGACATTGGAAACGGTAGAAGAGGTCCTCGCTGTTCTCTCTGCCCGTTATCGAAACGACGATGTCCTTACGGCTATCAAGCATTTCCCCGCTCGCCAAGCCCAATTCCGCCCCATGCCGGCTTGGGTTCGGCCCGAACTGGCCGCCGCCTATCGCACCAAAGGCATCGAGCGCCTCTACTCACATCAAGCCGCCGCTGCCGAGCTTGCTCGCGCCGGAAAAGACTTCGTGGTCGTCACTCCCACTGCTTCCGGCAAGACGCTTTGCTACAACTTGCCAATACTCAATTCCGTTCTCGAAAATCCGGATACGCGCGCCCTCTATCTTTTTCCCACCAAGGCCCTGGCGCAGGATCAACTCGCCGAACTTCACGATCTCGCCACGCGCCTTGACGATTCGCTTCGGCGTATTCACCTATGACGGCGACACGCCCAGCGACGCGCGCAAAGCCATCCGCGAACGCGCCCACGTGATTCTCACCAATCCGGACATGCTGCACACCGGCATCCTGCCGCACCACACCAAATGGATGCGCCTGTTCGAAAATCTCCGCTACATCGTGCTCGACGAGCTGCACACCTATCGCGGCGTTTTCGGCAGCCACCTGGCCAACGTGCTGCGCCGCCTCGCGCGCATCGCGCGATTTTATGGTTCCACGCCGCAATTCATCTGCTGCTCGGCCACCATTGCTAATCCCGGCGAACTTGCTTCGCAACTGATCGAACGCCCGGTTGAGACCGATCGAAGAAAATGGCGCGCCCGCCGCCGAAAAGCTTTTCGTTTTCTACAACCCGCCGATGGTGAATCGAAACCTCGGCATCCGCCGCAGCTATTTGAACGAAACCGCGCGCGTGTCCAAGGAGCTTCTCGCGCGAAAACTCCAAACCATCGTTTTCGCCAATAGCCGCCTGCACACGGAAGTGCTGCTCACCTATTTGCAGCAGGCCAATCCGCCGCAGCCCGGCGCGCCTCAGCCGGTTCGGGGCTATCGCGGTGGCTATTTGCCTGGCGAACGCCGCGAAATCGAGCGCGGCCTGCGCGAAGGACGCGTTCGCGGCGTAGTAGCCACAAGCGCCCTCGAATTGGGGATCGATATCGGCTCGCTCGATGCCTGCGTGATGGCCGGCTACGCCGGTTCAATCGCTTCCACGTGGCAGCGCGCGGGCCGCGCCGGACGCCGCAGCGGCGCTTCCTGTGCTGTGTTCGTGGCCTCGTCCGCGCCGCTCGATCAGTTCATTGTCCAGCATCCGGAATATTTTTTCGGCCGCTCGCCTGAGCACGCCTACATCCAGCCCGATAATCTTGAAATTCTGGTCAACCACCTGAAGTGCGCGGCCTTCGAACTCCCCATCGCGCCGGACGAGCAATTCGGCGCCGTTGATCTTTCGAATCTTTGCGAGCGCCTTGCCGAAGCGGGTTTCTTCCATCGCAGCGGAGGCAAATGGCACTGGGTGCAGGAAGCATATCCGGCGGATACGGTCAGCCTTCGCTCTGTCACCTCCGACAACTTCGTGATCGTGGAAACTTCCACGGAAGACGATGGCAACCTTGACCGCTTCAAGAAAGGCGGCCCCGAAGTGATCGGCGAGGTCGATTTCTCATCCGCGCTCACCACGGTTCATCCCAAAGCTATCTATCTTCATCAGGGCCAGCAGTATCACGTCGAACACCTCGATTTCGATCGGCGCAAGGCCTACGTCAAGCCCGTGAATGTTGATTACTACACGGACGCGATCCGCTACACCCAGGTCCGCGTCCTCGAAATCGCCGAGGAAGACCGCATCACCAGCGCTGCGGTTCCTTTGTCCGCCCCTCGCGCCAATCCGTCATTCCGAGTGGAGGGGCCCGACGCTTTTGCTCTTCCGGACGAATTCCGGTCGGGCCCCGCAGCGAGGAATCTGTCTTCGATTGCCGGAAACGCCTCGCGCGCGCGGGGAGACGTTCTCGTTCGCTCGCAAGTCATCGGCTTCAAGAAAATAAAATTCTTCACCAACGAAAACGTCGGCGACGGAAAACTCGAACTCCCCGAAAACGAGATGCACACCACCGCCTTCTGGCTCACGCTCGATCGCGAATTGTTGCAAGCCCTTCCCTTCGCCCTTTCCGACCGCCAAAGCGGAATCTTCGGCTTGCTCTACGCCCTGGAATCGATGGCTGCGTTGCTCCTGATGTGCGACCGCCGCGATCTCGGCACAGCCGTGGGCGAGCGCCCACCCAGCGCGGGGATTGAAACCGAGTGGCAGGAATTTACAGGTTCGATCCGCGATGTCGCCGCGACCAGAGAATTCTTCGAGCCGAATTTGTACATCTATGACGCGTATCCCGGCGGCATAGGCTTCAGCGAGCCGCTCTATCGTGTCCACGATTTGCTCTTGTGCCGCACGAAGGAGCTAATCGCGGCCTGTCCATGCGAAAACGGTTGTCCCTCCTGCGTCGGCCCGGCAGGAGAAAAAAGTGAACGCACCAAGGAAGCCGCGCTGGAGATTTTGGCGCGTCTTTTGCCGAATCGCGCGAGGCCTCAATGACGGCTCACGTACTTCTAAATCGGCTCAAGGCGCTCCAGCCCAGCCCACGCCAGCGCCGAATGCCGCTCGCTACCGAGGCTGGCGAGTACGACGCGTGGACTCGCGCCGGACATCCCCGCGGGCGCCGACCGCCTCGCCGAAATTTTGGGCGCCGCGCCTCGAAGTAATCGCTTCGGCGAACACCTCGGCCTGCGCCGGTGGTTCTCGGAAGCCGATCGGAGACGGCCTCGCACTGAACGCGCCGGAACACGAAATCGATCCGGCGGCACTCAGCCTGCTCGCTCCTGGAGCGCCCAAAGAAGTGCGTGAGCCCACGCAATGGCTTTTCCTTGATACCGAAACCACCGGCCTCGCGGGAGGCACTGGCACGTATCCCTTTCTCGTCGGCATCGCCTGGTGGGACGCGGGAGGCCTCGAAGTCGAGCAATTTTTCATGCGCGAGCAGAGCGAGGAACATTCCTTGCTGGTCGCGCTTGCCGAGCGCATGGCCGAGCGCCGCGTGCTCGTCACCTTCAATGGCAAATCATTTGACTGGCCGCTGCTCGAAACCCGTTACCGCATGACGCGCGCGATCAAGGTGCCCGCGCCGCGCGCCCATATCGATTTTCTTCACCCCGCCAGGAATTTGTGGCGGCTGCGACTCGGCTCTGTCCGGCTGCAAGATCTCGAAAAGCATGTGCTTGGCTGGAATCGCGGAGTCGACGTGATCTCCGAACTAATTCCTTCTATCTACTTCGATTTCTTGCGCGGTGGCTCACCCGATCCTCTCGTCCCGATCTTCCATCACAATCAAATGGACTTGCGAGGACTGGCGGGGCTTGCCAGCCGCGTGCTTGCCCTGCTCAGCCAACCGGAGCAACATGGAACGGACGCGCTCGAATTTTTCGGCATTTCGCGCATCTGCGAACGCAGGGGAGAATCCGTTCGCGCCCGAAAGCTTTATCAGCACTCGATTGCCCGCGCGCTGCCCCCGGAAACGGATCGCGCCGCTCGCTGGTCTCTCTCGCGGCTTGCGAAGCGCGAGGGAGATTTGGCGCTGGCATGCGAGCTATGGGAAGGAATGCTCGGAAATTCGCGCGAGGGCGTCGAAGCCTACGAGCAACTGGCGATTCACTACGAGCACCGCGCGCGCGAGCCGCATCGCGCGGCTTCGCTCGTGCGCAAGGCCCTCGCTGAACTTCGTCGCGCCTGCGAACTCGGCGCCATTGCGCCCACGGCGTATCGCCAGCGCCGCGTTCGCTTCGAACAGCGATTGGTGCGGCTGGAACGCAAGGCAAGCCTGGGCCTCTTGGACCCGTCGAAAGCGGAATCCATTGCGGCCGCAGGTGAATCGAATTAGGAAGAATAAAAGGGGGAGTGCCATGTCTGAATTGGATAGCACTGCAGCCCGAACTGCGAGAATCTCGGAGTCGGAGAACAAAGCCATGCCTGGAATCACGGATCCTTATCTGCGCCAGCAGCTCGAGAAACGACGCGAGGAGTTGAAGACAAACATTGCTGTCATCCCGGTGGACGATCCGGAAGCGGCCGCTCCTTTGCTCGACCTCCTGCAGGAGGTGGATTCCGCGGTGGAGCGAATGGACGATGGAACCTACGGAATCTGCGAGGCCTGCCACGACACCCTCGCACAGGAGCGTCTCCTTACCGATCCGCTCGCCCAGATGTGTCTTGACTGCTTGACTGGCGAAGAGCAGCGCGCTCTCGAACGCGATCTCGAGCTCGCTGCGCGCATCCAGCGTGGGCTGCTGCCGCAAACCGACACGCGGTTTGAGGACTGGCGCGTTCACTACCGGTACAAACCGGCGGGAGTCGTCAGCGGCGATTTCTGCGATGTGATTCGCTCCGCCGCGGGAGACGGCAAGGTAATTTTCCTTCTGGGAGACGTGACGGGTAAAGGAGTGGCGGCGTCACTGCTGATGACCCACTTGCACGCGATGTTCCGCAGTCTGGCGGGCATCGGCCTCGAACTCGATAAGCTAGTGGAAATGGTGAACCGCCTCTTCTGCGAAAGCACGATCGCGGGGCAGTACGCCACTTTGGTGTGCGGGCGGATCGGCCGCGACGGAGAAGTGGAAATCGCAAGTGCGGGCCATTTTCCCGCTCTGCTGCTCGGAAAAAACGGCGTTAGCCGGATCGACGCTACCGGCCTACCGCTGGGTATGTTTACGAACAGCAGCTATGCGGTTCGCCGCGCGCGCCTCGAACCGGATGACACCCTACTGCTCTATACCGACGGCATTTCAGAAGCGCGCGATCCTTCAGGGAAGGAATACGGGATCGACGGACTCTCATTTGCTGCGGGCGAAAAGTACGGTTTGACGCCGGAAGAGCTGGTTATGGCTTGCATGAAAGACCTGGAGAGGCACTCTTCCGGGACGCGGCAGGCGGACGACCAGACCTTGATGGCGATTCAGCGAGCCGGCGGCGGAGTGGCATCCTTCAACGATTAACCGCGTAGAACCCGAGCTTACGACGAGGCCGGGCGCTCGATTCCGATGTGCGTGCGGTTGTGCTCGAAAATTTGCGCGCTCTTGATCGGGGAGGAATCGAGGAGCCGCTGCAATTCGTCCATCGTATATGCCGAGCGCACGGAATCGCAGTAGAGCTTGTACATTAGCCCCTCGTAATGGCGCCCGTGCCGCCGAACGTGGAAGGGATACGCCAAGCGGCTCGGCCTGCGAAGATCGCGGAGTAGGATCGCGCCTCCGGGTTTTGCGAGGCGCGTGATTTCCGCGAGTAATTTTTGCGGCTCGGCCAGATGGTGCAGCACGGAATTGCACACCACCAAGTCAAAGCTTCCATCGCGAAACGGAATCTGATTTCCGTCAGCCACATAGAAATGAACGCGTCCGGTAAGATCCGCAGCAGGCGCGAGACTCGCAACGCCCTGCGCGATCATGTTGGGTGATCGATCCACTCCGACAAATTTCCATCGCGTGAGCCGGCGTGCAAGCTTCAACACGATTTGCCCGGGACCCGTGCCGATATCGAGCGCGCGGCCTCTTTCGCGGCCGTGCAACAGGCGTGCGGCGTGGTCGACGAAAGTCTCATCAATGGCGTTCAGGTGAGACTGCGCGGCCGCCGAAGAGTAGGCTTCCACTTCGGCGGAATCGTCCATCACTTCGGGTTCAGCGACGCGCTCTAGTTCGAAAACGCTCATCGGAGAAATACTCGGTTTCAGTGAGGCTGCGGCGCGCGCGCGGCTTCGGCTGACTTGGCGTCCCTGAGTTGTGCCAGCGACGGTTCAGCCTCTACCGGTCCCGGCGCCGCGGGCCAGCCGATGGCGCGATTGATTGCGTCGAAGGTCGCGCGTGTGGCACGTTCGACGCTTAGGCATTGCAGCTCCATGCATCGAAGGTAGACGCCACCCGTATCCGTCTGGAACTGGAAAAAATTTGGACGCCGGTAGAGCGCGGTGCGCGTTTTGTATTTCGTTTCCAAAGCCTCGCTGTATTGGCCGAAAAACCGCGCCGTATCGTCCGGAGTTTCGAGCGCCAGATGGAACACCAACGGCGTTTCCTTTGTTTTCCTGTCCTCGAAGACGGCGTAACGGTCGCCGTCCCACGCAGGTGAAAGAGCAGCGGCTCGCGCCGGGTCCAGGAACTGCTTGAGCAATTCCTCAAGGCCAAATTCGCCCATCACATTTTCCTCCAGCAATTTCCAATCTGCGGGAATCAAACCTTTCCAGGCCGGCAGCGTGACCTTGGCTGGTCCGACGTCCTTCAAGTAAAAGTCGGGATGCAGGATTTGCTGCGTCGAAACGGGCGGCCGCTCGAAGAGCAGATGAAGATCGGCCCAACCGGTGTGCGCTTTCAGGAATTGCTGGGCAAAACTGGTGCCCGCGAGATAGGGGAACAAAAGGCCGTCGCGAATGTAGAGCGGCGCTTTCGATAGTTTCGGGTCGTTGTTCATTTCCGCGACCGCGCCGGCGCGAATGAGCATGCTCACGTCAACCAGATCGCGGACCGTGACTTTCTGATCGCGCAGCGCGTAATCGACCATGGCAGCCATGGCGGTGCCTTCGCTGACCGCGTCGCGCGCCATTTCGGCGTCGTCATTCGGCCGCGCGGCCTTGATCCAAGGGTCCACATTGAAAGACTGGTCCTCGAGAGCATGCGTGAGCTCGTGCGACATCACCTCTCGCTGCTCGCTCGCTGAGATCCAATCCGCGATGTAGAACTCCTTCGCCTTAGGATCGTAGAGACCGGCGACTTGATCGGTGAGGACATCGAGCATGAAGGAATCGAGGGGAAATCCTTTGGGGATGAGTCCGAAAGCTTCGAGCGATTTGGTATCGGCGTAGCGCTGCGCTTCGTTCTTGTCTTCTTTTTCCTCGCGGATCAAGTAGTCGCGAATTTCCCGCTTCGAGCGCAGGGTTTTCTTAAGGGGCTGACTGACGGGAAGGTGAAGAATAACGCTCATCTGCTCCAAGACCTCGTCGGCGGTCTTCAGAAATTCGGGATTCGGAGCGACGGGAGCCTGAGGCGAGGAGGAGTTCGGTGGCAGCGAGGCAGGTGGCGATGCGGATTGGCGTGCTGCAGCCGTAATTCCGACCGCGAGCGCAAACAGCAAGCAGACCCATCGCTTCATTCCCGCCTCCCGAAAATATGGCCGCGCAAGAAGGATAACAGGTTTGGATAGCCTGAGCGCGCTGGGGTGAGAACGGTCGCGCGGCGCCAAAACCGATGCGGCGGCCAGCAGCTACGGATGCGCCTCCGACTCCATTTGCCTACCCAGAATCTTACGCTTGACTCCAGTGGGTCATTTGTATATTGTATATGTACAATAGGCAATGAAAAATCCACGCACGCTACGCATCGACTTGGCCTCCGCGCAGCCGGTCTACGAGCAGATCGTAAGCGGGCTGCGCGCGCTGTTGGTTTCGGGCGAATTTAAATCCGGAGAGCAGCTTCCAACGGTGCGGCAGCTGGCGATCGATCTGGGCGTTCATCACAACACGGTCGCGGAGGCGTACCGAGTGCTGGCGGAGGAAGGCTGGCTGGATTTGCGCAGGAGGCGAGGCGCGGTGGTCCTCGACCGGCGTGATCCGAAGGCCACCCCCGAGGCGAAGCAGGATTTCCGGAAGCATCTGGAAGAGCTGATCGCCAAGGCCATCACGAATGGAGTCCCGCGGTCAGCGATCGCCGATCGCATGGCGGAGATGGCAAGAAAGCTGGGCCAAGGAGGTACGAGATGATTCAACATTCCGAATGGATTTTCGGCCCATTCATGCTGGCAGTGGTGGCGCTAGTAACATGGGCGTTTTGGATGCTGCCGCAGTGGACGCGGCCTGGAATTTATTTTGGCGTCACGGTGGCGCCGGATTTCAGGAACACTCCGGAAGCCCAACGCCTGCTTCGGAGGTACAGGCTCGAAGCGATGATTCACGTGGCTATTGCTTTTGCGATGATTCTGGCTGGCGCCTTACCAAGTTATCAGTTTTTTGCATTCATGGGCGCAATCTGGCTGGCCGTCGGGCCTCTCACGGCTTTCGTGGAAGCTCATAAGCGCGTGCAGCCGCATGCCGTGCAAGCCGCGACCGTTCGCGAAGCGGTGCTCGAGCCGCGCAGCACGCGCCCGCCAGGAGGATGGATCGTTCAGGCGGGTCCATTTGCGATTCTGCTCGCCACGGGTGCCTTTCTTTATTTCCGCTGGGATGAAATACCGGCTCGCTTCCCCGTCCATTGGGGAATTGACGGGCAACCAAATGGGTGGTCCAGCCGCACGCCAATGGGGGTGTACGGCCCGTTGGTTCTTGGGATCGTGATATCGGCCGGGATGTGGTTGACGGCCAATACGCTGCTTCGATCCGCGCGCATTGTCGATCGCGCGAGACCGGTCTTAGTGCTTCACGATTTTGCGCATCGCGTGGGACTGTTTCTCCTGCTGATCGAATTTTTTCTGGCGGTGGTCTTTTCGTGCGTAGGACTGTTGCCGCTAACCGGCACGATGCCGGTGCTGATTGCGACCATTCTGATGCTGCCTGCCGTTTTCGTTCTCATCGTGTGGCTGAACAAAGGGCGCGCACATATTGAAAGGTCGGACGAGACGATTCTGCAAGCCGCCGGAGACGGGACGCCCGACGAATGTTGGAAGTTCGGGATGCTCTATTTCAATCCAGACGATGCGGCACTGTGGGTCGAGAAGCGAGCCGGCATCGGCTACACGATGAATTTTGCCCATGTTTCGGCATGGGTCATCATGGCGCTGATTTTGCTGGTGCCGATTCTGGGGCTGATGGCGGCGCTGCACAATCGATGAATGAATCCACGGACTCTACGCTGCGTGGTTGACACCCACTATGGCAATCTTTATCTTGGCACGACGGGAAGCGGCCGAGTGGAGGCATTGCATGGTGCGCGGACTGCAAATCAAGGACAAGCTGCATGAATAGCGCGATCCGCGCCGCGATCGCTTGCCTGGTATTTTTTTTCGCTTTCCATTCCACTGGGCCGGTCCACCTGGCCCGCGCACAAAATACCCCGACAACCGCGGGCGTCGAGAAGCGAATCCAAGCGGGCAAGAAACTCTATGCATCAAGCTGCGTCTTCTGCCACAGCGTGGATGGAAACGGCAGCGTCGCGGCTCCGAGCCTCCGCAAACTCGATTTGTCCGCCGGCCAAATCGCAGGGGTGATTTCAGACGGAAAAACAGGCACGGCGATGCCTGCGTTCAAGGATACCTACAGCCCTGCGCAGATTGGCGACCTCGCGGAGTATGTGCTTTCCCTGGCGGAGAAGGGCGCCAAGATGCGCTCCACGGCGGCTTCGAATGCGCCCGACGCAGAAGGCGCCGCAATCTACGCTAACAGGTGCGCCTCGTGCCACGAGGTGGGAACGGCGCCGCTCTTCAATCGCTACATCCTCAAGAGCATGTCGCCGGACTACATCCTCTACGTTCTCAGGTCGGGGGCGATGCGGGAGATTGCTGCCGACATACCTTTTGGTCAGCGCGTGGCGGTTGCGGAATATTTGACCGGCAAGCGCGCGGGAAGTTCACGGCCGACGAATCCGCTTGCCGGCCAGTGCACGAGCTCCGCGCCACCGAATTTCTCCGGGCCCGAATGGAACGGCTGGGGCGTAGACATGGATAACGGCCGATTCCAACCCGCCGATCAAGCCGGCCTGACTGCGGATCAAGTACCCAAACTAAAACTGAAATGGGCGTTTGGCTTTCCGGGTGATTGGGGCGCGTTCGCACAGCCGGTGATTGCGGGCGGGCGCGTTTTCGTGGGCAGCTCGATGGGAGTGGTCTATTCACTCGACGCTAAAACGGGATGCATGTACTGGAAATTCCGCGCGGAGGGGGCGGTTCGCAGCGCCGTGGTGATCGGTCCGGGCAACATGGCTTATTTTGGCGACTACCGGACGAACATTTACGCGGTGAATGCGATTACGGGAAAACTCGTCTGGAAAACTCGCGTCACCGATCATCCGTACGCGCGTGTGACGGATGCCCCGAAGCTCTATGAGGGCCGGCTTTACGCCGGCGTGTCGTCGCGCGAGGAATGGATGGCGTCCGACCCAAATTACGAGTGCTGCACATTTCGAGGAATTCTGGTTTCGCTGGATGCCGCTACGGGCAAGCAGATTTGGAGGCTCTACACGATTGCCACTCCGCCGCATCCGACCACCACGAAGCCTGACGGCAAGAAAAAGTGGGGACCTTCCGGTGCGGCCATATGGTCATCGCCAACAGTGGACACGCAAAAGGGCCTTCTTTACGTGGGAGTGGGCGACAACTATTCCGATCCGCCGACGGAGCATAGCGATTCAATTCTCGCCGTCGATATGAAGACGGGGAAAATCGTTTGGTCGACGCAGCTTACGCGTGGAGACGCGTTCAACACCAGCTGCATTCAGAGAGATACGGTGAATTGCCCGGCGAAACCCGGCGGCGACTATGACTTCGCATCTCCGCCTCTTTTGCGCGCGCTTTCTGGCGGGCACCGGGTGCTGATCCTGAGCCAAAAGTCCGCGACGGTGCTGGCCATCGATCCAGACAAGCAAGGAGCCGTGCTTTGGAAAGCGCAAATCGGCAAAGGAGGATCGTTGGGCGGAATCGAATGGGGTCCCGCGGCGAACGCCAATGTAGTGTACGAGGCGTTGTCGGATCTGGACGTAATTTCATTTCCTCAAGGGATCAAGGGCGATTCCAAGAAGGGCGGGGGATTATTCGCGCTCGATATTGCGACGGGCAAACAGATATGGGCCGCTCGTCCTGTGTTGGGAACCTGCCACGTTGCGCGATGCACGCCCGCGCAATCCGCGGCAGTGACGGCCATGCCGGGGGTGGTCTTCTCCGGAGCGGATGACGGGCACATGCGGGCCTATTCGGCCGAGAACGGGGAGATCGTGTGGGATTTCGATACGGCGCGGGATTTCAAGACGGTGAACAAGGTTCCGGCGCACGGCGGGTCAATCGACGGGGGCGGCGGAGCGGCAATTGCGGGCGGGATGGTATACGTGAATTCCGGATACGGCGCGCTCTTTGGAATGCCAGGCAATGTGCTGCTGGCGTTTGGTCCCGACTGAGCACAACAGAAAACGCGCCAGAAGCAGGCACGGATTCTTAGGAGCCCGAGACGGTGGAAACGGGAGATGCCAGCACGGGCTGCTCCGAGGGACCAATCGCCGTCAAAGGCAGCGTAACGGTGAAAGCGGCGCCCCGAGGCTCCACATTGCGAACGCGGATTTCGCCGCCGTGCTCCTTCACGATGCCGTAGCAGATGCTGAGACCGAGACCGGTTCCTTTCCCAACGGGCTTGGTCGTGTAAAAGGGATCAAAGACGCGGTGCGGGTTGGTAACGCCGGGACCGTTATCTCTAAACTCGACCGACAGGCGATTCCCGGCAACCTCGGTTCGAATGGTGATTTCCCCTGGCGCGCCCGCCTCTTGAATGGCATCCACGGCGTTGTTGAGAATATTGAGAAAAACTTGCTCGAGCTGGTGAAAGTCGCCGCCGGTGGGCGGGAGCTGGACGTCAAATTCCCGCCGAATCACGATATTGTTAAACTTCATATCAAATTCCCGAAGGATCAGAGTTTCCTCGAGGATTTGATTGATTTGAACCAACGCACGCTCGGGCTTCTGTTGGCGGGCAAAACTAAGCAGGTTCTGGACAATGTGGTGGGTTCGCTGCGCCTGTTTATAGAGCTTTTCGACGTAATCGAGCCCGCGCGGAAGGACAAGTTCGTCGGATTTCAATAGCTGGGTATAACCGAGTATGGCGGTTAACGGGTTGTTGAGCTCGTGCGCTACGCCGGAAATCAGTTGTCCGACAGCGGCCATCTTTTCGCTTTGCAGCAACTGCTCCTGCGTACGGCGCAACGTATCGTAGGCGTCGCGAGTTTTCTCGAGGAGAAGCGATTTGTCAATTGTGGTGGCGATCTGATTGCCGACGGCCGAGAGCAAATTCAATTCGGCTGTCGAGAAGGATCTCATCTCACGGCTGCCGATGACGAGGGCGCCGACCACGCTGTCCTTGGCCCAAAGCATGGCCAGCTGGGAAGATTGTATGCCTTCGAGCTCGTGGAATTCGCGCAGGGCCCCCGGCAGCGAGGGGAGGGATCCCGATAGAAGGGTGGCGTGAGCCTGGCGTATCTGTTCCAGAAGCGTCGCCGGCATGGCAATTGGTTCAGGCGGGCTCGCCTGATTCGAGCGGCAACCAATAGCGGCGGCTCGCTTCAGTGAATTGGTAGCTTCATCCAACAGGTATACGGTCCCAAAATCTGTGGCAAAAAGTTCGGCGATCTTAGCGAGCGAGGCGGTCAGTCCTTCCTCGAGCGATTGAGATTGGCCTAGAAGTTCCCCGATGTTGTTTAGCGCCAGCAAGGCGCGATTGCGCCGGCGAACATCAAACTCAGCCTGTTTTTGATCGGTGACGTCAAGCAGAAAGCCCTGGTAAGCGATGACGACGCCGGAATCGTCCCGAGTGGCAAAACTGGACTCGTGGGCGGTGCGAACATCTCCGTCGTGACGGCGAAACTGAAATTCGAAATCAGTTACCTCGCCATATTCACTTAGCAATCGCTGACGGCGATCGCGATCCGCGGGGTTGACGTACAGCTGCGCGGGAATATCGGCTTGAAGCAATTCGTCATGGCTTTCGTATCCGAGGATACGCATGAAAGCGTCATTGAAATCAAGGAAGTGGCCGTCGGGCGTGGAAATGAAGATGCCTTCCTGAACCTTTTCAAACAGGGTGCGGAACTTGTTCTCGGCTTGGCGCCGGTCCGTCAAGTCCTTCAGCACGTGAATGGTGCCGAGGTAGCCGCCTTCAGAATCGTGAAGAGACGAATCACTGGCGAGAAAGTATCCGCCGAAGGAAGGGTCGATCTCGTCGGCTTTCCCGGCGGCGCCTTCACAATAGGGGCAACGCGACCAGGCAAAGCCGGACGAACGGAGAACATCGCGGACCGAGCGTCCCACCAGAGTGGCGAGCTCAGCGCCCAGACGGTCTGCCAGTGCGCGATTTGCCCTGAGGATGGTGCCGTCGAGTGAGTGAACCAGGATCAGATCATCGATCGAATCGAACGTATCGAGCCACTGCCTGCGAGCTGCAGCGGCGTTTTGAAAGAGCGCGACGTTCTGTGCTGTGAGACCGAGGAGATTGGCAACGTTGACGAGGAAGTCCTGTTCCTCGCGTTCGAAATCACGGGGCGTCAGGGAGCCGATTGCGAGGAAACCATGGGGCTCCTCCTTTCCGGGAATGCGAACGAGCATGAGGGTGGCAAGTTTTTCAGTTTCCATCCAGGCACGCGCAGCTGCGTTCTTGGTGTGTGGCGACAAGGTAAGGGGCGTTTCCCGGAGAAGCAATTGCTGCAACCACTCTTCATCTGCGGAAATTTGCGGACTTTGTTTGCGAAAACGTTCGCTAAATCCGATCGACCCTCGGCACGCGAGGGCAGGAGGCTGTTTGCTGTCGTCTACCAGGAATACAAGTCCGTGGCTGCCGCCGAGACTCTCGACCAAGTGAGAGAGGACCCCCTGAAGAACCTCGTCAACGCGGAGAGACTGGGTGGCTTCGGCAGTGATCAGCGAGAGGCGGCGCAACTTTTCATTGAGGTCTTCAGTGCGGTCGCGACCCGCTTCAAGCACGAGCACGGCCATGGCAATGCCCATCATGATCCCAAATAGCCCTTGGAAGGAAACTCGGAAGATCCATGCGGAGTGTGCGGCCCAGTCGGGCTGGTCGAGGCCGTGAAGGCCCCGCAGTAGCAGGGCGCCCGCGAGAAGTTTCCACCCGATGCCGCGATGGCGGGCTTGCGATCGCCAAAAGAACCATCCGGCTGAAAGATAGAGCGAACACTCGAGCAGCGTTTCGGACCAGTTCGGCAAGTAGTGTATCCGGCCGGCCCATCCGAGCAGGGCTACGTCGGATGCGGCAAACAGCCATAGAGGCCATAATTTCCAGATCGGCTTGCCTGGATCGCGACAGTCGAGAACCGATGCCAGGAAGAACACCGCGGCCAGAAAAGAGAGCGCTTGGCCAAAATGCGGCACATCGGGGCCACCGCGCCAAAGAGAGAAAATGCGAAGTCCCTGCAATGTGGTATAGAGCGTCCAGCCAGCGAGCCAGTAGCGGAAAAATCGCGCCGGAAAGGATGGCAGAAGCAGCCAGTACAAAAGCAAAAGGATAAAGGCAGCGGAGCCCTCCATGAAGGCAATCGCGAGGAAGCCCGAGTTGGAGGCAAAGGTCATTTGAAGGCACTTCGAACTAGACGTGTCCGCTGCCTAGCGGCACGTCGCGCCAGACATCTCGGGGATATTAGAGAGCCATTGTGCAAACTAGCACACCGCCAAGAAATCCGGCAACGAGAGCAACAGTTGAATGTGCCGTCCTTTATAATGGGCAGAAGCGGAGCGCCCATGGCCCACGAAAAGATACTTGTGGTGGACGACGAAGAAGCCATCCGGGAAGTGATTTCCACTTTGCTGGATGCGCAGGGTTTTCAGTGCACAACTTGCGTAAACGGAAAAGTTGGACTCGAAACCTTTCGAAGAGATTCGTACGATCTGGTGCTGAGCGACATTGTCATGCCGGAAATGGACGGCCTGAAGCTACTGGCCGAGCTACGAATGGCCGATCCGGATGTTCCGGCGATTATGGTAACCGCCATGCACGACATTTCCATCGCGCTCGAAGCAATCCGCGCCGGGGCTTACGATTACATCCTCAAACCGTTCGAGAAGGATCAGCTTTACTTGAGCGTGCGGCGTGCGCTGGAACATCGCAGGTTGGTGCTGGAAAACCGGACCTACCAGAGCGACTTAGAGCAATTGGTCGCCGAGCGGACCAGGCAACTCTCCATCGCTTTGCAAGACCTGGAGCAATCGTACGACTACACGCTCGAAGCACTGGGCGGGGCGCTCGATGCGAAGGATGCGGAGACGGAGGGACACTGCCAGCGCGTGACGGCGTTTACGATTACGATTGCAAAAGCGATGGGAGTAGATAACTCGCTGCTGCGGCAAATCGCTCGCGGCGCGTTCCTTCATGACATTGGCAAGATGGGAGTGCCCGATCAAATTCTGCGCAAACCCGGCCCTCTGACGACAGAAGAGCGTGAAATCATGCGCCGCCATTGCGATATCGGCTACGCCGTGCTGGAAAGGATTCCGTTCCTGAAGGAAGCGGCGGAGATCGTCTTGTCGCATCAGGAGTTCTTTGACGGTACCGGCT
The DNA here is from genome assembly GCA_963759485.1 of uncultured Acidobacteriota bacterium. Taxonomy (GTDB): domain Bacteria; phylum Acidobacteriota; class Terriglobia; order Acidiferrales; family UBA7541; genus Palsa-295. Next base: position 19,968 of record CAVWZE010000001.1, on the reverse strand, counting down.
ATCCGCGCGGACTGAAAGGCGAACAGATCCCGCTCGGAGCCAGAATTTTCGCTGTCGCAGACACGCTTGACGCGATGATATCCGACCGTCCCTACAGGAAGGCTCTGCCGATTTCGGCCGCGCGGGACGAAATACGCCGCTTCTCTGGTACCCAATTCGACCCGCAGGTGGTGAAGGTTTTCCTCGCACAACCTGAGCAATTATGGCGGGAGCTTCATACCAAATCGGGAGATCCGTTCCTTCTCACGCAGCTCGAAGCGGTCTAAACCTTTCTCCCTCACGATAGAAATTCTCTGAAGTGGGCGGCTAGCCCTGCCTGTGCTTCTCCGCCAATTCTCCCAGCTAATGTTTAGCGAGTTGTGTTTCGCCGGTGATACATCAGGCCAAATATTCCGAAGAAAAAGCTGAGAGCGGGCAGTAGGAGAATTAAAATTCCGTGCTGAAGCGCAGTCCGACCGTGAGAATCGGCTGCGGCAGCGTTCTGATAGCACATCGCACAACCCTGCGCGACCACGCGGAAGGGCGCGAGGCCGACGCTTGCTACCGCGCACGCCAAAATCTTCGCCAGCCGAGTACTGGATTGAGTGGCTGAATCGCGAAACATCGTGCTCACCCTTACTTCGTCGCAACCAAAAACAGGAATACGCCAAGCCACAGCACAGTCATGCAGTGCCAGTATAGCGCTATTACCTCAGTAGCTGTGTTCCGCAGTATCGGGCCAGGCGACCACCATAGAACCGCCAGCAAGCCCGCGATGCCGCCAAGAAGATGCAGACCGTGCGCGACCGTGAAAACATAGAAGAAGCCGCTGTTGGGGCTCGTTGATAGAAAGACCCCCGAAGAAGCCAGTTGCCGCCACGCGATAATCTGCCCCGCAAGAAAGAACACACCTAAAATCGTCGTAACGCCCCACCAGTGGCGGAACTCTTCGAACTGCTGCGCCAGGAAACGCCGCCTGGAATGCGCCAGCGTGAAGCTGCTACCGACGAGGACCAGCGTGCTGAGCCAAAGAATGCGCGGTAGCTCGAAGGGTTGCCAGTCGGCACTCGCAAGACCCTTGCGGACAATCGACGCGCTGACCAGCGCCACGAAAAACATAAATATCGCGCCGAGAGCGATCATCATTCCTGTCATGTAGGTTCGCTGTGGAACCCGGCCGCCGTCAAAGGGACTTGGACCTCCCGCGTTCGGGCCATCGGCTCGTGAGGCGCCGCCATTTCCCGCGCCGCTTGCACCGTCCGATTTGATGAATTCCGTTAGCGCGCTATCCGGCATGCTGAGACTCCTCGTCATCAGTTAAAACTTCTTCCGGCGCGAGATTCTGAGGAAGGAAATCCCGGCTCGCGCCGGGAACGCTGTATTCGTAAGGGCCGCGATAAACTTGCGGATAGTGCCCGTTGAAATTGTGGAACGGAGGCGGCGACGAAGTGGTCCATTCGAGCGTCGTGCCGTTCCAGGGATTGGCGGACGCGCGCGCGCCGCTGGTAAGGCTGCGAAAGAAATTGTAGAAGAAGATCACCTGCGCAGCAGCGGTGAGGAATGCCGCAATGGTCATGAAGCGATGCAGCGGTTGGAGGGCAGCCAGATAATTCGCGCCCGTCCAATCCGCGTACCGGCGTATTCCGCCGGCGATGCCTACGAAATGCATGGGCATGAAGATGCAGTATGCTCCCGCGAATGTAAGCCAAAAATGAACTTTCGCCAGAGGCTCGTTCATCATTCTCCCGAACATCTTTGGAAACCAGTAATACGTTGCGGCGAAAATTCCGAAGATCGACGCCACCCCCATGACGAGATGAAAATGACCGACTACGTAATAGGTGGCGTGTAGCACGCTATCTAATGCCGGTTGCGCGAGGAAAATTCCAGAAAGCCCGCCCGTAACGAAAAATGAAACAAAGCCTATGGCGAAAAGCATTGGGGAATGAAATTGAATCTTGCCCCCCCACAGTGTTGCAAGCCAATTGAAGGTTTTTACCGCCGACGGCACTCCGATCGAGAGCGTCAGCACCGAGAATGCAATTCCCGAGTAGGGGTTCATGCCGCTCACAAACATATGATGGCCCCAGAGCAGAAAGCCGAGAAAACCGATCGCGCATAGAGTGGCAGCCATTGCCCGATATCCGAAGACCGGCTTGCGCGAAAAGTTAGCAAGAATGTGCGAGATGGCGCCCATGCCCGGCAAAATCGCGATGTAGACCTCCGGATGCCCGAAAAACCAGAAAAGGTGCTGCCAGAGGAGCGGCGAGCCTCCGCTATGGCTTTGCACTTGGCCATTCACTACAAGGCCGGCGGGGAGGAAAAAACTGGTCCCCGCCGAGCGGTCGAGCAACAGGAGAATTCCGCCAGCAAGCAGAACAGAAAACGAGAGCAGGGTGAGAACCGCAGTGACGAGCCAGGCCCAAACGGTGAGCGGCATGCGCATCAGCGTCATTCCCGGGGCGCGCAAGTCAATGATGGTAGCGATGAAATTCACCGAGCCCAGCAGCGACGCAAAGCAAAAGATCAATATGCTGATGATCCACAGCGTTTGGCCCAGGCCCTCCCCGGGGCCCGTGATTTCTCCCAAGCCACTGAGTGGCGGATACGCTGTCCAACCGCTGATCGGCGCGCCGCCGCGAACAAAAAATGCGGCGATCATGCAAAGGAAAGCGCCGAACGTCAGCCAAAAGGAAAGCATGTTGAGCTTGGGGAACGCCATGTCCGGTGCGCCGATTTGGATCGGCAAAAAATAATTGCCGAAGGCGCTCTGGGGAGCGACCGTGAGCACAAAGAAAATCATCAGCGTGCCGTGCATGGTGACCAGCGCGAGATATTGCTCGGGCGCCATGATTCCGCCGGCCACAAACGGAAGGTGCGCCGCAGGCCATACCAGGTGAAAGCGCATCAAAAGCGAAAGAACGATTCCGATCGTTACCGCTGCGAGGGCGAGAAAGAAATACTGCACGCCCACCACCTTGTGGTCCGAGCTGAAGATGTACCGGCGGACAAAACCACTTGGCGCTTCCCTGGTGTCGTGAGCATTCCGGGCCGGAGAACTCACGCGCAGCCTCGCGCTGCATGAAGGCGGTCAGGGCACGGCAGCACTACTATCGCTGTCATTGCAGGGTCGCCTGTTTCCTGAGGAATTGTTCGTAGTCGGCTTCCGAGACCACGTCCATGAAACTGTGCATCTTGTAATGTCCCAGGCCGCATAACTGCGTGCAGACAATCTCATACCTGCCGATTCGATCTGCAGTGAAATGGATGGGGATCACCATACCCGGCACCGCGTCCTGTTGAACCCGCAATTCGCGCACAAAAAAATTATGAATCACGTCCTGCGAGCGCAGCAGGAGTTCCACGGGACGGTTCACCGGGACGGTTAGGATCGGCACAACCACATCGTCCCGACCCGCTGCATCGTTCGGATCCAGGCCCAGTGGATTTCCAGCCGGCGCATTTACCAGGCTCGCATCGAGGCGCCCGAATTTCCCGTCGGCGCCCGGATAGCGGAAGGTGTAGACAAATTGCGTGGTAGTAACTTCTATCTGTATGGAATTGCGGCTTGCAGGTGTGAAACGCATCTCCCCCCAAGCCTTGCTTCCGGCAATCCCCAAGCCGACAAACGCAATGATTGTGACGGAGGTCCATAAAACTTCGGCGACTGTGCTTCCGCGGGTGAAGTGAGCACGCTGTCCACGATCGCGGAAACGCAGGATTGCGTAGCCGAGCCCGAGCTGCGCGAGGATGAACGCCGCCCCGGTAACATACAGCGTGAGGTTGTACTGCCGATCGATTTGCAGGCCGAGAGAAGTGATGGGCGGAGGCGGCGCGTAGATGTGCGCGGCAAAAACGTAGACGGTGACGGCAACCAGTACCGCCAAGAGAAGCGCCAGGAGGACCGACGGCGCGGCAGAGCCCCGATGATCTCTCTCGACGCGGCGGGATCTTATCCGCGCGAATCCATTGGCAGAAAGCAATCGGGAGAGCCGCATCGTCGTTTGCGAAGCGCCATCATACAAAACCCGAAAGGCATTTCAAAGGAAAGCGGCCGTAATCGGTGGCTGCTTGGATTTTTGGCGGTATGTTTGGTGCGGTCGAGTGGATTCGAACCACCACGCTCTTGCGAGCGCCAGCCCCTCAAGCTGGTGCGTCTGCCAGTTCCGCCACGACCGCAAAGGACTTACTCTTTTACTGAGGACTGCACAGCTAAAACGCAAAGCCCGAGCTAATCATAAACTTCATGCACCATTTTCACAACTCGGCCTTCTTTGGCGGCACGTCCGCCAACCCCCCTGGAGATGCCGCCTAACATTTCTTTCGGCGGGCCGAAAGCACAGCTGTATTTTACGCTTGACATATTCCCATATAGGAATGTAATATCTTTGACCATGGCACGAGCGGCTACCACTTCAGACGCCTTTAACGCAGTGGCCGAGCCTCGCCGGCGGGAGATACTGAACTACCTCGCGCTCGAAGAGCGCCCCGTCGGCGCGATTGTGGCAGCTTTGGGGTTGGAGCAGCCATCGATCTCGAAGCACCTCCGCGTGCTGCGGGATGTTGGCCTGGTGCACGTGCGACGCGATGGCCGGCAGATGTTTTATCGAACCAACGCCGAGGCAATTCGGCCGTCTGCATGAGTGGACCGGCACGTTTGAACGCTTCTGGCAGCATCAGTTGGCTCGCATCAAGGAACGCGCTGAAGAAAAGATGAAAAAGAACTGATTCAATTTGAATCTCAGGAGGAAACATGAGTTCGAAAGCAGCAGCGATCGGAGAGGCAACGAGCAGATCAATTGAGGATTTGACGCTAGACGTGAACCAGGAAATCCGGGTCCGAGCAACACTTGACGTGACATTCGGGGCACTGCTCGAGCAACTGGGCCCGGAATTCAGCACGCCAGACGGGACGCCCATGCCGATGAAGATCGAGCCACGGCCGGGCGGCAGATGGTACCGCGATCTGGGCGACGAAAACGGCCATTTCTGGGGACACGTGCAGGCCATCAAGCGTCCCACGCTGCTGGAAATCACCGGGCCGATGTTCATGTCTTATCCGGTGGTGTCGAACATCCAGTATCGGCTGAGCGAAGTGGATGGCGGAACGCTGATTGTTCTTCACCACGCGGCGTTTGGACTCGTTCAGAGCGGCCACAGAGAGGGAGTAGGGAAGGGTTGGTCTCACATTAACGAGAGCGTGCGAAAACGAGCCGAGGCTGGTCTGTCTGGTGAAAAGGCGGCGCGCTAAGCGCCGCCGCGCTGACAGCGGCACGGCGTGCAAAGATTCGCGTGGAACGTAAATCAAAGGAGAAACGCATGAGAGCGATAGATTCCATTTTGAGTGAGCTTGACCAAGAAGCACAGACCACGAAGCGAGTCCTGGAGCGAATCCCGGACGACAAACTTGGCTGGAAGCCGCACCCGAAATCGTTTTCGTTGGGCCAGTTGGCGCTGCATATTGCGTCGTTGCCGGGCGGCTTTGCCGCGGCAATCGTAAACGATACCCGGGAAGTGCCGAACTTTTCGCAGCCGGAGCCCAAGAGCCGGCAGGAAGTTTTGGATACTTTCTCGAAGAGCATCGCGAGCGCGAAGGAGACGTTGAAGACGATGGACGACGCTCGGCTGGCGTCCACCTGGACATTGACGAGAAACGGGAAGGCCGTGCTGTCGGCGCCGCGGATCGGAGTCTTACGCTCAATTCTTTTGAATCATGGCTACCATCATCGCGGGCAGCTTTCGGTGTATCTGCGGATGCTGGATGTGCCGTTGCCTTCGATTTACGGGCCCAGCGCGGACGAGAACCCGTTCGGCTAGCGCCGTTCGTCCTCAGCGAATTGTGTCGAGTGGAGTGCGCACCGATCCTTTGTTTTGAGCGGTTGCGAGGCACTCCACTCGGAAATGAAGGCTAGTCGGTGGAAATGGCGCCCGCTTCGGGGGACGTGGAAATGGGGGCTGCGGCGGACTCGGCATCAAACCGGGCTTCGGCGAGGGTGGGAAAGCGAAAGAGGCCAGGTGCGACGAGGGCGGGGCGGCCGCTGGCACGACTGCCTCGCAGGAAACGCAGGCGGTCAACGTAGGTTTGGCCGAGGGACATGAAGCCAGTGTAAAAGTAGCCCCACACGAAAAGGACGAAGAAGGGAACCGTGGCGTAGTTTTCGTTCTGAATGGCGTAGATGGTGGCCGCGGCGAAGTAGGCGCCGAGCGCAACTTCGGCAAAAGGCATCAGCCCCGCGCGCTTGTGGTACTTTTTCTTTACCCACTCAGCCGACTTTTTCGCACCAGCTTCCACTTTATATTTCGGAGTGCGCACAAACTCGGATTTGATTCCGAGGATCGCTTCGATCACGCCGACGGAATTGCGGACGGAGAGGCCGATGCCCACCGCCATGACCACGGGCAGATAAAGGAACGTCCGCTTCCATGTTTTCGGATAGAAGGTGCGCTCGGCAGCCAAATAGAAGGACGAAATCGAGCAGGTTGAGGCGAGGAAAAGCGGCAGGTCGATCACCATTACCTGAAACCATCCCTGATAAAAACGCACGATCATCGCGGGAAGCAAAATGATGGAAAGAAAAACCATCAGCGGATAACTGATGTTCGCGGTGAGATGGAAGAAGGCCTCGGATTTCACCGCGAAAGGAACGTCTGCGCGGATCACGCGGGCCAGGATTTTCTTGGCCGTTTGCATCAAGCCCTTGGCCCAACGCGCCTGCTGCGATTTGAAAGCGTTCATCTCGACGGGCAGCTCGGAAGGACACTCGATTTCGGGTAAATAGAGAAATTGCCAGCCGCGAATCTGCGCGCGGTAGGAGAGGTCGGTGTCTTCGGTGAGAGTGTCGTGCTGCCAACCGCCGGCGTCTTCGATGGCGACGCGACGCCAGATGCCCGCGGTGCCGTTGAAATTGAAAAAGCGGCCGCTGCGATAGCGTGAGGAATGCTCGATGGCGAAATGGCCGTCGAGCATGATGGCTTCCACTTCCGTGAGCGTGGAGTAGTTGCGATTGACGTAGCTCCAGCGCGTCTGGACCATAGCCAGCTTCTGGTCCAGGAAATAGGGGACGGTGCGGCGGAGAAAGTCGGCGGGCGGAATAAAGTCCGCGTCGAAAATGGCGATGAATTCGCCGGTTGCCGTTTTCAGACCTTCCTGGAGGGCGCCAGCCTTAAAGCCTTCGCGATGGTCGCGATGGATGTAGGTGATGGGGACGCCGAGGGCGCGGTGGCGCTCGACGCAATCGCTGGCGACCTGCTGAGTCTGGTCGGTGGAATCGTCGAGAACCTGGATATCCAGGAGTTCGCGCGGGTAATCGAATTGCGCGACGGTCTCGATGAGGCGCTCGATCACGTAGCGCTCGTTGTAGATCGGGAGCTGAACCGTGACCTTAGGCCATTCCGTGATTTCCGGCGGCGGGCCGGGAAGATTTTTGCGATTCTTGTAGAAGTTGTAGACCAAGTGATAGCGATGGATTCCGTACATCGCCAGAACCACCATCACCAGAAAATACGGAATCATGATGGCGAGATCGAAGGCATTGGCCTGGTAAAGCCCGCGAAATGTGGGATCGACCAGATGCCGCCAATAAGAGTTGAGAGGATTGCCGCCCAAAGAAACGCACAGCGCCAGATTGTGTGGAGGCGTCAAGACGTGTCTGCTCTACTAACTGCCGGGCAGTCACGATTATACGGCGCTCGAAGGAGGTGTCAACGATTGGTATCCGATGGCAGCGATTCGAATTTTCGATAGGGGAGCGGGCGATTCTTGGGGTAGGAGCGGATTCGAGGCTACGGCAGTCGCATGCCGGATTGCGCGCAGGATTCGAACACGGAGAGCAGGTTGGTGAGGCCAAGGAGATCCCTGATCGATTTGTTGTAGTTGATCAAGATCAACTCGCAGCCGCACTTTCTCGCTGAGATGTAGAGACCGACGATCGCGCCCAGGCCGGAGCTATCCATGCGTGTGACTTCCCGCAGGTCGATGATGATTCGGCGAGCGGCAGGAAGTAGATTTCGCACATGGTTCTTCATGGCTTGGGAATGCTCGACGGTCAAGCGGCCCTTGCATTGAACGATCATGGCGTCTTCCCACGGCCGCGTTTCCAAAGTCAGGCTGGATTTCGGAGCTGCTGCTGAATCGAGTGGCATGTGTGTTCCCCGCTCAGTGGGGAGACTATATATCGAAATAGGGCGTCTGGGGAATGGAAGTCCATTACCCAATGTGAACTATGTAAAAAGGATGCGATCCCCGCAGTCTTTTCTAACGCGGTTTTCGACGCGATCTTCACCCATCCCGGTATGTGCCAGAAACGGACCCCGCGTTAGCCTGCGATCAGCATGGAGGCGACAATGGCAGACATTCCAGAGGCGTTTGTCCACGTGCTTCTCTTCGAATGCTCAAAGTGTGGATGCCCCATCGGATCAGCAGTAACGAGCGTCAACAGGAACGTGGAAGAAGTTGATGCCAGCTCCATTGAACTGAGGTGTTGTTGCGGGTGGTCAGGAAACGTATTGGGCGTTGAAGCGAGAAAACACTGGGTGCAACCGTGGCCGACCGATGTACTGGATGCAATTTGAGAGATAAGAAATTCAGGGTCGAACCATGACTTCATTCGGCCCGGACGGCAGACTAAACTTTGCGTTGCGCTCCTGATTGAGTTTCAAAGTTGCGGGAACGTCCAATTCACGCAGCTGAACTTTTCGCGTCCACGAACCGCTGCTCCAATAGTCCGCGCTGGCGTACAGGGTTGATCCCACGACTACGTATTTTCCAATTTCTTCGCGGCGTCCGTCGCGGAAGACGAGGACAGCGGCCGGAACCTCAGCGAGCGGCTCCGGAGCCTGAGTTCGGCGGGGGACGGCGGTCTGCGGACCCGGTGCTCGCCCCGGCTCGGCCTGGCCGGATGGCCCATCTGTCTGCGATTGACCGTAATTTGTAACGCGCACCCAATGGTCGCCTTGCAGTTCAATCACCACCGAATCGGGCGCAGGAGCAACTGGCGCAGGCGCCGGCTGAGCAACTTGCTCGATGATCTGAGGCGGAGGCGGCTCGGCTATCTGCGGCTCGGAATCGTACCCGTAATCGTAGTCGGAATAGAAATACGGCGCATAGAATGAGCCGGGGAAATAGCGGCGCGCGCCGTGCTGGCGGACGAGTCCGCGTCCCATGTGGCCGTGCTGCGATGAAGCAGGTCCCATTCGGCTACTGGAAGTGGGGGCAAAGGCGAACTGTCGCTGAGCTTGCGCGGGCGGCACAAGCACCGTCGCTGCAAGCACTGCAAGGGATAGCGCAACCGCGCGATTCTTCATGCTCGAATCCGTTTCGGCTTCGGAAGTGGCGTGTTCCCTTTTCTGTTTCTATGCTACGTATAGTCGGTGCGGGTGCGGGAGTCAAGCCGCACGTAAGAGAGCGGCGCTGACCCAAAAGTGGTGGGGCTGGGGAGAGTCGAACTCCCGACACGCAGTTTAGGAAACTGCTGCTCTATCCATCTGAGCTACAGCCCCGCCGTGTGGCCATGATACCGCAGAGCGTTTCGCAGCTGGAAGATATCCGGCCCGCGTGACGGGGGTCCTTTCCTGCGAGTAGGAACCGCGCCGCGAAGATCGGGTCTTGCCCACGCGTCGCCTATCGTAGCTCAGGGAAATAGTGTGGGCTCGCTGGGTGGCTCGTCTGCTATCGCGTCTAATTCAGGGTAGTGGTGGCGCAGCGGCTCCGGAACCTTTACCTTTTTGTGCGTAAGCATGTTGATGAGTTGCAGCGCGTTGACCACGCCTTTTCCCTCGAAATGGTTGTTGGTGATTACAAAGGTGGTGCGGGTGGTTTTCTCCACTTTCTGGATGCGCTGGGCCCAGGGTGCTAGTTCCGCCTGCGAGTAGAGATAGTTGTAGCGTTCGTGGGGTGGAAGTTCGGGATCGTCGCTGAACCACGTGTCGTAGCGCCTGCCGTGGAGACGGACGTAGCCGACGGGCGCGGTGGCGATTTCCGAGGCCTTGAGGGAACGGCCGATGACAGGCTGGTCGATGTTGCAGAAGCCCACGCCGATTTCATGCAGGAGCTGAAAGAAAGCAGGCTCGTTCCAGGAAGCGTGGCGCACCTCGACGACAAGAGGGTAATCCTGGAAGCGGCCGGCCAGACGCTTTCAAGTAGGCAAGATTGTCGGGCGTCTGATGGAAAGAAAAAGGGAACTGGAGCAACACCGCGCCCAGTTTTCCGGCGCCGCGCAGCACGTCGAAACCGGCCCGGGTATCTCTTTCCTCTTCCACGGTGGCGTCTGTTTGATGAGTGAATCTCTGCCAAAGCTTGGCGGTGAAGAGGAATTGCGAGTTCGCCGAGACCCGTTCGATCCACTGCCGGCAATGTTCCGGCTTTAGCGGTTGATAAAATGAAGTGTTGATTTCAATCGTGCTGAAGTAGTCGGCGAGATACGTGGCTTCGTGGAAACCGCGGGGTCGCGGAGTCGGGTAGACGATGCCTTGCCAATCCTTGTAGGACCATCCGGCAGGACCGATGCGAAGTTGCTCCTCGATCAGCTTAGGGTGCCCGGATTTTGGTGGCTTGGGTTCGGCCATCGCGCCAAGGGTCCGAAATTTTTTGGGAGCTAGGGGACATCCCGTTCGTGCTTGTGTTTGGGCTGTTTTGACGGCGCGCTGGCCGTTTGGCGGTGATAAACGATTTGGGTGATATGGGCATCGCCTTTTTCCAACGTGAGTTCGAATCGAGAGACGTAAGAATCCGCACCGAGTCGCGTGAACGTGGCGGTCTTGGGTTCACCGTCGGCGTGATTTTCAAAGATCGCGGTGGTCGGATTGGCGCTCTGTAAATTCAGGGCCACCGCGTCTTGCTTCTCCCAGGCGAGGAGTGAAGGAGTGAAATGGCGGATATGCAATTTAAGCATGCCGTCCTCGTCGGTGAGGGTAAGCAGTTCTACAACCAGCGTCTTGCCATTTTCCGACAGTTGGAACGAGCCGAGCATCGTGCCGGCACGCGGCGGCGTCCACGCTTCGAGTGCGAGGCGAGGTCCCCAGGTGCCATGCCATTCGCCCGCGAGCCATGCGAAATCCGCAAGCGTCGGCTGAGGGCGCGGTGCGGGGGGAACGGCCGAAACGGCACTAGCCGCGGACGACGGGAGCGTTTGCGCGCCGGTACCGGCAGGCTCTTGCGCGGATGCAAGCGCCCCAAAGCTCACCAGGATGAGCATGCCAGCGAGGGCCACCACCGCCGGTTGATGGGGATTTGATGCCATAAGGGCTTTAGTCACCATGACTATACCAAGAGAGGAGCCGAAGTTCCGAATGCCACGTCGATTACGGTGCGTGGAGTCGAATCGGAGCGGAACTGAGCATCCCGGAAAGCTTTGACGGGTCCTTCTAGGTGTACGATAATTGGTGACGAATGAAAGTGATTCTTAGTGCGGGCATTGCGGCGCTTCTAATCGCGGCACCGCTCGTGTTGGCCGAACCTCCCGCTCGGCCACAGGCGGTAGCCGGCGCTAAAGCCGCAACCGATTCTACGCCCGGGGACGCCTATTACTACTTCACTTTGGGGCACCTGCAAGAGCTGCAATACGAAGCCACGAATAAATCGCAACTTGCGGATGACTCGATCGAGTCCTACAAAAAAGCGCTGGCGATGGATCCGGATTCGGCTGTGATCGTGGAACGCCTGGCGGAGATCCACGCGAAATCCGGGCACATGCGCGAAGCCACGGAAGAGGCGCAAGCGGCGCTGAAGATCGAACCGGACAATGTGGATGCGCACCGACTACTGGCGCGGATTTATGTCCGGGCATTGGGAGAAGCGAGCGCGGGCGAAGTTCCACAAGCGGACATCACCCAGGCGATCGAGCAGTTTCAAGCGATTCTGAAGGTCGAACCAGACGATACCTATTCGGCGTTGTGGCTTGCGCGGTTGTATCGTTTCGAAAATCATCATTCGGACGCGGAAAAGATCCTGCGGCAGGTGTTGCAGAAAGATTCGGAGAATGGCGCCGCGCTCGAACAGTTGAGCCAGCTTCTGATTGACGAGGGCAAATCGCAGGAAGCCATCGGCCTGCTGACGCAGGCGTCCAAGGATTCTCCTTCCCCCGATGCTTACGATCTTTTGGGCAGCGCGTATTCCCAGGCGAAGGACTATGCAAAAGCCGAAGACGCGTACCGCAAAGCGGTCGCGATCGATCCGGACGACGCGGGCCACCGGCACGGCTTGGCCGAAGCCCTGATGGAGCAGGATAAGTATGCCGACGCGCTCGAACAATATAAGAAACTCGTAGAGCTTGAGCCCGGCACTTCGGAAAACCATCTCCGGCTGGCGCAGCTGTATCGAAGGCTGGGCCAGTTTGATAAGGCGCAAGCGAGTTTGGAGCGTGCGAAAGAACTCGCGCCCGGAAGCCTCGAAATTCTTTTCAACCAGGCGCTGCTCGATGAGGATCAGGGGCATTACGACGATGCGGTGAAGCTGTTGACAGACGCGATCGCAGGTATAAAGAGCCAGGCTGGCGGGGGGCATTCCAGTGCCCTGTCAATTCTTTATGAGCAATTGGGCCGCGCGTATCGTGGCGCGCGAAATTACACGGCAGCCCTCGATGCATATGCGGAGATGGGCAAGCTGGGCGGAGATTCGCAAAAGCGGGCAGAAACCCTCACGATCGAAACGTATCGCGAGAACCACAACATCGATCAGGCCATCGCCGAGGCCAAGAAGGCGCTGGATGCGGACCCGAAAGACCCCGAGATGACGGTTACGCTGGCGATGCTTTACGGTGAAAAGACGGAGACCGCGGCCGCGACGCAGCTGCTCCAGGGCTTGCTGCAAGGGAATGACGGCGATCAGGAAATTTACGTCGATATCGCGCAGGTGCAGGAGCGCGGCCGAAAGTACATGGAAGCGGAGCAGTCGGCGCAGAAGGCCGAACAGATGGCTCACGGAGATTCCGGCAAGGAGACAGCTTGGTTCTTGCTAGGATCCATTTACGAGCGGCAGAAGAGATTCGACCAAGCCGAGCAACAATTTCGCAAGGTGCTGCAGGTGAATCCCGATAATGCTCCGGTGTTGAACTACTACGGCTACATGCTGGCGGATCGTGGGATTCGCTTGGACGAGGCTGGCTCGTTGATCGAGCGTGCGCTGAAGCAGGAGCCCAACAACGGCGCGTACCTCGATAGCTTGGGTTGGGCTTACTACAAGCAGAACAAGCTGCCGGAAGCGGAAGAAAACCTGCGCAAGGCGATCGATCGCCAAGGCAACGATCCGACCATTCTGAGTCATCTTGGCGACGTTTATTTGAAGCTGGGCCAGAACGAGCGGGCGGCAGAAACCTTCGAACTGGCCTTGTCAGAATGGCGAAAAGCGGTGCCTGCCGACTACGAAGCCGACAAAGTGACCGAACTGGAAGCGCAACTGAGGACGCTGAAGAAGCATCTCGCGCAGAAATCCTCTCCGGATTCCGAGAAACCGCAGTAAGCTCCCCCGCATGATTTCGAGCAAGAAACGGACAGTGCGCCTCCCTGCGTTCGCAAAGATCAATCTGTGCCTGCACGTGATAGGACGCCGTACGGATGGTTATCACGAACTGCGCACAATTTTTCAGGCGATTTCGCTGTGCGACACGCTGGAACTTTCCCGAACGTCCAAGGCTGGAATTTTTTTGGAGACGACTGACGCAACGCTGACGGCAGGCCCTGAAAACCTTGTGTATCGCGCCATTGAGGGGTTGGGATGTGAGATTGGGTTTCGCGGCGGCATCCGCGCGCGTCTCGAAAAGCGAATACCAGTGGCGCGCGGCCTCGGCGGCGGCTCAGGCGATGCCGCAGCCGCGCTGATCGGCATGCTGCGCTTGACGAAGAAACGATTGCCGCTCGATAAGTTAATGGCGATTGCGGCGGAACTGGGCGCCGACGTTCCGTTTTTTCTCTTCGGCGGGCGCGCCCTGGCGGTGAATCGCGGCGACGAGATTTATCCGCTCGATGATCTGCCGAAGCAAACGATCGTTGTGGTTTCGCCGCGAAATATAGGCGTCAGCACGAAAGAAGCTTATCAATGGATGTCCGCGGAATTGACAAAGAGTGCGAAAACCCCTAGTATTTGGGGGTTCTGCGCTCTGTGCTGGAGCCGGCAGAGCAGGGTCTCCAACGATTTCGAGGGCCCTGTTTTCAGCCGCTATCCGCGCCTCGGAGAAATCCGGGACGGATTGCTCAAGCGAGGAGCCGCGAATGCCGCGCTGGCGGGTAGCGGGTCGGCGGTGTTTGGAGTATTCCGAAACCCAGCGCAGGCGCGCCGAGCCGCTCGGGCGTTCCCGGAAGATTCGGTTTTCGTCGCTGAAACTGTTTCCAGGGAAAAGTATGGCCGTGCGATGGGTTGGAGTGTGACCCGATAGGGGAGAACTTTGGCCGACCAGAAGTTCAAAGTCTTCTGCGGAACCTCGAATCCGGCGCTTTGCGATTCCATCTGCTCGTATTTGGGAGTACCGCGAGGGCGCGCCGAGCACGGGCAATTCTCGGATGGCGAAACGCGCTATCAGATTCTCGAGAATGTGCGCGGCGCGGACGTGTTCGTGGTGCAGCCGTGCGCGAATCCGGTGGATTTGCACTTGATGCAGTTGCTCATCATGGTGGACGCGTTCAAGCGCGCGTCGGCCTGGCGGATCACGCCGGTGATTCCGTATTATCCGTATTCGCGGCAGGACCGGAAGGACCGGCCGCGCGTGGCGATTTCGGCGAAGTTAGTGGCGGACCTTTTGGAAACCGCGGGATCGAGTCGCGTGCTTTCGCTGGACCTGCATGCGCCGCAGATTCAGGGATATTTCAATATTCCGGTGGATCATTTGTATGCCGCGCCGGTGCTGGTGGAATATTTCCAGAAGAAGCAGTTGGGCCCGGTGACGGTGGTTTCGCCCGATGCCGGAGGCGTGGAGAGGGCGAGGCTATTCGCGAAAAGGATGGATGCGCCCCTGGCGATCGTGGATAAGCGGCGGATTGACGTGAACGTGAGCGAAGTGATGCACCTGATCGGCGAGGTGAAAGACCGTACCGCGCTGATCATCGATGACATCATTGATACGGCGGGAACGCTGGTAAAAACGGCGGAAGCACTTCTCGAGAATGGCGCATCACAAGTTTATGCGGCCTGCACGCACCCGGTGCTTTCGGGCCCAGCAGTTGAGCGCATTCGAAAGTCGGACATTGTGGAAGTGGTCGTGACCGATTCGATTCCGCTGAGCCAGGCGGCGCGCGAACTGCCGAAGATCAAGACGCTGAGCGTGGCTCCGCTGCTGGCGCGGGGAATACAGTCGATTCACGAAGAGACTTCGATCAGCGAATTGTTTATCTAGCGAGTGTGAGGTAGCAAATGGAGACGTTTACAGTTGAAGGAAAAGTTCGCGAGGGGCGCGGCAAGGGTCCGGCGCGGCGCACGCGGCAAACAGGCATGGTGCCGGCGGTGCTTTACGGCGGACGCAAGGAGTCCGTGTCCCTGGCGGTGAATGCGAAACAGGTGGCGCGGATTCTGCGCTCGGATTCGGGCCACAACACGATTTTTAGCGTGCGAGTTGCCGGAGGCCGGGAAGAGCAGGCCATGCTGAAGGATTGGCAAGTTGATCCGCTAAGCGGCTCGCTGCTGCACGTTGATTTGCTGCGGATTGCGATGGACGTGCGAATGCGCGTGCGCGTTCCGGTGCACACGTTTGGGGAGCCGCAGGGCGTGAAATTGCAGGGCGGCATTTTCGAGATGGTCACGCGCGAAGTCGAGCTCGAGTGCTTGCCGGCCGATATTCCGGAAGAGTTCAAAGTGGACGTGACGGAGCTGATGATCGGCAAGCAGCTTCGCGCGGGCGACCTGCCGATCGACGCGAATAAGGTGAAGCTGCTTACCGATCCGCAACGGGTCCTGGCGCACGTCGTGATGCTGAAGAAGGAAGAGGAACCGGCACCGGAAGCGGCTGTGGCGGCGGAAACGGCACCGGCCGAGCCCGAGGTAATCAAGAAGGGCAAGAAGGAAGAAGAGGGAGAGGCCGAAGAGGGCGCGGAACCGGCGGCGAAGAGCGAGAAGGCAGAGAAGCCGGAAAAGAAGAGGTAAGCGAGTTGTGCCGAAGTGCCGGGCGCGTAAGGAGCCGGCTCGCCCATGCGACTTATCGTTGGACTCGGCAATCCCGGCGCCGAATACGAATGGACGCCGCACAACCTGGGTTTTCTCGCCGTGGATGCGCTGGCGGAGCGAGCGGGAATCAGGGTCACGCGTCCGGAGGCAAAATCGCTGATCGGGCGGGGCGCAGTGGCGGGCCAGGACGTGATCGTGGCAAAGCCGCAGACGATGATGAATCTGAGCGGCGTTGCCGTGCGAATGTTGGCCGAGCGATATGAATGTGAGCCGGCCGATCTGATCGTGCTGATCGATGAAGTGGATTTGCCGTGGGGCATGTTGCGGATTCGGGACAAAGGCCGGAACAGCTCGCACAACGGCATGCAATCGATCATCAGCGCGCTGGGAACGGACGAATTTGTACGCATTCGGCTGGGTGTTCGGCCGGAAAAGATTTGGGGAGACCGCAGAGACTACGTCCTGAGCACGATGAGCCGCGAGGAGCGGCGCATCGCTCAAGAGATGGTAGTGGAGGCAGCCGACGCGGTGGAACTGGTTTTAACGGAGGGCGTCGAGAAGGCGATGTCGCGGTTCAATCGCAAGGCGACTCCTAACGAGGAAGATCCGGAGTAGGGAATTGGGGTTTGCCGCAAGGAAGGCAAGGAATCGAGAGGGCATATGGAAGAACGTCTATACGACCTGATTTTTATCTGCCGGCCGGATACGCCGGAGCCGGAAGTCGACAAAGTGATTGCAACACTCGAGCATGCCGCCACAGAAAAAGGCGCCAAGATCGAGAAGACGGAGAAGTGGGGCCGGAAGCGCATGGCCTACCGAGTGCAGCGTCTGCGCGAAGGATTTTATGTGTACATGGCGGTGCGCTCTACACACGGCGAGGTGGTGAAAGAACTCGAGCGCCGGCTGAAAGTCGCCGATGCCGTGATGAAGTACTTGACGGTGCGCGTGGATGAGGAATTGAAGCGCCAGGAAAAGCTAAAGCGACATCGCGAGAAGCGCGCCGCTCGCCGCCCGCGCAAAACCGCCGCGGCGCCCGCTCCGGCAATGCCTGGCAGCGGCGAACAGGCCGCGGCCACAACCTAGTTTCTAATTCAGGAGAAATCGAATGGCAGACGAAAACGTACCGAATTCGCAAGCACCACCGACCGCGCCAGCTGCGTCGCCGGGACCAACGTCGGGGCCGAGCGGGCCATCGGGACATTCCGGGCCACCGGGGCATGGCGGACCAAGCCGATTTGGCGGGCCAGGCGGTCCGCGTCCGCAGGGTGGCAGGCCGGGCGGTCCCGCGAAGCGAGGCAAGCGCAGTTTCATTCGGAAAAAGAAGGTGTGCCGGTTCTGCGTGGACAAGTCGGACTACATTGATTACAAGAAATCGGAAATACTGGCGCCGTTCCTGCAGGAGCGCGGAAAGATTTTGCCGCGCCGCATGACGGGAACTTGCGCGCGGCACCAGCGCTGGCTAGCTGTGGCGATCAAGCGGGCGCAAAATATCGCGCTGCTGCCGTTCGCAGCGGAACTGTAACGGTCGCTTTTGGTGGAAGGGCGGGACTTTAGTCAAGCCGCATAGCGCGCTGCTCAACAGGGGCCTTAGCCCCGGAAGAAAATCTGGAGTCAACATCATGCAGATTATTTTGCAGGAAGACGTCGAAAAGCTCGGAACGCGAGGCCAGGTGGTCAACGTGGCCGAAGGATACGCGCGGAATTTTCTTCTGCCGCGGAAACTGGCGCTCGAAGCCAGCGCCGGCAACATGAAGCGGCTCGAGAAAATGCGCGCCACGTTCGCGAAGAAAGAAGCCACGGAAAAGGGCGACGCGCAGAAGCTGGCCGAACTGCTGGCGGGAGTTTCGCTCGAACTTACGCGGAAGGCTGGAGAAAACGACCAGCTTTTCGGCTCGGTTACGTCGGCGGATATTTCTGAGGCGCTGGCGGCGAAGGGCTTTAACGTGGAAAAACGCAAAATCGCCCTGGCCGATCCTATCAAAGTTGTCGGCGAATTCGAAATTCCCGTGAAGTTGCACCGCGAAATTGCCGCGAACGTGAAGCTCAGCGTCAAAAAGGAAGCATAGAAGTCAGCCTGGTCGCACCTGAAAAGTTTGTGCCTGAAACAGCGGCTAAGGTGGCTGGAGGCGACGTTTTTGAGCATTTTAAGCCTCTTAAATGCGTTCAATTGAACGCATTTGGTGCATTAAACTCGCCACAATTTTTCAGAAAAAAGCGCACGTAAAATCCAGGTTTCACTCATTCGACTCGCGCCGCAGAGATTAGAAGAAATCCCTCGCTACATTTCTTGCCGATCGGCGTTTTCCACTTTTCCGAAAAGGTCCACAGGCGCTCGTGATTGACCTTTGTGTTCCAGGGGTGCAGACTCGCGCCCACAGTTGCGAAAATCTCTACATTCACGATGCAGTGCGGCGCGCAGAAGGCTGCGGCAAGCGACCTCTTGCGCCTGACGGAGTATTAGGCGAATATAAGGCGAATATCTAGATGCCCGCAAATACCAGTATCGAGCGGCCGCTGCCCCACAACCTGGAGGCGGAGCGCAGCATTCTTGGCGCAGTGCTGCTGGATAATCACGCACTGAATGCCGCCGTGGAGCAATTACGCTCCGAGGATTTTTTTCTTCCGCAACACCGGCACATCTTCGAGCGAATGGTGCAGCTAGGCGAGAAGCAACAGGCCATCGACACGATCACGCTGATGGAAGACCTGGCGCGAAGCGGCGCGCTCGAAGCCGCGGGCGGCGTAGCGTACCTTTCGCAGCTTGCCGATGGATTGCCGCGCGCGACGAATGTGGATCACTACGCGCGCATCGTGAAAGAAAAGGCCATTCTGCGGAGCCTGATCTATTCCGCGTCCGCGATTCAAGAGCAAGCGCTGGCGGCGGGCGACGATGCGGACGTGATTCTCGATCGCGCGGAGTCCACGATCTTTCAATTGGCGGAAGACCGGGTAAAGGCCGGGCTGATCGGCGTGAAAGACCTGGTGAAGGAGAGCTTCGATCGGCTCGAGAAAATTTTCAGCGAGGGGCGCCGGATCACCGGCCTTGCTACCGGTTACGCGGGGCTTGATAACGAGACGGCAGGTTTGCAACCGTCAGAACTGATTATTCTGGCTGCCCGGCCGTCGATGGGGAAGACGGCACTGGCGCTCAACATTGCCGAGAATGTCGCATTGCGACATCGCGAGCCAGTGGCGATTTTCAGTCTGGAAATGTCGAAGGAGTCTCTGCTGCTGCGCCTGCTGGCGTCGCAAGCGCGCGTGGATGCGCACAAGTTTCGCACAGGACACATGAATCGCGACGATTGGGGCAAGGTGACGAAGTCGCTGGCCGAGCTAGGAGAGGCGCCCATCTGGATCGACGATTCCGCGTCGTCAACGGTCCTCGAAATGGGAGCCAAGGCGCGGCGGCTGAAGCGCGACCGCGGGCTTGTCGCTGGTGATTGTCGATTACATTCAGTTGGTTGTGCCTACATCGAATCGGCGCAATAGCAACCGGCAGGAGGAAGTGTCGAGCATCTCGCGCGCGCTGAAGGCGCTGGCCAAGGAGTTGAAGGTTCCGGTTGTGGTGCTCAGCCAGTTGACGCGCGCTCCAGAGCGCGAAGATCGCAAGCCGCAGCTTGCCGACTTGCGGGAATCGGGCGCCATCGAGCAGGACGCGGACGTCGTCCTTTTTATCAACCGCCCGAACTTTTACAAAACGGACATGGCGGAAGAAGATCGAGCCAAGGCGGAAATTATAATCGCGAAACAGCGCAACGGGCCAACCGGCAACTTGAATTTTGTGTTCCTCAGCCGCCACACGCGCTTTGAAGAGGCCGCGCCGGACGCCTGGAGTTCCAGCGGCGAGGATTAGCTTCTGCCGAGGGCCAGCCAGCGACGTGGCTAGACGTGATGAAGTGCAGATG